>CAWDFF010000022.1:0-148259 GCA_963801545.1 Terriglobia bacterium | reverse complement strand
CAAACACAGCCGGATCATGCGGGTGCACCCCGTAAAGCAAACTGCCCATCAACGACGCAGTGGATGCAGAAAGGACCATGCCGGCCACAACTCCGAGGCCCGCCAGCACCATACCCTTTTGCAAGAACAGCTTCAGGACGCCGCCTCGCCCGGCTCCCAGGGCCATGCGGATTCCGATCTCGCGCGATCGTTGGCCGACCATATAAGCCAACAGGCCGTAAATTCCGATGGAGGCCAGAAGCACCGCCAGTCCAGCAAATCCGCCCACCAGGTCGGCAGAAAAACGGCGTGAAGCCAGTGACCGATCAAGGATGTCGTTCATAGAAGAAACATTAAATACAGGCAAGCCGGGATCAATGCTCAGGATTTCATGTCGAATCTGTGGTTCGAGCAGGGTCGCGGGCAGAGACGTCCGCAACACCACGCTCACTTGCTTGCTGGGGTCTTGATAGGTCGAAACATAGATGTGGGGAACACCATCGATGTCGAGACCGTCACTCTTGATGTCCTTAATAATACCCACGACGGTCGTCCATGGCTTGGAAGGGTCTTTTCCGAACCGCACTCGGCGGCCCAGCGGATCGCCGGTTGGCCAATACTTACGAGCGGTGCTTTCATCAATGATGGCCACCGGCTGTTTGCCGTCTTCATCGCCCTCGGTGAAAGAGCGACCGCGTAGGAGCGTCGCCTGTAACACCTTAAAATAATCGGGGCTTATCCGAATTCTCTCGGCGCGCAGATCCTGCGAGGACTCGACCGGTCTATCTTCAACCGCTAAGGCTTCAATCCCTAAGCCACCGACCGCGTTGGGGTTGTTATTGGTGGTCGGTACAGATGAGGTGATTGCGGCGAGTTCGACTCCCGGAATTGCATTCATGCGCCGCAGCAACTCACGATCAAAGGTAGCCTTGCCAGGAATACCGAGATACGGATCCATTTTCGGATCGTTGGGAACTCCCAGCCACGTGTTTGCCGTAACAACTTGAGTTGGATTAAAGCCTGGATTTTCCTGCAACAGGTCCCGCAGCGTACGCAGCAGCAAGCCGGCTCCTACCATCAGTATGACGGCGAACGCCAGTTCAGAGACGATTAGAACATCCCGCAATCGGCCGGTCTTAGTGCTGTAGCCGGAACCGCGACCGCCTTCACGAATGGCCGAGGAGAGAGCGACTTTTGCCGAATGAAGCGCTGGAGCAAGTCCAAACACTAAGCCGGTAAGAATGGAAATCAGCAGAGCGAAGGCCAGCACCACCCAGTCGATTCGTACTTCGTTGAGCCGGGGAACGTTCGATGGCACAAAGCGCACGATGAAGCTTAAAGCACCAACCGCGGTTGCGATTCCCGCAGCCCCGCCGATGAGCGACAGCAGCATGGACTCGGTCAGCATCTGGCGCACCATGCGGCCGCGGCTCGCCCCCAGCGCTAACCGCACCGCCATCTCTTGTTGCCGCCCCGAAGCGCGCGCCAACAGGAGATTGGCAATGTTCAACGATACGATGAAAACGATCAGGATTACCGCACCCAGTAACACCAGCAGCATGGGCCGGACATTGCCCACCAAAGTTTCTTGCAAAGGCTGAATCTCAATTGTCCATTGCGCCTGCGGCGGGTAATCGGTGGGGAAGTCGTGGCGCAATTCGTGGGCCATGGCTGTGAGCCGCGCCTGAGCTTGCTTCAGTGTCACGCCAGGCTTAAGCCGTCCGATTCCATGTACTAAGACCCGGGTACCACGCATTGGCGGGGGAAAAGGATCTCCGCTAAATCCGGCGGCGCCAAACACTTCCGCTTCACCGGAGGTCGTCGGTCCAGGATGGCGAAATCCGCGTGGCAGAACCCCAATAATTGTAAGGGGATCACCGTCGATCCGGAGGGTACGGCCGAGAATGTTCGGATCGGCGCCATAGGCACGGCGCCACAGGCCATCGCTGATCACGGCCTCTGGAGCGAAACCAGGCACGAAGTCCTGCGGACCATACAACCGTCCAATTTGCGGGATCACACCCAGCATGGAAAAGTAGCTGAAACTGCCATTGACCCCCTCGACACGCTCGGGCTGTTTGCCGCCGGTCAAATTCTCGCTACCCTCAAATATCGGGGTCACATCTTCAAATACACCCGCTCGCGTCTGCAGGTCATCCAGTTCGGGCTTGGAAAACCTAACGTCCCGCAATCCTACGCCGGGCTCGTTAAAGAAGATTCGCACCAAACGATCGGGATCGCGGTAGGGCAGAGAACGCAGCAACACGGCATCCACGATGCTAAAAATGGCCGTGTTGGCTCCCACGCCCAGAGCCAGAGTCAAAATCGCAACCGCGGTGAAACCTGGATTCTTGCGCAACAATCTCAATCCATGACGCATGTCCGAACCTAGTTCACCCCACCAGCGCACGCCCACGGATGCCCGCACGGCATCTTTGTGAGACTCGATTCCGCCGAACTCAATCCTCGCCTGTCGCATCGCTTCTTGCTGGGAAAGGCCTTTGCGAACCAGGTCCGCAGCGTAACTCTGAAGGTGGAAATGCACCTCTGTTTCCATTTCACTTTCAAGACGTTGTCCCTTGACCATCCACTTCAACCAAGAAAGGAATCGAGTCAGAAGATTCATATCTGCTCCGAGGTGGTGCGCAGGATACTGGCGATCAACGATGCCATGCGGTTCCACTTTTCGGTTTCCGAATGGAGTTGGCGCCGCCCGGCTGCAGTCAGGCTGTAGAACTTCGCCTTGCGTTTGTTGTCAGATTCCCCCCACTCGCTGGCGATCCAGCCCTGATGTTCCAGACGATAGAGCGCTGGATATAACGAGCCCTGCTGGATCTCCAGCTGTTCGCCAGAGATTTGCTGAATGCGCAACAAGACCCCGTAGCCGTGCAGCGGACCAAGCGAGACAGCTTTGAGGATCAGCATGTCCAGTGTGCCTTGCAGCAAATCAATCGCTCTGCCCACGGTCTCTCCTTGTGTGTCTAGGAGAGACCGTAACAGAACTCTCCTAGTTGGTCAAGGAGAGAGTATTTTGGCGGGACAGTTGGTTGCCAACCACACGCTACACTAGAAGAGGCCCCGTGCCGCGAGTCACTCCTTCAAAATGATCTCTTTCTCAAACATCAATAAGCAGTATGGCAAGCAGTTGCTCTTCGTGGATGCTTCGTTTCAGTTGAATCCCGGCGAAAAAGTCGGGCTGGTCGGTCCCAATGGGGCGGGCAAGACAACGCTCTTCCGTATGGTGGTCGGGGAGGAAACTCCCGACGATGGTGCGGTCTCTGTCCCCAAGAAGTTGACGATCGGCTACTTTCGCCAGGACGTCGAGGAAATGCAGGGCCGTTCGGTCCTGGATGAAGCGATCGCAGGGAGCGGACGCGTCGGCGATCTACACCACGAACTCGAAGCCTTGCAGCGGGAAATGTCCGACCCCGACAAGGCTGATGACATGGATCGCATCCTTGATCGCTTCGGTCATGTTCAGGAAGAGTACGAGCATTTAGGCGGTTACGCGCTGGAGTCGAAAGCCCGTGAAGTGCTCCACGGTCTGGGATTCAAAGACGATCAGATTGACGGCGACGTGGGCGCTCTCTCCGGCGGATGGAAAATGCGGGTTGCGCTGGCACGAGTCCTGCTCGGAATGCCGGATGTATTGCTGATGGACGAACCGACGAACCACCTCGACATCGAATCCATCATCTGGCTGGAACAGTTTCTCAAGTCATTTCCCGGCGCGCTGCTCATGACCTCACACGACCGCGAGTTCATGAATCGTCTGGTCTCAAAGATTGCAGAGATCGATGGCGGCGAAATCATCACCTACTCGGGTGACTACGACTTCTACGAGCGCGAAAGGGCAGTGCGAGAGAGCAATCAGCAGGCAGCATTTGCCCGGCAGCAGTCCATGCTTGCCAAAGAACAACGCTTCATCGATCGTTTCAGGACGCACGCGGCCAAAGCGGCCCAGGTGCAGAGCCGAATCAAGGCCCTGGACAAGATCGAGAAGATCGAACTACCCAAAAAGCGGCAGGTCGTGAAATTCGACTTTCGCGTCCCTCCGCGATCCGGCGAACAGGTGGCGGTCCTTGAGAATCTGCACAAGAGTTACGGCCCGCGGGTGATTTATGAAGGATTCAATCTCACCATCCGCCGCGGAGAACGCTGGGCCGTCATGGGGAGAAACGGCGCGGGCAAGACCACTCTGCTCAAGATGATTGCCGGAGCCAGTGCTCCAGATGCCGGAAGCGTTCGGCTCGGAGCCAGCCTGTATATGGGCTACTTCGCCCAACAATCGCTGGACGTCCTGAGTCCTGATCTCACCGTCACCGAACAGTTGCAACAGGATTTTCCCCAGGACAGTATCGGGTCGCTGCGGAACCTGGCGGGAGCATTCCAGTTCTCCGGCGACGATGTAGATAAGAAGATCCGCGCACTCTCCGGCGGAGAAAAATCGCGACTGGCAATAGCGCGCATGCTCTACAACCCGCCGAACTTCCTGGTGCTCGACGAACCGACGAATCACCTGGATCTTGCGACCAAGGAAATGCTGGTGGACGCGCTCAAAGATTTTGAAGGCACCATGATCTTCGTATCGCATGACCGCATGTTCCTTCGCGGCCTCGGCTCACGTGTGCTGGAACTGGGCGGCGAGAGCGGCACGGACCGCCATCCCACTGTTTATCCCGGGTCGTACGTCGAGTACGTGCAAAAGCTTGGACACGAGGCACCTGGGATCTATTCGTAGGCCTTGGTGCAACGGAGTACTTCCGTCTGTCCCCGTATTTTGTCCCCGTATCTCCCCAGTTCGGGGGTAGCGCAATCGGAACCGCCGTGCCACAAAATAAACTGCATGCCACTTCTTTACTCGACCCATTCGATCTTGTGGAAAAGATGAACGATTCCCCATCCATAATAGAGAACATAGATCGATAGAACCTTGCGGTGTTCGGCGCTGTACACCGTCCCTTCGAGATCGTTTATGACCCAAGAGGACGGGTGGATCAGCTTCGAGCACATCTTCCAGGAGATTCTCCTTTTCACCGGACGGCTCCACGGCCACGCGCTTGCCTTTTGGTAACTCAAGAGGCTCATAGGTGTCGTCCGGAACCAACTTCTTTAGGTGCTCAAACATTTCGCGACCATCAATTTCCGATTCGCGCAGAAACTGCGTCGCTTTTTCGGGAATTTCGGAAACGAAGTTGGCCCAAAACTTAAGCTCCATCAAGCTTCGCATGACGCCCGCCATTAGATCAGCCTCGTCTTCAATCCAGAGTACTGCGCGCGCCAACTGGAGATCGAGGTACCTGAGAATGCGGACGCGTGAAATCTGCTGATCGGAGGTATTGTCCTCGGCAACAACCTTGGCGATCACATCGCGGCAGTGTCCAATCGCAAATCGAAAATGATCGGCGCTGTAGTTGTTGGCAAGATCGGTTACTGCGATCACCGGATAAGGGTACTTCTTTGCTTCAGCTTCTGTGGCTTGCATAAATTGATTTTGGAACCCACCACGATCATATTTGATGCAAATTGCAACGTGATCGGTGCAGTTACGTGAGTCAGACGGTTTCCGCATTATCTTGTCGGTGTAATATTTGTCGAATGAGCGACCCCCAATCTCGGCCGGCGGCCATACGGGAGGAAGATGCATCATCAGTGGGTTATCTCTTAAGCAAGTTGCCCTCCTACAAGGATTTAGGGCAAATGGTTTCGGAGATTCAGGCTGTAATTGCGACCGTCGATCCCTTAGACCTCATCGCTTGCCTTGCCTTTGAGAATCTTTCCTATTCGACAGGTAGCAATCACCTGATGATGGCGGGCAAGCATATGTTGAATACGTCGCCCTGCTGTGCCTTAAGGCCAATCAGCCTCTCGGGAATGATCGCAGCATTTCCCCCGCGGCGCTCAGTGAAGTGCAGGAAAAAGTCAAAACAATATTCAATTTCGTCGGACTCCGGCGAGGCTTAGAAAAGAAACCTACATCGGCAATGGAACGCTTGCGCCAACAAGCCGAAATGATGTTTCTCAGTGTCCGAAATCTTGACGATTTCGACGATCTCGAACAAACGCTCATTGATCTCCTTTCACCGCTCGATGCTATCTTGGCCAATCAGCTCGGTTTCAGTGGACAAGCTGCCGCACGTTTTGCGCGCACTATGGGCGAATTCCTCAATCGAAACCTCGCAACAAGGAAGTCACAAGGTGAACAATTGTTGGATCGATTAGAGGCTGCTATCGCCGGGCACCACGAGGACATCCCCGACGATCTAAAACCTTATCTCAACGAAGCGAAGGATCAGCAAGGACGCCGTGATTTACTTGTCGCGTACACAACACAACATACGTTCGCATCGTTCTCGGATGTATATAGTGTTCAGGTCGCCGAGGTAGCGCAGTCACTCTCGATCAGTGAAGACGCGGCGAAGCGATTGTTGGGCGCGTTTTCCATAACTTTTGGCGACGTGGAGTCTTCATTTTCCTTGCCTGTCTCAATGCACGATTTTCTGTTCCGGCCGATTGTCAAATCCGAACGGGAATACTTCTGCCCGATTCCTGACTTGCTTCTGTGGTCGATCCGGCCTCGATTGGAGGAACTTGTCAAGGACAATGCGAACTTGTGGGACGTTTATCAAAAGCATCGCGCTAATTTCTTGGTCGAACAGGGCGCGACGTCCTTTGGGAAGATGTTAGGTTCGCCGACTGTATTGAAGAGCCTGAAGTATGAATCGGATCAGTTCTCCAGCGATCACACATTTCATCAATACGAGTTAGACCTGGCCGTTCTTTTTAATGGGATTGTGTTCCTTGTCGAGTGCAAAGGCGGAACGTTGCCGGTAAAAGCCCGCGGTGGCAAAAGCCGTGCTTCACAGGATGCGGTTGAAGACCTTATTCTTGATCCGTCTTCCCAACTCGATAGAGCACGGCGCTACATCGAAGGTTCATCAACTGCCCAATTCGAGCTTCCAAGCGGCTTGATCGTTTCTATTGACCGTAATTCCATTGATCGACTTTTCACAGTTGCACTGACCTTAGAGGATGTGAATCTTTTTGTCGCCGATCCAAAGAGCGTCCCGGTGATCGAAGACCAACCTGACGGTACGGTACCTTGGATTGTGAACCTGTTGACGCTACAGTCGATAGTTCGATTTATTCAATTTCCAGCCGAATTCGTTCACTATCTCAGCCGTCGTCTTCGGCTGAATGTAATTAAGAAGATTCACGCAGTTGAGGAGCTCGATTACTTTGGCGACTATCTTAGTACCGGGTTGTATTTCGACGAAGCTGAGATAGGGCCGTACACGAATGTCGCGTTGGATGGGTGCACGGATCGGATCGAAGCCTATCGAAGGTTCGAAAAAGGCCGTTCCGAAGTCCCAGTAGAAAAACCGCAGCAAAAATTCCCACCGTTGTTCGCGAGAATGTTGACAGATCTCCAAACGATCAACTCGCCGGTAAGGCTCCAAGTGTCATTGTCACTATTGGAAATGGGTGGGAAGGCCCGTTTCGATATTTCCACTGCGATTACCGATTGCCGCCATAAAACGGCAAAGGACGGCAAGCTACATGACTTTAGCACAGTGAGGAAAGACGGCGAAGACGGCTTTACTTTTGTATGCGCAGAGCATTTGTCACCGGCGCATCTCTTCGAACACCTTACCGCTTTCTGCAATTGGAAGCTGGAAAAACATCTGCAAAGCATTGGAAGGGAGTTGGAAGTCTAATCGGAGAGAACGGTATAGCACAGCAGTGTGTCGCTCTCTAGCGTTTGATCGCCCGCGAGTTTCGCACCGTGGACGCCATATGCTGCGTGCTCGTTCCCGGGAAAGGTAGCACCTGCGGGTCGAGTTTCTTGTGCGACGACTCGCCGGTGATAACGCGAGCTCAAACAACAAACTCGTTTGTTCCTTTTGGGGGCACCCAGAAAGCACAGGGAGGAAAGGGACTTGGTGAAAGTCGCCACCTTCAACATTAACAACATCAATAAGCGGCTCGACAACCTCCTGGCTTGGTTAGCGAAAGCTGAACCGGACGTGGTGAGTCTCCAAGAGCTCAAGGCAGAGCAGGAAGCCTTTCCCGTGAATGCCCTTCGAACTCTCGGGTACGAAGCGGTCTGGCAAGGGGAGCGCTCCTGGAACGGCGTGGCCATTCTCGCGCGAAACCAGGTTCCCGTGCTGACTCGCACAAGCTTGCCGGGAAATTCTGAAGGCGTATTTCTGAAACTCGAAATACTGAAGACCATCAAGCTCGCTACATTGAAGCGGCGGTTCAGGGAGTCCTGATCACTTCCATCTACCTCCCCAATGGGAATCCGCAGCCTGGACCGAAATTCAATTACAAGTTGGCCTGGTTTGAGCGCCTCATTGCCCACGCCGCCGAACTCATGGCGAGCGGCGCACCCGTGGTGCTGGCCGGTGACTACAATGTCGTGCCGACACCGCAGGACATCTATCCGACTCGATCGTTGGATAACAACGCGTTAATCCAACCCGAGAGCCGACAGGCCTTTGCGCGTTTGCTGGCTCAAGGCTGGACCGACGCCATGCGGAAGCTACATCCGGACGGGCCGCTCTGGACATTCTGGGATTACAAATTTGAACGGTGGCAGAAGGACAAAGGCATGCGACTCGATCACTTTCTGCTCTCACCGAATTTGTCGGACCGGCTCGTGGACGGCGGTGTTGACCGATGGGCGCGTGGGCAGGAAAACGCGAGCGACCACGCGCCAACATGGATCATGCTTGATCTCTAGACCAGAGTCGAGGTTCCAGCCAGCGTTTTTTGGTCTGACCACTCCAAGCAGCGTGTGCCAGCCGATGGCATGCGTGCCCACTGAAGGTCCTCAACAGATGAAAGGGTACGACTCACGCCGACCAGCTTTGCGATCCTCTCTCGCTGATACCAGTGATACCGTTTCACGCGGAAATCCAGGGAATGAGAGAAACCATAGAAACTCAAGCCAGAGATCGAATCCGCTTGTAACGTGCTTAAACACAGGGTATTATCGCGGAAGTGTAGGGTTCACCGGCACTTGCAGGTATCGGGGGTTCGAATCCCTCCCTCTCCGCCAGCAAGTCGAACGCAGAGAAGCTCGATGGTTTTACCGTCCGGCGACCATACCGGGTCGTCGTCCCGCGACTGCCCAAAAGTGAACTGGGTTTTGGTGGACCGTCCCAGGTCGTAGATCATGATTTCCATCCCTTTGCCTGGATTGTTGCGGCTCGCTGCGACCTTCTTGCCGTCGGGCGAAAAATAGCCGGTAATGAAGGTCCCGGAATCTATCGCGGCAACCTGTTTGCCGGCGCGGTCGTAAATTCCCAGGGCAGCGGCGGCGCCACCACCACCAATGAACCCCAACTTGCGAATATATTCGTAGTCGACTTTGGGCTATTGCGGCAGCGCAAAAGCTACGTAGAGTCCTCCGGACGGAGACTTGGGATCCTTACCTCCACCTGCGGCGATCACCACGAACTGACGTCCATTTACTTCATACGTGATCGGAGTTGCATTGCCGGCGAACGGCATGGTCGTCTGCCAAAGCAACTCGCCGGTTGATTTGTCAAATGCCCGAAATTTCTTATCGAAGTTGGTTGCGCCAATGAATAACAGGCCACCCGCGGTCACGACGGGTCCGCCGTAGTTTTCCGTGCCGGTCTGGTTCTGTCCCTTGGCAGCGAGTTCGGGGTACTCGCCGAGCGGAATCTTCCAGGCGTATTCGCCGGTGTTGAGATCGATGGCGTTCAATGTGCCCCAGGGAGGCAGGACGGCCGGATATCCCTCCGGATCCAGGAACTTGTGATAGCCAGTGAAGCGATACTTCATCGATGCCGGTGGGGGCTCGCCGCTGGTCAGTTCCTTACTTTCGCCGCTCATGAGAAACGTGATCAGAGCGAACATCTGATCGTCAGAAAGGCCAGGGAAACCCGGCATCCTTCCCTTTCCATTTTTGATCGTGGCGGCAATCTCCTGCGGAGCCATGCGATCCCCTATTCCCACAAGCGCGGGTATGGCAGGCGGCGAGCCCATCAACTTTTCCCCGTGGCACACGCCGCACTGACTCAAATAAATTCCCTGAGCGCTGTTCTCCCCAGTATTTGGCGTCAGGGCGCCGGTCCAGGCAACGTCGTTCGCGTTTACGTAGATGAGTCCCGTCTCCGGATCTATCGCTGGGCCACCCCACTCCGCCCCGCCATCGAAGCCCGGAAAGACAACAGTATCGGTGCCCACGCTAAGGGGAATAAATTGTCCTTCACTTCGGAACTTGCGAAACTTCTCCAGCGCCCATTGATGGACTTCGGGCGTTCGATTGGTGAGAAGATCCTCGGTAAGGACCTGGCGAGCGTAGGGCGCAGGGCGCGTAGGCAGAGGCTGTTCCGAGGCCGCAACCTCTCCGGGCACCGTGCTCGCCGGATACTTGCGATATTCGATCGGGAAAAGGGGAGTTCCGTTCGTACGATCGAATAAGTACACGAAACCCTGTTTCGAAGGTTGTGCGACCGCGTCGACATATTTCCCATCACGTTTTACGGTGAGGAGAACCGGGGCCGAAGGAAAATCCCGGTCCCAGATGTCATGACGCACTCCCTGAAAATGCCATATTTGTTGACCCGTGTCTGCGCTCAGCGCGATCAGACAATCCGCAAAGAGATCATCGCCGACACGATCCGCGCCGTAGAAATCAGAGACGGCGGAACCAGTGGGGACGTAAAGGATTCCACGTTTCGCATCGAGGGTCATACCAGCCCAGTTGTTGGCCGCTCCGGCGGTCTTCCACGCCTCCTTGGGCCAGGTTTCGTATCCGGCCTCGCCGGGGTGGGGGACGGTATGAAACGACCAGCGCAGTTTTCCGGTTCGCACATCAAATGCGCGAATGTCGCCTGGCGGCGAAGGCGGAGTTTCGGGATTCCGGCCACCGACGATCAGCAAGTCCTTGTACACCGTTCCTGGACTGGTCATGTAAACCGATTGCGAAGCGGCGGGCTCGCGGCCGAGATTCTCCCGCAAGTCGATCCGACCATGGCTTCCGAAGCTTGTGATCGGCTGGCCGGTGACCGCATCCAGCGCATAAACAAAGTTCATCACTCCAACGAGAATGCGTTTGTCTTTATCTGTACCGTCGGTCCAGTACGCCAGTCCGCGATCTGGCTGGGTTCCTTTTATGCCGGAATCAAATTTCCAGAACAGCTTGCCGGTCGCGGCATCGAGGGCGAAGATTTTCTGTGTAGGAGTGATCCCATAAAGTACGCCCTCGGCCACAATCGGGCTGGTCTGCAGGCCGCCTTCTTCCTGCGAATCGAAGGTCCACGCCACCGCCAGCTGCTTTACGTTATTCCGGTTGATCTGCGCCAAAGCAGAATAGTGGTTGTTATCTGTGTCTCCGCCCCACACCGCCCAGTCGCGCTGCTCCTGCGCCGGATTCCGCTTCACCCGCGCCGTTCCGGCGACTGATGCCGGGATCGTGGTTATAAACAAAACCAGGATTGCGATGGGAACTGAGGACGGTACGATTCGGACCATAGACGCTCCAACATCTTTCATCTTTTCGATGACCAATCGATGACCAACGCCAATGTCGTAGACAATCTCGATCCGCAGCGATCGCGGCGTCACCGAGGGAAAGGCGAATCCTGATTTCCTTTCGACTGTAGCATTTCCGAGCGCGGTTACGCGTCATAGAAATGCTGGGTTTGCGACAGATCAATCTGCCTGGACTGCAGTTCCCTCGCCAGCAAGGTTCAGGCAGTTCGGTCTAC
Source organism: Terriglobia bacterium (assembly GCA_963801545.1). Lineage (GTDB taxonomy): Bacteria > Acidobacteriota > Terriglobia > Terriglobales > Acidobacteriaceae > JAIQFF01. The sequence goes on along the minus strand of CAWDFF010000022.1, from coordinate 136,533 downwards.
AATCCATTGTCGGCGGTTTGCGCCGCAACAAATACCTGATCTACTCTGGCGTCGGTGTCTAGGTTCCCTTACGCGTGAGAGCCCGGGAGGTGGCACTCTGAGTCAGGCAGAAAAACCACAGCACTTGGGTGATCCTCTTCTCATTAGCCGCGATCGGCGTAACTTTCTCATTCGCTGTTGCCAGGGACTTTCGGCGGGGCTGGTTCCAGCAAGCCTGCGGCGTCTCGCATTTCCACTCAGTTTCCCTTATGAGTCTCCCCGTTCGCAGCCCGCCGACAGCGATTTCTACCTGCATCCTCACTATCGGGCCACTTTGCCAGTCGAGGCCACGCTGCTCAAGGCAAAGGCAGGCACCGACAATTTCATCACGGAGAAATACGCCGACCAGATCGCGGCCATTCTGAACGAATGGAGCGCCGCCTTGCAACAAACTCCGACGGAAACGACCGCGATCGAGAAGGTGTTGTCAGAAAATTTCTCGGGTTGTTCGTTGGCGGCCACTGATTCCCGCCTGGCCCGTCCCGGACCGTCGCTTGAAGTCCGCCACAATACGTTTTCTGACCAGACTGCTCTGCGACGCGACGCCTTTCTGCAGAGCGCGCAGTCCGCAATGAGATCCTTTTCGAAAATCTCAACCGCCGAATTCCAAGTAGTGGCGATTGATGTAGGCCCCGGACCGGTCCCGGACAGGCTACAGACTCGCGTGCACTATGAACTGGTAGGCACAGGCCAAGGCTTCCACCGCGAGCAGCGCGTGGGGGAATGGGAACTCGAGTGGGAAGCAACCGCCTCAGGTAACTTTCGACTGCGAAAATGGGGTTCCCTTGGTGAAACCCGAAGCCGTGCCTCCGAGCCTATCTTCATCGACATCGCAACCGAGACGCTCGGGCGCAATTCCTCTTACTCTTCACAGCTCCTCCACGGCGCGGATTATTGGCGGACGGTGCTCGACGTCGCAAGCGGGATCGATATCTATGGCCACAACGGTGTGTCGGTGGGAGATATCGACGATGACGGTTTCGATGATCTCTACGTCTGTCAAGGCGCCAGCCTCCCCAACCGGCTCTATCGGAATCGAGGGGACGGTACGTTCGAAGACATCACGGAAACCTCCGGCGTCGGTGTACTGGAAGATACGGCGTGCGCGCTTTTTGCGGACATTGACAACGATGGCCGTCAGGACCTGATCGTCGTTTGCCAAAGCGGTCCCCTCCTGTTTCTGAACCAGGGCGGCGGCAAATTCCAACAGAAACTTGACGCATTTCGCTTCGCCAACCCTCCGCAAGGGACGTTCGCCGGCGCGGCAATTGCCGACTATGATCGCGATGGCTGGCTGGATATTTACTTCTGCCTTTATCTTTACTACCGGGGCACCGAGCCCTACAGACCTCCCTCTCCTTTTTTCGACGCACAGAACGGCCCTCCCAATTTCCTCATGCGGAACCAGCGGGACGGCACTTTCCGCGATGTCACCGCCGAGACCGGCCTCACTCACGGAAACAAACGGTACAGTTTTTGCTGTGGCTGGAGTGACTATAACCGGGACGGCTGGCCGGACCTTTACGTGGTCAACGACTTTGGCCGTAAAAATCTTTATCGCAACAATGGCGATGGAACGTTCACAGACGTCGCGCCGGAAGCAGGCGTGGAAGACGTTGGCGCGGGCATGAGCGTCTGTTGGCTCGACTACGATGGTGACGGTGACGAAGATCTGTATGTCGCCAACATGTGGACCGCCGCCGGCAAACGCATCTCGACGCAGCCAATTTTTCAAAAGGACGCCCCTGAAGATGTTCGCGCTCTCTACCGCAAACATGCCATGGGCAATTCTTTATTTCGCAACGCCAATGGCGGCACGTTTCGAAACCAAAGCGCATTGGCCTCAGTTGAAATGGGCCGCTGGTCCTGGTCAAGCGACTCGTGGGATTTCGATCACGACGGTTTTCCCGACCTTTACATCACCAATGGCATGATTTCCGGTGAGTCTCGAGAAGATTTGAACAGTTTTTTCTGGCGGCAGGTGGTTGCGCTGTCACCGGCAGAGGCCAAACCATCGGACGACTACGAGCAGGGGTGGGACGCGATTAATCAACTCATTCGCTCGGATGGAACCTGGAGCGGGTTCGAGCGCAACGTCTTCTATGCGAACAACCGCGATGGCAGCTTTTCAGACGTGTCCGGTGCGGTGGAAATTGATTTTCTGGAGGACAGCAGATCCTTCGCTCTCGCCGATTTCGATCATGACGGCCGGCTGGAGGCGTTTTTAAAAAATCGCAACAGCCCGCAGTTGCGTGTCTTGAAGAACGTGATGAAGAACCTTCCTCCGTCGATCGCATTCCGCCTCCGCGGTACCAAAAGCAATCGCGATGCTATCGGCGCGGTGGTCACGGTGGAAACTGAATCTAGGCGCCAGACTCGCAGTTTGCAGGCCGGATCAGGATTTATATCTCAGCACAGCAAGGAATTGTTGTTCGGGCTGGGCGACGCTAAAGGCACTGTACGGGCGTCTATCCGCTGGCCGAGTGGGTTGGTACAGGAAATCCGCGACCTTCCGCTTAATCACCGGGTCTGGGTTGAAGAGGGCTCCCAGCCATCCCGCTTTGAAGCCTTCCAGCCCAGTCCTCAAGGCGTGCACGCCACCGGCGTTGTTGTTTCCCAATCGCTGAAGCCGGAGACACTGCCCGTGGAAGCTGAAACCTGGCTACTGGTGCCGGTTTCCGCTCCCGACTTTTCTTTACCCGACCTGGCAGGACACGTCCGCAGCCTGGCGTCATTTCGCGGCCAGCCGCTGCTGTTGAATTTATCGACCACCGCTTCGCCTGCCTGCAAGGAGGAATTGGACCATCCTCAACCAGGCTCACAAACGTTGGGCGGCCCAGGGACTTCAGCTACTCACGGTGAACGTCGACGACCCTCCTGACCCGGACAAATTACGAGAGCTGGCGCGCTCTCTTTCATTGTCATTTCCCATTCTCCTCGGCTCGGAGGACGTGGCCAGCATTTACAACATTCTTTACCGTTACCTGTTTGACCGCCACCGTGATCTGAGACTTCCCACGTCATTCCTGATTGATGCCAAGGGGGACATCGTCAAGCTGTATCAGGGGCCGATTCATCCGGAGCACGTCGAAGCAGACCGTCGCACTATTCCCCAGACCGATACCCAGCGATTGGCCCTGGCGCTGCCTTTTTCCGGCATGAGTGGTGGTCTGGAGTTCCAGAGGAATTACTACGGATATGGCTCGGCCTACTTCCAGCACGGATACTACGATCAAGCTGAAGCCTCATTCCAGCTGGCCTTGAAAGATGATCCCTCGAACGCCGAGGCTCTCTATGGCCTGGGCAGCGTTTATCTGAAACAAGAAAAGAACAACGAAGCGAGAGAAAGCTTTGAACGCACGGTAAAGCTCAAGACCAACTATCCAAAGACTCTGACCAACGCCTGGAACAACCTGGGCATTCTGGCCGCACGCGAGGGGAAAATGCCCGAGGCAATATCGGATTTCCAGGAAGCCTTGCGGCTGGATCCAGAGCACGTGGTCGCTCTCGACAATCTGGGGGCCGCGTACCGGCAGTTGCAAAATTGGGATGAGGCCCGCAAAACCCTGGAGCGAGCCTTGAAAGTGAAGCCCGACGATCCGGAAGCGAATTACAGTCTGGGCATGGTCTTCGCCCAAAACGATGACACCGAGCGAGCCTACCAATTTCTGCGAAGGGCATTGCAGTTCCGCCCCGATTACCCGGAAGCGCTCAACAACTTGGGCATCCTTTATCTGCGTACGCAGCGGGTTGATGAAGCGGTGGCGAGTTTCGAGGAGTGCATCCGCGTCGCACCCGCATTCAGCCGCTGCTACATGGATCTCGCGCAGGTTTACGCGCTGGAGGGTATGCCGGAGAAAGCTCGAACAGTGCTGCTCCAACTTCTCAAGCAACATCCCGATCATGCGCAAGCTCAAAAAGCGCTCCAGCAACTTCCACAATAACCGCAGGTGCACATCAGCTAGAATAGGGCGCGTAAACTGATCGCTGCTCTGAGGAGTTCATCGATGAAACGAGAGTGGAAACACGTTGTCTGTCTGGGGCTCCTGAATCTCATTTTGGTGCCAGCGTCGACATCTCCGTTGCAGGCCCAAAACAAATCACAGAACAACAAGGTTGAGAAAGAAGCCGCGCCCATGAAGCTGAAAGTGGGCGACACTGCTCCTGATTTCACCCTACTTGCCTTCGACGGAAAAGAGCTGAAGAAAATATCGTTGCAGGATTACAGAGGCAAGAAGAACGTGGCCCTGGCGTTCTTCGTCTTCGCCTTCACCGGAGGTTGAACCCGTGAAATGAAAGCTCTCCAGCAGAATCTCACCAAGCTGGAGGGCGCTGACACCCAGGTCCTGGGTGTGAGCATGGACAGTCCCTTCTCAAACTTTGCATTCGCACAACAAAACGGGATCAGCTTTCCCATCCTCGGCGACTGGGGAGGCCCGGTGACCAGCCGGTATGGATTGACGCAAAAGTTCGACATCCAGGGCGTTCCGATGGAAACAGCGAGGCGCGCCACCTTTCTTATCGACAAATCGGGGAAAATCATCAACGAACAAGTCGATGATGCGGCCGTGGACCCGACGAAAACTGTGGAGGCCTGCGAGCGACAGAAACTAAAGAACTGAGGGAGGTCGCTCTTGTTTCACTAAGGGGAAGACGGGCGCAAGAACAAAAAGCGTCCTCAGTGACCCTGGTTTGAGTCACGGGACGCTGTTCGGCCATACCTCCCCAGGAGCGGCCTATCTTTAAGTTATAGGTGCTCATGGGGACGCAGGCAGTGGCGCACCTAACAGCTTGGGCTCTCCGTTCCTAGTACAGAGGTGTCGGTTCTCCGTAAAAGAAGTCGTCCATCATGACGATGTCCTTTCTGTCGTCATCAGGACCCGGCGCCACATCGCCGGCAATGATCTTCACTCGGGCGATACGAGCGTCGGCAAAGACAATGCCGAGGAAGGACAGGTTTCCATCGCCCGGCGAAGCCGGCGCGGAGCTACTGAAAAGCAACTCGCCGTGAGTGCCGAAGTACTCGATCAGAGTGCTGGCGTGACGGTTTCCTGTCCTGTCTCCTGGTCGGCTGCCATCTGGGGAGTCGACGTCGGTAAAAACTACGCCAAATCCAGTGGAAGTCGCCGGTGTGTTGCCATTACTGCCCGGAACAGAGAACTCGATCTCGGTGACGTTACTCCCAATCGGCGAGAAGAGCCGCAGCGGACTAAACGCGTGAAAGATCGTGGAGTAACTCGAATTCCCAAAGGTGTCTGCCAGGCCCGACGGTGGAGCTTGGACAAATCCGCTTCCGCGTGTCGTGATGTTGGCGCCGCGAGTGTTCAAGAACGTGGTTAAGGGAGTGCCGCTGAGAGTAGTGGCTGCGTTGGTTGGGCTACCGCCATCCCAGTTGATTTCACGACGTCCGCTGGTCTGCCCGGGATTATTGCCATTGTTGACAGCTCCGAGCGCCGCACGAAACTGGTCCACAGTGCTTTGAATCGATGCTGCGGATGGGCCCGCTGCCTGGAACACCGTTGGTGCTACGAAGTGCTTGGCGGTGAAATCGGACTGCGCAAGCGCCGGTTGCACGCCAGCCAGGCAAGTGACACCCGTGAGAGCGGCGAGGGCCACCGTACGAAGATTGTTGGTGAGGCGACTTTGCGCCTGGTTTAGTAGCAGCTTTACAGTTGGCTTCATTGTTTTTAGTTTCTCCTTATTTATTGATCTCTGGACTTATTGATCTCTGGTTCCTGGTCGTATGTCGATCTTCCAGCGTTCGCCTTCCATCAAATTCAGGCACACCTCTAGACGTAGTCGGGTTCTCTCTCAAGAAACCCTGTTTGTGCCTTGGTCGCTTACTGATTGCTCATTACTGAAAGACCCGCGGTGTGTTCGTAAAGACTGTCTTCAGTGCATTTGAGATATTTGATTCGGCGCAGGCAAGACCGATGCGGAGACGGTGTCACTTCTTTGTCAAAAGGTTGTGACAAAAGCTTGTTAAGAGAGAGCGCCGTTCTCTGCAATCACTGTGGGCCGATACGTCAGCGAAGCGAGAGAGCGGAATCGCGACACGCAATCGTGCAGAAAGAGATTTATCTTTCAGAGCTTCCTTCGGACCGTTTGCGCTGCTCCAGTTCGGCTGGCGCTGCGAGACCAGCGTAACGATCGACGCTCGCAGATTCTTCTGGCTTTTTGAAGTATTTGCTCAATCGCTCGCGAAGCTGCAGCCGGGCCCGAAACGATCGCGCTTTAACCGCAGTCAGACTCAAGCCCAGCGCTTCTGCCGTTTGCGCCGTTGAGAGCCCTTCTATGTCGCGCAGTACGAATACCACCCTTAAGCCCTCACCCAGTTCTTGCAGTGTCTTGCGCAGAATCCCTTTTAGCTCACTCGCCCTGTAGAGTTCCTCGGGATTCGGGGCCCAGTCCGCCACATCGATGGGAAAACTGTCTTCCTCTGACTGAAAGTCTTTATCGATGGACATTTCTCTGGCTGGGCGCTGTTTTCGCAGCTTCATCAGGGACTGATTCAAAGTTATGCGGATAAGCCAGGTCGAGAATTTGGAATCTTCCCGGAATTGATCCAGATGCAGAAATGCTTTCAGGAAGGCCTCCTGCACCACGTCCTCGGCGTCCTCCCGGTTGTGCATGAGGTGATGCGCGATTCGAAGGAGTTTGCGGTCGTATCGTTTTACAAGTTCCTCAAAGGCGCCGACATCTCCACGCTTGCTGGCATGGACCAAGGCTATGTCATCGCTTGCCGTTTCGGTCACCGCGAGTTCTGCTGAATCTGGGTTCACATGTTTTCTCATTTCTGCCGGTAGCGTTGGGATCGTGCCGATAGAACTGGCGCTGACTGTTCTTATTCCCGCAGAATGACCATTCCGGGCACCAAAACCCCTGCTAAGGTACGAACTTGTATCCGACCCTGTGAACGGTTAGAAAATGAACCGGGCGGGCCGGATCGCTTTCAAGTTTCTGGCGCAGTCTCAAGACATGGTTGTCGACGGTACGGGTCGAAGGATAGTTCTTGTATCCCCACGCCTCGTACAGCAATTCGCCACGCGAAAATATCCGGTCCGGATTCAACAGGAAACATTTGAGCGTTTTGAACTCTTGGATAGTCAGTGTGATTGGTTCGCCTGACGACCGACTCACTTCCATCCGGGTAAAATCAACGCAGACATCCTCGAACCGGCCAATCCTGCACTCGGGCAAGATATTAGATTCCCGGAGGAACTCATGAACCTGGGCAACCAGTTCCGTCCACCTGAAAGGTACGAGTACAGCTGACGCCGCGGTGGAGAATTGCTCCCCATGTGATTCTGGGATGAGGCCCCACCTCCCCCGGGGGACAAGGGCTACCTGGTAGTCATCGGACTCCAGCATCTCGCGGAGAGCCTGAAAGTAGAGACGGTGGCCACCCAATACCGGAGGGTTTCCGATCTCCCTCGTGGTTCCTGGGAATAGTCCCGTTTCCAGGTTCTGATTACGCTCGATGAGCGGCCTTTGGCTTTGCTGTGGCAGTTGGAGATTGAGTGGATCCTTATAAGCCACGGTCATTGTTCCTCCCCATGTTTGACAGTTCGTTTCTATGCCTGGGGCCCTTAGTAGGTCAGCTTTCGAAGGACCCGCGACCCGCTTTGACCTGTCGCAGGAAATATCTCTGGGTGGCAATCTGTCACCGGGCGGTTTGCGGGTCAATTCACCCCCGCTGTTCTCGATATAGACAATACATTTCCAGCTAAGTCAATGATTCTTTTATATTTATCCCCCAACATTTCCCAAAGGTTTGGGCGAGCGTGCTAGACTTCGTTTCGAGTTGGGTGCCGTATATGGAGCCATTGCGGCATACTTCCGTCGTGCGGTTCGGGACCTACGAAATTTCTCTCCACTCGGGAGAACTTCGCAAGTCGGGTGTGCGGATCAGGGTGCAGCAGCAACCGCTGAGGCTGCTGGAAATATTGCTGGAACACCCCGGCGAAGTTGTTACGAGGGAAGAACTTCGTAGCCGAATATGGCCGAATGAAAGTTTTGGCGATTTCGATCAGGCCGTCAACGTCGCGATCGCAAAGCTGCGGGTTGCGTTAGGAGACTCCGCCGACAATCCGCGCTACATTGAGACGCTTCCCCGGCGCGGCTACCGATTCATTGCGGGGGTGGACGTCGTCAACCGGCCTACCACCAAACTGGAGCTGCTGCCCGAAGTTGGTTCTTCCGAGGCAGAAGAGCGTACCCAGATCGAGGTCAAGGCGAAGGCGGCACCCAAACACCTGCTTTGGAAGCATGCCTGGAAGACGCTGGGCGCAGCAATTGCCCTGGTGTTGTTAGTTTTGATGGTTTCGATATTTTTCTGGAAACGCCGCCCGTCGACAGATACTTTGCCTTCCAGCCCCATTCGTTCTTTAGCAGTACTTCCGCTTGAAAATCTCTCCAATGATTCCCAGGACTACTTTGCTGACGGCATGACCGACGAGCTAATTACGGACTTGGCGCAGATCAGTGCATTACGTGTGATCTCGCGCACCTCGGTCATGCCGTACAAAGGCGTGCGCAAGCCGTTGCCGCAGATCGCGCGTGAATTGAATGTCGATGCCGTGGTGGAAGGCACAGTCCTGCGCTCCGACAAACAGGTTCGAATCACGGCACAGTTGATCCGCGCTCCTGCCGACAAGCACCTATGGGCCGAGAGCTATGAGGGCGATCTGCGAGATACCCTGGCGCTGCAGAAGAAGGTGGCACGCGCCATCGCCGAGCAAATCCGCATCAAGGTGACTCCGCAGGAAGAGACGGTTTTGCAGAACGTGAAGGTCGTGAATCCGGAAGCCTATGAGAACTACCTCAAGGGACGGTATTTTTGGAACAAGCGAACCGCCGATGGTTTGACAAAGGCCACCTATTATTTCAAGCAGGCAATTGAAAGCGACCCAACTTACCCTTTACCGTATACAGGCTTGGCGGACATTTACCAGGTATCTGACCGTCCGCAGCTTGCTCGGGAGGAAGTGCAAAAAGCACTCGACCTGGATGATCAATTGGCCGAGGCGCACAACTCTCTAGCCAGGATCCTTTACCTGTTTGATCGGGATTGGGAAGGGGCGGACAAGGAGTTCGAGCGCGCCGTGGAGCTTAATCACAACTATGCCCCCGCCCACCACTGGTATTCCATGTACCTTGCGTTGAAGGGCCGCAATGAACAGGCGCTGGCGGAAGCCGAAAAGGCATACGAGTTGGATCCACTGTCACCTGTGGTGGGTGCAAACCTGGCAAAGATCCTCCAGGAAGCGGGGCAAAGTGATAAGGCAATCGAGCAAGCCAAGAAGACGCTGGAGCTCGAACCTGATTCGGCGGTGACGCACGCCGTACTCGGGCTTGCATACCAGGACAAACGGATGTACTCAGAGGCGATCGCCGAGTACAAAAGAGCATTGCAGTTAGGAGGCTCGCCTGCGGAGATACGCGGGCTTCTTGGAAATGCCTACGCAGTCTCAGGAAACCGGACCGACGCGGAGAAGATGATCGCTGAATTAAAGTCACTCTGGCCAGAGCATACACGTGCCGCCCTGGACCTGGCAGTGGTGTTTTCCGGCTTGGGGGATAAAGAAAACGCGCTCTCCTGGCTTGAAAAGGCCCAGGAGATGCATGTGAGCGACCTGATCGGAATCGGCAAGGACTCACATTTTCTTGAATTGCGCAGTGATCGACGCTTTCAGGCGTTGGTGCAGCGGGTGGGCGTGCCCAAATGAAAGTGGTCGTCTGTGTGTGTCCCCCTATCTCACGCAGAAGTCGCAGTCCGAGATCGTATGGAGTTACGAGGTCCGATCAAAGAACTGTTTCACCCTGTGCCGCTGTAACAGGCAAGGTCCGTGGCGGTCCGTGGTCACGGCGCTCGCATCTAACCCCCATTCATTGACGGCATTTCAGGCGCAGCCTAGCATGGTCGGGAAGGGAGTGCTTCGTGATCGGTCAGATGCTCGGTCATTGCCGCATCGTGGCAAAGATCGGGGAAGGAGGAATGGGGGTTGTCTATCGCGCCTATGACGAAGTCTTACACCGCGACGTCGCGGTGAAAGTTGTTAACAAGGATGCCCGTCTTGATTCATCAGCAAGCCAGCGTCTGCTCCAGGAGGCGCGCGCTTCTTCTTCTCTTTCTCATCCCAACATCTGCACCATTCACGAAGTCGGTGAGACCAACGGCGAGCTCTACATCGTAATGGAACTGGTCGAGGGTAAGTCTCTGCGCGCTATGAGCGCAGATGCCGGGCTCCCGCCGGAGTCGGTCCTGCGATATGGTGTCCAGATTGCCAGCGCACTGGCCCGCGCTCATGACCGCGGCATCGTTCATCGAGATCTGAAGCCCGCGAATATCGTCGTCGCCTCTGACGGTCTGGTTAAAGTCCTCGATTTCGGTTTAGCCAAGCAGGTGGGTGGCGGCATATTCGAGGGTACTACCCGCTCCTTTGCCACCCTGCAGGACGCATCCAGCGTAAGCGGCACTCTGCCGTACATGGCGCCCGAAATCCTGCGGGGCGAAGCGGCAGATTACAGGAGCGATTTATGGGCGCTTGGAGTGGTGCTCTACGAAGCTGCTTCCGGCCGCCTGCCCTTCGAAGGACGCACGGGCTTCGAGATCAGCTCGGCTATCATGCGCGAAATCCCGAATCCTCTGGGCCCTCCCGTACCCCCCGGCCTGTGGGCCATTATTCAACGCTGCCTGGCCAAGGAACCGATCCAGCGATATCAACGCGCGAGTGAAGTTCAGGCAGCTCTGGAAGCGGTTCAGTCGGCTGGAATCGTTGCCGCCAGTCCGAGCCCCGATCCAGGCGCACCCAGGACTACTGTCTTGCACAGTGTCCGGCACGCTCATGTCAGAAAGGGGGACTTTCTTTTGTTGCTGGGCACGACAAAAGGAGCATTCATCCTTCGGTCGAACGCCCAGCGGAGCCGCTGGGAGGTAGGCGGTCCTTATTTCCATGGGCACAATGTTTACGCTATGGCCTACGACAACCGCGGAGGCCAGCACCGCATATGGGCTTCGACGGCAAGTTATTGGGGAACCCTCCTGCGTTCGAGCGACGATTTCGGCAAGAGCTGGACCAATCCGCAGCAGGCCCCCATTCGATTTCCCTCGGACACCGGCGTTTCCTTGAAGAACATCTGGCAGATCGCGCTCGGCCGGCCGGAAGAGCCGAACGTGCTCTATTGCGGCGTAGAGCCGGCGGCGGTTTTCGCAACCCGCGATGCAGGCGAAACCTGGTCTCTCTTGCGTGGGCTGTTCGACCATCCGCATCGCCCCCGGTGGATGCCGGGAAATGGCGGACTTGCTCTGCACACCATTCTGCTCGACCCCGCCGACAAGCAGCGGATGTACGTCGCCATCTCGGCCGGCGGCGTCTACCGGACCAGCGATGGCGGGCTTACCTGGACCGCTCAAAACCAGGGTATCCGAGCCATGACCATGCCGGACAAGTATCCTGAGTTCGGGCAATGCATACACAAAATCGCTATGCATCCGGCTCGTCCCGAACGCCTCTTCCTGCAGAGTCATTGGGGACTGTACCGCTCGGATAACTGTGGCGAAAGCTGGGTCGACATTGCCAACGGAGTACCATCGGATTTTGGTTTTGCCATGATCACGCATCCGAGAAACCCCGACTGCGTGTTTATCATTCCAGTTGAGTCCGACGAGTTTCGCTGCGCATGCGACGGCCGGCTGCGTGTTTACAGAACCCGTAACGGTGGCGCCTCATGGGAACCTCTCATGCGCGGCTTACCTCAAAAACGTGCCTATGAAACGGTCCTGCGTGACGCCATGACGGCGGATTCATTCGATCCGGTCGGAATTTACTTCGGCACCCGGAGCGGGCAACTCTTTGGTTCACGTGATGAAGGAAGGACGTGGCAGAGGATACTCGAAGGGTTGCCGTCAGTAGTGTGCGTACGGAGCGCGGTCGTCGAGGACGCCTCTGGCGGTTTATGGCCGACGTTGCCTAAGGCTTCGCCCGCGCCTTCACGTCAAACGAAATCATCTTTGTCGAAAAGCAAGACGCGTCGATCGAAGAGGTGATCCATGGCGGTCACTTTTCATATTCCAGGAGCTTTGCGCGAATTTACCGCTGGACGCAGTACGGTCGAGATCGAACACTCGCCCGCAACTTTGGCCGACGCGTTGTCGGCCCTTTGGACCCTCTATCCGGGCGTCCGCGATCGCATCGCAACCGAACAGGGACAAATACGGGAACATATCAATATTTTCATCGGTGACGAACATATCCGGTACACAGGTGGACTCGCGAGTCCAATCTCCGCTGGGGTTGAGATTTCGATCGTCCCGGCCGTAAGTGGTGGCTGAGAGAAATTCCTGCCGGACTGCGGAGAAAAACACAGGCACTAACCGAATCTGGGGATTCCTCCAGACACAGTCGTCACGATTTGTAATCATTTGTTTTGTAGCGATGGATTCGTAGGGGCCAGGGCTTCACCCTCACCGCAACATCGCTTTTGGTGAAGACCCGAAAGCTTTGTTTCCGGGAGTTGCACCGGGGACAAGAGAGAAAGACAAATGAGAACTCGCCACTCGCGGTAGCGACCACCCTTTGCCTTAAACTTGAATCTAAGGTGGGATGGCAACTCGACGTCAACCGGAACTGGATGCCGCCCGGGGATTGATGCTGGTGTGGATGACGCTCACGCACCTCCCTACCAACGCCAGCGCCTTCGCCAATCAGACCGTCGGGTTCGTCTCCTCGGCAGAGGGTTTCATCTTCTTTTCAGCACTGTTTACCGGGCTCATCTACTCTCGCATGGCCTTGCGTGACGGCAGCAATGTCATGAAACGTAAATTGTTGCTGCGCACGCTGCGTCTCTACGGTTACCACGCCGCGTTACTGGCATTTGCGTTTCTGGTGGCTGTCCCCATCTCGGCCGGGGGCAACCGTCCCCATCTGCACTATTTGCTGGACTATTACTTCATGGCGGGCGCAAGGCACGCGATCGTCGACTCGGCCCTTCTTATCTATCGCCCGCCTCTGCTGGATATTCTGCCGATGTACATTATCTTCCTGTTTTCCACACCCTTCGTCCTCGCGATCGGGTTAAGAAAAGGCTGGAAGTGGATCCTGTGGGGGTCTCTCCTGCTGTGGCTTGGCGCCCAACTCGGGCTGCGGGGAGCGGTCTACGGGCTGCTGGTGCATACCGTTGGTCTGCGGATTCCCTTGAATGAAATGGGATCGTTCGACCTCTGGGGATGGCAATTTCTTTGGGTGCTCGGGCTCTGGTTCGGTGCACGCTGGGTAAAAGATGACTTGCCAGTGCAGGATTGGGCTAGGCGGACCCTGATACCCGCCGCCATCATCGCCCCCGTACTGCTGGTTATGCGCTATGCCGTAGGCAACGGCGTGGAACTGGGAATCTTCGAGGTTTGTTTCGACAAGTGGCATCTGGGCGTGGTCCGGCTAGTCAACTTTGCCGCTATTGCGGCCTTGCTCATTCATTTTCCGTCCGTCCTAAGGAAGCTGTCGGTTCGCCCGCTGGTGCAAATGGGCCAGGCCTCGCTCCAGGTTTTCTGTGCTCATCTGTTCTTTTGCTTTGCGGGGCTTACGCTTATGGGCAACGCCTCGATGTTGAGTGGATGGGAGCAGGTCATGCTGTTAGCGATCACATTCTCCGGTCTATGGGTGACGGCCAAGGTGTTCAGTAAGGACATTGACCATACCGGCAAAGCGCCGGAGCGTAAGGTTGCGACGTCCGAACCATTTCGCCAGTTGTCGAAGGCAAGTTGAGGCTGTCTTCCAATGGGCCATCGGCGTTGTAAAGCGGTGCGAGATAGATGCCATGGCGTGCCGCAATGGTCTCCATCTCCTCGACCCGCTCTGGAGTAATGAATCCTCTTCCCTGCGAGAAGGGCTCGAACCGGCCCTCCAGCGCAAGGGCCATGCCTTCCAGCAGACATCCGTGAACCACATCGGGGAATGGATGCCGATTCAGAATTCCATGAAAATCCGGCGCGAACCTCAGTCCGCCCGTGATCTGTCCCAGGCCTCCGAAGAAGATTCTGGCGCCAGGCATCTGCGCGTTCGGGGAGAGATTCTTCGGGTAGCCCGCATCGCAAACGATTGCGTCGGGCGCGATGCGTCCCAACAGAAGCGAAGGAGACGCCAGACTGGCCGCGCAGATGACGATGTCGGCCTCGGTGGAGAATCGCCTGATGTCGTTCTCGAGGAGATCCGTCGCGATCTCCACCTGAACTCCATTACCTTGCAACTCGACGACAAGCCTGCGAAGTCGCTCCAGGTTGCGCGCACTGAGCAGCACACGCCTCACCAGGGGAGCCAAACAACGGGCGCAGCCGGAGCCCACATCCCCGGTTGCTCCAACGATAAGCAGGGTCGATCGGCGAAGGTTCTGGCCCTCCAGCGCGCACATCTTCTTGATACCCTGAACGATGAAAGCAACGGTCAAAGTATTGCCCGTGGTGAAGACGGTATCGTGTCTTTCCGGAAGCTGATCGAAATTGCCCTCGATCAGAATGGAGCTGAATCCGCCGAGACTCACGATCTTCGCTCCTGCCTTGATCGCGCAGGCGGCCGCCCCTCGAACCCGGGCAATGTTCTCGTGCACGTAGGCGGCTTCCAGACGGTCGGGAGGAATAAAGGAATCGATGTAGAGGCCGCGAGCGGTTGCTCCGACAGTCTTTTTATTATTGAAGATCGATCCGACCTCGACATGACAGACTGCTCTGGGCGGAATCCAGGGAAGGATGTCCTTGATCTCATCGTCCGGCAGAGGCGCACGCTCCGCTCCGCGCAGGACAGCGAGTACGTCCGCAGCCGCTCTCCAACTCTCCTGATGCCCGATCAGGGCGAAATCGACATCCATAATCCACGTCCGTGTTGAAACTCCAGAGCACAGAACCAGCACCTGAAGGCGCACTGATCACCTGCTATTTACGGTATGCCTGAAGGCATACCCTGATACAAGACGTAGTTGCGGCACAAGCTGCTGGCTACACTGGCAACTGAGTTACCCATGCAAGTGTTACCTCCCCGGGCAGTCCCAGCATGTCCAGCGTCTTCAGGTACTGGTGCAGAGACGCCCCGCGAAGCTCGGCCGCACTCAAGCTGATGTCGAAGAGTGACGGCTTCACGCAGCTCGCGTGACACACTTCGCAGTGTCCGTCTTTGCATTCCTTCGCCAGCATCTTCGCCAGTGTGGTCATCACATCGAGATGCAGCCGGTACACCTTGTCGTCGAAGCGCTGCGGTCCAGGGCACGCTCCGCTCTGAGAATGGACATGGCGTGATCGACGTGGTCCTCTTCCTCCGCCGCGATGCGGGCAAAGGTCTGGCCAAGACTGCCCGGCGCCACCTTCCCGACCCGTGCATAGCTGGCGACGGCGAACGATTCCAGCATGATCTCCTGAACGATCAGGCAGCCAATAAAGTCACGCTCGGTGATGCAGTGCATGAATGCTTCTCGGAGCCGCTTCCAATGCCTGGCGTCGACGTTATTGGGAACGTCCACTCCGATCTTGCGACCCTCGGCAGCGAATGCGGCCGCATGCCCCCGTTCACCCTCCGCATGCTCCAGTGCATCGGCTACCTCATCGGGATCGTCACATATCTCCGACAGGGAGGTGTAGTTCATCGCGGCGATTAGTTCGCCGGTCATCGCCTGTGCCAGGACGTCCTGCCAAATCGGAGCACTGGGTGAAAGAGAAGTACATTGAATCGCTGAGCAGTTAACACGAATGAGGGTTTCCATACGTCCTCCTGAACATCGAATTAAACCGTTGCTGCTTGAGTCACGAATGTTGTTGAGATTTATTGTTATTTTCCAAACTTATTACGCAGACGGCGGCTTTCATGCGCTGACTTCCGCGGCGTTCGCCTGCTCCCTCCATCGTTGATTGTTCACGCCCATCACGAGCAGCCACAGGATGAGCGACAGTTCCCCGAGAGCGCCGGCGGGTTTCACAACGTACGGGAACAGATAGTTTGCGAGTGGTGGTGACAGAAAGAGCTGGTACGACAGCCCGGCGATGGCCATAAATACGCCTAGAATGCGAGGCAGGAATGTCGACCTGAAAATGAGATAACCGATCAGGAGGCAATACCATCCGAAAAACACCATGTAGATGCTGGATGTCTGGGCACGCAAGTTAAGAAACATGAGCGCCAGCGCCTGCAACTGTTCCGTTCTGAATGCACTCAAGTACTGCTCGCCTCCCAGGATGACCAGGGGGGCGAGATGGAAGAGGGTGCTAAAAGCCTGAATCATGCATCCCGTGAGGCTGAAGAACGCCGCGAGCAAAGAGACGCTCCGGTTCACCGGCCTGAAAATGTCATAGAGCAGCAGCGTCACAGCGATGTAGCACACGGCCGAGATCAGTTCGGCTGCGAAACCCAGGCGATACAGCGGCTCGTGCGCCAGGATGTTGTGCGCCGTAGCCGCGGCGTCGCCAACGACAACCAGCTTGCCGCGAACCGAACCATCGGCGAATGAGTACGCCATCCCGCAAACCAAATAGAAGATACCGGCAATCCTGGCCTTGAGGCGCGGCGACACGCCTGTGGTCCAGTCCGTCATGGTCAATACATCTGTGCTCATACTGTTTTTTCTCTATGCGACGCATTGCATCAATGCGTGCACCCGAATCAGATCGGTTCACGATAACGGCGCAGCCGGACCGCTGCGGCGAGCAATGCCGCCGCGACGATCAGTCCGGCCCACAGGCCCGGGCTGCTCAGGAACCTCCCTGGAGCGAGTTGGGTCAGCGGGATGAAATGCGCATCGATGGCGACGCCATTCTTGTCCTTGAGGTCGAAAGCGGCCGCTACGAATCCGCCGAAGCGCTGGTGCATCAGGGAACCGAAATACGAAGTGTGGAACGCAATCCTCTCGAACACGCCGACACCGAGCGGCGGCAACACAGCCCATAGAAACGGCGCGCGCCGTGCCCAACCTGAGACCAGCAGCAGCCAGCCGTAGAGTGGCGCATGCCAGAGCGAAATCACAGTCAGGCTGTAGAGCAGCACCAATTCCAACTGGAACAAGGGCAACTGGGTCCACAGCGTGGAGGCACCCCCACCGCCCAGCGACAGGACTGCGGTGGCCAGCAGTCGCATAATGAGTTGCAGCGGAACGGTGATCGCGAAAACGAGAAGCGGCAGAACCACGAGCGGAATGCTGGCTTTCGAGAGCACGGTTGTAAGATCCGAAACCGGCAGCGACTTCCAGAACAGGATGCTGCGATCGCGACGCTCGCCGTGCAGCGCGTCGAGTGAGTAGAAGACCCCAACGATAAACGCGATCACCATGAGCAGCATCGCTGCGTGGCTATAGGGCATGGCGAGAGCGACTTGCTGATTCACCGGGTGCTGCGCCACCAGTTCACGCATGCTGCGCGGCAGCCAAATCAGGCTGATCATGAAGCCGAGCAGATAGACGACACCTGCGCCCAGCGGCGCGATATAGATCGAACGGTACTCCCACAATTCGCGCCGCACCGACCAGTAAAAGGGCCTAGTCTCCGATACAACCGCGGGTGCGATTGCCTGCGATTCGTTGATTCGCGAGTCGCGGGGAGACTCGGGCATGGGGTTCGATTGCGTATTCATCGAGCCGCTCCTTGATCGTTACCCGCATCTTTATCTTTACCCGGCTCCGGACCGGCCTGATTGCCCGGAATATTTCCCATCACGGCCACGAACAGGTCGGCGATGCTGGGCGTGCGGACGTCACCGATTGCTGCAAGTTTCTGACGATCGACCTGATTGAGCTTCAGATCAAACAGCAGGATGCTGCGGCCGAGCAGCTGGCGCTCGTGCATCGGCTTGAGTGCCCGTGCTGCTGGGAGCTGTTCGGGTCGCACGACCACTTCCAGATAGCGCGATTCGAATTCCTCCATGCTGCAATCCAGTACGATGCGGCCGCGATTGATGAACATGAGATCGGTGAGTACGTGCTCGAGCTCTTCAACCTGATGCGTCGTCACCACGATGGTGCGGCTGCGATCGTAATAGTCGTTCAACAGCGAATCGTAGAACTGCTTGCGATAGAGGATGTCCAGGCCAAGCGTCGGCTCATCCAGCACCAGCAATTTCGCATCAATGGCCATGACCAGCGCAAGGTGAAGCTGGACCACCATGCCTTTCGACAATTCCCTGACCTTGGCGGTGCGCGGGATGGTGGTCCGGGCAAGAAAGCCTTCCGCCTTGGCCCGATCGAATCGCGGATGAACGCCGGCGACGTAATCAAGTGCCTGCGGAACCCGTAACCATCGCGGCAGTGTGGCAACATCAGCAATGAAGCAGACATCGCACATGAGCTGATCGCGCTCGCTCCAGGGGTTGCGTCCCAGCACCTTCAGTTCTCCCTGATACTGGGTGAGACCGAGAACCGCATTGAGCGCGGTGCTCTTGCCGGCGCCGTTGGGACCGATGAGTCCGAGAATGTGGCCCTCTTCGACCCGCAAATTGACGCCATCCAACGCGATGGTTGTGCCGAAGGCCTTGCGGAGGCCGCGTGCTTCGATGACTGTCATGACTTCGGGTCCTCCTCTTTATCGTCTGCCGACCGGCGAACTGCAGCCTGCGGTATCACCCAGCAATTCTTCCGCTTTCAGGCCAAGCCGCTGAATGCTGGCGTGGACTCTGGGCCACTCTTCCGAAAGAAACTTCTGGCGTTCACCCTGCAAAAGCAGATCGCGCGCGCCGGCATTGATGAACATGCCGCGACCTCGCCTGCTCTCGACCAGTTGCTCGTCGACCAGTTGTTGATAGCCCTTAAGGACCGTAAGAGGATTGACCCGATATTCGGCCGCGACATTGCGCACCGACGGCAGCGGATCGCCCTCTTTGAGCACGCCGTCAAGTATCATGGCGACGACGCGGTCGCGAAGCTGGCGATATATCGGCTGACTGTCGTTCCACTCACGGTCCATTATGGGTTCCAGATAATTCTTGCCAGGGATACTCAGCCGTCATTTTGTCCGCTGCAGGTCGAAGTGTGCGTGCACCGGCTTATCCCCTTCCATGAAAGTCCACTCCTCGGTGTGATGGTTGGCATCGACCAGCGTGAAGACGGCATGGTGCATGTGTCCGTACTCGGTGCTGCCGGCCACATCAAGAAACTCAAATTCAACCGTCTTCCCATCCGGTGACATCTTGCCCGTCATGCGAGGGCGATTTCCTGCGTCGCAGTAATGGGTCAGGAGCAAGCGGTCCCCGTCCAGATAAAACATGGTGATTGGGTCGTCGGGCCTTCCCCCTCCGCTCATCTCATGCATCAGCGCGTTACCCATGGATGTCACGCGCAGCGTAGCCTGCACGACCTTGCCATCAAGCGGCGTCCCGGTGCCCGCAACCAGGCCTTCCCAGGAACCCGCCAGAGTTTTCAGTTGGTCGAAAGACTTTTGCGCGTCGGGCTGCGCGAAAGCCACAGTGGAGAGTGCAATCAGAACAACAGACAGCATAAAACGAAGGGATTTCATGTTTGATTCTCCTCAGCTTTTTTGCTTCCGATCCGGGTTCGCATACTTCAGTGCAAGCCTACCCTAATCGAATCTAGTGTTATAGTTAACTATAACACTAACTTACTTGCAAGCTTTTTCTTGATTTTTATCTTGCGCTGCTGGCCAGCATGCGCTAACTGTCTTATAAACATAGCTTTGCAAGACAAGAAAGGATTCGCGACTGACTGGGGAGAAACGTAATCTTCGGGTCGTCAAGTGGATAGGCACAGTCCCCGCCGCCGGAGTCTGCACTTTTTGTGATCGTCAGTTTGCGGTTCCGATGACCGCTCTCAGGAGGGTTGTCGACGCGCAAGAGAGTCTTCGCGTCCAATTCACCGAACATAGATGCAAGTGTGAAACCGCCGGCCAGGACGCCGGCAAATCCTGATAGGAACGCGTCGCTTCGTTTCAGACTGGCGCAGCGGCTTTCGTAAGAACTACGAAGAGAATCAAAATCAGAATCGCGAAGACTAACGCGCCCGCGCCCAAAAGTATGACCTCGCTCATCACATCGGGCTTCAGTAGATCGTCGCGTCGCACAAAAGCCCCCCGGAAAATTGGAGGGGGAGGTGGGCACGAGTCACCGCTTCGCACCCGGACGGGACACGGCACTTTTGATGCCACTGTGGTGGTCGATTGGGCACCGCGCTATTGGTGTCAGGGACCGAGGCAAACCCCTTGCTTCGATGGAGGACGGGCGTCCCGCCCCGTGCAGCCGGGCGCGGACGCCCGGCCTCCATCGTTCAACACAGTCGCAGAATCCTGCGCTTTGCGGGCAAATTACTTCATGCTGCCTCGCTCGGGCCCCATCCGGTCAGGCGAGCACAGCTCGCCAGGGTAGGTGGCGGATTAGAACTGCCGGGCTTTGCCCCGCTGGGCGGGCGAGGCGCCCGCCCCTACGCGGATCGTGGCAGCATTCAAGGTGAGTCTTTTCTGTTGGACTTCTCTCACTGCTGAAGTAAGCTCTGGCGTCGATGGTGTCTGTCAAACAATTATTCAGGAAGGCACACATCGCGCTGATCGTCGGCGTGGTTCTCTCAGCACCGGCCGTGTTTGCTGAAGCGACAATTCCCCAGTGGTGCCGTGCCCTTCCACGTCCGGAATACAAGAACCTCGAGAGAGTGCCGGTTAGCGATCCCTGGTTTGAAGTCTACAAAGTGGCGCCTGCTGTTTTCGCTATTTACGAACCGCACCAGGCGGAAGAGATCATCAGCTATCTGATCGTCGGCGAGAAGCGGGCTCTGCTCTTCGATACCGGCATGGGAATCAGCGATATCAGGAAAGTCACCGCAGAACTGACTCGACTGCCGGTCGTCGTACTGAACTCGCACACCCATAACGATCACGTCGGCGACAACTGGCGGTTCGAGACGGTCTACGGCATGGACACCGAGTTCACCCGTCAAAATGCGCGGGGCTCGCGCGAAGACGCCCAAGCCGAGGTCACGCCCGATCAGATTTGTGGCAATCTGCCGAAGGGATTCGATCCGGGAACCTATGTGACCCGGCCCTGGAAGATCGAGGCATATCGCCATGACGGTGATCGCATCGATTTAGGCGGCCGATCGTTGGAGATCATCGCCACACCCGGCCACACGCCGGACGCCATCTCTCTTCTTGATCGGGCGCATGGCCTGCTCTTCACCGGTGACACTTACTATCCTGCCCCCATCTGGCTGTTTCGTCCCGAGACCGATCTCGATGCCTACCGCGCCTCGATCCGGCGACTGGCTGCGCTGGCACCACAAATCAAGTCGGTGCTTGGCGCACACAACCTTCCCGTCGCGTCGCCGTCGGTGCTCCCTCGCCTGGTGGATGCGTTCGACGCTGTCCGTGCTGGCAAAATTCCTGCGACTCCGGCATCGCCGGGCAAAGTCACATACAAAGTGGATGACATCACTTTTCTGATGAAGGCCAAAGAGTCCACGCCCTGAACGGGCCGACTCGTCTTAAATCCGTTTCGTCTTCGTTCGCGGTATGAACTTAACCGTGGACGGGCGGGACGCCCGTCTCTCCATCTAGAAGCTATACGAAATACCGCCCAAGGGTATGACCTTGGCACGTAGTCCAGAGTCGTTCGCTTTAAAGGCTACGTTTGCGGTCAGCAGCAGGTTTCCCCAAGGCTTGTACTTCACTCCGGTGGAGATATCAATCATATTCACCGGGTCGTGGAACAGGGTGGCCGTCGGAATGTCAGGATGGGCCACTCCATCTATATCGACAAACGCTGATTCGCGAATGCGCGTAGCGCTGGAAAGACGGGTGCCGACCAGGTCGGCGGCTAACGTCAGGCGCTTCTTGACAGCGATGTCCACACCTCCCGAATAGAAGAATTCGTTGGGCAACTTGCCGCTAGTAGCGGTGCCCAGATTTCCGGCCAGGACAGACTGGCCGTTGTACTGGAAACCGATGTTCGCATGGGGAGAGATGCGTCCTGCGTACGAGGCGGCGATGAATGGCTTATATCCCGGCGTACCGGAACCGAGGAAGTTCTCCGCGTCGCCGGTCGGAGTCCGCACATCGAGACCAAGCCCAATCCGAAACCGCTCCCCCTTGAACACGGTGCCCTTTATGCGAAAAACAACGTCGCCGATACCCGCCGCGCTTTTGAAATTCGAGAAGGTCTGGTTCACGCTGCCGGCGGGATTATTGACGTCGAAAAAGTGATAATACCCGTCCACCGTCGTGGCGAATAGCGGGTCAGACGGCGCGACCGGCTGCGGCGCATTGCGGACAATCGTTGCAGCGGACGTGATTCCAAGCCGGACATCGAGAATCGGGACAGCTACGGAAATGTCGATCCGGTTCGTCAGTCCGAATGTGCCAACCAGAGTGGTTTGATGAGCCTTCAGGTCGATGCGGTTCTGGGTCGTTATGTACTCATGCTCGAAAGCTGGGATTTGTCCGCCGACCGGGAATTCGACGTGCGAATACACCACTGGCAGGTGTTTCAAGTCGATGCCGTCGAGTGAACTGAAGTCGAAAAACTGATAGGTCGCGGCGACGAAAATCCGGTGCCTGCCGATTGTCTCGGCCCGCTCGGTCACGATTGGCCCGTAGCTCTCCTGTGAGGGCACGTACGTGTGGAGCGTCTGATCATACGAGAACAGCACACCAGAGGCGGGCGATGGGATCGAGAGCAGCGACAGCTCGGTGCCGACCGAAACACTCAGCGGAATCTGGAAATTCGCTTCGCTCGACGCGAAATGAGCGGCGTGATTGGGGTTAGGCAGAATCAATCCACCCGTGCCGTAGACCTGAGGCGCTACGCAGAGCATCGAGGACTGCAGCTTGGTGGCGCAGGGAGGAGCGGGCAGTGGAGGGGCTGCATTAGAGATGGCATGACGGGCGCATTGACCGTTGGCACACTGACCAGACTGACAGGCGCAATTGACGCAGCCGCAGAGTTCCGCGAAGGCGTAAAGTGCGAGCAACAATAACCCAACGATCAGCGGTAGCTTGCGTGCCATACCGATCCTTTCAAGCCTAAATTGGCCCGGAAGGCCACAGCCTGAGCCCGTGCATTCCCAGGAGACCGGAATTCTACACTCGGCATCGACTCCGCCACAAGACGTTTTCATGGATGGCATTACGTGGGTTCTGGTTAGGAGAGTCCCGAGTTTGTAGCCGCGAGAGAGAAAAGGGGTGTCGTTCGACCGAGGCCGCCGAGGAATGGCAAATCCGCTAGGAGCCCTAGCGTGACCGTGCCTGGGCTGAAGCAGCCACCGGTTTCTACTGTCCTACGGAAATGTGGATTTATCGATTGCGTTACTTAACATCGCTGATGACCCAGTTTCCATTCGACTTAGTTAACTCAAATACCGCCCGATCTTCACGATGAGGTACGGGTGTGTTGCCCCTCTTGGGCGTGTAGTCCACAGACATCAAGGCGTTTACGGTCGCCTGGCCATTTTGACCAATGGCCATGTTTTCAATTCGAACCTGCACATGGAAGGCACTAGCCTGATCGAACGAATCTTTGTACCTGCCGTAACGCTTTCCGATGCTAGGCCAAATCTCCCGTATGGCATCCGCATTTCTTTGATCGAACGCCTGCTCGTATCTCTTGACAACGCTCCGGACGCATCCTCGTCATTAGAGCTCTTTGACCGGAGGTACCTCGGGTTTCACCACCGGCGGCGGGGGCAGCTGGTTTAAGTCGACGAGTTTGGCGTCGATCTGGTTCAGGTAGCCACGCGCATCCGCCGCATGAGAGCCACTACCCTGAGCGATGGCCTGCAAACTGGCGCGCGCGCCCTCCAGTCCTTTCTTGTCATTCGCGCCGGCGGACTGCTGGTACTTCTGCACAGCTTGCTGGTAGGTGTTCTCGTATTGCTGTCGCGATTGTTCCAGCTTTTCAGCCTGGGCAATTCCCGCGGTCAGCGATCCGGGATCGCCACCAGCCTGCTTGATGAGATCCACTTTCTGACGGGCGGAAGACAAATCTCCCTGCGCTATATCCCGCTGCGCACTGGCCTCGAGGTCGGCAATCTGTTGCTGTTTTTGCTGCTGTTGGGTTGCCAGACCCGCCAACTTGTTTCCTATCTGTTGCCGCAATTGCTCGGCTTCCGGTTTTCTTGGACCGTCGAGTCCGATTACCTGGTCAAGGAGACCCGCAGCATTGGTGAGGCTGGTTTGATCGTTCTTCTGTAGCCCCTGCTTGGCCTCGGCGAACAGCGCTTCCTCGTGTATACGCTGAGGAATGACTTGGCGCAGGTATTTCTCAGCATCGTCTCTACGTAACCCTCCCTCAGGCAATTTCAGAATATCGTTGAGGTCTTTCTGGGCGGTCCGGAATTGGCCGCGATCGACGTCGCTGGTGGCTTCCTGCCACCACCGCGCTTCCTGCTGTCGCAGTTTGCGCAATTGATCATTCTTCGTCTCCGCCTGAATCGCGTCCTGCATCTTTTGAACGTCGCCGGTCAAGGGACCATTTAGCGCTGCTGCATCCTGCAACACCCGCATTGCTCCTGCGAGATCGCCGGCCGCACGTTTCTTGTCGGCCTCGCCCAGGGCCTGGCGTTGCTGCAATTCGAGCGGATTCACGTTCGGTGAGACCGAACCTGTTTTTGACGCAGTTATCCCGGTAGTTTTTTCTTGAGGCGTTGTCGAAAGGAAATGCACCGCTCCCCAGACCATGACCAGTGCGACCAGGACGCCAATTGCCGCTGTGGCTGGTCGCTTCCAGAGCGGAATGGGTCCGGCTTGCGTCGCTTCGGAAGCGGCAAGTGCCGGTGCCGGCAGGCTCTCGCGAAGTTTTCTAGCTTCGGCTTTTCTCTGAGCTTCCTCTTTGCGCTGTCTTGCCTGTTCCAGGCGAAGCTTTTCAGCGTCTTCGCGCTTCTTCTTCTTTTCTGCCTCGCGTGCAGCCTTCTCTTCGCGTTTTCTTGCCTGCTCAAGCCGCGACTTTTCGGCTTCTTCCTGTTTTCTTCTTTCGGCTTCGCGGGCGGCTTCCTCTTCGCGCTTCCTTACCTGCTCCAGACGTAGCTTTTCTGCCTCTTCCCGTTTTTGTCTTTCGGCCTCACGCGCCGCGTCCTCTTCGCGCTTCCTTACCTGCTCCAGACGCAGTCTTTCGGCTTCTTCCTGTTTTCGCCTTTCGGTCTCGCGGGCCGCTGTCTCCTCTCGAACTCGCTGACGCTCTTCCTCCTCTTTCTTTCGTTGTTCTTCCTGGCGCCTGCGCTGTTCCTCCTGACGTTTCCTCTCCTCTTCCTGGCGCTTGCGTTCCTCTTCGCGTCGTTTCAGTTCCTCGGCTTCGGTAATAGACTTATCGACTACAGTCTTCAGGCGGAGCAGCCGGGGTTCGCCCGGAAATTCCGTCAACCCTTGCTTTACCCGAGTGAGAGAGCCTTGCAGATCTCCGGCAGAATGCAGCCGTTGGGCAGACTGCTCGTGCTCCACGATCTGTTTTTCTCTCTGCCGGGCAGCTTCGGCGGCGCGTAATTGGGCCTCCAGCGCCTGCTTGCGCTGCAGTAGTTGCGGCTCATCGGGGTAGGCGAGCAATCCCGGATCGAGCTGGCTGAGCGCGCCGTTCAGATCGCCTGCCGCTTCAAGTCTTTGGGAAGCGGCCAGGCACTGCGCGACCGTTGCTTCCCGCTTGCGGTTTTCAAGATTGGCACGGATTTTCGCCAGCTCGGCCGACGACGGATCCAGCCGGGCCGCCAAATCGACCACGCTTTCGGCAGACCGCAAGTCGATGGAGGTCGCGGATTCCGCTGCCTGGAGCAAGGCAGACACGGCCTCTTGCCGCACCGGCAAATCGGCGCTCCCCACTTCTGCCGCTTTCTGCAGGGATTCCGCGCCTTTGTCCCACTTCTTTTTTTCAACCAGCCGCCGGCCTTCTGCGATCAGGTTCAAGGCCCGGGTGCGGGTGATGGCGCGTTCCTCGATCGATTTCTCCAGCTCCGCAACCTGGGGGTCGTCGGGAAATTCGGATTTCGCTTGTGCCAGCAGCTCGGCAGCCGCTTCGAGATCGTGGGCCGCGAGGAACTCTTGTGCCTGCCCCATGAGGGCGACTTTTCGAGCTTCCAGTTCCTGCCGCTGCAGCGCACGCAGTCGTTCTAACGAAGCCTCGGTGGCGGAGAAGCGCGGATCCAGGCCCTTGATTTCCTTCCAAACATGGATCGCCTGAGCATATTGTCGCGACTCCTCGAGCTCTTTGGCCTGTTGTGCGCGTGCCGCCACCCGCTGGGTCAGGTCCCGCAAACTCTCAAGTTGCTGCTGGAGAGGTGCTTCATCGGGATAGGTTCGAAGCGCTTCCTCCAGAATGCGAATCTTCGCCTCAGGCGCAGGTTCCCGCTCGAGCTGCTCCCGAATGGTTTTGAGATGCTCGAGCCGCCGCAGCCGCTCCTGTTCCAGGCGGGCACGCTCGTCCTGATCCCGCTGTTGCTGCTGAAGTTCGGCTTGCAGCGCTTTCAGAGATGGATCGTCGGCGAAAGCGGCGAGATGTTTCCCAACCAGCTCCAGCGCGCCGGACAAATTTCCGGACGATTGCAGCCCGCGCACTTCGGAGACCGCATCCTGTATCTCCTGCCCGCGCTTCTTTTCAGCGATTCGGGAACGAAGCGATGCTGGTACCGCAGTCCCGGCACGAACCTCGGTCAGGTCCTGCACCAGAGTGTCGGCGGAACGCCAATCTTTCTCCAGAGCTGAGTCGGCGGCTCGCAGCGCCACTTCGATGGCCTGTTCCCGCAACCAGGGATCCAGCGCCGCCAGCGAGATGGCACGAACGCATGCCTCTCCACCCTGTTTCCAGGAGCTTTCCCCGAAGAGCCGGCGCGCCGTATGCAGCAGATTCTGCACTTCGGTGCGGCGGGCTACCGCGTCATCCAGCCTCTTTTGGAGGTCATCCAGGGTACGGTTATCCGGGAACTCGGTCTGCGAGCCGCTTAATAGATCGGAAGCTTCGCGATGTTCGCCCTTGCGCAAGAGCGCCTCAATCTGTGCCCTGCGCTGCAGGACCAGCGCCTTGGTGGCCTGCGCCTTAAGGGTTTCGAATTCGCTGCGCAACTTTGCGGAAGCCACACTGGCCAGGCTGGCCGCTGGTTTAAGCCGGTCGATGACGGCCCGGTATTCTTTGGCCATCATCAGCATGCGGCCGTCGGCCATCACCAACTCGAGCTTCTCGGTGGCGTCGGCGGAACGGTGGCTCTCGACCTCCGTGGCTGCAATTTGCAACTCGGGAGCGTCTCCCCAACTGCCGCGGCATTCTTCCAGAGCACGAAAAGCCTCGTCGAAATTGCGCTGCCCCGAGAGCTGGCGAGAGCGTTCGACCGCACTCTCAATGTTGTGCCAGCGCTCGGCATCGCGACGTGCCTGTTGCAGAAGTTCGTTATAGTCCGAATTCCTTCGAAATGACGCGGGCTGCGATTCCAACAACTTCATGGCTTCCGCAGCTTTTCGATTTTGCAGCAGCTTCCGGGAAGTGGAAATCGCACCGTCCAGGCGCTTCTGGTATTCGGTGGCGGCGTGTCGAGCCTGGGAGAGCGCAATGCCCAGTTCTTCCTCAGCCCCTTCCGGCAGTTCAGCCTCCAGCAGTTGGACAGCCTGGTCGTATTCGTCGTTCTCAATCAGCGCGCGGGCTTTCTCCACCACCGCTTCGGTGACTCTCTTCCGCTCATCGACCGCTGCTTCGTCCTTGGCGAACTGGAGCAATTCGGCGACATCGGCATCCTGCTGGAACTCGGCGCCGGCGGCGTTCAAGGTATCGATGGCTTCGGCAAATTCCTTTCGCCGCAGGCATTCACGCGCGCGCTGCAGGAATTCAGCTTTCCGTTTTTCAGTGCGCTCCCGTTCCACCGTTTCGCGCACGATGACCTGCAACGAATGCAGGTGCGGATCGCTTCCGACTTTCTTCAGTGCGGCTTCCAGTAACTGCAGGACTTCCTCATTGCGCCCGACCTGGATGAGGGCGCGAGCCTGGGTCAGCTGTTGATCGATAAACTGCTTGCGTTCGCTGACCTGTCTTTGCTTTTCCGCCAGCGACCTCAGCTTGAGCAGAGACCGGTCTTCAGGAAACCGCATCAGCGCCTGATCGATGATCTGGCACGCGGTCACAAAATCGTCTTTATCCAGCGCTTCCTCGATTTGCAGGTTGATCGCTTCCAGTTCCTTGCGGAGGCGCTCCTGCTCCCGGCCGGCGCTGGCCGATTCAATCAGAGACTTCACGTTCGGAGCACTGGGGTCGAGGGCCTCGGCTTCCTTGAGCACGTCGAGAGCGGCGGTGAATCGTCGAGACGCAATTTCTTTGCGGGCGGACTCGACCAGGCTTTCCACTTTCGTCTGTCGCGAGCGCTCGGCCCAGTCCCGATGGATAACGCGGAACAACGCCTTCGCCTGAAGGTCGTTGGGCGCCAGTTCCAGCGTTTCCTCCACCATCTTCTTGGCGATATCCAGGTCGCCTTCCTGGTGTGCCGCCTCGGCCTTGTGAAGAAGATTCTGTAACTCTTCCGCCCGCGCTTTCGCCTGCCGGATGCTGCCCCGCAGGGACTGTAAGCCGGCGTCGGTCTGGTGCAGATTGAGAGCTTTGTCTATGTAGCCCAGGGCGGCCTCGAACTGCTGACGGGAATACGCGTCTTCAGCCTGGCCCCGGAGCTGCCGGATCTGGACCTCGATCTGCTCCTCTTCAATGCTGTGCTGCACGGTGCGGAAAAGCCGGATCGCGCCGGTGTGCTGGCGGTCGATCTTCAGAACCTGCAGCAGAAGCTCTTTGGCTTTGTGGGTCAGCCCGCGCGAGAACAGCGATTCCGCTTCTCGCAGATGCCCTTCAACCAGCCCCTGCTTGAGGCGGTCGCTGATCTGCGCCAGGTCGAAGCCGAAATCTTCTACGGTGCGATAACGATCCTCGCGATCCTTGGCCAGCGAGCGGAGAATCACGTCTTCCAGTTCGGAGGGAATATCCGTGATGTATTTCTTCAGCGGCGGCGGCGGATCGTGGATGATCTTCAACAGCGTGGCGGCAGTGCTGTCCCCGTCAAACGGCAGCGCGTAGGTCAGGAGCTGGTAGAGCACCACGCCGGTGGAGAAAATATCGGTGCGGGTGTCGATGGGCTTGCCATTCACCTGCTCGGGGGACATATAACCCAGGCTCCCGATCAGCTGCCCGGTGCGGGTTACGGTTTTATCCCCGAAGTGGGCGATTCCGAAGTCAACGATTTTGACGCTGCCGTTCTTCAGAACCATGATGTTGCCGGGCTTGATGTCGCGATGAACAATGCCCTGGTGGTGCGCGTAGGCGAGCCCGTGACAGACATCGCAAATGAAGTTGATCTTGGTGATCAGAGACAGCGGGTTGTGTGAATTGATAACAGCGTCGAGGCTCTCCCCTTCCAGAAACTCCATCACCAGGTAGGGATTGCCTTCCAAATCTCCGAGGTCGTAAACCGTGACGATGTTGGGGTGCTGCAGGTTGCCGGTGGATTGAGCCTCGCGATAGAAGCGCTTGAGCAGGTCGGGATTGTCGGAATACCCGCCCGTCATCATCTTGATCGCAACCAGACGGTTGAGATGGGGATCGTTGGCCTTGTACACAACCCCCATGCCACCGCGTCCGATCACGTCGATGACGTCGTACTTGCCGATTTTGGACGGTCTAGCGGCCACCGGTTTGGACTCAACCCAACTCTAACGCCGACATGACGTTTCCTGCGGAATCACACCATCTCGAGAAAATTCAGGCCTGGCCCGTGGCGGTAGCGGGTCCGCGTCGTCTCATCCGCAATGCCGGCGTAAGGAAGGCAGGTCCGATGATGGCACCGCGTCAACAGGTGTCGCGCTATTTTGCTACAAAGTACGACCGCCCGCAACTTTCAGGGAAGGTACGGGGGTGGGGCAAAGCTGGGCAGTAACCGTGGGGTATCTTATAGCAGCGTCTGGATTTAAGGTCTTTCGTCCCCGGCTCTTTACTGTCCTGATAATGGCGTGTAAGCTGCTTTGCTGGCGGTCTTTTGTCTGGCCAGACCGCAATCCCGTCGTTGACTCGATACTTCTTGCCCCAACCGCGGGAAGGTCTTGAGGCCTTTGAGGCTTCAACATCGGATGCGTCACCATGAAGTTGACCGAAAAATACGAACTCGTCGAACCTGTCACCAGCGGAAGAATCAACTCTTTTATCGCTCGTAATTTGTCGACCTCCGAGCAGGCGCTGGTGCATTTGTTCGAGTGCACCGGCACAACGCGTAGCAAGCAGCCCGCGGCCCTTTCAGTGTTGCAAGCCTTCCGCTGCCTGGCTCCCAGCCCTCCCGGACTGGTAATCGAAGCCGGAACTTCTGAGACCAGTTCGCTCGCCTATGTGATTACGCTGATGCCCAGCTCTGCAGCCTTGCGGGCGTGGGTGCAAGCCTACAAAGTATCCACGGAAACCACTCAGGAGTTCGATGGCAAGGATCGAACTACGGCATCACTGGGAGAGGTGATGCGCCACGTCGTCGAAGAGAACGTCACCTCTTGCCCCGATCCGATCCCGGATCCGAGCACAATCAAGTAAGGCTTGGGGTATCGGAAACCGACTTGCCGAGCTGTGCTCGGCCGGGCAGGTGGGACACCTGCCCCTACGTAGGTTTGGTCTCTACTTCTCGCAGCTAACCGTGATCTGATGGGTTACGCCGGCGGAGGTGCGGTGCTCGTATATTGCGAGATGCGTCAGCCCTGTGTAGTCGTCTCCTACCTTGTACATCTCGGCGCGATCGGCGGGGCAGGACACCGAGGTAGGGCAGGCGAAGAGCAACGTCACCAGGCTGACTACCGTGATTGCTATCTTTACTGATTTCATGGCCTGTCTGTTTCATACCATGAAATCAAAAGGCGGAAACCTTACGACGGTTCCGAACCGGGACAACACGAAAGTTATGTACTAACGTGTGGCGGAGCAGAAGTGTAGCGATCAGGCTTTCAAAACCACGCGGGCGAGGGCTCCTTCGACTTCGCTCAGGACAGGTCCGCGCCACATAGAGCGGCCCTACGCGTAGATGCCGCGCTGGCGGAGGGTGTAGGCGACGCGGTCGATGGCCAGCATGTATGCGGCGATCCGGTTACTCACGGCATGAGTAGCTGCGTACTGCAACACCGCCGCGAACGAAGTGCGCATGATGCCTTCCAGCTGGCCATTGACTTCCCGCTCCTCCCAGAAATATCCTTGGCGATCCTGCACCCATTCGAAATATGAGACCGTGACCCCACCCGAATTTGCCAGGATGTCGGGGATCACGAAGACTCGTTTGTCGGTGAGAATGCTGTCGGCCTCAGCCGTGGTCGGACCGTTTGCCCCCTCGCACAGAATCCGGGCTTTCAGTGAATCAGCGTTGCGGGTTGTAATCTGATTCTCCAGGGCTGCAGGGATAAAGATGTCGCAGTCGGTTCTAAGCAGCTCCGCAGGATCGATCTCCTGAGCCCCCGAGAAACCCTGAAATACCTTGTTCACCCGGCAATGATTCCAAAGTGCGTCAATGTCGATTCCGTTGCGGTTGTAGAGCGCGCCCGAGCTGCGAGACACGCCGACGATCTTGTACCCGCGGTGGTACATGAGACGAGCGGCATTGGATCCAACATTTCCGAAGCCCTGAATCACCACCCGAGTCTGATCGCGACTCATGCCGAGCTGCTTGAGCGCCTCATCACAAACAATCATCAGCCCGCGCCCGGTAGCCTGCTGACGTCCGTGGGAACCGCCGAGTCCGAGCGGTTTGCCGGTAACGACCGCAGTTGCCGTGTGACGAACGTGCATGGAGTAGGTGTCCATGATCCAGCCCATGATCTGCTCGTCGGTATTGATGTCCGGTCCCATGACATCTTTCTCGGGTCCCAGGACCTCAAAGAGCTCGGCGGTATAGCGCCGCGTAAGGCGCTCCAGCTCACGCTTGGACATGTGATCGGGATCGCAAATCACTCCGCCCGCCGCTCCCCCGAACGGAATATCGACGACGGCACACTTCCAGGTCATCCAACTGGCGAGGGCGCGGGTCTCATCCAGAGTGACGCCGGAGCCATAGCGGAGACCGCCCTTGGCCGGTCCCCGGTCGATGGAGTGTTGTACGCGGAATCCAGTGAATGACTCGAGTTTACCGTTGTCCAGCTGCACCGGGATGTGGACGATGACTTCGCGGCTGGGGCTGCGCAGGATGTTCCACAAACCTTCATTGAGGTTGAGTTTCCTGGCGGCAAAGTCGGAGCGGGCGACCTGGGCCTCCCAAACGTTGACTTCTTCCGACCGCGCGGCGTTCGTCAGCTCTGTTTGTGTTGTGGAAGTCATCTCGTCATTCCCAAAGAAACAGTCTACCGCACCTAAGCCATCCAACCCAGGCCCGACGGACGCGCTTGGCCGGGTAAGTTTCGTTTTCGAACCCCGCGGAATATCTGGTCAATTTTGACCAGACCTCAAGCCCCATTCGGCTGATACTAAGGAAAAGGAAATTCCTCTGGCGGCCATGACGCCAAGCCAAAAACGAAGAACTGAAAACCAACGAAGAACCGAAAACCGAAGATAGGCAGACCAACCAACATGGCATTTGACGGACGCCAGGTGATTGCATCGGACTCATCTGAAAACTGACCTCTTCAGCACCCGTTCTCAGCAGACCAAGGGACCCATGTCACTATCAAGCACAGTGCTTCCGAAGGGAACATTGACCGTCGTCGGTCCGCGTCCCCTACGAGACGCGGTGGCAGCGGTTCGCCCGCGATTGCAGTCGAAGCCTTCGCTGCCGACTCGAATTGCTGTAATCGGGAACTATCTTCCCCGACACTGCGGAATCGCTACGTTCACCACCGACTTGTGCGAGGCCATATCCGCCGAATACGGGACAGCCCGATTGCTGGCGCTGCCGGTGAACGACACGGAACAGGGATACGACTATCCCGCACGGGTGCGATGGTCGCTCGCGCAGGACGACGCGAGGTCGTATCAGGAAGCGGCTGAATTCCTCAACTTCAACAACATCGACATGGTGTGCCTGCAGCACGAGTATGGGATCTTCGGCGGTCCGGCTGGAAGCCACATTCTGCATCTGCTGCGCGGCTTGAAAATGCCTGTGGTGACCACACTGCACACGGTTTTGCGCGAGCCCGACGTCGACCAACGCAGGGTCATGGAGGAGATCGCGGAGCTTTCGGACCGCCTCATTGTAATGAGCCAGCTTTCATCCCAGTTCCTGCAGGAAGTCTTCAAGGTGCCGGGCAGCAGGATCGACATGGTCCCGCACGGGGTTCCTGACCTGCCCTTCCTCGACCCTAACTTCTTCAAGGACCGCTTCGGCGTGGAAGGAAAGGCGGTTTTGCTCACCTTCGGCCTGCTCTCACCGAACAAGGGTATCGAGAACGTGATTCAGGCAATGCCTCAGATTTTGTCGAAGCACGAAAATGTGGTCTACCTGGTGGCGGGCGCCACCCATCCGCACATCCTCCGGCGCGAGGGAGACAAGTATCGAGCCAGTTTGCAAGCTTTGGCGAAGGAAGTGGGAGTGGAAGGCCGAGTAATCTTCCATGACCGTTTCGTCAGCCCTGAGGAAATGGCAGAGTTCATTGGCGCCGCGGACATTTACATCACGCCCTATCGCCACGAGGCGCAGGTGGTTTCCGGAACGCTGGCCTATGCGCTGGGGGCGGGTAAAGCGATTATCTCGACTCCCTATTGGCACGCCATTGAATTGTTAGACGATGGCCGCGGCGCACTGGTGCCCTTCCAGGATCCCGACGCCATCGCGAAAAAAACCATCGAACTTCTGGCCACACCGGCGCTACGCCATGCCATGCGCAAGCGCGCCTACCTGTTCGGGCGAGATATGGTCTGGAAAAAAGCCGCGCAGGGCTACATGGAAAGTTTTGCCCGGGTTCGCAGCGACCGTATGGAGACTCCCCGGGTTCAGTTCCTGGCTCGCACCACCGAGAAATCGCTGAATCAGCTGCCCGAATTAAAACTCAATCATGTGAATGCGCTGACCGATGACACGGGAATGCTGCAGCACGCGATCTTCACCATCCCCAATCGAGCCGAGGGATACACTACCGACGACAACGCGCGCGCGCTTATTTTTTCCGTGCTGCTGGAACAATCAAGTCTTGAACGACCGGGAAAAGCTGAATCGCCCAACCCCGATTGGCCTTTCCGGTATCTGGCATTCCTGGAGCAAGCCTTCAATCCCGAGAAGAAGAGGTTCCGAAACTTTCTCGGCTACGACCACCGCTGGATGGAAGAGCAGGGATCGGAAGATTCGCACGGCCGCGGGTTATGGGCTCTTGGAACTCTGCTGGCGCGATCCGCCAATCAGGGATTGAGGGGCGCTGCCGGGCGTCTATTCGAGTCTTCGGTGCCGGCGGTTGTCGAGTTCCACAGTCCTCGAGCCTGCGCCTACGCACTTCTGGGAATTCAAGAGTATCTCCATTCGTACCAGGGAGACCGGGACGCTCAGCGAGTGCGCCTCGCCTTGGCGCAAAGACTGCTCAGGATGTATGAGTCGGTCTCGCGTCCGGACTGGAAGTGGTTTGAGGATGTTGTGGCATATGGGAACGCGAGGCTGTCCCAGGCCATGCTGCTCGTGGGTTCGGCTTGCGGAGATGAACGCATGCTCTCGGCTGGACTCGATTCGCTGGACTGGCTGATGGAGATCCAGCGATGCCAAACCAACGGCCACTTTGTACCCATCGGCTCGCAAGGGTTTTATCGCCGAGGTGGTGAACAGGCTCGATTCGACCAGCAGCCCATTGAGGCGGCCGGCGCGGTGTCCGCTTGTTTACAGGCCTACCGCGTGACCGGACACCGCCGCTGGCTCAGTCAAGCCTGGTCGGCATTCAACTGGTTCCTGGGCGATAACGATCTGCAGCTTCCGCTTTACGATTCTGAAACCGGCGGTTGCCGGGACGGCCTGCATCCCGAGCGTGTCAATCAGAATCAGGGAGCAGAATCCTCGCTGTCCTTCCTGATGGCACTCCTGGAAATGCGCTCTGTACAAATACCTGAAGAAAACGGGAACCATTCATGACTGCTCCTGACACAACGCTTATTAACGTCGAAAGCACGCACTACCCGCCACTGCTTCTGCGTTACCCTGCCAACCCCATCCTGACGCGTAAAGATTGGCCATATTCCATTAATAGCGTATTTAACGCAGGTGCAACCCTGCTGCAGGATGGCACCACTCTGTTGCTGTGCCGCATCGAGGACCGCCGTGGCTTATCGCACTTTTGCGCTGCGCGTTCGAAGAATGGAGTGGATGGGTGGCAAATTGATCGTGAGCCGACCTTGATGCCAAGTCCGAATGAGTTTCCGGAGGAAATCTGGGGCATTGAGGATCCGCGCATCACTTTCGTGCCCGAACTACAGCAATACGTGGTCACTTACACCTCGTATTCGCGGGGCGGCCCGGGTGTGTCTCTGGCCCTGACCAAAGACTTCCGAAGTTTCGAGCGCTACGGCGTCATCATGCCGCCCGACGACAAAGACTCCGCGCTTCTGCCGCGCCGAATCAATGGCTACTGGGCGCTCATTCATCGGCCCATGACGCCGCTGGGATCGCACATGTGGGTTTCCTACTCGCCGGACCTGCACCATTGGGGAAGACACCGGTTGATGCTCGAAGCGCGCCGCGGCGCCTGGTGGGACGCCAACAAGATTGGTCTGTCGCCGCCGCCCATCGAGACTTCCAGGGGATGGCTCGTGCTCTACCACGGAGTCCGGCATACGCCTTCGGGCTGTCTATACCGATTGGGCCTGGCTCTATTCGACCTGGAGAATCCGGAAAAATGCCTGCTGCGTGGAGATTCGTGGATGTTCGGACCGGAGACGGATTACGAGCGCAACGGCGACGTCAACAACGTCGTGTTCCCATGCGGATACACGATGGACCCGGATGGCGACACCATGAACGTCTACTACGGAGCCGCTGATTGCTCAATTGCCCTGGCTCGGGCCAGCGTGCGCTCTCTGCTGGAGTGGCTGGATGCCAATGGAAGTTGCGAGCGCCGGCGAGCGCAGGACGCATGAACCCGCTGCTGTGGGTCTTCGAATTCGTCTTCCGGTGCCGGCACCGCCAACTTAGTCGCGTATTCACCATCAAGGGGAGAACGTACCAGGTTTGCTTCAAGTGCGGACGGGAGTTTGAGCGTTCGGAAGCTCCAGTGATTTGATTCTGTAATCCTGCGAGCGCAAGAGTAGTCGAACCCGCGTCACAGGATGTTATTCATGTTGCTCCAACACTGGAGCCGGGCGCCCTGTCATTCTCTACCGTCATTAGTAACTCTGCGGAGAAAGGCCTTATGACCGAACGAGCAAGCACTACGCTGCCGGGAACCGTCGAAGAAATCA
The DNA here is from genome assembly GCA_963801545.1 of Terriglobia bacterium. Taxonomy (GTDB): domain Bacteria; phylum Acidobacteriota; class Terriglobia; order Terriglobales; family Acidobacteriaceae; genus JAIQFF01. Next base: position 100,213 of record CAWDFF010000022.1, on the reverse strand, counting down.
TCAGCCCATCAGATCCCAACGAACCTGAAAAGGCGCAGATCGCGGTTCAAGGTGCTGATGAGCTTCCCGTGGAGATCCGGATCGACAATACTCTAACCACAAAAAACGGGGACGAAGTAAGCCTTAGAAAGGGCGCAACGGTGAAGGTCACTATCAAAGCATAGCCCGCGGCGGCACCCCAGACTTCTGCAACCGCTGAAAGCGCCGACTTCCTCGATCTCCCCATGTGAGCTATTGTGCTCAGACACCAAAGCCGGCACCTGTCATTCTCTATTCTGTTGAATGTGTCGAGAGAGCGACGAGCGCTAATTCGAAGCTCCCATTCTTAAGGTTGCTGCGGGTGAAATCCCCGAACGATTCAGGCAGCGACCACATCCAGCCGATTGGCATTCTGTATCCACCTGTACGCCGGTGACCCTCCAGCGGACAGGACTCGACCCTAGAAATCGACATAAAAAGTCAGGGCAACACCTCAGGGCGCATGAGGGGCGTTAGCCCGCGCAAGAAGAAAGGTGAACACGTCATGCCTTTAATTCAACTCCTGGAAGTTCTGATCGTGGTGGGTGTTCTTTTGTGGCTGGTGAATCGCTTCATTCCCATGCAGAGTTCCATCAAGTCAATTCTGAATGGTGTGGTGGTGATTGCCGTGGTTCTGTGGCTGCTCAATGTGTTTGGACTGTTTCAGTCCATTTCCCATATCCACGTAGGGAAAGGTTGAGCTGATAGTTAGCGCTTCTTAATACCGGGGCACGGGCCCTGAGGTCGAGACTACCAGTCATAGGCAGACACCTGCCCAAGGAGACTACTTTGAAGATCAAGCTGTTGTTAGCCGCCGCAATCGGACTGAGTTTGTCCGCGCTCGCTCAAACCAATTCTCAAAGCCTGGCGGTCGAACCCATGGAACACACGCCGACATACCGGGTGACCGTGGTCAGCCGCAGCATTCAGGCGGTCAACTATAAGCATCGCGGCGGAGCCACCAAGCTGGATTTTGCCGGCACTGACCTGATGCCCGAAGCCAACGGACAGGCAAAGGTCGAAAGCAAGAAGGGCTATATCGAAATCGAAGTGGAATTTGGCAATCTGCAAAAACCCACGACCTTTGGCAACGAGTATCTGACGTACATCCTGTGGGCCATCTCGCCCGAAGGCCGGGCGGTGAACCTGGGTGAAATCCTTGTGGGCGATAACCATCGCAGCAAGGTGGACGTCACTACCGACCTTCAGGCCTTCGCACTGGTGGTCACCGCCGAACCCTACTACGCGGTTCGACAGCCAAGTAACGTGGTCGTGATCGAAAACGTCGTGCGCGAGGATACCAAGGGAACCACCGAGGCGATGCATACGAAGTATGAACTTCTGGAACGCGGCGGCTACATCCCAACCGGCTACAAATTCGATCCCGTGATTCTGAATACCAGGTTGCCATTGGAATTCTTTGAAGCGCGCAATGCCTTACGCATCGCGCAATCCGAGGGAGCCGAGACCTATGCCAACGACACCTACCAGCATGCGGTCAGGTTGATGGATAGGGTCGATCAAGATGCCACCGACAAGCACACCGATCGAAAGGCAATGATCGGGGTTGCCCGTGAAGTCGTTCAGACCGCGGAAGACGCCCGCGCCATCACCGTCAAAAAGATCGACCAGGAGCGCCTGGACAACGAACGTCAAGCGGCTGCCGATGCGCAGGCAGATACCCAGGCACAAGCCGACAACGCAACCCGGCAAAAAGACCAGGCTCAGGCGGATCAGGCTCGAGCCGAGCACGCGAGAGATCGGGCAGAGTCTGACACGGCGAGGGCGCAGGCTGATACTGCTCGAGCCCAGGCGGATTCCGACAGAGCTAAGTCCGATATGGCGAACAGCCAGGCGGCATCGGCAAATGCACTGTCCGCAGCCCAGGCTGACGCTGACCAATCGCGCTTAGCCGCACAGCAGGCCCAGTTGAACTCGCAGCAAGCCGAGGCTGACAAAGCGGCCATGCGAATTCGATTGTCTGAGCAGTTGAACAAGATCCTTCAGACGCGCGACAGCGCGCGCGGCCTCATCGTCAGCATGTCCGATGTGCTTTTTGACACTGGAAAATACTCGTTGAAGCCGGGAGCACGGGAGAAGCTGGCGAAAGTCGCCGGCATTCTGCTGGCCTACCCCGGGCTGAATATTGAAGTCGGCGGCTACACCGACAATGTGGGCGGGGACGCAATGAACCAGACCCTGTCCGAGAACCGCGCCGGCTCGGTGCGTGACTACCTGGTGCAACAAGGGGTCGCAGCCAATTCCGTGTCCGCTAAAGGTTTTGGCAATACTCTGGCGGTGGCCTCGAACGACAACGCTTCGGGACGACAGCAGAACCGGAGAGTGGAACTTCTGGTATCCGGCGAAGCCATTGGCAACCCGGTCAATGCGACCACTGGAAGCTTGCAGTAGAGACATCGTAAGCAACAGCAACGGAGGTAGTACCTATGAAAGTCATTGGAATCGCAAGTACAGCCATTCTCTCCTTGCTCCTCGGAATCGCGGCTCCTGCATATGCGCAGCAGGAGCAGCGAGGAGAAAAGGAAGAACATTCTCAACAGGGCGGGCACGAGCAGCAGCATGGTCAGCAGCAACAGCAGCATGCTCAGCCACAGCAACGGCAGCCAGAGCATGCGCAGCAGCCGCAGCAGCAACACGCCCAGCCACAACAGCAGCAGCAACATGCCCAGCAACAACAGCATGTCCAGCAACAGGAGCATGCGCAGCAACAACAGCATGCCCAGCAACAGGAGCATGCGCAGCAGCAACAGCAACAGCAGCAACACGCCCAGCAACAGCAGCAGCAGCATGCTCAACAGCAACAACACGTCCAGCAGCAGCAGCACGCGCAGCAGCAGCAACGGCAGGACCAGCATGGCCAGCAACAGCGGGTCCAGGCCCAGCAACAGCGAAGCGACCAACAGCGACGGCGCACACCGGAACAGCAACGCGTCGAGCAGAGCGCATGGCAAGAGCACCGCGCGCAAAACTGGGAGTCAGACCACCGCAACTGGGAACAACGTGGTGGCTACCGTGGCTACCGCATCCCGGACGACCGTTACCGCGGATACTTCGGGCCGGACCATGGGTTCCGAATCAACACCCTCCCCTTCATGGTGGTGGGCGGATATCCCCGCTTCCAATACGACGGCTACTGGATCAGCGCAGTTGACCCTTGGCCGGAATCCTGGGGGAATGACTGGTACGACACTGACGACGTCTATGTCAGCTATGTCGACAACGGGTACTACTTATATAACCGCAGTTATCCCAGCGAAGGAATAGCAATCAACATCTCGTTCTAGTGGGTCGTTTCAGTGATTCGAGCCGGTGCAGCTTCGGGAGGAGGTTGCACCGGTAAGAACACATGACAAGGAGAAAAACATGCTTGGAACCATCTTGATCGTCATTCTGGTCTTAGCACTCTTCGGAGCCCTGCCACGGTGGACACACAGTCGGGATTGGGGTTATGCACCGACCGGCGGGATCGGACTGGTGCTGTTCATCGTCATCATTCTGCTGGTTATCGGGCGCATTTGAGCCATGCCCCACCGGCCAACCTCGTCAGGCGCTAAAGCCAGGGGCTGGCGCGTGCTTGCGATCCGCGTACTGACGGTTCTTCTCATCGTGCTGATCTGCAGTGACGGTTCGTCCGCGTACTCCGTCCTGACCCACGAGGAAATTGTTGACCTGCTCTGGACCGACGCGATTCGGCCCCTGCTGCTCAAGCGATATCCGGGGCTGTCGGAAGATCAGATCCGGGATGCCCACGCCTATGCGTACGGAGGGGCAGTCATCCAGGATCTCGGCTACTATCCCTTTGGCAATAGAGAATTCAGCAACCTGGTGCACTACGTCCGCAGCGGAGACTTTGTTCGTGAGCTGCTGCTCGAAAGCCAGGATGTTAACGAATACGCCTTCGCGCTGGGTGCACTATCGCACTATGCGGCGGATATCGCCGGCCACCCCGCGGTCAACCAGGCCGTCGCCATCGAGTATCCGAAGTTACGAGCGAAATTTGGCAAGTCGGTCCGGTATGCCCAGGACAAGCCGGCGCACTTGAAAACGGAGTTCGGGTTCGACACGGTACAGGTCGCGAAGAATCGTTACGCCTCCCAGCAGTACCACGATTTCATCGGATTCCAGGTGTCCAAGCCCCTGCTGGAGCGGGTCTTTCCAGTCGTGTACGGAGTTGAGTTAAAGGAAGTGCTTACGCACGAAGACCTGGCAGTGGGCTCGTATCGCTTCGCCGTCAGCCGGCTGATTCCGCATATGACCCAGGTTGCGCTGCAAACCCATAAGAAGGAACTGATGCGCGAGACGCCTAATTTTGCCAGACGAAAATTTCTCTATCGACTTTCGCGCTCCGGCTATGAGAAGGAGTGGGGAAAGGACTATGTGAAGCCGGGCATAGGCACGCGCATCTTATCCACACTCCTGCGATACATGCCGAGAGTCGGCCCCTTCAAAGGGCTAGCCTTCAATAATCCAACTCCGCAAACTGAGGATCTGTATTTCAAAAGCATCAACACCACTGTGGATCAATACCGGGCCTTCCTCGCAGCCGTGGGCACCGACTCGCTCGTGCTTCCCAATTGCGATTTTGATAGCGGCCAGGTGACCCGGGCGGCGGAATACTCGCTCACGGACGAGACCTACGCAACCTTGTTGGACCGGTTGTCGAAGCGAAAGTTCGATCTCACCTCGCCGGAACTGCGCACCAACCTTGTCGACTTTTATTCGGATCTCTCAGTTCCAATCTTTACTAAGGCGAGTCCTGGCGATTGGCAACGCGTCTTGACCGACCTGGATCAGCTGAAGTCGATGACTCCGGTCACCGCGGCGGCGCACGAGTCTGCGCAGTAGTCCGGATTCCTCGCTCGGAAGACAGTTGATTTCGACCTTTCTTTGCGCTCTTTGCGGCCTTCGCGGTGAGAGACTTTGGCCCAAAGCCGAAACCGGAGACTCCATCACACCACTGCTCGCGTTGCGTTGACTTGCCTATTTCCCCCACGTAACATCTGGCCCAGTGATCGGCCAGACCATCTCGCACTACCGCATCATTGAAAAACTCGGCGGCGGCGGAATGGGTGTAGTTTACAAGGCCGAGGACACCCGGCTGCATCGCTTCGTGGCCCTGAAGTTCCTGCCCGATGAAGTCGCGAGAGACCCTCAATCCCTGGCGCGTTTTCAGCGCGAGGCCCAGGCCGCATCCGCGTCTGAACCATCCCAATATCTGCACCATCTACGACATTGGCGAACATGAAGGCAGCGCCTTCATCGCCATGGAATTTCTGGACGGGGTGACGCTGAAGCATCGCATCGCGGGCCAGCCGATGGAGACCGAGACCCTGCTGTCGCTGGCAATCGAGGTAGCCGATGCGCTAGACGCAGCCCACACCGAAAAGATTGTGCACCGGGACATCAAGCCCGCAAACATCCTCATTACCAAGCGCGGTCAGGCCAAGATCCTGGACTTTGGGCTGGCCAAATTGACCGGGGCCCAGTCTCCTGCCGCGGAAGGTGCGACCATTGAGCAGAACCTGACCAGCCCGGGGACTGCGGTGGGCACGGTGGCCTACATGTCGCCCGAACAAGCCCGTGGCGAGGAGCTGGACGCACGCACCGACCTGTTCTCGTTCGGCGCCGTCCTCTATGAGATGGCCACCGGGCGGATGGCTTTCACCGGAAACACCTCGGCGGTGATCTTTGATTCGCTCCTGCACAAGTCGCCGGCTTCGGCATCGCGGGCGAACCCGGAGATGCCCACCGAACTCGACCGCATCATCAACAAGGCCCTCGAAAAGGATCGCGCCCTACGCTATCAAAGCGCCGCCGAAATGCTGGCCGATCTCAAGCGCCTACGCCGCGATTCCAGTTCCGCACGTGTCGAGATCGCCGCTGCGCAACCCCCGCCCAAGAAAGGCAAGGCGCTGCTATGGGCTGCTTGTGGCGTGGTCGCGCTGGCTCTGCTGGCGGGTGCTGCGTTTCTTTGGCGAAGCCGCAGCGGCCAGGATCAGATCACATCGGTCGCGGTGATGCCGTTCGTCAATGCCAGTAACGACCCCAACTCCGAGTATCTGAGTGACGGCATCACCGAGAGCCTGATCAATAACCTTTCGCAACTTCCGAACCTGACCGTGATGGCCCGGTCGTCGGTATTTCGGTACAAGGGCCGCGACGTCGATCCCCAGACCGTGGCCAAAGAATTGAGAGTCCAGGCGTTGGTAACCGGTCGCGTCGTGCAGCGAGGGGACCAGCTCATAATCAGCTCCGAACTGATTGACGCCCGCACCAGCCGCAACCTCTGGGGCGACCAGTACGATCGCAAGGTCTCAGACGCGCTTTCGGTGCAGCAGGAAATTACCGGCGCTATCTCAGCCAAGCTGCGGGAGCGTCTGTCCGGCGAGGGCACGAAACAGGTCGCCAAGGGTGGCACCAATGATCCCGAGGCGTACCAACTCTATCTGAAAGGTCTCTACTATTGGGAGAGGCGCACGCCCGAGACCCTGGACAAGGCCAGAGATTACTTCAATCAGGCGATTCAGAGGGACCCCGGCTATGCCCTGGCGTATGTCGGCCTGGCCAACTACTACGTCGCTGTACCGGACTACGGTCCGATACCGGAGAGCGAAGCCGCCCCGAAAGCGAAGGCGGCGGCCGAGAAGGCCTTGTCCATCGATGATTCTTCAGCGGATGCCCACGCTGCCCTGGCGGGCTCTCTCTGGAGCTTGTTCGAATTCTCCCGGGCGGAAGCCGAATTTCAGCGGACGCTCGAACTCAACCCGAATCTGGCCAATGCCCATCACTGGTTCGGACTTTTTCTGTCCTGGGAGGCGCGTAACCCGGAGGCCCTGTCCCAGATTCGCCGCGCGGTCGAACTCGACCCTCTGAATCTTCAATACCAATGCAACCTCGGTCAGATACTGGCCAATGCAGGACAATCGGACGCAGCCATTGAGCAGATGAAGAGAGCGCTGGAGATGGACCCGAACTTCTCCTATGCCCATGTCGAACTGCGCCAAATCTATCAGGACTCAGGCAAGGACGACCTGGCCATGGAAGAATGGAAGAAATATGCAACCCTCAATAACGACCCCGAGGAGCTGGCAATTGCCCAGGACGTAACCGGAGTTTATGCCAAGTCTGGTATCAAAGCCGCCGTTGCCCGGGAAATTGAGCTGAGGAAGCAACTGGCCAAACGCAGATACGGAGACCCGACTGGAATTGCCTACCTCTATGCTCAACTTGGCGATAAAGAGCAAACCTTTGCCTGGTTGGATAAAGCGCGTGCCGAAAAAGCTGGAGGGCTGGAACCGGTAAAAGTTGTTCACGCGCTGGATAAGTGGCACAGTGATCCCCGCTATGTCGACCTGCTGAAAAGCATGGGCCTGCCACAGTGAGGTTTCTCTAAGGCGCCAACCGCGCTTGCCGGGACCGCAGTGGCCCGCTAAACCGCCTTCTTGTGAAACACCTTCAACTCTTTGGGGATGATGAAGACCGCTTCGTCCTTGGCGAGCTGGAGTTCGCGGAATTTTTCCTGGGACAACTCGACGTGAACCGGCGCTCCCCACTCGGTGAGTGCTTCGATCTTGACCAGTGGACCGGCTGAGTTGATGTGCTTGATGGTGGCGCGAAAGTTGCTTGCCCCGTTGGACTGGCGATGAATCTCGAGCAAATGAGGACGCACGTAGACCAGCTCTCCGGTGGCGGCATCGTGAATCGCGGGAGTTTCCTCGTCGATCCGGCCGTGGAACAGGTTGACGTTCCCTAAAAAGTTGTACACGAAGGGCGTGAGCGGACGATGGTAGACCTCATCGGGTGTGCCCACCTGTTCGATGCGGCCTTCGTTCATTACCGCGATGCGGTCAGCAACCTCCAGGGCTTCGTCCTGATCGTGAGTGACGAAGACGCTGGTGATGTGAACTTCGTCATGCAACTGCCGCAGCCAGCGGCGTAATTCCAGCCGGACTTTCGCGTCCAGCGAGCCGAAGGGTTCGTCAAGCAGCAGGACGCTGGGCTCGACCGCGAGCGCCCGCGCCAGCGCAACCCGCTGCCGCTGGCCTCCGGAAAGTTGAGAAGGATACCGGTTGGCCAGATTTTTCAACTGAATCAGCTTAAGCAGTTCATGGACCTTGGCCTGGATTTTTTCTTTGGAGGGCCGCACGCCGCGCGGGCGGACTTTGAGTCCGAAAGCGATGTTCTCGAAGACGGTCATGTGGCGAAAGAGCGCGTAGTGCTGAAAGACGAAGCCCACGCGGCGATCGCGTGTGGTCCGGTGCGTGGTGTCCTCGCCATCGAAAAGCACAGTGCCGGAATCGGCGAATTCCAGTCCCGCGATGATGCGCAGCAGAGTCGTCTTGCCGGAGCCCGAGGGGCCGAGCAGGGCCACCAGCTCGCCAGTGGGAATCTTCAGACTGACCTGGTCCAGCGCGGCAAACTGTCCGAACTTTTTGGTGATGTTTTGCGCCTCGATGCTCATGCCAGTTCTCCGTTCCCATCGTTCCATCGCGCGGACTCCGCGAGCTGGCGCCGCGCTCTCCACTCGACGATCGTCTTGACCACCAGGGTTGCCAGCGCCAGTAAGGCCAGCAGGGACGCCACCGCAAACGCGGCCGAAAATTGATACTCGTTATACAGAATCTCTATGTGCAGTGGCATAGTGTTGGTGCGTCCGCGTATATGCCCGGAAACGACCGACACCGCGCCAAACTCTCCCATCGCCCTGGCGTTGCAAAGAATCACGCCGTAGAGCAATCCCCATTTTATGTTGGGCAAGCTCACGCGGAAAAAGGTTTGCCAGCCGCTGGCACCGAGGGCCAGCGCCGCCTCTTCTTCTTCCTGTCCCTGCGCTTGAACTAATGGGATCAGCTCCCGCGCCACAAAGGGGAAAGTCACGAAGATCGTCGCCAGCACGATGCCCGGCACCGCGAAGATGATCTGCAGGTCGTGCCGGGCCAGCCACGGTCCCAGCACTCCCTGCAATCCGAAGAGCAGCACGTAGATCAGGCCCGACACAACCGGCGAAACCGAGAACGGCAGATCGATGAGAGTGATCAACACACTCTTGCCGACGAAGTCGAACTTGCCGATAGCCCAGGCGGCAGCGACTCCAAAAACCACATTCAGTGGCACCGCGATGCCCGCAGCGAGCAGAGTGAGGCGGATCGCCGCGAGTGCGTCCGGCGTATGCAGGCTTGCCAAATACACGCCGACCCCTTTGGCGAAGGCTTGTGAAAATACGATCGCGAGCGGCAAGAAGATGAAGAGCGCCAGGAAGCCGACGGCCAGGCCGATCAGAATCCAGCGCACAGCCGCCGACTCGCCGGTTGCAGCGGTCGCGACGCGCCGGGTCGCCGGAAGGTTTGCCGGACGGATTGAAATGGTGATTGCCATTTATGTTTCAATCGCCTCGGGAATCAATTCGGCTGGCTTCTCCTCGCGCCGGCTGCTCCACTTCTGCAGAAGATTAATGGGCAGCAACAAAATCATCGAGAACACCAGCATGACCACTGCGATGGCGGTTGCACCTTTGTAATCGTACTGGTCAAGCTTGGTGATAATGAGCAGAGGCGTGATCTCGGTTCGCATCGGCATATTGCCTGAGATGAAGACCACCGAGCCATATTCCCCGACCGCACGCGCAAAGGCCATGGCAAAGCCAGCTAGCGCAGCGGGCAGAATCGTGGGCAACACGATCCGGGAAAAAGTTTGCCAGCGGCTGGCTCCGAGGCTGGCCGCGGCTTCCTCGAGTTCCATGTCCATGTCTTCGAGGACCGGTTGCACACTTCGGACCACGAAAGGCAGGCCGATAAAGGTGAGGGCGATGGCCACTCCCAGCGGCGAGTAAGCCGACTTGATTCCGATGGAAGCCAGCGGCCGACCAAGCCAGCCGTTGGGAGCGTAGATCGTGGTCAAGGCAATGCCGGCAACCGCGGTCGGCAGCGCGAATGGAAGATCGACCAGCGTGTCGAAGAGGCGTTTTCCGGGAAAACTGTACCGGACAAGCACCCACGCTACCAGGATTCCGAAGATCAGATTGATCACCGCGCCGACCAGAGATGCCCCGAAGGTCAGGCGATATGAGGCCACCGCCCGCGGAGATGCCACAATGTGCCAGAACTGGTCCCAACTAAGCGCCGAGGCCTTCAGAAAAGTCGCAGCCAGCGGCATCAGCACAATCAGGCTGAGGTACAACACGGTGTAGCCCAACGCTAATCCGAACCCCGGCAGGTTGCTGCGTTTTTTGAAAGTAAAAGACATTTCGGTTATTGATTCGGCTGATAAATCTGGTCAAACACGCCGCCGTCGGCAAAATGCGTCTTCTGTGCCTTCTGCCAGCCGCCAAACACTTCATCAATGGTGACCAGCTTTATTTTGGGAAAAGTCGAAGCATATTTTTTCGCCACCGATTCCAGGCGTGGCCGGTAATAATTTTTCGCCGCGATCTCCTGGCCTTCAGGCGTGTAAAGATATTCAAGATAGGCTTGGGCTACTGTGCGCGTGCCTTTCTTGTCTACAACCTTGTCCACGATGGACACCGGCGGCTCCGCCAGAATGCTTTGCGAGGGAACAACAATTTCAACTTTGTCAGAGCCCAACTCCTTGATCGAGAGGAAGGCCTCGTTCTCCCACGCAATGAGCACGTCGCCGATCCCGCGCTGCGCGAATGTTGTGGTCGACCCCCGCGCGCCCGAGTCCAGTACGGGAACGTTCTTGTAGAGACGGCTCACAAAGTCTCTCGCTTTGTCTTCGTTGCCGCCAGGTAGCTTGAGGGCGTAGGCCCATGCGCCCAGATAATTCCAGCGCGCGCCGCCGGAAGTCTTGGGATTGGGCGTGATTACCGAAACCCCGGGCTTTACCAGATCGTCCCAGTCCTTGATCTGTTTGGGATTGCCCTTTCGCACCAGAAACACAATGGTTGAGGTATAGGGCGTACTGTTTTGTGGTAAACGCTTCTGCCAATCGGCCGGCAGCAAGCCCGCGTTCTGGGAAATGGCGTCGATGTCATAGGCCAGCGCGAGGGTGACGACGTCAGCCTGCAAACCGTCGATGACGGCGCGGGCCTGCTTGCTGGATCCACCGTGGGACTGTTCAACGGTGACTGTCTGGCCGGTCTTCGCCTTCCAGTACTTGGCAAAAGCCTGGTTGAAATCCTGATACAACTCCCGCGTGGGATCGTAGGAAACATTCAACAATGACACCGGGCCTGACTGCGCTGCGCCCTGCATCGATAAGAACTGGATTGACGCGACCGCGACCAGTAACAGACCCAAAACCAAAATCGCCTTTTTCACCGGCTTTCCCCTTTTCAGTTCGTTTGACAGGTGGAACATGGGACCCTCAAACCGCCGGCCGTTTGGCTGAAAAAGTAAACGGCCAACGATTCCGATCATCGTTGGCCGTTTGAGAACTTGAATGAGTGCCTTGGCTACATTCGGTCCTCATGCCCACGATGACTACGACACAAGCAGCAACAGCTCGCGTTCGTACAACACGTGAACATGGTTGGAATGATCCCCATGGAGAGCAAGTATACGCATCAAATGAATATTAGTCTAGTAGAATGATAGACATTATTGCATTGCCCGGGACATACCACAAACCACGTAGGCCCGGACGCCCTCGTCCGGGCAGGCGAGCGCGGCTCGCGAGATTCTGACATCAACGGAAAAGCCTGCCGGGCTTTGCCCGGCCCGGGCGGGCGAGGGCGCCCGCCCCTACATGTGTAATGGCAGCTAATTCTTCAACGCCGCTGCACGCGCCCGCTCGCGCTTGGCATCATCCGATCTGCCCAGGTGATCGTAGGACTGCGCCAGAAGCGAATGCGCATCGGCAAAATCGGGTAACCGGTTCGCCGCAATCTCGAGATGAATGACGGCCGTCTTGTAATCTCCGCTTTTCAGCAGGCAGGATCCCATTTCGTAATGTGCCCAGGCCGAGTCCGGCTGCAGCTCAATCGCGGCCCGCAAGCGCTCGATCGCTTGCTTATATTGCTGTTGCTGACTGAGCGCCGTCCCTATCACGTATTGCGCCAGATACATCTTTGAAGCTACAGCCATTACGGGCTGCAGAGCGGCGACAGCCTTCTCCGGCTTTCCTTGATTCAACAACGCCAGCGCGGACACAACCTTGTTGGCATTTGCAATCCCGTCTTTGGGGTCGACTCCGGTGACCGCAGTGGCCACTGGAGACGAGGACTTCTGCAGACCGACATATCCCAACGATGCCAGTTTTTGCATTTCGCTGGAGGTGAGCTCAGACCCGCCAGCAGCATTTCCCGACGCACTGAAGCGCCGGTCGAAAGCGTCCAACTGTCCCGCGATGGTCTCCAGCGTGGCTTTGGAAGTCTGCGCCAGATTGTGAGTGGCGCCCGGATCGGCAGAGAGGTCGTACAGTTCCGGTTTGGGGGCTCGGACATACAAGTATTTGCCGGCCCGCCACGACTCCAGCGCGCTCCACCCGAACGCCCGTTGCGGAAAATCACTGGCTGAGTAAACCGGCTGATCGGCATTTGACTTCGCTAGTCGTAGCAAAGATTGTCCCTGCATCTGCGATGGAATCGCGACACCCGCAATTTCTAAAATGGTGGGAGCAATGTCCACCAGGCTGGCGCGGGCGGCCACGCGTTTTGCCGCGTTAAGACTCTGCGGCAACTTCACCAGCAACGGCACGTGGATAGTTTCATCGTAGAGAAAGACGCCATGGGTCTCTTCTCCATGCGCCCCCAGGCTCTCTCCGTGGTCGGAAGCGAGTACGATCAGCGCGTCGTCGTAAAGCTTGCTGGCTCGAAGCGCGGCCACCAGCTTCCCCACGGCTGCATCGGCAGCGGCTACCGCAGCATTGTATGAGGCCGCGGGCGCGGCTTGCGGGTCGTTCAAATGCACCCACAATAAGAATGGCCCCTGTGGGTTCCGCGCCAGCCACGCGGTTGCGCGGGTGACAACCTGCGCGGCCGAGCGCTGGACAGAACCAAAGCGGTCAGTCCCCCCGGGCTGATGAAATCCGGCGTCGTATTCTGCGAAACCGCGGTCGAAGCCCGGCGCAAACCCATTCTTCGGATCGAGCGCGATGGACCCGACAAAGGCCGCTGTGCGATAGCCGCGAGCACGGAGCAAGTCGGGTACAAGCGGCAGAGTGGGCGCGAGCCGGTTGCCGAATTCGCTCGCCCGGTGGGTCTGCGGATACGTGCCTGAGAGTATGGTCGCGTGAGACACGACGGTCAACGGCGCCTGCGAATAAGCTTGCTCAAAAACCATGCTTTGGCGAGCCAGATTGTCGAGGTTCGGCGTAAGTCTTGCTTTTGAGCCGAGGAAGCCCATGCGGTCGGCGCGAGTCGAATCCAGCGTTACGAGGACGATATTGGGCTTGGCGGCCGCGCCCGACGCAACAGGGGACAAGACAATAAAAGCTGCGCGTAACACCAGTAACAACTTCCTCCGGAGCATGCAGTCAGTCTACCGCAGGGCTCAGAACACAGGCACGCGGGCGAGTGCGCCCGCGCCACCAACGCGACGGCTTGACACTGACTGTCCTGCGGGCGAGAATCACGGTCTACCTTGCACTTCTTACGAATCCAGAAGCTTGGTCTCCTCCTGCTGGTGTGTGTTGCCGCTGTGCTGATGTTTTCCTGCCAGCCGCGAAAGTGGCAGGGCGATCAGAAGCTCATCATCCTCGGCATTGACGGCATGGACCCGCAACTTCTGAAAAAGTTCATGGCAGAGGGCAGGATGCCGAACTTTTCCGCCCTGGCCCAGAAGGGGTCCTTTCGTCTGCTCACCACCAGCATTCCGCCACAGAGTCCGGTGGCGTGGTCGAACCTGATTACGGGCATGAATCCGGGCGGCCACGGAATTTTTGATTTCATTCATCGCGACCCCAAGACATTACAACCCTATTTTTCGGCGTCGCGAGTGGAACCGCCGAAGCATGGGATTCATCTGGGCAACTGGGTCATTCCTCTGGGAGGCGGAACGGCGGAGCAACTCCGCCAGGGAAAAGCATTCTGGGAAGTGCTCGATGACCACGGCGTGCCTAACACAATTTTTCGCATGCCATCGAATTTTCCTCCGGTCAAATCGAAGGGAAGCACTCTCTCCGGCATGGGCACCCCCGACTTGCGCGGCAGCTACGGCACATTTTCTTTTTACACCGATGACCCAATGACCGCCACCGGCGCGGTAGAAGGCGGGCAGATCATCCCGGTACAGGTGGAAGAATCACAGGTCAAGGCGAATTTGATCGGCCCAGATAACACATTCCGCAGGGGTTCTCCTCCCGCGCTTGAACCCTTCACGGTTTCCGTCGATCCTCTGGAAGCAGTCGCAAGGTTCACGGTGCAGGATGAGAAATTCGTACTGCGTGAAGGCGAATGGAGCGACTGGATCCACATACAATTTCAATTGATCCCTTTTATTGGCAACGTCAAGGGCATCTGCCGTTTTTATCTCAAGCAGGCGCACCCGCGCTTTGAGTTGTACGTCTCGCCCATCAATATCGATCCGGCTGACCCGGCATTGCCAATTTCTACTCCTAAGAGCTACTCGCGCGAGCTCTCGGAAGAGATCGGCGAGTTCTACACCCAGGGCATTTCCGAAGATACCAAGGCCCGCTCGGCCGGGGTTCTCGACGATAAAGAGTTTCTGGAGCAGTCGCGCACCGTGCTGGCGGAACATCGCCGGATCTTCGACGCCGAGTTCCCCAAATTTCGCTCTGGCGTGTTCTTCTTTTATTTTTCCAGCCTCGACCTCAACTCACATATGTTGTGGCGCCTGATCGACCCGCAACATCCGGAATACGACGCTGCGCTGGCGGCTGAGTACGGCTCGGCGTTGCCGGAGTTCTATCAGCAGATCGATCAGGTGCTGGGCGAAGTGATGCAGCGCCTCGACGATCAGACCACTCTGCTGGTGCTCTCCGACCACGGGTTCGCTCCTTATAACCGCTCCTTCAATCTGAACACGTGGCTTCTCAATAATGGTTACGTTACGCTGAAGCGTGAGCCGAACCCTGATCAGAATCAGGCGTTCGCCAATGTGGACTGGAGCCGCACTCGCGCCTATGGACTGGGCTTGAACGGCCTTTACCTGAACCTGCGCGGCCGTGAGCGCGAAGGAATTGTCGAACCCGGCGCACAGGCTGATGCGCTGTTGAAAGAACTCAAGGACAAGCTTCTCTCGGTGCGCGATCCGCAGAACAATCTGGCTGCGATTACCCGTGTGGACCGCGCTAGCGAAGTCTACCAGGGTCCATACGCAGCGCAGGGTCCCGATCTCCTCGTCGGTTACAACCGCGGTTACCGCGCGGGATGGCAGACCATTCTCGGAAACTTCCCTGCCGATGTCTTCGAGAACAATACCAATCCCTGGAGCGGCGATCATTGCATGGACTACACGCTGGTCCCGGGCGTGCTCCTTAGCAATCGGACCATTGCGGCGGCGAATCCTGCGCTGACCGACATCGCTCCCACCATCCTGGCGGAATTTGGAATTGCCCCGCCGGACGGTATGATGGGACATTCAGTTCTTTCGGCGAAACACTAGATGGAGACAGTGCAATGTCCTCTCAAAAGATCAAGATCGAAGGTGAGTTGCTGGAAAAGGCCAAGCAGTGCGCGGAAGCGTCGGGATACGCGTCCGTGGATGAGTTTGTGCTGCATACCGTTGAAAAAGAAATAAAGCGCCTGTCTCCGGATCAGGGAGCTGGTACCGAATCCAAGGAGAAAGTAACCAAGCGGCTACAAGGGCTGGGCTACATCGAGTAGGTCAGGGTAGAGAAGCGCTTCAGCGCTATAACTCAGAGCTGCTTTAAGAGCGGCTTTACAGCTTGCGGAAAAACTCGCGCGGTGCACAGTTGTGGGAACGCAGGACCACGGTTGCGGGAAGGGCACGACCTCGGTCGTGCCGCTAAACCGCTTAGAAGGGTGGCGCTTCAGCGCCTGCGGTTCGCTGTTCGATCTTTAGTCGGGTTTTTCCGCAACCGATCTGATGCGGTCAGCTTTTTCAAGACCTCGCTGGCAATCATCATCAATATCAATGATCGCTTCTTCAATGCCGTCTGCTTCCATGAACACTCCGCTTTTCTTGGTGCTGGCGATTTCCATCGTGATCGGGTTTCTAATGGTGATCGTCTTTCGCTATACCTCCGATCAGAAGGCAATCGGCCGCGCGAAGGATCAACTGAAAGCGCATTTGCTGGCCGTGCGCTTGTATCAGGATCAACTGCCGGTGGTCGTACGAGCTTATGGCCGGATCCTTCGCGGAACCGGCACCTACCTGCGTCTGGCGTTCACACCTTTGTTGATCGCCATCCTGCCCATCACATTCCTGATCGTTCAGTTGGATCGCTATTTCGGCTGGCTGCCGTTGCGGCCAGCGCAGGCATTCCTGGTGGAAGCGCGAGTGCAAGATGCCAACGCAATCAATGACGTTGCGCTGCAACTGCCTTCAGAACTGTTGAGTTCGGCTCCGGCGGTGCATGTCCCGCGAGATAATGAAATCGTGTGGCGAGTCGTGGCCGGGCGTGCGGGGAAATATGACATCCAGATTGCCGCGGGTAGCCAGACGGTTTCGAAACAGGTTGTGGTCTCGCCGGGGCTGGCGCGGGTTTCGCCGGTCCGGCTGAAAGACAATTTCTGGGAACGCACGTTCACTTCCGGCGAGCCCGCGCTGGCGGAAAATAGTCCTATTCAATCGATTGCGATAGCGTATCCGCCGCGAGTCATTGGCTTCGCGTGGATGGAATGGAACTGGATTGTTCTGTTTTTTGTGGTCTCATTGATTGCAGGTTTCATTTTCAAGAGCGTGCTGGGAATTCAAGTATGAAGTTTTTGTCGCGGCAAATAAAGTTCGGGCGGTTGCCTATTCTGCTGTTGCTCATCGGACTCGTTCTGCTCTTTCCTCTACGCAGCGAGGCTTATGCGGGCCCCGGCGCCGGATTCGCCGTCCTGTCTTCATTCTGGACCATCTTCGTCGCTTTTCTTTATTCCTTCTACGCGCTGGTGACCTGGCCGGTTCGCCAGCTTCTGCGATCGTTCCGGCGGCGCAAGGCTTACGCCAAAGCACAGGTGAAACGGGTGGTGATCGTGGGGTTCGACGGCATGGACCCCGAACTCGCCAACCGTTTTATGAACGAAGGGAAACTTCCCAACCTCGCCAAGCTTCGCGACAGCGGAACTTTTCGTCCGCTGCGAACGACGTTTCCCGCGATTTCTCCGGTAGCCTGGTCCACTTTTCAGACCGGCGTCAACCCCGGCAAGCATAATATTTATGATTTCCTGGCCCGCGATCTGAAAAACTATCTTCCTTTTCTTTCCTCTGCGCAGATCAGCGAACCCAAGCGTCATTTGCGCATTGGTAAGTACTCCCTGCCGCTGGGCAAACCCGAGATCAAGGGTCTGCGGCGTGGAACTCCCTTCTGGCATTGGCTGGGCAAGGCGGGCGTTTTCTGCTCGGTCATTCGCGTTCCTGTGACTTTTCCACCGGAGAAATTTCCCGGCGTGCTGCTCTCCGGCATGTGCGTTCCGGACCTGAAGGGAAGCCAGGGGACATTCTGTTTCTGCACCACGCGTGCGAGCAATGACAAGTTTCGGGAAGGCGGGGTCCGCATTCCCGTCGAACGCAATGGCACAGGGTTTCATTCCTATATTCCTGGCCCGGAGAATCCTCTGGGCACAGGGAGCGAGTTGCGGGCAGAGTTTAAACTTCGTCCAGATGTAAGCCGCGGCCGGGCACGAATTGAGATTGACTCCGAAACTTTCACCATCAAAGTCGGCGAGTACTCAGAGTGGGTCCCGGTAAAGTTCAAGGCCGGCATGGGATTCACGGCTCGCGGCATTTGCCGCTTCTACCTGAAAGAACTTTCGCCCGAGGTCGAAGTGTACGTAACCCCGGTGAACATCGATCCCGGCCATCCCGACCTGCCGATATCTCATCCCGTTACTTATTCCATTTATCTGGCAAAGCTTTTTGGCCCCTACGCGACGTTGGGTTTGGCGGAAGATACCTGGGCGCTGAACGAAGAAGTGCTCGATGACGGCGCGTTTCTGGCGCAGTGCTACGGCAATCATGAAGACCGCGAGCGCATGTTCTTCGACGCGCTGGAAAAAACTCCGCAGGGACTGTGCGCGTGTGTGTTCGACACCACCGACCGGGTGCAGCACATGTTCTGGCGCTACCTCGACAAAGATCATCCAGCGGTAAGAGACGTGCCGCAAGACCAGAAGCCGCGCGTGATTCAGGACCTCTACGACCGCATGGACACGTTGATCGGACGGGTCATGCAGCAGATCGACGATCAAACGTTGTTGCTGGTGATTTCCGATCACGGCTTTAAATCATTCGCCCGCTGCATGAACCTCAATGCGTGGCTGCATCAGAACGGCTACCTGGTTTTGAAAGACGGCAAAAGCGAAAGCGGGGACTGGTTCGAAGACGTTGACTGGTCGCGCACCCGCGCCTACACCATGGGCCTGAACGGGCTTTATATGAACATCAAAGGCCGCGAGCGCGAAGGCATCGTAGAAGCCGGAGCGGAAGCGGAGGCTCTAAAAGAAGAGTTGCGCGGCAAGCTCGACGGACTGGTCGACCCAGCCTCAGGCAAAATTGGCATCACCGGCATGTTCGACTGCGACGCGGTCTACGCCGGCCCGTATGTGGACAACGCCCCCGACCTGATCGTCGGCTACGGCGAAGGCTTCCGCGCCTCCTGGGATTCGGTCATGGGCAAAGTGACCACCGCAATTTTCGAAGACAACCTCAAAGCCTGGAGCGGCGATCACTGCGTTGACCCACGGCTGGTGCCAGGAGTTCTGTTTTCGAATCGCAAGATTGCAATCGAAAAGCCCGCGATCGTGGACGTCGCGCCGACGGTGATGAAGCTGTTCGGGTTGGAACTGCCTTCTTACTTTGATGGGAAGCCTTGGGCGGTGGGAACGGACGGAAAGTAGACGCACATCGTTTGCGATAGAGGTGCCTCAATCGCTTTAGCCCGCGGGCGAAATGGCTACGATGCTGCCCTCGTTTCCTTGCGAACCTTTTAGCTAATCGCCATAATTAGGCTCCCGTGACACAATCCCTACAAATAAGGCCCGATCTGGTGGACGGAGGCCTTCACAGGAAGTGGACGATCTCTTTGATGACTGGCCCGAACCAGACTTTGACGTTGCGGAGGCCGAGGTCCGCCACGACCCGAAGGTCGATGAAGCATCAAGTAAGCTGCTGACATTCATCGAAAAGAACCCTGGCGAAGTCTTCTACGAAATGCAACTCGAGGTTCTTTTCGAGAACGATTTCTTTCATTGGATCACGACTAAAGCTCTCGCCCAGTTACGTGACTCTCGCAAGATCGGGAGTAGCCTCGAAGTCCTCAAAGATGTGGGCCGCATCCGTTTCTATTTCCACATTAAGAACAGGTATTGGAAACGAAAGGCCCGCGAAATAAAGAATCTCGTGAAACGATTCTCTGATCCCGCTTTCACGAGAGCTCTGGGAAATCAAGGAGAAATGCTTGTTGATGCCGCTTTGCCGGGTGCCGGCTTCATGCCCAAGGCACGTGACACGAATCAGTTTGCTGGCCGTCAATGGACTGAGACGAGACACAATCTGGATCGAATTTTCGAAAAGGATGGGATTTCTTATGGCACTGAGATCAAGAATCGGTTGTCGTACATTTCGCAGGACGAGTTTTACACGAAGCTCAAGCTGTGCGATGCCCTACAGGTTCGGCCCTTGTTCATTGCGCGCATGATGCCGCGTTCGTACGTGTTCGATCTTTTTAAGAGAGGCGGGTTCGCTTT
This sequence comes from Terriglobia bacterium, assembly GCA_963801545.1. Lineage (GTDB taxonomy): Bacteria > Acidobacteriota > Terriglobia > Terriglobales > Acidobacteriaceae > JAIQFF01. The sequence goes on along the minus strand of CAWDFF010000022.1, from coordinate 80,400 downwards.
GCTGATGAAATATCAGTTTTATCCGTTTGGTTCCGAAGCGTTCGCCGCAGAGGTTCGCGAACGGACTCTTCTGCCAGTCGATTGTCCTAAGAGGCTAGAAGACGGCACACTTCAACGCCTCCTCAACTATCACGAGCGCGCCAAGAGCGCCACGGCCTAGGCCAATTCGTATTCATACGGGTTCCTCCTCGTCCCTTTGTTTCCTGTAACTTACCCCTAGAGCCTCGTGAATTCAAATTGAGATTCACCAAGACTACTGCAGCAGCGTCCCCCCGTTAGCCGGCTCTTCTCCCGGCGCGAGCACCACCGCCGCCGCCACGCGGTCGCCTGGCTCCAGATGCAATAAGCGCACGCCCTGTGCGGCGCGGCCGGATTCGCGGATGGTGGTCGAATCCATGCGGATGATTTTGCCGTACTGGCTGATCAGCATGACTTCGGACTTCTCCGTCACCTGCGCGATGCCCACGACTTTGCCATTGCGCTCCGTGGTTTTCACATTGATGACACCAGACCCGCCGCGTCCCTGCAAGCGGTATTCGTCGGCAGCGGTTCGTTTGCCGTAGCCGTTTTCGGTGACGGAAAGAATCAGTCTTCCCTTTTCCGGCACCAGATCGGCTACCTGAGCGTCCACCGCGGGGGTTTTGCTCGCATCGGCTTTCGGCGCGACATCGGGTTTCGGCGTAGTCGCCATGCCGACCAGGTAGTCGCCCTTTTCCATGCGGATGCCCCAGACACCGTATGCCTGGCGGCCCATGGGGCGGACGTCTTCCTCGTCGAAGCGAATGGCTTGGCCTTCGTGCGTGGCCAGGAAAACAATCTGCTGGCCGTCGGTGAGATTGGCTGCGACCAGTTCATCCCCCTGCTCGATGCTAATGGCATAGATGCCGTTCGAGCGCACGTGGGAGAAGTCCTTGAGTTCGGTCTTTTTTACCAGGCCGTTGCGCGTGGCAAACAAGATGTACTTGCCGGTTTCTTCCAGATGGCGGACGGTGAGCATGGTGCGAACCGTCTCGCCCGGTTGCAGACCGACCAGGTTGCCGACGTGCTTGCCCTTACCGGCGGCACTGACGTCGGGAATTTCGTACACCTTCAGCCAGTAGACGCGCCCGGTATTGGTGAAAATCAGAATATAGGCGTGGGTGGAATCGATGAAGAGATGCTCGACGAAATCCTCGTCGCGCGTCTTCATGCCGGTGCGGCCCGTCCCGCCGCGGCGTTGCATGCGGTAAGTAGAGACAGGCGTGCGCTTCATGTAGCCGCCGTGGCTGACCGTAACCGCGACTTGCTCGTCGGCAATCAGGTCTTCGAGATGGATTTCGGCGGCTTCATCTTCGATTACCGTGCGGCGGTCGTCGCCGTATTGCTTTTTGATTTCTTCCAGCTCTTTCACGATCACGCCGCGCAGCTTCTTTTCCGAACCAAGAATCGATTCGTACTCCGCGATGTTTTCGCGGGTAAGGTTCAGTTCTTTGGTGATTTCGTCGATGGAGAGCTTGGTCAGGCGGTGCAGTTGCAACTCGAGAATTGCATCGGCCTGGATCGCGGTAAACGGATTCTCGGGATCACGTTTGGGAGTGCGGCCGGTGACGTTGATGTCAATCTTCTTGCCGGCAAAGTACGCCACCAGGTTTTCGCGGGCCTCGGCGCGGTTGGCGCTGGCGCGGATAATAACGATCACATTGTCCAGGTGATCGAGCGCGGTCAGGTAGCCTTCGAGGATGTGTTCGCGGTCTTTCGCTTTGGCCAGCAGATACGCGGTACGGCGGCGGATCACGTCCACCCGGTGGTCGATGAAATGCTTGATCGCCTGTACCAGGCCCAGTTCCTTGGGCTGTCCGTTCACTACCGCCAGCAGGATCATGCTGAAGCTTTCCTGCATCTGGGTGTGCTTGAAGAGCTGGTTGAGCACCAGCTGGGGCTCGCCGTCGCGCTTGAGCTCGACCACGATACGCATGCCGTCGCGATCGCTTTCGTCACGGACGTCAGAAATCGCGTCAACAATCTTTTCATTCACCAGTTGAGCGATGCGCTCAACCAGGCGGGCCTTGTTCACCTGGTACGGAATCTCGGTAATGATGATGGCCTTGCGATCCTTTGTGATGGTCTCGATCGCAGCCTTTGCGCGCATGATGAAGCGGCCGCGGCCATTCTTGTAGGCGTCGACGATCCCGGCGCGGCCGTGAATGATGCCGGCGGTGGGGAAATCCGGGCCCTGCACGAATTCCAGAATTTCCGGGAGCTGGGCGGCGGGATTGTTGACCAGAGTGATGGTGGCGTCCACGATCTCAGTGAGGTTGTGGGGCGGAATGTTTGTTGCCATGCCGACTGCGATGCCGTTGGATCCGTTGACCAGCAGGTTGGGGATACGAGCCGGCAGGACCGTCGGCTCCGACGTTTGTTCGTCGAAGTTAGGCAAGAACTCAACCGCATCTTTGTCGATGTCGGCGAGCATCTCTTCCGCGATGCGCGACATCCGGCACTCGGTGTATCGATAGGCCGCGGGAGGATCGCCATCGACGGAGCCGAAGTTTCCCTGGCCATCGATCAGCGGGTAACGCAAACTCCAGGGCTGCGCCAGTCGCACCAACGCGTCGTACACCGCGCTGTCGCCGTGGGGATGATATTTCTTCAGCAATTCGCCGACGACTCCAGCGCACTTGCTGTGCTTGCGATTGTGCAGCAGTCCCATGTCGTGCATGGCATAAAGAATGCGCCGGTGCACGGGCTTCAATCCGTCGCGGACATCAGGCAGCGCGCGGCCGATGATGACGGACATTGAATAGTCGAGGTACGACTTCTTCATCTCGTCTTCAATGTTGACCGGCTGAATGTTTAGCGCACCGGGACTTCCGTCGCCGGGTGGAGGAGGAGTCAAGGGGAGTTCAGGATTCTGATCGTCGGCCATAAAAAAGCTTTTAGCTCCTGGCTTTTAGCTGCTGGCTCGTCTGGAAAAGTGCGGTTGCGATCCACACCTTCCAGCGCGCGAAAACTTGCGACAGCGGTCACACCTGGCATCTCCCGACCGACTCTTTTCGGAAGGGATATCTGAGGCTTGCTTTGAGCCGCTGAAGTTATCTCTAAATAACTGCATTTACAGCATGTTAGGGTTGAGTCGCGATAGAAAAATTATACCATAAGAGTGGCCGGAATGAGCTCCCGAACAGGCCGTTTGCGGGTCACCAAAACGGTAGGCATTGAAACCATGCGAATGGGATAATTCGGCTCATGGAAACTCTCAAAGGCAAGGTGGCTCTGGTCACAGGCGGCAGTCGCGGGATTGGAGCAGCGGTGGCGCTGGCATTAGGAGCGGCTGGAGTTGACCTGGCGATAAATTATCGCGAGCGCTCCGCCGACGCACAGAAAGTTTGCGCCGAGATTCGGAAATTGGGCAGGCGCGCGCATGCGATTCAGGCCGACGTTTCGCAATCCGATCAAGTCAGGAAGATGGTAGCTCAGACGGAACACGAGATCGGACCGGTGCAGATTCTGGTGAACAATGCGGGCATGGCGCGTCAGATCAAGCTTGAGGACCTTACGGAAGCGGACTGGGACGAACACATCAATGTGAATCTGAAATCAGCGTTTCTGGTCACCCAGGCGGTGCTGCCGCAGATGCGCCTGCAGCGCTGGGGACGGATCATCAACATTTCTTCCACGGCGGCGCAAACCGGCGGGCTGGTGGGACCGCACTACGCCGCGTCCAAGGCCGGGATGCTGGGGATGGCTCACTCGTACGCGGCGTTGCTCGCCAAGGAAGGCATCACCGCCAACACCGTTTGTCCGGCACTGGTTGAAACCGAAATGCTGCGCGCGAATCCCAGGGCGACATCCAGCGTCATTCCGATCGGGCGGTTCGGCAATGTCGACGAAGTCGCTTCCGTGGTGCTCATGCTGGCCGAGAATGCATACATAACCGGGCAGACGGTCAACGCGAATGGTGGATGGTACATGAGCTGAGGCGAGGGAGAGTCGATGCACACGTGGGGTCTAGGAGAAACTCCTATGGTCGCATGACTACTTCATTGGGGCTTGCGGGCAGGATAAACTTTACGCCGCGCTCCTGGTTAATCTTCACTGTGGCGGGCACATCCAGGTCGGCAATCTGTATCTTTTTCGTCCAGGAACCGCTGGTCCAATAGTCAGCCCTGGAATACATGGTTCCATTCATGATGGTGTAGTCGCTCACTTCTTCCCTGCGGCCGTCGCGGAACACGAGCACGGCCGGCGGAAGTTCGCGCGGCGGTTGGACTGCACCTTTTGTTACTGGCGGCGCTGACCGTCCGCGGAGGGGCGCGCGATCCGCTGATCTTTCTGAAAAAGTCTTCTCTGAATAATCAGGCGCCATCTGTCCGCTGGCCGAAGACGTCGTCGTGCGTACAAAGTGATCGCCATGCCATTCGATCAACAATGACTCCAGCGGAACCGGCGGCGGCGCTGGGGGCGCCGGCCCGGAGGCGGGCACGACGATGATCTGCGGCTGCGCTCCCTCGACGGCTGCGTCGCTATAGTCGGAATTGAAATATGGATAGGGCAGGAGGATTGCGCCCCGGGACCCACGCTCCAGACGGCGAGCGCCGCCGGCCGCCATTCCGCGGCCCCCAAAACCGGCCGTGGCGGCGATCCCAAATCCGCTGTGGATTGCAGTTGTCCCAGACGCGGTTGTTCCGATTCTTATTTGCGCCGAAGCCGGCAGTAGCCAGGTCACAGCCACAAGGATCGCGATGGCAAGCCGGCTTGGCATTTATTTGTTCGCTTCAGGTGAAGGTGGTAACCGGAAATCGATGCCGCGCTCGTCGTTCTGTTTCGTGGTAGCGCTCAGATCGAGATCCGCAATCGCGATCTTGTGATGACGTCCGGGCGTCAGCTCGTACAGCATGTCTCCCACCACCGCATAATTCTGAACTTCCAGCTGATGACCATCCTTGAACATGAGCACCGTCTGCGGCTGGTCGGGGACGGAGGCGTCTGGCGCCGGGCTCGCTGGAGTTGATTCCGCTTCTGCCGGGGCTCGACTTGTCCGCTGCGCATAAGCGTCGGTGAAGGACGGAGCCGGGGTACCGGGGCCGCGCCGGTCGAAGATCGTGGGTCCGCCACGATAGTTCTCATCATCCTGTTGCTGCCTCGCGTCCGCCGCCGGATCATAGCCGTCCGGCTCTACTGCGACCGGGTAAGGCACGTAAACCGTCCCGCCCCCGGGGAAAAATTGCCCGCTGTTGTGATGATGACGCCGCGGGAAAAGCGGCGGATTAGGATTCGCCGGGAACGGTGGGTTGATGCAGCAAGGCGGTTGATTGGGAAATGGGTTTCGGGGCTGAATACCGTTCGGTCCGAGCGATGTAATACTGGCCGGCACACCGGGAGTGGAATTAACATGTCCCCCAAAATTGGTCGAGGTCACCGATGCGGGCGTGCCGTTGATCTGGGCGACTGCTGGAGTGGCGGCTAAACTAAGGAGGGCCAGGGTAGCGATCACCAGCGCGAGCGCCGCTCCCGTGGCTGAATTCAGCCGTTCCACATCCTCATCATACCCCAGTTCCGGAGTCTTGACTTTCGGAAACATGCCCCACCCTCCCCAAGCAAAACAACCGTCTACAGCTTTAGAACCTCCAAAGGACAGCTTGGTTGCGTCTTTTTGTGAGATCGCGGATCTCGCTAAGTGATTGAAGGAAAAGCTGTGATTTTTGTTAACCTCGCCCGACCCGGGCCAGTTCCCACAGATTCCATCCTGCATTGGCCACCAACAGACCCCAGACACTGGCCAGGGCGATCGCGCGGTGGCGAGTCTCCAGCAGATCAGCTGCGATCCCGGCCACGAAGACGAACAGGAAAGGGACCGCCATGAACTGAAAACCGAGTCCGGGATAGTGCGGCGTGCCCAATGCCAGAACCAGGAACAGGGTCGCGACCAGCAAGGGCGCCGTGTTCCCGAAATATCGGGCTCGGGGCCAGACGAAGTAGGTGAGGAGGGCGGCGGGCGCAGCCAGTATCAGCGCGGGGCTGCTCTGTCCCAGTTGCGCAAGGACCTGACGGTAGGCCTGGGGCATGGCGTATGCCTTAAATGAAATGTCAAAAAAAGACGCGTGCCCGATTCCATGAAGAAAAGCGCGGATGTGAAAGAAGTACGACGCATAGAGGAGCAGCACGGCTACCCCGCATGCGACAGCCCAGATAGTGGTGGCAGCTATTCGACGGGTGGGAGCGAGGTAGAGCATGAACGCCAGTGCGGCCGGGACAACGATGACCAGCGAAAACTGCGAGCCCACCGCAAGCGCCAGCGACAATCCCAGCAGCACGATGCGCCGCCAGTTCCACAGAATGACTTCACGCGGCGCGTAAAGCGTATGCGCCACTGCGATGGCAGTGAAGATAGCGCCAAACGCTCCCCACGCCGCGCCCACCTCGGGCTCGGCCGACCACACCGCACTCGCACGCAGGATTCCAGGCGAGAAACAGTAGAGCGTGAGAGCGACATATCCTCCCGCGTTCCCGAACAGTCGCCGGGAGACGTACCAGAGAGAGGCCCCCAGCAGCGCTCCAAAAACGAGGTAGGGGCTCGCAGCCAAGCGGTGCAGTTCGACGATGTTTCCGGGTTCGAGCAACACCGGACCCAGTATCAGGGGGGCTGCGGCGATCAGATACCAGAGGTGCGAATGGTTGGCATCGTACCCGCTGTTCGCGAGCGCGCGCTCCTGGGAAGGATCCAGTTCCTTCTCCGGACCGACCGGGGCGGTCAGCATGTACCCGGTCGCTCCGATGCCGCGATGTTCCCACAGCGCCGTGCCCCGTTCCAGCCGGTAGATCTCCTCGGGATTGATGGCTCCGCTGCGCCAGCCTCGTTCGACCAGCCATAAACACTGGGCCAGAAACGCGAGCAGCAGCAGTGCTGCCAGCACCTGGGGTCGGCCGAAGCGTTCGCGGGTAAAGAATCTGCCCATGTAGGCAAGGCGAGTGTTTTACCATGTCGGGGACGATTCGGGAAATCACGCAATGGATAAGTCAAGAGCTGAACCAGGAGAAACGATACCGGTCCAGGGTCAAAAGGAAGATCACAAGGAGGATCACAAGACTGTTTCAGATTCTCCGCCGCACGTCGTCCCTCAGAGTTATGAACTCATCAAGCTCTCGCCCTTTGAAGAGCGGGTGCAAAAGATATTCATCGGGCCGGATGGGCTTCGCCCGCTATGGCGTTTTGTCCTCTACGTGATCCTGTACCGCGCGCTCCGTCTCGGTCTGCGCCTATTGATCTATTACGGGTTGCCGGAAATGGGCGATCTGCGGCTGCAGGCGGTAGCTTATGCGGGACTTGCAATCGCCGCCATCGCCGCCGCGCTGGTGATGGGACGGATCGAAAATTGTCCTTTCGGCACCTATGGTCTGCCGCTCCGTTCCGCCTTCGGCAAGATGTTCTGGCTAGGATCGCTGTGGGGATTCGGTTCGCTCACCCTGCTATTGCTGGCTTTGCGCGGAGCCAGTGCCTTTGACTTCGGGTTGCTCGCGCTGCACGGCGCACGCGCGCTGAAGTTTGCCGTGTTCTGGGCGATCTTATTTCTGATTGTGGGCTTCCACGAAGAATTCCTGACGCGCGGCTATACGCTTTTCACCGCGACCCAGGTCCTTGGCTTCTGGCCGTCGGCTGCATTGCTTTCGGTTGTCTTTGGTTTGCTACATCTGGACAATCCGGGAGAGAGCCGCACCGGGATTCTGGGCGCCATCATGATTGGCTTTTTCTTTTGCCTGACTCTGCGCCGCACCGGGAATTTGTGGTTTGCAATCGGCTTTCACTATTCCTGGGACTGGGGCGAGAGCTTCTTTTACTCTGTCCCCGACAGCGGCGGAATGGTTCCCGGGCACCTGCTGCATTCCTCCCTTCACGGCCCGAACTGGCTGACCGGCGGGACAGTTGGCCCCGAAGGCAGCGTCTTTCTCTTCATACTACTTATCCTGCTCTGGTTCGTTTTCGATCGCGTGTACCCCGAAGTGAAGTACCCGCCCCCGGCGGTCAAAGAGACGCGCACCACAAATGCCCACGTGGGGACAGCTGTCCCCGGCCGTCCGGTCGAGGCGCAGCTCGCAATTTCTTCCGCCACAAAACCGTCGACGCTGCGCGCGCCGGACAGCCGAGGGCGGCTGTCCCCACGTGGTCCGTGCAGCTACCACGAGTAGTGCACCGTGTACGTCACCACCTGCTCCCCGTCTGGTGCGATCGTTACCGGAAACTCCACCGTCTGCGCATCCATCTTGCGAGACTCCTGCGACTGCTCGCTTAGCTTCCAGTTCGTCCAGCGATAGAGATGTTCGACCACGCGCACCGTCACCGCCTCCTTCTTGTGATTGCGCACCCGGATCTCGAACGACTCATCCATCCAGTTGTGGGCGGAATCCACACGGATGTTGGTCCGCTTGCGCTCGCCGACCACATCGAACGAGTTTCCCGTGAAGATGCGGAGGGTTTCGTCTTTCGGCGTATGGTCGATCACGTTCTCGCCGACAAATTCAAGGTGGCCGTCAGTATCGCGCCGGTAGAAACGCAGTTTGCCCTTGGGCAGCGCGATGCCGAGATGGTTGACTTCGGCGTTCTTGAACTCTTCCATCACCCACACCTTGGGATTGGACTGCGTCCCGTAACTCTGGTCCTGGCGAACCTGTTCCATGTTGTAGTAGCCATACTGGGCCACTTGTGCGCCGTCGTATACGTAGAGCCGCTGCGCGTGAATGCCGGTCGAGCGCACGAACTCCACCTGTTTGGTTTCCTGATCGCGCAGCGTAGTGGCCCGCGCCAGGGTGTAGAGATGAAATTCGTCAAATGATTTCTCCCGGACAACCGGCGCTGAGACCTCGTCGGCCATCGCCATCTTGGCGGCCGCGTAGGCGCGATTGGTCAGTGTTCCCTCCTGGATCTTGTTGACGTCGCCCGCCATCAGCTTGATGTTGGCGTTTTCGAATGTCTTGCCACTCTGGTTGCGCATCGTGATCCAACCCACCATGTCGAGCAGATCGGTCTTGCTCTTTGGGATTGTCAGAGACCACAACGTTGTAGTCGGCCTGCCAGCTCATGCCGCCGGCAACGTAGGAAATTTCGGCGTCGAATTTGCCCGGGTCGTTGGTCTGTAGCAAGCCAATTGAGAGTCGGCTTAAGTACGGAGTCGCCGGAAAGCGCCGGGAAACAACGGCTGGCCGGGCAGTCCGAAGCGCAGCACGCCGTCCACTTCGATGATGGGCTGAGTGTAAGACGGCTGCTGATAGTTTTGCGCGTAGTAGCTGCTGGGAATGTAGCCGCTGCGCACGACCTTGCCTTTGATGATTTCCTGTTTGTCAGCGCGCTGCACCAGGAAGTCAATGGTCTTGCCTTCATAAAACGAAAGCAGCAGTTCCTGCGAGATGGGATCGTTACGGTAGTTTTGCTCCAGCACCTGCAGGCTGCGCCCGGCGGGATCGCGCAGGATGACGGAATCCGGCTCAAGGTGTGAGGCAATCCCCGCATACTGGGCACGATTTACACCGGCCGTGAGATCAAGTGGCACGTATTCCCGCGCCACAAAGAAATTCTGGTTGTAGATGGTGAGTGCAGGCTGGTTGTTGGAGTCGGCAGCTTTCTCCTGAGCTTTTTCCTGTCCCATCAGCGCCCCGCACAGCACGAGCACGATCAGCAGCAGCTTCTTCATTGTCATTTCCCCTTGGTTTCAGCGGGCGGGAAGGAGGAGTCTTTCCCGTCCTATGGGAAGAACGCTAGGCTGAGGGAAAACTTGCAGGGAGTTCTTAACCACAGAGGACATAGAGCGCACGGAGGTAACCGCGGGTAACTTGTCATCCTGAACTCACCCGAAAACCTAGCTGCCAGGTTGGGCCGCAGTCGCTGACTTTGGAAACCGAAAGAAAACTCGCCCTGCCCAGCGCAGAAGCCGCCAACCGAAGGCGGCACCCAGCAAGATGGTCCCTAACCAGAGCAGAATCGTCGGCAGCAAGAATACGAAGGACACCATCGCGGCTATGTAACTCGCCAGGCCGTCCAAGCCGTCGCGCGCCGCCAGCTTCAGTTGATACAAAGGCCGCCAGTGCAGTCCGAACACCTGGGCCTCGGCCTCGGAGTGCAGTGCTACCGTGATGGCCACGGTTTCCACCTGTTTTGAGAGCGCTTCGAATTCCGCCTGCTGCTGCTCGATCTGGCCACGAACATGGCTCAACTTTTCGCTGACGTCGAGTGTGTCTTTGACGGTGTTGGCGCGCTTCATGATGGACAGGTACTGCTCCTCTTCGACCCTCAGGTTGCGCAGGCGTGCTGCCATGTCGACGTATTCCTTGGTCACGTCCCTGGCCTCGGTATCCTCACCCTCGATCCGAACCGCTAGCTTCTTGATCTCGGCGTGGGCTTCCTCGATCCGCGCCGCAGGTACACGAATGGTGACATTGGCATCGGGCGAACTCTGGTTGCCGCCCAGCTGCGAGGACTGAAGGTATCCTCCCAATTGTTCGGCTAGCACACGGATTTTCTCCAAAGCTTGCGCTGGGTTGGCGACGATCAAGTCCAGCGAACTGGTGCCCACCATTTTTCGCTCGGCGCTCTTGAAAGCGCCACCGTCCCCGGACATGCCGAGTTGATACATGGCGACGGGAGATCCAGCTTCCCGGCGCACAGCCAGCAGGTCACGCCACGATGTCTGGTGCCAAAGCGAAATCGGCTCCCAACCTGCTCCCACCGCCAACGCCGTCCCCTTTTCACTCGCTATGCCGCGATCCACTCCCAAGCGTGCCATCATGCCAGCGTGAAGCGCAGCCAACCCGGCCAAGCTCAGCAAGCCCGATTTGAGCCAGTTTCGACGGTCGTTCCAGAACGATTTCCAGTTGCGCGTCATGAGTCTGTCCCCGCTATTGCTGATTAGAGGCATCCCGTAACGTTTTTGTTCCCGCACGGTCCTCCCGCAGTGTGAGAACGACCTGCCGGCGGAAGCTTGCACGGTATTTTGCAGGTTGGAAACAGACGGGGGGCAGACGCGGAGGCAATAAAAAGGGCGGCTCGTAGCCGCCCAATTGCTATCAGTCTAGATCCGTGAAAATCCGCGCAAATCCGTGGCTAAGAATTTCTAGATATCCAAATTCTTCACATCCAGCGCGTTGTCTTCGATGAACTTGCGCCGGGCTTCGACGTCTTCGCCCATCAGCGTGCTGAAGATGGTTTCGCATTCGGCGATGTCTTCGAGCTTGACTGACAGTAACGTGCGCCGCTCAGGGTCCATAGTAGTGGCCCATAGCTGCTCCGAATTCATTTCGCCAAGACCCTTGTAGCGAGTCTTCTCGTAGCCCCGGCTGCCCGCTTCTTTTATGTATTCGAAAAGGTCGCGGACGTTGGTTTTTTCGACCACTTCGGTTTCGATGGCTTTCTTCTTTGCCACAGCCTTGGGCGCCTTCTTCGGGGCTTTGTCCCCGGCCTCGCCCTCGGCGGCTTCGCTGCTGGCTTCTTCGGCGGCGCCGTTGGTCGGAGCCGCGTCAGTGACGGCTTCGATCACGAAGGGCGGCTCCATGTAAGTCTCGATCTGCTTGAATTTCGAAAGCAACTGGCGGTACTCGGCGGTCGAGGCCAGTTCCCAGTTGATGAGATGTTCCGCGCCCTGGGAATTGACGTAGCGCACTTCCCAGAGATTGTGTTCTTCGTCGAAGCGGGACTCCACGCTCTTGAAGTCGCGTTCTTTCTGCAGCTTCTTTAGCTCCCTTTCCAGCTTTTCGATTTTCTTGGGCGCGTCTTTCTTGTCGCCTTCAAAGTCGGTGCGCTTGGAAAGATCAAGCCGGGGCAACAGTTCGGTGACGCGCTCGTCGCGCAACCGCTTGTTCAGCTTGTCGAAGAAGGCGAAATATTCTTTCAGCCCGCTGGCAAACTTTGACAGGCCAGCGCCTTCGAGCTTGGCCGCGCCTTCACCGTAGCGGACGATCAAACCCTCCGACGCACGCTTCAGGATGATTTTGTCCAGCGCATCGTCGTCCTTGATGTACTGCAGGGTCTTGCCCTTCTTGATCGAGTACAGCGGCGGCTGCGCGATGAACACGTTGCCACGCTTGATCAGCTCCTGCATGTGGCGGAAGAAGAACGTCAGCAGCAGGGTGCGGATGTGGCTTCCGTCCACGTCAGCATCGGTCATGAGGATGACCTTGCCGTAGCGCAGTTTGGCGAAATCGAAATCGTCCTTGCCGATGCCGGTGCCGAGCGCGGTAATCATGGCGCGGATTTCCTCGTGCCCCAGCATCTTGTCGTAGCGCGCCTTCTCGACGTTGAGGATTTTTCCTTTCAGCGGCAGGATGGCCTGAAAACGGCGGTCACGTCCCTGTTTGGCGGTGCCGCCGGCGGACTCTCCCTCGACCAGAAACAGCTCGCAGCGCTCGGGCTGACGTTCCGAACAATCGGCCAGCTTGCCGGGAAGGCCGCCACCATCAAGCGCGCCCTTGCGGCGGGTGAGGTCACGGGCTTTCCTCGCGGCTTCACGCGCGCGCGATGCTTCGATGGCTTTGTTGATGATCTTTCGTCCGACGGTCGGGTTCTGTTCGAGATACGCGCCCAGGCGCTCATTGACGAAAGCCTGCACGATGCCGGCGATATCGGAATTCAGTTTGCCTTTGGTCTGCCCTTCAAACTGCGGCTGTGACAGCTTCACGCTGATGACCGCGACCAGGCCTTCGCGCACGTCGTCGCCGGTGAGGTTTTCTTTTACGTCCTTGAACAACCCCATCTGCTGCCCGGCATAGTTGATGGTGCGGGTCAGAGCCATGCGGAAGCCGGACAGGTGCGAGCCTCCGTCAACCGTATTGATGTTGTTGGCGAAGCTGAACACCGATTCCGAGTAGGCGTCGTTATATTGCAGGCCGATCTCCATGACCACACCGCTGCGCTCGGCCTCCATGTAGATCGCCTTGTCGTGAAGCACCTGCTTGCCGCGGTTCAGATGCTTGATAAATTCCACGATGCCGCCGTTGTATTTGAACTGAACGGACTTGGCTTCGCCGGTCTTGGCTTCAGTCGTGCGCTCGTCGGTCAGAGTGATCTGCAAACCCTTGTTCAGAAACGCCAGTTCACGCAAGCGCTGCGCCAGCGTGTCGAAGTTGTATTCGGTAGCAGTGAAAATGGTCTTGTCGGGAACGAAGTGGACTTTCGTTCCAGTCTTTGCCTTCACGGCGCCGGTTTTCTTCAGCTTGCTGGTGGGCTCGCCCTTGGAGTAGGTCTGCTCCCAGGTAAATCCGTCGCGCCAGATTTCAAGATCGAGTTCTTCGCTCAGCGCATTGACGCAGGAAACGCCGACCCCGTGCAGACCGCCAGAAACTTTGTAAGAGGACGAGTCGAACTTGCCGCCAGCGTGCAGCTTGGTCATCACCACCTGCGCGGCGGGGACCTTTTCACCGTCAATGTCCATCGAATCCACGGGAATGCCGCGGCCGTTGTCAACCACCGTGATCGAGTTGTCCAGGTGAATGGTGACTTCGATCTTGTCGGCGTAACCAGCAAGAGCTTCGTCGACCGAGTTGTCCACCACTTCATAGACCAGGTGATGCAGTCCCATCTCACCGGTGGAACCGATGTACATGGCGGGACGTTTGCGGACGGCTTCCATGCCGCCGAGCACCTTGATGGAGTCGGCGGTATAGTCTCCGTTGCCCGCTGGTTCCTGGGTCTTTTGTTTAGCCTCAACGGCGCCAACTATGTCGATGGCTTTTCCATTTTTTGGCTTGGTTTCGTCGATGGGGGTGATTTCTTTCGTAGCCATTCCGCTCCGTGGAAAAATGCCGGGCATGGTCCTTGCCGGCGCGCTTTTCCGATGCCCTGGAATTTGCCTCAAATGACTGAAATTATTAACACTTACGGCTTCCGAGGTTGTTCTTTATTGTACCACGGGGATGGCGATTTTTCGACCCCAGAACCGGGCGGGTAACCCTTGTGTTTCCAAGTAGTTTTAAGCGGCCGCGAGCGGGCATGAACTACGTGGGGACGGCCGCCCCGCCTGTTCAGTCGAGCGCAGCTCGACAGGGGTTTGTCGAGGGAGAGAATAGCGGAGGTTTGCTCCGCCGGACGGCCGAGGGCGGCTGTCCCCACGCGTGCTCCCCCGCGCCTACATTGTCAGCGCACCAAAATCGCCCGACCTGTTAGCATATTGGGAGGAGATTCCAGTTAAGCATGAGTGTTCCTGTATCGCAGATGTGGACGGTGGCCAGCTACGTCATCCGGCAGAAGCTCGCCCGGCGGAAGCAGTATCCGCTGGTGCTGATGCTGGAGCCGCTGTTCCGCTGCAACCTGGCTTGCGCCGGCTGCGGCAAGATTCAGTACCCGGCACATGTGCTCAAGCGCCAGTTGACCCCCGAGGAGTGCTTCCGCGCGGTCGACGAGTGCGGCGCCCCCGTGGTTTCCATCCCGGGCGGCGAACCGCTCATGCACCCCGACATCGACAAGATTGTTGAAGGCCTGGTGGCTCGCAAGAAGTACATCTACCTGTGCACCAACGCCTTGCTGCTCAAAGAGAAAATCCACCTCTTCAAGCCGACCAAGTATCTGACCTTCAGTGTGCATCTGGACGGCCAGAAAGAGCACCACGACTTCGCCGTGTGCCGCGAAGGCGGATACGAGATCGCTGTCGATGCGATCCGCGAGGCTTTGGCGCGCGGCTTCCGGGTTACCACGAACACCACGCTTTTTGACGGTGCGGATCCCAAGAGCGTGCGCGCATTTTTTGACGACATGATGGAGCTGGGCATCGAGGGCATGATGCTATCGCCCGGCTACTCCTACGAAAAAGCTCCGGACCAGCAGCATTTCCTGGGACGCGCTCGCACCCGGCGGTTGTTCCGGGCGATTCTCTCCAATCGCGAGAAGGACTGGCGGTTCAATCTCTCTCCGCTGTTCATGGAATTCCTCATGGGCAAACGGCATTACGCCTGCACTCCCTGGGGAATGCCCACCTACAACATTTTTGGCTGGCAGAAGCCCTGCTATCTGCTCCAGGATGGCTATGCCGACACCTTCGACGAGCTGATCCGGGAGACGGCCTGGGAGTCGTATGGCACCGAGTCGGGCAATCCGCATTGCGCCAACTGCATGGTGCACAGCGGCTACGAGGCCTCGGCGGTAAACGATACGTTTGGATCTCTCAGCGGCTTTGTGGCGACGGTGAAGGGCACGCTGTTCACCCGCTATCGCGATGAGGGCGCCCTGCGGCTCTTGGATGAGCCGGTGGAGCAGGGCCAGCAACCACTGGTACAGATTGCAAACGCCGCTGAAACCCTTGAGGAGACCCGCGCGTGACGGGAAAAGCCGCGGGGCACGTATCCCACGAATCGTCACCTCAGCCTGATTCGTCGCCAGACGCGCTTGAAGTCTCTCCTGGCTGGCAACACGAAAATCTGCAAGGCTGGATTCCGGCGCTCGCCTCGGAAGAGGAAACCCGCAAAGCATTGGAGAAGGCCTTCGACTACCGCGGCGACGTGACCATCACTCGCAAGGACGGTACGACCGTCGAGGGATATCTTTTTGACCGCAAGACCGGCCCCACGCTGGCCGATTCCTTAGTGCGAGTACTTCCGAAGACGTCCAACCAGAGACTGATGATTCCGTACTCGGATATTGCAGCCCTGGCTTTCACCGGCCGCGACACCGCTGCGGGAAAAAGCTGGGAAGCCTGGGTGAAAAAGTACATGGAGAAGAAAGCCGCCGGCGAAAAAGATATCGGGCTGGAGCCCGAGGCGCTGGAGTAAAAGCCCGTTGTCGTCCGAGCAAGCGCCCGCTCGCCCGCCGCCGTTGATTTGGACCCTTGCTAACGGCCGTCACGCTAGGACGTAGCTTGCAGGTTCACCTTTGAAGGCGCCTCTGCTTGGTTCCCAACCCTAAATCCGATGGTCCTTCAACACGCGGCGCTTCGCGAGCGAAGCGCTACCCGCCCGGCAAAACATGAGAGGTTCCGTGATCAGCGCGCCGGTTTCTTCGCCCCAAAGCTTAACTTCTCGATCAGCTCACTGATCTCGTCCTGACTACCGCCGATGAAGGTGAACGAAACCTCATAGCCCTTTTCCAGAATCACCAGCGACGTTTGAAACACGGCAGCGGTTCCTCGCGGCTTGGTGAAATCCCCGCGTACCAGTTGGGTGGAACCGATAGAAAACTGTCGAGGCTCTTCGACTGCCTGGAAACCCTTGGCGGTGGCCAGCTCTGCAAGCGGTCCGAAATAGTCTCGGGCGGTCTTCATGCCGGAATAGGAAGAAAGAGGCTCAGCCGCGATCACCACGGCGGAATTTACAGTCTCGTCGGCGGTGGCTTCCGGCGGCCGCTCGAAGATGGCAAGGAGCAGCAGGGACTTGGAGGCAGCGGTGTTGGAGGCATTCGGGGAATCGTCGTGCATTTCCCGGGTGCGATCCACCCAGCCGTAGGGGAGCTTGTAGCTGAATCCGAAAGAGGGATTGCGGTAAACGCCTTCGCTAATGGCGCCTGCACCTGAGATGGACGTCGCATGCGAGGCGGGCCGGGCGGAAGAAGGAGCGGGTTGACTCTTGTCCTGCGCCCACGCAGGCGCCGCGAGCAGGGCCAGGAGCACGAAAGGCTGCAGTCGCGTCATCGCTTCATGCTACAGGATGTGGAACTCCGTGGCCCTCCGTGGCCCCCGGATCAAACCCGGGCGCCGCGATCCCGGTTAGAGCAAGCGGCCGCAAAGAAATGCCCCTCAACTTCCCTCGCCGGGTGACGTTCTTCCATCTCAGCAACCCCATTCGGCCTGACCCGGCTTTGCAAAATAGCGCCTTGAGTCTTCCCCCTCTCGGGCGGTTGAGGCCAATTCCAGCAATGCCAGACGCGCCGCGGCCACCAGACGACCCTTCTCCGGTTGCGGCACCTGCTCCCATGCTTCGACGGTTGATTTGCTTTCGCAGCTAAGATCCGGCCCCAAAGCTTGATGATAGTGGTGTAGGAGTTCTGCCAACTGTTCTGCGGATACTTCCTGGATCGACATCGGATACTGCCCCTTTCTCGGTTTCCTCCAGGCTCGAATTCCCGGCTTGAAACGCCTGGAATCACTCACCCAGATCATTGGATACAAGAGTCCGTAAGTTTCGAATAAGAAGTCCATAAAATGTTCGTAAAGACGCCGGCTCCATTCCTTACAAACTCTTAGCGCAGTTTTTATGGAAGTTTTATGGGGATTGTCATCCAATCAGAGTGAGCGACGCCGGCAATCGAATCGCTTGCAGTGGAGTTTTATGAATGAGGGATTGGTAGTCGCAGCGTTCTTGCTGCTCATGGGGTTGCTCGTGGCTCGGATAGTGCGGGAAAACCGCGAGCAGGCCGCTGGCGAAAGCCACACGAGCCTGTTAGGGAGCCGGTAGGCACGAGACCCTGTTCTCATTTCTGACGGCACGACCGGAGGCAGTTCGGTTTGCAAGGTTCGGCAGATCGGCCCCACGTTCCACAAGGTGCCCTAACCGGCGAGGACTTTGTCAGACAAGGGCTTCATATCGGGCCGCACGAAACTCCAGATCGCCCAGGCGGTTCTTAAGCCGCTTTCCCCAGCACCGGCTGGGTGCAAAACCCGCAGCGCCGGGCGTCGATCGGAATCTCGCTCAGGCATTCGGGACACTTCTTGGTCGTGGGATCGGCCGGCGCCGGTGCTTTGCGGGTTCGTGCAATCAGGGCATTGATCGGCGTGACCACAAAGAAATACACCGCCGCCGCAATCAGTAAGAACGAGATCAGGGCATTGATAAACTCGCCGACCGGAAAAACCGCGGAACCAATATTGAAGGTCAGTCCGGTGAAGGCCTCCTTGCCTGCCAGAAGACCAATCAGTGGAGTGAGAAAGGCTTTCGTGAAGCTGGTCACGACAGCCCCAAAAGCCGCGCCGATGACCACGCCAACCGCCAGATCGACAACATTTCCGCGCAGAACGAATGTCTTGAACCCGCCAAGCATGCCGTACACCTCCAAAACGAGTGGCGGTTAATCTATGCGAAGCCGGGCTGGGAGTCAATACGAACCAGGGGGGACGGGCGCACCCGCCGGCAGGGTTTTGTTTGACAGACGTTGAGCCAGGCGAGACCCGCTCGCCCGCCCGGACGACAGCGTTCGGGCCTACGTGGTCACTTCCGCACCACCATCTTGCCGTTGTCATCCTTTGCCACGTACGCCCAGGGCAGGTTCGAATCGTGAGTGAACATGGTCAGCCACTTCCCCGCCAGCGCCTCCGCGTAATAACGCTTGCGGCTTTCAATGGTCTCGAGCGGGTACAGGTCATAGGACATGACCCAGTTCAGGTCAAGATGCGCACTGGTCGGAATCAGGTCGGAGATGTAACACGCTGTCTGCCCACCGCTCTGCACCAGTATCGCCTGCATGTCTCGCGTGTGCCCGGGATAGACGCGGACGGACACGCCGGGAGCAATTTCCGCGTCCCCGCGCAGCAACGTCATCTGTCCACTTTCCACCAGCGGATCGTAATTCTCCGTGATGTAGCTGACCCCGTCGCGCTGGTTTTCGTGGGCGTGTTTCCACTCGCCTTCCTGCACGTAGTACTTCGCCTTGGGGAAAGTGGCGGCAACCTGGCCGCCCTGGCGGACCGTGTTCCAGCCGCAATGATCGAAATGGAGATGGCTGTTGATGACGATGTCGACGTCTTCCGGAGCAATGCCTACCGCGCTCAGGTTCTCCAGTAATTTGGCCGGCTGGCCGTAGATCCGGACCATTTTCTCCGAAAGCTTGTTACCCGCGCCGGTTTCGATCAGTATGGTTTGCGACCCGGTTCGCACCACCACACAATTCAATCCCAGGGGCACAAGATTGTTTCCCTCGGATTTCACTTTGCGTTCCCACAAGCTTTTGGGGACTACGCCGAACATTCCACCACCATCGAGGTGGTAAATACCGTCAGAAATGGCGGTCAGCTCAAAATCGCCTAAGGTCATTCGCTCCATGGAGATTTAGCCTCGCTTTAAAAGCCTATCACTGCCTGCGTTGGGGCGGACGCCCTCGTCCGCCCGGCCGAGCAACGCTCGGCAGTTGCGGTGCTCCCAGCGTCCGAGCAAAGCAGGTCCTCCACTTCGCTCGCTTCGCTACGCTCCGGTCGGGATGACAAGCTTTGGGAATTTCGACTCTCCAGAGTAAGCACGTGGAGACAGCCGCCCTCGGCTGTCCGGCGGTGCGCAGCACCGCAGTCTTGCTACCCCGCTGGAACCTGGGCGAGCGTGCTTTCCCGGACAAGTGGTGACACCTGTCCCTACGTGGGCGGCCACGCTCGCGGCCCATGCTAAAATTGCATCAGCCCAATGCTTCCAGACGTGCAACACCTCATGGAGCTACAGCAGGCGGATCGCGAGATCCTCCGCCTGAATCAAGAGGTGGCTGCGCTGCCCAAACGCGTGGCCGCTATCGAAGCCAAGCTGGCCGGAACCAAAGCCGGGCTGGAGAAGGCCAAAGCCGCGGTCAAGGCCGACGACGTCACTCGCAGAAGCTACGAAAGCGCCATCCAGGACCTGCAGGGCAAAATCTCCAAATACCGTGACCAGTCTCTTGCCGTAAAAACTAACGAGCAATACAAGGCGCTGCTGCACGAAATCCAGTTCGCCGAGCAGGCGATCAAGTCCAATGAAGACAAGATTCTGGAGTTGATGCTCAACGCCGACGCCCGCGACAAGGACGTAAAGGCCGCTGAACTGGAATTAAAAGCCGAGATGGCGGAGATCGAGAAAGAAAAGGCCGCTGCCCGCGAGCGCACCGCCGAGGACGAGAAACTGCTGGCGGAATGGAACGCCAAGCGCGATCAGGCCCGCACCGGAGTCAACGAGGACTTGCTGCGCCAGTACGAACGCGTTTCGAAATTTCGCGGCTCGGGGCTGGCCGAAGTGCGTGATCAGAAATGCATGGGATGCCAGGTCATGCTGCGTCCCCAGACTTATAACGAAGTGCGCAGCGGGCAGATCGTGATCTGCGAGTCCTGCCAGCGTGTTCTGTATTTCGATCCCGCAACCGGAGTGGCTGTGGAACGGCCCAGCCTCACCGCCAAGCGCCGGGTGCGGCCGAAGACGCATGTCGACAAGGCCTGGTTCTACCGCGCTGGCTATGGCGACCTGGGCGAGGTCTTCTTTGCCTTCCTGAATAGCGATGGAAGTGCGAGCCGCCGGCTCTACGATGCCCAGACCGGCAGGAAGATCGGCGATACCGAATATAAGCCCGGCGACTTCAGTGTCGCTTTCGCTGAAGACATCAAATCCGGAGTTCGCCTCCATACCACGCTGGACCTGCAACAGCTTGAAGAATGGGCCTCAGAGCTGCCCATGACTGAGCTCGACGAGTTGCATGCCGACCTGAAAAAAGCCCTGAGAGAAGCCCCTCCCGAAGAATCGCAACCATCCCAACACCCGGCCGCCAGCTAGACCACGAACCACGTAGGGGCAGATGTCCTCATCTGCCCGGCGGAGCGAAGCTCCGCTATGGTTACGGAATGCAAGACCTGTCGAGCTTCGCTCGACTGGGCAGATGAGGACATCTGCCCTTACGCATTTCATGGCGGGGTAAGATCATGACATGGCCCTGAATTCAACCCCTACTTCACTCCCCGTCGTGAAAATCTCCCGGCGGGGCGCCAGGCGCCTGCAGGATGGCCACGTCTGGGTCTATCGCTCGGACATCGTTTCCGCCAACGGAGTTGCTCCGGGCGCGGCTGTCGGCGTCACCGACGAGCGGGGAAAATTCCTGGGGACGGCTCTCTACAGCAGCGCTTCCCAGATCGCCATCCGCATGATTTCTCCCCACGCCATAAATGACCTCGCCGGCCTGTTGCGCGAGCGGATCCAGGCGGCAATCACCTATCGCGAACTTGTAGTCCGCGACACCGATGCTTACCGCGTGGTCTTCAGCGAAGCCGACTTCCTCCCTGGCCTGATCGTGGACCGCTACAACGACTTGCTCTCACTGCAGGTCCTCACCCAGGCCATGGACGCGGATTCAGTCCGCGAGGTAGTTATCTCCGAGCTCAGGGAGCGGCTGAAACCAGCTTCCATGGCCGAACGCGTCGATCCCCGAATCCGCGAGCTGGAACAGCTTCCCTCCCGAACCTCTGGCTTAATTCAGGGTGAGGCTGAGCGTAAAGAGACCAGCACGGTTTTCTCCATGAACGGAGTTCGCTTCAACTATGAGGCGCTGGAGGGGCAGAAGACTGGCGCGTTTCTGGACCAGCGCGAGAACTACGCGGCTGCCGCCCGCTACGCCCGCGGAGAAGCCTTGGACGTCTTCTGCTACCAGGGCGGCTTTGCCCTGCACCTGGCCCCGTCCTGTCCCAAGGTGACCGGCGTGGACAGTTCCCGTCCCGCGCTGGAGGTGGCCGACCGCAACGCCGCCCTCAACAGCCGCGAAATCGAATGGATCGAAGCCAACGCCTTTGACCTCCTGAGGGACTACGCCGACGCCGGACGCCGCTATGACACCATCGTGCTCGATCCTCCCGCCTTCGCCAAGAGCAAGAGCAACCTGGAAACTGCCCTGCGCGGCTACAAGGAGCTCAATCTGCGGGCGCTCAAAATGCTGCGTCCTGGCGGAATCCTGGTCACCTGCTGCTGTTCCTACCACGTCAGCCCGGTGCAGTTTTTGGATGTCGTGCGAGTTTCGGCCCGGGATGTCCACAGAAATCTTCGCATCCTGGAAAACCGTGGACAGTCCAAAGATCATCCGATCCTGTTAAACGTGCCCGAAACCGAGTATCTGAAGTGCGTCATTGCGTATGTAAGTAACTGAAAATAGTTACCATTTTCTTGTTGACAACAACCCACTCAACTTATATCATGAAGTTGCACTAAAACACGTAAAGCGAAAGTTGTAACGGAAAACGCAAAACCAATTTTTTAAGAATTCAGAGGAGAACGGTATGACCGTACTAACCCGTTGGGATCCCTACCGCGAGTTCAATAACGTTCAGGAACGCCTGAACCGCTTGTTCAGTGCCTCGTTCAACGAAGGCAAGGATGAGTCCCTCGCCACCTCGAGCTTTGCTCCGGCAGTCGACGTTTACGAAGATGAGCACGACGTCACGCTGAAGATCGAAGTCCCGGGCATTGACGAGAAGGACATCGACGTCCGCATCGAAAACAACACTCTTACCGTGCATGGCGAGCGCAAGATCGAGAAGGAAGAGAAAGAAGAGAACTATCGTCGCATCGAGCGGCAGTATGGCAGCTTCACTCGCACCTTCACCCTGCCGAACACGGTAGATACAGACAGCGTCAGCGCCAACTACGAGAAGGGCGTGCTGAAGGTCAAGCTGGCCAAGAAGGCCGAAGCCAAGCCCAAGCAGATCAAAGTTAACGTGGGCGGCGAAAAGACGCTGGAAGGCAAGCAGCCGAAGACCGCGAGCCAAGCCGCGTAATTCGGCAAGGCCCACGTAGGGGCAGGTGCTCTCACCTGCCAGTCGAGCGCAGCTCGACAGTTTTGGGACGGGAGGCGGCTAACCGGCTGGCTCCCGTTTCTATTTGTAACTGGGTGACTTGGTAATTGGGTAATTGAGAAATTTGAAATCCCGCCCGGGTGGGCGCATCCTTAGGGTAGCAGCGCTCTCAAATTACACAATTACTAAATTACTCAATTACTCAATGGAGTTCCGATGGCAATTCGTTGGGAAAAATTTACGGTAAAGGCGCAGGAGGCGGTGCAGCGGGGCAACGACCTTGCCTCCGAGCATGGCAATCCCGAACTGCTGCCGCTTCACCTGCTGGCCGCGCTGCTGGAAGACAAAGAAGGAATTGTGCAGCCGGTCCTGGAGAAGATCGGCATCGGCCCGCAAGCCGTGCTGAGCGAAATCTACCGCGAGCTCGAGCGTTTGCCCAAAGTGTCCGGCGGCGGAGCCGCGCAGCCCACCATCTCCAAGACGGCAAACGAGCTTCTTGATCGCGCCTTCAAGGAAGCCGCCAACTTCAAGGACGAGTACGTTTCTACCGAACACCTGTTACTGGCCGTCACCCATCTGAAGCGCGACCCGGCCCAGGAAATTCTGGCGCGGCACGGCGCCACTTACGACGCTATTCTCAAAGCTTTGACCTCGGTGCGCGGTTCGCAGAAAGTCACTGATCAAAATCCCGAAGCCAAGTACCAGGCGCTGGAGCGCTACGCTCGCGACCTCAACGAACAAGCCCGGCGCGGCAAACTCGACCCGGTAATCGGCCGCGACGAGGAAATTCGCCGCGTAGTGCAGGTGCTGTCCCGTCGCACCAAGAACAACCCGGTGCTGATCGGCGAGCCCGGCGTCGGCAAAACGGCCATCGTGGAAGGCCTCGCCCAGCGCATCATTTCAGGCGACGTGCCCGAGGCGCTGAAGAACAAGCGCGTGGTCGCCCTGGATTTGGGCGCGATGCTGGCAGGAGCCAAGTTTCGCGGGGAATTTGAAGATCGCCTGAAGGCGGTTCTGAAGGAGATCGAAGACTCGCAGGGACAGATCATCCTGTTCATCGACGAGTTGCATACCCTGGTCGGCGCGGGTGCGGCCGAAGGCGCAATTGATGCCTCCAACATGCTGAAGCCGGCGCTGGCCCGCGGCGAGTTGCGCGCTATCGGTGCAACCACGCTCAACGAGTATCGCAAGTACATCGAAAAGGATGCGGCTCTCGAACGTCGTTTCCAGATCGTCTTCGTGGGTGAACCCAACGTAGAAGACACGATTGCGATTCTGCGCGGCTTGAAGGAGCGCTACGAAGTTCATCACGGCGTGCGCATTAAAGACTCCGCGATCGTGGCCGCAGCTACTTTGTCGCATCGCTACATCTCCGACCGCTTCTTGCCCGATAAAGCGATTGACCTGATCGACGAGGCGGCAGCATCGCTGCGCATTCAGATCGACTCCATGCCGACGGAAATCGATCAGCTCGAGCGCCGCGCCACGCAGCTTGAAATCGAAAAGCAGGCGCTCAAAAAGGAAAGTGATCCCAACTCAAAAGAGCGGCTGGCGGCGATCGAGAAAGAACTGGCCGAGCTGCGCGAAAAGTCGAATGCGCTCAAAGCCAACTGGAAGCGCGAGAAAGACCTGATCGCCAAAGCCCGGACGCTTAAAGAGAAGATCGAGCAGTTGAAGATTGAAGAGCAATCCGAGGAGCGCAAGGGCAATCTGCAACGCGTAGCGGAAATTCGCTACGGCCTGCTGGTGCAGACCGAAGAAGAGCTGAAGAAGTTGACCGCACAGCTGGAGGGGTCCGCCGCCAAGCGCATGCTCAAGGAAGAGGTGGACGAAGAAGACGTGGCCCGCATCGTCTCCAAGTGGACCGGCATCCCGGTCTCCAAGATGCTCGAAGGTGAAGTCAAGAAGCTGGTCACCATGGAAGAGCGCTTGCGGCAGCGCGTAGTGGGCCAGGACGAAGCCCTGCAACGCGTGGCCAATGCCATCCGCCGTTCGCGCGCCGGGCTCAGCGATCCCAAGCGGCCCATCGGATCCTTTATCTTCCTGGGGCCAACCGGCGTCGGTAAAACCGAACTCGCCCGGGCCCTGGCGGAGTTCCTGTTCGACGACGAGCATTCCATGGTTCGCATCGATATGTCCGAGTACATGGAGAAGCATGCCGTCTCCCGCCTGATCGGCGCGCCCCCCGGCTACGTTGGGTACGAAGAGGGTGGACAACTCACCGAGCAGGTGCGGAGGCGTCCCTATGCTGTCGTTCTGTTCGACGAAATCGAGAAGGCGCACCCGGACGTGTTCAACGTCCTGCTGCAGATGATGGACGATGGCCGCCTGACCGACGGCCGAGGCCGCACTGTGGATTTCCGCAACACGGTAATCATCATGACCTCGAACATTGGCTCGGCGTTCCTGCAAGCTGAAGGGTTGCGCTCGGAGAAAGAGTTTGAGGAAGCCTCAAAGCAGGTGCTGAACGCGCTGCACGGACACTTCAAGCCTGAGTTCCTCAACCGCGTGGACGATGTCATCGTCTTCCGCCCGCTGGGCAAGGAGCAACTGGTGAGAATCATCGAGCTGCGTCTCGAAGATGTTCGCCGTCTGCTGGCTGACCGCAAGATTTCGCTCGAGCTGACGGACGCAGCCAAAGACCTTCTGTTCACCGAAGGCTTCGACCCGAACTTCGGAGCGCGTCCGCTGAAGCGAGCAATTCAGAAGCTGGTGCAGGACCCGCTGGCGCTGAAGATCCTCGACGGCGAAGTGCTGCACGGCGACCACGTCATAGTGGACGCCGACAAAAAGGCCGGCAAGATGGTGTTCGAAGTCAGCAAGCGCGTAGGCGAGAAAGAGCCGGCTAAGGCGCGCCGATAACCAGGAATGCCCATGTAGGGGCAGGTGTCGCCACCTGCCCGGTCGGAGCGAAGCTCGACGTGGTTTTTGCGTCCTTGCCAAACTACTGTCGAGCTTCGCTCGACTGGGCAGACGAGGACGTCTGCCCCTACGTGTTCCGCTTGCCAATTGCCCTATTTCCCTTTTCGCCTTACCATCCAGTCAGTGGCCACCGCTAAAAACATTCCTGACTTGAAACAGAGGCTGGTCTCGGCCGCGCCCGTTGAGGACGATTCATCTTTCGAGCTCAAGCTACGCCCGCAACGCCTGGCGGAATTCATCGGACAGCCCAAGGTCAAAGAAAACCTGGCGGTCGCGATTGAGGCGGCACGCTCGCGCGGCGAGGCTCTGGATCACGTCCTGCTCTACGGTCCGCCGGGATTGGGCAAGACGACGCTGGCCACTATCATCGCCAACGAACTGGCGGTGCCGTTCCAGCAGACCTCGGGACCAACGCTGCAGATCAAGGGCGACCTCACTGCCATCCTGACCAACGTCCGCGACAAGCAGGTGCTTTTTATCGACGAGGTGCATCGGCTGCAGCCCGCGCTGGAGGAAATCCTCTACTCCGCACTGGAAGACTACAAGCTCGACATCATGATCGGGCAAGGCCCGTCCGCGCGCACTCACACCATGGACGTGAAGCCGTTCACCTTCATCGGCGCGACCACGCGTGCGGGACTGCTTTCATCACCGCTGCGTTCGCGTTTCGGTATCGTCCTGCGCCTGGAGTTCTATACCAACGAAGACTTGCGCATCATCGTGGAAAGATCGGCAGACATTCTGGGGGTTGAGATTGACGACGCCGGCGCGCTCGAAATTGCCAGCCGTTCCCGCGGGACACCTAGAATTGCAAATCGCCTGTTGCGGCGCGTCCGTGACTATGCCCAGGTGCGAGGCGCCGGAAAGATCGACCTTCCTACCGCCCAGGCCGCACTGCAGATGCTGGAAGTCGACCATCACGGCTTCGATGAAGTGGATCGCAAGCTGCTGCTGACCATCATCGAAAAATATCAGGGCGGTCCGGTAGGCGTGAACACGCTGGCCGCGGCCCTGGCCGAAGAGCAGGACGCAATCGAGGAAATCTACGAACCGTTCCTCATCCAGATCGGCTTCCTGAACCGCACGCCGCGCGGACGGGTCGCAACCCAACTGGCGTATGAGCATTTCGGTATAACGCCAAACCGGAAGCAGAGCTCGTTGTTCTGAGTCGTCGGTCGTCAGTAGAATCTGATTTTCCTGAAGACTGACGACTGACGACTGATTCCTATGATTGCCCATCTGCGCGGAAAGCTGCTAGCCAAGCATCCCAACCAGGCCATCGTCGAAACTGGCGGCGTGGGATACGACGTCACCATCAGCGTCCCGACGTTTTCCGATCTACCCGGAGTTGGCGGCGAGGTTGCGCTGCACATCCATACTCACGTGCGCGAGGATACTATCGCGCTCTACGGGTTTCTTCGGTCTGCCGAGAAAAGTCTGTTCGAAAAGCTCATCACAGTCAGCGGCATCGGGCCTAAACTCGCCATCACCATCCTCAGCGGCATGGCGGCGGATGAGATGGTCAACGCCATTCGCGGCAACGACATTGCGCGGCTGACCCGCATTCCAGGAATCGGCAAGAAAACTGCCGAACGCATGGTGCTGGAACTCCGCGACAAACTTCCTCCCGAGAAAGCCGGAGAGATCGCTGCCGCACCTGTCCTGAGCGCCGTTGAAGAAGACGTCCTCTCCGCGCTGGTGAATCTGGGATACCAGCGGCCCTCGGCGGAGAAGGCTCTCGCGTCTATATCCAAGAATGGACAGTTCGACGCGATGTTTCGCCAGGCATTGGCCGCACTCTCAAAATAACTACTTTCCGATCCGAAGGTCAATAACGACACTAAGGCCTTTACCTACAGTCGCTTTTTCAATGGGCGTTCTCTTAGAGTACATGCCGGAGTACACGCGCATGCGGTGCGCCACTGTGTCGTTTCTCCCCGGGACGGGCCGGTATTCGACTGAGCCGGCATCGTCGCAACACGCAATGACAATGGTCCGAAGTCCGAGAAACCGGTCGAACAGCTCCACCTTCAGGAAAAGGGCCCCCTAGATTGCCGCGGCGTCGCTGTGGGCGAGTTCCCGCTAAAGTCCGGTCACGCCGAGCAGACTATCTCCTGTTCCTTGAAACTCCAACAAGGCGTGCTTGTGGGCAAGAATGCGAAGTGCTTTGGAGCGACTAGTTTCGAGCAAGTTTCGTGGTAGTTTCGTGGTATCTGACTTGTCGCGAACATCGCCGATTCTCGGTCACAAACAACTCGCCGTGGATGCGGGGTGCACCCCAACCGGGATTCTCCCGGCACATCCTGCGGATCAGATCGCGGACTTCGCGCGAAATGACCGGTCGTCGGCCTCGGCTGTGTCATTTGGGATTCGATGGAGATTGAGAAGCGGGCATCTTCCCCACCAGGCTCTCTTCCGCGTTCTCGTGGAGCTCTCGAACCTTGCCCATCTCTTTTTCCGCATCGGCCGTGTTCCCCATGGTCTGATACAAGCGCCCTAACTGGTAATGCGCATCAGGCAGCTCGGGATTTAGCTGCACAGCGCGAATCAGAGCAGCCTGAGCCTCCGTGTAGTTCTTCTGCTGCATGTAGAGAGCGCCCAGATCGATATAGACGAAGCGCAGGTCGTGGTTACCTTGTATCGCCCGCTTGAAAAGGGAAAGCGCCGCGTCCGGGTTGTTGTTTTTCCACTCGATGTCCCCCAAGTACGCCAGTGCCTGGGCGTGGCTGGGGTCAAGAGACAACTCGCTCTCGAAATAGCGCTTTGCGTCATCGTACTGGTGCAGCTTCCAATACAAGTATCCGAGGCAGAAGTTCACGCCCGGCTCCTGCGGAGAAACCTTGGCCGCAGCCTCGAACTCGGCAATCGCTTCACGGGTCCTTTGCAGGCCATCCAGGGCTTGGCCCAGTAACATGTGCGCCAGGGCTGAATCCGGATTCTGCCGCAGGAGTTGGCGAAACTGCTCCTGGGCGCAAGGATAATTTTTCGCTTGGAGGCAGCTCTGAGCCAGGACCTGCCGCATCTCCGGATTGGTGGGGTCCGAGTTGGCCGCGGGCTCGAGATATTTCACCGCTTCGACAAAGCGCTTGGCACCGTAGCAGCTAAGGCCGAGCAAGGTGCGTGCCTGCATGTTCCTCGGCTCCTGCAGCAACGCAGCTCTCAGGGGAGGAATAGCGGCCTCAAACTGTCCCTGTTTATACTCTGCCAGTCCCAGATTCAGCTGAATGCCCGGAAGCCTTGGATTTAGGGCAATGGCCCTGCGGTAGGCTGCGGCTGCCTCTTTATACTTAGTTTCCCGAGCCAGCGCCACCCCAAGGCTGGCAAAAGCGCCCGCGTCCTGAGGATTATGTTCGGTTACTGCCCGCCACGCCTCTACCGCCTCCGGGAGCTTTCCCTGCTGCTCCAGCGCCATTGCCTCAGCCGGACTGGCCGTCTGCGGACTGGCAAACGCCGGCAACAAGAGAACGAAAAGAACCAACAGTGATTTCCAGCGTTTCATGACCAAAATGCCGCACCGGGAGGTTCGCCCACACCCGAACTCTCAGAATAGCCACTTACACGTGACGAAGCAACGCGGGCACCCGAGGGACGGATCAGGCTATTTGGACAGCAGTGGCTACAACTCAAACATTTGGGCTATCCGAATCTGACGGTCCGGGGGTATACTTTTCTCCTGCGATAATGCAAGGAAACAAAACCGGATGTTGACTCGAAGGTTAGTCGTACAAGGAGCGATACTTGCGTTTTGCTCTGCGGCTTCGATTGGCCAGCAGAGTCACCAGTCTTCTCCTCCCCCCGTCTTGCGCGAGTTCCCCATGGTTCTGCAGCAGAGTGTCGAAGCCGGAAAAACTCCAGCGGGAACTCAAGTTCAGGGAAAACTTGCGGCCGCCACTCAGTTTTATGGCGAGCTAATCCCCAAAAATGCGGTCGCCTCTGGGGTGGTTGTTGAATCCGAATCCAAGAAGGGGAAGGACCGAGCGCGGCTCGCGATCCGCATGAACACAGTAAGCTGGGATGGCGGATGGGCTCACCTCAATGCTTATTTGATGCCCTTGTATTACCCCGCGCCCGGGCAGGCAGTGCCGAATCTGCCGATCGAATCTCCGGATCCGGACTCCAGGACCTTGAATGGACCCAACCAGTCGTCGCAGTCCCCGATGTCCCGGCCATTTTCGGGCGGCGGCTCAGAGGCCATCCCGGACGTTGCCATCCTCTCTAGTCGGCCTGTCCGAATGAAAAATGTTGTACTTGAACCCACAAGTAAGGGGGGGATCGCGCTTGTGTCCGAGCATGCGAATATCAGGTTGTCTAAAATGACGACCTACGTTTTTGCTGCCGAGGAGTCCTCAGCAAAGTAAGCTCAGATTGCACTGTCAGCTTCACCGCGTACCGACCATTTCCGGGCAGCGGCTCAGAAGCGAGTCACTGCCATCCCGGATATTCCCACGATCTCGAGCCAGGCCTGTCCCGATGAAAAACGGATGGCGGCGTCGCGCTTGTATCCCAGAAGACCAATATCAAAGTTGTATAAACTGACGACCTACGTTTTGGCTGCGGTCGAACCACCAGCAAAGTAAGTCCAGATTCATACTGTCAGCTTCAGGACTGCTCACCCTGGGAGCATGTCGAGCTCCGCTTGGACTCCATTCTGATAATAAAAACTCGCACCTTGTTGGATGCGAGCTGTTGGAGCAACTGAAGTTTGTCGTAAACCGTCGTCCCGCTCGCAGCTTGCTGCGAGCGGGACGGGAGGGCTTTCGGTTAGAGGTTAGAAGTAAACCTTCCCGGCGAGCTGGACAATTCTCGCAGGGTAGGCCGATGTGAACTGGCCGAAGCGACTGTCGCCGAGACCCACATCAACGTTCTGGAACTGGGTGTGGTTGAAGGTGTTGAAGGTCTCCAACTTAAGCTGCAACCCGGCACTCTCTCCGAAGGCGAAGGTTTTGAAGAGAGAGAGGTTCCAGTTGTCGCGGCCCGGTCCGCGCAGAGCGTTGTGGCTGAGGTTGCCCCAGGTGCCGGGTGCGGGAGTCGAAAACACCGAGGTATCGAAGTACTGGATGTGCTCGAAGGGGTCCGATGACGCCACCGGCGTATGCATATAGCTGATGTTGCCGTTTATGTTGGGCCGATTGCTCCCCGTGGGGCAGTTGGCGCCGCAAACGAGATTGCTGCCCCCGTTGATGTTCCATGGCAGGCCCGACTCGATCGTAATGATCCCCGACACCGCCCAGCCACCGACCAGAGACTTCACCAAGCCGTTCGAGCTGTTGCGCAGAACCGGGATGTTGTAGATGAAGTTGGCGGAGAAGTTGTGGAGCCGGTCGTATAGACTCGGCCCAAGATCGTACCGCCACCCTACATATGGGTTCGTGACACCATTCAAGTCCTGACCGCTGCCCCCGGTGGTTGGATCGATGGAGCGGGAAAGGGTGTAAAAGGCGCGAAGCTGCAAGTCCTTGCTGGCTTGCGAGTTCAAGTCAATCTGCATGGAGTTGTAATGGCCGCTCGCCTCGTTCTTGGACTGACTGATCGCTCTGAACCCTTTGTACGGAAGGCTAGGCGCGTTCTCGTAGTTAAGAGTACCTCCCGTCATGAGCGCGAGATCGCTCAGCGAAGGCAGGTTAGTGTTCAGATAGTCGTTCAAGTGCCGGTTCTGATTGCCTACGTAAGAGACAGACAGAACGGTCTTGGGGCCGAACGAATGCTGAACGCCGGCACTGTATTGCGTGCTGGTCGGCGGCTTGTAACTGTTGATGTCCAGACCAATGATATCCGCCGCCTTGATGGTCTGGAACGTGGGCGCAGCACCGGTCGAAAGCAGGATGTTGGGGTCTTGTAACGTTACGTTGTTCAGGTTCACGTTCAGACTGAACGGGATGTTCGGCCCGGCATTGTACATATCGTTGCCTTGAATGCGTTCGTACATTATGCCGAACCCGCCGCGAATGACCGTCTTTCCGCTACCGGTCAGGTCATAGGCAAAGCCGATCCGCGGACCGAACATGGCCCAATGATCGTTCACCAGACCCTTGGGTACGCCATTCTTCTCAGGTGTTCCGATTCCATTGAGGTACAAGGGAACGCCCGCCAGGATTTGGTTCGGGCTGGTTCCAAGTCCAGGGCTTGCGGCGGCGCAGCCGGGGTCCGCTGGACCGCTGCAGATATTCCCTAGAGAATCGAATGTAGCGGCCTGGGACGGATCGTAAAGCTTGGGATAGAAGTTCCCCATGCGGTTGTTGGTTTCGTACGTGTGAGGCGCCCCATCCCAGCGTAGGCCGAGGTTCAGGGTCAGCCGGTGAGTTGCGCGCCAGTTGTCTTGAATGTAAGCGGCGTAGGAAATGGCAGGCCAGTTGCCGTGGTCCTGGACGCCAAGCTCGTTATAACCGGCAGCGGTGCCAAGCAGGAAGTCAGCGAAGCTGTTTCCGGTGAAACTCTGGGCATCTGCGCCCTCGAACGTGAATGCTCCCTGGGTCGTTCCGAAAAGGTCCTGGACTTTCTTGTAGCGCGCCCAGCTTCCGCCGATCTTGAAACTGTGCGCACCTTTGTTCCAGGAGACGTCGTCGCGGATCTGGTAACCGTCAGCGCGGTTGACCCACGGCCAGCTGGAGATCTGGAAGTTCGCATTGCTTTGATGATTGAGGGTGATGTTGGGAATGCGACTCAGGTTATT
The DNA here is from genome assembly GCA_963801545.1 of Terriglobia bacterium. Classification (GTDB taxonomy): domain Bacteria; phylum Acidobacteriota; class Terriglobia; order Terriglobales; family Acidobacteriaceae; genus JAIQFF01. The sequence goes on along the minus strand of CAWDFF010000022.1, from coordinate 48,429 downwards.
CGGCCCCGTGAACAAACGCGAGTTGGTCGCATCGTATCCGCTCGGAAGTGCGAGACTCGTCATCCCGGTGGCCGCAAAGGGAATGATGTTGATGCGGTTGCCGTTGTAGTTGAAGGCGATTTCGTTGAGAAGCGACGGGCTAATAGTGTTGGTGGCGTGAATGACGTAGCTGTAAGCTGGATTGTTGAACGTGTCTCCAACCGTAGGCAGGTTGTCACCGCTCCACTGAGCCGTGTTGTAGCCTTGTGAGATTTGCTCGGCAATAAAGTGACCGAACACGGAGAATTTGCTGTTGAAGGTGTGATCGATGCGGACGATCTCCTCCTTCAGGTTCGTCGGAGTGTTGGAGCCGCCCACGAAGCTCCCGACACCGTTGGCGATGCCTGAGTTTGGCTTCGGCAAAAAGCCCGTACCGAGCAACGCAGTCGCGTTTGGCTGGATCATGCAGCTCGGTATCACGTTACCTGGGAATTGCGCGCCTTGCACGACGCCGGCTGGCGCGACTCCGCCCGGACAGTTGGCAAACAAAACTGCAGGAGCCACTCTGGCTGCAGTGGGAACCAGGATTGGATCGGTAACCGAGCTGAAGTTACCGCCGTAAGTTGCGGGATCGGGAACCGTCTGGTTGGTTGACCCGCCGTCGATGTATCTGCGCCACTCCATGTTGTAAAAGAAGAAGGTCTTGTTTTTGTCCGGGTTGTAGAGGTGGCCGAAGGTGACGGGGCCGCCGATATTGAAGCCGAAGATGTTCATGCGCAATTCTTGTTTACTGATCGGAGCCGGGAAAAAGTAGTTGCGAGCATCAAAGGCGTCATTGCGGTTGTTTTCCCATGCCGAGCCATGAAGTCTGCTGGCGCCGGATTTGAGGACCATGGTGACGGTTCCGGCAGAAGAGAGGCCATAGTCGGCGCCGTAGTTCGAAGTCAATTGGCGGAACTCAGCCATCGACTCGCTGGAAGGGGCCGTAGTTACGCAGCCTCCGCAACCGCGGTCGTAGTTCTCACCGCCATCTACTATGAAGACATTGTGGGCGGTGCGCTGGCCATTGAAGCTGACGGCGGTATCACCACCCACGGGGACATCCTTGTAATTGGTGATATCGTTCGATGCTCCGGGAGCCAATGCAGCAAGTTGGAACAGGCTCGTGCCGTTGACCGCGAGGTCCGATATCTGCCGGCCGGTGATCAGGTTGCTGACTTCCCCGGTATCTGTCTGTACGGCAACCGCATTGGCTTCTACGGTTATCAGCTCGGTCGCCTGGCCGATCTGCATCTGGAAGTCCACGCGGTCGCGGTCGCCCACACTCAGCACCAAGCCCGTCCTCTGGGCAGGCCTGAACCCTGACACTTTAGCGTCTACGGTGTAATGGCCGATGTGAAGATTCGGCGCCACATACTGGCCGTCTGCACTCGTGGTGACCTTCGTGGCCAGACCTGTCTCTATGTTTGTGAGAGTTACCGAAACATTCGGTAGAGCGGCGCCGGTTGGATCGGTCACCGTTCCGACCACAGTTGCTTCCTGGGCAAAGACCTGCAGGGACATGGCCAAGACCAGCCCGGAAAGAACCAATAGCCACCGCATACGTTGCGAAGTGCACTCGGCGAACGAGGACGAGAATTTCACAGCGCGCCTCCTTTGAAGGTTTCCTCCCTGCGGGAGGACTAAATCGAAAAGATCATTCAAAATCAGTCAGCCAACTGCGGCTGGGATTCGTTTCGTGGGACACTAGAGTCATATCGTCCCTACCGGCAAAATGACTTCCCACAAGTGGCCAGGAGTCTGAGCAAAGTCTGCGTACCTTCGCTGCGCTAACAAGACATCCGGCGCATGGAGACGAAAGATAACGCATAGTCTCAACTCCTTCGCGGTTACCGGTTAGGATCCAGCCCTTGCCCACCGCATTCCGTTAACGTTAACGATGCAGGACAGCTTTTACCTGCATTCGTAGAAGATTGTCAAGAAAATTTTTGAGTCGAGAGCATCACTTCCTGAATCGGCACAGGCAGCGGGCCGACCACAAGGGGCTTCCCGCCAGTCCAAAGGGGTGGACAGGTTGGTTCATCGGCAGCCAGAAATAGCCAAACAATGGAGTTAGGCAGCCGGTGTCACGGTCGAGCACGCCTACAGAGCGGCCCGCCCCAGGAGCACCGAGTCGTCGAAGCTGAAGTCCGGAATTCTCATTTCCGGAAACAGATTCAAGTTGGTTGACATCACTACGCCTGGGCTCAAATGAACGGTTGGAGGGAGAGGAATCTTGTTGGTGAGGTGATCAGCCATAAGCCGCACAGCCGTCTGACCCTGGCGATGTGGTTGCTGACAGATCGAGGCCGTTATTGTGCCTTTGTGAAAATACGGAGCCATATCCGCGAACAGATCGGTAGTGATTAGTTTCACCTTTCCCGCCAGTCCGTGGGCCCCCAGCGCACGGCAGACCGGAAGACAGTTGACCGTGTTCACATAAAGTCCAGCCAGCGCCGGAACCCGGCCGAGAAGGTCAAACGTCTTTTGAAAGCTCTCGTCCTCGTCTTCGTGCCCTTCAATGACCGTTACTATCGTTCCTCCCGGGCAGTGTCGTGGAAAGGCCTCGGAGAAGCCATCCGTCTTCCCACGATAATCTTCCGCACTCAGCATGCCCGCAATGAGGGCCACTTTCGAACCCGGAGGAACAAACTTTCCCATTAACTCGTCGGCCAGACATCCATTCAGCCGCGGTTCCACACAGATAACGGTTGACCTCCGGCTTTCGGGAGAATCGGTGGATAGGCAAACTACGTGGATACGTTTTTCCTCCGCGCTGTCGATAAGAGGCTTGAGACCATCCGGATCTCCCGCGGTAAGGATGATTCCCTGAACGCCGCTCTCCACCAGCTCTTCGAAAGCTTCGGTATCCCCTAGGCCAAGGCTGGGCACCGGGCGGTTTAGCAATTCGACACCTAGCGGTGCGACTCGACGAGCTTCGTCCAGCACACCGCTCCAGAGCTGATCGTAGAAGAATCGGATCTCGCGGGGTATGCAAACACCGATGCGGACACCGCTCTTCGAAACCGACAGAGCGCGCGCCGCCAGGTTCGGCGTGTAACCGATTTGCCTTGCGATTTGCAGAATGTGATGCCGGGTTGATTCCTTGATTCCGTTGCGTCCGTGCAGGGCGCGATCAACCGTCGCGATCGCAACATTAGCCAGCTCGGCAATCCGGCGAATCCCCTGTCTCTCGCTGTTCATCTCCTGGGCTCCCCCCAGCAACAACACCAACCGCCCTACTAAGCAAACGCCCTACCGTCCAAGTTGAGCGGCGGGGCAGGTTTCCGTGTACGTTAACGATGCTATACCCAGGCCTTTTTAAATTACACCTGAAAGGCCGTCAAGGAGCAAACTTTCATGTTCCACAACCTTCGCGTTCTCCTGTTAGACGTTCTCGCGGTGCCATTCTTTTTTTGTGCCTTTCGTTGGCGCAGAGCGGGCAAGGTCCGCCGTTTTCCGCGACCTGGATCCTTCACAACCTGATGTTTGCGGACGGACCTCGTTTTATTTCGTGTTCGGCTTGGGCAAATTAACTTTCAGGTCTGGCCCGGCGACTGATTTTGGATTGAAGAAGCCCTGGGCAGAACCCTGCAGGTCCCGTCCCCTCCGGCGTGCCGGAATTCCCAGCGATCATGCGGCAAAGCGTAACCGCCGGCAAAACTCCGGTGGGAACCGAGGTCCAGGCGAAGCTGGTAGTAGGCACTCTGGGCGATGGCACGGTATTTCCGAAGAACGCAATCTCTTCTGGAAAAGTAATCGAGTCCGTGGCGAGACCTCGACCGAACCGTCCGGGCTGGCGATCCGCATGGATTCCGTGCAGTGGAAGGATGGATCCGCCGCGGACGAATTGCTGCCGACAAAATGGATTTTGTTCGCTCACTACGGCGCGCAAGACACGTTTTCACAACTCCCGGCCTGGGGAATTTGTTGACCGCAGGATTTACCCTGTGCTACAAGCAACCGACAGACCGTAAGCGTTTACGGACATCTTCTGAAATGCGTGCGCTCGCCGGGGCCCTTTGATCGTGCGGGTTGCGAGGAGATATTGCAATGGACCCAGCGGGTGCTCGATCCAGCCTCGGAGTGTTTCTTGTTCTTCTTCTCATTCTCGTTCCTTGCGCGCTCATTCCTTCCGCGGCGCAAACTGCTGGCGCGGTTTACCTGGACCCTTCGCAGCCAATCGATGTGCGGGTGAATGACCTGGTGGGAAGGATGACCCTCGAGGAAAAAGCTTCACAGTTGGTGAACCAGGCGCGAGCCATTCCCAGGCTGCAGGTTCCTGCCTATAACTGGTGGAGCGAGGCGCTGCACGGCGTCGCCAGAGCGGGGACTGCCACGGTCTTTCCGGAACCGGTTGGTCTGGCGGCCACGTTTGACGTTCCGTTGATCCATGACATGGCGATCGTCATCGGGACGGAAGCACGAGCCAAACATAACCAAGCCGTGAGGGCAGGACGACGGGCCATCAATGAAGGTCTGGACTTCTGGTCGCCGAACATCAACATCTTCCGTGATCCACGCTGGGGGCGTGGCCAGGAAACCTACGGCGAAGATCCGTTTCTCACGGGACGAATGGGGGTGGCATTCGTCACCGGATTACAGGGCGATGATCCGAAGTATTTTCGCGTCATCTCCACACCCAAACATTTTGCCGTGCACAGCGGTCCGGAGTCCACGCGGCACACCGCCGATGTGCAGGTATCCCGGCATGACATGGAAGACACGTACCTGCCCGCATTCCGCGCCACGGTTGTCGAAGGCAAAGCGGAGTCCGTAATGTGCGCTTACAACCGCGTCAATGGCGAACCCGCTTGCGCCAACACTTTCCTCCTGCAGGACCAGTTGCGGGGCGCCTGGAAATTCAACGGCTACGTGGTATCAGACTGCGACGCAATCGTTGACATTTATGAAGGACACCGCTTCACGAAAAGCCCGGCCGAGGCGGCCGCTGCCGCGCTGAAGAAAGGAATGGATAACGAGTGCGCTGACTTCTTCACCGAAACAACGGACAACTCTGACTACGTAAAGTACGTGGACGCCGTAAAACAGGGACTGTTGAGCGAGAAGGATCTGGATATCGCGGTCAAGCGACTCTTCACCGCGCGCATGCGACTAGGAATGTTCGATCCTCCGGACAAAGTGCCATACGCTCAGACTCCTGATTCGGAAATAGACAGTGCAGCTCACCGGGAACTCGCGCTCAAGGTGGCGCGCGAATCCATGGTGCTGCTCAAGAACGACGGCGTGCTTCCATTCGCCCCAGGTGTGAGACATATTCTAGTGGTGGGACCGCTCGCACAATCTGGCGAGGTGCTCCACGGCAACTATAGCGGCACGGCTTCGCACGCCTCCACGGCACTGGAAGGAATTCGCAAGCAGTTCTCCACAGCTCAGGTATCGTACCTGCCAGGGACGAATTTCCTCCGCCCCGAAACAGTCATTCCTACCTCGGCACTCTCGACCAGCGACCGAAAGCCCGGCTTGCAGGGCGAATATTTTTCCGGCGATTTCGCCGCGCCGCCGCAGACCGTGCGCGTGGACCCATTTGTGGATCTTCAGCCCTTCCAGCCGGATGCACACGCGCTTACTCCTCCCGCAGGTTTGAAAGAGTTTTCCGTACGCTGGACAGGGTTTCTGACGCCGGCCGAATCGGGCAGATATCGCATCGGCCTGATCGGCTCGATGCACCGCCTGTGGCTGGACGACAAATTAATCGTGGACGACCCGAAACTCCACGATCCCACATCCGACACCACGATCGTTGAGCTCACACAGGGACATCGTTACGCGCTGAAGATCGAATACATGAAAGGCGCCTTTGGTACACAGCTGGTATGGCTGCCCCTCAGCGTTGATCCGATTATCGAAGCTGCCACGGCGGCCCGCACAGCGGATGCGGTGATCGCAGTGGTTGGACTTACGTCGAAACTCGAAGGCGAAGAAATGAAAGTAGACCTGCCCGGCTTCCAGGGCGGCGATCGCACCAGCCTCAACCTGCCGGAAGAGGAGCAGTCGCTTCTTGGGGCTTTGAGGGGAGCCGGCAAGCCTTTGGTGGTTGTGTTGATGAACGGCAGTGCGCTCGCGGTGAATTGGGCGCAGGAACACGCTAACGCGATTCTCGAAGCCTGGTACTCGGGAGAAGAAGGTGGAACCGCCATCGCCCAGACGCTGGCCGGCGTCAACAATCCCGCGGGACGGTTGCCCGTCACCTTCTACAAAGGCGTGGAGCAGTTGCCGCCATTTGACGACTATGCAATGAAGAACCGCACCTACCGATACTTTGGCGGCGAGCCGCTTTACCCCTTCGGCTACGGTCTGACTTACTCCAGGTTCGAGTACAGCAATCTGAAATTGTCGAGCAGCGGCCTGCCGGCTGGCGATCCACTCACAGTCGACGTGGAAGTGAAGAACACGAGCCCACGAGTTGGCGATGAAGTCGTGCAACTGTATCTGAGTTTTCCGAAATTGCCGGGAGCGCCGCTGCGTGCACTTCGCGGGTTCACCCGGGTTCGACTGGAGGCTGGCGAACAGCGGCACGTGCAGCTCACGCTACAGGCACGCGACTTGAGTTATGTAAACGAGTCAGGTGTTCGAATGGTCGCAGCGGGCGATTACGTGATCAGCGTCGGCGGGGGACAACCGGGCACCGCAGCAGCGCAGGTCGAAACCCGGCTTTCCATCCGTGGCGAGCAACAATTGCCGGAGTAGAATAAAAGCAGCCTCGTGCCTGCCGTCTCCGACATGAAGATGTGGAACTTCTCCGGCTCACTGGCCGTACTCTTCGTGTTCGTGCTGACTAGCCATCCGCCCTTGCGTTCCCAGTCCCCTGCGACTGCAACCGCCGGCGACAGCCCCATCCGCTTCGCCTTTCAACCGATTGATTTCCGGCTCGACAGTTCCGAAACTCCGGAACGTCACGCTCCGGAAACCATGGCCGGCGGCGTGGCTATCTTCGACTTTAACAACGACGGCAAGCTCGACATATTTTTCGCCAACGGAGCGGACATCAAAACGCTTCGTAAGACTTCCGCGAAATACTACAACCGCCTGTTCGAGAATGACGGAAAAGGAAACTTCACCGACGTCACCGAAAAAGCCGGGCTCTTCGGGAGCGGCTATGACATCGGCGTGGCGATTGGCGACTATGACAACGACGGATATGAGGACATTTTTGTCGCCGGTGTCTACCGCAATACGCTCTATCACAACAACGGAAATGGCACTTTCACAGATGTGACGGCCAAAGCCGGGCTGAACAAACCCGATCCGGAGTTCGGGGGGCTGTGGTCCGTCGCTGGAGCATGGGTAGACGTGAACAATGACGGGCTGCTCGATCTCGTAGTCATCAATTACCTGAAATGGGATTTCGAACACGAGCCTGACTGCGAAGTGGGCGGACATCGCGACTACTGCCATCCCAAGATGTATCCGCCCACTCCCAATCAATTGTTTCTCAATAATGGCGACGGAACTTTTCGCGACGCCTCCGCCGAATGGGGTCTTCGCGCGCATCCCGGAAAAGGCATGGGAGTGGCTGCGGGTGATTTCGATGTCGGCGGAAAGATGGATCTGATCGTCCCCAATGACAAGCTGATGAACTGGTTCTTTCGCAGCCGCGGCGGCCATTTTCAAGAGGCAGGTTTCGACGCGAATGTCGCGCTGCGGGAGGATGGCACGTTCATCTCGGGTATGGGAGTTGATTTTCGCGATCTGGACAATGATGGCTATCCCGACATTGTCGTGGTCGCTCTCGATGGGGAAACTTTTCCAATCTACCGCAACACGGGTAAAGGCAGCTTCGTTGAAGTCACTCGGGAGAGCGGAATGACCAAGCTAAGCCTGCCTATGGCCGGTTACTCTCCAACCATTGCCGATTTTGATAACGATGGCTGGAAAGACATTTTTGTTTCGCGCGGTCATGTCCAGTCGCTGTTGTCGGCGCCGAACTTGTCTATCGAACAACCCAACACCGTCTTTCGCAATCTTGGAGACATGAAGTTTTCAGCTTTGACCGCCGAGGCCGGATTGACTTCGCAGCCTCCCGCGCGGCACCGGGGCTCAGCCGTCGGCGACCTGAACGGAGACGGCCGCCTGGATGTCGTGGTGAGTGCAATCGGTGCCCCGGCGGAAATCTGGCTCAACCAGAGTCCAGGCAACAATCATTGGATTGAATTCAAGTTGCAGGGAACAAAAAGCAATCGCGACGGAGTCGGAGCGAGAATCAAGGTGGTGACCAAGTCGGGAGCGCAATACAACCACGTATTCACCAGCGCTGGCTATGCATCGTCCAGTGCGGGCCCAGTGCACTTCGGACTTGGGACGAACCCTTCTGCAGAGCTGGTTGAGATCCGGTGGCCATCAGGAATAGTGCAGGAACTACGGAACGTGACTGGCGACCAAATCGTCGCCGTCAAAGAACCGGCTCAGTGAGCCCCAGTGAGGTCGCGCCTAGGCCAGGCGAGAATGGTGGTCCACTATGGTGGGAAGAAACATTCTTGTGCTGAGCCTGGCACTTGGCCAGTTCAGCGACCATCAAAAGCACTTTACCGCGGCCAAGGAGCAAAAACCTTCACCCTCGATTTGGTCACGAAGGACGGTGTGCCCAGCCGGATGTCATTGCCAAATGGACTGCGAATGCGCCGCTGGCATTCATCGATCAGTACATCGGAAATCTACGCGCTATCGGGGAATCGCGATCGACGTCGGGGACCAGGATGGTTTACGAGTTGATACCGGCAAACTGCACGATGCACTTGATCGATATGGAATCGCAAACAGCTTCGAAGTTTATGCCGGCACTCACACGAGTAAGGGGGCAGATCGCTTCCAGAATCATGTGATACCGTTTTTTCAGCCAGAATCTTTGCGTTCAGGCAAGCTGCCCGTAAATGAGTCCTTTCCCGCATGATTGACAGGTACGCTATCGTCGTTGTCACCGCGTTTGCGTTTCTGCTTGCACCGCAACCGGGTGCCTCGGCCCAAATTATTCCTAAAACGGCAGCGAAGTCGCTTCCATTGATCAGCCCGATCTTCGGCGACAACATGGTTTTGCAGCGCGGTAAGGTCAATGCCATCTGGGGTTGGTCGGAGCCTGGCGACAAGATCCGGGTTGAGATTGCGGGCAAGAACGCATCCGCGGTTGCGGGTGTTGACCACCGCTGGCAGGTGAAGATTCAGCCGCCGGCTGCCGGCGGACCCTACACCCTCAACATCAAAGGTGCTCAGACGTTGGAACTCCACAATGTGCTGGTCGGAGATATCTGGCTGTGTGGCGGTCAATCCAATATGCAGGTGGGGCTCGGCCGCGCACGCAATGGGGAAGAGGAAGTTAAGGCCGCCAACTACCCGCAGATTCGCTTCTTCTCGGTTGCAGCTCACTCCGCGTACCATCATACGGATATTCCGGAAGGCACCTGGAAAGTTGTGTCGCCCGAGACAGCAGATCAAGTTTCGGCTGTCGCGTACTACTTTGCCCGTAAGATCCAACAGCAGATCCATGTTCCGATCGGTCTGGTCGTAGATGCCCTGGGTGGAACTCCCGCCGAGGCCTGGACGAGCGCCGAGGCGCTTCGCCCGCTGAAGGACTTCGACATTCCGTTAGCAGAACTGGAGAGACTGGCCGCGGCGGGCGCGCCTGAGTATGGAAACTACGTGATGCACTGGTATGACCAGTACGACGTCGGGCTCAAGGAAAACTGGGCAGCTCCGGATGCGGATGATTCGGCCTGGAAAACCGTCGATATTCCGGGCGGTTTCTCTGAATTGGGCGTGCCTGATACTCCGGCGCTGGTGTGGTTCCGGAGAGAGATCGTGCTACCCGATCCGCTTCCGGCGGGACGCACGTCGATCTTTCTCGGTTCGATTGAGCGCATGGATACCGTGTACATCAACGGGACGCAAGTCGGCGCCAGTGCCTGGGTCGAGAACCCGCGCGTCTATTCCATCCCCGATGGTGTGCTGAAGCCGGGTAGGAACGTTGTGGCAATTCGTGTTCTGAAAACAAAACCGCAAGGCGGATTTCTCGGCAAGCCGGAAGAGTTGCATCTCACGCTCGGAGACAAGACAAGCATTCCGCTGGCCGGCAAATGGAAAAGTCAACTAAGTGTCGATGCCCGTCCGCCACAACCCCTGCCCATCGGCTACGAGAACTGGCCGGTCATGCCTTCGGTGCTTTACGAAGGCATGCTGACGCCCATTGCACCGCTTTCCATTACGGGAGCGTTGTGGTACCAGGGCGAGCAGAACTCAGACCGTGGATTTCAATATCGCAAAATTCTCCCAGTTATGATTGCGGACTGGCGAAAGCTCTTCGGCCAGGGTGACTTCCCCTTTTATATTGTCAGCCTGCCCGCCTTCCGGCATCGTAGTGAAACACCCACCGACGACACCTGGGCGGAAACGCGGGAGTCACAGGCGCTCACCGCCACCAGCGTTCGCAATTCGTGCCTGGCAGTGACCATCGACACCGGCGATCCCGATAATATCCACCCCAAGGACAAGCAGCCTGTTGGCGAGCGCCTCGCTTTCTGTGCGTTGGCCAAACACTACGGCAAGAAGGTGCCTTACTCCGGGCCAACTCTCGCTTCGGTCGAACGCCTTCCGGGATCAATTCGACTGCGCTTCAAACACACAGATGGCAGCCTGGTGGTGAAAGGCGAGACGTTAGCAGAGTTTGAAATCGCCGGAGAGGATCACAAGTGGTATTGGGCCGATGCTCACATCGAAGGCAACCGAGTCGTTGTCTCATCACCTTCGGTGTCGAACCCGAAAGAGGTCCGCTATGCCTGGCAGTCGAATCCGGCGGCAACGCTGTTCAACGGCGCAGGGTTACCAGCCGCTCCTTTCAGAACGGATACATGGACGGGAATGACCGAGGCCCATCGGCCATACTGAAATACCAGCGGCACGAGCGTCATCAACGACACTCAAAATTGTTGGCGTCTTCAGTGTCGCCCTGTCCCTTGTAATGAGCGTGCTTGGGATAAGCGCAAAGCGGGCGGCTCCGCCCGGGGAACGCTTTGCCAGTCGCGGTCACGGATGCCGGCGCGGTTCCTTTCTCCACCCAGGTCACCATTGCACCTAACAAATCGAACTGGTTAAGCGACTGGCCGCCGGCGCAATGGCTCATCCCGGGAACAAATAAAACTGGCTCCAGTTTGATACTGCTTCGAGGCCGCCGTTCGCAGCGGCCATATCCTTGTAGTAAGTGAAAGTGTCGAGCGGCGAGAACTACGGATCGCTGTCGCCGTGGTAGAAGATCAGCCTTCCTCCGTGGCCAGAGAACGTTGTCAAGTTCGTGGACATCGAGTCCACCAGCGGCTGGATGTCTGCCAAAGCTTCCTTATCGACGTCGAGGGTCAGCTCAGTTCGTCGGCCAACTATTTACCAGGAAGCAATTCATTAATTGCGAGGACATACGTTGTCACCTTGTTGAGTTTGATGTTTGAACGCGAGGAAACAAGAACGACCGAGCCGTCGGCGCTGCTCACTGATTTCATATTCTTCATTAGAACCCGTTTGCTGGAGATCATCGATCCTGGCGCAACCGCGTTCACGCCATTGTCCTGCTGAGTCGACAACCGCTGAGACGGATTCGGTGGATCGGTGGTATCGACGGTGGGATTCACTCCGCCCCAGTTCCTGTTGTCGCCCGGCGGTCCATAGGAGATGTCCGGAGGCGCCATCGGCGGCGCCGGCGGATAATACCACGCCGTCAAATACACCTTGAATTTCGCCTCGCCATTTTTCCATTGCGCCGAATCCATGCGAAGCGCAAGCAGCGACGGCGAATTGTTTGATTTCGCCACCGACTCGGTTACCTCGCCCGAAATCACCGCGCCCCGCGGAAGCACTGCGCCGTTAATCATCGTGGCCATCACCAGCCGCGCTTCCACCTTTGTTCCCACGGCGGTCTTTCCGGCTTCTACAGACTGTCGCAGGATGATCGGCAGTTCGCATTCAACACAACCATCGGCAGTGCTCGTCCCCGTGTCTGCAATTGAAGAGGCTCCAGCATCCGGCACCTTTTGAGCCTTGGGAACTTGACCTAGAAGAACAGCTGAGCCGAGAACAATGGCGCACGCCGCAAGACCTGCTGCTTTGATTTTGCGAAACATCACTCCTCCTGGAGCCAACTCGAAAGCGAGAGAACTTGCGCCCGAAAGTATACCGCGCCTGTGAAATCCAGTTGTCGCCTGCGACGGCGATGCTTTAATTATGGTCTATGCCGATAGACTTGAGTGAGAGGCTGCGGCCGCAACGCTATTCGTAGCGCAATGCTTCTATTGGATCGAGACGTGACGCCCGTATTGCTGGGATCATGCCGCTGACCAATCCGACCAGCGCCAGGATAGCGGTCGAAACCAACACGCTGGCGGGTGAAATGATGAGTCGAATGTCGCCCATCTCGCCGTGCTGAGCAAGAGCGCTGTAGAAGGTGAGGGTCCCTGCCGAGTACGAAACGAGGTAGGCGAGCGCAATCCCTAACAGGCCGCCCAGGAAGGTGATGGCCAGAGCCTCCGACAGGAACTGCACGAGAATGTCAAAGCGGCGGGCTCCTACCGCTTTTTCCACGCCGATCTCGCGCGTGCGCTGCGTCACGCTCACCAGCATGATGTTCATAAGACCCACGCCACCGATGCCCAGCGTCAACGTGCCGATAAAGGCGAGCAGTACCTGCAAAGCCATGCTGATGATTCCGAATTGCGAGAGTTGTTCCATCAGGATGAAAACCCGCAGCGCGCGCTCATCGTCAGGACGAAAATTGTGGGCCGTGGCCAGCGTATTGCGGATCGACCTCTTCACCGCATAATAGTCGGAGCCCAGAAAATCCACCCAGATCATGTCGACATAGCGTGTGTCGCGAAAGTCGCTCAGGGTCGAAAACGGAATGTAGACAACGCGGTTGATCGTGTTGTCATTGCCTTCCTGCGGCCTCGCTTTCATCACACCGACCACCTCGTAGGGAATGCCGTTGATCCGAATCCTCTCTCCCAGGGGGTAGCGGCCGGAGAACAATTTCTCCTTGGCTTCCGAGCCCAACGCACAGACGCGGCCGCGCAACTGCATGTCTTCGGCATTGTAGAAACGGCCGACATCTACCTTCAGGTTCTGAATGTCGGGCATCACGGGGGTGCTGCCCGAGACATTCCAGGTGTAAGAACGGCCTTCGTAGCTGACGCGCGCTTCGAGAAACGATTCCGGCGCGATTCGCGTGACTTGCGGTACGTTGGTCACGAGGCGGTCCAGGTCATCCCGGGTCAAACGGATATCGGCCCCCGCTTTGCTTCCGCCGGCCTGCATCGAGGTCCGGCCGCCAACAATACCAGCCGACTGCATGCTGGCAAAGGCCCTGAAGATGTTGACGATGGCAGTCGAGAAACCCGTCCCGTAGGCCAGCAACAAGACCACGGTGGCGATTCCCCATGCCATGCCGAGCATGGTGATCGCGGTGCGCTGGCGATTTTGCCGAAGTGCGCCGTAAGCCTCCGAGAACACATCTTTCGCACGGATCATCAATCACTCCTGGCGAAGCGCTTCGACCGGCGTGAGCAAGGCTGCCCGTCGTGCGGGGTACAAGCCCGCGATGATACCGGCCGCGGCCAGAGCTCCCATGGCAAGGGCAGCGCTCGCCGGGTAGATGTGAGGCAATTCGAATCCATCGATGGGTGGTGCAAGTCCGAGGAGCCGGGTCACCGCGTAGGCCCCGGCCACGCCGATGGCGCCGCTGATTGCTGTGAGCATCAGCCCCTCCAGGAAGAACTGGAACAGAATGTTTCGCCGGGTAGCGCCCAGGGCCTTGCGCAGACCGATCTCACGCGTGCGCTCCGCCACCGAGACCAGCATGATGTTCACGACCCCCATTGCTCCCAAAGCCAGTGTCACCAGGCCGACGGCTCCCAGAAATCCATCCATGGCGTCCGAGATTTTGCCGACCATTTCGACGATGGCGATGGTGTCCATGTCGTCAAACGCATCCGGCGTTTTGGGATCGAAAGCGTGATTTCTGGCCACGATGCGGTGGACAGCATCTCTGGCTTGTTGGTGCTGCTTGCGCGTGCTGGGCTTGTAGGCAACATATTTGATCGCCTTGGCATTGCCTTCTCCCGGCATCGGGAAATAGACGGCCATGGTGGCAAAAGGCATCACTAACCGCATGTTCTGGTCATTGTTGTTGCCGTGGCCGAGGCTTTGCATCGTCCCAACGACCTGGAAAGGCACGCCATTGATCAGAATTCTGCCACCTAAGGCGGGACGGCCGGGGAACAGGATGCGCACGAATTCTTTGCCAATGACGCAGACGTTGTTGCGTTGCTTTTCATCGTTCCAGTTCAGCCAGCGCCCCTGGTCGATGGGCTGGTATCGAATGTCGTAGAACTGCGGCTCCGAGCCATCCACGTAGCCGTTGCTGCTGCCGTACTCGCTCACCAGACGAAGGTCGCCGCGGTAGATCACCGGCGTGGCTTCGCGCACGTAGGGCGAGTTGCGAATGTCGACAAAATCCTGATAGTTCAGGTAGTACTGGCGAGACGAAAGCTGGCTGCTGCCTACGGCCGGAACCCGGCCGTTGTAGATCTGCATGTAATCTTCGCCGAGGAAGCTCGCCAGATTCTTCTCGGTTCCCGCGCGAAAACCCTCACCTAATCCAATCAGGAGCAGCAGCGACCCGACGCCCCAGGCGATTCCGAACATGGTGAGGAAAGAGCGTAGTTTGTGCGCCCACATGGCCGTCAGGACCTGGCCGAAGCTGTCCACAAATCGCCGCATACACTAACCTACGAGAATTGGACGCACGAAGTTCCTATTTAGGGTCCCAATTCCCCAAAGAATCTGCCAACTAGCTGGTGGGAGACATCTAGACACCCGAGAACAATATGTGGGGGCGAGCGCGACTGGGGACAGGTTCCGTTGACCGGTTCGGTGACCCACGCGCATCGTCGGAACACATACTATTCCTTCCCGCTCGACCCGACAACCAATTCGCGTCCGACGCTGACTTAGACTCCGGCCACGCGATCTATCGCTCGCTTCAAACCAGCGCGCCCTACGGTGCGTGCGGCCAGTCGGTGGTGATCTTGGATCAGGATGCCGTGTTCACAATAAAGTTTCGGTCGCACTTCCAAAGAGGACGGTTTCGACGATTCTCGCCCGTGCGAATCAACCCAAGCCTTGCGGCGAGGCGCTGCGAGGGATAGTTGTCATCGGGTATTGTGGCGCTAATGGAATTGATGCCGGGTTGTTGAACGACCCAATTGATGACCGCAGCCGATGCCTCAGTGGCGTATCCCTTCCTCCGGGCGTTCTCGATCAAACCCCATCCAATCTCCACGTCACCATCGGCGCTCGGTGGCCCCTTCAAGTTGATCGATCCCACGACCGTGTTGGAACACCGTTCGACGATGACACGGATGCGCCACGAAAGCTGGTTGCCATCGGCCCGCAACGCCCTGAGATGCCATGACAAGTCAGCGCCCAGTTTCGGATCCTCCGGTAGAAACGTGAAACCAGTCAGAAGTGAAACGCGCTCCAAGTCACCAGCGATGAGCGCCTCAATGTCCTCCGGCACGAGTGCGACGAGGAGCAAGCGTTCGGTCTCGATGTTGGGTGGCCTCTGCATCATGATTGTTGCTAACAGGCAGTCGGCTGGTATTGGCTGGTTGTTCTAGACAGAGAACACACTCCTGATGATGAGTGTAATGAGGATGTTACGCCAGTCATCATGCCGGTTTGCCGATGACCGGTTAGATTATTCGCATGAGCCCCGTCACACACTTCCTGACAGGCTGGGTCCTTGCGAATGCGGCGGATCTGAACCGACGCGACCGCGCCGTAGTGACATTGGCAGCGGTTGTGCCCGACGCGGATGGGCTGGGAGTAGTTGCCGAAATATCCATCTACTGCCTCCAATTCAGCTTCGACAGTCGCGTGCTGTGGAGTCCGAAGATCGAGACGAATCCTGTAATTCGCTGGCTCAGCGGAAACCGCTCGTGGCAGCAGAGACATGATGCTGAGCGCGAGGATTCGGGTGGCCAGAATGGCCTTCGAGAGCTGGTACATGGCAAATGGACGCTCTCGATGGAAGTCCGTTAGCGAAGTAGCGTTGGGGCGCAGCACCCCTTGAGCGCAGATTGCGAATTCCAGCCAGATGAAGATTGTGACAGTCAGCTAGCGGATCACTGGCAAACCGGAAGTAGCCCGGTCAATTGTTGTAATCAGATGGGATGAGCATGCCGGTCTGCGGACGGGTGCGGTGTACGCTCCCAAGCTCTACCTTTTGTTAAGGCCAGCAACCCCGCTGGTGACGACCGGTCAATGAGCGTAATTGATTCCATGACAATGTCGGCTCCGACGCCCGAGTAAAGTTGGTGGTGCGAAAGCCAACCAACAGGGCTCGGGAGAAAGGAGCCGAACGATGATCATTATAGGAGTAGATTTCCACCCCGAGTTTCAGCAAATTGCTTCGGTGGATACCGAGACCGGAGAGTTCCAGGAAAAGCGGCTAGCCCATCGCGAGGAGGCGGAAACGTTCTACCGCGCGCTGGCGGGCCAGAAGGTGCGGGTTGGGATGGAAGCTAGTGGGCATGCCCGCTGGTTCGAACGACTGGTGGCCGAGTTGCAGTTTGAGTTGTGGATTGGAGACGCGGCCGAGATCCGCACGAAGCGAGTGCGCAAGCAGAAGACGGATCGCCAGGACGCGCAGCTGATCCTGCGTTTGCTGCTGGAAGACCGCTTCCCGCAGATCTGGGTGCCGAACTGGGAGAACCGGGATCTGCGGCAACTGCTGTGGCATCGTCACCGCATGGTGCAGGCGCGTACCCGGATCATGAATCAACTGCAAGCCGTGGCTCTCAACGAAGGACTGCGCTGCAAGAAGCGGTTGTGGCGGGAACCAGGACGGCAGCAACTGGAATCGTTCCGGTTGGCACCGTGGGCGAGCCGGCGGCGACGCGATCTGCTGGAGTTGCTGGATCGACTGAACCCGACCATCGCGGAACTGAGTCAGGCGATCGAGCAGGAAGTCGAAAAATGCCCGGAGGCGCAGCGACTGAGGACGCATCCCGGAGTCGGTGCTTTAACCGCGCTGGCCTTCGTGCTGATCATCGGCCGGACCGAGCGCTTTCACTGCGGCAAGCAGGTAGCGAGCTATCTGGGGCTGGTGCCGCTGGAGGAATCCAGCGGAAATCGCCGCAGACTGGGACACATCACCAAGCAAGGCAGTTCTATGCTCCGCTTTCTGCTGGTGGAAGCGGCGCAGGTGACAGTGCGCAGCGTGCCAGAGTGGCGCAGCCAGTACTTCCACCTGGCGATGCGACGAGGACGGAAGATCGCCAAAGTCGCCATGGCTCGCCGACTGGCGGTTCGACTGTACTGGATGTGGCGAAAGGGATGGGATTACGAGCAGGTGAAAAAGTTCGGTTCGCACGCGGGACAGCCCGGAAATCGCGATGGTGTGCAGTCCAACCCCGAGTAATTGATTGGGCGTCCCGCTCCTCCTCACCGAGGAGTTCGAAGTAGTAATCATGATCGCAGTTCGAGATCGAAGAGATGCATGGGTCGGACCGAGTTCCAGACCTGGATATTGATTACGAGCGGGCCTGGGTTGGCAGAGCAAAAGCAACAGCTTCAACGAGAGCGAAATGGCGCTCTTCTACGAGTGCATGCTGAAGTGTGCTCGAAAACTGCTTGACACCGCCGACATTGTCAGAGACGCGAGTAGAGTCGAGAACAGGCGCAGTGACTGTAGTCTCCCGGTGGATAGTTTGACGGGGCTTTCGCCGCGTCACCTCAGTCCGGTTTGGCTTGGTTCTGTTTCCTGTTCCCGCTCATCGAACCGGACTGGCAGATTTCCCGCATCCGGCTCTCGGAAAAGACTCACGCGTTCGCACACGGAAGGCCTGCCGTTCGTCTTGGCAGATTGACTAAGCCGAAAACGACACAGAGGGCGGCTTCCGGAAAGCGCTTGTATCCCGGTCGCGGCTCCTTGTGTTTATCGCATAACCACCGACGCAGCCTCGTGCGGGCGTGTAAGTCCACCATGCCGTAGGCCTGGCTGACGGGCCCGAGACAGAAGTAGTTGCTCCACCCGATCAGTATCCGGTTGAGCTTTTCCACCATTGTCTTGCAGTCCATCCAGTACGTTATCGCGTCCGGTTTCATCGGTAATGACCCGACATATGCGTTGCACTCGTTTCTTCGAAGGCACCGTGCCCAGAAAGACACGGCCTCTTCTGATCGAGTAGCAGCGCCCGAACGTGTACCCGAGAAAATCGAACCGTTCTTCCGGCAACTTGCATACTCGCGTCTTCGTTGCGTTCACCGTCAGCTTCAGCTTCGACATCATCTGCCGCATGGTCACCAAAGCGTGTTCGGCTCCCTTGCGACAGCAGATGACTAGGTCATCGGCATAGTTCACGATGTATGCTTGCCAGCGCCGCTCATGCCCTAGTGCTTTCCACCCCAGCACGAAACGCCGCATGTACAGGTTGCTAAGCAGAGGACTGATCGGGGCTCCTTGCGGAGTGCCTCGACCCTCATCCCGATTGCGCGTCGTTCGATGTTTGTTCCCGCGCTCGTCGGTTTCTTCGACCGGAGCTTCCAGCCACATCTTGATCAGGTGCAGCATGGCCCCATCAACTACCCTCCGAGCCACCGACTTCATAAGCTCGGCATGGGGGACAGTATCGAAGTAGCTGCTCAAGTCCGCGTCAACGATCTGCTGATGACCGGTGTTGATCAGTCTATGGACGCGCTTTACCGCGTCCAGCGCACTACGATCAGCCCGATAGGCATACTGTTCCGGCAACAGATCGGCCTCGAAGATTGGTTCGAGCACCAGCACTGCCGCCGTTTGCGCAACCCGATCCCGGATTGTCGGTATTCCTAACGGCCTCTGCTTCCCGTCCGGCTTTGGGATATACACTCGCCGCACAGGTTGCGGTTGATAGGTTTGACTCTTCAGCTCTTGCGTCAGTTCATCCAGCCATCGCTCCACACCGTACGCCTCGATGTCCTCGAACGTCTGGTCGTCTACTCCTGCTGCTCCGCCATTGGCTTTGCAGCGATCATAGGCGTATCTCAGAACGTCTTTGCGGTACACCTTGTCGTACAGCGCATGGAAGCGAAGCTTGGGCGATTCCTTCGCTTTTGCGTGTAACGTCGTCTGCAACTTCTGAACACTTGCTGGGGTTGTTAGGTTCATCGCCAATCCCTCATTCTTTGTCGCTTCTTGCGTTCGTCTTTAACTGAGGCTCCTTCCCTCCATCGGCGTTACCCGGCTTCCTCGGTACTACAAGCCTCTCCGTCACCCCGCACGGCCCGGCCTGTCCCTCGCGGGCTGTCAGTTGATCCTAACTGCGATCACCGCTGGGGCTTCCCGTGTTGCGTCTGGTCTCCTATGCGTACATGCCATCGCCATTACCCCGGCAGGTTTGACGGAGCTTGTTCGCTCGTCCCTCTCCGTCGACGGCGGCCTTCCCTGTGTAACAGTCAGGTCGGCTCCTGCAATTGCTTTTTCGAGGCCTGCTCAGCGTTCACTCACGTTATGGCCTGCACGCTCGCGGAGTCGCCATGCGACCCTTTACACCGAAGGCTCCGACAGCTTCGTTGCCTCCGCTGCCGCTTCGATTGCTACCGGGTGGAGCGAACCAGTTCCCGGGCGGGAGTTGCACCCGCTGAAGTCCAGCGCCTTTTCACGGCGCACTGTTACGCCAACTATCGTGCTGAGACGCAGCCAAACTTATTGCCTTTCATTGACTTGCCCTGCCTCCAGACCTAACATTTCAGCCCAATGATCGGGCAGACCATTTCGCATTACCGGATCATCGAGAAGCTCGGCGGCGGCGGGATGGGTGTGGTCTACAAGGCTGAGGACTTAACCCTGCACCGGTTTGTGGCCCTGAAGTTTCTGCCCGATGACGTCGCGAAGGACCCTCAAGCCTTAGCCCGTTTCCAGCGGGAAGCGCGGGCGGCCTCCGCTCTCAACCATCCCAATATCTGCACGATCCATGAGATTGGACAGCAAGACGGCCATCCGTTTCTCGTAATGGAGTTTCTGGACGGCTTGACGTTGAAGCACCGCATCGCAGCAAGGCCCATTGAAACCGATATTCTGCTCGGTCTGGCAATTGAGATTGCCGACGCCTTGGACGCGGCGCATTCCGAAGGAATTGTCCACCGCGACATTAAGCCCGCAAACATCTTCGTCACCAAGCGGGGTCACGCAAAGATTCTGGACTTTGGGTTGGCGAAAGTTACTAACATGAACAGCCCCGAGATGGGAGCGGCGACGGGAATGTCGCAGGCGACAGTTGAATCTAGTGCCGAGCACTTGACCAGTCCGGGGACGGCGATGGGAACTATCGCGTACATGTCGCCGGAACAAGTCCGTGCCAAGGAATTGGACGCACGAACGGATTTGTTCTCGTTCGGCGCTGTTCTCTACGAAATGGCGACTGGGACGTTGCCGTTCCGTGGAGAAAGTTCTGGGGTAATCTTCAAGGCGATTCTGGATGGAGCACCAACCTCGGCAGTACGACTGAATCCTGACTTGCCTGTCGAACTGGAACGCATCATCAATAAGTGTTTGGACAAGGATCGAAATCTCCGATACCCACACGCCTCCGACATTCGAACCGACCTGCAACGGCTGAAACGCGATACCGAGTCCACCAGAATCCCTGTTTCTCAAGCATCACCTGACAAGACGATCAAAGGTCGCATGCTTTGGGTCGTCCTAGCCGCCTGCATAACCGCCATCGGACTGGCGGCAGGTGGGGCTTGGTACGTGCGATCTGGCAGGACAGCCCAGATTGATTCCATTGCCGTGCTGCCCTTCACCAATGGGGGTGGAGATGCCAATACCGACTATCTCAGCGACGGTATCACCGAATCGTTGATCGGCAACCTTGCACATGTACCCCAGCTCAAAGTGAAGTCGCGCAACTCCGTCTTCCATTACAAAGGGAAGGATGTGGATGTACAGAGAGCAGGCAATGAGTTGGGCGTGGCAGCGTTGGTGAGCGGGCGGGTGATACCGCACGGGGACAACGTCGAAGTGAGCGCCGAGCTGACCGATGTTCGGGACAACACCGAAATCTGGGGACAGCACTACAGCGGCAAGAGTACAGAGATCATCTCGCTTCAACAGCAGATTGCGGGCGACATCGCGGAAAAGTTGCGCTCCAAGCTCAGCGGCTCAGAAAAGCAGCAGGTCACCAAGCAGGGTACACAAAATCCAGAAGCCTATGAGCTGTATTTGAAGGGCCGTTATTTGTGGAACAAACGGACAGTTCCGGGTGTAGCCCTTGCAATGTCCTATTTCAATCAGGCCATTGCCAAAGACCCCGGCTACGCTCTGGCGTATTCGGGTCTGGCCGATGCCTATGTTGTGTCGATAGGGTGGGCCGGTTCAGGCACTCCCAGAGAGCAGTATCTAAAATCGAGCGCTGCTGCCCGTAAAGCACTGGAGTTGGACGCGACCTTGGCTCGACCCCATGCCGTTCTGGGCAACAACCAGATGGAGTACAACTGGGATTTTGCGGGAGGAGAGTCTGAGTACAAAAAGGCTTTCGAACTCGACCCCAACGATGCCACGGCACACCAATGGTACGCGTTTGATATTAGCAGGATTGGTGGCAGGGAGCAGGAAGCCCTTGCTGAAATCAATCGCGCCCACCAGCTCGATCCTTTTTCACTGGTCATCAGCGCGGACGCCGGATACCTTGCCCTCTTCGCACGACATTATGACGAGGCCATTCGCATCTGCAAGCAGGTGACAATTGAGAACCCGACACTCGGGGCACACAATTGTTTATTCTTTGCGTATTGGGCAAAGCGCATGTACCCGCAGGTCATTGAACAATGGAAGGTTTATGGCCAGCTTTCCGGCGACCGAAACGAAGCGGACTTTGCTTCAGCACTGGAACAGGGCTTTCGTTCCGCAGGCTGGAGGGGTGCCCTCACGAGAGGCATTGAAGCCAGGCAAGCACAACGCAAGATTGGTTACTCATCTGCATACGTAATTGCCGACCTTTATGCCGACCTCGGAGACAAAGATCAGGCTTTCCGGTGGCTCGACACTGCTCGGGAGGAGCGCGATTACCTGCTGACGGGTCTGAAAACTGACTTCTCACTCGATCCCATACGTTCCGATCCACGGTTTGCCGAGCTGGTGCGGAAGGTGGGGCTGCCGCAGTGACGAAGGCCAATCTGAGCTTTTTCTCACCCTCTGGAAAGACACCAATCCCGGCATCCCCATCCTGAAAGAAGCCAAGGCAGAGTGTGCGAAGTTCGTTGAAGTAGGCGATGTAGTCGTGACGGGCAGCGACCGTCGAAATGCATTGCCAGAGCAGCAATCCGGCCGCTGTGCCTTCTGCCTCTGGGTCTCCCGTGAACTCGCCTGTCGGTCTTACGATCCCTTCTATCCACGTCATTGGACCGCGGCACAGCAAGCGTGGCTTCATCTGATGAGATCCAGCTCTCTTGCGCAAAGCGTCAACGTCGTGGATCCTCAGATACCACTCCGCGTGCCGTACCAGCGCATACGCGACCGTCTCCTCAGGACCGAAGCCCATGTTCGCGTACACATAACAGTGCAACGAGCCGATAAAGTTTTCCCTGAATGGGGATCCGAGCGCGAATACGCCCGGCTTGATTTGAACAATGCTTCCGAACAACGTCGCGCACTCGGCTTGTCGGCTGCAAAACAAACTTCTTTGGATGTAGCAGAACCTTACTCTACTTTCCGATGCAGAACCTGCTGAAGATCAGGTTCAGGATGTCATCGTTGGTGGTGGCGCCGGTGATTTCATCCAACGGCCGCAGCGCGTTGTAAAGATCGAGCAGGACCATCTCGTGCGGGACCTCGGCGCGCACCGCGGACACGGCGCCATCGAGTGCGCTCAGCGCGTCTCGAACCAATCCCTGATGACGGGCGTTGGTCAGAAAACCGGTTTCACCTCGTCCGCCATACTCTCCACCAACGTGGCGCAAAATTTCAGCACGCAGTTCGGGAATACCTTCTGAGGTCAGCGCCGACGCACGAACCCTCCGCAACTGAGAACCGGGAACCGTAAACTGTGAACTGGTGATATCTGATTTGTTTTCCACCAGAATGGCGGGCCTCTGCCTCACCGTTTCCACGAGTTGGAGATCTTCCGCCCCAACCGGCTGAGAAGAATCAAGCACCACCAGCACCAGATCCGCGTCGGCAAGCGCTTCCATGGATTTGCGAATGCCGATACTTTCGGCTTCGTCGAGAGCACGGCGAATGCCGGCCGTGTCCACGAGTTTTACCGGGATGCCGCCGAGCGCAACCGTTTCCGTCACCAGGTCGCGCGTAGTTCCGGGCGTGGCTGTGACGATGGCTCGCTCACTTTCCACCAGACGATTGAATAAGCTCGATTTCCCGACGTTGGGGCGGCCCACGATAGCTAGCGTGAAGCCTTCATGAACCAGCTTTCCGTAGGCAAAAGAGGCAGCTAGCTCTTCCAACGGCCCGCGAACCGTCGAGATATGCTCGAGGATTCGTTGTGCCGGTAGGACGGAGACATCGTCCTCGGCGAAGTCGATGCCGGCTTCGAGCAGTGCGATCAGCTCGACCAGTTTCTGCTTGATTGGCTGCAATCGTTGCGAGAGTGCGCCTTCAAGCTGCTGAGCCGCGACCTTCGCCTGGTACAGGGTCTGGGACTCGATCAGATCACGGACAGCTTCGGCCTGCGTCAGGTCGATGCGCCCGTTAAGAAACGCTCGCATGGTGAACTCGCCGGGCTCGGCCAGGCGGGCGCCGCGGGCCACGGCCAGCTCGACCGCATGGCGCAAAACGACGGGTGAGCCGTGAGCGGAAATTTCGATGATGTCGTCAGTAGTGTAAGAATGCGGCTTGGCGAAATAAGTAACGACAACTTCATCGATGCGCTGACTCTGATTGTGATTGTGACTGTGTGGGGCGGGCGCCCCCGCCCGCCTGGGGGCTTCCTTTACCGAAAAATCCTCGCGGGCGAGGGCGCCCGCGCCACATGGTTCTACCAACTCCCCCAGTACGGCGCGTCCCGGTTCGAGGTCATGCTTGAGGCGCAGCATGGACAGAGCAATCCTGCACGCTTCCGGCCCCGCGAGGCGGACGACGCCGATGCCGCCGCGACCCGGCGGGGTGGCAATTGCGACGATGGTGTCGTCGAGGTTCACAGGGGAGATTGTAGCGGGTGAGGGCATCGCGATAGCCCAGCCAAGCGGTGCTCGGCATCGACGGGATCAGATACCCGTCCCCACACACTTCATCCTCTGATCTTTTCTGCAGTGCGTTAAGGAATGGTCTTCCGGGCAGGTTTGCCCACGGCCGGCTTGTAGTTCTGCGGATACACGACCACATAACGCCGAAGACCCTCGCCTTCGCTCTGGGTGCGCAGATCGGCGTGGTCTCGCAG
This sequence comes from Terriglobia bacterium, assembly GCA_963801545.1. Classification (GTDB taxonomy): domain Bacteria; phylum Acidobacteriota; class Terriglobia; order Terriglobales; family Acidobacteriaceae; genus JAIQFF01. The sequence goes on along the minus strand of CAWDFF010000022.1, from coordinate 23,986 downwards.
GGCCAGGTGGACAATGCGGCGTTCCCGCGAAGACATGGGCGCAAACTCGTACGGCGCGCCGCTCTTGCGCACTCTTTCCGCCGCTACGCCGGCCGCGAGGCGCAATTCCTCCAGGCGCATGCCGCGATGGTTCATGCAGTCGAAGCAGACCTTTTCATGCTCGTTGCCGGGCAGACGGAGCATCTCGAGCGCCAGGAATTCGATCGAGCGCAGCAGCTCGCCGCCGCGTTCCAGGAGTAGCGGCGAGTCCGGCCCGGCAAATTCCACCAGGATCTCGGGACGCTCCCAGTCCCGCTGCTCGGCCAGCGGCGGGTCTACCGTGATGCGATATTTCAGGCGCAGTCCGCCGTTGCTGACAATACTTTTCAGCAAATCGTTAATCTTGTTGGCGGCGGCGATTTTGTCGGGAATGGACATAAAAGAAGCTCTCAGCTATCAGCCGTCAGCTTTCAGCTCTTTCGGTTAGACTTTCAAACTCTCTTCCGAAATCTTACGCGTTCAACCAGAACACTCTTTAACCCTCTACGCAACGCTCTAGTCAGTGGGTTCAAGCTGAAAGCTGATAGCTGACGGCTGACAGCTATTTCTCTTTCTTCCTCGCCCTCTTCAGCGCGATCTCACGCATCTCGCGGCCCAGGCTGGTGCGATTCATGATTGCCTGCTGCGCAATCTGAATCAGGTTGCCCTCGGACCAGTACAGACACAGGCCTGCGGCCAGGTTCCAGCTGATGACGCCCAGCATCAGCGGCATCATAAACGTCATCATCTTCTGCTGCGCCGGATCCATGCCGGGCTGCGGGGTCATGCGTTGCGTCAGCAGCATAGTGATAATAATGCCGATCGGCAATAGATGCCACGGATCCGGTGAGGACAAGTCACGAATCCACAGCCAGGGCGCATGACGCAAATCCAGCGCCGCGCCCAGCATGCTGTAGTAGGCAAACAGAAATGGCATCTGGATGATCATGGGCAAACAACCGCCGACCGGATTTACCCCTTCGGTCTTGTACAAGGCGGAGATCTCCTGATTCATATCCTGCTTGCGCGGATCGCGCATGCTGTACTTTTTGTACTTTTCCTGGATGGCTTTGATCTGCGGCGCCACCTTCTGCATCTTGAGCGCCGACTTCATGCTGGAAATTCGCAGCGGCAACAGGGCCACATTGATGATCAGGGTCTGGATGGCAATAGCCCAGCCCCAGTTATGAACGACTTTCTCGTAAGTCCATTTGAGCCACAGAAAGAGTGGCCGTGCGATCACTCCGAAGAAACCGAAGTTGACCAGGCCGCGCAAGTCCTGTGGCGCGCCAATCACCGTCGGCACGGATACCGATTCAAGAACACCCAGCGACTTTGGCCCCACGTACAGGCGCGCCGCGGTGGAACCCCGCAGGCTGCCGACGGCAACTCCCAGAACATCTACCTTGATGGTTCCCTGGGAGTTCGGATTCCGCCAATCCTTGGGAGCTTCGAGCGGGTTCCGCAGAGTGACGGCAGCGACGTCCTGGGGATCGTCGGGTATAAAGACGGCTGCAAAATACTGGTCCACGACGCTGGCCCAATTGAACGGCCCCGGCAGTGTTGCGCCGCCACTGATTTTCTTGATGTCCAGACGCTCGGTCTTGTCGTTGTACTGGTGCTCGACGCGGCTGGCAGCGTAGGAGGCTGGACTCAACTGATCGCCGAAGCCCGCCGGCCACATGGGCAAAGCGGTCACAGCGCTGCCCTTGGCGACGACCGAGGTTTCGACATGTATTGCGTAGGTCTGATCGAAGCGGAAGACCTTGCGGACAGCGACATCCTGGTCGGCGTATTCGAAGTCGATCTCGGCAGGAACGTCGACGATTCCCGCGCCTATATTGAGAATAGTTGCCCCATGTCAGTCGTCCCCACATAAAGCGCGGAGTTGATCTTGTTGCGCTGAGTCTCATCGTAGGTCCACAGTGACAGGGGGTATCCATACTTCTCCGCGGCTTTGCTGACTAACTCCTGGGGCTTGCCATGTTCGTCATCATATTTCTTAAGCACCCAGGATTTGACCAGCCCGCCACGGTTGGTAAACGTGATGCGATAAAAATCATTTTCGACGATGGTCTCGGATTCCGACGCAGCCTGTTTGCTGGCGCCCACAGCCGCCGCCGGAACCTGCGCCGGGGCCGACGCGGCGCCTTGTGCCGGGGCCTGCACTGCAGTCTGGTTTTGTGGGGAAGAGGGCGGCGGCTGCGGCAAATATTTTTTCAGCAGGGGCTGAAACAGAATGATCACCAGGAATGTGAGCGCGAAGACCAGCAGCAGCCGGCGCTCCATGCCGGGATCTTGTTGAGGATTGGGGAATTCTGGCAAATTCGCTACTCGGTGACCACACAGCCGGCAGATGGAAGCCCAGGCGGCGTCAATGGTCTGGGTTTCTCAACAACGGAATTCTCGACGCCGGATTTCGCCTCAGCGGATTTCAGCACGGGATCGTAACCACCTTTCGCGAAGGGGTGGCAGCGGAGCACTCGTGCCGTCGCCTTCAGACCGCCCCGGAACAGGCCGTAGCGCTCGACGGCTTCCATCGCGTAGTCCGAGCATGTGGGCACGTATCGGCAAGCCGGCGGCAAGAGCGGCGAGATCGCCCACTTGTATCCGCGCAGCAAGCCGAGCATGCAGGTTTTGGCAAATTGGCTCATCGTTGTTCCGTTAACTTTTAGCTTCTATCCCGCTGACTTTTTTCCCACCGACTTTTCAATTACTACGAAAGCCCGGCGAATCTCGTTCCGCAGATCGGCGAAGGGTGTGGCCAAGATTGACTTCTTGGGATTAATCACCACATCGACGGCGGCCGGGATCGGACCGTGCAACCGAACCGCCTCGCGCAAGCGCCGCTTCATGCGGTTACGCACTACCGCGCCGCCCAGCACCCGGCCCACCGTGAACCCGACCCGTGGGCCGTCGCCTTCTGCACGCCGCAGGTAAAACACGGTCATGCAAGCGGCGAAGTGACGCTTTCCCAGTTTGTAAACGCGCTCGAAATCCGCGTGCCGGAGCAAACGTACACTGCGCGGGAACTTACTCCGCCGGCCGGACTCGGACACATCGGCGCCGCCGTCTGGAGCGAGAGCGCTCACCAATCACGACTCCAACTCTGGTTGCGGAACTTCCGCCAAAATCCGAAAAAGGGAAACACTACTCACGGAAGCCGGGCTTTACTGCCACCCGCTTGCGGCCCTTGGCGCGCCGACGCGAAATTACCGCGCGGCCGGCCTTGGTCTTCATCCGCGTACGAAATCCGTGCGTCTTCGAGCGGTGACGACGGTTGGGCTGGAATGTGCGCTTGGGCATGAAAAATCGCTGCTCCTGATGATCGAAGTCTCTTTTGAAGCGAATGAGAAGTATAAATGAGCGGCAGCAAGCGGGCAAACCGTGAGGCCGGAGGAACGTGTGGGGCGGGCGCCCTCGCCCGCCGCTTTGAAGCTAGATGTTGGTCCGCAATTTTCCAGCCGACCGGAAGGACAACTGCGGTTACGCGCGAACTTTGAAACTACGAACTCCGAGTTCACAGCGGGAGCAAGATGCCCGCCCTACAGTCTCACGCTTCTGCACCACTCGCGCGGCAGTTATATCCTCAACACTTGACAGAAGGTTTCATTGAGGTTCTGAATCTTACAAGACAGAAAAATCTGCCGCGAAGATTCCCGCAGACAGAAAAATTTTGTGCTAGTATGCCGGACTGATCCAGCTTACTGAAATTTTCTTAACCCAGCGCAACCGCCCCCGTGAGCGAGGCTGCTCTGCTGGAAAATGAAAGCATTTTTTGCTGCAATAATTTGATCCGGGTGCTGAATCTGGCCGCAGCCCCACGAAAATTTATTTATGTCTGTTCCAAGTCCTAGCCTCTCCCCCAATCCGTGGTTGCGCGTTCTGGACGCGCTGGAAAAAAAGATCAACCGGCACTCCTATGACACCTGGCTGAAGCCCACGCGCTACAGCCATTCCAGCGGCCCGATCCTCTTCGTGCGTGTGCCCACGGCGGAATTCCGCCACGTGGGAGACAAGTACGCGGATCTCATCCAGGAAGCGCTCGACAATCTCGGCGGGGAATTTCAGGAGGTGAAGTTCGTCACTCCTGAAGATGACCCGGCCTCCACCCCGGTGCGTCATGACGGCGGACTCTCGGCGCACCTCGCCCCTCCCGTCCACACCACCCAGTCGCGGTTCGACTGGGACGGCGCGGCGCAACTGAATCCGCGCTATACCTTTGACGCGTTTGTGATCGGCAGCGGCAACCAGTTCGCGCACGCTGCCTGCCAGGCGGTTTCGGAGCGCCCTTCCAAAGCCTACAACCCTCTCTTCCTCTACGGCGGAGTCGGCATGGGCAAGACCCACCTGATGCAAGCCATCGGTCATGAGGTGAAGCGCCGGCAACCTCAGGCGGCCATCTGCTACGTCTCCAGCGAGAAGTTCACCAACGAGATGATCAACTCGCTGCGCTATGACAAGATGACCAGTTTCCGCGACAAGTTCCGCAACGTGGACGTGCTGCTGATCGACGATATCCAGTTCCTGGCCCAGAAGGAGCGGACCCAGGAAGAATTTTTCCATACCTTCAACGCCCTGCACGAGTCCATGAAACAGATCGTGATTGCCAGCGACCGGCCCCCGAAGGAATTGGCGGAAGTTGAAGACCGGCTGCGCAGCCGCTTTGAGTGGGGACTGATTGCTGACATTCAACCCCCCGACCTCGAAACCAAGGTCGCCATTCTGCAAAAGAAAGCGGAGCAGGAAAAAGTCACCCTGCCCACCGATGTCGCGCTCTACATCGCCTCCAATATCCGCTCCAACGTTCGCGAACTGGAAGGGGCCCTTATCCGCCTGGTGGCACACTCTTCGCTGATCGGCGCCGAGATCACACTGCCCTATGCTCAGCAGGTGCTCAAGAATTTCATCGACTCCCAAGCCAGGAAAGTCACCATTGAGTCGATTCAGAAGGCAGTGGCGGAACAGTTCGGATTGCGGTTGGTCGAAATCAAGGCCAAGAACAACTCGCGCGCCATCGTCTATCCGCGGCAAATCGCCATGTACCTGGCCAAGCATTTGACGGAGGCTTCGCTGCCGGAGATTGGACGCCAGTTTGGCGGGAAGCATCACACTACCGTGCTGCACTCGGTCGAGAAGATCGATGTGACCCGCAAAACCGACAAAGATTTGAACAGGCTGATCAATAAGATGACGGAGCAGTTGGGCGGATGAAACGCGGCTCCTGCGCGGATTTCCACTTAACCGGACAGTCTTCCTTGGTCAGTACTGTGAATCGGGTGTGGAAGGTGTGCAATAGCCGGAGGGAATCGCCGGGCACGGCCAAACGATACCTTCATCTCCGCCAAATGCCGGTCTAGTTTTGAACATGCACCGTAAGCGGGGAAGTCGGTTCTGGTTGGGTGTTTGCCCCAATTTCCACTTTTACAAGGCCCCTACTGTTACTACTGGTTTTAATGGTTTTTATTTTGATATAAGGGAAGTACTCAAAGTAGCACCGACTGACGGGAGACTTGGGTTATGCCGGTAGAAGCAATGGCCGCAGTCACAGGGACCGCCACCATGGAGATCACGGTCAGCAAATTCGAACTGTTGCGCGAACTGACTGCAACCCAGGGCGTGGTGGAGCGTAAGACCACGATTCCGATCCTCTCCAACTATTTATTTGAAGCTTCCGGCGACAAGCTTTCAATTACCGCGACCGACCTGGATTTAAGTCTTCGTACCGCCTGCAATGCCAAGGTCAAAAAGGAAGGCTCCTGTACCATCCCGGCCCGCAAACTGCACGACTACGTCAAACTGCTGCCGGATGCGGACATCACCATCAAGATGCTGGAGAATCACTGGATCAGCATCCGCTGTGGACGATCCAACACCAAGATGGTCGGCATGGCTCGGTCGAATTTCCCCACCCTGCCGGTGTTTCCTACCGCGGGTGTGATCAAGATTCCAGCCCAGGTGCTGCGCGGAATGATTGCCAAGACCGGCTTTGCCATCGCCAGCGAAGAGTCACGCTACACCTTGAACGGCGCCCTGATGGTGCTGAAACCTGAGTCCATCACCATGGTCGCAACCGACGGACACCGCCTCGCCCACATCGAACGCGGCGGCGAAAAGTTCGAAGGCATTTCCGGCGAACTGAAGACGCTCATCCCCAAGAAAGCCATGGACGAACTCCGGTCGTTGCTCGACAATACAGACGCCGAAGCCATCGAGTTCGCCAAGGATGAATCCACGCTGTACTTCCGCATCGGCCAGCGCCTGCTGACCTCGCGCCAGCTCACCGGACAGTTCCCCAACTATGAAGCCGTCCTGCCCAAGGACAACACCAAGAGCGTGACCCTGCCCAGCGGCGAATTAGGTGCGGCTATCTCCCGCGTGGCCCAGTTTGCCGACGAGCGCTCCCGCGCCGTGCGCCTGCGCATGGAAAAGGGCGAGCTGAAGCTTTCCGCCTCATCCACCGAAACTGGCGAGTCGGAAGACACCATCGAAACCAGCTACCAGGGCGACTCGCTGACGGTCGGCTTCAACGCCCAGTACATTCTCGACTTCCTCAAAGCCGTGGGAGCGGGCGACGTGAGACTCGAATTCAAGGACGCGCAATCCGCCGGCCAGCTGCGCCCCGCTGACAGCGAAGACTACAAGTACCGCTACATCGTGATGCCGATGCGGATCTGAACTGTCATCCTGAACGCAGTCTTTCATCCCGCGTAGCGAGACGAAAGCAAGCGAAGGACCTCTGCATTCCGCGCGAATACTCTGCACTATCCGCTCAAAATCCAGAGTGGAAGCGCATCCGCAAATCTGGCGTGGTTCTAGGCGCCGCATCGTCCAGAATGCATGGGTCCTTCGCTTCCTCAGGATCACAGCTAGTGAAAGTTCAAACTGACCCACTACCCACGGCCAAGCCGTTTGACGCTTTTCCACAACACACGCTAAAATGGATGGGTTTGCCTGTACTCGCGGCTCCGTTCTGGAGCCGTCCCGCATTGGTTGCTGATAGCGTCGACGCGGAAAGCAGCAAGCACAGGAAATTCAGCAGGCTCCCCGGAATCGCGCCCGCCGCGACGGGATCGGATTGCACGGAGGCATACGTATGTACGCGGTCATCCGCGCCGGAGGTAAGCAGTACCGGGTGGCGCCCGGCGACGTGATTCGGTTGGAGAATCAGGGTAACGGCACCGACGGCAAGATTGAGTTCAACGATGTGCTCGCCGTATCGGGTGAGCCCGGCCAGATCGGCCGCCCCCAGTCGGCTGCCGTCGTAACCGGTGAAGTCATGGAACAGGGCCGCGGCGCGAAGATCCTGGTCTTCCACTACAAGCGCAAGAAGCAGTACAAGAAGCTGCGGGGACATCGGCAAGGGTATACAGCAGTACGCATCACCGAGATCGCAGTCGATGGACAGAAGTTTACCGCGCCAGAACTTCCCAAGAAGGAAGCCAAGCCGAAAAAGGTGAAACCAGCCGAGGCAGAAGAAGCGCCAGCGGCAGAAGCCAAGGCGGCCAAGTCTTCCGGGAAGAAAACCGCAGCCAGGAAATCAGCACCAAAGAAGGCGGCGAAGAAGAAAAAGTAGCGCCGGCGTTCCTGCTAAGCTCAGCACAGGCTCGCTGATCGCGGACCCCAACTGGAAACGAGTAACTGGAAACCAGAAACCGGAACTAAGAATATGGCACACAAAAAGGGTTTAGGCAGTTCACGCAATGGCCGCGATTCGAACGCGCAGCGGCTTGGTTTTAAGGCTTTCGGCGGACAGGTAGTCCCCGGCGGAACCATCATCGTGCGCCAGCGCGGGACCCGGGTAAAGCCCGGTCTCAACGTCGGTCGCGGCAAAGACGACACCCTATTTGCCAAGATCAGCGGCCGCATCAAGTTCCTGGACAAGGGCTCGATGGGCAAGTTCGTCATGATCGAACCGCTCGTAGCAAAGTAGCGGCCGCGTCTTTCCGTTGGATCTTGCGCAGGAAGAAAACCCCAGGGTCGCAAGCAGGCGAGCGGCCCGAAGCCTCGGCGCGGGCCGGGGCGTTTTTGTCTAAAGCTGTCAGCTCTCAGCCATCAGCTTTCAGCAAGTTCCCATCCTTCACAAGGCACGGTTCCGCTGAAGGCTGATAGCTGAGGGCTGACGGCTGGTCTCCAATGTTCATCGACGAGGCTAAAATTCGGGTCAAAGCCGGCGACGGCGGCAATGGCTGCATGGCCTTCCGCAGGGAGAAGTTTGTCCCGCGCGGCGGTCCCTCGGGCGGCGACGGCGGCAAGGGTGGCGACGTGATCATGGAATCCAGCGAGCGCCACAATACGCTGGTGCACTTCCGCTTCAATCCGGAATACAAAGCGCAACGGGGACGGCACGGCGAAGGCTCCAACAGGACCGGCCGCGAGGGCGTTGATGTCCTGCTAAGGGTTCCGGTCGGCACTATCGTGTACGACGATGAAACCGGAGAAAAGGTGCATGACTTCTCCCACCCCGACGATCGCATCGTCATTGCTTGCGGCGGGCGCGGCGGCCGGGGAAACGCACGCTTTGCCACCTCAACCCACCAGGCGCCGCGAGAGCACGAACCCGGGCGCCCCGGCGAGGAACGGGTCTTCCGACTGGAGTTGAAACTGCTCGCTGACGTCGGCCTTGTAGGCTATCCCAACGTGGGCAAGTCCACATTGATCTCGCGAATCTCGGCAGCCCGGCCCAAAATTGCGGATTATCCCTTTACCACGTTGCAGCCCAACCTGGGTGTGGCCGTCGCGGGACAACCACCCGACGAAAAGAGTTTCGTCGTTGCCGATATCCCAGGCCTGATCGAAGGTGCGCACACCGGCGCAGGGTTAGGCACGCAGTTCCTGCGGCATATCGAGCGTACCCGACTGCTGGTGCACCTGGTGGATGTCTCTGATGCCAGCGGACGGCCGGACCCGGTGAAAGATATCGACGTTATCGACCAGGAACTGGCCAGCTTCGGAGCTCATCTGGACGAGAAGCCCATGATCATGGTGGCTTCCAAAATCGACATCGCCAACAAAGAGAAGCTGGCCAAGCTCAAGCGCTATTGTAAGAAGAAAAGTCTCGAGCTGTTTCCCATTTCTGCGGTCACCGGCAAAGGGGTCGACGACCTGAAGTACGCCATCGCTGAGAAAGTAGAAGAAATCCGCCTGCAGGCGTCAAATGAAACCACCGATCAGCAATCACTGACGACTGACAACTGATCACTGGCAACTGGTTTCAAATACAAATCCACCACTGCTCCGTGTACTTTGTCCGAAAGCTCTTCCATGTTCCTAAGCGTGTACCCAGCCGTTGAAATGGGCTGGCCCACACGCATCTCCAGGGGACGGGGCTTGATGTGGTAGGTGTTCATGGGCAGGAGTCCGTAACTTCCCACCAGGGCCACTGGCACAATATCCACTTGCGCCTTGATCGCGAGGAAGAAGGCTCCCGGCAGGAACGGCTTGATCTCGCCGTCGGGGGTGCGGCCGCCTTCGGGGAAGATCACCAGCGGCAGTCCACCCTTGAGACCTTTCAGAGCTGAACGAATGCTGCCAATCGATCCTGACGGGTTCTGCTGGTCGATACAAATCTGCCCCGAGCGTTTCAGATGCCAGCCCACAATTGGATAAGAAAGCAACTCTTTCTTGAAGACGATGCGGAACTGGAAGGGCAGGTCCACGTACAGCATGGGGATGTCCAGAGCCGAGGCGTGGTTCACGGCGTATACGTAGGGCCGCGACGTGTCGATCTTTTCCAGCCCGGTGACCGTCGTCGGCGACCCGATGATCTTCATGATCAGAACCGACCAGAAGCGGGCGAAGGCATGCAGGATGCGTCCCTTCTCACCGAACAGGGAAACCGGTATGGAAATAATTCCAAGAACAACCGTAATAAGCCAAATGAGCGGATCGAAGATGAAATACGAGCGCAGACGGCTGGGCCACCCGTAGTGTTTGGGGACGCCAGTTCCGGCCGGCGGAACCGGGCGCACAGCGCTGGCCGTCTCAGTTTCTGCGGCGCCGCGGTTCTCGATCTCGGGAGTCGGTGTCTTCACAGACGGCACTGCTTGTTTAGATGCGCACGCCGAGCAGTCGCATCGCCCCTCCTACAATGTATATCGATCCGGTAATAACCACCACAGCATCCCGCTTTATCGAGTCCTGGGCCCGTGCGAGGGCCGCAGCCACATCCGGGGCTTCTTCGATCTGGTTCGAGGTCCGGGATGCCGCTGCGCGAATCTCATCGGGCATGGCCGACCGCGGATTGTCAGCCCGGGTGGCGATTACGCGCTCCGCCAACGGAAACAGAATTTCTGCCATCTCGCTGATCGCCTTGTCCCGCATCGCCCCAAAAATAAATGTGAGCGAGCGGTCTGGATAGCCGGCCGACAAGGTTGACCGCAGAGCCCATGCCCCGGCCGGGTTATGCGCGACATCGAATACAAACTCGGGCGTACTGCCTGTTGCCGGCACGATCTGGAACCGGCCCGGCCAACGCGTTTCCCGGATGCCGCGCTCGATTGAGTCCGCGGTAACCGGGAAACCCTGCCGCCCAAGTTCTTCCGCAGCCGCGACCGCCAGCGCCACATTCCTCAGTTGATGGCGCCCGATCAGCGGAGTCTCGACCAGAATTTCCCTCCCCATCACCTGCAATGGATACCTAGAAACCGGCGCGAGATTTTTCTGGGTACTGGCCACTTGGTACTGGGCACTTCCTGGGCTCACCGGCGGCACATACGGCACTGCGTTCACCGCCCGCGCTCCCAGGTCCATGATCGCGCGTCCGATCACGTCGTTGGCCTGTGGCTGTTGCGGCAGCGTCACTACTACGCCGCTTGGCCGGATAATCCCCGCCTTTTCACCCGCAATCTCAGCTACGGTATTGCCCAGAAACTTCTGGTGGTCGAGCGATATATCGGTGATGACGCTGACTCGCGGCTCGATCACGTTTGTAGCGTCCAGCCTCCCGCCCATGCCCACTTCGAGGACGGCAATGTCCACCTTGCGGCGAGCGAAATACTCAAACGCCATCGCGGTCAGCATTTCAAAGAAGCTGGGATGCCAGGGCAACTCGCCCTCACCCACCAGGCGTTCTGCGGTGCGGTCCACCAGGTCGTGCAGCAGGGCAAATTCGTCATCGCTGATTTGCTCCCCGCTGATCTGGATGCGCTCGTTGATTCGCGCCAGGTGCGGAGACGTGTAAAGCCCGGTTCGCAGCCCCGAAAGCCGCAGGATCGAGGCCAGCGTGGCCGCGGTGGAGCCCTTGCCATTCGTCCCCGCAATCAGCACGCCCGGGAAACGCCGCTCCGGGTTCTCCAGCGCGCCCAGCAGAATCCGCATGTGCGCCAGATCAAACTTCTGCGACGGCGTCTGAGCCAGTTCGTGGCCCAGCGCGTACATGCGTGCGATGGCAGTTTCGTAGGAGGGCATCAGTCGTCAGTCTTCAGGCGTCGGTCGTCAGCCGATTCCTAGGGTAACAGTTTCAACTTTGTCCTTTCGAGGGCATCCCGCTGAAACGCGCAACTGAAGGACTGAAGCGGGGAAAGGCGCAGCTCGACGGACAAACTGACAACTGAGAACTAACAACTGACCACTGGGTTTTAAACAGTCGTCTGATGATCGGCGACTGACGAATGATTGCCCATAAACTCCAGCGCCCGCGCAATGTACGACTTCAGTTGCCGCCGATGGACCACTGCATCCAGCATGCCGTGCTCAAGCAGGAATTCGCTCCGTTGAAAGCCCTGGGGAAGTTTCTGGCGTATGGTCTGCTCGATCACGCGGGGTCCGGCGAATCCGATCAGCGCTCCAGGTTCAGCAATATTCAAATCGCCCAGCATGGCAAAAGAGGCGGTCACGCCTCCAGTTGTCGGATCGGTCAGTACTGAAATGAAGGGAACCTTGGCTTCATCCAGTCGCGCCAGCGCGGCGGAGATCTTGGCCAGCTGCATCAGGCTGATCACGCCTTCCATCATGCGCGCTCCACCTGAGGCCGCCACGATGACAATCGGGGCCCTGGTCGCCGTGGCGTGCTCAATGGCTCGGGTGATGGCCTCACCCACCACTGCTCCCATGCTGCCGCCGATGAACGCATATTCCATCGCGCTCACGATTACAGGGCGGCCGTTTAACTTGCCGCGAGCGTTGATGATGGCGTCCTTCAGACCAGTATCCGCCTGCGCCTGCTTCAGGCGTGACGAATATGCCTTGAGATCAACGAACTTCAGCGGGTCGGTGGAAGCCAGGTTGGAGTCGAAGACTTCATACTCGTTATCGTCCAGAAGCTGGGCCAGGCGGGTGCGCGCGTCAATGCGGAAGTGACGGTCGCACTTGGGACAAACGTTGAGGTTCTCTGCCAGATCCTTTTTCCAGATGATCTGCCGGCAGGTCTCACACTTCACCCACAGCCCCTCGGTGCGCACCTTGCGCTCGCCCGAAGTATCCAGCTCGCCGGATTCTCGTTTGAACCAGGTCATAAGGATCGGGGAATTGCGTAATTTGGTAATTGAAAACCCTTGGGCAGCTGTTCAATTACACAATTACTCAATTTCCCAATTACTCAATATTCGATTCCCCTCTGCGCCATCACGCCTTTTTCATAAGCATGCTTTACCTGGCGCATCTCGGTCACGGTGTCGGCGAGTTCGATAATTGTCGGATGGGCATTGCGCCCGGTCAAGATAATGTGCACCATCTCGGGTTTGCTTTTAAGAGTCTCCACCACCCGGGCTGGATCGAGCATGCCATAGCTGATCGCGTAGTTGATCTCGTCCAGGATGACCAGGTCCCACGTCCCGGACTGGATCGCCCGCTCGCCTTCGGCCCAGGCTTCTTCCACCATGCGGACGTCTTCGGGATCAGGTTTTTCGGTCCCAACTTTCACGAAACCGCGGCCCATCTGCTTCATGACAAACTTGTCGCCGAACACCTGAACGGCATCCAGTTCACCGTAATGCCAGGATCCCTTCAGAAACTGCAGCATCAGGACGCGCATGCCCTGGCCTACCGCCCGCAAAGCCGTCCCCATGGCCGCGGTCGTCTTGCCTTTGCCTGGGCCGGTGTTCACGATGATGAGACCACGGCGAATGTCCTGCATAACAGGCGAACTCTTGATTGTACCTGTTTCGGACAGATCTCTGCGGAAGCGTCGCTAGAGATGGCGAGGAATCGCGCACACGGGCGGACATCCGCCCTTGCGTCCAACTTATTGATTACTCCAGGAGGGCTACCCAGGAACTTCTGCTTACGGCATCTCGATGACTGAGCGCAAATCGACTTGCGAATCAGCCGGATGGGCATTCTCGTCGCCGATCAGCCGGATGGTGACCCGCAACGCGTCGACTTCTTTCCTGACCTTGGCCATCTCTTGTTCTTTCGTCTTAAGCACTTCGAACGGATTCTTCATCGTTATGAGTCCTTGGGGGAGGGCTGAACTACCAGCAGTGTTCCACTGCTATCTCTACTCTATGCTTTCGGAGCAGAAGACGGAACGTCACGAAGGTACACGCCTGAATTCCTGAATGCTCTCAGTGTCCCAGATGATATGGGTGACCTTTTAGAATAGTGAATGCGCGATAGAGTTGCTCCAACAGCACGACCCGGGCTAATTCATGCGCCAGCGTCATTTTGCCCAGGGAGAGCACCAGCGTAGCCGCCCGCCGGGCCTGGTCGGTGAATCCGTCCGCAGGGCCCAACCCGAACAACAGCGGCAAAGCATTCCGGTCCTGATAGTCACCCAGAAATTTTGCCAGCTCCTCGGAGGAGAACTGCTTCCCCTTGCCGTCCAGGAGCACCAGGGTGTGCCTGGGGCGCGCATCCCGGGCGCAAAATTTCAAAAGGCTGGCTTCATCTTTGAGTGTGATTCCTTCCGCGTCGGTGTAACGGGACAGACGCTGCAGGTATTCATCGGTCAGACACTGGATCGCCGGTTCCTTCGTTTTCCCGATCCAGGCAACCTTGATCTTCACAGAGCGAATTTAACCACGAAGGGCACACAGCCACACAAAGGAAATCCGTATGGGTCCGACTAAGCCCGTTTCTTCCTCAGGCCGCGCACCGGGGCGCGCTTCTGCCGGCGCCCTTCGGTCAGCAGATCAGACGGTTCGATCCGCTTCGCCGACTTCCATAGTCTCTCAAGGTCATAGAATTTGCGCGCCTTGTCCGAGAAAACGTGGACTACGAAATCGACATAATCGAGCAACACCCACTCGGCCTGTTTGTAGCCCTCGATTTGATTGGGCCGCATCCCGGCCTGCTCCAGACGATCTTCCACTTCGTCCGAAATGGCCTGTACCTGCCGCGGATTGCTGCCGCTGCACACTACGAAGTAGTCGGTAAACGCCCCCGATCCTTGTTCCAGCTCCAGTATGGTGATTTCTTCTGCCTTTTTTTCCAGGCAGGCACGGATGGCTTCGGAGATGTGTGGCTTCGAATCGTTCTTCATGCAGGGTTAGTCGTCGGTCCTCAGTCGTCGGTCGTCGGCCAGTCCATTGTAGCCGAGGTCCCGAGGGTTGCGCAGGCGAGAGCTTTATGGCCAAAGACCACCGACCAAAGACCACCGACCATCACTGACAACTGACAACCGAAAACTGACAACTAGGAATATAGTCCCTGTTTCTTGATGTACTCTTCCACCGCCGCGTCCACAAATTTGCGCAACGGCTTCTTGGCCGCGACAGCCTCCCGGATTGCCGTGGCCGAGACCGGTTGATGCACGCTGTCCAGCAGATGTACTGTCGCTCCAGTCAGCACCAGGTCTCCCTTGGCCGGCTGTTTGGCGAAGGGTCGGCTTACGGCGGGAGCGGGACGAAGCTTCTCCGGCAGCGCGTTCGCTACGTCCGCCAGCGAATATCCGGGACGGCTGGCCACGATGAACTCACATTCGCGAAACAGCACCTCGGGCTGGTGCCATTTGGCGATTTCAGCAAAAGCGTCGATGCCGATCAGAAAAAACAGACGGTCGATTTTCTTTAGCGAGGCTTTGAGACGCAGAACCGTGTCGATACTGTAGTTTGCCCCGGCTGCGGCGCTTTCCTGCTGACGTGACTTCCGGGCCGCCGCAACCGCGACTGCTCCCGGAGCCTCCAGCAGCGAAGGCACAAATGCTTTCTCGCCCATGGTTGCCAGCGTCACCATGGCGTAACGATGAAAATAGGATGCCAGTGCCTGGCGCTGCTTATGTGGAGGAATGTTGGCGGGCACGAAGTAAACGCGGCTAAGATCAAAGCGCTCCTTCGCCGCCCGCGCCAGCGCGACATGTCCGTGATGAATCGGATCGAAGGTGCCGCCGAAGAGGCCGATGTTCATCGAGGTAGACGTCCGGCAACGCAGATCATAGGCAGATGATCTTATAGTGTCGCGTTTCCACGTCACGAAGCGCAAGTCCCGGCGGCGGGAACTTTCAAGCGGCGGTTCGCATGAGCATGTGTGGAACCGGGTCTCTGACCCGGTTGGGCCGGGCGAAGCCCGGCAAGGCTTTTGCAAGCTACCGAGCTTCGCTCGGCCCGGACGGGTCCCTTCGACTTCGCTCAGGGCAGGCTCCGACCCGTCCCTACACAGTCTCCCCCAACCCCGTTGCTCACTCGGTCGTACGGGTTGCCTCGGTGCCGATATTCTTCCGGCCACCCGTCAATTGGCCCGCGTACAGATGCACTCCCGTAACTCGCGCGATCCCGTTCTGGGAATTAAATTCTTCTCATGCGAGCGAAGTTCCCCCTTCTTCGCCGACGCTACATCCCTCCGGCTCGGGCCCCGATACTCCGATACGGCGTCGCAGTTCTCAGCATTATTCTTGCCCTGATTCCAGCCTTCCTGCTCGCCGACGTGGTGGAGAGCCGCCTGGTAGTCTTCTCCGTCGCCATCATGGTCAGCGCATGGTATGGCGGCTGGAAACCCGGTTTGGTGGCTACATCCTTCGCCTTGACGGTGAGCGCGTACTTCTCGTTGGCGGGCGCGCACACCTATCCCGAATATCGCCGCGCGATCATACATCTCACGCTGTTCGTTTTCGTCGCGGGACTCATTTGCTTCTTCAATGCCGCGCTGCGCTCGGCCCAGGAAGGATTGAGACGTTCGGAAATCAACTTCCGGTCCCTGGTGACCCACGCTCCCTACGGGGTTTGTCGCTGCAGTTCGAGTGGCATCCTGCTCGACGTGAACCCGGCCCTGGTCGCCATGTTGGGATATGAGACCGGATCGGAGCTGGTCGGCCGCAATCTCGCCAATCTGTATTCAGACTTCCAGCAGTGGTTCAGCCTGGCCGACTACCTGCGCTCGCTTGAAAAATTCCAGGGCCTGTCTTCCGACTGGATTCGCAAAGACGGCGCTTCCATCAGCGTGCGCCTCTCCGGACGCGCCTTCCGCGAAAATGGCAACGAAATCCTGTTCGAACTCTTCGCGGAGGATGTCACCGAGCGCCGCGCCCTGGAGCAGCAGCTCCGCCAGGCTCAGAAGATGGAGGCGATAGGCCGGCTGGCAGGCGGCATCGCGCACGACTTCAACAACCTGCTGATGGTGATCTCAGGATATTCCGAATTCCTGCTCGAACGCCTTGGTCCCGAGCCCACACTGCGCGGACACGCCCAGGAAATCGCCAACGCCGCCGACCGTGCTACTGCGCTAACTCGCCAGTTGCTGGCTTTCAGCCGCAAGCAGATGCTGGCCCCCAAGATCCTGGATCTGAACGGCGTGGTCACCGAGAACCTGAAAATGCTGACCCGGCTGATCGGTGAAGACATCGATCTGGTCATGGTTCCCGGTCCGGATATCGGCGCCGTCAAAGCCGATCCCGGCCAGATCGAGCAGGTCATCATGAACCTGGCGGTCAATGCCCGCGACGCCATGCCGCAAGGCGGCAAGCTGACCATCGAGACTGCGAACGTCACGCTCGATGCCAACTACGCCCGCTTCCACCAACCGGTAAAACCCGGCGACTACGTGATGCTGGCTATCAGTGACACCGGCATGGGCATGGACGCCGACACCCAGAGCCACATCTTCGAACCTTTCTATACCACCAAGGGACTGAAGGGCACAGGGCTTGGCCTCTCCACCGTATACGGCATCGTCAAACAGAGCGAAGGCTACATCTGGCTCTACAGCGAAGCTGGCAGAGGCACCACCTTCAAGATCTACCTCCCTCGATTCAGCGCACCCAACCAGCAAGCTGCCATGCAGCCCGCTCTCGCCCAGGAGCCGCCCAGCCAGGGTCATGAAGCCGTCTTGCTGGTAGAGGACGAAGAACATCTGCGACGCCTCACCCGTCAGGCTCTTGAGAACCAGGGATACACAGTTTTCGACGCTCCCGACGGCCCGGCCGCCATTCAGCTTTCCCAGTCACACAAAGGCCCTATTCACCTGCTGCTGACAGACGTCATCATGCCGGGAATGAACGGGCGCGAATTGGCCAATCATATTACTCCGACTCGTCCCGCCATGAAGGTGCTGTACATGTCGGGCTACACCGAGAATCACATTGGCCACAACGGCACGCTGGACCAGGGCATCACCCTGCTCCAGAAGCCCTTTACCCTCCCCGCACTCCAGGCAAAAGTGCGGGAGGTGCTCGATACCCCACCCCCACAGGAGGTTCAGATGTCTACTCGCTTAGTACAACATGTTCCGGCCGCACGCCCACGCAGCAAAGTATCTTCCCCTTTCCGGGCTACCCGTTTCGATCTCCACCTGCCGCTGAAGTACCGGCTGGTCGGAGAACGGGACTGGCGCCAGGGTACAACCGAAAACATCAGCCGCTCGGGAATGCTCTTCCAGGCGGAGGAATCCGTCGCCCCCAACGCACTGCTCGAGATCAATCTCGTGCTGCCGGCGGAAATCGCAGGACTGGCTGCGGCCGAAGTAGTATGCCGCGGGGAAGTCGTACGCACGATCGACCCGGAATCAGGCACCGTGAGTCCGACTCTGGCGGCAAAAATCCTGCAATATCACTTCCAGCACGGCAGCATGATGTCAGAGGCCTGATTGCAGGAGGTTTTGAGTACGGGCTGGGTCGACGTGATCACCAAGACCACGTAGGCCCAGACGTCCTCGTCTGGGCAGGCGAGCGAAGCTCGCCCGATGAACTTCCCTATCAGCAGTCACTAGAGCTGGGGTGTAAAATCTGCAGGTGGATTTACGAGTCACTGCAATCGTTGGTCTGCTGTGCGTCCTCACATTCGCAATGGCGCAGGAGTCCACCATGCCTGAGGTCCCGGACAAGATCAAAGCTCCTGCCGGTGAAGAGTTAGTCCTGGCAGCGCATGCAACTGGATTTCAGATTTACTCTTGTCAGCTGAATACCGATGGCCAACCCGCTTGGTTGCTTAAAGCGCCTGAGGCTGAACTTCGAGATAACACAGACCGGGTCGTCGGGCGTCACTACGCCGGTCCTACCTGGAAGCACAGTGATGGGAGCGAAGTTACAGGGAAAGTCCTGACGAAGGTGGACTCGCCTGATGCCGATGCAATTCCCTGGCTGCTGCTGACTGCCACCAACCATTCAGGAAGCGGAACACTGGCAGGTGTGTCCACCATTCAGCGCATCCACACCAAGGGCGGACAGCCGCCCGCAGCAGCGCGGTGTACCTCTTCCAATCTGGATGCTACGTCCAAGAGTAGTTACGTCGCTGACTATTACTTCTACGCGCCGGCAAAGTAGCTTACCCGGCACTCTCAAGGAATCGAATCCACGACCTCGCGGGCGGGGGCGCCCGCGCCGCACAAGCCTAGCCGATTCTCGAAGAATTCTTCTACGTTGGTCAGAATTTGCGCTCGGTTCTTGGATTCGTAGATGGCCTTCCGCAGAGCTGCGCCACCCGCCACTCCATGAGTGAACCAGGACGCGAACTGCTTCATCTTGCCTTCCGCTCCCGGCATCTCTTCTTCGATCAGCATCTCAAAGTAAGTCCGGATCATTTGGTAGCGGTCAGCCTCGCTAGGCTGGTCGTAAGGGTAAGCAGAATTGTCTTGTGTGGAACCGGGTCGGAGCCTGCCCTGAGCGAAGTCGAAGGGACCCGGTTGGGCCGGGCAAAGCCCGGCAGGCTCGTCGACAGCAACAGCCGAGCTGCGCTCGGCCTGGCCGGGTCGAAGACCCGACCCCACACAGCTATTGCCGATCCCAGCCGTGTACTGCTCGATCTGCCGGAAGATCCACGGATTCGACGGCGCCGTCCGCCCGATCATCACCGCGTCGCATCCGGTTTGTGCCACCATGGCACAGGCGTCTTCCGGGGTGCGGATATCGCCATTCCCGATCACTGGAATCTTCACCGCCTGCTTGACCGCCGCAATCCAGTCCCAGCGCGCCTGCCCGCTGTAGCCCTGCTCGCGGGTGCGCGCATGCAGCGCCACCGCGCACAGTCCGCAGTCTTCCGCCATTTTGGCGAGCTCGACGCAAACCACGTTTTCATCGTTCCAGCCGGCGCGAAACTTCACTGTGAACGGAATTGTGACCGCCGAACGCACCGCCTCAAAGATCTTCCCGATCGCGGGCAAATCTTTCAGCAGCCCCGAACCGCCGTTGCACTTCACCACTTTCTTCGCCGGGCACCCGAGATTCAGGTCCACCAGGTCGAACCCAAGGTCTTCGACAATGCGCGCCGCGTCCGCCATCACCTTGGGATCGCTGCCGAAAAGCTGTGCCGAAATGGGGTGCTCGTCTTCGTAGAAATGCAGGTAGAGCTTGGCTTTCCTGTCCTTGGCGCGAAGAACTCCGTCCGCCGAGGTGAACTCGGTCATGATCAGCCCGCAGCCACCGAGGTTGCGAATGAACCGCCGGAACACGGTATCGGTGACGCCAGCCATGGGAGCCAGCACGGTGGCCGGCGCAATGCGCACGTTCCCAATCGTCACCGACGAAGGAACAGGTTGTGTGGCGCGGGCGCCCTCGCCCGCGGCCGTTTCCGAATTGTCCCAATACTTGCGCACGTCTCTATTCTACCTGTCGACCAAAAAAACAAAGCCCCCGCAAAAGCAGGGGCTTAAAAATCCGTGCAAATTCGCGAAATCCGTAGCTGTTCTTACTTCTTTGTCGGCTCGGCCTTGGCATACTTCCGGCGGAAGCGCTCCACACGACCTGCCGTATCCAGCAATTTCTGTTTGCCGGTGAAAAATGGATGACAGGCGGAGCAGATTTCCACGTGGATATCGCCCTTATGGGTCGAGCGCGTGGTAAAGCTGCTGCCACAAGCGCACATGACGCGGACTTCGTTATAAGCGGGGTGAATGGCTGCCTTCATGGGATCTCCAAACTTTGACTCGAAGCATTAGATTCTAAAGGATCGGCGAAGGATTCAGCAACCCCGGATAGCCCAGATCTTCGGCCTGGACGGGCGGGACGCCCGTCTCTCCACAAGCTTTCAAAAACAAGAACGGCAGGACCGACCTCCTGCCGTTCTTATCCCTTAACTTGAACTTGGCCTATTTACCGCGGTTGACCGCTTTCTTGAGTTCGGCTCCGGCTGAAAACTTGGCGACTTTCCGGGCAGCGATCTTGATGGTGGCGCCGGTCTGCGGATTGCGCCCGTTGCGGGCTTTTCTCTGCGAGACGGAGAACGTGCCAAAACCAATCAACGCGACCCGATCCCCTTTCTTCAGAGCAGAAGTGATGCTGTCGACAGCGGTGTCGATAGCCGTGGCTGCCTGGGTCTTGCTGATATGGCAACCAGCTGCAATTCGGTCAATGAGATCAGCTTTATTCATCTTCTCTCCTGGCAGGTCTCGTTAGTCCCCCAGCGCGCACAGGGGAGGTAGGACTAGCACTCGCTGAGTGGGAAACCTAGCGGCCCTATTTAGCTACCGTCTGCTGCGAATGTCAACTGTGGAAATCCGCATCGGGTGCCGCTTTTGGGTCACCGGTAAAGGCCAGTCCGCTCTGCCAGCGGAAACAGGCCGCTCCCCCAGCCGAAAATGCTGCAATAGTGGTGCTTTGGTCCAAAGAAAACATTACACGTAGGGCCGATGCGCTGCTCTCCACCATCGCCTCACCGATCGAAACTGAGAACCGAGAACTTGTGCCTGAGAACTGACTGGAACCACGGAGATCGATTCTCCGGGCTGCTAAGATCGCCGCAGTAATGGGTGGCAGCGAATGTTGGTTTGCATCCTCGGCGGATTTTCTGGAGTTAACGCCTTGCCAGCTCTCTATTTCCTCAGCTCTCCACAGCCGGTTCCGTAACTCCACAGGATGTACACAGCCACACCGTCTTTGCCACTTGCGCAAAACGCATCCGCGAGCGCAGAGTCTAAGAAAAGGAAAAGCAGACAAGAAGCAAGACAAGGAAAAGACCCCAGGTCATGAAAGTTTCCGTGGACGTTTGTCCTCTGTGTGAAGGCACTGGCTGGAAATCAGTCTCCATCGGCTCCGAACGGCGGGTGACGCGGTGCGATTGCCGCCTGCAGGCACGCACCCAGGCGTTGCTCACGGCTGCCCGCATTCCCAAGCGCTACGAACATTGCGAACTTTCAAATTTCGAGTTCGACGGTCCCCATCGGGCGCTGGCATCCTCCCGTCTGGCAGCGTGCAAGTTTGTGGAAGAGTACCCGGTCGACTCGACCGGCCTGCTGCTCATCGGTGGCATCGGCGTAGGCAAGACACATCTGGCCGTTGGCATCGTCAAGGAACTGATCCTGAGCAAGGGTATTGCCTGCCTCTTCTACGACTACCGCGAATTGCTGAAGCAAATCCAGAATTCCTACAACGATTCGGTGAAGGCCACAGAACTTGAAGTCCTGCGCCCGGTTTTCGAGACCGAAGTCCTGGTGCTCGACGAACTTGGCGCCGTCAAGCCCACCGAATGGGTCTGGGACACAGTGAGCCTGATCCTCAACACGCGCTACAACGACAATCGCACAACCATTATCACCACCAACTTCGATGACCGGCCCGCTGGTGCCGTCGCCGGCCCGCGCGGTGCCGCCCGCGAAGAGACTCTGGGCGACCGTATCGGTGAGCGCATGCGCTCCCGATTGCACGAAATGTGCCGCATCATCAAAATGGAAGGCGAAGACTTCCGCCAAAAATTCCGCAGCGCCAGCTTTAGATAGCCACGGAACGTGTGGGGACGGGTCTCCGACCCGTCCAGGCCGAGCAAGGCTCGGCAGCGCTCTCACGTCGCCAGCAAAACGGGCACGCTCCGCAAAATGAAACTTTGGCTACTCTTCGAGGCCTCAGTATCCGTGTGAATCCGTGGCCGCCCTCTCCCATAAACTAGAATGAACCCGTGCTGACCGAGCGCCTGGAGTTCGTCCCCGACCGCGACGCTGAAGCTTTCGCCTCCGCTCCCGCTGCACCCGCGGTCTTCCTGCTCCGCGGCGCCGATCCCCAGGCCGAGCCTTACGTCAGTAAGACCGCCAATCTGCGCCGCCGCCTGCACCGTCTTCTCGGCCCTCCGGAACATGCCCGAAGACTGAACCTGCGCAATCGCGTTCACTCTATCGAGTACACGGCCACGGGCTCCGACTTCGAGTCTGGCTTTCTCCTTTATCGCCTGCTGCGTTCCGCCTTCCCGAAAACCTACAGCGCCCGCCTGCGCCTGCGTTTTGCCCCGCTGCTCAAACTGCACATGGAAAATGAATACCCGCGTGCCTCGATCACCACGCGCCTCGGACGCCCCGGTAGGCGCTCTCTTTACTACGGTCCCTTCCCTTCGCGCACCGCGGCAGAAAAGTTTGCCAACGATTCCCTGGATTTCTTCAAAATGCGCCGCTGCGTGGACGACCTCCATCCTGACCCGCAATTTCCCGGCTGCATCTACTCCGAAATGAAAATGTGCCTCGCGCCCTGCTTCAAAGGCTGCACCGACGACGATTACCATGCTGAGGTGGCCCGCGTGCAGGCCTACTTCGACAGCTCCGGCGACTCGCTGGTGCGGGAAATCAGCGTGCAGCGCGACCAGGCATCATCCAGCCTCGAATTTGAAAGCGCCGCCGCCTTGCACGTCAAAGTTGAAAAGCTGAAGCCCGTCCTTGGCCAGCTCCCCGAGATCGTGCACCGCATCGATCAGCTCATCGCCCTAATGGTGCAGCCCTCGGCCATCCCCGAATCAGTCGTATTCTTTTCCATCGACGGCGGAATGATCACCGGCCCAATCCCGTTTTCCATCCAGAGCACAGAGCACACCAAATCGCAGTCGATGGAATCGCGTGTCCAGTCAACGCTCGCCATGTTCCCATCCGCACCTGCAAAGACCGCTCTGGAAACCATGGAACATCTCGCCCTGCTCAAACGCTGGTTCTATCGCAGCAACCGGACCGGAGAAATCTTCTTCGCCGACGTCAAGAGCGGCCTTCCCCTGCGCCGCCTGGTGCGCGGAATCGCCCGCGTCTATCGCGGAGAAAAACCCGAACCCACACAGACCATGTAGGGACGGGCGCCCCCGCCCGTCCAACGGTGCGAAAGCTCCGCAGTTTCTTCCTCACAATGATTCAACCATGATGTCACGCGCGCTGGCGAGCTTCGCTCGCCTGCCCAGACGAGGACGTCTAGGGCCTACGTGTTCATTGAATTGACTTGCCCCGACCCAGGCCCTACCATGTGCCGGGCCCGAACCAGGTGTGGTCAACGCGATTTCAAAAAAGAGAGAGGAAACGTTCAATGAAGAAAAGTGCAGCGATAGTGGCAGTGACTTTCCTAGCAATCTTCGCCATGTCGAGCGCCGCTGTGGCGCAAAAGGCAACCGTCCTGCGGGTGGTCACGGTAAAGACCGACGATCCCGCCGCCTACGCTCAGGAAATAGAAAAGGGCAGGCAGATCATGAAGGCCATCGGCATTCAGGCCACGACGCGAGTGTGGCAGGCCAGATTCGCCGGTCCCGAAGCCGGCATCGTGGTGGTGAGCATCGAGTATCCCAACATGGCCGCCTTCGCCGACAGCTACGCCAAGGCCAGCGCCAGCAGCGAATACATGGCCTGGCTCAAGGGCCTCGACAAAGTCAGAAAGATTGTCTCCGACAGTCTTTACAGCGAATGGTAACTCTGTAAACTCACGAATTGGAAC
>CAWDFF010000021.1:0-112271 GCA_963801545.1 Terriglobia bacterium | reverse complement strand
TCAGTAGGTTGAAGGTTCGATTCCTTCCGCGCTCACCACTTATCAACACCTTACAAAGGTTTTCCTGCCGTTTCCCTGCCGTTCCGTGCCAAGCGCACAATCCGGCCGTGCGCTTCCGCCATGTCGGCAGTGTGGGCGGAGCCGTATTGATTCATGGTGGTTCGCACGTCCGCGTGTCGCATAATCTGCTGTTGCACACCCACGGGTGTTCCCTCTGAATCCAACCAGGTGCGAGAGGTGCGCCGGAGACTATGCGTCCCTGACACGCCTGCTTTCTTAAACATCCGCCACACTTGATCGTAAGACCACGGCAACCGACCACTCACGATGCTGTCTGGAAAAGCGTGGGCAGCCATCGAGGAAATTTACCCGAATCGTGATTCGGCCGTGCGCGTAGTGGGCTTCAGCGGTGGTACTCCGGCGACGCCGGAGTGGCGATTCAAACTTCTGGGCAAGGCCGACGTTGTGCAAGAAGTTGACCGAACTCGGCAGCCGGACAGTTACCTTGCTGGCGTTGATAGTATTTCGCCCGCGTGACTCCAAGAGAATAACTTCGCCAGTATTCTAGCCAACATGTGAATGGCTGCTGAAATGCTTCCGAGAGGAACACTTGTGTAAATCATGAGCCCAACTCGGGATGTGTGAACAGCAAACGGCACGCCAACGGGGATGCACCGCGTACGTCTTGCGCCCGCCGCTTAGGGTGTCCCTGGGTTAGGAATGGGCATCGCTCTTCCGAGGACAGAGGGCAGAGCACGGCTTGGCTCCTCTCCTTCTGTCTCCCAAGAAAGCTCATGATCCTCTCCACGAGAGATTTATCTCTTCGATCTGTCATAACCCTACCTCCAGTGCGCTCGACAGCACCGCAGTCGTGTCCACAACAAACGTTATCAACACCACCGCTGAGCACTTAGTCATTAGGCTTATCATTGTTCACCTCTCTCCGACTGTAGGCGTCGGCCCTTTTGAAGCCTCCTCCGGCTGCGCCCAGTCAATAGATTAAAGATGAATGCTGCTGGGGGGAATGGCCCTTAAGATTAACAAGTCCGATTACCGTCGGTTACCAACGGTGCGGGGCGGAACGGATTGAAGCCACGCCTTGAGACTGGTGTTTTCCATCACCATGTCCTGTGATCCAACTCACGACTTTCCTCGGGTTCTCACGCTAACGTTAAAAGTGAACAAGTCTCGACTTCCGCGAGCACTCCTAGGCGACGGGCGCGTGGACGGGACGAGGTTCTCCCCCAAGTGGTACTCCCCTGGAAGTGATGCCTTTACACTTGAAAGTGAGAAAAAATGAAAACAGCAATGATCACGGCAACGCTGGTGATGATTGGTGCGCTGGCGATGGCGCAGACAGACAGCCAGAAACACGCTGCCGATTTGGTGCGCGTATTTCTCATGGAACGTGGCTTGGATGCGAATGTCCACGCTGGGGGAGTGGTTGACTACGGCGGCGGCAATGTCGTCGATTCCCGTGGCGAACTGTTCATCGGTTACGCGCTGATGGACCGTTCACTGGCACGTAGTCTTGCATATTCTCCCGCTCTGGAGCTTCTTAAGGTGGCACAAAACGGCGGGTTTAAGACAGTGGCGTTCGCTGATGACGACGGTTTTGTGTGGGAATGGGACCTGACCAAAATGACATGGCGCATAGGTCTTATTTGTCCGAAAGGTAGGCAAACGTCGTGGGATGGAGGAGACTCCTGCTACCAATGAAGACGGTGGTGCAACTAACCAAACAACTGAATTCGCAGAGATGGCCTTCGAGAGAAAATCCTTCACCGTGCCCATGAACTCTACGAGCAACGCGGCAGGGTTGATGGTCCTGCATGGGACGACTGGTTTCAAGCCGAAGCAGAGATACTCGGGAAGGCAAAAGCAATCGCAATGTGAAAGCCGCTAGGGCATCGAAGTAACCCAAATCTCCGCGTGCTCCTATTAATTGCGATCTGGTATCGGGCCAGACAACCCCGGGACTCCTGAGGAGACGATTGGAATAGGGCGGCTCTCGCCAAAGTCACGACTGTGCCCTCTGGAACACGTAAAAGAACACCGCCAAACTGAAACAAGCAAATGCATAGACAAACCACGGGAACAGCATTAGCGGAGGAGCCAATCCCCGTAGGACATTTAGGACGATTGAGACGAATGTCCAGACTAAAAGAACGGTTGCCAGAATCGTCCCGATCAGCGCCAGCAATGCTGCATTCTTGAGTGTCATAGCTCGAGTATGAACGCTGGCTGTGTCGGGTGCAACCCGGCTGCTGTCGCCCAGCCTGCGAAGTGCAGGTTATCTCTGGTCGCCGAAGCGCGATGCCAACAGAGCGCGGAACCCCCGACAACCATTCGTATTTCAAATTGCAAGTCTCCCGCCGTTTCCCTGCCGTTCGCACCGCAATACACCGAAGACAAGGTCTTAAATGTCATCTGCTGCGTTGTAAGTTGTTAGAACTACATAAGAGCACGGATTCGATTCCCACCGCGCTCACCATCTAACCCTCAGCGTCAGGGGTGCTTAGCGCTGGGGAGGCGCCTCGGTGCTATACTGCCTGACGATTTGGGAGGAGCAGCTTGGTGAAACTGAACAGCAGTACCCGACAAGTAGAGGGTGTCAGCATCGTGGACCTCAGCGGTCGGATCACGCTGGGCGACGCTAGCGCTGTGGTGCGTGACGTCATCAACGACCTCCTGGGCAAAGGAAACAAGAAGGTCTTGCTGAATCTTGGCGGGGTCGACTACATCGACAGCTCCGGCATCGGCTTGCTGGTCAGTAGCTTTACTACCGTTCGCAGCCAGGGCGGCGAACTAAAGCTGGTGAACCTCAGCAAGAGGATCGGGGACCTGCTCAAGATCACCAAGCTGTACAGCCTTTTCGACGTCAAGGACGACGAGGCCGCGGCCGTTGCGTCTTTCACCCGCGCAACCTAGTGAATGAGCCCAAAGGGGTCACTTAGCTTCTGCGCTCACTATC
Organism: Terriglobia bacterium; assembly: GCA_963801545.1. GTDB lineage: Bacteria > Acidobacteriota > Terriglobia > Terriglobales > Acidobacteriaceae > JAIQFF01. Next base: position 109,297 of record CAWDFF010000021.1, on the reverse strand, counting down.
TTAACATCAGTGTTTCTGCCACGGATCTTCTATCAGATCGCATTCATGTTTGAGAACCGCAGGGTGAGGTAATGCTCTTTGCAGTTCACCGGCGACTATTTGCGCGGGAACGATGCGATCGTCCAGGCGTTTGCGGTTGCGGTGACTGGGCCGAATGCCAGATAGCGGCCATCGGGCGATGGCGCTAAAGAGAAAATGTCCCAACTCGGTAGATGGAACAGCAGTTTCGGTCCGCCGGTTGCAGGCATGCGCACAATCGACGTTCCACGCGAGGAGTAACTTGAGAGACTGTCTGCTCCAGCATGAGGCACCATGTTAGGCCGTGGGCAGAAGCGCGTCAATTTCGGCTACGAAGGGCGCCGATCTAAAGCAATCCCAGATGGTCCGGATACTTGCTCTGCAGAGAACTCACCAGCAGCTCGAATTCCGGAAGCCTGCGAAGACTCTGGAGACAACGGTCTTTCAGAAAAAAAGGCCAGCACGCAAATCCGCTGCTGACACTGCGCTCCAGCCATTCGAAAGCAGTCTCGGGCCGGCCAATCAAGGCAAGAATACAAGCGATCTGATAGTAGGTATGGTGAGCGTGCCCAAATGATTTCGCGCTTGCGCAAGCGCTGGTCATGCAGTCGAGCGCCTGTTCGTTCCTTCCGGTCAATGCGTAAAAAACGCCCTGCAAGCTAATGATGAGTGGTTCCCCGGGCAAAAGTTGCAGCGCCTCATCCAGCAAAGCCTTCGCTTCTTTCCAATCCTCCGTCATTATGGCCGGCTGCGGAGCAAAATAGATTGCGTACTTGTTGCCTGGACTTTCCGCCCGCCAGGCTTGAGTTGTTTCGCGCGCCAGTTCGTATTCCTGGTTCCATACGTGGACCTGGACGATGCTGGGATTGAGTGCTTTTCTGGGATGAAAATGCCGTCCTCTTTCGTGCATTGCACGAGCGTGATCGAGCAACCCGATATGCGCCAGGATGCTGCCGAGCCGGTTGTAGGCATGGGGCAGATTGCTCTGCAGGGCGAGAGCGCGCTTGAGGTCGGCAATCGCCTCCACATGCTGGAAGTTTTTCGACGGCCCCCACAGCAGAAAAGCGCGAGCGACATATCCTTCGGGCAAGTCCGGGTTTATTTCGAGTGCGCGGCGGCAGTGGAATTCAGCCTTTTCCAGCCATGCACTGACTGGGTCAAATTCGAAATGACGAGTCGTACACGCCAGTGAGAGGGTAGCGTGGGCGAGGGCAAAGGCCGGGTCTCGAGTCACCGCACTCGCCAGGTGATGGGTGGCCTTCTCCGTCACCGAGGGATCGCCCGAGGCGCTAAGCCGGTAGCCGTGCATGAATTCTGCGTAAGCCAGCGGGTCCCGGCTATATCGTGGGTGTTGCTGAACCACGGCGGGACCCAGCGGGCGGTTCAATGCGCCGGCGATCTGCTTGGCGATGTCAATCTCCAGGTCGGACAGGCGGCGCACGTCGAGATCGCATTTCCTGGTCAGGCAGGAGCGCTGCAAATGTGAATCAAACATTTCCAGTGAAAGTCGCCATTGCCCTTTGGACATTTGAATGGCGCCATGGACGACAAAGCGGATGCCAAGGCGTGCAGCAATGTCAGACGCCGGTGTTTCGGCAGGCAGGTTCAGCACGGCGGAGGTTGGCAACACGTCCACACTCCCAAGATTTCCGAGACGCGAGACCAGCGCATCTGCAAACCCCAGACAGAGGCCGAGGTCGTCCGTGGTTTTCCCCAGAAGTAACAGTGGCAATACCGCAAGTGACGAGCGCTCTCCCCACTCACTTGCGTTCTCCAGGCTGACCGAGTGCGCAGAAGCTGACCCGGGATCAGAGCGATATTGGGCGTCGATCACTCGCAGCGGGCCGATGAATCGGTAACCTTTCCCAACGACAGTTTCAACAAAGCGCGGTTTGGCGGAGTTGTCACCCAGAGCCGTCCGGATTTTACGCACGATGTTGTTGATGTTCCGTTCCGTATCGATAAACAGATTCGAGCGCCACAGTTTCTTGACGATGTCTTCGCGTGACACCATCTGGTCCCGCCGCCCGACCAGGAAAATCAGCAATTCCATGGGCTTCTTCTCGAGCCGCACCCGCCGTCCAAAGCGGCGAAGCTCGTAGCGCCCAAGGTCAAGTTCGACCTCTCGGCTAGCTGGTTTTTCACTCGGCATGGCCCGCCCCACCCCCTCCACCAACAGGCATTATGCACTAAGATCAGCAACTTAGCGCGATACATAAAAGAGACATAAAAGTTATCCCCGCTTTATTGCGAGCGCTCTCTCCGCGACAGATGATGCTCAACGATCGCTACTGAAAACCTAACTCACACCTGAATGGAGGAAATTATGGCAGTGGACAGTAAGAAAATGGATGAATTCCTGGGACGGTTTGTGAACGATCTCGGCGCAGCCGTTCACTCCGGCATGGTCGTAATCGGAGAACGCCTTGGTCTGTACAAAGCTCTGGCTGCGGGTCCCATGACCGCGACCGAACTGGCGGCCAAGACGAGCACGGACGAGCGTTATGTGCGCGAGTGGCTGGCATCGCAGGCAGCGGGTGGCTACGTCGCCTACGATGAAAAAACAAACAAGTTCGGCCTTACCGAAGAACAAGCCTTTGCCCTGGCCGATGAGAACAGTCCGGCGTACCTGCCCGGCGCATTCGAACTCGCCCTGGGATCCCTGGCCGCGGTTCCGCGCATTACCGAATCGTTCCGCTCAGGTGCGGGGATGGGTTGGAACGAACACGTGGATAGCGTGTTTCATGGTTGCGAGAAATTCTTTCGGCCGGGTTATGCGGCAAACCTGGTCGGCTCCTGGATACCTGCGTTGGACGGTGTCAAGGACAAACTCCACCGCGGGGCAAAGGTCGCCGATGTCGGTTGCGGGAAAGGAGCATCCAGCATCCTGATGGCAAAAGCCTTCCCCAATTCACACGTTTTTGGCTTTGACTACCACGACAAGTCGATCGAAGCGGCGCGCGAATCCGCCATCCGCGAAGGGGTCGCGGACCGGGTCACGTTCGAAGTGGCAGCAGCCAAGGAATTCCCCGGGAGAAACTACGATTTTGTAGCGGTATTCGACTGCCTGCACGACATGGGTGATCCGGTTGGCGCCGCCACCCACATCCGGGACGCGGTGCGCGATGACGGCACCTGGATGATCGTGGAGCCCTTTGCCAATGACGATCTCAAGGACAACCTGAATCCCGTAGGTCGAGTCTACTATTCATTTTCCACTTTGCTTTGCACACCCTGCTCTCGCTCGCAGGAAGTGGGGCTGTGTCTGGGTGCACAAGCTGGCGAGAAACAGGTGCGGAAAGTGGTGACTTCAGCCGGTTTCAGCCGTTTCCGGCGGGCCACAGAAACGCCGTTCAATCTGGTTTACGAGGCCAGGCCGTAGGTCATCGTCACCAGACTTATGGAAGACGACAAGCAATCGGCAGCGACACTCCCGGATGTTGTGCCGGATGACGGCAAACAGGAAGGAACGGATTACTTCCTGTTTGCCGACGATCCGCCAGCAAATAGGACCGGAACCTCCAGAAAGTTGAGTATGGGTGCGGTTCACCAGCCAGGCTGGAACAGACGCGAACGAACGGCTTCAGATTGGCTTCGCTGAAAGCCATGCCGCCGCAGTCAAACACACTGTAATCACGATTGAAAAAACGATAGGGAGGATAAAGAGGTATCTCCAGCTCACAACCGTGATGGCGGCAAAGCAAAGAGCGAGAGCCCACACAGTGACGCGCATGACCGCCAAAGTCTCTGCCGGAAGGCCACCTAGCTGCCACGCTAATACCGCCGCGAATAGATAAAACACGCCGACCGAGAATCCAGCCGCGACAAAGAGGTCCCAATATGTCCGGCTGAACCCCTGCACGTCAAAGTGAATTGACCGCATTGAGCCAAGAAGCGTATCAACTCCCCATGTGGGATCGGACTGGCGAAAACCAAGTGTATGTCCGACAGCAAAAAGCAGCAGAAGAACAGCTGCGATTCGATAAAACAGAGAAGCCTTCATGTCTTGCCTCCAAAGATAACGGAGGCAGTGTACCATTGTGCCCGACCCGCACGTGCAACTTGGTAGGATTTCTCCTTCCTGATAAAACGGCCAACGTTTCTATAGCCACCTCGTCTTCCGCAACGAATGTGAAGCCGACTAGCTCGGCGGTAATTCTTGTAAATAGGCAACAGCACTCAGGACCCCGAGGTGTCTGGTCCGGATTCTGTCCTATCACGGGCAACTCGGAAAATATGTCTGGCAGGTCCCGATCGCGCGCTTACTTCCGGCTTGTCGACCATCCATGCTGAACTTGGAGCTCGTACACGCCTGGGGCCATCACGTCGTGATAGGATTCAGCCATTCTTGGGGTAGGGCAATGACCCCCGCAGACAGGCGTCAGATCGAGGAACTGTACCGGGCTGCGCGCGATCCGGCCAAGCGCGCCGAAGTGCTTGCGGCGGCCGACCCCGAGCTACGCAGGGAAGTCGAATCCCTGCTGGCCCAGGATTCATCGAAGACGGGAACTCTGGACCAATCTGCACGGGCTGGTGTGGCTGGCCCGGACTCCGCGGCGACCGTGATCACATCAGGCGTCCAAATAGGACCTTACAAGATTGAAGGACTCCTGGGCGCTGGCGGCATGGGTGAAGTGTTTCGTGCCGTCGATACCAAGTTCAACCGGCCGGTGGCGATCAAGTTCCTGTCCGCGGAGCTGGCCGACACCGCGGCGCGCCGCCGCTTCCAGCGAGAGGCACAAATGGCCTCCTCGCTCAACCACCCGCACATCCTGACTGTCCACGACGCCGGCGATTTCGAGGGCCGGCAGTACCTGGTGACCGAGTTCGTGGACGGCGGGACACTCCAGGCGTGGGCCAAACAGGAGAAGCGCGCCTGGCGCCAGACGGCGGAGTTGCTGACCGGCGTGGCCGATGGACTCGCGACCGCGCACGCCGCCGGAATCCTGCACCGCGATATCAAGCCTGCCAATATCCTGGTTGCGAAGAATGGCTACGCGAAACTGGCGGACTTTGGCCTGGCGAAGCTTGAAGAGCCAGCCGACCTGGGGAGATCACAGACTCTCACCGAGGGAGGAACGCGTCCCGGACTGCTGATGGGAACGATCCCGTACATGTCTCCGGAACAAGCATCGGGAAAGGCCGTCGATGCGCGAAGCGACATCTTCTCATTCGGAATCGTGCTGTACGAAACCCTCGGCGGTCAGCGTCCCTTCACTGGCGCCACGGAACTCGAGGTACTGCAAAAGGTCATCCACGCGACACCTCCACCGTTGCCGGACACCGTTCCCTCGGGGCTACGAAGCGTAGTGGAGAAGGCGCTCGAAAGCGACCCGGCGGATCGCTACCAGTCAATGCGGGAACTGGCGGTGGATCTGCGGAGAATGGTTCGGCAAAAGGAAGCAGATCATCCGGTTCCCGCGGAGGTTGCGCCGAAGGGTTACGCCTGGTTGCCCTGGGCGCTGATAGCGGCGCTGGTCGCGATGCTGGTGGCGGGATTAGGTGTGTGGACCGTTTCCCATCGGCGCCCGCCGACAGTCCAGAATCCGCTTTCCAATGCGCAGTTCACACGGCTCACCGACTTCGAAGGGGCCGAGACGAACCCCGCTATCTCCCCAGACGGGAAATTCGTGACCTTTATCTCCGACCGGAGCGGCACGTTCGACATCTGGCTGATTCAACCCAACGGTGGCGGCCTCGCGAACCTTACCCAGGGCCGGATGGGAGACGCGCGCGGGCCCCTTCGTGCCATCGGATTCTCGAGCGACGGATCGGAGGTGTGGAGCGGCGGAACGGAAAGCAGGAGGCTCATGCTCTGGCCGCTGATGGGCGGTGCGCCGCATAATTTTTTGCGTGAACATGCTGCCGAGGTTGCCTGGTCACCCGATGGCGCCCGGCTGGTGTACCACACGTGGGATCCGGGCGATCCCACGTTCGTGGCGGATCACAACGGCGCCAATGAACATCAGATCCTGAAAAACCAGCCTGGGGTGCACAACCACTTTCACGTCTGGTCCAGAGATGGGCATTGGATCTTCTTTGTGCGCGGTCGTCCAGCGACGCACGAGATGGACCTGTGGCGCATTTCGCCGGACGGGGGCGAACCGGAACAACTCACTCATCTCAATTCCGATATCACGTACCCAGCTCCGATCGACGAGCGGACTGTTCTGTTCGTTGCGCACGACGAAAACGGGGCCGGCCCGTGGTTGTGGGCGTTCGATATGGAGACCCGAACTTCGCAGCGCGTGAGTTCGGGTTTGGAACAATACACCGCTCTGACAGCAACGGCGGACGGTCGGCGTCTTGCCGCGAGTGTCGTGAACTCTCAGGTCAACTTGTGGAGTGTTCCGATTACCAGTCGCATTGTCGTAGAAAAGGACGTTACCGCCTTCCCATTGCCCACCTCGCGCGCCCACGCGCCCCGCTTCGGGGGCGGATCGTTGTTCTACTTGTCCTCGCGGGGCGGGGCTGACGGGCTATGGAGCTATCGCGATGGGCAAGCGCTGGAGATCTGGAAGGGCTCGGAAGGCGCGATCCAGTCGGCTCCAGCAATCTCAGCGGACGGCAGCAGTGTTGCGTTTGCGCTAAGGCGGGACGGGAAGCTTCAGATGCACGTGATCGCCGCGGATGGAACGCGACTCCATCCCCTTTCGAGCGACATTGATATTCGCGGTACAGCTTCCTGGTCTCCCGACGGCAAATGGATTGTCGCGGCTGGCACCGACCGTGGTGGAGCGGGCTTGTTCAAGTTACCCGCCGACGGCGGCTCGCCAGTTCGGATCGCAACAGGATCGTTCCAGGATCCGGTGTGGTCCCCACGCGGGGACCTGATCGTGTATGGCGGCACGCAGGTGTTCACGGTCATGCCGCTCCTGGCAGTGCATCCGGATGGCACGCCCGCGAAGCTACCCGAAATCAACGTGCAGCGCGACGGTGAGCGCGTGCGGTTCCTGCCTGATGGCAAGGACCTGGTTTACATGCTCGGAAATACGACGGCCGGGCAGGATTTCTGGCTGCTCGACCTTGGCACCATGCGCTCACGGCGTTTGACCCAGCTGAGCAATCCCGCCGCGATGCGAACCTTTGATATCACTTCCGATGGCGGCCGGATCTTATTCGACCGGTTGCGGGAAAATTCGGACATCCTGCTCATTGACCTCCCGACGACGCCAGCTCGGCAGTAGCAGGCTGGTGGAATCCTGTTTGCCGGCGCGTTCGCCGATTCCGGCGATATTGCCAGGACAGTGCGCAGCTATCAGCAGGCGCTCCCCCATACTGGAACGCCGCTTCGCAAAGAGATTTGTCGCCGGGCATGGGCATTGCAGGGCCTAAGTGAGACTCGCGCCCTCTGTCTGCGAGGCAGAGGCCGCGAAAAATGTCTCGTCAAATTCCCCGGCGTGCCTCGGCGCAACTAAACTGATCAATACCGTCACTGCAAAATTGAAACACAATGCAATGAACCCGGCATTCAATCCGTGGTAGGGGTCGTGTCCGGTCAGGATCAGGGCCGCAGTAATGGAAATGCCGGTGGCCAGCCCAGCAAGAACGCCGGACGCGGTCGCACGTCTTGAAAAGAGTCCGAGCACAACTCCGGGAAAGAGCTGCGCTACCCCGTCGTACCCCAGCAGCAGAAGCGATACCAGAGTTGCTGAGCTGTGGATGGCGAGAAGCATGGCGCCAGCCGTGAGCACCAACACCATAATCCTGGCGAGCCACCCGACCTGCTGGTCGGTCATGTCCGGCGCCAGGATGGGGCGACAAAGGTTCTTGGCGAACATCGTCGCCCCGGTCAGGAGTTGGATTGCGGCCGGGACCATCGCGGTGAGCGCTCCCGCGCCACCCACCACGCCCAGGAACCACGCGGGAAAAGTCTTTCTCACCATCGTGAGCAGGGCCAGATTGCTGTCGCTCATTCCCGGCAGGACCAGGACGGCGGTAAAACCGACAATGAACATCAGCGGCATCGTGATGCTGTAGAGCGGCATAACGATAGCGTTACGGCGCAGGATGTTGCCGTTTCGCGCCGTAAAACTAGCCGCGAAAAATTGAGGCCACATGTAAAAGGCTGCCGCCGTCAGCAGCACCGATGAGATGTACCACCCGTGACCCAGATCAGCGGTCGCCCCGGGCATCGTCAGGTGACCCGGCTTGGCACGCGCCAAGGCAGCAAACATCGGACCGATACCGCCGAAATACATGTATGGCACCGCGATGCCCACAAATACCGCAGCAACCAGCAACAGAACATCCTTGATGATGCTGACCCAGGCCACGCCGCGCACGCCGCTCACGAACACAAATGCCGCCACGATGGTGAAGGCAATGATCATCGCCGGAGTACGGTGAATCCCGCCAAAGCTCGCGACTTCCACGATGAGTCCCAGCCCGGTGAGCTGAAGCTGCGAATACGGGAGCAGAGAGACCACTCCCACCAGGGCCACGAAGGCCGACAGGTACCGGCTGCCATATCGCACCTGGAAAAAATCGGGCTGCGTCTGGAGGCGGTGTTTTCGACCGATTTCCGAAATCAGGGGAAGGATATAGAAGGCAACCACGCACATCAGGGGTTGGTAGGCGAGGATGTACAGCACGGGGCCACCCTTGGAATAAGCCCACCCGCTGGCACCCAGAAATGTGAAGGTGGTGTATTGCTCACCCGCCATCAGGAGCCAAACCAGTACAACACCGAAACCCCTGCCTCCGACTGTCCATTGTTCCAGGTCCATCTTGTGATGAGATCTGGCATAAAAACCTGCACACGAACCCACCGCCACAATGCCGGAGATTATGGTCAGCGCCACGACGCTCGAGCTCATCGTGTACCGCCTCCCTCGCGAGGTGGCCGCTCTGTGTGTGGCGCATCCTTGTGTGGCGCACCTATGCTGGGCGCATCTATGCTAGGCGCATCCACGCGATATGCCCCCCACAAACAGAGAGGCGTGAGCAGCAGCCATAAAATCAGCCAAAAGAAATTAAAGGGAAGGCCGAGGACCATGGGATACACGCGATCCCAGAGGGCAACCGAGAAGCAGGCACCAGCGAAAGGTATCAGACCGAGGAGAACCGACCCGAGCGATGGACGTTTCACGCACGTCTCCTTCAAGCTGATCGCGGAATTGTAGCAGGAACATTCCCGTGCGCCCTATCTCACGAATCTTGAACAGTGGAACTGTTCAGGTGGGGCTGCACTGGACACCAGCCTCGGTAATTTTTCTAATTAGCGCCCCAGGATTCTGCGCACCTGGTCGATGTGATTCATGTCATGGGCGGCCATGTGGCGACAAAGCTCTTGCACGGTCAGCTTGCCGCGTTCGGCGTGCACTTCGTGGCGCTGCCATTGCTGGGGCGTGAGCTGGGCGAACATCCGCAGGTTGGCTTCACGCAGCAGGCGGAACATTTCCAGAGCCTCCTGGGGTTTCCATGACGCATAGTCTCCGAGACGCGCCCACATCTCCTGATCGAAGCTGAGCAACTCTGGGCCGTCGTGCTCAAGCATCTGACGGTAGCGCCAGGTGCTGCTCAATTCGTCCTCAGCCATATGCGCCAGGATCTCCGTCACTGACCACTTGCCGGGCGCGGGCTTGAGGCTAAGCGTGGTCTCCGCGACGCCTTCGATTAACTGCGCCAACGTGCGCGGCGCCTGGCGTTGCATTGTGACTGGATCTTTGCCTTCGGCATAAGCCGCAAGGCGAGCTTTGTACTCTTCTGCAGCTTCCACCATGTTCTTCGTCCTAACCTGCCTTAATCACGTTTCCGATCGTAGAAGGGCCACATGCAGCCAATCACGAGCTGGCAATTAACTAACAACGTTGGGTCATGAGTGCGATGGCGATTCTACAATGGCATTCGCACAAACTCACGCGCCCGATCACAAATAGCTCAGCCAAGCCCAATCCCGATGCCGACCTCGGAGTTCCATAAACCATCGACAAGGCAGATAAAGAATTGCTACAGCCAGAATCCACATAGCGTAAACGAAAGGCAGACCGTGACCATACCCGAGAGGTTTCGGCGATGTGCCGGCGATGATGGGGCCGTGCCAGACAGGCTGGTGAAAGGCTAACGTGACCAGTATGGCCATCACGTGAAGGAGATAGAGATGCAGGACATAATAAAACAGCGGCACCCGGCCATAGACCAGCAGAATACGGACCAACCCGCGCTCCGCTTTGGCTCGATCAAGCAATCCAAGCAAGATGAGGGACGGCCCGAGCGTCATAAGCAGGTAGTCGAGCGACGGCGGATACTTGAGCGTGTTGAAGAATGAGATCAGCGTCAACGACAGCGTCGGCTGAACACTCCAGGGGCCGGCAGAACGCGGGTATCCGAACGGCAGCCCGGCGATCCCATTTCCGTAGAGATTGAACCCACGGAGCACCAAGAACAGCGCCGTCGCGGAGATGCCGAGCCTAACAATCCATTTGCGGCGGTCAGGCCGGAGCAGCAGGTTTCCAAAAGCAAATCCCGCAGCCATGACCCCGACCCACGGAATCAGGACGTATCCGACATAGAACGAAGAATGAGCGGTGATGGGGATGCGGCCCGGCGTGTGGATCATTATCCACAACCAGTAGAACTTTCCCAACGCCGCTGGATTAATAGGATCGAGCAGATTGTGGGTAATGATCATGCCCAATCCCAGCACAGCGATCCAGCGCGCTGGGAGTCTTACGACCAGAGCCATTGCCACCATGCTCCAGCCTAAAACCCAGATCACTCCGGCATGTGCCCAGGGGACAAAGCCCCACGCGAAGTCGACAACTGTGAGCTCGAGGATCACGAGCCATAAACCGCGAGTGAGGAAAAACCGGGAGACCTGAGGTATTGACTTTCCACGGCTGGTGGCGAGGAATGCGCCTGATCCGGCCAGGAAAGCGAATACAGGTGCGCAGAAATGAGTGATGAAGCGGGTAAAGAATAGCGCGCTATACGTGTGCGCCAGGTCCTCAGGAGCAAACTGCACATTGGACATGAAATCCCGGGTGTGATCCAACGCCATGATGACCATGACGAGTCCACGCAGGACATCCACGGAAACCAACCGTGGAGGTTGCGGGGGGAGAAGAGAACCTTTTGTTCTGACGGTGGCAACCGCAGGGAAACCGGCCGCAGTCACCATGTCCCGACTCTGCGGGCACGGGTCGATATTTCGTTCACAGTTCTATGTTAACGATTGAAACAATCTCGGAGATTTACAGGATGTAAACAAATTGTAAATAAATAACGCGAAATTCAATTCAAGGATTAGACGGCAGATGGCTGAGTCGCTAACCATGGCGACGCCTACATCGTCTAAGTGTGCTGCGAAGGATGCTTTCTCAGGAGCAAAGCGGATTGCAAACAGATCAGAGATGAAAGAGAGGATATGGGGATGAATGCAGATCCTGAACCTCAGCCATTGGGGAAAAGGAACGCTCTGCTGGCAATCGCCGTAGGCGGCCTGGTTGCTGGGGCTTTGGACCTTACACAAGCGATGATCCTTTTTGGAGCGGATATTCCGCTCGTGATTGCCGCGGGGCTGCTGGGGCGGGAGGCTTTCTATGGAGGCGCCGGCACCTATGTCCTGGGCGTCTTCCTGCACTTCTTTATCGCGTGCTCAGCCGCGGCTATTTACTATGTCGCAAGCCGCAAGCTGGGTTTCCTGAAGGAGCACCCACTAGTGTGCGGTTTGTTCTTTGGCGCGGCGGTTCAAGAGGTAATGAATCTTGTCGTGTTGCCGCTCTCCGCGCTTCACGCAAGGGGTCCTTACAAACTTCACGACCTGATTCTGGGGTTGCTGGTGCACATGGCCGTGATCGGGCTGCCGATTTCCTTCAGCGTCCGGCGGTTCGCGAAATAGACGTGGGAACCGACGATAGTGATACGAGAGAACACCAATATCTCGCGATTACATCCGCCAATTCTCCAGGTGGTATGATTCTCACTTGGGTCACCTAAGCCCTGCGGCGGCAGTAAGAATGCTCAGGGTTTCCTCTTCCATTGAGTCGCCGGCTGTTTACGCGATCAACCCTTCAACACTTCATTCATTCAAGGAGAATTCTATGCAGGGAATAAAAAACATAGTTCTGGTTCACGGCGCATGGGAGGATGGCTCGTAAATGGGTGCCCCATCCTCCTTTCGCGTTCTTCGTTCCTTGCGAAAGAGGGTGGGGTTCCTTCATCGAAGCGGCAGATCGCCCCGGTTGAGGCAATTACCGTTTCAAACCGCACGCTTCGCTGGAGTATCGATGACCGAACTACTGAATCTCGCAATCAAAGCACACGGCGGTCTCGACCGCTGGAAAAAGGTGAAGGCGATAAAGGTTGCGGCATCCATCACGGGCGCAATCTGGTATGTCAAAGGGAAGCCAGACTTTCTCAAGAACGTGGTATTGACCTCCGAGACGCGAGACGAACGCGTCACGGTGGATTTTCCCGGACAGAACAAGCGGGCGATTTTCGAGCCGAATCGTATCATGATCGAAACCGCGACCGGATCCCTGATCGAGGCCCGCGATAATCCGGAAGAGTCATTCGAAGGGCAACAGAGAGAAACTCCTTGGAATGACATTCACGTAATTTATTTCGTTGGCGAAGCTTTGTGGACGTACCTTAACATTCCGTTCCTATACACCTACGAAGGCTTCACAACCGAGGAGATCCCGTCGATTCAAGTCGGCGGTGAAACCTGGCGGCGGCTCAAGGTAACGTTCCCTGATCATGTGAAGAGCCACACCAGGGAACAGATATCCTGCTTCGGGCCCGATGGCTTATTGCGCCGGCACGACTACACAGTGGACATCCTCGGCGGCGCAACCGGGCTGAACTATGCTTCGGATTATCGCGATGAAGAAGGGATCATCTTTCCGACCAAGCGTCGGGTGTACGCGTATGAAGGCGACTACCAGCTTGTGAAAGAGCCTTTGCTAGTCGCCATCGACATGGGAGAGATCAATCTCCTTTAACATTCGACCTGGTGACGACGATCCATTACAACGCGGAATACAGAGAGAAACTTCGATGAAATCAATCGTGCGTCTATTACTGCTGCCGATTCTGGTTGGGCTGGGATTGTTTCCGTCCGCGCTCGGTCAGAACCGGTGTGACGATGCGCCTGGTTATTTTCAACCGTTGACCAGCGGCGACGGACAGCGGTATCCCCTTACCATCGGACCGCTGGTCTGGCATCTGGTGGGTTCGGGCGTGTATCCGGTGAAGGGCTCGGACGGGCTGACTCACCTGGCATTTGCCATGCAGTTCACGAACGTGTGGGGAATCCCGGCGACCATTCAGTCCGTGGAGGTGGTGGATCCGGCGCAAAGCAACATGGTGACTGGGGCTAACCGCGTTCTTTCCATAAAAAACGAGGATGTAACCGGCCAGGTAAAGCTCTTGTCTCTGCCGGCGACATTGGATAAGGCGAATTACTCTTCCAGGCTCGGGGGCGGCGAGTCGGGTGTGATGTTTTTCGACGTGACTTATGCCGGTAGCGAGGCCGTGCCATGCACGATCGCGCTGCGCGTTCACGCGCTTCAGCCGGAGAACAAGCATCTGCCAGAGTCAACGGTCGTGAGTCCGCCGATGAAGGTGAGTTCACAGGCGGCGATCGTTCTCGCTCCTCCCTTCAAGGGCGATGGATGGGTGAATGGAAACGGTTGCTGCCTGGAGATCGGGCCACATCGATTCGTGACCAATCCGATGAACGGATCGCTCGATCCCTCCGAGCAGTTCGCCATCGACTGGATCAAGATCGACGCCCAGGGCAAGGCATTTCGGGGCGACGGGAAAAAGTCCGAGGATTGGCTGTGCTACGGCACCGAAGTACTTGCGGTCGCGCCCGGCACAGTGGTGGAAGCGATGCGCGATTTGCCAGACGAGCCGCCTGGCGTGGCGCCGACCAACTTAACCGTGCCTGAGATTGCGGGCAACCACGTGATCCTCGACCTCGGCGGAGGCCAGTACGCGATGTACGCCCATTTTGCTCCCCATAGTGTAACGGTGCATGTGGGTGACCACGTGAAGGCTGGCGACAAGCTGGGATTGCTGGGAAACAGCGGAAACACCACCGGTCCGCATCTGCATTTTCAGATCAGCGACCGGCCGTCTACGCTGGACACGACGTCCTTACCGTTCGTTTTCGAAAAGATGACGCTGCAGGGCCGCACCTCGGCAAATCTGGAGGAGATCGAGGACTTCTCGATCAAGGGAATAGTCTTGCCGGTGGACTCGAAAGTTGCGAAACCACTTCCTCGCGCGATGCCGTTGTCACGCGACGTGATTAGTTTTCCCTAGCGCAGTTGAAGGTACGATTCCGTCCGCCCACACGTCACCCAACCGCGGCACGGTCTTATCGCGGTGTAGATGCTGTGTGCGCTTTTCCTAAGCTCCATTGTTACTTGGCTTCATCGTAATGTTTTCCTGTAGTGCACTTGAGGAATAAGTCTGGCGATGCCTTATCCGTTGATTTCGTGCCGCCGACTACCTGGTTTAGCTCTCCTTCCGGCAGTTCGGGTAATGACGATTCCACGGATGCCACGATTTCTTCGAGTTTTTTCGTTTCGTCCATTTCGTCTCCTTTTGATGCACTTACACCGGGGACTATAGTCTCGATCCAGCGTCAAAGTCAAAGACTGTGGCCGGTTTTGGTTTCGTCGAGTACTGCTTAAGCTCACCAAGTCACTTCTTTTTCTTTTTCTTCTTTTTGCTCGAATCGATAGCTAAACCTTCGACTCCCTGGCGATCCTCCAGGTCGGCCAGGAGGCCGGCGTCGCTTAAATCGAGCGGGTGGGAGTGCTTCCAGTCATGTTGCACGACTTTGTGCAGACGGCTTACGACCTCGTCGTCCCGCACCTCGATGGCCAGTTCGCGGCGGCTGTCGAAGCTGCCGGGAGCGAGGTTGATGGATCCCACGATGGCGCGCAGGCCGTCCGCCAGCAGCATCTTGCCGTGAAGTTTGAGGTGCTTCATCTTGCGGACCTTGATGCCGACGTCGTCCATGACGCGCAGGCCTCCCACGCCCTCGATCAGCTTTTCCTTCTTGAGGGTGTGGGGAGGGCGGGACATGACATGCACTTTCACTCCACGCATCTGGGCGCGCACCAGATGTTCGATGATGATGGGATCCTGGTAGCGCTCGTTTTGCAAGAACAGTGAATGTTTTGCGTCGTCAATGAACGCAGCGATCCGGTCGCGGCCGTTCCCCTTGCACCAGATCAGGTGAGAGTCTTCGCCCGAATGGAACTCCTGGCGGCTCCAGTCGGCCTCGAAGCACTCGATGATTTCGCTGACCTCGTGAGCATGTGAGGTCACCACCGCGTAATCTCGGGTCTCCGTCAGGTTCTTGGTCTGCCAGTTGAGCGACTTGACGAATGCCTGAATGTCATCGACCACCATGGACTTCTCGTGAGTAACGTCGTATGCGGGATTGCTGTCGAGAACGTCGACTCCGCCAGCGATCAGCGTCTTCTTGGACTTCTCGTTATCTTCTTCTCCGCTGCGGCGCGCCGGATTCAGCATGACCCGAACACTTACTCCTCGGGCCCGGGCGGCAAGTACCGCCTTGAGGAGTTCCGGGTCAGAAAAGACGAACATTTTTACCCGGAGCGACTTTGTTGCTCCGTTGATGGCATTCAGAATCGGCTGCGCGGAGTCATCAGGCAGCACAATCAAAGAGCGCGACACATTGCCTCCAGGAAGTAAAAACGGTTCTGATATTGAGCAGAGCCACGAACTGCACCGCCAAGGTTGACGTGTTCCGGCTCAGGACTGGGCCTTCGCCGGTGCGGTGTCGAACTGGGTGCTGCAAAGGGCAGCATAAATTCCTCCAAGCGCCAGCAATTGTTGGTGAGTGCCCTGCTCCGCGACTACCCCTCCATCCAGAACGATGATCTTGTCAGCGTCACGAATTGTAGTCAAACGGTGCGCGATCGTGATCACGGTACGCCCTTTCATCAACCGTTCCAGCGCCTCGATGACCAATCTTTCGGACTCCGTGTCGAGGGCGGCTGTGGGTTCATCGAGGATCAGGATCGGATTATCACGAACCAGGGCGCGCGCAATACCGATGCGCTGCCGCTGACCACCGGAGAGCGTTTCCCCGCGTTCGCCGATCATGGTGTCGTAGCCCTGAGGCATACGCGCGATGAACTCATCTGCATTCGCGAGTTTGGCAGCTTCGACGATTTCGTCATGCGTAGCGCCTTCGCGGCCGTAGGCGATATTGTCGCGGACAGTTCCCCGGAAGAGCACAGTCTCCTGCAGGACGTATCCGATCTGACTGCGCAGCCATTGTAGCTTGTAATCACGGACGTCCACGCCGTCGATCTCTATCTTGCCACCGGTCGGATCGTAGAACCGCGGGATCAGGCTAACGATAGTGGACTTGCCGCCCCCGGTAGGACCGACCACGCCAACCAGCTGACCCGGCTCGATGCTGAAGCTTACGCCTCGCAGGACGGGAGATTCCGGATCATAGGCGAACTTCACCTGGTCGAATCGAATTGCTCCATGAACTGGCGCCGGCAGTTGGCGCGCGTCCGCGCGTTCCGGGATCACGTTGTCGGCATCCAGAATGGCGCGCACCCGATCCACTCCCACAGCCGCCTGGGCGACCGAATTGGTCATGCTGGCAAGGTCTTTTACCGGCTTGAAAAACTGCGTCAGGTAGGAGAGAAAAACAGTCAGGGAACCGGCTGTCATGGCGCCTGCAAGAATGAGTGCCGAGCCTCGCCACAGCACGATGGCAGTGCATCCAGCGACCGTCACCGTCACGATGGGCGAAAGCAGGGCCTTTACGCGCCGGGCTTTGAGCGCGGCGTCCACTACCGCGCGGCTGACTTCACCAAGTTCTTTCTGCTGGTAGTCCTGCCTGCCAAACGCCTTCACCACTCGCATCGACTCCAGATCCTGTTGCACCACCGAGACGATGTTGGCCTGCTGCTTGCGTACTTCACGAGTGGCTGCTTTCACCGCCTTCTTGAATCTTGATACCAGGAACAGCATGAACGGGGTGACCGCCACGGCGATCAGAGTGAAGTCCCAATTCAACCAGAACATGATGAACAACATGCCGACGATGGTGAACAGGTCGACCACAATGCCGAGGGTGGACGAGGAGGCAAAGTTCTGGATGGTCTGCACATCCGACGTGATCGTGCTGAGAAGGGCGCCTGTCCGCTGCTGATCGTAATAGCTGAGCGACAGATGCTGGAGATGCTGGTAAGTGCGAATTCGCAGGTCATTGGCAACCCACTGGCCCACGCTTTCGGTGTAGTAATTTGCCACGTAGGACGCAATCGCGTTCAGTGTCGCAATGGCCACCACCGCGACCGCCGCGCCGATTGCGATGCTCATTTTGCCATCGCCCTTCAGGAATGTCGTGAGCAGGTGGCTAAGCCACACAGGAACCTTGTGCGTGCCGACGACATTGTCGAGGACTACCTTCAGGGGCCAGGGCGCGGCCAAACTCATCATCGTCTGGACCAGCATCGCGCCCAGTATGACGCACAGACTTCCGATGTAGGGGCGGATTAGGTCACGGACTAGGCGTAGCAACTGGGGCGGCTCCTGGCGCGGCACCGAGCAACGAGCAAACCAACGCAGCATCGAATTGTAAGCGATACGCCCGTCCCACTGGAGTGGTGTGGACTCCGTCGGGGGCAGTTGACTTTCCCGGGCAGATTGCAGGCGTTACAAATCCGTGTACTCGGGGACATAGTCCTTAAACAGACCCGTACCAGTATGTATGGTTCGAACCGGAACCCGATCCGCGTTCTTGGCAGTTCTGACCCAGATCCAGGCAGAGTTGATCTCTGCGCTGGTGAAATAGCGGGTCTCCGCCTGAAGCACCGCAGTTCCGGCCAGGACCATCGCCACTACTTCTTCCCACCCGTCGGCGCCGACCACAGCCATCCGGGCAATATGGTTGGTATATTTTTGCAGAAAGCGCATCTCAAGCCAGCGTGCCTTCCAATCCGCGCCCTCCATCTGCGAAAGGTCTGCCAGCACTCCGATCGGACGCTCTTTCCGTTCTGCAATAACGAATTCAATTTGCGGTTCGAAAGCTTTAACTTCGTCAGCCGTAATCCTTCCGATAACCCTGAAACCGAATGCTGTCCCCTGGCTTTCTTTAAGTCTTTCAATCATGCCTGCGCATTTCCATTTCGCCTTACGTCCTGATTGCGGAGAAAAATCTAATACGAGCCATGTATCACTTGCTCAAGAGATGTGTTTCCGGAATTGGATACCTGTCGTTTGGCCCGTGCCGCTGGGCCCGGTGGTGGAGGCACTCGTGAAGCCACCGCACGATTCCGGGGAGGAGGATAACGCGCCTGCGAAAGCGAGGCAAGAGCACTACGCGATGCAGTGTTGCGACGTTTCTGGGCAGGCGAAGCGAGAGAAGATCATCGCACTAGGGAAACGCCGGCTCGAATCGAGTACCAATCCGGAGACTACAGCGGGGGAAGAGATTCTCTTTTCGGTGCAGTTTTAAAAGCGTCCATGATCCGGTGTGGAAGCATCTTTCCTATTCCTGTGACAATACTCTTGCAGGGTAACCTGAGCCTCGGGTTACTCTCGTAACTCAAGAGTGGCGTCCGCTGGAGAAAAGACGCCCTGGTTGATGGGACTTCCGAGCCGGGTCGGCCGCGGCGAACGCCTCCTGCCCTTAGAAGTAACCTCTGCTGCTTTGGCATCGCACCTGCTTTCACTCCTTGCAGCAGCCCCGAAAACGGGCTGAACCCCCCGAGTCGGTTCTCCACATTCCCCCGAGGACGCCCACCGCGACTGGGCAAGTCCGGACATGTGGTTTGGCAGCAACGCTGTTTCGCGCGGCACAACTTCTGGCCTATGTAGTCATGGCAAAACTTATCAGTATCCGATGCTTTGTTCGTACGCGGCACGTTCCTGGCTTGCCGCCTGGCGCCCTCGAAATCTAACAACAAAGCCAAACGCTCTGCCACTCTTGCGAGCCTGTGCCTTCTTTTGACGGCCCTCGCAATGCTGCTGGGTTGTGGAGGCGGCGGAGGCGCGATTGGCGGGGGCCATGCATCCGTGGCGTCCGTCCTGTCTTCGATCTCCATCTCGCCGCCAACCGCTACGGTTTTGGTCGGGTCCACGCAGCGGTTTCAGGCGGCCGCCATGGATCAGAACGGCCAGCCGATGCCTGCGGTGTTCATCTTTTCGTCCTCCAACAGCGTGGCCACAGTAAGCAGCACCGGTCTGGCAAAGGGCATGGCTGTCGGGACTGCGACCATCACGGCCAGCTCCGGAGGGCAAACCGCGTCGGTTTCGCTGACCGTGATTGCTGCTCCTCCACCCTCGCCGGTTTTGACGCAGATCAGCGTGTCGCCGTCAACCGCGTCGATCCAAGTGGGACAGCAGCAAAGTTACATTGCCGTGGGGTACGACCAATTTAACAATGTGATGAGTGGAGTCGCGTTTACGTGGGCTTCGGATGGCGGCAGTTCGATCGCGACCATGAACGGCAACATGGCGACCGGAGTATCCGCAGGCACGGTACACGTCACAGCGTCGGCTGCGGGCGTCAGCAGCGCGCCGGCGTCGCTCACCGTGCTTCCGCCTCCTCGGGTGTTGACCGCCGTTGCCGTCACTCCAGTTGCATCCTCGATTTCTACCGGCGGGACACAGCAGTTTACCGCCGTAGGCTATGACCAGAACGGCGTGGCCATGGGCGGGATTGCATTCGCCTGGTCAACCTCGAATCAAAATGCCGCGACCGTCAGCGCCGCAGGCTTGGCTAGCGGCATATCCGCGGGCACAACGCAGATCACGGCATTCGCGCAAGGAGTGAGCAGCGGCGGAGCCACTTTGACGGTCACTCAACCGGCTTCGGTCTTGACTTCTATCGATGCGTCGCCGTCCACAGCTTCCATTCAGGCGGGAAGTACACAGCAATTTACGGTTGTGGGATTCGACCAGTATGGCAATGCCATGACTGGAATCACGTATGCTTGGTCCAGTTCGAATACGAATGTAGCAAGCGTAAGCGGCATCAATGCCGAAGGCAAAACGATCGGCGTGGCGAGCGGCATCGCGGCGGGTTCTACGCAGATCACGGTGAATGCGGGTGGGGTGACAGCGACAGTTTCTCTCAATGTCACCGCTCCTCCTCCGCCACCTCCTCCGCCGCAGGTAAACACCATCACTGTCGTGTCCTCGAACGGCTCCATCAGTGTGGGCGGGACCCAGCAGTTGAGCGCCTTCGCTACGGATCAGTACGGATCAGCCATGAGTGGAGTGTCGTTCAACTGGACGTCGAGCGATCCTACTGTTGCAAGCGTAGATGCGAACGGCCTGGCTACGGGCCTGGCCACCGGTACGGCGCAGATCAGCGCATCGGCACAAGGTGTAAGCAGCAACGCTGTGTCGCTGACCATTACGCCCAATGTTCCCAACGATCCGTTAACCGTTACCAGACTGTCTCCTTCCATGGCTCTGGTCGGCAGTGGGGACCTGATTTCCCTTACCATCACGGGCACGGGCTTTCTGAACGGCGCCCTGGTCAATTTTGGCTCCAACATCCTGACCCCGTCCTCGATCAGTCCTACGACGATCGCGGTGACGGTGCCTGCGGCTGAGTTGACCTCGGCAACGCCGGCAAATCAGCCGGTGCTCGTGACCGTGACCAACCCGGCGCCCAATGCCGGGACTTCTGGCTCGCTGCCCTTCACAATCACCAATCACGGGCTGGTCTCGATCGATTTTGACGACGGATATCAGTCCATGTACGACAACGGTCTGCCGATTCTTGACGCGGCAGGTCTAAAAAGTACGCAGTACATCATCACTCAAAAGGTGGGAACCGACGAATACGTCACCTTGGACGAAGTTCTGCAGATGTACAAC
The DNA here is from genome assembly GCA_963801545.1 of Terriglobia bacterium. GTDB lineage: Bacteria > Acidobacteriota > Terriglobia > Terriglobales > Acidobacteriaceae > JAIQFF01. Next base: position 88,432 of record CAWDFF010000021.1, on the reverse strand, counting down.
AACGGGCATGAAATCGGAGCGCACACCCGGACACACCCGAGCCTGACAACCCTTACCCAAGTGCAAATGACTGATGAAGTCGCGGGATCGAAACAGGACCTCATCTCCTGGGGCATCACGCCCACCACTTTCGCCTACCCTTACGGAGCCTATAACGCTACCGTGGAAGCAGTGGTCAAGAGCGCCGGATTTCGCGGCGCTCGTGATTCTGACCTGGGGTATAACACTTCGGGTGTAGGGTTCTCTTTCGGTGGACCGCTCGATCACAGCACCCGGCCCCTGGTCCTGTGGAGCGAGGCTGCGGAAATGGACATGAACACCACGCTCGGTAACATCACCTCAGAAATTGACTATGCCGTTGCCAACAACTTGTGGCTGGTCATTCTCTTCCACCGGGTTGACGAGACCGATCCCTGTTGCGCCAGCATCAGTGTGAGCCACGAACTCATCCAGGGGACGGTGGATTACCTGGTGCAACATCAGGTCCCGGTCGTCACCAACAATGAAGGCCTGGTCATCGAGAATCTCAACGCGCAACACTAGCAGGTCGCTGAAAAAGTGGAAATGAGAGGCACAGCGACTGCAGTCCTGCTCATTGGAAAAGTGCCTGGCGGACAAGGATCTGGTTTACCCAAACTAGGAGTTCTTGCGGTTGAACCGGCAAAGCGCCTGATTGCCGCGCATCTTGCCGCAGGAAAGGGCCATGGTTTCGAAAGCTCGTTCGTAGCGGAATTCGGGCTTGAGATACGGCTTCCTGGGTGTGCCCGGGCTGTTGCCTGTAACCGGCTCTTCCCTATTGTTCTTCTGAGTCATAAGAGAGCAAGCGCCTTTGCTTCCGTCAGAGCTGTTGTCACGACAGATTTTCGTCAGTCTAACATCAGTCGGGTGTCAACGGGACGGAGGTTATTGTTCGGTCTGATAACAGGGAAGGTACGGTTCAGGGTAGCCGCAAAGAACCAAAGAAGGCGGCAATATCCGCGGCCAGCAGTTCGGGCTCCTCGGCTGCGGCAAAGTGGGCTCCGCGTGGCATCTCGGTCCAGCGTTGAATGTTGTATCCCCGTTCGATCCAGACCCGTGGAGGGAAGGGCGCCTCCAGAGGAAAGTGCGCGATGGCGCAGGGTACGCGCACCAGATCGCCTTTCTGGAAGTGCAGCGGCGCTTTCTTTGTTTCGTGATAAAGACGACAGGAGGAGTGGATGGTTTCAGTCATCCAGTACAGGGTGACGTTGCCAAGCAACTCGTCCTTGCTGAAGCGGCGCTCCACCTCGCCGTTGCAGTCCGACCAGTCGCGAAACTTCTCCACAATCCAGGCGGCCAGAGCGGCGGGGGAATCGTTCAGCGCATACGCGGCGGTTTGAGGCGTGTTTCGCTGGAGGTGCGCGTAAGCGCCCCAGTCACAGTACCAGCGGTCGGCATCGTCCAGAGATCTTTGCTCGCTGACGTCAACTGCCTCGCCCGGAGCCAGGTATGGCCGGTAGGATCCGGGGATGTAGTTGAGATGAATTCCGAGCACGCGGTGAGGATGTCGCCATCCCAGAATCGTGCTCACGGACGCACCGAAATCGCCTCCCTGCGCCGCAAAACGCGGGTAGCCCAATTCTTCCATCAGCCCGGCCCAAAGCTCGGCGATACGAAATGTGTTCATGCCGGGCCGCGTGGGGCGATCGGAAAAACCAAAGCCCGGAAGAGATGGGACAACCACGTCAAAGGAGACTGCGGGGTCGCCGCCATGATTCGCGGGATCGGTAAGCAAGGGGATGATCTTGAGCATCTCAAGGAACGACCCGGGCCAGCCGTGGGTCAGGATCAGCGGGATCGGGGCAGGTCCTTTGCCGCGCTCGTGAATGAAGTGAATGCCGACGCCATCGACGGTGCCACGGTAGTGATGAAAAGCGGACAGTTTTTCCAGCTGCGCCTTCCAGTCGAACTGGTTTGCCCAGTACTCACAAAGCTGCCGCATATAGCTGAGATCGACGCCGTACTCCCAGCCCGAGCCGGGAATTTCATCAGGCCAGCGGCTGCGGGCAAGGCGCAGGCGAAGGTCATCCACAGCAGCGTCGGAGTACGGCAGGGAGAATGATTCGATGCCCAATGTTGTAACCTGTATAATTAAGTTAGATGGTTACAATAGAACCGCCCCTGCGACCTGTCAAGCCGTTCTTCGCAGCGAGGGGACCGAGACAAGAAAATGAACTTCGAATTTGTTGCCGGCAACCTGGCTCTGGATTTCGCCAACCTGGTCCATAATCACGGATCCAAACATCCCGGGGAGGATCCGGGAAAAGATCCGGAAGACGACCTGAAGACCTACGAGGACCTCGTTGCCTGGTGCCATCAGGCCGGGCTGCTCAGTCATCATCAGTGGCGGCAGCTGGAAAAAAGGAAATCTGCCCCGGCAAGCGCTGATTTTCAACGCGCAGTGGCGTTGCGCGAGAGTCTTTATGAAGTTTTTTCCAGAATCGCTCTTGGGCAGATGGTTCGCCCTGAAGCACTGCGGCGCCTGAGTGCACATTTCAGGGACGCCATGGCGGCAGCCAGCCTGCGGAGCGCCGCCAAGCGGTTCGAAATGACCTGGGACGACCGCGGTGCCTCACTGCAGCGGGTCTGGGGAGAGATCACGGGCTCGGCCGTGAGTTTGCTGACTTCGGACCGTCTCCACCGGGTCCGGCAATGTGCCGGAGAAAATTGTACCTGGCTCTTCCTTGATACCAGCCGCAACGGCATGCGGCGCTGGTGTGACATGCAGGCTTGCGGAAACCGTTTCAAGGTGCAGCGCTTCCGGAAACGAAATGCCGGTTGAGAAGAATGTGAGAAGAATGCCGACGAGAATGCGATGTGAAGAATCGGCTTCCAACAACTTGGTTGCTGGCCTTCGGTCACGTCATCTGAAGCATTTTTCGTAAGTTAGTTCCGGGCATTTGACGATTGGACAGGTATGGCACACTTTAGTTGCCCACCTGATCCTCTGGTTTTCCGCCTGCCCGAAAAGGGTTCGAAGCCGCGCCGGAAAAGACTCCCGGGCTGGTTCACTTTTCGGGTATGCCTGATCTCGGGCTTGATTATCCTGGCCGCTTGCGGAGGCGCAAGCGTATCGTCCAGCGCCAAAGCTGTGAGCATTTCTGCCTCGCCCTCCACCGCAACTGTCGTCTCGGGAAAGACCCAGCAATTGACAGCCACCGTAAGCAATACTTCGAACACCACGGTTGCGTGGGCGGCAACGTCGGGGACGGTGAGTGCCTCGGGTTTGTTCACGGCGCCCATGGTAGCTTCCTCGATTCAGGTCAACGTGACCGCAACCAGCCAGGCCGATTCCAGGCAGAGCGCAACCGTTGCTTTGACGGTGAACCCCGCGGCAACGGTGCCGGGATCTCCCGTAGCACCCCCAGTACCATTGGCGCCGGTCCCAGCGGCCCCGGTGCCACACTCGGTTTCGCTGGCCTGGAGGGGCGCCGGGACCGTGAATGTGGTCAGCTACAGCCTGTACCGCTCGACCATCTCGGGTGGTTCGTACGGCCTTCTGGCCAGCGCACTCGGCTCGGCGTCCTACGACGATCAGAGCGTGCAACCGGCTACGATCTACTACTACGTTGTCACCGCAGTGGACGATCAAGGACGCGAGAGCGTTTTTTCGAATGAGACCCGCGCTTCCGTCCCGTAGGCGGCTACGGGCAAAACACTCCCGGCTGTTAGCATGAAAACGTGACTCGCACGAAACCCTCCCGGCGAGTGGGCCTGGCGCGTGCGCTTTCAAAGCTTGGTTACTGTTCGCGGTCCGACGCATTCGATCTGATCCGCGGCGGCAGGGTTCGATTGAACGGCGCAATTCTCCGCGATCCCGAAGCCCCGGTCCGCCTGGAGAAGGATGGTATTGAAGTCGACGGTCAGCCGGTCGCGATCCCGTCCGCGATCTATCTCGTCCTGAACAAACCGCGGGGCGTGGTGACCACCGCATCAGACGAAAAAGGGCGGCAGACTGTGTACGCGTTTCTGGAATCCAATCTGCCCTGGGTGGCGCCAGTAGGGCGGTTGGACAAGGCCAGCGAGGGTCTTCTGCTGTTGACCAATGATTCGGAATGGGCGGCCCGAGTGCTGGAACCTGCCACGCATCTGGACAAGACCTATCATGTGCAAATCGGCAAGGTCGCCAACGCTGGTTTGCTGGAGTCGATCAGGCACGGAGTGAAAACGGAAAATGGCGAAGTCCTTCGCGCCAGGAGCGTGTCGCGTTCTGCGCGGTGGCGCGCGCAACTACCTGGCTTGAAATTGTTCTGGATGAAGGCAGAAACCGTCAGATACGGCGAATGCTGGAGACGCTCGGGATAGAAGTTCTGCGGCTGGTGCGGGTTGCGATCGGGCCGCTTCGTTTGGGGCAGCTTCCCAAAGGTTGCGTTCGCCCCCTGACTGTCACGGAGAAGCAAGGGCTCGACCAAGCGATGCAAAAAGGAGCGCGAAGCGATTAAGAGCGGCCCGACGCCAATCTTCATTTTTCATCGATGCCTTATGAATGCGATTGAAAAATTGCTCCGCGATGAACGCATCACCGTACGGAAGGCTGGACCTCCCGACGGCGACGGAAAGTGCGTCGTCTATTGGATGCAGAGAGCGCAGCGCGCCAGCGGCAACCCCGCTCTCGACGTGGCCGTCAAGCTGGCCAACGAACTCAAAATTCCAGCGGTCGTCTTTTTTGCTCCGCTGCCGTTTTACCCTCACGCAAACCTTCGGCACTACCGCTTCCTGATCGACGGTATTCCGGACATTGCCGAAGACCTCAAGATCCGGAATATCGGATTCGTCCTGCGCGCCTATCCCGATCACAGTCTACTCAAGTTTTGCGAGGAGACCCGTCCGGCCATTGTTATTGGTGACGAGAATCCGATGCGGGAGCCGGAGGCGTGGCGGGTTAGGGTGGCCGCTAAGATCCGGGTGCCCTTGTGGACGGTGGACGCAGACGTGATCGTGCCTTCAAAACTGTTGCTGAAGGAGCAATTTGCGGCGCGTACTATCCGGCCTCGCATCCATGCACTTCTTCCCCAGTTCATGGTCGCGCAGAAAGACTCGAGGGCACATGTACGCTGGACTTCTCCGCCACGCCTGGGCTCCCTCCCTGTGCATGAGGACTTTACGACCCGATGGAGATTGGACCGCTCGGTGGCGCCGGCTCCCGGCTGGCGCGGGGGAAGCAGGCAGGCGCTGCGTGTACTCCGTGAATTTGTGCGCAAGCGCCTTGCCGCCTATCCAGAGGCTCGAAACCATCCAGAAGTAGACGGCACCAGCCGGCTTTCTCCTTATCTCCACTTTGGCCATATCGGTCCACACACCGTAGCGCTCGCGGTCGAGCGCAGTGACGTGCCGGCCAGAGCGAAGCAGGCGTTTCTCGAGCAAGTGATCGTCAGACGGGAGCTGTCGGTCAATTTTGTCCGGTTCAATCCCTCATACGACTCCATGGAATGCCTGGAGCCCTGGGCTGAACGGTCTCTCGCCGAGCATGCGCGCGACCGGCGCGCTGTCATCTATAGCGAGTCAGAAATGGAGCAGGGGACAACCCACGATCCCTTGTGGAACGCGGCTCAGAAACAAATGGTGTTGAGCGGCTGGATGCATAACTACCTGCGCATGTACTGGGCAAAAAAAATTCTGGAGTGGAGCCCGTCGGTGTCGGAGGCCTATCAGCGCGCGGTTCGGTTCAATGACCGTTATGAACTCGATGGGCGCGACCCCAACGGATACGCGGGAATCGCCTGGGCCATTGTCGGGAAGCATGACCGGGCATGGTCGGATCGCCCGGTGTACGGAAAAATCCGTTATATGTCGCTGGCCAGCACAGGCCGAAAATTCGACTCGAAGAGTTACATGGAGCAGATTGCGAAGCTGGAAAGGACGGCGTACTCTCGATTCCGCTAGCCGGCCGTTTGCATGAAGTCAGACTGAGCCAGTACCTTGGCCGCCAGTTCAAGTTGGCGAAGGTCATCGAGGGTGAAGTCTGGTCCGGCGGAAGCCAGATCGAAGCCCTTGTGGCAGATCTGGATGACTCCCAGAACTTTGTCCCCCTTGGCGAGCACCGGCGCGGACATCAATTTATGGATGGTGGCGGGGGGAATATCCCCGCCTCGGCTCCCCGCCGGGCCTGATGCTCTCAAAGATGCTGGCGTGCTTCACTTTGGTGAAGTTGTTAAACAGCTCGACTTTTCGGGTGACCGCGGTGTGGGCAGCGACCGCGGTCGAACTGGAAATCGGAATCGATCCCGCGGTGCTCAAGCTCCGGGGGAAACAGAAACTTCAGCAGGCCATTCTCCAGACGCATAAGGGCGACTTCAGTTCTTCGTACCCCGAAGATCTTGGCCAGCTCATCGCGGCATAGCTCGGGAGTATTGGCGGGCGCCAGTCGAAGCTGCAACGCTTTAGCATCGAGCGCAGGCGCCGCCGCAGCCGCCCCTGATCCAGCTTGACCGGAAGTTTTGTTATCTCGTCCCATCATTCGGCCGCAGAAAACAGAAATAGAAGATGCGCGGTATCCCCATGCTGACGCGATATCCGGCTGGCATCAAGTTACCGAGGTACTTCCGTGAAGAAGTTCGTCTGCTTACTCGTCCCTGGTCAGCGGAAAATTCTTTTCGCGCCAGCCCCGAATACCGCCGTCCATCGAGAGCACGTTGGTGTAACCCATCTTCTGGAGATTGTCAGCGGCTAAAGCGGAGCGATATCCGCCACCGCAGTAGAGGACCAGGGGTGTAGCGAGGTCCGGCACGCGTTCCTCAATATCGCGTTCGATGATGCCCTTGCCCAGGTGGATGGCCTTGGGCAAATGATCCTTGGCGTACTCGCTCTCCTCCCGCACATCAACCAGCAAAAAGTTGTCGCCGCGGTCGAGTCTGGCTTTGACGTCGTCAACAGTGGTTTCTTGAATGCGCTTTCTGGCGTCGTCGACGATTCTCAAAAAACGAGCGGAATGTTGGTGTGCCATGGGGCTCCAAGTATGGAATGACAGGACGAGGGGTATTTTAGCGAAAATCAATCAGCGCCAACGGGCCGGGTTGCAAGGAGCGTGCGGCGGAGGGGGCTCGTCCCTACACGGGCTCGGCGAGGACGGGTCTGAGACCAGTTCCTGCACGGACATAAATTACTGGTCGGCCCCGGCAACGGCTTCGGACGCTTGCTGGGCTGGCTCTTGATCGGGGGCGGTGGAACTTAGAAATTTCTTTAGATCAAGTTCCAGCTTCAGTCGATCTTCTTCTTTGAGATCCACGAATTCAAAGGGCTGCAGACAGCCCTGGGTGGCCCACATGGGGAACAGCATGGCGGCCTTGCCGCGTATGGTGCTGTCGCCGATGTGAAATATCACCTCTACCTTAATTCCTTCATTGATTGGGTTGTCCAGATGCAGCAGGCCGCCGATAAAAGAAAGCTGGTGCAGGCGGGCCCTAATCTGCCGTCCATTTTCCAGTTGCACTAAGGCCAGAATTGTCCCTGCGAGTTTGACCCGAGGGGCCCGGCGGGCATCTTCTGCGTGTTTGGAATGAGGCATGGCTTCATTTCCCACTATGACATTCGCCATCCCACAACGGCAGATTACGAAAGAACGCGGCCCATTAGCCGACCTTTGTTTCGCTTTGCATTCGCTTTGGTGGTACCGGGTGGCTTCGGGAATGCGCCCTGAGACGGCACCCAGCATGCGAGGCACCATTCGGTAAGGTCAGCCCCGTCAGAGTTTAGAGAACGGCCAGATCGTGCGCTTCCGGCATAGGTCCTTACTGGTAAGCGGAAACCGATTACCTGGGTTACTTTACCTTCGCCCGGCGCAGCCTTAAGCTGCGACCTTATGGCCTTCAATGCCCTGCTGATGTGCCGCGAACACCCCGCGCTGCGGGTCGTGGGCACGGCCCTCGACGAAGTCGGAATGGAGCAGGAAGTTTGTCCATCCGCAGCCGAGGCTCTGGATCTCACGGTGGTGCGGCACTACTCGGCGCTCATTCTGGATTTCGACCTGCCTGGCGCGGCTACGGTCGCCCGCATGGCGCGACTGGCGCCTTCGCATCGCAGGCCGGTGATCTTCGGAATGATCGGGGCGTTTACCGAAATAGCCGAGACCTTTCAGGCTGGGGTCAACTTCATTTTCTATAAGCCGCTGGCCTTCGATCAGATCGTGCGCTGTCTGCGCGCGGGCCGAGGTTTCATGCGGCCGGATCGCCGCCGGTCGGAACGGCAGAGTCTGGAATCGCTGGTGTACTTGCAGTTCGGAATCGCCGCGCTACCCGCCATGGTGCTGGACCTCAACCAGGACGGCCTGGCCCTGCAAGCGCCCGAGCCATTGCCGCCGGTGCAACTCGTGCCCATGCGCTTTGTTTTGCCCGGTACCGAACATATGGTGGAAGGCACCGCCGAGGTAATCTGGGCCGACGATGGCGGACGGGCGGGTGTACTCTTCTCGCGGCTGACCGCAGCTTCACGAAAGTATCTGAAGCAGTGGCTGGGGAAACGAGACGCCAGGAAGAAAACGGTTGTGCGCGCTCTCCGAGGCGAGACAGTCTCCAGAGAGAAAGTTCGAAGTGAGAAAGCTCGAAGTGAGAAGGTCCGCAGCCAGAAAGTTCGTCGCGCCGCCGCCGGTTCCCACTAGATTTCTTCTTCTCGCCTGATCCTCGCCGCGCGTCTTTCCCGGGCGTCTTTTCTTTCAATCGCATGCTAGACTCAAATCACTCCTGACTGACCTTGCATGCGCGAACTGACGTTCCTCCCTGCTGTTTCCATGGCTGAGCAAATCCGGCGAAAAGTGTGTCGCCGGTCGAACTGCTCGAAGCTCATCTCGACCGGATCGAACAATTGAACCCAAAGCTCAACGCCTTTGTACAGGTGGATGCCGACGGGGCGCGGCAACAGGCGCGGCTGGCGGAGGCGGCAGTTGGCGGTAGCGGGGAACTCGGGCCGCTGCACGGGGTCCCACTCAGCATCAAGAGTTCGATCGAAGTTGCCGGGCTGCGTTGGGAGGCGGGGACGAAGCTGCGCGCGGGCTTCGTCGCCACCCAGGATGCACCTCTGGTAGCGCGTTTACGCAATGCGGGCGCGGTCATTCTGGGTACAACCAACGCTCCGGAACTGCTCATGGCGTGGGAAACCGACAATCTGCTTTATGGACAGACCAATAATCCCTGGGATCTCTCGCGCACGCCTGGTGGATCGAGTGGAGGCGAAGCGGCGGCCATCGCGGCCCGCATGTCAGCCGGCGGAGTGGGCAGCGACGGCGGAGGATCGATTCGCGTGCCCACGCACTTCAGCGGAATTTGCGGACTGAAACCCACTCCCGGCCGCATCCCTGCAACCGGACACTTCCCGTCTTCGTTAGGTCCCTTTGCGCTCTTGGGTGTTGTTGGGCCGATGGCGCGAACCGTCGCTGACCTGAAGGTCCTGTTCGAAGTGATGCAAGGTCCTGACGATGGTGATCCCTCGGCGGCTCCGGTCCCGGTGCGATGGCCACATGAAGATGATCTGAGGCGCCATCGCATCGGCTACTTCGAAGATGATGGTCGCACGCCGATCACTCCGGAAACGCGCGCGGCCGTGCAAACCGCCGCGGAAGCCCTGCAGCGCGCACGATTTCAGGTGGAACCCTTCCGTCCCAACGGGCTCGAAACTGCCCGGCAACTGTGGTGGAACCTGTTCGGTATCGCCGGCGGAATGATGCTGGGCCCCATGACGCAGGGACACGAGTCGGAGATTGGCCCGCTGCTGAAGCAATTTTCCGGTTGGGTAGCCAGCGAGCCATCTCATACCGGCCAGTCGCTGCTCGAAACCTGGTTGCAGCGCGATGTCGTACGCATACAGATATTTACCCAGATGCAAAAGTATCCCGTCCTGCTTTGTCCGGTGGCCGCCATTCCCGCGTTCCGCCATGGCGAGCGCAGCTGGCAGGTTGAAGGAAAAACCGTGAAGTATCTCGACGCGTGGAGCTATTGCGAGTGGTTTAACTTGCTGGGCACGCCTGCGGCCGTGGTGCCGGTGGGCAGGTCTCCGGAAGGTTTGCCCATCGGAGTGCAGATCGTCGCCCGTCCCTGGCAGGAGGAGTTGGTACTCTCTGTTGCCGCAGCTTTGGAAGAGCAATGTGGGACCTGCGGACCACCTCCGATTTAGCGGTGACACGGGATAATGCTTTTGTACTATTCTGCACAATTCCCGCTCCGGGATAGCCTGTTTCCACCACGGTTCTGATGCCGGCGCAAGTGTGCCCGCCGGTATGGGATTAGTTCCAGAAATGTCACGGTTGCAAACTTCCCGCCATCGCGTGCTCGCTGGGTTACTGATCTTTCTGTTTTTCTCGGCAATCTATCTGTACGCTTTTCCCCAACCCAACGTTTTTTATGCTGTAGTGGTCCTGCTGCATGCTACAGCCGGAGTGATTACATCCGTCCTTCTCGCGATCTTCTTGTATCGTCTGCTCCGGAACGGAAATGTCGTCTCCGGCCTGGGGTGGATCCTCGTGGCGGCCGGGGCAATTCTGGGGCTAGTGCTGATCAAGATCGGGACACCGCGTTACGAGTGGAACTGGCTGTATCTCCACATTATTTTGTCGCTCGCCGGAACGGGTTTGCTGTTGGCGCAATGGGCGGGCAAACGCGGTTGGCTGACCTCTGGTGCGGGTGGAACGGTGGCGCGGGTCGTGATCTGCCTGATGGTGCTTGCCGGACTTGGCTTCGCCGCCCGCTATGTGCGGGAATCGCGCTGGCTGAATCGGGGACGCATCGAGAATCCGGCCATGCCACCAACCAGCATGAACGGCGAAGGCGACGGACCAGACGGCGCATTTTTCCCCAGCTCGGCTCAGGTCTACGGCCGCCAGAAGATTCCCAGCAAGTTCTTCATGGAATCTGAATCCTGCAAGCGCTGCCACGAAGATATCTACAACCAGTGGAACAGCTCAGCGCACCATTTTTCATCGTTCAACAATCAGTGGTATCGCAAGAGTATCGAGTACATGCAAGACACGGTTGGCACCAAGCCGTCCAAATGGTGCGGCGGCTGCCACGATCCCGCGGTGCTCTACAGCGGGCTGATGGATACGCCGATCAAAGAGATTGTGCATCGCCCCGAGGCGCAGGCTGGGCTGGGATGCATGATGTGCCACTCCATTGCTGACGTGAAAAGCACCATGGGACAGGGCGACTTTTACCTGGAGTATCCCAAGCTGCACGAACTGGCGGCGACGCAAAACCCCGTGGAGCGTGCTCTGCATGATTTTCTGGTGAAGCTCAATCCCGAGCCTCATCGCCGCGTGTTTCTGAAACCGTTCATGCGGGAGCAGACGGCAGAGTTTTGCTCCAGTTGCCACAAGGTCCATCTCGATGTGCCGGTGAATCACTATCGCTGGTTCCGTGGCTTTAACGAATATGACAACTGGCAGGCGAGCGGCGTTTCTGGGCAGGGTGCGCGGTCTTTCTATTATCCGCCAAAACCTCAGCAATGCGCCGACTGCCACATGCCGGCGACTCCGTCGAACGACTTCGGCAACGTGGCAGGCCTGGTGCACTCGCATCGCTTCCCGGGAGCGAACACCGCGTTGCCCACCGCCAACGAGGACCCCGAGCAGCTGAAGATCACAGAGAATTTTCTAAAGAACAAGATTTTGAGCGTAGATATTTTCGCGCTCTCTACGGCGCGGGCAGTGGTGAAAACGGGCGAGTTCAGCCAATCAGAGCTTTCCACCACCTTTGCAGTCGGCGAGGAGGCGGAAGCGAAGATTACGCCTTCTGCGGAAGCCGAAGTCGCACCGGTCACGGCGCCCCTCAGCCGGGTACAGCCTGTGGTCCGCCGCGGCGACACGGTCCGGGTTGATGTAGTGGTGCGCACGAAAAAGATCGGGCACTTTTTTCCCGGCGGCACCGTCGATGCCTACGACACCTGGCTCGAACTTAAGGGCACGGACGAGAAAGGCCAGACCGTATTCTGGAGCGGAATGGTCGAGGACAACGGTCACGGCCCGGTGGAGAAGGGCGCGCACTTTTACCGATCGCTGCAAGTGGATGCGCATGGCAACCGCATAAGCAAGCGCAATGCCTGGGCGACGCGTGCAGTGGTGTACGTGCGATTGATTCCTCCCGGCGCAGCGGACACAGTTCACTACCGCTTGCACATCCCGGAAAACGCCGGCGACAAGATCACATTGCACGCACGCATGTGTTATCGCAAGTTCGCCTGGTGGAACACGCAATTTTCGTTTGCCGGAGTTCCGGAACCCGGCCGACCTGACTCCGCGGTCACGCCCGACTATGACGACCGGACGTTTACCTTCACCGCTCCGCTGAAGGGCGTTTCCGCGAAACAGGAAAAGATTCCCGACCTTCCGATCATCACCGTGGCCGAGGACGAGGTCACGCTGAGTGTGGCCCCGCACAACGCCCCCACGCCCCAACCAAAGGAAGTTTTACAGGCGGACGACTGGCAGCGCTGGAACGATTACGGCATCGGCCTTTTCCTGCAGGGCGATCTGAAAGCTGCGGCAGCCGCCTTCCAGAAGGTGACCGAAATTGCGCCCAGCAATCCCGACGGTTGGGTAAACATCGGCCGTTGCGCCGTTCAGGAAGGCGACATGGAGCGCGCCCGCACCGTGCTGGAGAAAGCTTTGTCGCTGAGCCCCGACCTGGCCCGCGCGAATTTCTTCTATGCCAAGGTCCTGCGGAGCGATGGCAACTTCGACGGCGCGGCGGAGCGCTTGCGGAAAGTGCTGGTCCAGTATCCCCGGGATCGTGTGGCGCTGAACGATCTGGGACGCATTCTGTTTCTGCAGCGCAAATATGCTGAGGCGGTGAAGGTGCTGGAGTCTGTGCTCGAGGTCGATCCGGAAGACTTGCAGGCGCACTACAACCTGATGCTGTGCTACAACGGCCTGGGCAATGAGAAGTTGGCCCATGAACATCAAGTGCGCTACTTACGTTTCAAGGCGGATGAGTCTTCGCAGGCGATCACCGGACCGTATCGGCAGCTCAACCCCGAGGACAATAACGAGCGGCAAAACATTCATGAGCACGTGTCGGTAGCGTTGCCGGGAGTGAAGGCGGGGACCGCCGCTTCTTCGACCATGCGACGGACCCGCACCAGTCATCCGGTCGCTCAACATCTGGTGCATACATCGCCCGGGGCAACTGAATGACGAAGGGCCTGGGTTCGGGCGCGGAAAAGCCCTCTACTGTTCTGGTCGGACTTCCCACAGGGGCTGAAGCCCGGAGTCGGTTCGAAGCCCTTTGTGCAGGGCTTAAAGCCCTGCTCCACCCTGCGCTGACAGGCTGTCTTGCGACCATTCTGTTGCTGGCTGGCATTGCCCCGGCCCAGCAAATCCAGTTCCGCGACATCACGGCTGAGGCTGGCATTCATTTCGTCCACAACAATGGCGCCTTCGGGAAGAAATATCTTCCCGAGACCATGGGCCCGGGCTGCGCCTTCATCGACTATGACAACGACGGCTGGCCTGACATCGTGCTGGTGAACGGAGAGAACTGGCCTGGCCACGCGGGCGTGGCGACGAGCCTCAAGCTTTATCACAACAATCACGACGGAACTTTCACCGATGTCACGCGCAAGGCGGGGCTGGCGATTTCCATGTTCGGCCTTGGCGTCGCGGTTGGCGATTACGACAACGACGGCCACGACGATCTCTTCATCAGTGCGCTCGGACAGAGCCATCTGTTTCACAACAACGGCAACGGAACTTTTTCCGACGCCACCAGGGCCGCGGGACTGTGGGGCCCGAACGAATTTTCTACTGGCGCAGCCTGGGTGGACTACGATCGCGACGGCAAACTCGATCTTGTGGTGGCGAACTACGTGCAGTGGTCGATTGCCGGCGATCTTTTCTGCACCCTGGACGGCACCCGCAAGTCGTACTGCACGCCTGAGTCGTACAAGGGAACGCCCGCGCGGCTCTGGCACAACGTGGGCAATGGCAGGTTCGAAGATGCCACGCAGAAAGCCAAGTTTTACGACGCCACCTCCAAAAGCCTTGGTGTGGCTATTCTCGACTACGACAACGACGGCTGGCCCGACATCCTGCTCGCCAACGACACACAGCCCAACAAGCTCTACCTCAACAAGCACGACGGGACTTTCGAGGAAAGAGGAGTCTCGGCCGGAATCGCCTTCAGCGAAGATGGTGTGGCTCGCGCCGGTATGGGCGTGGATGCCGCCGATTACGACCGCTCCGGCCATGCCAGCATCATCATCACCAACTTCGCCAACCAGATGCTTTCGCTTTACCACAACGAAGGCAATGGGCTGTTCGTAGATGAAGCGCCGCGGTCGGAAGTCGGTCGCGCCAGCCTGGTGACGCTGGGCTTTGGCTGTTTTTTCTTCGACTACGACAATGACGGCTGGCCCGATATTTTTGTCGCCGACGGACACATTGAAAACGAAATCGAGCGGGTGCAGAAGCGAGTGAGCTATGCTGAGCCCCCGCACCTGTTCCGCAACCTGGGCGCCGGAAAGTTTCAGGAAGTCACACAGACGATGGGTGCGGTCTTTGCCAGCCCGAAGGTGGCTCGGGGCGCGGCTTACGCCGACATCGACAATGACGGAGCGCTCGACATCCTGGTGACCACCAACGGCGGCCGGGCCTACCTCTTTCACAACGAGGGCGGCACCAACAACAGTCTGCGCGTGAAGTTGCAGGGAACAAAATCGAATCGCGATGGCATTGGCGCGTCGATTCGGGTCACCGCCGGAGGCACGAAAGGAAAAGACCAGCAATGGCAGATGTTGCGCAGCGGTGGCAGCTACCTGTCGCAGAGCGAACTGGTGGCCACGTTCGGCTTGGGCAGCGCCGCAAAGGCGGATTCCGTCGAAGTACAATGGCCCAGCGGCCAGATCGATAAATTGTCAAACGTCAGTGCGGGCCAGACGATTACTATCGAAGAAGGCAAGGGTGTTTTGACAAACCGGCCCTACTCCAAGCCTCTGGTCCCACGGAAATGATACGCAAGGACAGATAAACCTGGCCCTTCTCAGCGCTCCCGGCTTTCTTTGTGGTTAACTTCCTTATGCTTCGACGGATTCTCATCGTTATCACAGTCGTCGGACTGGCCGCGCTCGGTATTTTTGCCGCGAACATGCAGAAGGCGGCAACTTCGTCTCCCAATCCCAGCGAAGCCGCGCGGCTGAACAATCTCGGTGCCGCCTACATGAACCAGCAGCTATTCGAGAAAGGCCTCAAGTCTTTTCAGGCAGCGGCTGCGCTCGATCCCGGGTTGCAGGTCGCGGCTTTGAATCAGGGCATCGCTCTGCTGAACCTGACCCGCATCGACCCGGCCAAGGCCCTGATTGAATCGGCGGTTAAGAAGAACCCTAACGACGCTCATGCCTGGTTCAATCTCGGCTTGCTGTACAAGAATTCCGACAATCCCCAGGGATCGGTGGACGCGTTCCGGCACGTCACGGAGATTGATCCGAATGATGCCGACAGCTGGTATTTTCTGGGTGCTGCAAACGCGCAACTGAAGCAATATTCCCAGGCGATTGATGCTTTCCAGCACGCGCTCAAGCTGAACCCGCTGCACGCTTCCGCTGAATTCGGCCTGGCGCGCGCCTACCAGCAGTCGGGGGACGCGGCCCAGGCCCGCGAGCATCTGGTTCGCTTCCAGCACATTACGCAAAACAAACTGGGCTCGCCCATCGGCCTGGCATACGGGGATCAGGGAAAATATTCGCTGGTGGAGGAATCGCCCGGGGCAATGCAAAAAGTGCTGCCGCAGATTCCAGTGCACTTCGTGGCGGTGACGGATGCCGCAGGTTTGGTGTCGAAACCTGCGGCGGGCACTGCGAACGACCTTGCGTCGTTTCTCGGACCGGGCGCCTGTTTTCTTGACTATGACGGCGATGGCAAGCCCGACATTTTTCTGCCGGACAACGGCCCGCAGGGTGGCATGGCCCTGTATCACAACCTGGGCGCAGGGAAGTTCGAAGATGTGACGAAGAAGGCAGGGCTTGATCCGGCAGTCCACGCCATCGGATGTACCGCCGGTGATTATGACAATGACGGCGCGACCGATCTCGCGGTAACTCTCAATGGCAGCGTGCTTCTCCTGCACAACGAGAAGAATGGCGCGTTCAAGGATGTGACCGAGGCTGCGGGAATACAAGAACGACGGCCTGAATGTCAGCTCCCACGTTTATCGATTACGACCACGATGGCGACCTCGATCTATTTATCGCGCAGTACAGCACTCACCCATACTTTGACCCGCGCAGGAAAGAGGACTGGACTGGCGGCGAGATTCAGACGCCCCAGCTCAATCGGGTGTGGCGCAACAACGGAAATGGCAGCTTTTCGGATCAGAGTGAACCGACCGGCTTGGCTGGGCCGGTGCCCACCTTGGCCGCAGTGGGAACCGACTACAACAACGATCGGGCTGTCGATCTTATCGTCACCGGTTGGTACAAAGAGCCGACTGTCTTCCAAAATCCGAGCGAAGGGAAATTCGCGGTGGCCATGCCTTGGCCTGGACCGAGTGTACCGACCGCGGGCATGGCGATACTCGACTTCGATCATGACGGTTGGATGGGTATCGGCTTTCACCCAATGGCTTTGCGGCGGATCACGCTGTGGCGGAACAATCACGGAAAGAGCTTCGAACCAATGGAACTTCCCAAGACCAACTGGATCCGCGGCTGGGGCGTGGCTGCATTCGACTACGACAACGACGGCTGGATCGATCTCGTCGCCGTAGGTGAAACCGCCGATGGCAAAGGCGAAATCCGCCTCTTCCGCAATCTCGGCCCCGACGGCTTCAAGGACGTGACTGCCGATGTCGGCCTCGACAAAATTCAGCTGAAAAACCCGCGCGCCATTATCACCGGAGACTACGACGGCGACGGCGCCACCGATTTACTCATCACTCAGAATCACGGCCCAGCGGTGCTGTTGCGCAACGAAGGCGGAAACAAGAACAACTGGCTGCGGCTGTCGTTCAAGGGCCTGGCTGACAACAAGAGCGCCATCGGCACGAAAGTTGAGGTCTTCGCCGGGGCGAATCGCCAGAAATTTGAGATTGCGGGATCGTCCGGCTACCTGGGACAGAACTCAACCGACTTTGTCGTCGGACTGGGCCAGGCCAAGGAAGCCGACGTGGTGCGCATGCTCTGGCCTTCCGGAGTGATCCAGGATGAAATTCAGATTGCCGGAATGAAAGACCACAGCTTCCTGGAGATGGACCGCCGCGGCAGTTCCTGTCCCACACTCTTCGCCTGGAATGGCGCGCGCTACGAACTGATTGGCGACATGCTGGGCGCAGGCGTGGTCGGCCACTGGATTGGGCCCGGCCAGCGCGACATTCCGCGGCCGACCGAATACATCAGAATTCCTCGCAGGTCAATTCGTGAAAAAGACGGCAAGCTCAGTTTCCGCTTCATGGAGCCGCTCGAGGAGGCAGTTTATCTCGACCAGGTAAAGCTGCTGGCGGTCGATCATCCGGCTGCGGTCGACGTATTTCCCAACGAATATTTCGCCAGCAACCCGCCGTATCCGCCGTTCAAGGTTGTCTATAGCCGCGATGCCCGCCCGCCCGCGGGTGCGTGGGACGATCACGGACACAACGTCTTGCCCGACCTGCTGGCGCATCGTTTCTTCGGCGATTTCGAATTGCAACGCTTCCAGGGCTTTGCCAAGAGCCACAGCCTGGAACTTGATCTCGGCGAGCCATATCGCGGCGGTCCGCTCTGGCTGCTGATGCACGGCGAGATTGAATACTTCTCTGCCACCAGCATGTATGCCGCTTACCAGGCGGGTATCGAAGCGGTCGCGCCCTACGTCGAGGCGCAGGACGCTAACGGAAAATGGGTTCGTGTGATGGACGATATGGGATTTCCTGCGGGCGGTCCTCGCACCATGACCGCCGATCTGACCGACAAGCTGCCGCAGGGAACGCAGCGTATCCGCATCACCACCAATCTGCAGATTTATTGGGACAACATTCTGGTGAATCGAACGGCGCAGGATCAGAACTCCCGCCTCACGCCGGTTCCGCTGGCTCGCGCCCAGCTGCGCTACCACGGCTTCCCGCTGAAGATTGAAAACCAGCCGCCCGGCAATGTGATGTACGTGTATGAAAAAACCAGTGCCACCGGCCCTTACACCCGCCCCGCGGGCGCCTACACGCGCTACGGCGACGTGCTTCCGCTGTTGACGGGTTACGACGATCGCCTCGCGGTGTTTGGGTCGGGAGACGAAGTGGCGCTGGATTTTGATTCCGCGAGACTTCCGGCATTGCCCAAGGGTTGGGCGCGGGATTACTTTTTCGTGGCCAACGGCTACGAGAAAGATATGGATTTCTACGCCGCCGAGGCCAACACGGTGCAACCGCTGCCCTTCCGCAGTATGGGGACATATCCGTATCCGAAGGGCAGGTCGTTTCCGCTCGATGATGCGCACGTGGACTATTTCCTGAATTACAACACGCGGCACATGTCCGGAAATGAACCTAAGGGTTACCGGTTTCGACTATCCTCCGGAATAGTGTTCGTGCACGAGCGAAGTTCTGGTTTGCTCCGAAAACTGCGGAGCTTTGCTCCGCCGGGCGGACGAGGGCGTCCGCCCTAGTGGTCTGAGTGGGCCGAGGATTTTCAGCAGGCCGCGACCAAAATTCACCAGAAGATCAATACCAAATCGTTTTAATTGTTGACAGCGCCGCTCGAGGCATAATCCAATACGCGGGAATGGCAACCATTTCTACCGGGACCACCTCTTCCCCTGCGTTACGCCTTCGAAGATCACTCACGCTTTGGGACCTGATCCTTTACGGCATCATCGTCATCCAGCCGACGGCGCCCATGCCCGCGTATGGGGTTTTCAGCAACGCAGGGGGAGGCCACGTGGTCACTTCCATCCTGATCGCCATGGTCGCGATGGTGTTCACGGCGATGAGCTACGGGCGAATGGCGCGAGTCTACCCCAGCGCCGGCTCGGCCTATACCTACGTGGGCCGCGAGTTACATCCCTCGCTCGGCTACGTCACCGGCTGGAGCATGACCATGGATTACATTCTCAATCCTTTGATCTGCACCATCTGGTCGGCCAAGGCGATGGCTGATTTATTGAATGGAACCCGCTATCAGATTCCTTATCCCGGGCTGCTTTGGCCGGTATTTTTTGCCGTCTTGTTCACGTTACTGAATCTGCGCGGTGTCCAGACTTCGGCCCGGATCAATCAAATACTCTGCGCGATCATGGGCGCGGTCATCCTTGCCTATTTCTGGTACACGATTCGGTACATTTTCCATTTGCCGCAATTTCCGGAAGCATATTTCTTGCGCCCGTTCTACAACCCGGAGACTTTCACGGTGAGCCGGGTATTTCACGGCACGTCGGTGGCGGTGCTTACCTACATTGGTTTTGACGGAATTTCGACACTCTCGGAAGAGGTTGAAAATCCCAAGCGCAACATTTTCCTGGCGACGGTGCTGGTTTGCGTCATCACAGGGTTTCTGGCCGCGGCTGAAGTCTATGGTGCCCAGCTGTTGAGCTCTCAGTATATGTTTTCGGCCGCCGAGGTCGAGAATGCCTTCAGCCACGTGGCGGCGATTGCCGGTGGGCCTTTGTTAACCAAGGTCATCAGTCTGACGCTTCTGGTTGCGACCATCGGTTCGGGCATGGGATCTCAGCTCGGCGCGGCCCGTCTGCTCTACGGTATGGGACGCAGCGATGCAATTCCCAAGAAGTTTTTTGGCGCCATCCATCCCCGGACCCGGATTCCGGCGAACAACGTCATTTTTGTCGGTGCGATTGCGCTGGTTGGCGCTTTTCTCATCACTTACGACGTAGGCGCCGAGCTGCTGAACTTCGGTGCGCTGATTGCATTTATGGGCGTCAATATCGCATCCCTGACTCACTACTACATTCGCGGCGAGGACCGCAGTCCGGGGCAACTGATTCCGCCGGTGCTGGGTTTTCTCATTTGCCTGTTCATCTGGATCCATCTGTCGAAGATGGCGATGATCGTCGGTTCCATCTGGATGATTGCCGGCATCGCATATGGAGCCTGGAAGACGCGCGGTTTCAAGGCTGAACTGGTGAATTTCGATGTCCCCCCGGAAGAAAGCTGAAAGAGCCAGCGCGCCGCCCGCCGAAGATCCCCACTACTCCTAACTCACCCAATCCAGGAACTTGTACCAGGCTCCGGCGAATGGCAGGAACCAGGGAGTTCCGTTGTACAGCCCCAGGGGCGCGCCCGGGAACGGGATGCCTACGAACGGATTTTCCGGTTTATCACCCGCGATCAGTTCCGCCATCTTCTGTCCCTGCCAGGTAGCCATGGCGACGCCGTGCCCGGCGTATCCCACCGCGTAGTAGATACCATCCATCTGCCCGGCGTGGGGCATGATGTCGAAAGCAAAATCGAGCGTGCCGCCCCACACATATTCGACTTTTACTTCGCGCAGTTGGGGATAAACATCGATCATGCCAAGGCGCAGGATTTCAGCGCTCTTGCGGATGGAATCCACGGTTTCAGGAAAGAACGCGGCCCGTCCGCCAAACAGCATGCGATTGTCGGGCGTGAGCCGGTAGTAATAGAGATAATTCTTGGAGTCGTAGATCATGCGATTGCGCGGGCTCAACTCGCGTGCCAGCCCTTCGGGCAAGACTTCGGTGGTGATGATGTAGGAACCGATAGGGATGATCTTCTTTCGCAGCGCGGGAGTTGTGGCGCCGGTGTATCCGCTGGTGCCGACGAACACATCGCGCGCGTGAAGATTGCCGCGGGAGGTGATCAGTTGCCAGCCTTGCGCCCCTTGCCGCTCGATCTTTTGTACCCTGGTGCCCTCAGAGATCAGAGCGCCCGCCTTCACTGCCGCGCGCGCGAGTCCGGCCACGTATTTCGCGGGATTCAGGCCGGCACTGACTTCATCCACCATGCCGCCGTAATAAATCGTCGACCCGATTTCGGATTGCAATTCGCTGCGCGGAACTACGTGCAACTGGTGGTTGAATTCCCGGGCAATTACCTCAACCTGGCGCGCGTAATCGTCGAAATGTTTTTGCTTGCAGGCCACTTCGAGATGTCCGCAGCGGGAGAAATCGCAATCGATGTTCTCCTCGCGGACCATTCGCTCGACGCAATCCATGGACGCCAGCGACGCTGCGTACATACGCTGGGTGCGCTCGCGGCCATACATCGAGATCAGTTTGTTCACGCCCAGCTTGAGCCCGGTGAGCACCATGCCGCCGTTGCGCGAGCTGGCGCCCCAGCCGATGGTTTCAGCTTCCAGCAAAGCAACCGTGGCCCCGCGTTGCGCCAGTGTCCGGGCCGCGGACAGGCCGGTGAATCCGGCACCGATCACGGCCACGTCAACACTCTCGGGCAGCGGGCGCGCCGGAATGTCTGTCGGCGTTTCCATTGTGGTCAGCCAGAAATTGTGTTCGCGGATAGGCATACTCTTCCTTGAGTTCCGAATTGGGTTCTGCGTCTCGCGCGGGCCAGTCGCCCGCGACCACACGGACGCGGGTGACCGAGCATTGTAGTGCACGGGGTCACAGCCAACGCTTCGGATTCTGCCTGTTACCCCTGTGCCTTGAACCCTGCCGCCAATCCTCTTAAACTTGACTCATGCACGTGCATGGCAGCCCCGGTGGCAGCGAGAAGACCTCGCGGGTGCTGCGGGTCTCGCTAGTCGTAACCGCGGTCTATATCGTGCTGCTGGTGGTTGCCGGGATTCGCGCTCACTCTCTGGCGCTGCTGTCCGAGGCCGGGCACAATCTTTCGGATTTTTTTGCCCTGCTGCTTTCCCTGACTGCGGTGTACCTGCAGTCGCGCCCGCCCAGTTCCACCAAGACTTATGGTTACCACCGGGCCGGCGTGCTGGCTGCGCTGGTGAACGCGGTGTCACTGGTTGCGGTCTCGGGATTCATTTTCTACGAGGCGTTCCGCCGTTTGCAGAACCCGCAGCAGGTGCATGCGAGCGTCATGATCAGCGTAGCCGCCGCCGGCGTGGTGATGAATGGGGTGATCGCGCTATTGCTCTACCGCGCCGGGCGCGACGTCAACATTCGCAGCGCATTGCTGCATGAAATCGGGGACACGCTTTCGACTGGAGCAGTCATCCTCGGGGGCTGGGCCATCATGGCCACGGGCAGGTACTGGATCGATCCCGTGCTTTCGGTCGCGATCGGTGTCGTGATCCTGTGGTCGGGATTCGGCATCGTGCGCGAGACGCTCAACATCCTGCTCGAAGGCACCCCGCGAGGCGTTAAACTCGAGCAGGTCGAAGCGGCGATGCGCCGGATCGATGGAGTGAACGACGTTCACGACCTGCATGTGTGGAATATCGGATCGGAGACACGCGCTCTCTCCTGTCACATTTCCATCGCGGATATTCCGCCATCGGTCAGTGAGCGCATTCTGCGCGATGTAAAGGAATGCCTCTGGCATGACTTTCAGATCACCCACACTACCATCCAGTTCGAGAACGTGGACTGCGAAGTCGCGCATGGCTGTGTGATTCCGGTAGCGGAGTCGGCGGGCACAAAAGAACACCGGCACTGACTGAATTGCTGCTTTCCTCGAACATACTCTTCTTCACAATTACAAACATCTTTTTACAATAAAGAGACACGGCCAGCGCATCTGCGCTGCCGTGCGCTGAATCAAACCTTTCAAACGCACCGAAGACTCTTCAGAAACAGACCGCGGTCTAAGTAGTGAGCAGGCACAAGAAGACAGCTTGAGGCGAGCCTGATTCACGGCGGATTTCCATGGGTTGTGACTGAAACCGGGGAACGGGAACGCTCCAAGATCGACATAGCAACAGCAACTAACCAGATTTCAAAAGGAGAAATCATGAAGAAATATCTGTTGGGCGCACTCATTACGCTCACCGGTCTGTTCGTGCTAGCCGCAGGAGTTCAGGCGGCGACAGGCGACGTTGTGGTGCATATCAATCAGGATTTCGTAGCAGGGGGGAAGGCATTTCCCGCCGGGACATACAAGGTCTTGCAGGATGTCACGGGTACGGGTCAGGCTCTGATTCTGCGCGGTGAGCAACCAGGCGAATCGGCATTCCTCGTTCCAAACGCGCACGACTCGTCGTACCCGAAGCGGCTGGAAGTGAAGCTGACGCGAGTGGGCGATGTGTACTACCTGAGCGAAGTAACGACTGAGCTTGGGGTTTACACTTTGTCCCAACCGCGCGTCGTAGCTCGCACGGCCAAGGCAACAGACCAAACTACGATATCTTCGTCCGGAGGCAATTAGTTGCGGTCGGAGCAGTGACCAGTAGCGGTGACGGCAAGAGCCAGGGCGCCCTGGCTCTTGTGCTTTTAAAGGCTCGGCGGGCTGGCGACAGCAGAGAGCGGGAGCTGCGGTGGGAGACCGGCAATCTCGTCAGTTTTGCTTTCGGTAAATCTCCGAGGCTCGTTCAATCGTGTCCGCTTCCTCCGGCAACTTGTCGGGGCGGAGACGCACGATGCGCGGAAACCGCAGCGCGTAGCCGCTCTCGTGGCGCTCGGAGCGCATCATGTTGTTGAATGCCACTTCCAGTACGATCTTCGGCTCGACTACCCGACGGAAACCCTGATCTTCGACTGTGTGTTCCAGGAACCACTTGGTCATCTCGGAAATTTCGGCGTCGGTCAGCCCCGAATAAGCCTTGCCGATATTGACCAGCTTGTCTCCGTCTCGCACTGCGAAGGTGTAATCGCTCAAAACTCCAATGCGTTTCCCGTGGCCGTACTCGACTGCCGTGACTACCACGTCCAGGGTGGCCAACTCGCGTTTGAGCTTTAACCATGACTTGCCCCGCCGCCCCGGCGTGTAGGGCGACTCGGGGTCTTTGATCATCAATCCCTCGTTTCCTCGCGCTTGCGCGGCTTCGAATCGTTGATCAAGTTCCTGTGGCGTTGAAGCGCGGAACACCGGGGCTCGAATGACTTTTGTATTTGACGCATGGTCATCATCGTCGAATTCGAAACGCGCTTGACTTCCTGCGGCGCCGCGCGGAACTGTCTGCGATTTTCTCGGAGCTGCCAGTATTGCATCGAGAATCGCTCCGCGCTCGCGGAGGGAACGCTCCAATAGCAACTCACCTCCAGCGTAGAGCGCATCGAACACCAGGTAGGCCACGGGCACCTGCCGCATCAGCTTTTCGCTGACTTGCTTTCGTCCCAGGCGCTGCTGCAGCGCGCTGAAAGGGAGCGCGTGCCCCGGAGCACCGCTCGAATAATCCCAGGCTACGATCTCGCCATCGAGAATCGTGTCTTGCGGCAAGCCGGCGAGGGCTGCGGGCAATTCGGGGAAGGACTCGGTAATCTCATCCCGGGTGCGCGAGAAAATGCGGACCTCCTTATCTGAACAATGTGCCTGGGCGCGGATGCCGTCATACTTGTCTTCCAGCAGAGCATTCGGGACATAGCTGAGAGCTTGCTCCGCCGACTCTGCCGGGCTCGCCAGCATGAAACCCAGGGGATGGAAGAGCCGCATCCTGGCGTCGCCGAGTTTTTCTGCAGCAGCCAGTTTCAGGGTCTCGCCAATATCGCCGAGCAGCATGTTCGCGCGCTGCACGGCGCTTAAGGTCGCGCCGTAGGCTTTGGCGATTGCTTCCTCTACCAAACTTTCTTTCAGGCCTATTCGCAGATCGCCGGTGATGATTTTTACTATGTACTTGGTTTCGAGGGGCGTGGCTTGCGCGAGAAGTTCTCGTACCAGTGCGGACTTGGCGGCCGGACCGCGCGCGGCCGCGATCTCGCGGAAGCTGTTAGCAACGTCGAGCACGGTCAGGCCTGAACTGCCGGGCTTTGCCCGGCCTGGACGGGCGGGGACGCCCGTTCCTACATGGTCTATGTCGAGTACGTCTTGCGCGACAGCGCCCAAATCACCAAGCCGGCGGTACGCCGAACTGAGTTCCGCTTCGCTCTTGCCGGAGATCTCGGCGACGATCCGCCACAGCAGTGAGCCGCCGACTTGCAAAGTGCTCTCTTCCCACACCGGAAAAGGTCTTCCGGACAGAAACACCGCTGAAGCCGACGCCTCCTCGACGGTTCGCGACTTCAAATATTCAGCGACGATCGCGGTCTTTTCGAGTTTTCTAGTGGTGCCTGCAATCCGTTCGCAGGCTTCGGTTAGCTTGATCATGCGATCCGTGGAATTCCTTCGTGGAACTTCGTGTCCTTCGTGGTTTGAAGCTTTTTGGCGGGCCGCAGAAACCAAATCAATAACCACGAAAGGCACGAAGTTCCACGGAGGATTGGGGGGTTACACTAAACCTAGCCCCTTTCGTCACTTAGCTTCGTCTCTTCACCCACCTTGCGCCATCCTAAATGAATTTGCCTGTGGTAACCTTGTGGCTTGAGCCTTGCTCAATCGGAAGGGCATCTAACAGGCATGCGCTTTTTACGGACCGGTTTGCGAACATGGTGGCGTTTCCTCGTGGCAGTGCAGTTGTTGCCCGCACTCGAGGGTGGCGAGGAAACCCTGGTTGGCGGCCAGGCTGTGCTCGAGGGCGTCATGATGCGCTCTCCGCATGCGTGGGCCATTGCCTGCCGCAAACCCTCCGGTGAAGTTTCAACGCATAGCGAACCGCTTGAGCGGCTTTCGGAAAAGCGCAAATGGATGGCCTGGCCAGTAATTCGGGGCGTCGTAACGCTCGGTCATGCCATGACACTGGGCTTCCGGGCGCTGAGGTTTTCCGCCAACGTGGCACTGGATGAACTGCAGCCTGAGCCCGCGGCCGACAAGAAGAAACTCGAGATCAGCGGCTGGATGGCCGCGGTCAACATTGTCATCTCCGTCGGATTTTTTATTTTCATGTACAAGTTTTTGCCCCTGCTGGCGGCCACCGAACTGAAGCGGGTGAACCCGGTGTTTGGCGAGCAGATTATTTTCAATCTGGTGGATGGCGTCATCCGGATTGCTCTTTTCCTGTTGTTCATCTGGGGAGTTTCGCTGTGGAGCGATATCCGGCGCGTGTACGAGTATCACGGCGCGGAGCACAAGACGGTGTACGCGTTCGAAAACGGTGATCCGCTGGAAACCGCGACGGTGCAGAAGTATTCCACATACCATCCGCGTTGCGGCACCAGCTTTCTTATGACCGTGATGCTGATCTCGATCATGGTGTACATCCTGGTGTCCGCCGTGTTGCCGGTGACCACGTTCTGGGCCAAGTTCGGCATGCGTATCGCGCTGCTGCCAGTCATTGCCGGCGTCTCGTATGAGATCATTCGATTTGCCGCCAAGCATCGCGGATCGTTGTTCGCCCTGATGACCGCGCCCGGCCTATGGCTGCAACGCATTACCACCCAGCCTCCGTCGGACGACCAGGCCGAGTGCGCCATTGTCGCGCTGGATCATGCGATGGCGCTGGAAAAAGAGCACGGCGGCGAACTGGTAATCGCTTAGCGGTCCCCCCCGCGAATATTCTCTCCAAACCTTTTCCGGTAATAGAATTGAAATACTCAAAGGCCGCTGCCTGATGGCTGACGACCGAAGACTGACGACCAACGACTGAACTCATGTTTGAACGACTCGACCAAATCGAAACCCGCTACGAAGAGCTGACTCAGGCTCTCGCGTCGCCGGAGATCATGAGCGACTCGGCCAAGTACCAGAAAACGGCCAAGGCGCACAGCGAAATCTCGTCGATCGTCGAGAAGTACCGTGAGTACAAAGACCTGACGCGCGGCATCGCCGAGAGCAAAGCTGTGCTGGCCGACGAAAAAGATTTGGAGATGCGCGCCTACGCGCAGGAAGAACTCGACAAGCTGCAAGCCCGAGTCGGTGGCGTGGAAGAAGAGCTCAAGGTTCTGCTCCTGCCCAAGGATCCCAATGACGAAAAAGATGTGATCCTGGAAATCCGCGCCGGCACCGGCGGTGACGAAGCTACACTCTTTGCCGCGGAAATGTTTCGAATGTACACCCGCTACGCGGAAACTCAGGGCTGGAAGGTCGAAGTGCTTTCCACTTCCGATTCCTCGGTCGGCGGGCTGAAGGAAGTAATCGCCATCATTGAAGGCCAGCGGGTTTACTCGCGCATGAAATACGAGAGCGGTGTGCACCGGGTGCAGCGGGTGCCGGCCACCGAGCAGCAGGGACGCGTGCACACCTCCGCCGTGACGGTTGCGGTGCTGCCTGAGGCCGAGGATGTGGACATAAAGATCGAAGCCAAAGATTTGCGCATTGATACCTTCTGCTCTTCTGGTCCCGGAGGGCAGTCAGTAAACACGACTTATTCGGCAGTGCGCATTACTCATATTCCGACCAACACGGTGGTGAGCTGCCAGGACGAGAAGTCGCAGATCAAGAACCGCGAAAAAGGTATGCGGGTGTTGCGCGCGCGATTGTACGAAGTGGAAATGCAGAAGCAGCAGGACGCGCTGGCCAAAGAACGCAAGGCGATGGTGGGCTCGGGCGACCGCAGTGAAAAGATACGGACTTACAATTTTCCCCAGAACCGCGTCACTGACCACCGCATCGGGCTCACCATTCACCAGCTGGAGCAGGTCATGGATGGCAAGCTACAGCCGCTGATCGACGCCCTCGTGACTCACTACCAGGGTGAAAAGCTGAAAGCGGAAGCTACCAGCGCGGTGTAGGCATGATGAGAATCGGAATTCTTTTTTCGGCATCTGCATTTATTTTGCTGTGCGTGATCATGCCGGTTTGCGACAGGATCGATTCATCGATGAACCAGGGGCTGGAAGAAGAGAAGTCGTACACACGCCACGCCATGGAATACCACCGGCAACACCCTGACGAGCGACGCGGTGACAAGGTGCTGGAGGAGTGGTCCACCGCCGACTATGTTGCCCAGGCAGTTGCCGGCCAGAGAATCTCCGGAAATTGGGCGCGTTTCAGTGACCAGTTGGAATTCCTGCGACCTGAGATTCGAAATAACGCTTCAGGGCATCCTTTCTGCGTAATTCAAACAAGCGACCGCATCGTTGTAGTGGATTACTTGTCAGGTGTGCCTCCGAGCTGCACACCAACTCAGATCTTCGACACCGCACGGATCAAGTCTGGTGATATGGAGTTCTCAGGACGGACCGACTACTGGGTATATGTTCTGAGGCCTTCGGGCAAGTAGCGGAGGCTCGTGCCGATCACGGCTGCGCGAGGCGAAAGACAGAACGTGTTGCTGCGTGCCGCCCTCAATTCCGCGGTCGAACGGCTTGCTGCCGCTCATGCCCCTTCTCCCCGCATGAATGCCGAATTGCTGCTTATGTTCACTCTGGGATGTGACCGGGCTTATCTCCACGCTCATGCCGAACGCGAACTAAGCGCATCGGAACAAGGCCGGTACGTCGAAGCCCTTGCCGAGCGTATCCGCGGCGTGCCGGCGCAGTACATCACCGGCCACCAGGAATTCTGGGGCATGGATCTTATCGTAACCCCCGCCGTTCTCATCCCGCGCCCTGAAACCGAACACGTGATCGAAACCGTCTTAGCCTGTGTGGGGCGGGCGCCCTCGCCCGTCGCCTTGCGCCTGGTAGACGTTGGCACCGGCTCAGGCTGCATCGCCCTGGCCCTGGCGAAAGAGCTACCCCAGGCCGAAATCCATGCGACAGACATCTCCTCCGCAGCACTTGAAATCGCCCGCGCCAATGCCGCACGCCACCAATTCGAAAGCCGGGTTCAGTTTCATGAGACCGACCTGCTGCGAGGGCTCCAACCGGGCATATTCGATTTCGTCGTCTCCAATCCGCCCTACGTTGGAGAGTGTGAAGAAGACCAGGTCCAGCTGGAAGTGCGTAAGTTTGAACCGCGCCAGGCGGTTTTCGCTGGTCCTACGGGCCTTGAAGTGATCGCACGCCTGATCCCTCAGGCTCGCGATGCTCTCAAGCCGGGCGGCTGGCTGGTGATGGAAATCAGCGGAACCATTGCAGATGAGGTGCAGCTCCTGCTGGCCGGTTGGAACGATGTGCAGGTAACAAATGATCTACAAGGGATTCCGCGGGTAGTGTCAGCACAAACCACGTAGGCCCGGGCGCCCTCGCCCGGGCCGGCGAGCGCAGCTCGCACAGGCTGGCCAAAAGCAGGTCCCTCCACTCCGCTCGCTTTGCTTCGCTCCGGTCGGGATGACACTTTTTTCGGGGATTGCTGACTCGGAACGCTAGAATTCCACACGCACCCCAAACTGCGCCGCGAATGGAATTCCCACCGTCGTGCCCGGACCAAAGAAATCTCCCAGCGCTCCAGCGGGAACTCGCAATTGGTTGAGACTGGTGATGGGCTGGGTCTGCGAGCAGCTCGCATTCAGGCAGAATGCCGTGGCATTGGCGAGATCGTTCACTGGTGTTGGCAGCGCGGATAGGTCAGCTACAAAATTGTTGCCGGGATTGTTGCGATTGAACAAATTGAAGAATTCGACAAAAGGATTTACCGACCAGCGCTCTCGAATCCTGAATGGCCGGCTGACGCGCAGGTCCACCTGGACGTAAGGAGTTCCACGAAACTGGTCGAGACTGGTCTGAACTCCGTTTACTACCGCGCGATCGTTCAAGGGATCGCCCAAGCCGTTTACGTCGACCGGTGTCGTCAGAGTGAAGGGACGCGCGCTTTCGGCCTGGGTTAAAGTCGTCAGGTCGACGCCCCACGGTGCGTGGACCGTGCCCGCGAGCACGAAGCGGTGACGAACGTCTTCACCGGACGGGCCGTAATCGCCCTTGCCGAACGGGTTCAGCGGATCGCAAACCCCGTTCACGTAATCAAAGAGTTCTCCAATCACGCATCCCCAGGTTTTGGCGCTCGAGAGTGTGTAATTAGCGACCAGGTTAAAACGCCGCGAGACATTGCCCTGCAGATGAAACGCCAACCCGTCATAGCTGGAACGGTTGTCCGAACGGAAGACTTCCAGATTGGGAGCGTCTGCGGGCAAGGTGAAACCGGCGACGTATGAATAATGCCGGTAGGCGTGCACGCCTTGTTCGTGCGTCCAGTCCGCGCTCAGGGTCCATTTCGAGTTGAAGGCGTGCTGAATCCCGGCGCTGCCGTGCAGGGCGTAGGGAGTCTTGTAATGCGGATCGATCAGAGATCCTGCTCCCCCGGCCGGAATGCACCCTGGATCCGTGGGGGCAATGCAGGGCTGCGGAGCCGTATTCACGGCCTGAAGCGCGGTCACCCAGCCGTTTTGCGCCAGGTCATCATAGTAGATTCCGATGCCGGCGCGTATCACCGTGTTCCCGCTCCGTCCGGGAGAGTACGCGATGCCGAGCCGTGGCGCGAACGCCGCGTGGTAATCGTGCGGCGCGCTGGTGATGAGAGGAATATTCAGCGCCTTCAGCGTCAGCAGCGCGGGGTTGTCGGCCTGGCTGCGGCCTGAAGCTGTGAAGAGCCCGAAGGTGGTGTCATAGCGCAAGCCGTAGTTGACGGTGAGATGGCTGGTGACCCGCCAGGAGTCTTGGCCGTAGAATCCCAGCCGCTGGACATTCTGTGAAAAGGTGCCGTCGCTGGCGGGCATGTCCGTGCAGGTCGTATCCGGCGTGGCATTCGGGCCGCAGACCAGATCTTCGGAAAACTGTTGCGGGTCTGCCAGGTAATCTGCCGGATCCATTACGAATTGGGTCAGGTTCTCTGCCGTGCCCGGGAGCGCGCCGCTCAAAACGGGCTCGTGAATGAAATCGATCCCAAAGCGTGGCGCGTGCCGGCCGGTGGCGTGGCTGACGTCATAACGGAACTGATACTTCTCCTGGTTTCGCACCACCGGAAAGGCGGTGATGGGGGTGACAAACTGCTGGTCGCCGAAAGTTTCGAAGCCGGAGATTGTGCTGAATGTGGCACTGAACGGGAACGCCAGGGCGAAGCCAAGGTCGGAGTTGCGCGCCTCGGTACGATGCAGGCCGCTGGCGTTGAAGGTGAACGATCCCAGCCACGTGGGACTGAACACGTACTGGTTACTGAGAACCAGACTCAGATAGTTGGAATGCGACGTGGTTCCCGTGGAGGGCAGCGTGGCCTGCTCCACCAGATTGTTGTGGGTGGTGTAGTTGTCGATGGCGGCGCGCAGAAACCACAGCGAGTTCGCGGACTGTGCCCAGTCCAGCCGCGTGGTTCCCAGATAATCGTGGAACGGGACGGGAACGTTGTTGGGCACATTGATGGAACTCGCGCCCTGGATCAGGCCTTGCGATGCCAGCGACGCCAGCGCGTTGAACTGGGCCAGGTTGTCCGGGCTGTAGTTGATGCTGGCATCTTCGCGTACCCCTTCGAAAGAAGAAAAGAACCAGAGCTTGGTCTTCTCGATCGGGCCGCCGAGCGTCGCCACATAGTTTTGCCGCGAGAAAGGCTGTTTGGGTTGAGGCTCGGGATTGTCAATGGGAAGCCGCGCATTCAGAGCCGCCCAGCGCCCGTAGAACCCCAGATCGCCATGCCACTGATCGGTGCCGTGACGGGTCGTGATCACCACCGAACCGACCGTGGTTCGCCCGGTGTCGGCGTCTTCCTGAGAAGTTCGCACCGCAAATTCCTGAATTGCATCGGGAGAAAAATTTTGCAGGAAGCCGCCAATGTAGTCGTCCGAATTATCTCCGCCATCAACCGAAAGCGATACGTTCAGGCCCGAGCTGCCACCGAAAGACACCGCAGTGATGCGGGCTTTGGTAGGGTCGGAAGGCTCGACCGGTTCGGTCCCGGGTACGAGATATGCGATATTCGCAAAGCTGCGATGGGCCAGCGGCGTGGTTTCAAGATCCTCCCGCGCGACCGCTCCCTGATGCACCGCACTGGTAACGTCAATCGGCTGGGTCGCGATGGAAGACGCCTGCCCCTGCACGTTGACCGTCTGCTGCACCGGCGCCGGTTTCAGGGTGACGCTGATACCGCGGGCCGTACCGATCACCACTGTCACCTCAGTCTGGGCCTCGGCAAAGCCCTGTGCGTTCACGAGTACGCGATACGTGCCCGGCAGCAGGTCGTCGAGGCGGAACTCTCCCTGATGGTTGGCCCTCACTTTGCGTTCGAAGGAATATCCAACCGCTTGCAGCGCGATGGTGGCGGATGGAACGCGCCCGCCGCTGCCATCCTGCACCGTGCCTACCAGCGCTCCCGCCGGGCTTTGTGCGGACAATGGCCATGGCAAAGCCAGGGCGAAAATCAACAGCACGCACAACCTGATGGCAACGGTGGAAATTGTTCGGTTGGGCATTGTCGTGTCCGATCAGGACGAAATTATCACAGAACAGCGCGGAGACGTGATCGCACGAAGGTCGGCAGCTCGAGTTAGACGGAGTCTGCCTGAAAACGTCAACCTGAATCCGGGTGAATGCAAGAGAGAATGCGTGCTCGCCTAAGGGTCGGCGACCACAGCCGGGTGAATTTCTTCGACGTCAACCCACCGGGTGGGATATTTGCCGGTATAGCAGGCGGTGCAGTAGGTCGTCTTTTCGCCGTCGGCGCAGGCTTTTTTCATTCCTTCGAGCGAGAGATAAGCCAGCGAATCGGCGCCGATGAATTCACGAATCTCATCCACCGACTTGTTGGCCGCGATCAGCTCTTTCTTCGAAGGAGTATCGACCCCGTAAAAACAGGGCGAAACGGTGGGCGGGCAGGAGACCCGCATGTGCACTTCTTTCGCGCCCGCGTTACGGATCATGCGCACGATCTTGCGGCTGGTGGTGCCGCGCACAATGGAATCATCGATCAGCACCACTCGCTTGCCCTCAAGCAACGTGCGTACCGGGTTCAGCTTCAACTTCACTCCGAAATCGCGAACGCTTTGCCGCGGCTCGATGAAAGTCCGCCCCACGTAGTGATTGCGGATCAGCCCAAAGCGGAACGGAATGCCGCTTTCGGCAGCGTAGCCTACGGCAGCAGTGACGCCGGAATCAGGTACAGGGACGACCACATCCGCCTCGACCGGCGCTTCCCGCGCCAGTTGTCTGCCCAAGCCTTCGCGGCTTGCCTGTACTGGACGTCCGAAAACCAGGCTGTCGGGCCGGGAGAAATACACGTGCTCGAAGATGCAACTCGACTGCGACGCTACGGGAGCATAGAAACGCGAGGTGATGCCCTCAGGGCCGACGATCACCAGTTCGCCCGGCTTGACCTCCCGCTCATAGGTAGCGCCAATCAGATCAAAGGCGCAGGTCTCGGAAGCAAACACAATCGTGTCCTGCTTCTGGCCTTCCAGGCGGGCGATTCTTCCCATGGCCAAGGGGCGGAAGCCACGGGGATCTCGCGCCGCAAAAATCCGATCCGAACTGAGCATGACCAGTGAGAACGCTCCTTCTACGCGGCGGAGCGCGTCGGCCATCGCGTCCGGAAGGGTTTGCTCTTTGGACAGAGCGATCAGGTGAACGATAACTTCGGTGTCGCTGTTGGTCTGGAAGATCGATCCCTGAGCCTCCAGGCGATGCCGGATTTCCTGCGCGTTCACCAGGTTGCCGTTGTGGGCCAGCGCAATCATGCCTTTATTCGATTGCACCATGATGGGCTGAGCGTTGAACAGCGCCGAGTCTCCGGCGGTGGAGTAACGGGTGTGTCCGATAGCAAGAGTGCCGTGCAGTTGCGCCAGCACTTCCTCGGTAAAGATGTCGGCGACCAATCCCATCGCCCGATGGGCGCGCAAGGTCAAGCCATTCGAAGTGACGATGCCCGCAGACTCCTGTCCGCGATGTTGCAGCGCATGCAAGCCAAGGTAGGCGAGCTTTTCCGCTTCAGGGTGGGCGTAGATCGCGGTCACCCCGCATTCATCGTGGAATTTGTCGGAAATAAGCATTCAGCCCTCAGCTCTCAGCCCTCAGCAAAACATTTCTGTCATCCTGAAGGACCCTCAGGTCCCGAAGGACCTCTGCATTGCCTAATCCGCCGCTACCGCACCTGGCTCCGCGCGCAGCGCCTTTTCCAGCGCACCCTCGTACCACTCGCGCAATTCGGAAACCGGCGCTGACACAACCACCCGGCCATCGAGCCTGATTTCCACATGCTCGGGCGCCGTCTCTCCAATCAATTCTGCCCCGATACCATATCTTACCGCTACTTGCTGAACTTCGTTGACCTTATCTCGGTCGCAGGAGATGACCACGCGGCTGGCATCTTCGCCAAACAGCACAAACTCCGGCGGCAGTCCCTGCGATGTCAGGTCTATGCTCATTCCAATGCCCTTGGCGAATCCCGATTCGGCGAGCGTTACCGCAATTCCACCATCGGAGCAGTCATGCGCCGAACTCAAAATTTCGATCTGGGCCATTTCCACCAGCGCCTTCTGTAAGGCAGCTTCTTTTTCCAACTCCAGCTCCGGCGGATAGCCCCAAACCGAGCCCAGAATTTCTTTGGCGTATTCTGACGACCCGAATTCGGACTCGGCGTCAGTCGCATCACCCGGCTCGCCGGCGCGCAGCAGAACGATCGCGTGTCCTGGCTCTCGGAAATCGGGCCGTAGGGCCTTGTGCACGTCTTCGAGAATGCCGACGATTCCCAGCACCGGCGTGGGATAAATTCCCTCGCCCAGAGTTTCATTGTAGAAACTGACGTTTCCGCCGGTGATGGGGATTTCAAGTTCTTCGCAGGCTTTGGTGATGCCGTCAACCACCTGCGAGAACTGCCACATGATGTGGGGCTTTTCAGGATTGCCAAAGTTCAGGCAGTTGGTGCCGCCGATCGGAGTTGCTCCGGCGCAAGCCACGTTGCGTGCGGCTTCGGCCACCGCATGCATCGCGCCCAACCGCGGATCAAGGTAGCACCAGCGTCCGTTGCCATCCAGGGCCATGGCCAGGCCGCGTTGCGAGCCCTTAATGCGAATCACGCCGGCGTCGCCCGATCCGGGCCCTTCCACGGTGTTGGTCTGCACCATGGAGTCGTACTGCTGCCAGATCCAGCGCTTGCCGCAGATGTTTGGAGAAGCGAGCAGACGTTTCAGGTTGGAGGTGAGGTCCGAAGCTTCGGCCAGCTTGATGTGCTCCGGCATCTCGCGCGCCACCGGCGGCTCCCAACGCTCCAGCGGACGTTTGTAAACCGGCGCGTCGTCGGTCAGCGCCTGGTTCGGAATCTCGGCGACAACTTGCCCGTGGTGCAGCACGCGCATCTTGCCGTCGGTAGTAACGCGGCCGACCTCCACTGCGTCGAGTCCCCATTTCTCGAAGACGCGAAAAACTTCCTGCTCGCGGCCTTTCTGCGCCACCAGCAGCATGCGCTCCTGCGATTCGCTAAGCATGATTTCGTAGGGAGTCATGCCGGTTTCGCGCTGAGGAACAAGATCGAGTTCAATTTCCGTGCCTACGCCGCCACGTGCGCCCATTTCGCAGGTGGAGCAGGTGAGCCCGGCCGCGCCCATGTCCTGTATGCCGACGATGGCCCCGGTCTGCATGGCTTCAATGCAGGCTTCGAGGAGAAGTTTCTCGAGAAACGGATCGCCGACCTGCACGTTGGGCCGCTTGGCTTCGGAAGCTTCGCTGAACTCTTCGCTGGCCATGGTAGCGCCGTGAATGCCGTCGCGGCCGGTCTTGGAGCCGACGTAAATTACGGGATTGCCCTCGCCCGCCGCCTTGGCATAAAAAATCTGGTCGCGCCGGACTAATCCCAGAGCGAACGCATTGACCAAAGGGTTGCCCGAATAACTGGGCTCAAATTTGGTCTCGCCGCCCAGGTTGGGAACGCCGAAGCAGTTGCCATAAGAGGCGATTCCGCTGACTACGCCTTCCAGGATGGAATGGTTCTTGCGAATGTCTTGCGGAGATTGTGTGGAGCCGGGTCTTTGACCCGGCTGGGCGGGTCGGAGACCCGCCTCCACACGGTCGGTAATTGGACCAAACCGCAGCGAATCCATCACCGCCACCGGCCGCGCGCCCATGGTGAAAATGTCGCGCAGGATTCCGCCTACGCCCGTGGCCGCACCCTGAAACGGCTCGATGAACGACGGATGATTGTGCGACTCGATCTTGAAGGCGCAGGCCCAGCCGTCTCCGATGTCGACGATGCCGGCGTTCTCGCCCGGACCCTGCACTACATTGCGGCTGCGGGTTGGGAGCCGCTTCAGGTGAATGCGTGACGACTTGTAGGAACAGTGTTCGCTCCACATCACGCTGAAGATGCCAAGCTCGGTCAGCGTGGGCTCGCGTCCACCCAGCAGTTGCTTTATCTTTTCGAATTCGTCAGGCGTGAGGCCGTGCTCCTGGATAAGTTCCGGAGTGAGGGCAAAAGTAGCGGACAGATTCATGGGATGGACCTATTGTCGCACAGCGGTGATGTAGGAGACAGTTGCCAGTGCCGGTTTGAAGTTCCCGGTTAGCTCTGGGTGCGGCACACTATACTGTCCCGTCATGAAGTCGGTCATCATTGGCACCGCCGGGCACATCGACCACGGAAAAACCGCGCTGGTAAAGGCCCTCACCGGCATTGACGCCGACCGCCTGGAAGAAGAAAAGCGCCGCGGCATCACCATCGACATTGGTTTCGCGCATTTGGAGCTGGCCCTGCCGGATGGCGAGCCGCTGCGGCTGGGCTTTGTCGATGTTCCCGGACACGAGCGCTTCGTGCGCAACATGCTGGCCGGCGTGGGCGGGATCGATCTCGTCCTGCTGGTGATCGCGGCCGATGAATCCATCAAGCCGCAGACGCGCGAACATTTCGATATCTGCCGGCTCTTGTCGGTGCGGCGCGGCATCGCAGTGCTGACCAAATCCGACCTGGTGGACCGCGAGACTCTGGATGTAGTGCGCATGGAAGCGGAAGAATTTCTACGGAACTCGTTTCTGGATCCTGCGCATTCGCCGATTGTCGCTATCAGCGCCCTGACCGGCGCGGGTCTCGATGGCCTCCGGGAGGCGCTGGTCAAAGTCGCCGCCGAAATTCCGGCCAAAGACTCAACCGCCCTGGCGAGGCTGCCGATTGACCGGGTCTTTACCATGAAGGGATTCGGCGCGGTGGTGACGGGAACGCTGGTTTCTGGAACGATCCGTAAAGAAGACGAACTGGAGGTCTTTCCCGCAGGTCAGCGGGTGCGGGTCCGTGGAGTACAGGTACACGGGCAGCCGGCGGAAGAGGCGGTCGCTGGACAGCGCACCGCTTTAAACCTGGCCGGTGTCACCACGCAGGAGTTGGCCCGCGGCATGGTGCTGGCGCCTCCTTCCACCTTTCACTCCAGCTCGCGGATAGATGTGTCGCTTGCGTTGCTGCAATCCGCCAGGCCCCTGAAAGACCGCGCCCGGGTGCATCTGCACGCCTACACTTCCGAGACGATTGCCACAGTTTCGCTCTATGGAACGAAGCAACTGGCCCCGGGCCAAACTTCGTTTGCGCAGCTGCGCCTGGCTGAACCCACGCTGCTGTTGCCCGGAGACCGGTTCATCATCCGGCAGTTTTCGCCGGTATTAACCATTGGCGGAGGCGAGGTGCTGGACGCGTCTCCGATTCCGCGTATGCCGGGGTTGGACGAGTTCCTGAAGATACTTGGCGGGCAGCGACCCGCAGGCAATTTTGAGAGCACGCATCGCACGCAGAAAGCATGACGGCATCACTGTCTCGCAGCTGACCGCGGAAACCGGATGGCTCCGGAAGGCGATCGAAGCGTATTTGACCGATCCCGTACGCCAGGGCTGGGTGCTGCGTCTGGGCGACCGGTTTGTGCACATGCCCGCGCTGGAGGGGCTGAAACTTCTCATGACGAGCACGGTGACCGGCTTTCATCAGGAAAATCCGCTGGTGGCAGGCATCGGCAAGCAGGAATTGCGCGAGCGGGTGCAAGCGACGGATGAAGTGTTCGCGGCCGCGTTGGAGATCTTGGTTCGCGAGAAGAAGCTGGACGCCGCCGGAGAGATCGTCCATCTGCCGGGACGCGGCGTGGTGATGAAGGACGAAGAAGCCGAGTCCAAAAAGACGATCGAAGTGGCCTTTGCCTCAGCCGGATTAAAAGTGCCGGCCCTCAAAGACGTGCTGGCCGGATTGAAAGTGGACAAAGCCCGCGCCCAGAAAATCGTCACCCTACTGTTACGCGACAAGGTGCTGGTCAAAATTTCAGACGACCTGGTCTTCCATCGCGACGCGCTGGGAGATTTGCGCAAGCGGATGGCTTCAGAAAAAGCAAAGTCTCCAAAGATCGACGTGGCTCGTTTCAAGGATATTGTTGGAGTAACCCGTAAATACGCTATCCCGCTGCTGGAATATCTCGATCGCGAACACGTGACCCGCCGGGTAGGGGATGAGAGAATCATTCTCTAGAATCAAGAGCCGGGCCACGGATTTTCGCCGATTTTACGGATAATCTTTTTTAAGAGGACTTATCCGTACGATCCGCGTGAATCCGTGGCCTATTTTTTCTTCCGGCATCTCCCGCTGCACCAGGGCGTTCCGCAATTCAGCCTCCGTATAATGGAGCGTCACGAGTTCTGCGTGCCTAAGGAATGTTTCGATGCTCTCAATTCGCCCAGCCACCGCCCGCGACGTGCCCGTTTTGAAAACTTTAATTCATGAATTCGCTGAATTCGAGCGCCTCCCCGTTTCCGTGAGCGAGGCCAGCCTTCTGCGCGACGGCTTCGGTGAGCGGCCGAAATTCAGAGTGCTCATGGCGGAGTGGGACGGCCAGCCCGCCGGCTACGCATTTTTCTTCGATTACTACTCAACCTTCGAGGGCCGTGCCGGAATCTTTCTCGAAGACATCTACGTTCGCGAATTGTATCGCGGTAAGCAAATCGGAAAAGCTCTGCTGGCCAGGGTAGCGGCGATTGCGCGAGAAGAGAATTGCTTTGGCGTGCGCTGGCAAGTGCTCGATTGGAACACTCCTGCGATTGAGTTCTATCGCAGGCTTGGCGCTGAGTTTCTCGATGAATGGAAAACCGTAAGTCTGCAAGGTGATGCCTTCGACCGTCTGGTCGAGGAAGTTCCTCAGAGTGCGCGATGAAGCGAGATGTCCGCATTATCGGCGCTGGGCTCGCGGGATCGGAGGCGGCCTGGCAGTGTGCCCGGCGAGGCGTCGAGGTGGAACTCTGCGAGATGCGTCCGGTGCGCTCGACGCCGGCGCATCAGACTGCGGACTTCGCGGAACTGGTCTGCTCGAACTCCCTGAAATCTGACAGTGAGAACACCGCGCCCTGGCTGCTGAAAGAAGAGATGCGGCGGGCGGGATCGAGGCTGCTGCAGATAGCGCGCGAGTGCGCCGTCCCCGCCGGTCATGCGCTGGCAGTGGACCGGGCAACTTTTGCGGCCAAAGTGACTGAGACCGTTTCATCGGAGCCGCTAATCACGATCCGGCGCGAAGAAGTCACGAAAATTGACGAAGACGAGATCACGATCATCGCCACGGGACCGCTGACTTCCGACTCACTCTCGCAGGAGATCGCAAGGCTGAGTGGATCCGGCCATTTATACTTCTTCGATTCCATCAGCCCCATCGTCGAAGCCGATTCCATCGACATGTCGAAGGTCTACCTGGCGGCGCGCTACGACAAGGGTTCGGCCGACTACATCAACTGCCCCATGTCGAAAGAGGAGTATGACCGTTTTTGCGACGCGCTGGTTTCCGGGCAATCCACCGAGGAGCGCGATTGGGAAAAACTGAATTACTTCGAAGGCTGCCTTCCCATTGAGGAAATCGCCCGCCGGGGCCGCGATACCCTGCGCTTCGGTCCCATGAAGCCGGTCGGATTGAAAGACCCGCGCACCGGACGCATCCCCTACGCCGCGGTGCAATTGCGGCAGGAAAACCTGCGGGCGGATTCTTACAATCTTGTGGGTTTCCAGAATCATCTCAAGTTCGCGGACCAGGCGCGGGTACTGCGATTGATTCCTGGTCTGGAGAACGCACGTTTTCTGCGTTATGGCCAAATCCACCGCAACACCTACATCAACGCGCCGACGTTGCTGTCCGAGACGCTGCAGACGAAGAGCCATCCATCAGTATTCTTCGCCGGGCAGGTTTGTGGAGTGGAGGGTTATGTCGAGTCCATTGCCACCGGATTGATGGCGGGGATTCATGCTGCAGCGCTGGCTACAGGATTGGATCTGATGGTCCCGCCGCGCCCGACTGCATTCGGTTCGCTGGTTCACTACGTGACCCATGCCGATGCCAGAAACTTCCAGCCGGCAAATATCACGTTCGACCTGCTCCCGCCGCTCGATCATAAAATCCGCGACCGCCAGGAACGGCACCGCCAGCAATGCGCTCTGGCGCTGCAGGAGTTTGATACCTGGCTGGAAAAATGTGTGGCGGGCGCCCTCGCCCGCCGCAGTTGACTTAAGCTTTAAAAAACAACCCCTTAATGACCCAAAATTCAACTTCTAAAGGCGGCGGGCGAGGGTGCCCGCCCCACACTTTCGCTGAACAAAACCAGCCTGAGATTCGTATATCAAGGTAGGAGCGATGTCCCTACCCGGCTTACGTTCATCCGGGTACCGCGTCCATAGCAGCGATGATCCTGCGCGATCTCATTGGCGACGTACTTCGTACCCTGTGGTCACACAAGCTGCGCACCTTCCTGACCATGTTTGGGATCGCCTGGGGCATCGTTTCCATTGTTCTGATGGTAGCGGCGGGCGAGGGTTTACGTGAGGGACAGGCCGAGCAGGCCCGGAACCTGGGCAAGGACATTCTGATTGTCTTCCACGGACGCACCAGCCTGCAGGCCGGAGGAGCCCGTGCCGGTCGCGCTGTGCACTGGGAGGACGCCGATGTCCTGGCAGTGCAGGCGGAAGCGCCGGATTGCGAATACGCCCTCCCGGAACTGGAGCAGAGCGACGTCCGCGCCCACAGCAGTTACAACAACGCCGCATTTACGGTCACTGGGTCGCATCCCCCGTTCGCTTACATTCGCAGCCTCGACGTGGGCCAAGGCCGCTTCTATAACTGGGACGATCAGAAGGAGTCGCGTCGCGTGGCGTTCCTTGGCAGTGATGCGGCCAAGCAGCTTTTCCCGGGCCGTAATCCGGTTGGCGAAACTGTCTACCTGAATGCATACCCTTACGACGTCATCGGCGTCATGTCGGTGAAGAAGCAGGATTCGAGTTACGATGGCTGGGACGTCAGCAAGATATTCATCCCGTTCGCGGCCATGCGGCGGGACTTTCCGGATAAACCTCCGGGCACGTCCACGACCTTCGACCAGCTCCTGGTGACGCCCCGGTCCGTAGAGCAACACGCGGCCTGCAAGCACCAGATCCAGACCGTGCTGGGACGGATGCACAACTTCGATCCGCACGACAAGGAAGCCTGTCCGATCTGGGACACGGTGCAGGAAGCCAAGGCCTTCCAGCAAATGACCGATGGCATGAAGTATTTTCTGGGCGCGGTCGGCATCGTGACCCTCTTCCTGGGTGGCCTGGGCGTAATGAACGTCATGATGGTTGCGGTGCGAGAGAGAACTCGAGAGATCGGCGTACGCAAGGCGTTGGGAGCGCCGGCGCGAACCATCCTGAAGCAGTTTTTCATCGAGGCGCTGCTGATCGCGTTTCTCAGCGGAGCCATCGGAATGGGAATCGCCTACGGAATCTGTTTCTTGGTGAACCTGTTGCCTATGCCGGATTTCTTTGCCGGGCTGGTGGCAACCTGGCAGTCGGGCTTGCTGGCTTGCGGCTTGTTGGGAATCATTGCAGTTTTTTCGGCCCTGTATCCGGCGAGAAGGGCCGCGTCGATCGATCCCATTGAGGCGTTGCGATATGAAGCAGGCGGTTAGGCTGGAGTGGGTCGGAGTTTGTGTTGGTTCGAGATTGTATGGATCCGGGATTGTGTGGGTCCGGGTCTCTGACCCGGGCAGGCCACGCGAAGCGCGGCAGGCCTTTGGTCGGCAATCTAAACAGCTGGATCAAGTCTGCCGAGCTGGGACTACCGGGCTAAAACTGCCGAGCTTCGCTCGGCCTGGACGGGTCGGAGACCCGTCCCTACACGAGCTTTGGTGGGTCGGAGACCCGTCCCCACACGGGCTGTGGTAATAAAGAATGCTGATTGAAATCATTCGCGAGGCCTGGATCGCCCTGCGGCGCAATTACACGCGCAGCCTGCTGACCATGCTGGGCATTGTCTGGGGGATCGCTACGGTTACGTTGCTGATCGCCTACGGCAGCAGCTTCCGGCACATCCTGGTAAGCGGGTTCGACGCTTTCGGCAAGACCGTGGTGATCTGCTGGCCGCAGCAGACCAGCGAGCAGCCCGGCGGCCAGCGCGCCGGCAAGAAAGTGCTTCTGGAGCAAGCCGATCTCGACATCGTCAAGGAAATGGCCCCTCTGGTAAAACACGTTTGTCTGGAGACAGTGAATCGTCCGGGCATCAGCTATCAGGAGCGGATGGTGGGGACGGCCGCGGTCCGCGGCGTGTGTCCGGAATATGGCGAGATGCGCAACGAAGTCGCAGCCCAGGGCCGCTGGCTCAATTCCGGCGACGAACTGGAGCGCCGCCGCGTCGTGTTTCTGGGTGGGCGGGTGCGTGAGCAATTGTTCAGCGGGCGGCCCGCGGTGGGCGAGACGGTGCAGATTGGCGGGGTGCATTTCACCGTGGTCGGCGTGATGGCCCGCAAGATCCAGCTCAGCAATTACTTTTCCAGCGACGACGACTCCGTCTGGATTCCCTACAGCTCTGCCGGCGACCTGTGGAATACAAAGTATG
Organism: Terriglobia bacterium; assembly: GCA_963801545.1. Classification (GTDB taxonomy): domain Bacteria; phylum Acidobacteriota; class Terriglobia; order Terriglobales; family Acidobacteriaceae; genus JAIQFF01. The sequence goes on along the minus strand of CAWDFF010000021.1, from coordinate 45,958 downwards.
CGGCGGTGATGGTGTTCGAGCCGATCGCTCCCCAGTTCGAGAAGAAAGCCCAGGCCCAGGTGCTGGCCGCGATCGCCACCCGCCAGCAGTTTTCTCCCACTGACAAGAAGGCTTTCATCATGTTCGGACGCGACGAGTTCCGCCCCGTCATCGACGGTCTGACCATCGGGCTGCAAGTGCTGTTGACGTTTGTCGGCACGTTGACTCTGGGCATCGGCGGCGTGGGCGTGATGAATATCATGCTGGTTTCCGTGGACGAGCGCATCCGGGAGATTGGTTTGCGGCGCGCGTTGGGCGCCAAGAAGTGGCAGATTAAGCTCCAGTTTCTGGCCGAAACCTTGCTCATCATGTTGCTGGGCGGGGCCGCCGGCGTGCTGCTCTCCTATGGTGTCGCTGCCGCTGTCGGTACTGTTCCCTTGATGGGACCGCTGTTTGAAGACGACTCCGGCAAGGCAGACATCCATCTGCAGATTTCGCTGGCCACCGTCCTGCTCTCTACCCTGGTGCTGCTGGTGGTGGGTGTCGCCAGCGGCATGGTCCCGGCACTGCGCGCCTCGAAGCTCGATCCGGTCGAAGCGTTGCGGTATGAGTGAGGGAAAATGGAGATTTCAGATTGTTGATTTACAAATTTTCAGATTGAATATCCTTCGAATTTCGGCCCGCGACGAATTTGGTTCTCAATCTGAAATCTGGAATCTAAAATCTGCAATCTCGATCGTCTCCCCAAAAATCCCATTGACTCGATCTCCGCTTCGCAGTACCTTGCCCTGAACCTGCCGCAAACCGAGGTGCGTCTTGCCCATTTCCGCCGTGGATGCGATTACTCCAGCTTTCCAGCACGCCCGGCAGCAGCTTCTGCAGCCGTTTCGGGCCAGCCAGTGGGCCAAACTGGGGCTGGTCGGGTTGCTGGCAGGGGAAATGAGTTCGAGCGGCGGAGGCTGCAACCCTGGTACTTTCCAGATGCCCACTCCTCCCAATCACTCCCAGCGTTTCTTGGAGGTCGGCCTGCCTGGGGCTAGCCCGATGGTCTACGCGTCACTGATTGCGGTGCTCATCGTGGCCGGACTAGTGCTGATGGTGCTGTTTCTGTACCTGAGCAGTGTGATGCGCTTCGTTCTCTTTGACAGCGTGGTCACCAAGGAATGTCGTATTCGCGACAGCTGGAGCCGTCGACAGGGCCCCGGCCGGCGCTATTTTGTCTGGCAAATTCTGCTCTTCCTGGCCTGGGTCGTGGGTATGACCATCCTGGTTGGCATCCCCGCAGGTTTTGCGTTTGCGATTGGGTGGCTGAGAGCACCGAAAGATCACATGATTCCCCTGATCCTGGGCGGCATGGCGCTTTTCTTTGTGGTCCTGGTTTTTGTAGTGGCTCAACTGGTGGTCCACGTCATGACCAAAGACTTCGTGGTCCCGCAAATGGCGTTGGAGGAGATCAGTGCGATTGAGGGCTGGCGGCGGCTGTGGCCTCAGATCATGACGGAGAAGGGCGGCTACGCAGCGTACATTGGAATGAAGATCGTTTTGGCAATTGGCGCTGCGATCATTCTTGGCGTGGTGTCCGCCATCGTGGTCCTGCTGTTTCTCATTCCGGTCGGCGGACTGGGTGCGGTGGCAGTGATCGCGGGAATGGCGGTCGGGATGACCTTGAACCTTTACACCATCACCCTCGCAGTGGTCGTGGTATCCCTGGCGATCGTTCTCATGCTGTATGTAATTTCGCTGATCTCAGTGCCGGCAGTCGTGTTCTTCCCGGCTTATGCCATCTATTTTTTTGCCGCGCGCTACCCAGCGCTGGATGCCCTGCTGCACCCTGCGCCACCCCCGCCAATGATCTCCCCGTCTCCGGAACCGCCGCCCTTGCCACCGGCTCCTGAGCCGATCGGATAGCCGTGGGTCATCAGTCGTGAGCGGTTGAAGTTTTCAGCTTGCCGGCGCGATCGTGTCTCCAGGAAAAACGCCGCCCCAGAATGCATTTGATGATCAGGTGATCGGTCGACCCAGTCACACCCACTCCCACTCCGAAGTTGAACTCCCACTGCGGCCCCAGATCGAGGTCAATGGACGGAAAGAATTGCTGCTCCTGATCTTTCAGGGGATCGAACCCGTTGAGCGACCCATAAGCTGCGTAATACTCCAGCCCGCCGCTGATTTTCTTTGTGAAATCGAAACTCATTTTTGCGTTGGGAGAAAACTCCACACCCTTGTTGACGTTCTCTCCGTGCAACGAGCGCTCCAGCGTGGGGTTGAAGGACAGGTACCAGCGGCCGATTTTCTTGTCCACAATGGGGCGAATTTCCCACGTCCACGTGTCAGGGGAAAAGGCGCGGCGCTGGTAGCCAAACTCGTTCGACAGGCTTACCCCCACCGGCCAGTGCCATGATTCGGGAGCCCGGACCCGTGGCCGAATATGATCGCCCACCCACTGCCATCCACCATCAGGCTGGATGCTGGTGAACACGTAGAAGCCCGTCTCAAACCAGCTGTTGAAGCCTTGCGTGATTTCCAGGGTCTCGTGCTCAGCGTGGTTGCTGGGCTGGACACCGTCTTCCACTGTCTTGCTCCCGTTGGCGGTGAAGTTCGAGTGCAGCTCCACCATGGTGCTCGCGGGCGGCACCGTTTCGGCGCCGTAAACCTGGATCTCGTAGTTGTCCTGGGCGCAAGCCAGCGAGGCGAGAAACAGGATCAGGGGAATAACGGTCGGCACACGAATCTGGAGCCGTCGACAATTCATTTCTGCCGGAGTGAAAGCTGGGAGCCTCTTGTACTCCATGATGCACGGCTGGAGCAAAGCGTCGCAAGTTTCGGCTCGACTATTAGGATGCGCCGGGAACCATCGCGGAAACACGCGTGTCTAATTCTTTTCAGACACGCGTGCCTGAGAGGAGCAAATCTTTATGGCGTTCTCCACGGCAGGCGGTGGTCCGTCCCGGCCCGAATTGAATGTCACACCCCTGATCGACATTCTTCTGGTGCTGATCATTGTGTTCATGGTGATTGTGGCCACGTCGAAGGAATACGTGGTCAATACCCAGCTTCCTGAACAGGCGAAAGGCGAGCAGCCCCACCAGAACGAACGCACCATCGTGATCCAGATCATCTGGAGCCCGCAGCAGCAGGAGCCGTTGCTGAAAATCAACCAGGAAACCGTACCCTGGGATGAGCTGAACCCGGCCCTGACCCGCATTTTCCTCAGCCGCGCGGAAAAGGTCGCCTACGTCAAAGGTGACGAAGATCTTGATTTTGAATACGTGGCACAGGTCATCGCGGAAGCGCACAACGCGGGAATTACACGGGTAGGATTATTGACAAAGGACCTCGAAGACGCTCGATAGACGAGATTGGGTTCAGTCCCGCGCCCGGTTCTTGATCCAGATCGGCGTCCCCACGAATCCGAACGCGTGGCGAATCTGGTTTTCCAGGAAGCGCTGGTAGGCGAAGTGCAGTTTTACTTTGCGATCGGTGAAGATGACGAAGGTTGGGGGAGCGACTGCGGCCTGAGTCATGTAGTAGATGCGCACCTGCTGCCGGGCAGGGACCGACGCGCGCTCGAAATCCACGTGCTTCAGAAAGCGGTTCATCTCGCCGGTCCCAATGCGCCTGCGGCGCTCAGTAGCGACCTCTTCCAGCGTGGGAAATATTTTGTCGGTACCTTTTCCGGTCGAGGCCGAAATGAAAAGTATGGGAGCGTAACTGAGAAATTTCAGCGCATCCCGCACTCTTTGTTCGTAGGCGGCGCGGTCGGCAGGTTTCTTGTTCTCCTGCATGCGCGAGGATTTGGTTTGCCGTCCCGTGCGCTCCTTGCCGCTGATCACCAAGTCCCACTTGTTCACGATGATGATCATGGAGCGCCCGCTTTCGTGAGCGTAACCCGCGATGGAAGCATCGAGCTGGCTCACGCCTTCGGTCGCATCGATCACCAGCAGCGCCACGTCGGCGGCTTCAAGATGCTTGCGCGCCATCACCACCGAGAGCTTTTCCGCCATCAGGTGGGTCTTGCCCTTGCGGCGGATGCCGGCGGTATCGATAAATCGAAAGCGTCTTCCATTGCGTTCCACGATTTCATCGACCGCGTCTCGCGTGGTGCCCGGAATCGGCGACACGATGGAGCGATCCGCACCAGTCAGGAGGTTGAGCAAAGTGGATTTGCCCACGTTGGGATGACCGATGATCGCAACCTTGGTTTCGTGGGATACCGGTTGTTCTGGTTCTTCTTCCTCTTCCTCTGTGACGTCGGTTACCTGCCTTTGCGGCAACGTATCGAGAACTGCGTCCAGCAGATCGTCCAGGCCGCGGGCGTTTTCCGCGGAGATCGGAAACAGTTTGCGGATCCCCAGGCGATGAAAGTCGTCGGTGAGACTCTGCTGCTTCTCGGTGTCAACTTTATTGACGGCCAGAAACAGCGGCTTGCCGGTGCGGATCAACTGGCGGGCAAGTTCGATGTCGGGAGCCGCCATTTCCGTGCGCCCGTCCACCACCATGACAACGGCATCGGCCTCTTTGAGCGCAACTTTCGCCTGGCGAAAAATCTCCGCCGGGATGAAATCTTTGTCTTCGGGAAGAATGCCTCCGGTGTCCACAATGCGCAGGTGGTGCCCACGCCACTCCGCCTCGCCGTAGAGACGGTCGCGGGTGATGCCGGGTTCATCTCCGACAATCGCACGCCGCGAGCCCACCAGCCGGTTGAACAGCGTAGACTTGCCGACGTTGGGGCGGCCCACGATGGCCACAGTGGGGATGCCGGCAGCGACCGACGGCGAGTTCAAAGTTGGATGGGTCATAGAGTCTTGTGGCTAAATCCGGCTGAATCTGTACAGATCGTGTCAGCACAAAACGTGTAGGCACGGGTCTCCGACCCGTGCAGGCCGAGCGCAGCTCGGCAGTTGCGGCCGAACTGTTCTGCTAACTAGTTCTCAGCTCAAGAGTTCCCAGCCGCTGCGGCACAAACCGCCGCAGCCTGGACGGGTCAGAGACCCGTCCCTACACGAACGCTTATTATAGTGACTCCGTGACTCCCGCCTCCCAGCCCGTTCCCGATACCAGAAAACGCGACGCCTCGCTTTATCAGTTCTTTGCTCCGGGTGGTGTGCTCTCGCGCACCCATCCCAACTATGAATTTCGCCGCGGACAACTGCAAATGGCGCAAGCCGTCGAACAGGCGCTGGAAGAAAAGCGTCACTTGATCGTGGAAGCCGGAACCGGTACGGGCAAAACGCTGGCTTACCTGGTCCCCGTCATTCGTTCGGGCAAGAGAGTCATCATTTCGACCGGAACCAAGAATCTGCAGGAACAGCTCTTCCATAAGGATATCCCTTTTCTCGAGCAGGCGCTTTTCCCCAACGGCGAAGGCAAGCTCAAAGTCTGCTACATGAAGGGCCGCAACAACTATCTGTGCCGCAAGAAGCTCTATGACCTTACCGACCAGCCCGTGCTGAGCGGTCTGGAAGAGATCGAGCACTACCGCGCCATCGCCGCCTGGGAGAAGGTTACGCAGTCAGGGGACAAGGCCGAACTGGCGTCGCTTCCCGAAGCCAGCGCCCTCTGGCACAAGCTTGATGCCCGCTCAGACACATGCCTGGGACAGAAGTGCAGTGCCTGGGACCGCTGCTTCATCACCGAGATGCATCGCCGGGCGATGGAAAGCGACATCATCATCGTCAACCATCATTTGTTCTTCGCCGACCTCTCCATCAAGCAGCAGGCCGAATATGCGCCCGACGCGGGAATTCTGCCGGAAGTTGGCGCGGTAATCTTTGACGAAGCTCACGAGCTGGAAGATGTGGCGGGAAGCTACTTCGGCGTTTCCATCAGCAACGCGCGCTTTGAAGAGCTCTGCCGCGACGTAGAAATCTCGCTGCAGCGCAACCACATGCTTTCAGCTTCACTCTCGGGCGCGCTGAAGAGCATTCGCGAGCGGGCGCCATTTTTCTTCGCGCTCTTGCCACAAGGGGATGGCCGCTTTGCCTTCGAAAACCGGCGCGAGTTCATGGAGGAAAACGGCGACGAATTCCTGGGACTGCAACAGTCGCTGACCCGCCTGGGATCGGAACTGGAGAGCCTGCCGTCGAAGCCCGAAGAGGTCTTCAACTTCGCCCGGCGCGCGCAGGAGTTGCAGGTGCAGCTTGGGTTCCTGATGGAATCCGAGGATCGCAACACTGTGTTCTGGATCGAGCGCCGGCGCGGCGGACGCGACCGCCAAAATGTATTTCTGCAAGCCACTCCAATCGATGTGGCACCCATTCTGAGAACTTGCCTCTTCGACAAACTCGAGTGCGCGGTGCTCACGTCCGCCACTCTGGCGGTCGGCGGCAGCTTCGAATACATGCGCCGGCGGCTGGGTCTCGAGCACGCCCGCGAAACTGTATTGCCCTCGCATTTCGACTATGAGACTCAGGCGCTCTTCTATGTGCCTCCCGACCTTCCTGACCCGCGCACCCCGCAATTCGTGGCCAAAGCTGCGGATACCATCCGCCGCATCCTGGAGACCACCCGCGGGCGCGCCTTCGTTCTGTTCACCAGTTACGCGCAGATGAATGACGTTTACCAACGCCTGCTGGGAGAACTGGAATTTCCCATGCTGTTGCAGGGCGACGCCCCCAAAACCGCTCTGCTGGAAGAATTCCGTCTGACCCCACACGCGGTGTTGTTCGCCACTTCATCGTTCTGGCAGGGCGTGGACGTGCAGGGCGAGCAACTCAGTTGCGTGATTATTGACCGGCTGCCGTTTGCCGTTCCTAGCGATCCGGTGGTTGCAGCGCGGGTGAAGGCCATCGATGCCGACGGCGGCAACGCGTTTTTCCAGTACCAGGTGCCGTCGGCGGTGATCACGCTGAAACAGGGCTTCGGACGCCTGATCCGTTCGCTGCACGATCGCGGCCTGCTGGTGTTGCTGGACAACCGTATCTTGAAGAAGCAGTACGGAAAAGTCTTTGTGGAGAGCTTGCCCGCGTACCGCAGAACCACAGACATGAAGCAGGTGGAGGAGTTCTTCGGGATTGAATAGCGGCCATGGGTGTGTGGGGCGGGCGCCCTCGCCCGCCGCTTTTGACTGGGACTGCTTTTGACTTGGACTTCAGCGGTCCCTTGGAATGAACTAAGCAACCTCAAAGAAGGCAAACCAAGATCAAAATCAAGGGCGGCGGGCGAGGGCGCCCGCCCCACATCATGGGTATCGGGGTAAAATAGAAGGTTAGATCATGGGTTGCGGTCCGTCCGTATTCGCACCGCCAGCCGAAAGGATTCATGTTCGAGGTCACAGTCGAGGAGTCGTTTGCCGCAGGGCACTACCTGCGCAACTACAAGGGCAAGTGCGAGAACCCGCACGGGCACAACTACAAAGTGCGGCTGACCCTGGCGGGCCAGGAATTGGACAAGGCCGGGCTGCTTCTCGATTTCAAAGATTTGCGCGAAGCCATGAAACCGGTCATCGACCGGCTGGATCATCAGATGATCAATGATCTGGAGCCTTTCACCGTGCTGAATCCCTCGGCGGAAAATCTGGCCAAGTATTTTTATGACGAGACCAACGTAGGGCTGGATCGCGTGACCCAGGGCCGAGTGCGAGTAAAGAATGTCACCGTGTTCGAGACCGAAACGACCACAGCAACTTATTCGGAGTAGTGGTGGTTCGCGGTTAAAACCCTGGTTCTCCCAGCGATTTTTGTACTATAGAGGTCCTTCGACTTCGTAGGTGCTTCGCGATGCGAAGCAGCTTCTCCGCTCAGGATGACACTGGAATTTGATAGCTGAGAGCTGACGGCTGAAAGCTGACGGCTGTTTCATCATGCAGATCACTGAAATCTACAAATCGATCCAGGGCGAATCGACGCACGCCGGGCTGCCTTGCGTCTTCGTGCGGCTCACGGGCTGCAATCTGCGCTGTTCCTGGTGTGACAGCGAATACACCTTCACCGGCGGCCATCGCCGGACCCTCGAGGAGGTAATCGGCGAAGTGGAGCGCTTGAGTCCGGACGGTGGGCTGGTGGAGATCACCGGCGGCGAGCCTATGCTGCAAGAGCGGGAAGTCGTGCCGCTGATGCAGCGTCTGCTGGACGCGGACTACACGGTTCTGCTGGAGACCAGCGGCGAGCGTCCTCTCGAGCGCGTGCCGGCGCGGGTTATCAAGATCGTGGATGTGAAGTGTCCGAACTCGGGCGAGCCCGGCACGTTTAACATGGAGAACCTCGATGCCCTGAATTCGCTGGATGAAGTCAAATTTGTGCTGAGTGACCGCATCGACTATGAGTTTGCCCGCGATTTTGTGTCCCATCACAACCTGGACCGGCGGGTGAATGCCGTGCTGTTCTCACCTGCGTTCAGCAAGGATGCCAGCGGCGTCCGCGATGCGTCGTACTGCCTGCTGGATCCCCGCGAACTCGCGGAATGGATGCTGGCGGACGGGGTTCGGGCACGCCTGGGACTGCAAATCCATAAATTTATCTGGGACCCGGCGATGAAGGGTGTCTAGAAGATTTGAAGTAGTGATTTCAGATTGCGGATTGAAGCGCCAGCGTCTCGCACTGGCTGTCTGGCGAGCATCCTGCCCGCCCCTTGGGACGCCGAGGTTCAATCCAAAATCTGAAATCCACGATCTACCATTCTTGACGACAAGACGGTTCTCAACACATCTGTAACCTACGGTCGCCCATGGTGAACGATAGACCACGCGCGGTTGTGCTCTTGAGTGGAGGGATGGACTCCTGTGTCTGTGCTGCACTGGCGGTTCGGGATCACGAGGCAGCCGCCGTGCATGTCAGCTACGGGCAGCGCACCGAGGAGCGCGAGCGGCGGGCATTTTTTGCCATCTGCGATCGCCTGGGAATCCGAGATCGGTTGCTGGTCAGGAACGAAGCGCTGACGGCGATCGGAGGCTCGGCGCTTACCGATCGCAATATCGGGGTGCCGGAATCACACGCCATTGGGGGCGATATTCCTGTAACCTATGTGCCTTTCCGCAACGCGCACTTTTTGTCGGTCGCAGTGAGCTGGGCGGAAGTGATGGGCGCAGGCAAAGTGTACATCGGTGCCGTGGAACAGGACAGCTCGGGATATCCCGACTGCCGCCCGGAATATTACCGGGCATTCAATGAAGTGGTGAAGCTGGGTACGAAGGACGGTGGAATTGAAGTCGTCACGCCGCTGATCCAGATGCGCAAGGCGGAAATCGTTCGGCTGGGTCTTGAATTGGGCGCGCCCTTCGATTTAACGTGGTCGTGCTACAGCCGGGAGGATAGCGCCTGCGGTGTCTGTGACAGCTGCGTGCTGCGCCTGCGAGCCTTCCGGGAGGCGAGCAGCGTCGACCCCATTCCGTACGCTGCGTTGGCGGAGAAGGTTTAGGCACGGGTAGCGCGGCGCTACCAAAACCAGTTTTCTGAGCCGGGAGGCCAAAAACATGAAGCAACGTTTGCTGATGGTTATCGTGGCAGTGGCGCTGGTGGCACTGTGCGTACCCCCGGTGTTCGCTCAAGCCACAGGAACAGTCAAGGGCGTCTGCAAAGAGATGGACGGAAAACCCATTGTCGGCGCCAATCTCGAATGGGCCAACACGGATAACGGACGGAAGTACAACCTCAAGACCAACAATAAGGGCGAGTACTTTTCGCTCGGCATCGAGCCCGGCAAGTACAAAGTGACCCTCACCAAGGACGGGAAACAGTTGGACCAGGTGAACAACTTTCCAGTCGGTGCCGATGAGGCCATCCTAGACTTCGATATGAAGAAGTCGCAGGCCGAAGCCGCTCAACAGAAGGGCATCAGCGCGGAACAGCTGAAGCAGATGCAAGAGGCGCAAGCGAAAAACGCCAAGGAAGTCGGCACCGTAAAAGCGCTGAACGAAAAGCTTTCCGCGGCCAACACAGCCATGCAGACAGGTGATTTCGAAACTGCCGTCAACACTCTGAATGAAGCTACGCAGATGGATCCCACGCGCGATCTGCTTTGGGCCCGCCTGGGGGATGCACATCTCAGTTCAGCTCCCAAGCAGACGGACAGCGCCGAGAAGGCAAAACGCTACGGCGACGCAGTCACCGATTACCAGAAGGCCATCGACCTCAAGAAGCAAAACATGGCAACGTCCCAGAAACCTGATGACCCCAAGGTTCTGGCTGCCTACTACAACAACCTGGGTCAGGCTGAAGCCAAGACCGGTCAACTGGAAGAGTCCGTGAAGGCCTATGACCAGGCAGCACAGCTCAATCCTCCGGGCGCGGCCCAGTACTACTACAACCAGGGTGCGGTGCTGACCAATAGCGGCAAGGTGGATGAGGCCAACGCGGCCTTCGACAAGGCGATCGCAGCCGATCCCACCAAGGCGGACGCCTACTATCAGAAGGGCGTAAACCTTATCAATAAGGCAACCACCGACCCCAAAACCGGCAAGGTGATTCCGGCGCCGGGCACAGCGGAAGCGCTGAACAAGTATCTCGAACTGCAGCCTACCGGCCAGTTTGCGGACGGCGCCAAGGGCATGCTGCAGTACATCGGCAGCAGTATCGAGACCAGCTACGGAACCAAGAAAAAAGCGACCACTACGAAGAAATAACTTTGCGAACTACCACTGAGGGCGGCGCCGGCGCCGCCCTCAGCTCGTTACCTGAAGTTTCCCTGCGACTTCCCAGAGGATTACTACCCCGATTGCTACAATTCCCAGCGGTGTCCACCTTCTTTGAGATCGATGCGCACTGTGGCGCAGCCCGCGCCGGACGGCTCCTTACCGCACACGGTGTAGTGGAAACGCCGGTATTCATGCCGGTCGGAACCCTGGCGTCGGTCAAAGGCGTGTCGCAAGACATCCTGGAAGAACTCGGCGTCCAGATTTTGTTGGGAAATACCTACCATCTTTACTTGCGTCCCGGCGTGGAGCAAGTCCGCCGGATGGGTGGCTTGCATCGTTTCATGGCCTGGCCGCGTGCGATCCTCACCGACTCCGGCGGCTTCCAGGTTTTCAGCCTGAACGAACTACGCAAGGTGACGGAAGAAGGCGTGACGTTTCGCTCTCATCTGGACGGGTCTTCTCATTTTTTCACCCCAGAAAGCTCCATGGACGCGCAGATCGGACTGGGCGCGGACATCATCATGGCGTTCGACGAGTGCACGGAGCATCCCGCAGATCAGGAGCGGACGCGGCAGTCCATGGAGCTGACCGCACGGTGGGCCCAGCGCAGCAAAAACTATTTCGAGCAGCACAAGCAGGAAGTGCCATGGCGAGTTTCCGGTTTCCAGTTTCCGGTTTCCGGAATTGAGGCTACTGGAAACCAGAAACCAGAAACCGGAAACTGGAATGCGACCCAGGCCCTTTTCGGCATTGTGCAGGGCGGCATGGATCCGGCGTTGCGGAAGGAGGCCGCCGAGCGCACCATTGAGATCGGGTTTCCCGGTTACGCTATTGGCGGTTTGAGTGTGGGGGAGCCGCGATCTCTAACCCGCGAGATTGTGGAAGCCACGCTGCAGCATCTTCCTGTGGACAAGCCGCGCTACCTGATGGGAGTGGGCACACCGGAAGAGATCGTTGAGTATGCCCGCCTTGGAGTCGACATGATGGACTGCGTTCTGCCCACTCGGGCGGCGCGCCACGGCTTGCTGTTTACCTCAGAGGGCAAGATCTCCATCAAGCAGGCCAGATTCGCCTCCGATCAGGGCCCGCTGGATGCCAACTGCAACTGCCGGGTGTGCCAGCGCTATTCGCGGGCCTACTTGCGGCATCTCTATGCCTGCAATGAGGTTTTGGCCCAGGTTCTGAATACCGTCCACAACCTTAGCTTCTACCTTGACACCATGCGGGCGGTGCGTCATTCTATTGCGCTTGGGAATAAGGCCCAATTTCCTTCCGGGGAACAGACCCGAGCGAAACCATAGCCTGGCATCCCCGGTTCATGCCTGAAGTTGAAGCATCTCCGGCCTGAGGAAGCGAGAAATCCCGCGGTGAATTGCACAGGGCCAGGTCGCGCCGATGGGCGTAGTCCTGAGCCGTTGAGGTGAGTTCGGTTTCATGAGCATCGGAAATTTGCTGGCGTTACAAACGATCGGTTCCGGGTCCTGGCTGGGATTCGCTCCGCTGATTTTCATCTTTGCCATTTTCTATTTTCTGCTGATCATGCCCCAGCAGCGGCGTCAGAAAAAGTGGCAGCAGATGCTGAACGATCTCAAGAACGGGGACAAGGTCGTGACCAGCGGAGGATTGCGCGGAACCATCATTGCGCTGCGGGACGACTATATTCAGTTGCGGGTTCCGCCGGACAATCTCCGCCTCGAAGTGACCCGGGCGTCGATCGCGTCGGTGGTTACGCCGGATGACAAGAACAAAGCGGCATGAAGAAGTAGAGTAGCGCCGGCATCTCGCCGGTGGGGGCGGGACGCCCACGACAGCCGCCGGTACGGCGGCGCTACGAAAAGAAGAAAACCATCTTTAGGCCATGAACAAGAATTTATCCTGGAAGCTCGGACTTATCGCTGCCACTCTGCTGCTCTTCCTGTTTGGAATCTTCGGCATTCCGAAGGACTTGTCAGGTAGCGGACTGCTGGCGTCGCTGCAGGAGCGCATTCATCTTGGGCTCGACCTCAAGGGCGGCACCCACCTGATCCTGCAGGTGCAGGTCAATGACGCGGTCAACGGAGATTCCGACCGTGCAGTTGAACGCCTGAAGGAAGACCTACGCACTCGCAAGATCAATTACACCGAAATCACCAAGCCTGACCCGGTCAATCATCCCGATCAGATTGTGCTCAAGGGCGTTCCGCCGGAGTCGACTTCGGATTTGCGCTCCATTGTCAGCGAACGGCTGCCGGAGTATGACCTCAACTCGGGCGCGGACAATGCGTGGACGTTCTCCATGAAGGCGCAAACCCTGGCTGAGCTGAAGAACCGGGCGGTCGCACTGGCCATTGAAACCATCCGCAACCGCATTGATCAGTTGGGCGTGACCGAACCGGTGATCCAGGAGCACGGTCTGGGGCAGTATCAGATTCTGGTACAGCTCCCCGGGGTGGACGATCCGGCGCGAGTCAAAGAAATCATGCAGTCCACCGCCATGCTGGAAATCAAGCAGGTGCTGGGAGGGCCGTATTCCAGCGAGCAGGATGCTCTGCAGCAGCATGGTGGCGTGCTGCCTCCGGATTCCATGCTGCTCAGGGGACGCAGCGTCGGCGCCCGCACCGGGGACGACAGCGGCGAAGAGTACTACCTGCTAACTCGCAGCTCGGCGGTGGCAGGGGCTGACTTGCGCTCGGGCGGCGCAACCGTTGGACGCGATAGCAATACCAACTCGCCCGACGTTGGTTTCGTTCTCACCAACGAAGGCGGACGAAAGTTTGCGGCGTTCACTGGTTCGCATGTGGGCGAAAAATTGGCCGTGGTGCTGGATAACCGGGTGCGGGAAGTGGCCACCATCAACGAGCAGATCCACGATCAGGGACGGATCAGCGGTGGCGGAATGAATGAGCAGACCGCCAAAGATCTGGCACTCGTGCTGAATTCCGGCGCGCTGCCTGCGGGTATCAAATATCTGGAAGAGCGCACCGTCGGACCGTCGCTGGGATCGGATTCGATCCGGGCCGGGGTCAGGGCGGCAGTAATCGGCATGCTCGCGGTGCTGATCTTCATGCTGATCTACTATCGCGGCGCGGGGATTAACGCCGATATCGCATTGATTCTGAATCTGATCATTCTGCTGGGCTTCCTGGGGTACAGCGGGGCCACCCTTACCCTGCCTGGTATCGCCGGAGTGATTTTGACCGTGGGCATGGGCGTGGATTCGAATGTTCTGATTTTCGAGCGTATTCGAGAAGAATTACGGAACGGGAAAACCCCCACCTCGGCGGTCGAGCAGGGCTTCGGCCATGCCTGGATCACGATCGTTGACACTCACGTCACGACGATCGTTTCAGCCTTTATTTTGTTTATCTTCGGAACTGGCCCGGTGCGCGGATTCGCGGTCACATTGACCTTCGGTCTGCTGGCTAATCTGTTCACCGCGGTTTTTGTCTCGCGCATGATTTTTGACTGGATTTTGAGCCGCAAACAGCGCGGAGAAGCACTGAGTATCTGAGATTTTCTTCGCGTTCTTTGCGGTTTCCTTGGCGCACTTTGCGGTTAAAGATCTTGACCGCGAAGGGCGCGAAGGTCGCAAAGGAAACCGGAGAGCGAATAGCTAAAAGAGGGGTTTAACGACAGCGTGGAATTTTTTCGAAATCCGAACATAGACTTTCTGGGCAAGAAGTGGTATTTTCTCGCCTTTTCGTTGCTGTTCAGCGTGGCGGGCATATGTTCCATGTTGTTCTGGCATGGCATCCCGCTGGGTGTAGACTTCCGGGGCGGCACGCTGGTGTACGTAAAGTTCTCCCACCCGCCAGATGACAAAGCCATCCACGCGGCCCTGGCAAAAGTGGGCTTGACCGGGGCCAAGATTCAGCGCCTGGGAGCAGTCGCGAACAACGAAGTGCTCATCGATCTCGACGTGCGGGAGACCAGCGAAAAAGCGCTCGATCAAGGCAAGATTCAGATCATCAATGCGCTGGAGACCAATGCTCCGGCGGGCAAGCTGGACTTGAACAACACCAGTTCTTTGACATTAGCCAATTACCTGCTGGAGAAAGATCCCCTGCATGCCGGGACCGACGCCAATCAGCGCTATGCGGCTCAGGCCAAGGCGATTGTCGACTATCGCGACAAAACCAGGGGCGGGGTTCTGAGCTCATTTGACGAGCTAAACTCGGTCGCTGACCCCGCGGTGGTCAAGGCCCTGCAGGACGGGTTCTATCTCTCTGACTTTGGTGTCTATCAGGTAGAGATTGTAGGGCCCCAGGTGGGGCAGCAACTACAGAGCCAGGCCCGCTGGGCGGTGGTTTATTCGCTGGTCGGGATGCTGATCTATCTGGGGTTCCGCTTCGAGTGGATTTACGGCGTGGCCGCGGTGGTTACCGTGTTCCACGACACCCTGATTACGGTGGGCGCCTTCTCCCTGGCCAACAAGGAAATTTCGCTGACCGTGATCGCCGCGATCCTGACCCTGATCGGCTATTCGAACAATGACACGATCGTGATCTTCGACCGCATTCGGGAAAATCTGAAGCTGATGCGGCGAGAAAAGTTGTCAGATGTCGTAAACCGGAGTATTAATCAGACCCTGAGCCGGACGATCTTGACGGCGGGTTTAACATTTCTGACGGTTGTGGCTCTGTACCTGTTCGGCGGCGAGGTGCTGCACGGATTCTCCTTCGCCCTGGTGATCGGAATCCTGATCGGAACCTATTCCTCGATCGCGATTGCGGCTCCCATTCTGGTTGCTTATCAGGATTGGCGGTCGGGCCGGGGAAAGCCGTCGCCCGTCATGGTTACGTCAGGCAAAGGAAAGTCGGCCACAGGCAAGGGCCGGAGCCTGGCGAGTGGCCAGGACTAAATTGACAAAATTCATGGTTTCAAGGGATTGCATTATTTGTTGGGCAGTGTAGGATGCAAGCCGGGTTTGGGAGCAAAGAGGAAACGGGCGGTGTCTAAGGATACGTAGGGTCTGTGCAGGAGAACCTCATGTTTGAAGACAGCCTCATTGAATCGGGTAACAAATTAAAAACAAAGCGGGGCATGACGACAGTTATCTCCTTTCTTTTCCAGGTGATGCTGATCGGCGTGCTGGTATTGCTGCCGCTCTTGTTTACGGAAGCTTTGCCTAAAACCCAGCTGATGACCTTCCTGGTGGCGCCGCCCCCGCCTCCGCCACCTCCGCCACCGCCGGCAGCGGCTCCCGTCAAAGTAGTCAAAATGATTCAGACTGACATCATCAACGGGCAGCTGCGAACGCCGACCAAGATCCCCGAGAAAGTCCAGATGATCAAGGAAGAAGAGGCGCCTCCGCCGGTATCCTCGATGGCTGGCGTGGTTGGCGGCGTTCCGGGCGCCGGTGGCGCCATGGGTGGCGTGATCGGCGGCATCATCAATTCCACCCCGGTCGCCGTGCCCAAGGTCGCCACACCGCAGCGCGTGCGGGTATCGCAAGGCGTGACCCAGGGCTTGCTGATTCGCAAGATTCAGCCCAACTATCCACCCCTGGCACGGCAAGCGCGCATCCAAGGATCAGTACTACTGCAGGCTGAGATCAGCAAGGATGGATCGATTCAGAACCTGCGCCTGATCAGCGGCCACCCCATGCTGGCTCCCGCCGCCATCGAAGCGGTGAAGCAGTGGAAATATAAACCGTACATCCTGAACGGCGAGCCGGTAGAAGTTGAAACCCAGATTACGGTCAACTTTACGCTGGCCGGAGGTTAGACTCCGGGCGGCTGCGCAGGACGCGGGATTCGAAACAGGTAGTGGTTTTGCAATCGGACAAGCTCTGAGGAGGAAAGCAACTCATGTTTGTAGCCAACGCAGCAGCATTTACTCTCACACACGTATCCACCATGGCGACCTGGATTTTTCAGGAGCAGGCGGTGGGTTGGGACCCGATTTCGCTGTGGCACCAGATGGGTATTCCAGCGAAGGCAGTGGTCATCATTCTGTTCATCATGTCCGGCTGGTCGATCGGCGTAATGATTGACCGTGCCATGGCCTTCAGCGCGGCCCGCAAGCAATCGCGTGCCTTCGCCCCGGCCGTGGCTGGCGCGCTGCGCGATGGCAAGATCGAAGAGGCCATCAAGGTAGCGGAGCGCAACAAGAAGAGCCACCTGGCGAAAGTCGTGACCTCTGGCCTCATGGAATTCCGCGCTCATCAGGAAAGCGGCGAGATTCCGGGCGAGACCATTGAAGCCTCCAAGCGCGCTCTTGAGCGCACCGAAGCCATTGTCCACGCCGAGCTGAAGCGCGGCCTGGGCGGTCTGGCAACCATCGGATCAACCGCTCCCTTCGTGGGGCTGCTGGGCACGGTGGTCGGCATCATCAACGCATTTAAAGGTATTCAGTCCGAAAAGGCTACCGGTCTGGCAGCCGTCGCGGGCGGTATCTCGGAAGCGCTGGTGACCACCGCTATCGGACTGTTCGTGGCCATCCCGGCCGTGATGATGTTCAACTATCTGACCGGACGCGTGGAAGCCTTCGACGTGGAGATGGATAACTCGTCGAGCGAACTGATTGACTACTTCCTGAAGCGCCGTGGAATGCGCCGCACCTAACCATTTAGCAGCAAGGGCGCAGAGCAAGGCACGCTACAACCTCCGAGTTGCTGATCTGGCGCCGGGCGAAACCGTCCGGCGCCGGATTCAAGAGCAGGAGACGCTGAGGATCATGCTCGGCGCGGGCGTTCTCGCAAGCGATCGCCCAGGAGACTTGAGTTTATGGCGTTGAATAAACGGAACGAGGGAGTCAAGGTCAACTCCAACATCAACGTGACACCCATGGTGGACGTGATGCTGGTGTTGCTGATCATCTTCATGGTGATCACGCCCATGTTGCAGCACGGCGTGAGCGTGGATATGGCGAAAGTTAACAATCCGGAGTCGATGCCGGACGCCGATAAAGAAGACGCTTTGCTGGTGTCGGTCATGCGGGACGGAACCGTGTACTTCGGAACCGACAAACTCCCGGCAGACCAGCTGACCGGCAAAGTCAAGGATCGCCTGGCCAGCCGCATGGATAAGCGCGTCTTCGTCAAAGCCGACGCACGGGCACGTTTCGGCTCGGTGGTTGAGGTCGTGGACAATGTGCGCGCTGCGGGAGTGGACCAACTGGGACTGCTGACCGAGCAGCGCAAGACGACGGCAGCTCCGGCCCCGCCGAGTGCGACGCGCCAACCGGCGGACAATAGCTCTCAGGAATTTAAGGAGAATCTTTATGGGAATGGCAATGGGATCGGGCGGCGGTCAGAGCGCGGACATGAATGTCACGCCGCTGATTGACGTGCTGCTGGTGCTGATCATCATCTTCATGGTGATCACCCCGTTAACGCCCAAGGGCCTGGACGCGCTGGTGCCCCAACCACCACCGCCGAATGCGCCCAAGAACACCACACCTGACCGCACTATCGTAGTGCAGCTGATCGACCGCGGAGCGGGGCAGGCGCCGGCGCTGAAGATCAACCAGGAAGAAACGACCTGGGAGAACCTGCAGGGCCGCTTGACCGATATCTTCAAAACCCGCGCGGAAAAAGTGATGTTCGTCAAAGGCGACGACGCGGTTCCATTTGCCGACGTGGCCAACGTGATCGACATTGCGCACGCCTCAGGCGTGGACAAAGTTGGCCTGATCACAGCCAAGATTGAAGCCGGCGGCTAGCTGAAGATATCGGAAAAAACGGGTGGGGCGGACGGTGATCCGCCCATCGCATTCTGCATGCGCGATATACTGCGGCGTTCGGTCGTCCGCCGGCACAGCACGGGCCTGACGATTTCTGGTAAGGAGACCTACAGCGCAATGAAAACAAGCGTACGAATGCTGGCAATGACGGCGCTCGGACTGGTGTTGCTAAGCACCGCGGGCTGCAGCAAACTCAGGGCGCGCGACCAGCTCAACAAGGGCGTGCAGTCCTACAAGAACGCCAAGTATGAAGAGGCGATCAACCATTTTCAGCAGGCGGTCTCGCTTGATCCCAGCCTGGTCAACGCAAGGCTTTATCTGGCCACTGCGTTCGCCCAGCAATACATTCCAGGTGCCGACACAGAAGACAACAACCAGATGGGACAAAACGCGATTGACCAGTACAAGGCTGTGCTGGAGCGTGATCCCAAGAACATCAACAGCATAAAAGGAATCGCCTACCTATACCTGCAAATGAAGCGGTTTGAGGACGCCAAGGCGTTCTACCGCAAGGCGATTGACGCTGATCCGAACGATCCCGAGCCATACTACTCGGTGGCCGTGATTGACTGGACTCAAAGCTACCAGCCGCGCATGGAAGAACGCGCCAAAGTGGGCCTGAAGCCGGACGAGTGGATCATGAAGGACAAGGGGAACAAGAAAGTCTGCGAGATGTTGCGAGACAAGAACGCACCCGTAATCCAGGACGGCATTGCGATGCTGCAAAAAGCCTTGGATCTGAGACCTGACTACGACGACGCCATGGCATACCTGAACCTGCTCTATCGTGAGAAGGGTGACCTGGAGTGCGACGATCCGGCGGCTCGCGCGACGGATCTGAAGACGGCCGACGAGTGGGTGGACAAGACCATGGCTACCAAGAAGGCCAAGGCCGAGAAGCAGCCCACAAACCAGGGCATCACGATGCCAAGCAAGTAGGATGTCTGTAACTTTTTAGAGAGCAAGAGCCTCTTCCATCGCGGAGAGGCTTTTTATTTTGGAGTTTGCTCATGATTGGCGGGTTTTTCACCCGCCCCGTCCGGGTCGGAGACCCGGACTCACACGGTCTGTGCTGGTCGACGCTCATGTTCAGGAAGATTCTTGTTGCCAATCGAGGGGAAATCGCGGTGCGGGTCATCCGCGCCTGCCGGGAGCGCGGAATTCCCTCGGTTGCGTTGTATTCCGACGTAGATCGCGCCGCGTTGCACGTCCTGATGGCTGATGAGGCCTACCCTATCGGCGTGGCCGCTGCTACGGAGTCCTATCTCAACATCCCCAAGATCCTGGACGTCGCGAAACGCTGCGGCGCCGACGCGATCCATCCTGGCTACGGTTTTCTTTCGGAAAATGCCAGGTTTGCTCAAGCCTGTGCCGACGCGGGAGTGAAGTTCATCGGGCCGAACCCGGCCTCCATGGAAATGATGGGAACAAAGACTCGAGCCCGGCAGGAAATGGAAAAAGCCGGTGTCCCGTTGGTGCCCGGAACTTCCCGCGCGGTGGAGTCTGTCCAGCAGGCGAAGGAACTTGCTGCGAGCCTTGGCTATCCCGTCATGCTGAAAGCCGCCGCAGGTGGCGGCGGCAAAGGCCTGCGCCAGGTAGATCACGCCGGGGAGTTGCAATCCGCGCTGGAAGCGGCACAGAGCGAGGCGCAGCGGAGTTTTGGTGACAGCGAGGTCTACCTGGAGAAGACCATTCTCAATCCACGCCACATCGAGATGCAGGTGCTGGCGGATGAGCACGGCACACACCGTTTACCTGGGTGAACGCGAGTGCTCCCTGCAGCGGCGGCACCAGAAAGTGCTGGAGGAAGCGCCTTCACCTCTGGTCGACGCGGACATGCGGCGGCGGATGGGCGAGGTCGCGGTACGGGTGGCCAAAGCCGCCGGCTACTGCAACGCGGGTACGGTCGAATTTCTGGTCGACAGCGAGAAGAATTTTTATTTCCTCGAAATGAATACCCGGCTGCAAGTGGAGCACCCGGTCACCGAAGCGGTCACGGGGCTTGACCTGGTCGATTTGCAGATTCGCATCGCAGCGGGAGAAAAACTTCCGCTTCGGCAGGAAGATGTTCTCATCCGCGGACATGCGGTCGAGTGTCGCATCTACGCGGAAGACCCGGAGAACAACTACTTTCCCAGCCCAGGGAAAATTACCACTCTGCTCGTGCCCGCCGGGCCGGGAATCCGTCTGGACAGCGGAGTGTATGAAGGCGCAACAGTCCCCATCGATTACGATCCGCTGCTGGCCAAACTGATCGGCCACGGACAGGACAGAGCACAAGCCATCGCCCGGCTGAGTCGCGCAATCGGCGAATTATTTGTAGGCGGCATCAAGACCAACCTGTCGCTGTTCCGCCGGATTCTGGCCGATGAGGATTTTCGGTCGGGGAAGATCGATACCGGATATCTGGAGCGCCTCCTGACGTCGAAGCCCGACGGTGGAGCAAAACAGAGGTCCGATGTTGCGGCCATCGCCGTCGCAGTGTTCGCGGCACTGGACTCGCCTTCCAGACCCGAAGCCGGCGCTTCCGACGGCGGTCCAACAACGTCAAGCTGGAAAAGGACGGCGAGAACCGAAGGGCTGATGTAGTGCTGCAAATTTAAGTTCGATGGAGAGACGGGCGTCCTCGCCCGTCGCTGTGCGAGCTTACGGAGTGGACCGGCGGGGACACCCGTCTCTCGATCGGAGTTTCAAAGGTTTTCATGATCTGCAACGTCACCATCGACGGAACCGAGTACAGCCTCGAACTGGACCGAGAGGCCGGCAACTGGCGTTGTCGGGTGGATGGACGCGAAGTCCAGATGGACGCGGTGTTAGTGCAGCCTGACGTCCTGTCACTTCTGATTGAAGGCAAAGTCCACGAAATCAGACGAGAACGGGTCGAACCCGGGTTGCGAATCTGGATCGGAGAGCAATCCTACGCGGCTGAACTGCGGGACCCACGATCGCTGCGTAACCGTAAGCTCCGCGCTGACCATGGCAAGGGAGCGCGGCAACTGGTTGCACCCATGCCGGGGAAGGTAGTCCGGTTTCTGGTAAGCCAGAATTCACTGGTGGAGGTTGGGCAGGGCGTGGTGGTGGTAGAAGCGATGAAGATGCAGAACGAGATCAAGTCACCCAAAAAGGGGACCGTGGTGAAGCTGGCGGTCGCCGAGGGCGCTGCGGTGAACGCGGGGGATGTGCTGGCGATCGTGGAGTAGTTAACCTGGATCATGTAGCGGCGGGCGTCCACGCCCGCCCAGCCGGGCAAAGCCCGGCGGATCCCCGCCGGCATTTTGTGGTAACCAACTGTCGAGCTTCGCTCGACCTGGACGGGTTCAGAGACCCGTCCCACACGAGCACTTCCTATTGGGCGGTACCGTTGCCGTCCAACACCTTTTGCGCGTAATAGTTTTCTACGCGGGCCTCGTCACGCAGAACCTCGTAGTACGCAGCCTTAAGCAGTTGCTCGCGACGGTCGCGGAGCTGGGCGCGGATGGCCTGCTGCACCCGCGGGTCGGCTAATTCGCGCTGTCCCGCCGGCTCCTTGGAAATCAGCTTGACCACCTGGTATCCCGCGACCTGCTTGTTCATCGGATTGGTTAACGGGATCAGGGCGCTGTACTGGCCCGGTTTCAGTTTGGTGACCGCGTCGCGGGTTCCGGGATCGGTATTGCGGAGCGAAGACTCCGGAGCAAAGCCCAGGTCGCCGCCGTTGCCGGAAGTCTCGGCGTCTTCGGAATAGTTCATGGCGAGAGTGGCGAAGTCGTCGCCGCTGTCCAGACGATTCATGATCATCTGAATCTTCTTACGCGCATCCGCGTCGCTTTGGGCCTTGTCGTTCTTCAGATTGTGGACCTGGGGATTGGGCGTGGTAGTCACCAGGATACGAGCGACGTGATATTGCGGCTCGATCAGGTTAAATTCCGCCTTGTGCGCGTTGTAATAGTTGGTGACGTCCTGATCGGACACGTTGATCTTGGAAGTGATTTCCTTGTTCAGTACTTTGTCCACGGTAAGCGAGCGGCGCAAGTCGCGCTTGAAATCGTCCACCGTGATTTTCTTCTCTTTGAGCCGGGCCTCAAACTGTTCCTTGCTGTAGGGCGACTTGATTTCGTTCAGCTTGCCGTCTACTTCTTCGTCGGTGGCCAGCAAGCCTAGTTTTTCAGCCCGCCGCATGAGGATTTCGTTGTCGATCAGCTCGCGCAGGATGCTGAGGCGCAGACTGGTGGCCTGCTCGCCCACCGGTTGCTGGTCGGACCCTGAGGTCTGGTTCTGGTAATACTTTTCCACGTCGGCCCGGTAGATTTTGCGGCCATCCACAGTGGCGGCCACATCATCGCCGGCACGTTTGGAACCGCAGCCGGCCGAAAAGATCAGGAGCGAGGCGGCAAAGAGCGCAACCAGGCTTTGACGAACCAGGCTGTGACGAACCAGGCTGTGACGAATCAGGCTGTGACGCAGGAGAGGGTATAGTGTCAAATCAAATCCTCCGCATTGGCCAAGGGATTATACGTTGGCCCACTCACAATGTACTCGGGCGCGTTGGGCTCATTTAGCCGCCGGCGGTGGCGCGGCGGTCGAGGCCGAGACGGGATGCACGGGCGCGGGCACACCGGCCTGGACCAGTGCCCGATCCAGGACCGCGCGCAACTCGCTGATCGGCAGCGCGCCATCCACCTTCTCGCCGTTGACGAACAGCGTCGGGGTCGCTTCCACCCCGAGCGCCTCGCCCTCATGAACTGACGCCTTTACGTTATCGTCCTGCTGGGCCTTGATGCAGGCCTGGAGTTTGGGCGCGTCCAGATTGTGCTTTTGCCCCTGGGCCACCGCCAGCCGGTCGAGCACCGCAAACTGGCCGTCGTGAGTTTTTTCCGCATTCACTTCCGACTGGTTGGCATGGATGTAGTCAGCAAAATCCCAATAGGCGTCCTTATTTTGCGACGCCAGGCAGTTGGCGTTGACCGCAGCGTGAGTCGCCCAGGGATGAATCTCAGCCAAGGGGTAATCCTTGTATATGAACACGACCCGGTCGCCGTATTCTTTCAGCAGTTGCGGGAAGAGCGTCTGGTGCATGCGCGAACAGAAAGGACATTCGAAATCGTCGTAGTTGACCGCGATCACTTTTGCTTTGCTGTCGCCACGGGTCGGACGGTTGCTGACGTCGATCTTTTTCATGATCTCGGCAAATGGATCTTTGCTGAGATCGAGCTTGGTCATGCGTAGAAGCGTCTTTCCGTCCCGGGCAAGCAGGAATTCATAGGTCGTTTTTTTCTCCCCGCCATCGAAAGTGATGGTCAAGGCGTCGTAGTTAGGGAATTCGCTGGGTTTGAGCGTGCTCAGATTGATCTTTACATTGGGTGGAATGGTGTAAAAACTGCGCACCTGCTGCTCGATCCTTCGGGCAACCTCGGGGGGCGCCGACTGGGCGGAGCAGCCCAGACAAACCAGCACAAGCACAAGAATGGCACGCTGCAAAAGCGTCACTAGAAACCGCCTGTTCATTGGGGATAAAGGAAGATTATCTCACATGGTGGAGGGGGCGATCTTCAGGTCAGCATGTCAGGCGCGTTTGAGTCGAAAAGACTTTAACCGCAAAGGACGCGAAGAAATCCGCGAAGGGCGCAGGGAAAAGCGATTGCCGCGAACTCAGCGCCCGCGGGTCAATACATCGGTTGTGAGCAATGCGTTCATCGAACCGGAGCGGAAGCCTTCGAGATCGAGAGTCACGAACTTGAAGCCCAGGGCTTTGAAGATGCGAGTGAATTCAGCAGCCATCTCCGGACTCAGCGCACGCGTCAGCTCTTCGCGGGCAATCTCGATACGCACGATGTCCCCGTGGTGACGGACACGGAACTGGCGGAAGCCGAGAGCGCGGATCGCGTCCTCGCCCTGTTCGACAACTCCGAGAGTTTCGCGCGTAACCTCGCGTCCGTACTCGATGCGAGAAGAGAGGCAAGCGGAAGCCGGCTTGTCCCAAATGCGCAGCCCTTCGGCTCGGGAGAGATCCCGGATCTCCTGTTTGGTCAGTCCGGCGTCGCGGAGCGGGGCCGCTACCCTATGGAGATCGGCGGCTTTCTGGCCGGGACGAAAGTCGCCCTGATCGTCGACGTTTACCCCATAGGCGATGGAATCGAAGCCACGTCGTGTGCGGAACTCTTCCATGGTGGTGAAGAGCTCGTCCTTGCAATGAAAACAGCGGGACGCGTCATTGCGGGCGTATTCCGGCCGCTCCAGTTCGGCGGTCACGATGATTTCGAGCGGGATGCCCTGCTCACCCGCAAAGGCTGTGGCGTCGGCCAGCTGGGCCCGAGCCAGGCTGGGAGAATCGGCGATCACCGCCAGCATATTGCTGCCCAAAGCCTGGTGGGCTGCCCAGGCGAGAAAAGCCGAGTCCACGCCGCCGGAGTAGGCGACCAGAGTTCGTCCCAGCATGCGCAGACGTTCGTCCAGAAGCGCGCGTTTGGAGACGAGATTGGAGGCCAGTTGCACAGGGCTATCTTAGTTGGTTTTGAGGGCTAGCGCGAATTCGGTAGAGCGGAGAGGGGAGTCCCGGAGGGACGGTTGAGAGTAGCCCGCCATTTCAATGGCGGGTGAGATTGCGAAGCGATGCGCGTGCCGTCGGCACGCCTAAAACCGACCTCAGACACTGATGATCACTTTTCAGCCGTCCCTGACGGGACGGAATGGGTTTCCACACGGATCCCCGGCGTTAAAACGCCGGGCTACTATCAACCGTCCCTCCGGGACCTTGGGTGGCGAGGACGGGCGGGACGCCCGTCACTCCATTGCCTTATCGTTCGCTTCATCGCTCCGTCCCCCCGTCGCTCCATCGAGACCACATGCCCTCGGGCTAGAACAGCTTCTCCTGCTTCCGCAGATTTCCCAGCGAGCCGATATTGGCCAGGGCGAAGTTGAAGCGGAACTGGTTTTCATTGCGGACCGACCCCAGGGCGAAGCGGCGGTATTCGACGCTCAGACCACAACAATCCCAGTTATAGGCAACCTGCGCGGCTGAGTACTGCAGAAATCCCAGATTGGCGTCGAAGCCGAGATTGACCGCTCCGCTGAATCCGCGCTTGTCGGGATGTCCGTAGCCAAACAGCATCCGGAACTGGTTGAAGGACTGGGGCACGTTGGGAACGGCAAGAGTGTCGCTGGGCGCCACCAGATACGCGTCGCCGCCACCAATGGTGTAGGAACCAAAGCGATAGTTGACGAATGCCGTGCTGGCATTGATGCGTCCCTTTTTGAAGTCGTAGTCGATATCCCATTCGGCCTCGGTGCGGCTGGTGGCTTGAAAGCGAAGCCGCGAGATCAGTGGCGAGAGCCGGCGGGCATCGGTCAGGAACGCGATGCCGGTGAAATCAGCGGTGGTGGTGAAGACGTTGCGCTGCCCCGGCACCAAAGCCCCTCCGAAGGTTGGGTCGAGGAAGTATTTCTGGCCCAGCTCCCAGGTAACGACTTCACGCACAGACGATCCGGCGTCGCAGGGAACCTCGCGCGCTTCCGGTTGCGACTCCCACGGGATCCGGCTATCTCCCGCGGGACGGCCGATGACCAGAGAAGACATGCTGTCAGCCTCGCAATCCTCGGGCTTGGCTGTCGTCCGCTTGGCGTAGAGCCGGTTGACCACTGCGTATTCAACCTCATTGGTATTGCTCAGAATGTCGCGTTCGTCAAAGCGCAGAATCTCGGCGAAGTTGTCGACCCCGGTAACGTAGCGGTAAGTGGCACGCGGCTCGATTACGTGCTTCCATTTGCGTCCCAAAAACTCGCGGTCGTAAACCCGCTCCAGCGCCGGTGGACGAATCTCGATCGATCCTTCCAGCGCCTTGCGGTTGATGAGATCGCTCCTGGCGACTCCTACCCCTCCGGACGGCACCAGTTGCTGGGTGTAGAAGGTTTCTCTCAGGGAAATTTCCGGACGCACCGACCAGTTGTGCAGTACGAGGGGGAGGGACACGGTTGGGGTGAGGTCAAAACGCCCCACCAGAGGCGCGGTTCGAAATGACGGCTCACTGCGCGAGAGCCCGCCGGCGGCGGCATCGTACGACCAGTAGAAGGGCGACTTCCCAATCTGAAGATCCACGCTGGAGGACTCAAAGGTGGGGGCATGCAGAATGGTGATGACGTCACCCGGAGTCGTGCTTTCAAAGTTCTGATAACGCTGTGTAGACCCGTTATAGAAAAAGCCGCGAGTGGCATTGGACAGAAAAGCCTCGGATTTTACCTCCGAGTTGACCGCCTGGCTGAAGACATCGTTAAAGGCCAGGCGATAAACAAAAGAGCTGAGATAGTCGATGCTGACGACTCCGCGGAAGTTATGTCCAAACGCATCCTCGGCGTCGAGGCGCACTTCGTGACCGCCCTGGTCAACGTTCGGCGTTCCAATGCCGCGGTCGAAAACCCCGTTATAGTTCAGGTCTACATAGGAGGCTTCACTCGGACGGGCGCGAAACTCCACCCGTGGAGCCCAGCCGCGCAGGCTGTAATATTCTGTTCCCGCCACCATGTCCATGCTTCGATTGATGGCCAAGAACACCGACTCACCCAGGATCGTACCCTTGCTCGAGGAGCGCCCGAAATTGGGAATCAGAAAGCCGCTCTGCCTGGGTTCGCGCTCCAGCGGATAGGTGACGAACGGAAAATAGAAAATCGGCAGGCCATGGATGCGGAATGTGCTGCCATAGATGGTGGCGTTGCCGCCAGCTTCGACAACGATCTTGTGCGCGTCGAACTCCCACTTCGGACGAGGCAGTTCGCAGGTCGTGATGGTTCCATCATAGACCACGTAATGGTCGGGGCCTGCCTTTTCCACCACCCCTCCGGAAAAGGCAAAGGGGTTGGAAGAGGTCAGGATCAGCCGCTTTCCCCGCAACCGCATGCCCGTGGTACCGGTCACGTGTTCGAAGCGTCCGGTTTCAGCGCGAACATTGTAAGTGCCGTGAGTGGCCTCGACGTGCTCGTCATTGGGCCCGCCATCGAGGACTACGTGACCGTCCGCAGTTGCATCACCGGTGTCGGAGTTGTAATCGATGGAATCGGCATACAGGATGTATGTGCCATAGTGAATTTCCGCCTGGCCGCGAAGCTTGAAAACAGGGCCGTCCTTTTCCTGCTGCAACGCTCGAATGGTGACATCCTGTTCTCGCACGGCGGAAGGCGCGGCAGGCAGGCTGGGTGGCGCGGTCGCGGCTTGCCCGGTGGTGGAAAGCAACTGGCTGGTAACTATGGTGGGAGCGAGTAGCAGATGACAAACCAACGCCGCCGTGATAAGGAATCGTGTGCGGGATGTCATCGCAAGCGGACGAAACCCCGGGTGAGACCATCCACGCTGGGGTAAGGTGACGTTAGCACGGCGCCAGCCCGAGTGGCAAAGTGCGAGACGTTATTGAGGATATTTTTGGGGCTCCGGCTTCTTTCTTGCAGGACGGGTTCATGTTCTGCCGCCGTTTCGCGGTCGCTCTGCGGTTGCAGGTTCCCCGGCGCCTGATCGTTTCTTCATGAAAGCAAAATTCGAACCCGATATTCCGGCCAACGCAAATCAACCGTATTCAAACCAGGACCATTCAACCCAGGATTCTTCACCAATCCTGATTGATCCTGAAGCGTACGACGGCAGCGAGCAGACATTTGCGGCCAGCCTGGAACCAACTTCTACGAACCTGCGGAAAAAGTTTGTGGTTGGAGAAGCGGCCCACGAGGCAGCGCCGGACGCTCGCGGGAACACACTGGCGGGACCAGAAGAAGACGCGCAAGAGCCGGCACCGGGGACGTCGTCGTCGTCCGACCCGCCGGCCGATCTGCTGGAGCCGCCCGATCCTGATTCGTGGCGGCGTGAAGTGGCGGCGCGGTTAAGCCACTATCGTGCGCGCCGGCGTCCGCGGGAACCTCGTTATCCCTCGTTGCAGCTGAAGTTCGAAAGTGAGCCGGTCTGGAACCCTGGCGCCGCCGAAGCGCCTCCGGCTGCGCATACCGAGCACGAGGTGATCGAAAACGTGCAACCCCCTTCTGTTCCACGCATAAGACTTGCCGAGCCGCCGGATTATCCTCGGGTCGTCTTTGCGGTGAGCAATGAAGCCACCGCCAAAGTGATTGAATTTGCTAGCTACAGCCCCGCTCCCAGACCGTTCGATGAACTGGCGGAACCGGTGTGGGACCGTCCACGAATCATCGAAGCCCCCGAACTGGTGCCTCCGCCGCCAGCCCTGGGAGGCATTCTCATTGAGCCGGTGGAAGAACCGGAAAACGAGAGAAGACCTGGATTCGAGATTCCTTTGCGGGCGGCTACCATGTCGCGTCGCGTGGCCGCAGCCGGGATTGATGCCGCGCTGGTGGTGTCTGCGATCGCCGCGTTTGCCTATATTTTTTTCAGGATCACCGCGGTCGTACCGCCGCCGTCGAAAATGGCGGGGATTGGCGTTTTTCTCGTCGGCCTCGCGTGGTCCGCTTACCAATATCTTTTGCTGGTCCATACCGGCGAGACACCGGGCCTGAGACTTGCCAAGCTGGAGCTACACCGGTTTGACGGCTCGGCGGTTCCGCGCCGGATTCGCCGCTGGCGCGTGCTGGCGTCCATGCTCTCCGGGGTATCGTTGGGCCTGGGCTACGCCTGGTGCCTGCTCGACGAAGACGAGCTGTGCTGGCACGATCGCATTACCCGGACATATATGGCGCCGAGGAAGTAAGCACGAACCACGTAGGCCCAGACGTCCTCGTCTGGGCAGGCGAGCGAAGCTCGCCAGTCGTTCTGTCATCTTTTGCCAAACCCCAAGTACTGCTTCGTGCCAACCCAAGAACAGCGGAGCTTCGCTCCGCAGGGCAGGTGGGACACCTGCCCCTACACAGGTTGAGGTGCCACACCCTTACCGTTCTTACCGTCTGCTAACATCCTTCTGTGACTCCAGATTCCCCCGTTCGGGTTCGCTTTGCTCCTTCTCCTACCGGCCATCTCCACGTGGGCAATGCTCGTACCGCTTTGTTCAACTGGCTTTTCGCCCGGCAGAAAAGCGGGACCATGGTGCTGCGCATCGAGGACACCGATGTTGAGCGCAGTGAAGCTCGCTTTGAAGATCAGCTGATCGCCGATCTGCAGTGGCTTGGGTTGGACTGGGACGAAGGCCCCGACATCGGCGGACCCTACGCTCCCTATCGCCAGTCCGAGCGACTGGAAATCTACCGCGAACATGCCGAGCGCCTGGTAAACGAAGGCAAGGCGTACTTGTGCTTCTGCCCCGAAGCCGAACTGCAGAAAGAGCGCGAACGGGCCCAGGCCGAGCATCGCCAGCCGATTTATTCCGGCAAGTGCCGTGCCATCGAACCGGATGAGGCGAAGCGGCGGCGGACGGCCGGGGAGTCATGTGCCATCCGGCTGCGGATTCCCGAGCATCCCATCCGTTTTCACGACATCGTTCATGGACCTGTCGAGTTTTCCAACGAAGTGGTGAGCGATCCCATCATCCTGCGCTCCAACGGAATGCCGGTTTACAACTATGTGGTGGTGATCGACGACGCGCTGATGAAAATCACGCACGTGATCCGGGGCGACGATCATCTTTCGAATACTCCCAAACAGGTGGCGCTGTATGAGGCCCTGGGCTGGCCAGTGCCGGAGTTTGCGCACCTTTCAACGATTCTGGGCAGCGACCGCGAGCGGCTCTCCAAGCGGCACGGTGCAACCTCGATTGCCAATTTCCGCGAGATGGGTGTTCTGCCCGAGGCGCTGGTGAACTATCTGGTCTTGCTGGGTTGGGCTCCGCCGGGAGGCACGCGGGAAATTTTCTCTCGCGAGGAATTGGTGAAAGAATTTTCACTGGAGCGAGTGACGCCTTCGGCCGCCGTGTTCGACATGGAGAAGCTGTACTGGCTGAACCGGCATTACATAAAAAGCTGTCCGGTGGGGAACCTTACCGCGCTGGCTGCCTGGTTTCTTTCCAAGGCTGGATACATCGAACTGAAGGGCGGGAAGTGGCTGAGTGCGCACAGCACGCCGGTAGTGCAGCTTGATGTCGAGATGGAAAAGTGGCTTTCAAGAGTCACCGAGCTGGTCGCGCCATCGGTCGACCGGTTGGATCAGTTACCCGAACGTGCAGCCCTGATCTTCAACTACGACGCCAAGGCCTCGCTGGCTGCGCCGGACAACGCCGCGGTGCTGGCCTGGCCAAATACCGACGCAGTCATCGCCAGGTTCACGGTCAAGATCCTGGAGGACGAGTCGGCGAAAGCCGGAAAACTCACTCCCGAGTCCTTCAAGTTGCTGGTCAACGAAGTGAAGGCGGAGACTGGAGCCAAGGGAAAAGAACTCTTTCATCCCATTCGGATCATCGTTACCGGATCACATTCCGGACCGGAGTTCGACAAGCTGATTCCCATCCTCGAAGCAGGAAGCCAACTCAATCTGCCCAAGCACGTGCTCAGCGTGCATGAGCGGGTGGAAGAGTTTGGCCAGGCGCGGGCCAGCATGAGTTGATTTGTGTAGCGCCGGCGTCTCGCCGGCCCGATGGGCGGGCAACGCCCGCCAGGTTGCAAGGTTGCTGCTCAAGCATGGCGGGCGGTGGGCGGGACGCCCTCCGGACAGCCGGCGGGACGCCGGCGCTACGTCGGCAGTGATTGCGATAGCTGACACCCTTCACGTGCCATGCTATCGTCCTTCCCATGAATCGCCTTTGGGCTATTTTTCTGTTGCTCTTTTCCTTCAGCTTGTCTGGCTTTGCCAAAGACAAGTATCTACACGCTGGTCCCATCCACCTAGATCGTGACGGCGAAAAATGGGCGGAGAAAACGCTGCGCAAGCTTTCACTGGAAGAAAAAGTCGGTCAGATCTTCATGATCTGGGTGCGGGCAGAGTTCCTCAATGCGAACAGCCCGGAGTATCTGCAGTTGCTCGACAGCATGCGCAAGTATCACGTTGGCTCGTTTGCCATGACGGTGCGCTGGGAGCCGCCTTTCCTGTATCGCAATCAACCTTACGAGGCGGCCGAGCTGTTGAACCGGTTGCAGGAAGAATCCAAGCTGCCGTTGCTTATCGCCGCTGATTTCGAGCGCGGGGTCACCATGCGTCTGCATGGGGCCACGACTTTTCCCCACGCCATGTCGTTTGGCGCGGCCGGGAAGATTGATTACGCGGAAGCCTTCGGTCGGATCACGGCCCAGGAGGCGCGTGCCATCGGCGTGCACTGGAATTTTTTTCCCGATGCCGACGTCAATTCCAATCCGGCGAACCCCATCATTAACACGCGTTCATTCGGCGAGGACCCGCAGCAAGTGGGAGATCTAGTCGTCGCCTACATTCGCGGAGCTCGGGCCAACGGAATGCTTACCACGGTCAAACATTTCCCCGGCCACGGCGACACCGCCACCGACTCGCATCTCAGCGTGGCGCAGGTCACCGGAAATCGAGCGCGGTTGGATTCTGTTGAACTGGCCCCTTTTCGTAAAGCCATCGCAGCGGGAGTCGATTCTGTAATGGTCGCTCACGTCACCGTGCCTGCTCTCGAACCGGACCCCAATCGCGTGGCCACGACGTCTCCAGCGATTGTGACCGACCTGCTGAAGCGCCAGCTCGGGTTTCAGGGGATCGTGGTCACCGACGCGCTCGACATGGCCGGGCTCACTCGGCTTTACTCCGACCACATCGGCCGTGCGGCGGTTGACGCCTTTAAGGCGGGCAGTGATTTATTGCTGATTCCGGCTGACCTCGATGCTTCCTACAACGCCGTTCTCGACGCTGCTCACAGCGGCGAGATTCCGTCTGCCCAGCTCGATGCGTCAGTCCTTAAGTTGTTGAAAGCAAAGGCTTCCATCGGCCTGCACCGGGCGCGACTGGTAGACGTGGGTGCTCTTCCCCTGGTCGTGGGCAAGCCCGAGAACCTGGCCCTCGGACAGCAGATCGCGGACGACGCTGTAACCCTGGTCCGCGACAACGGCAAGCTACTGCCGCTAAAACAATCGGGAACCGTTAAGACCGGACTTCCGTATCAGCAAGTGGAAGAAGTGCGCAACGGGACGGTGGTGGTTGTGTTTTCGGAAGATGTGCGCACCGATGCCGGTCGTGTCCTGGAGCGCGCTATCAAGGCTCGTGTGCCCGATGCCAACTTGATCTATGTTGATCCGCGCATCGCCACCGCGCTGTCGGCGGAGACGCTGAAAGCGGTAGACCAGGCGCAGGCCGTGATCGCGGCCGTGTTCGTTGTGCCCACCGCGGGGAAAGCCATGAAAGGCGCAGACGGTCTCACCAACTCGGTTGCCCTGAACGACGCCAGCGGCACGCTCCTGCAGGCAATCCTGGATCGTGCCACGCAGAAAACCGCCGTGCTGGCGATGGGAAATCCATACCTGGCGCAGGACTTTCCGGCGATACAGAATTATCTGTGCACTTTTTCCAATGCCAGTGTCTCGGAAGCCAGTGCGGTGAAAGCGCTGTTTGGCGAAATTGCCATCCGCGGCCACTTGCCGGTCAGCATTCCCAACATCGCTCAGCGCGGCGCCGGCATCGAGCGGCCGCAGCAGATCGCAGAGGGAGGGTCGGAACATGCGCACGCTCAGACTGGACGCTAGCTCACCTTTGGTTTTAACTCTTGCCTTCAGTTCCGTGCTGTTTCTGTCGGGCTGCAACGTCAACGTGAGGAAAAACGCTGAGGGGCAGGAGAAGAAGGTGGACATTGAAACTCCCTTCGGCGCACTGCACGTCGGCAAGGATGCGGACGCAAGTGACGTCGGCCTACCCGTCTACCCGGGTGCACGCCGTAAGGACGCGAAGGACGATCATGATGACAACGGCGCCAACGTCAATATCTCGAGCGGAGACTTCGGAATAAGAGTCGCGGCCGTTGAATTCTTGTCGGATGATCCGCCGGAGAAGCTGGCAGATTTCTACAAGGACCAGTTGAAAAAATATGGCAGCGTGCTGGAGTGCCACTCCAGCAAGGATCACCCTGGCACCACCGGGGACATCGGGGGCAATGATTCCGGAGAATCCAAACCGCTGAAGTGCGAGGGCGACAACAACGGCAAGGCTACCGAACTCAAGGTCGGAACCAGGCAGAACCAGCGCATTGTATTTATTCGTCCCGCGGACTCCGGCAAAGGTTCGGATTTCGGCCTGGCATATGTGCGGTTAAGAAATGGAAAGGAAACGATATGATTGCAGATCGGAGATTGCGGATTGCAGATTGCAGATTTCAGATTGCAGATCGATGGGATCCGCAGGGATCAGAACAGCTTCTTTGATTGTTCAATCTGAGATTGTTCAATCTGAAGTCTTAAATCTGAAGTCTTAACTCTAGAATCTTAAATCTGCCCTCTGCAATCGCCCTTCCTTGCCTCTGCTCCCGGCCTGCTGTAACGTGAAATTCAGTGGAGTATCCCTGTCATCAATGCAATGCCACGGTGCAGGAAGGCATGGCCTTCTGCCCGCAATGCAATGCTCCGCAGATTCGTGTCGCTATGCCGGAGAATTTTACGCCGGCCCCGATAGGCTCCGGCGAAGCTGCCTTACCCCTTCCCCCCTACTTCACCTCTCAGCTGGCCAACCGGATTGAATGGTCGCAGGCGTTGCCGGCAACGGCCCTGGCTGGCCTGATCGCGGCGGTCCTCATGATGACCCCTTTGCGAGCCTTCGGCCTCGGCATGGCGGTCGGGGGCAGCCTGTCGGTGGTCTTTTATCGACGTCGCAATCCGGTCGCCAACATCACACCCGGGATGGGAGCGCGTCTGGGCATGGCCAGCGGAGTTCTGGGCGGCTGCATTTTTACTGTCTTGCTCTCGGCCTTTACCCTCGTGTTCGGCCTTTGGGATCAGGTCCGCGAGAAGGTGATCGAAGTGATCGAGCAGACGGCGGCGCGCAATCCCGATCCGCAGGCCCAGCAGGCCATGGAGTTTTTCAAGACGCAGCAAGGTATGGCCTTGCTTGTGACCGCGGCTCTGGCCGTAACCCTGATCGCCTTCGTGATCTTCTCCGGGCTGGGAGGCGCTCTGGGCGCGGCCCTGCTTCGCCGCCGGGAACGTCTCTAGAGAACTGCCAACTCTTCTTTGCGTGCTTAGCGTCCTTTGCGGTTAAAGACTTTGACCGAAGTTCGCAAAGAGCAAGAACGCAAAGAAGAGCTTGTTCGTCCAAACTCGAAACTACCCACGCCCGGAACGAGTTGCACGCGGCGACCGGGAAGTCTATAGTCACCGTTTCGGAGAGTGACATGAGACATCTCCTGAACTGGGCGTTGAGCGCGCTGGCGGTCTGGATCGTAGCCCGCCTGGTGCCAGGCTTTCACGTCAGCGGGCCGCTGGCAGCGTTGATTGCGGCGCTGGTGATCGGCTTCGTAAACGCCACCCTGGGAGTCTTCCTTAAAATCGTTACCTTCCCTCTGGTCCTGCTTACCCTGGGTCTGTTCTGGCTGGTGATCAATGCGGCCATGATCGAACTGGCTTCGGCCATCGTTCCGGGCTTCCATGTGGATACGTTTGGCGCGGCCTTTATCGGCGCGATCGTTCTCGCACTGGTCAACATGTTCTTCCGCTGGCTGGCGGGAGCGGGGAGAGAACGGGGCTAGGCGCCAAAATTATCCGTCGCAGGCCACGCGGAATCCGTAATCGGCGTAGTGAAATTCCGGTGGGATGCTGGACCGCGCAGCGCAACGGCTTACCTTGATGTGATGACGCCAGGAGCCTCCGCGGGAAGCACGGCGGCTGCCCGATTCCGGACCCGCGGGGTTGCGCTGCGGCGACACTGCGTAGTAGTCGGCCTGAAACCAGTCTCTGCACCACTCGTGCACGTTCTCGCAGATGTCATACAGTCCAAATTTATTGGGCGCGTATCTCGCCACCGGCTCGGGGCCGTTCTTCCAGCGCTTTTCGTAATCGGGCAAGGATTGGGGCGGGGCGTCGCCCCAGGGAAAGAGTCTGCCTTCCACGCCGCCGCGCGCGGCCCGCTCCCACTCGGCCTCTGTAGGCAAGCGACAATGCAGGCCAGTCGTCGCGCTGAGCCACTCGCAGTAACTCACAGCCTCGAACCATGAAACCGCTACCACCGGTTGTTCCGGATGATTAAAGTCCGGGTCCTGCCAGAATGATGGAGGCTGGGCTCCGGTTGCGAGAATGAAGCGTGAGTAGTCGGCGTTGGTCACCTGGCGAGAGGCAAGCAGAAAGGCATCCACCCACGCGGCGTGAGGCGGGCGTTCATTGTCCTGACCGGACTCCGAACCCATCTGGAACCACCCTGCGGGTATGCGAACGAGCTCAACCGGGCCGGGTTGGGTGGGGGGAGACGGAATAGACCGAGCGGTCATCGCAGACACTGGATTATAATCGCAGAGTTTCGACATGGATGGAGGCTGCGATGCGGCTCCGCGTGTGTGTGCTTCTGACATCGGTTCTCCTGTTCACCTCCCTGGCTGTTGGTAAAGACAAAAACAAGAAAAAGATCGTTCTGCCGGGTGACGTCCTGCAGGCCCGCACTGTGATGGTGGTAGTGAATCCCGAGGCGGGCATATCTCTGACCGATCCCAGGGGAAATCGAATTGCGCGGATGGATGTGGAGAACGCGCTTTCGAAGTGGGGCCGGCTAACCCCGATTGACGATGTACGCACCGCCGACCTGGTCATCGCTGTCCACAAGGGTTCCGGAAAAATGGTTACCCCAACCATCAGCGGCGGACCGTCCAACAATCCACCGGTGATTATGGGGCCGAGTAGCGACGGAACTGTTTGGAGTACGGGTGGGCAGCGCGGGCGGCCACCGGATTTGACCAACCCTGGTCTTGGACCTCAGGACACCACGCCTCACCCCAGCGCCGAAATCGGTCCGTCAGGCGATACGTTCGAGGTCTATCGAGGGCGCGTGGAATATCCGCTGGACAATGCCCCGGTATGGCGCTACCTGGCCAAAGATGGGCTTCGTTCGCCTGACGTCCCTGCGGTCGAAGCGTTTCGCAAACTGATCGACGAAGCCGAGAAGCAGCAGAAGGGTCCCTAGAGCTCCATGCGGAGGAATTTTGGAAAGACCGGGAGTTCTCCACATGTTTCCATCCCTGCACGCCAGTCAATCCTCATAAATGAAAAATGCGACACTGCCATCAACGCTGGGAGCTATTTTTCATCAGCGTTGTCCCCGTTGCCGGCTGGGGTCGATTTTTCACTATTCCATTTTCCGCGGCTTCCCAAAGATGTGTGAGCGCTGTTCGGTGTGCGACCTCAAGTTTCAACGCGAAGAGGGCTATTTCCTGGGCGCGATGTACATCAGCTTCGGCCTGGCGCTGGTGATCATCGCTCTGATCGCGGCGCTGCTATGGGCAGCCACGGGCTGGTGGATCACTAAGGCGACGATCTGGGCGGTTGTATTGTTTCTGCCGCTGGCGCCGGCGATCTCACTTTTTGCCCGCGTCTTATGGATATATCTCGATCAGACCTTTGATCCCGAACCGCACCTGGCCAGTAGATCCAGCGCGCCCGCCCGCCGGGCAGGTTGAATTGCGGGCGAAGCCGCCTACGTGGATCGACTGGCGGGGACGCTCGCCTGACCCGAAGTCAGCGCACTTCGGCCAGTCGCATCCGCAGCTTGTGGGTGGCGCGAAACAGAGTGTTCTTGATCGTGCCTTCAGTGGTATTCAGCATTCCGGCAACGGTGCGTAGTCTCATGCCGTGGTAGTGCTTGAGTTCGAAGACCATCCGCTCGCGGGGCGAGAGCTGGCCGAGGGCGTGAATGATAGATTGCCGCAGTTCCCGTCCGGCGAAGCTGCGCTCCGGGCTGGCCCCGGGCCGGCGATCGGGCATCCGGTCCAGCATGTCTTCCTGCTCGCCTTCCGGAGTCGTGGTCGTGTTCAGGTCGCGGCCGCGGGAATGCTTCTTGCGCAAATGATCCAGACAAAGATTGGTGACGATGCGATAGATCCAGGTGTAGAACGAGCACTCGAAACGAAAACGCGCGAGATTGATGTATGCGCGAAGAAACGCCTCCTGATAGATGTCCTGACCATCTTCCTGCGAACCGGTGAGGTGGACCGCCAGCCTTAACACCGCGCGATCATATTGCCGCACCAGTTCCTCAAAGGCCGCGGTATTTCCCTGCTGGGCTTCGCGGACCAGCACGGAATCGTCCACACGAGCTCGCACGGCTTCGGGGCCCTGATTTACGGGGCCCTGGTTCACCGGAGCCAGCAGAGGTTGGTTCAGATACGGTGTTCCGCGAATTTTGCTGATCTCAGGCACGTTCATTTCCGTTCACCCGTCCGTTTACCCGACAAACTTGTAGCCCGTGCCGTGCACGGTGAGAATAAAGCGAGGTTCCTCCGGTTTCGGTTCAACTTTCTGCCGCAGGCGGACAATATGTGCGTCTACCGTGCGGGTCGTGGGAAAGCGGTCATAGCCCCACACGTCCTCGAGCAGACGATCGCGGCTCAGGGTCTCACCCGGATGGCAGAGAAAGTATTTGAGCAGCTCGAATTCCTTGGAAGAAAAATCGACTTCCATGCCGCTGCGCGAAACCTGGCAGCTTTTCAGGTTCACTTCCACCTCACCAAACGAGTAGCGCTCCTGTTCCTTGGGAACGGTCTTGGCGCGGCGGAGAACTGCCTTCACGCGGGCCAGCAGTTCGCGAATGGAAAACGGCTTGGTTACGTAGTCATCCGCGCCCAACTCCAGACCGACCACCTTGTCCACTTCCTGACCCCGGGCCGTAAGCATGATGATCGGCACCGACGGACGCTTGGCTTTGAGCTGCTTGCAGACATCCAGGCCGCTCATGCGCGGCATCATGACGTCGAGGATGACCAGATCAGGGGCTTCGTTCAGGGCGCGTTCCAGGCCAGCAACGCCGTCGGGAGCGGTGATGACGTCGTATCCTTCAAACTCGAAGTTGTCGCGAAGCCCTGCCACCATGTTGGGCTCGTCTTCGACAATCAGGATTCTGGTCATGGTTGCAATCCTTGCCGCTCTATCCTCGCCGCCTCTGCCGAGCTTCGCTCGGCCTGGACGGGTCTGAGACCCGTCCCTACACGGTCCCTGGTTGTAGCGGGGCCGACTTTACGGGTAATGCGATGGTGAATTTGCTGCCCTGGCCCGGCGCGCTATCCACGGAAACGTCGCCCCCGTGCGCCTGAACGATGTGACGGACCAGGGAAAGGCCCAGACCGCTTCCCTTGGTGTTGTGAACGAGCGGATCACCCACACGATAAAACTTCTCGAAAATCTTCTGCTGCTCCTGATGCGGTATGCCGATGCCCTGATCGACTACTTCCAGCTTGACCGACCCGTTATCGCGATAGAGATTCACGCCGATAAACTTCCGGTCCTGCGAATACTTGAGCGCGTTGTTCACCAGATTCAGAAGCGACCGGGCCATGGCCTCACGGTCCACGCGCAGCGGCGGCACTTCGTCGATCTTTTCTTCGAACTGGAAGCCGTTCTGCTCGATCTGGTAGCGATAGGAATCGAGCGTTGCATGTACCAGTTCGCGCATATCGGTCTCGCGGAAGTCGTATTCCTTGCGGCCGGCCTCGATGCGGGAGAAATCGAGGATGTTGTTGATCAGCGAAGTCAGGCGTTCACTTTCCTTGCGGATAATGCGGTAGTACTCCTGATACTTCTC
Organism: Terriglobia bacterium; assembly: GCA_963801545.1. Taxonomy (GTDB): domain Bacteria; phylum Acidobacteriota; class Terriglobia; order Terriglobales; family Acidobacteriaceae; genus JAIQFF01. Next base: position 7,187 of record CAWDFF010000021.1, on the reverse strand, counting down.
CGGACTGGTGAGGCGACCCATTTCGAGGGTCTCGGCGTAGAGCCGGATCAGCGAAAGCGGGGTGCGCAGTTCATGCGAAACGTTGGAAACGAAATCCGACTTCAGCCGCGCCAGCGCCATTTCCTTGGTGACGTTGCGATAGGTAAGTGCGATTCCACCGGCCAGCACCAAAGAGAGCGCGGCCAGAGTGAGAAAGCTGATGCGGGCGAAACGCTCGCCGATGGCCGCCAACGTGGTTCCCCGTAGCTTGATGGCCAGAGTCAGTCCCGGGAATGCGCCTTCCAGGTTCCGCTCTACTTCCGGTGTGCCGCCATCCCATCCGCTGGACTCGGTCATTGCCGTGGAATCGTACTTGCTGTGCAGCATCATGACCGCGTGATTCTTGTCCGTCTGGGCATCGCTTACATTGCGATTAATGACGTCTTCCAGCATCTCGGGGAAAAACTTGTCTTGCAGATACTCGGCATCGAAAGCCATCCCTCCGATCGCTTTCGATCCCTTCGTGTCGCCATTCACGAGAAAGAGCGCGACGGACTGATATATCTTTTTGTCGCCACGACTCGCCCATTCTGTATCAAACATGTAAGGCATTCCCTTTTTCTCGTTATGCGCCAGCTTCTCAGACAGCTCCGGGAAATCTACCTTTATCCAGCTGTCGAACATCTTGGCCAGGCTAGTGCCTTCGTTGCGAAACGCCTCATCGCTTTTCGCCCGGTCGGCCTGAGAACGAAACACCATGCCGGTTTCCGGCGAATACAGGAAGATGTGCGCGGCGTAGGGACGCGCCGCCAGAATCCGGTCCAGGGTCACAGAGCACGCTTCGTTGGGCGCAGGGAAATCAGCGCGTACATCGTCCACGAGTTCGTATGCCTTGTGATTGATCTGTTTCTCCGAAATAGCCAGAACCTGGCTGAAGTCGCGCTGGATGGCCGCTTCCACCGCGCGGTCGCGCTGTATGTGCAGCACATGCCAGGCGCTCAGGAAGACCAAAGCCGCCGCGGGCAATATCACGGCCAGCTCCAGGGTCAGGAGCAGCCGGGTTCGCTCATTCCGCGGTTTCATTTTCATTCTGGATTCCTGATCGCGGGCCGGGTACTTGCTTTATTTGGCCCACAGTCAACATAGTCAAACCGGACAGGATCGGTGTCAATTGGCCGTAAAAATACGTAAAAAGTTGTGAACTGATTGACCAGGAAGGTACAAGGGAGCCGAGGCCGCGAAGAGTTGAAGGATCGGGGGAGGGGCTGTTTACTGGCCCACTATCTACGGCAGTTTGAAATCAACCGTCACAAAAGTCTGAGCTTCAACAGCGCGGCCGTTTACCAGGTAAGGCTGATAACGCCACTGTTTCACGGCTTGGTACGCGGCTTGGCCCAGGAGGAACGAGCCACGAATCAGTTTGAGGTCCTGGATGGTGCCGTCGCGCCCGATCCATGCCTGCAACACAACCGGACCCTGCAGCCGTGCCCGGATCGCCTGCTCCGGATAGCTGGGCAGAACTTTCTGCAGCAGCAATCCGCGAGAAAGATCCTCTGACAGGGCTACCGGCTCTAACGCAGCCAGCAGCGACGGCGTGATGCGCGCCGCGACGCTGCGCATGGTCGCGGCCTGGACCGGCGTTCTCAAACTGTCAGGAATGCGGACCGCGGTTGTGGCCGCGGGTTCCTGCGGGCTTGATGCCTGGGCTTCGACCTGGAGCGGCGGCTGCCGTCGATTCTCCAGAGCGGCATTCGCGGCTTGAAACGGATCTCTAACTGGAGTTACCCGGATGCGTGCGATGGCATGGCCGGGACGCGTGTTCTCCGGGTTATCGTTCTCGGCGGTTTGGACCGCCAGGGCTGGAGCATCTTTTACTTCCGGCCGGTGCAGCCAGGCTTCGGTTCGCTCCAGGACACGCCCGCATATCTGGGAGACCGAAGTGGACCCGGTTTCACCGCGCAGTGGTTCACTGAATACATAGCCCACGGAAAGGAAAGCTACGACAATCGCCATGCCCGGCAGCAACCTGCCTACACTTTTCCTGCGAATGTTTGTGGCCACCGAAAAACTTGGCTCAGGCGGCTGGAACAAGGTTTGCACCCGCGACCGGTACAGTAAATCGTCCTCAAAAATCGCCTCTGCAGGAACGACTGCGGTCTCGCGTTCAGGGGTGTGATGGGGGAGTGGGGAGGGCCATGCACGGAGAGGTCGCGGTGACTCAGCGGCGCTGTTCTCCGATCTTGGAAGCGGAGTCGGCTTCGGGTTGTTGGGTAGCGTGCCTTCCGCCGGCGCGAAGCCGAGCTTGGGCAGCCAGGTTTTCATGTGGAGCAGAAATGGATCGCAGGTGAGCAAGGCATACTTGACATCATCCGGAACAATCGGCCTGCTCAGGACGAGATCGGCGCCAGCCTGGCGAGCGGCGTTGGCAGCTTCAGGACTGGCGATGGCGACGGTAAACGCCGCGTGGTTGGACTGCAATTCACGCGAAGTCTTCAGCAGGAACGCGGCTTCCAGCCCTTCGTTCCAATCCGAAACGATGACGTCGTAGCTGCGGCTGGTGATCTTCTCCACCGCGCTGAAGATTTCGGGACAACACACCACCTCGAATTCAAGCTCCCTGAGCGCCTGGCCCATGGCCTGTGAAACATGCTCATCGGAGGAGAACAGCATGGAGAGCGGCCACATACTCTGAGGTTAATGTCGCACTCCGGATGCGACAAGTTACGAAGTGCCGGATGGCGGACCTCTCATGGCCACGTAACTACGGAGCGGGTTACCTGTACTTAAGGACAAGTGCCGATGGTAACTGGCGCGCGGTCAAGTGCCTTTGGGTGGAGCAGCGCTTTAGCGCTGCATTAAGGCGGCGTGGTGCGGCTTCAGCCGCTCAGGTACCTCAGGGGGCTGAGGCCCATCGCAAGGCAGCATCTTATGCAGGCCTAAAGGCATGCTCCACCTCTTTTTAATCCTTGCGGAATTGGCGCGCTACCGACTCCGGCATGTTCTCCTCGAGCCTTGCGGCGAGCCACTGTTGCAGGATAGGCTGCATCTCGGACGCCATCATCAGTGTGCGCAGGCCAGCACGGCGTTGATCGTCGTACCAGCAAACCTCGGAATCAACCCGGAAGCGGAGCTGCTGACCCGGTAGCGTGAACAGGACTTTGACCCGGTTCCCTGGCTTCAGCGGAGGCGCGTCACTCAGGGCCATGCCGCCCTCACTGATATTTTCGAGATGGCAGATCACTTCTGTCCCGTCGGCGTCAATCGCCGCGGGAATGGCAATCGGGCAGCGGAAGTAACGACGGCGCTCGCGCACGATCAATCCGAAAGCCGCTTTCAAAGTGCGCCCGAGCGAGCCAGGGGAAAGAGGTTTTTCAATCACAAAATTGGGCTGGGTCGTAAACAGCGCAGGCTTCTGGGAGTCCGTAATCGCGAAGGTCACTGCGGTGCGGTTGGATTGAGAAAGTTGAACTCGCTCCAGCACCTGATCCGCCTGTTCCAAACCGAAGTCGATGATTACAGCTTCGAACTTCTTACGATCCAGCAGACCAAACGCCATGCTGACGTAATCACATACTTCACTGGAAATCGCGAATTGCCGCATCACGTCAGTCAGCTGCCGAACGGCCGCAGAATCATTACACACCAAAAGCACGTGGCCTACCGAGGTGCCAGTCGCAGGAGAACTCATGCTAGCGGACTCCCTCTACCTGCTCGTTTGGGATGCTCTAGTGAGTGATTGTGTCCTGAAAAAAGAGGATTGCGAAGTATTTCCGGAATTTCGTCGGAAAACCGGAATTTTCGGTCCGGGGGCCGTCGAAAAGCCGGAAACCACAGGAAACACGCTTTATGCAGTGAAGGTTGCCCAAGGATTCACCTAAAGGCTGGCCTCGCTCGCCTAGTTATTCACCACTCGCTTCCGTTCTCCGCTGCTCCCGTTATGTTTGAGTTGAGGAGTCTGAAGGGTCGCGCGGTTGTGGACGTGTACGTCGAAATGATTGGTGAAGTCCTCGGCTATGAAATCGTAATCCACCGGATGCCTTCGTACTCCTGTGGAAGCCCTGGAGGCTTCTGTGGACGACGAGGTCAGACCAGAGGGCTGGATGCTTGTGTGGGATGAGCCGGTTTGCACCGAATCTGCGGATTCAGAATCGACTCGTCCAGACTCGTTTGTCAGGGGAACGGTTGCTGCCCGGTGGGTCAACAGCACGACTGCACAGATCAGTAACGTGGCCACGGTCGCCATAGGCCGCCACGGCTTGTGATGCTGCGCGTCCGCGCTGCGGATCCCTCTGAAGTCAGCACCCAACATGAACGGAGGAGAGAAATGTCCTTTGCCGGCGTTCCCGGGAGGCGCGTTTTTCCCCGTGGGTAAAGGCCCTGAGGCCGCCTCCGATTCGGGCCGCAAGGCGGAAAGCGCCCGCATTCCGGACGCCGTGGGAATCAGGCCGAGATCGACGATTTCCGGCTCCGCGACGGGCTTTCTTCGAGAAGATTCCTCATGTTCTGCAGCGGCTTCTTTGGCGCGGGTCTTGATGATGTGCCAGATGGCAGCCTGCGACCCGAGCTGCTCATTCATGTCCGGGACGGCCATGTCCGGGACAGAAGGTATGTGACACTTCTCGTCTGGCTCGGCGGTGGCCCCTGCCCCTGCGTCGGAATCGGTTTGATAGGGGCGGGCGAGAAGCGCCTCGGATGTCATCACCAGCAAGCAGTCGTCAGCGGTGATTTCGCCCGGTCCAAAAGCCTTGACGTGAAAGCCGGCGGATCGCAAATCCTCGGCTTGCTTTTCGGAAAGATGTGCCACGCGGGCCACATAGACGAAGGACGGCATAAAAACACTTTGAACCTGCGGGTGCAATTGGATTACCAGTTGGAGCGATCAGACAGGCGACCTAACCGACACAAACAGCGGCTCGTAGCGCGGTTTGGTCAATCCTCGAGGAACCGAGGTGTAAAAAACTTTGCAGGATAGACGCACTCAACCAGCGCCCCTCGCGGGCGGTGGAGGCCTACCTGGCCGGGGCGCGATTGAGTGCCGAGAGAGCCGTTTTTTGCCGGCCATCCGGACCAAAATTCGATGGGTCCAGCCAGCGCTCGAAGTTGGCTTTCCGCGCCGGCCATTCGGAATCGAGCATGGAGAACCAGGCCGTATCCCGATTGCGGCCTTTGACAATCATGTGTTGCCGGAAAATCCCCTCGAAGGTAAAGCCGAAACGCAACGCCGCTCGACGCGAAGGTGCGTTCAGAGCATTGCACTTCCATTCGTAACGCCGATAACCGAGATCCTCGAAGACGTGCCGCGCCATCAGGTACATGGCCTCGGTACCCAGAACGGTATGCTGCAGGCGCGGCGTGTACAGTATGCTGCCCACCTCGATTACGCGGTGTACAGGCTCGATCCGCATATAGGCGGCGTATCCCAACGCGTCTCCGGAAGCCGCGTCCAGGATCGCAAGGAACAACGGATCTTCCGAGGCGGCCATCCGCCGGAGGTGGAGATCGAAATCCGCGCGACTGGAAAACGGTCCCTCGAACAGGTACATCCACAACTGGTCCGCAGGCTCGCCTCGTGTCGCCGCATAGAGCTCGTCACTGTGGGCAGCGGGGTCGAGAGGCGCCAGAGTGACAAGTCGCCCGCGAAGCGATCGTGCGTCCCGGGCGCTTCGCCGCGGAAGCATCGACTGGAGGACCGATCGGCAGCAGTGCGCCGGATTTGGCGTCTTCCATCATCGCAGAGTTCCGGCTTAGAGGTTCATGAAACCTTGCGCCGAGCGACCAATATAGCGCACCAACGCCATTCCGCACTTCTCGGCGATCTTTGCGTCTCCTTGGCGTCCTCTGCGGCTAAAGATTTTGACCTGCAACTCCATCTTTACAAACTTTTACGATTGAGGCTCACAACCAATTGTTGTTTCCTGCGTTCTCACCAGTGCGGAGCAAACTTTCCGCGAGATGTCGGCACTCCTGCGTATTCGACCTGGAAAGGCCCAGCAGTGAAATCTCGCTTCCTGTCTCTTGTGAGTTTGATGGCAGCTCTGGCCCTGACCGTCGCGATCGCGCAATCAGGCGGCGACGCGCCGGCGAAGAAGACTTCGACTGCCGCAGCCAAGCCGGCGACCGAAACCGCGGCCGACCAGCCTGTGACCACACTGTCCGTTCAGGTAAACGTCGTGAACGTGCTGGCTACGGTGCGCGACAAGCACGGAAAGATCGTGAATGATCTCAGCAAGGATGATTTCATCCTCACCGAGGACGGTCGCCCGCAGACAATTCACTATTTCACCCGGGAGTCCGATATTCCGCTGACACTCGGCCTGCTGGTCGACACCAGCCTGAGTCAAAGGCGCGTGCTCGATCAGGAACGAACCGCGAGCCACAGCTTTCTGGATCAGATGGTGCGCGAAGACAAGGACAAGGCCTTCATTATCCACTTCGATCGCGAGGTCGAACTTCTGCAGGATCTCACTTCATCGCACGAAAAACTGGAAGCCGCTTTGGAGCAAGTGTCCACTCCCCAGTTCACTCGCACCTCCGGAGGCAACTATCCCAGCGGAGGCGGCGGTTCGGACCCGAGCTCCGACCCAGGTTCTGGACGCGGTTCGGGGCGCCACCACGGTGGAGGCACTTTGCTTTATGACGCGGTCTACCTGGCGTCCGGCGAACTGATGGAAAAGCAGCAGGGTCGCAAAGCGTTGATCATTCTTACCGACGGGGTCGATAACGGCAGCCGGGAAAGTCTGGATGAGGCGATCGAATCTGCCCAGCGCGCGAACACCGTGGTCTACTCGATTCTGTTCAAGGACGACGAGGCATACGGCAACGGCGGAGGCTTTGGCCGCGCTGGCATCAGCATCCCTGGAATGGGCGGGCCGGGCATGGGTGGCCGCGGCGGCATGGGAGGCGGGCGGGCGGCGGCGGACGCAGGTTCCCGGAGCAGCACGCCGACGGAAAGAAAGTTCTGGAGCGAATCTCGAAGGAGACGGGCGGGCGCCTGTTTGAAGTGTCCAAAAAGGAGCCGGTCGATCAAATTTACTCCCAGATCGAGGAGGAGCTGCGCCACCAGTACAGCCTCGGCTACACCCCGGACCGAGCCAACGCCGCCGAGCCGGGCTATCACAAGATCCAGGTTGCGGTGAAGCAGAAAGACCTGACGGTGCAGTCCAGAGAGGGCTACTACGGGCGTCCAACCAACTGATTCTGCGGGGGCA
>CAWDFF010000020.1:0-10383 GCA_963801545.1 Terriglobia bacterium | reverse complement strand
CGACGACTCCCGCGCCGCAGTCGAGCAAAATCGGGCCACATTTCTGCGCCAACTGGGAACCGCCGGTAAGGGAGGCGTCTGGCCGCTGGTTACGTTGCGCCAGATTCACTCTGACCTGATTCACTGCATCACTGAGGTGCCAAAATCGGCGCTCGCCGGCGACGGCCTGATCACGGAGACTCCCGGCATTCTGCTGGCGATTCTGACCGCCGATTGCCTGCCGGTCTTCCTTGCGGATGCGAAGCGCCATGCCGTCGGAGTGTTCCACGCGGGCTGGCGTGGCACTGTGAAACGCATCGTAGAGAAAGGGGTAGGCGAGATGCGCCGCTGCTTTGGCACTTCGCCCGATGATATCAGGGCCGTCATTGGCCCCGGGGTTCACGATTGCTGCTATAACGTAGGCCCCGAAGTTCGAGCCCACTTCGAGTCCCAGTTCGACTATGGAAGCGAACTCTTCCGCGAGGTCGAAGAATCCGATCCGGTCCGCGAGAAGTATCCCCTGCTTTTTCTGACGGCCCGCGCTCCGGGTCATAGCGAGTTGCCCAAGAAAATCTTTCTTGATCTGATTGAAGCCAATCGCCGCCAGTTGCTCGCGGCTGGAGTGGCGGCGAAAAACATCAGCGCATCGCCACTCTGTACTTCGTGTCGCACCGATCTGCTATTTTCCTACCGCGCGGAAAAGGGCGTTACTGGACGCATGATGGCCGCGGCGGGCATTCGGCTTTGAATAACCTGGGAGAGCCTGAATGAAGCGATTCCGAGTAGCTACTGCCGGAAAAGCATTTAACCGCAAAAGACGCAGAGGAGTCCCCAAGGTCGCAGAGACGAGCCTGCAACGAACTGTTGGACTGATCGCAGTTGCCGGGCTGTGGCTCGCCACGTGTTCAGTGGCGTACGCCGTTTCAGAATCTCAGATTAATCAGATATTCGGCGAGCTACAATCAGTCCGCGCTCCGGGCGCGGCCGTGCTGGTCATCAAGAACGGAAGCGTCATTTTCGAGCGCGGCTATGGCGTGGCCGACCTGCGTTCGTTACGCAAAATCGACGCCCACACCAACTTCCGCCTCGCTTCGTGCACCAAGCAGTTCACGGCGATGTCGATCATGCTGTTGGTGCATGATGGCAAGCTGCGTTATGAAGACCGGCTCACCGATGTCTTCCCCGACTTCCCCGAATATGGAAAATCCATCACCATCCGTAATCTTCTGAACCACACATCCGGCCTGCTGGACTATGAAGACCTGATGGAAAAGTCTTCCGCCGATGTCTCGGGGGGAAACTTTCCTCAGATTAAGGACGCCGGTGTTTTGGCGCTCTTGAAAGAGCAGAAGACTACGAAATTTCCTCCCGGCACAAAGTGGGACTACAGCAACTCCGGCTACGCGGTGCTGGCCATGGTGGTAGAAAAAGTTTCCGGCCAGCCCTTCGGCTCCTTTCTGCATGATCGAATCTTCGCTCCACTGAAGATGAACGAGACCGTCGCCTATGAAAAACGCAAGAACACAGTTTCGAACCGCGCCTACGGTCATACCCACAAAGGCGGTGACTGGCGGGAGATGGACCAGAGTCCGACATCCGCTGTACTCGGCGACGGCGGCGTTTATTCCTCGCTCGACGATCTAGCCAAGTGGGACCAGGCACTCGCGCATCATGTACTGTTGAGCGAGGCTGAGATGGCGCCGGCGATCACTCCAGTCAAAGTGCCGGATAACAGCGTGCAGGAACCTGACGGGACGCCCGCCGCGTATGGTTTTGGCTGGTTCCTGAACGAGTACAAGGGCCATCGGCGTATGTGGCACTACGGCGAGACCGTAGGCTTTCGCACCACCATCCAGCGTTTCGTGGACGACAACCTCACTATCGTTGTGCTCTGTAATCGAGATGACGTGGTTCCGGCGAAGCTGGCCCTCAAAGTTGCTGATCTTTTTCTTCAGAAGAAGAAATAGAAGTACGGTTTTCGTAGCGCCGGCATCCCTTCAACTTCGCTCAGGGCAGCTTGCCGGCTGGCCCGAGGGCGTCTCGCCCTCGCAGCGGTGGGCAAGATGCCCACCGGACAGCCGGCGGGACGCCGGCGCTACTAGTGAAGCAAACAATTGCAGTAATATCTCAACAGGCCTGGGAGCGATTCCTGTCGCTGGCATCTTGCCAAACGTCCGCCGGAATTAGAGAAATTCAGAGTGAAAGACGCTGATGACTGAAGTTGTTGAGAAAACAATCTCCGAAAGCTCAGCTTCCGGACCCGCCACCCCCGAGGTCGAAGTGTACGCGGTGTATGGCGTCGAGCCTGAAATTCAGGCTTATGCCATGGCCAAGTACTCGCGCTCGGCGCTCTCCATGAAGGAGTCGCTGCGTGAGATCAGCCAGCAGAAGGCGGAGAAGTTTCTCAACACCTTCTACTTTCAGTATGGTCACCGTTCCATCGCCGACCTGGCGCACATCGCGCTGGCGGTTGAGCGGCTCTCGATTCTTGCCGCCGTTGCGGTAGCCGACGAGCAGCGTTGGGACGGCCAGGAGCGTTCCACCCGCTATCAGGATTTCAAGAAGAGCGGCTACTACATCCCCGACTTCAGCGCGCCTCCGGCTCAGCAGCTTTACCGCGAAACCATCGATTCTCTTTTCACCGAATACGAATCGCTTTCGGAAAATATGTTTCGGTACCTGGCCGGCATCACCCCCAAGCCGGCGGAGATGAAGCAGGAAGCCTACGACCGAACGCTGCGGGCACGGGCCTTCGACATCTCACGTTACCTGCTGCCGCTGGCCGCCAACACCTCGCTGGGAGAGATCGTCAACGCGCGCACTCTGGAGAACCAGGTTTCGCATTTGCTGGCACATACCCACAAGGAAGTCCGGCGGTTAGGAGAATTGCTGAAGCAGGCGGCGACTTCTCCCGCTTACAACGTGAATCAGGAGTCTTTGAAGGAACTGGTAGAGCAGATTCGCGCCGTCTCGCCTGAGCTGGGAGCACGGGCTGAGCAGGAACTGCTGCGGGAAGTACGGGTCGCGCCCACGCTGGTGAAATATGCCGATCCCAACCAGTACGAGATCGAAACCCGGCACACGATGAGGCAGATTGCGTCCGAACTGATGGGCGACCTGCCAATCGCCGCGGCTCCGACCGTCGATCTTCTCGATGAAGAGTTGCTCGAGGTCGAACTGGCTGCCACGTTGATTTACGAGCACAGCCACTATTCCTATCGCCAGATTCGCCTTGCGGTCGAAGCCGCCGGCGAAGTCATCCGCCGCGAGATCATCGACCTGGGGTTGCGCCACCGCGGCCGTCACGATGAGATGCTGCGAGCGTTCTGCGCCGGGCAACAATTCCGCTTCGATATCCTGATGGATATCGGCGGCTTCCGCGACATGCATCGCCACCGGCGCTGCATTCAGATCGGACAGGAATTCACCACAAAGCACGGATACGACGCGCCGGACGAACTGGCAGCCGCCGGCGTCCGCGAAAACTACGACGCTGTGATGCAGCGAACCGCGAGTGCGGTCGAGCAACTGGCGTCAAGCGGCGGAGCCGAGGCGCGGGAAAATTCGCAATATGCCATTCCCCTGGGCTTTCGCAAGCGCACGCTATTCAAGATGGACTTTGCCGAGGTGGTCTACATTTCCGAGCTGAGGACAGGACCCGCCGGTCACTTTTCCTACCGCAACGTCGCCTACGCGATGTATGAGGCCGTGGCCAGAAAGTACCCTGCACTGGCGAAATACTTGCGAGTGCACGACGTAAGGGAGCCGGTGGACCTGCTGAAGCGGTAGATTCCGGTTCCCACGCATAGGTTCGCATGAGGAAAAGAACTACTGCCTTAGCAGTTATTCGTTGGGTATTAATCATAGGAGTTTTTGTCCTCCTGTTTGTGTCAGTTTTGGGATGGGCTTATATGAGAGCAGCGACCGATGTGATGGAGGACGTCAATTCACCGGACGGCAAATGGGACGCATTGCTCATGGTGCGAAACGGCGGAGGTATGACCGGCTTCAGTACTCAAGTATCAGTCGTTAGTCGGTCAAACAGAGTTGCCAGAGCAATCGCCATCTGTAGCCCGGGAAACGTATTCATCGCCGACGACGATCACGGGGCAATCCCGATAGACCTAGCTGGGCGGATGCAAGTGAAGGTGACATGGGCATCAGAAGCAGAACTCGTTATCGCCTACCCGCTGAGAGCCCGCGTGTTCAAGCAGGAGACGCAATTCCGCTCCTTGAAAATCAAATACAAGAACTAGACTATTGAGCACGACTGAGGGTAGCCAGCAGCCTCAGGGTCCTAAGTAATAAGCAGAATAGCCAGTTCATCCAGCACGAAAGTAAGCTAGCCAATCCCTCCATAGCGTTAGATGATGATGTACTTCCGGCGCCCCATCCGGAGACCAAAAGCCTCATCATAGAGGTAGTGACTTTGTCCCAAATGCTTGGCCGCTGCTCCCATGATTTTCTATGGCCCCGCCGAGCCGCCGATGGCGACTACTACCAGGTGTGTCGTCTGTGCGGTGTCGAGCACAAATACGACTGGGAGCACATGCGGCGGAAGCGGTCGCATCCCAGGCCAAAACCTGCTGCGGCGCCACCGAGCCTGAGGTCAAATCGAGTTCCTGATCTCAAAACCGTCCCTCCCGTCAGACTGCTCCTCCAACGGGAACCGGCCTACCGGGTGTTCTTCGGCAACCTGGCCGATCTGATCCGGCGGCGGACCGCACCTATGGTTACGATGTCCGAGACCGCGGCTTTCTGGCCGGACGTATTTGTCACCCCTCCGGTGCCCTGGCCCAGGCTTCTGGAATCGATGTTGTTCCACACCATCGCGATCACGGTTTTGGTCATCCTGTCGCAGCCGTGGGTGCAGTTGGATCCTCTGCCGCGCGTAGTTCATCGGTCTTACATCAGCTACTACTCGCCTTCGAAGACCTTCCCGGCATTGCGCGGAAGCCAGACCCTGGTCCGGAAGCCACCCCGGAAGCGGCGCGACACGGCGCAACAAAAAGCCGCTGGTACCGGGGGTCAGAACGAAGCTCAGAAGACCGATGCTCAGAAAAGCGAGGCTCAGAAAACGATCAAGGTAGCCCCAGAAGGCGCCGCCGCAGGCCTGAAGGCGCCGGACGTGAAACTGCCGAACGTCAAGCTGCCCGGCCTTGCGCGACCCAACATCGTAGCCTCAAACGTCATACCCGCAGCGCCACTCTCGGGCACCCGGCGGTCACAACTGGCCGTCCCGGCAGGCCCTACAACGATCGTGGCTCCGCCGCCTGAGGTTAGCCAAGGCGCACTGAACGGGGGCGCGTCGCGAGGGTCCGGCCTGGCGCAGGCCACGGTCGTTGCTCCGGCGCCCGAAGTTGGAACGGCTTCTACACGGTCCGGGTTGCCCGGGCTGGCCGCAGCCATCATCGCGCCGCCGCCGGTTGTGCAAGCTTCCATACGCCGACTCGGGGACCTCGAGATGGGCGCTTCCGCAGTGGTCGCGCCAGCGCCCCGATTGCCGATGGATGAGCAACACCTCATTTCAGGGTCAGGTAGTTCGGGGCGGGGTTCGGCAGGTCTGGGCAGCTCCATGCCTCTCGCCGTGCCCCCGCCGCCGTCTGTGCAACGCTCCGGAATCCCGTCGGATGGACGCGGGAGTGGGTTTTCCATCGCTGGTTTGCCCGTCGTGCCGCCACCTCCATCCGTCCTGGACGCGGGCAACTCCGGTGGGGGTCGAGGCGCAGGATCATTATCGGGCGCAGGTTTGCAACCCGTAGCTCCACCTCCAGCGCTGCAGGAGGCGGGCAATTCCCTGGGAAGTGGACGCGGTAACGCATTGGCCGGTTCCGGTTCGGAAGCTGTGCCACCTGCTCCGGCGATGTCGCAGTCCGGCAATTCTTTCGGAAACGGACGCGGAACCTCGTTGTCGGGGTCTGGCCTGCAAGGCGTGCCGCCTGCTCCTTCGGGTCCGAATGGAGGTGGCTCCGGCGCCGGTGGAACCCAGGTCGCGATGAACATTCGTCCATCGATTCCGCCCGTGCCTCCTGCCAAAACCCCGAAGCCGGTCGAACCCGCGAGCGAAGAGCTGCCGGTACGCGTGATCGGGTTGGCGCTATCCTTGCCGCACTCGTCCTATTTCTCAAACTATGAGGTTTTCATCGCCGAGAGGCGGCGCAAGGACCAGCCGGAGCTGATAAAGCTGGTTTACGAGTCGCTTCCCTACCAGCGTCGATTGTCCGAGTACGGAGTGGATAATACGAAGGTTTACCGGCTTCGCGTCAGCCGGGACAAGAGTTGTGACGAATCGCTGCTGCAAATGACGTGGCCTGAAAATGATCCTCACCCGGATGTGCACAATTCAGCCGACGCTCCCGGGCTGAGTGCCAGCGACCGAAATGACATGCTGCCGTGCTACCGCACAACGGCGGACGACTACCGCAGGGCGATCTCACTCGGACATTAAGGTTCGCTCGAATCTGGCTTGATCCGTGGGCCGACGCACCCAACTCCCTCGTTTGCCCTCATCGCGCAAGCGCGGCTCGGGGCGGCGCTCGGGATGACACCGTTTATAAGGATTGTTTTATAAGCATTGTTGTGGAAGAGCGGCTTCCGCTTTAGGTGTACATCACTTTGCGGTCGCCCTTCACAATGCGGCCCACAGTGAAGGCTTTTTCTCCCGCACGCTCCAGCACTGTCTGGGCTTTCTTGAATTTTTTCGAAGGGACTACCAGCAGCATGCCTAATCCCATGTTGAAAGTGCGCAGCATCTCTTCCTGCGGGACATTCCCCAACTGCTGCAGGTGTTCGAAAATCGGCGGCACTTGCCAAGACCCCATTTCGATGACTGCGGAAACGCCGCGAGGCAACACGCGCGGCAGGTTTTCCGTTATGCCCCCGCCTGTGATGTGGGCCATCGCCGAGACGCACTCTCCATCCACCAGGCGCTTGATCGCCGGCCAGTAGCTTTTGTGGGTACGCAACAGTTCGTTGCCGACCTTGCCCTTGAGTTCATTTACGTAGGAATCGAGGGTGTACTTGCCGACTTCGAACAGCAGCTTGCGCGCCAGCGAGTATCCGTTGGTGTGCAGTCCGTTCGAGGCCAGACCTAAAATCACGTCGCCGACCTCGACTGTCTTGCCGTTGATGATGCGCTCCCGCTCCACCGCTCCGACGATGAATCCCGCAAGATCGTACTCGCCGTCCGCATAGAAGCCCGGCATCTCGGCGGTTTCGCCGCCGATCAGGGCACAACCGTTGTGCTTGCAGGCTTCGGCCAGGCCTTCGACAACCTTTTCCGCAATTTCCGGTTCGAGCTTGCCGGTAGCCAGGTAGTCCATGAAAAACAGCGGCGTGGCGCCCTGCACGGCAATGTCATTGACGCAATGATTCACCAGGTCGGCGCCAATGGTGTGATGGACGTCCATTTCGAATGCGATCTTCAGCTTCGTCCCCACGCCGTCCACGCTGGAGACCAGCACCGGATCCAGCCATTTGGTTTTGTCCACGGCGAACAGGCCGCCAAAGCCGCCGATTTCGCTCAGCACGCTCCGGGTAAAGGTCTTGTGGGCCAGGTATTTGATCCGCTTCTTGGTGCGGTTGGCGCGGTCAATGTCCACACCGGCGTCGGCGTAAGTGACAACGCTCTTCGAGGGATCGTGGGCCACGGAAGTCAGTCCGTCTCGGTTAAGTGGGGAATTTGCCAAGCGTCGCGAACCCAGCAAGCGGGGATTGTAGCACGGTCGCAGGCGCCCGCAGACGACTCCCCGTCAAAACACGCTGTTCCGAACACGCTCCGGCAGCTGAGAGCTGGCGGGACACGCTCGGCGGCGAGAAAGTGACGTTTTAAGACACAGAGTCGTGAGCAGGAGGTCGGGCAAGGGTGCGGCCTTGCGTCGGCCAATCGCGTTCTGTGCCGCGCTACTGCGTGATATACGACGAGACGTAGTAGATCAGCACGCCAAACAGGGCGAGGCCTGAGATCGCGTACGCGGTCAGAACCCAAACGTTGCGCCCTTCATGCGGCCTGGTGGCAGTTTGCGTACTAACAGTGGTTGAATCCCCAAGGGGCCGATTTTCCACGAAACCTCCACATACATGGCGGATGGAGACGCGTCGTGGCGTCTCTTGCTGCCCGGATGGCAGCGTTTGATGGGGCGCATGTTACTACGATTGGCGTGCCCTTCGAACAAGAAAATTAGCCTGAACTGTGTGGCGCGGACGCCCTTGTCCGCCGCCTTTGACTTCACTTACCGGACTCGGGACTAAATTCACTATCCTGAATCCACTTCGGAGGCAGCGAACAGTCTTGTCCGCCCGAACGGTTGCCGTTTTTGCTCCTGTTTCGGGACGCTCGCACCAAGTTTCCCACAAATTCGCCTTTTCTTCGCTTCGACCCCGGTGTATAATCCACGCCGTCAACACCTTCTACATTCATAATCCACAAAGGAGCCGCATTTTTATGGCTGACGAACGAAGCAAAGCGATTGATCTCGCATTCGCACAAATCGAAAAGCAGTTTGGCAAAGGCTCCATCATGCGGCTGGGCTCGAAGGAAGCCATCGTGCCCATCGCGGTGATCCCGACCGGCGCAATTTCCTTCGATGCCGCCCTGGGCGTGGGCGGGTTTCCGCGCGGACGCGTGGTCGAAATCTTCGGCCCGGAATCTTCTGGCAAAACCACTATCGCACTGCAGGTAATCGCACAAGCTCAGAAAACCGGCGGCATGGCAGCCTTTGTCGACGCCGAACACGCACTCGATCCTGGTTATGCAAAAAAGCTTGGCGTGGACGTGGACAACCTGCTGGTTTCGCAGCCTGACTATGGCGAGCAAGCCTTGGAGATCACCGAGGCACTGGTGCGCTCGGGCGCGATCGACGTGCTGGTCGTGGATTCCGTGGCCGCGCTCGTCCCCAAAGCCGAACTGGATGGCGAAATGGGAGACAGCCACATGGGCCTGCAAGCCAGACTGATGTCACAGGCGCTCCGTAAACTGACGGGCACGGTTTCCAAATCGCGCACCTGCCTTATCTTCATCAACCAGATTCGAGAAAAAATCGGCGTCATGTTCGGCAACCCGGAAACCACCACCGGCGGCCGCGCCCTGAAGTTTTATTCCTCGGTGCGCGTGGATATCCGCCGTATCGCCGCAATCAAAGAAGGCGACGTGGTCACCGGCTCACGCACCAAAGTCAAAGTGGTAAAGAACAAAGTCGCCGCACCCTTCCGCGAAGCCGAGTTCGACATCATGTACGGCGAAGGCATTTCGCGGGAAGGCGACCTGCTCGATCTGGCGGTGAATAACAATCTGCTGGAAAAGTCCGGCGCCTGGTACAGCTACAAAGGTGAACGTATCGGCCAGGGCCGCGAGAACGCGCGCCAGTTCCTCAAAGACAATCCTGAAACCTTCTCCAAGCTCGAAGCTGAGGTACGCAAGCATCTGGGACTGACCACGCCAGGCGTCCCGCCGGCTGCTGCAGCTCCGGCACAAACGGCTCCCGCCGCTCCGCAGGGAACGGGTGCCCGAGTCACGACCATGCCCAGCGCAACACCGGAAGCTGTCAAGATCCCGGCGGCGAGACGGTAAAGCCCGTTTCCAGTGGCATTGTCAGTGTTACGTTGTCATCCCGAGCAATGTTTTTGATCGCGCAAAGCGCGATCAAACATTGTCGAGGGACCCGGGTTCTTGCCGGCGCGACGATGCTTCGGTGGACAGCACAAACCCAAGTCCCTCTCTTGCCCTCACCGCGCAAGCGCGGCTCGGGACGGCGTTCGGGATGACATGTCGTGCGGATGAAGGAACGACCATGTATCGCGAAAAGCACTACTACGTCTACATCATGACCAATCCCTCTAAGACTCTCTACACCGGCATGACTAACAACCTTCAGCGTCGCGTCGAAGAACACAAGCAGAAGCTGCTTCCCGGCTTTACTTCAAAGTACAACCTCACGCGCCTGGCATACTTCGAGGTCTTTGAGGATGTCC
The DNA here is from genome assembly GCA_963801545.1 of Terriglobia bacterium. Taxonomy (GTDB): domain Bacteria; phylum Acidobacteriota; class Terriglobia; order Terriglobales; family Acidobacteriaceae; genus JAIQFF01. Next base: position 435 of record CAWDFF010000020.1, on the reverse strand, counting down.
GCAACGCGATCGATCGCGAGAAAAAGATCAAAGCATGGTCGCGCGCCAAGCGAGTGGCGCTGATCGAATCAAAGAATCCGAAGTGGGATGATCTGACAAGAGAATGGAATCAGCCGCAAACATTTCGCTTCCAGCCCAGGACAGATTGAAGCTCCTTCCTGTCAACTCTCCCCTAACGTCTTGTCATCCCGAGCAATCTTTCCTCGCGCGAAGCGCGCGGAAAGATTGTCGAGGGACCTGGGTTTTTGCCGGCGCGACGCTGCTTCGGTTGGCCGCACAAACCCAGGTCCCTCTCTTGCCCTCACCGCGCAAGCGCGGCTCGGGGCGGCGCTCGGGATGACATTCGTTTATGGAAGCAGGGTTCACGGGCGAAGGCAGCGCACGGGATCAGACGGTGTTATCGTCATCCGCCCAAACCAATTGCCATCCTCGCCC
>CAWDFF010000019.1:0-75284 GCA_963801545.1 Terriglobia bacterium | reverse complement strand
AGGGAAGGTGATTATGAACAAAATCGGCATTATGTTCGGCATGGAAAATACTTTTCCTCCGGCTCTGGTGGAAAAGATCAACAGCATGAAGGTCGAGGGCGTGATTGCCGAGTTCGTCAAGCTGGGCGGAGTCAAGATGGCCGAGCCCAGCGGCTACCGCGTGATCATTGATCGTATTTCGCAGGACATCCCTTTTTATCGCGCGTACCTGAAGAACGCGGAACTCAATGGAACCATCGTCATCAACAACCCGTTCTGGTGGACCGCCGACGACAAATTCTTCAACTACGCGCTGGCCCACCGGCTGGGCGTGGCCATTCCCCCGACCGTGATCCTGCCTCACCACAAGCATCCCGAGGGCACGACGGACCAGTCCATGCGCAACCTGATTTATCCGCTCAACTGGGAAGAGATTTTCGACTACGTGGGCTTCCCTGCCTTCCTCAAGCCGTACTCCGGTGGAGGTTGGAAGCATGTGTACAAGGTGCATTCGGCGGAGGAGTTTTTCCATCACTATAACCAGACCGGCGATCTGTGCATGACCCTGCAGCATGGCGTCGAATTCAAGGAGTATTTCCGCTGCTACGTGGTCGGGCAGGAAAAAGTCCATATCATGCACTACGACCCCAGGGCGCCACATCACGAACGCTATGTGAGGAATCCACCACCGACAGATCCCAAGCTGCTGGATCGGGTGGTGAAAGACGCGCAGACTTTGTGCCGGGCCCTGGGTTACGACCTCAACACGGTCGAGTTTGCGGTCGAGGACGGCGTTCCCTATGCCATCGACTTCCTCAATCCCGCGCCGGACGCGGACGTTCATTCTGTGGGTCCGGAGAATTTCGCGTGGATCGTAAATGCGGTTGCAGAAATGGCTGTAAAGAAAGCGCTTAGCGATGAGAATCCGGTGCAGGAACTGCGCTGGGCATCGTTTCTGGCGGGGGATGTCGGCGGAAGCGGCGAAGGCGAAAACCACCAGAAAGAAGGCAAAGGCCTAGCCTCTCTGGGCCTGAGCGTCCTTTGCGTACTTTGCGCTCTTCGCGGTTAAAGATCTTGACCGCAAAGGACGCAAAGAAAAGCCGCAAAGTTCGCTAATCGTGGAGCGGAGACCGCTTCGGCTTTTGGCCGCGTGATTGCTATACTAATTTCCGCTTTTGACGGCTGCCTCAATCAGGCTGGCAGCCAGAACTCCTCCAGAAGGACCGCGGTAGTCATGCTTCCGACTTTCACCATCGGCATTGAAGAGGAATACCAGACCGTAGACCCGGTCACGCGTGACCTGCGCTCGCACATCCATGCCGAGATGATCGAGAAGGGCAAATTGCTCCTGCAGGAGCGGGTCAAGGCCGAGATGCACCAGTCGGTGGTCGAGGTTGGGACTTCAGTCTGCAGCAACATTAAGGACGCCAAGGTGGAGGTCAAGAAGCTCCGCCGCGACATGGTCGCCCTGGCCAAGGAGAACGGCCTGCGGCTGGCTTCCGCGGCGACCCATCCCTTCGCCGACTGGCGGGTGCAGGAGATCACCGAGGACATTCGATACAAGAACATTGTCGAAGACCTTCAACTGGTAGCGCGAGCCAACCTGATCTTCGGTCTGCATGTCCACATTGGAGTCGAGGACCGCGAAACCGCCATCCAGTTGATGAATCACGCGCGATACTTTCTGCCCCACATCCTGGCGCTTTCCACCAATTCCCCGTTCTGGCTGGGGATGGATACCGGATTGAAATCGTATCGCTGCAAAGTGTTTGACAAGTTTCCGCGCACCAATATTCCGGATTATTTCCCCAGCTGGGGCGAGTACGAGAATTTCATCAAGCTGCTGATCAAGACCAACTGCATCGATAACGCCAAGAAAATCTGGTGGGACATCCGCCCGCATCCGTTCTTCAACACTCTGGAATTCCGGGTGTGCGACATTCCCATGCGCGTGGACGAAACCATTGCGCTGGCGGCGCTGATCCAGGCCACCGTGGCCAAGCTGTACAAGCTTTACACCGCGAACCAGGGATTCCGTCTCTACCGCCGCGCCCTGATCATGGAGAACAAGTGGCGCGCCTCGCGCTACGGGCTGGAAGGCAAGCTGATTGATTTTGGCAAGCAGACGGAAATTTCCGCCCGCGAACTGGTCCTGGAATATCTTGAGTTCGTCGACGATGTGGTGGACGAACTCGACTCCCGCGAGGAACTCAACTACATCCACGAAATTCTGGATAAGGGCACTGGCGCCGACCGCCAGTTGCGCGTATTTCGTGAGACTGGCGACCTGAAAAAAGTCGTAGACTACATTATTGAAGAGACGGAAGTGGGCCTGGCCGAAACCGAAGCCCAAGCTCCCGCTAGAAAAGTAGGGTGATGAACGTTCCTGTCAGCCAAGCCAACCGCCAGCTCAACACGCTCTCGTTTGATCCTGAACTTACTCCCGGCGCCCGCAATGCGGTGAACGTGTGCCTGCGCATCCAGCCCAGCGAGAAAGTTACGGTCATTACCGATGAAGCCACGCGGGAAATTGCCGCCAGCCTGGTCCACGAACTCGAGATTCTGGGAGCTCCCTACCGCGCCTGGATCCTGGAAGAGCTCGCTACCCGCCCGCTGACCGACCTGCCGCGAGAAATCCTGGATGATCTTGAGACCAGCCAGGTCAGCATTTTCGCGGTGCAGGCGCAAGCCAACGAACTGAAGTCGCGGATGCAGATGACGGACGTGGTCAATCGCCGCAAAATCCGACACGCCCACATGGTCAACATCAATCATCAGATCATGCTGGAAGGCATGCGCGCCGACTTCCTGAAGGTGGACCGCATCAGCACCAAGGTTGTGGATACGGTCCGGCGCGCGAAGCAGGTGCGGGCCAAGACCCCGGCCGGGACGGATCTCACGGCCGACCTGAGCCCGGATTACCGCTGGCTCAAGACCAGCGGCATCATCAGCCCCGACAAATGGGGCAACCTGCCGGGCGGCGAGGTGTTTACCACTCCAGGCGAAGTGAACGGCACCTTTGTGATCGATGGAGTCGTGGGCGATTGGCTGTGCGCGAAGTTTGGCAGCCTGCGCGAGAATCCGCTGACCATTCAGGTGAAGGGCAATCGCCTGACTGAGGCCCATTCCGCGAACCACGAACTGGAAGAAGACTTCTGGCGTTACACCCACACCGACGAGAACAGCGACCGCGTGGGCGAGTTTGCCATCGGCACGAACATCGAATTGAAAGATGTGATCGGACAGATTCTGCAGGACGAGAAATATCCCGGAGTACACATCGCCTTTGGCAATCCCTACGGTGCGCACACCGGGAGCGCAGTGGTACTCTTCCACGCATATCGATGTGGTGGGGAGGAATTTCGATATCTGGGTGGATGGCGCACAGATCATGCGCAATGGGCAGTTCTTGCTGGAAGCGTAAATTTCCGAGCAAAGATCTGACACCTCGCGGGTATAGAGGTCCTTCGACTGCGCGGCTCCTTCGCGAAGCGAAGCAGCCACTCCGCTCAGGATGACACCGGTTTCAAATGTCGCGCTGCAGAGGCTTATGATTCCCGCCCTTCGACAGCAGTTCAACGCGAATTTCACGCCGGAGAAATATCAGCGGTTGCTCAAGCTCCTGGAAGAACGTTGCGGGACGCCGGTCAAGTTTCGGGTATGCGAAACGCCGGTCTTCCTGCCCAAGCCGCTGCTCGAACAGATGTGTCAGTACGGTAAAGAGCTGATCCAGCAACTGAACGGGATCGAGTACCGAAAAGCTTCCTTGGAGGCAATTCCGGCCGAGTTCAGAGTCCCGCGGGAGACCGCTCATCCTATCTTCGTACAAGTGGACTTTGGGCTGGTGCGCGACCAAGCCGGGCAATTGCAACCCAAGTTGGTTGAACTGCAAGGGTTCCCTTCCCTGTACGCCTACCAGGCCATGTTGTCACAAGCCTGCGGCGAGGTCTTCGGCCTGGACCCGAAACTGCCGTACCTGCTTGGTGGACTGGATTGGGAGGGTTACAAGAAATTGCTGCGGCGGGCCATCCTGGGCGAGCACGATCCCGCGAATGTCATTCTGATGGAAATCGATCCCCTGCATCAGAAAACGCTGCCTGACTTTCTGTTGACCGAGAAGTTGCTGGGCGTAAAGACGGTCGCCATTACTGATGTAAAGAAGGTAGGCAAGTTCCTTTTTTACGAGAACAATGGCAAACGAGTTCCTATCCTGCGCATCTACAACCGTGCCATCGTGGACGAAATGGTGCGCAAGGGGGTCAAAACTGCCTTCCATCTTACTGATGAAGTCGAAGTCGAGTGGGCGGGACATCCCAACTGGTATTTCCGGATGAGCAAGTTTTCGCTGCCCTATCTGCGGCACCAGTCTGTGCCCAAGACCTGGTTCCTCGACCGGGTGGAGCGCATGCCTGCCGATCTGGAAAATTATGTGGTCAAGCCGCTGTTCTCCTTCGCCGGGCTAGGGGTAATTGTCAATCTCAGACCTCAGGATCTGGCAGCTATCCCGAAGGACCAGCGATCGCAATATATTTTGCAGGAGCGCATGCACTTCGAACCGCTAGTAGAAACGCCCTTCGGTGGCCGCCAAAGCGGAGGTCCGGGTCATGTACATCTGGTTGGACGAACTGCAGCCGGTGATGACCATCATTCGCATGGGCCGAGGGCTAATGATGGGTGTAGACCACAATCGCAACATGGAATGGGTCGGTTCTGCGGCGGGATACTATGCCTAGTTCCCAGGACGCAACCGGGGTTCCGGCCTTCGGGGTCGGATTCGCGTCTCCGCAGTTGACCAGACACGTCTCCCGGCCTAACATTACCGCCTGCAGGGGCTGAGCTTCCCCATGAACCGCGAAACGTCCGGCCAGAGTTCGTCGGGTATGACCATGATCGGCCAGACGATCTCGCACTACCGCATCCTGGGCAAACTTGGGGGCGGCGGCATGGGGGTGGTCTACGAGGCGGAAGACACCCGGCTCGGCCGCCACGTCGCAATAAAGTTTCTTCCCGACAACCTGACCGGGGACAGCAAGGCCATGGAGCGCTTCGAGCGCGAGGCTCGGGCCGCGTCTTTGCTTAATCACCCTTCCATCTGCACCATCCACGAAGTCGAAGATCACAACGGCCATCCCTTCATCGTCATGGAAAAGCTGGAAGGGGAGAGCCTGAAACAACGGATTCGGGGCAAGCCCATGGACGTCGACGAAATGCTCGATGTCGCCATACACGTGGCTGACGCCCTGTCCGCTTCCCACGCCAAGGGAATCATCCATCGCGATATCAAGCCGGCCAATATCTTCCTCACCGCCAGCGGGCAGACCAAGGTCCTCGACTTCGGCCTGGCCAAACTGTTGCGGGATGAACGGCTTGGGACCAGCGAGGAGACTCCGGTCGAGGACTCGCTCACCGCGGTGGGAGTGATTCCCGGGACCGCGGTCTACATGTCACCGGAGCAGGCGCGAAGCGACGAACTCGACCCCCGGACCGACCTGTTTTCCTTCGGCGTGGTGCTGTATGAAATGGCCACCGGGAAGAAGCCCTTCAGCGGCAATAATGTGATCACCACGCTGGACGCGGTCCTGCACACCAAACCTCCGTCCCCTCTCACCGTTGAACCCCGCACTTCCCAAGGAGCTGGAAGGCATTATCGGGAAGGCGATGGAGAAGGACCGCAGCAAGCGCTACGCCAACGCGGCGGAGATGAAGGCCGACCTGCAGCGCCTGAAGAAAGAGACTGAATCGGGATTGACCCGGACCGGCGGCCGCGAAGCTTCGCCCTTACGAGTGGCCGCCACCAAGAGCTTTCAGACGACGAGCAAATCGCAGACTTATATTCTGCTGGGCGTGTCAGCTTTGCTGTTGACGGTGCTGGCGGCGGTGCGGAGCGTGGTGGCTGAAACATCGTGGCGCAGCTGCAACAGGGGCGAGCAAAAATACGATTGCCGTGCTGCCGCTGCAGAACCTCAACGGCGACTTCAGCGTCGACTATCTTCGCTTCGCGCTGGCAGATGAAATCTCCAATGTGCTCACGTATTCCCGCACCTTGGACGTTCGTCCCTCCAGTGTGACCAGAAAATACGTGAACGCGGACGTGGATCCACAGAAGGTGGGGCACGAGCTTCATGTTGCGAACGTTTTGACCGGACACTTCCTGAAGCAGGGCAAGTCATCTGCTGGTGACCCTGGAAGTCGATTGAGACCGACACTGACAAGCTGGTGTGGCAAACCAATCTGAACGGCTCCACTCAGGACCTGATTTCCCTCCAGCAGCAGATGGCAAAGCAGGTCCGGGATGGTTTGCTGCCCATGCTGGGCGCGGCAGGCGGCTTTCTGGAAGCCAGCACCCGGCCAAGCAATCAGGAAGCCTACGAGCTTTATTTGCGCAGCGTGGCCCTACCTCACGATGCGGTTCCCAATCGAGAGGGAATCAAGGCGCTGGAACATGCCGTGGAGCTGGATCCGAACTACGCCCCCGCCTGGGCCGAAGTTGGCCAGCGTTACTACTATGACTCCACCTATTCGGAAGGTGGAGAGCAGATGTTCCAGCGTTCGAACGTTGCCTTGGAACGCGCACTGGCTCTGGATCCAAATTTGATCGCCGCAGCGTCCCAACTCATCGTCAATCGAGTGGATCGTGGCGAATTAGGAAAGGCTTACGAGGAAGCCCTGGCGCTGGTCAAGCGCCGGCCAGAGAACGCCCAGGTCCACTTCACTCTCGGCTATGTTCAGCGCTATGCGGGCATGCTCGAGGAATCGGCGCGGCAATGTGATACTGCGCTCACCTTGGCTCCCGGAAATTACTCGTTCCGTTCCTGTGCCTTCGCCTTTATGGAGCTGGGCAGGTTCGACCGGGCCCGTGATTTTATCCAGCTCGATGCGGGCTCCGAGTGGGCCAACTACGCCACTCCTTCCCTGCTTCTCCGAGAAGGCAGAGTGGCAGAAGCGCGCGAGGCGGTGAAGCGTATGGCGAACGCTCCCCACTACCGCCGTGATCTGGTGGAAGCGGTCCTTGGACTTCGGCCTCCGTCCGAAGTCGACCGCATGGCACACGACGCTGAAACCAGCGGGCCTTCAGACCCCGACCCTGAGGGCTCCTATTATCAGGGAACGCTCTTCGCCTATGCGGGAAGGAACGACGCCGCTTTTCACCAGCTCAAGACCGGCATCGAACAGAACTACTGCGCGTACTCCAACTTGCTTTCCGATCCCTTGCTGAGAGCCCTGCACAGTGATCGGCGGTTCGATGAGTTGCTGACCGCGGCGCACGCCTGCCAGCAGGCGGTTCAGAGCGCCGGCGCGCAGCCAAGCAAGTGATTCAGGTAGGATATGCGCACGGTCGGCGGCTAACTCTTCGTTTCCCGCACAGTCCATATATCTAAAGAGGAAAACCCGGAAAAAATCTTGCCTCCCATCGTCGAGAACGACCATCCCCTAGCTATGAAAAATGCCCGTCACCGAGTTCGAGTCCCTCGGCACACCCAGCACCTAACACCACGGATTTGGATGTTCTGCAGCATCGGCGTTTTCCTGCTGGTGTCCCTGGGCACGGGGGGTGTACCGGTGCGAGCCCAGGCTCCGGCAGCCCAGCCGAGCCCCATCGATCCCCTGCCCCCGGACACCGGCGCGGCCGGCCTGAAACAGATGCTGGTTCGGCTGCAGACCACTGCCCGCCTGATGCAGACCACGGCGCATCCCGACGATGAAGATGGAGGCATGCTGACACTCGAGTCCCGCGGCCACGGAGTCACGACGCTGCTGATGACTCTCACTCGCGGAGAGGGCGGCCAGAACAAGGTCGGCAGTAACCTGTTCGACGTTCTGGGCGTTCTGCGCGCGCTGGAACTGACCGCGTCAGATCGTTATTACGGAGTGGAGCAGCGCTTCAGCCGGGTGGCGGATTTCGGCTATTCCAAGAATCCTGACGAGACATTTCAGAAGTGGGGCGGACACGATATCCCGCTCGGGGACATGGTGCGAGTCATTCGAACCTTTCGCCCTGATGTTCTGATCGCGCGTTTTTCCGGAACCGAGCGCGACGGGCACGGCCATCATCAGGCGTCCGCGATTCTCACCAAAGAAGCGTTTCGGGCGGCCGCTGATCCAAACCGTTTCCCCGATCAAATCAAAGAGGGTTTGCTTCCCTGGCAGGCGAAAAAACTTTACGTCGGAAACGTGTGCGGCTTTGGAGCGAGTACGTGTCCCGCGGAAAACTACACGATCAGGCTGAATACCGGGCAGGTGAACCCGGTGCTGGGAATGTCGTACATCCAGTTCGCTATGGAAGGATTGCGGCACCAGCTTTCGCAGGGAGCGGGCGGCTGGTCGGTCGAGCCGGGAGATCGCTACACTTTCTACAAGCTGGTGGACTCGGTGCTGCCCCCGACCACGGATAAAGATGGTCACGAAAAGGATTTCTTCGATGGGATTGATACCAGTCTGACGGGGTTGGCATCGCGGCTGGGCGAGGAGGAAAAGAAAGTTCCACTTCTCCGGCAGTCGCTGGGATGGGTTGCGCAAGATGTCAGGCAAGCCGCAGAGACGAGCGGGAAGGATCAAGATGCCGTGATCCACAATCTCAGGATGGCTCTCATAGCGTTTGAAGGTCTCACAACCGAACTGGAACACAGCAATGTCAGCCATGTGGCGAAGCTTGATGTCCTGGCTCGATTAAACGAAAAATCGGAGCAACTCCAAACTGCATTCAATCTGGCGTCGAACGTCTCGCTCGAAGCCACCGTGGCCCCATTGACGGGACCGGAAAGAACATTGCCGCACGAGCAGGATGCTCTTACAGTCGTGTCCCCAGGGCAGAAGCTCGCGGTCAGAGTGAGATTTAACAGCGGATCACGCGACTTGCGAAGACCCATGCACTTTGAAGACATCTGGCTGGACGGATGGGACGGTTGGTCAGAACACATTGCAAAGAGTGAAATTACAGACATCGCTCCCGGGAAAGATTTCTACATCAATTTCAAAGTGCAGGTTCCGGAACAGATTCAATACAACAAACCCTCCGAGCACCGCGATGACCCGGAGAAGGACAGCATCTATAAAGTTGACGTGCCGCAGTACCAGACTCTGCCCTTTGCCCCGCTTTCGCTGCGGGCACACGTCACTTACCCCCTGCTGACCATTGATGCTTCGAGTTCAGGCGGGCCCAGAGAAAACAATCCCAGCAATGTTCACGGCAGGGTCGAGATTTCTACACCGGTAATGGTTCCCTTCCTGGACCAAGCGGACGCCCAACAGAAACGTCCGCTGGCAGTGGTACCGGTTTTTTCCGTCGAACTGGAACCCGGTGAGCAAATCATTCCCGTCGAGAATGGTTCGGGACGGACCGTGAAGGTCGGCGTAAGTTCAAACCTGACGGGCGCACCTTCAGGCAGTCTGCGGCTGGAGGCCCCGGCAGGCTGGCGGATTGAGCCCAAGGAAATTCCCGTCGAATTGCGCCAGCGAGGGGAAAAGAAGGACTTTGAATTCAAAGTTGTTCCCGGCAGCCTGCAGGAAGGCCACGCACAGATTCGCGCCGTGTTGACCGCAGGCGGAAGAAATTACAGCGAAGGCTACACGCTGGTCACGCGCGAGGATCTTGCGAGCGCTTATTACTATCAACCGGCGATGCAGCGCGTCAGCATCGTGGATGTGAAAGTTCCCAAGCAGCTCAAGGTCGCCTACATCCCGGGCGCGGGCGACGAAATTCCAACGGTGTTGCAGCAGATCGGTATTGACGTAACTGTTGTGCCAGCGGAGAAGCTCGCGTCCGAAGACCTGGGCAAGTACGGAACGATTGTTCTCGGCATCCGCGCTTACGACACACAGAAAGACGTCGTCGCCAACAACAAGAAACTGCTGGACTACGTTTCCGCGGGCGGCACCCTGATCGTGCAGTACAACGCCAGCGCCGGCGACTTCAACAGCGGCCACTTCACGCCATTCCCCGCGCAACTGAGCCGGGCGCAGAGTTTCCGTGGAAGAAGCTCCGGTGGAAATTCTGGCTCCGGGCGATAGCGTATTTCACGATCCCAATATCATCACGCAGCATGACTTCGACGGCTGGGTACAGGAGCGAGGCCTGTATTTCATGGACCAGTGGGACAGTAACTTCAAGCCGCTGCTGTCATCTCATGATCCAGGAGAGCCACCGCTCAAAGGCGGATTGTTAAGAGCGCAATACGGCAAGGGCACCTATATCTTTACCGGCTATGCCTTCTTCCGCCAGCTGCCGGCCGGAGTGCCAGGAGCAATTCGGTTGTATGTGAATTTGCTGAATGCGGGACATTAGAAGCAGTCGTTGGCCGTTGGGCGTTGGTCGTTGGCCGTTGGGCGTTGGTCGTTGGCCGTCGGCCCCCGCGAGCCGGCATTTCAGTAGCGCCGGCGTCCCGCCGGCTGTCCCGAGGGCGTCTCGCCCTCGGCTCGGCAGCCGGGAGACGGAAATAGTCGTTAGTCAGTAGTCATGGAATTGGTTCTGACCGTTGAACGCTGATCGTACTGAATTTGTTTTACATCTGTTGATTTCGATTTACGTCTAACGCGATCCACCCGTGAAGCTCATGGTCCTGGCCAACGACCAACGACGAAAGCCCAACGACCAGGCCCAAACGACCAACGTCCCTCCCTCCCTCATTCGCGGAATCAGTGTCGGCAGCGCAACCGCCCTGAACATGATCGACATGATCGGGGTGGGGCCGTTCATCACCATTCCTCTGATCGTGAGCGCGATGGGCGGGCCCCAGGCGATGCTGGGATGGATTCTGGGCGCCGTCTTTGCCATGTGTGATGGTCTGGTGTGGGCCGAACTGGGCGCGGCCATGCCGGGGTCGGGCGGATCCTACAACTACCTGCGCGAGATTTACGGTTCCAAGAGTCTGGGACGGCTGGTTTCTTTTCTTTTTATCTGGCAACTTTCTTTCAGCGCACCGCTGTCGATGGCGTCGGGCGCGATCGGGCTGGCCGGCTACGCCTCATATTTCTGGCCCGGACTTGAACTGCAATTGGCTGATCACGTCTGGGAATCTGCACCTGCCCTTGCTGGGGACGTTGCAACTGCGCTGGCTTGTCTCCGGGGCCACGTTTCTCGCCATCGGCATCGTCGTCCTGGCTGTCGTGCTGCTGTATCGCAAGATCACCAGCATCGGCTGGATGTCGAAGCTCCTGCTCGCAGGCGTGCTGGTGACCATGGGTTGGATCATCATCGCGGGATTCGGCCATTTCAGTGCCGCGCGGGCTTTCAGTTTTCCTCCCGGCGCTTTCACCTTGTCACATAATTTTTTTCTTGGGCTGGGTTCGGCCATGCTCGTTGCCACCTATGATTATTGGGGCTACTACAACGTTTGCTTTTTGGGCGATGAAGTAAATGACCCCGGCAAAACCATCCCCCGGGCGCTGCTGCTATCCATTCTGCTGGTAGGTTGTCTATACGTGTTGATGAACGTGAGTATTCTGGGCGTCGTTCCCTGGCAGGAAATCACGCCGACAGGACAGTCCAATCGCGGTTTGTATGTGGTTTCCGTTTTCATGCAAAGGATTTACGGCACCTGGGCTGCGAACCTGGTCACCGGGCTGGTGATGTGGACCGCGTTTGCATCGGTGTTTTCGCTGCTGCTGGGCTACTCCCGCGTGCCCTATGCGGCGGCCCTGGATGGCAACTACTTTCACGCGTTCGCCCGGGTGCATCCGCAACATCGTTTTCCTTACGTTTCGCTGCTCGCGCTGGGCGGAGTGGCAGTAGTCTTTTGTTTCTTTGCGCTGGCCGATGTCATCGCTGCGCTGGTCGTGATCCGCATTACACTGCAATTCCTGGTGCAGGCGATCGGCCTGATCGTGTTGCGCATTCGGCGGCCGGATTTGCCGCGCCCGTTCCGCATGTGGCTGTTTCCGCTGCCCGCTTTGCTGGCTTCGATTGGATTCGTGTTTGTGCTGGTGTCTCGCACGAACTCCCTGAAGCAGGTCCGCTACGCGGCAGTGATACTTATTACTGGAATTGTCATCTACCTGGTGCGCGCCTGTCGAAATCGTGAATGGCCGTTCGGCGGCGGCGCGCCGGTTGCCGTAGAGAAGGTTGCTGGTACTTGAATATGGCCGACGCCGTCAACACACCGATGCCGCCGAGCTTGCCTCGACATCTGGCGACTTCCGCATGGGCGCCGCTGGGCGAGCCCCTGTTTCGCTCGCTTTGGATCGCCGCCGTAATCTCCTATACCGGAACCTGGATGCAGAACGTGGGCGCAGGCTGGCTGATGACCCAGCTCACCGTGTCTCCGTTGATGGTCAGCCTGGTGACTGCCGCGACCACTCTGCCGGTGTTTCTGGTGATCCTGCCCGCAGGCGCCCTGGCAGACCTGGTTGACCGGCGCAGACTCCTGCTCATCACTCAAAGCTGGATGGTGGTAGCGGCTGCCTTGCTTGGCATTCTCACACTCGAGCATTACGTGACCCCGTGGACGCTGCTTCTGTTCACGTTCATCCTGGGACTGGGCGCGGTCATGAACGACCCTGCATGGCAGGCAATTACTCCGGAAGTAGTCTGTCCGGAAAATCACGCCCCGGCGGTGGCTTTGAATTCTGTCGGCTTCAACGTCGCGCGCGCCTTTGGTCCAGCTCTCGGCGGACTGGTGATCGCGGCCGCCGGCTCCGGCGTCGCGTTTCTGCTGAATGCGGCTTCATTCTTCGGCGTGATCTTTTTTCTGTACCGCTGGAAGCGGCCTCACTTCGAACACGTGGCAACCGGCCGTGTCGGCGAAGCGATCGTGGCCGGCCTCCGCTACGTTCGCGGCGCCCCGCTGGTGCGCTCGATCCTGATCCGCACCGGAGCTTTCAGCCTGGCCGCGAGTTCCCTGCCCGCGCTGCTGCCGCTGCTGGCTCGTCCCCACGGCGCGACCGGTTACGGCCTGCTGCTGGGATTCTTTGGCCTGGGAGCACTTGCGGGCGCGGCTGTATTGCCTCGGGTGCGCACTCGCCTGTCCGTCGACGGCGTGGTCGCTTTTGACATCCTCCTGTTTGCCGCTATGACTTTCGCCGCCGGGCGCGTCCAGACCTTTACCTGGCTGTGCCTGGTGATGTTTGCCAGCGGCACGGCATGGATTGGAATCTTAGCGTGCCTGAACATTGCGGCCCAGACCATGTCTCCGTCATTTCTGCGCGCCCGGGCGTTGTCCATGTACCTGCTGGTACTGCAGGGAGGGATGGCACTGGGCAGCGCGGCCTGGGGAGCGCTGGCCACTCGAGTGGGAGTTCCATCAGCGCTGTTGTATTCGGCGATCGCTCTGGTCGGCGGACTCGTTGCCGTCCGCCGTCACCGCCTCACCGCGGAACAGTTAGAGCTGACACCGTCCGTAGTGCGAGACTAGTGGCAGGGCCGTAAGCAACGCTCTCTCGCCCACATTTTTAAGGAGAACACCGATGAAGCACATTTACGTTTTGACGCTGACGTTACTTCTATGCAGCGCGGTTGCATTCGCACAAACGAATAAGGCGGCAGAGAACCGCACGGTAAGCCAAGTCTTGAATCATGCCGTCAGCACTGTGGAGAGTGAAGTCGTGTCCGCGGCCGAAGCCATGCCTGAGGACAAGTATTCCTTCGCCCCGACCAGTGGCGAGTTCAAGGGAGTACGCACCTTCAGCCAGCAGGTAAAGCACGTAGCCACGGTCAACTACATATTGGCTGCCGGCATTCTGGGCGAGAAGTCGCCAGTGGACACCAGCAATGAGAATGGCCCGGACTCGCTCTCTACCAAGGCTGACATAGTGAAATACCTGAAGGAATCTTTTAACTATCTTCATAAAGCAGCCGGGTCCATCGACGACAAGAATCTGCTGACACCCGTGAAAAATCCCTTCGGGGAGGGCACCGGCACTCGCATGGGACTCGCGATCGGCGCCTCCAGCCATGGCTTTGATCATTACGGACAGATGGTGGAGTACCTGAGAATGAATGGCATCATCCCGCCCGCCAGTCGTCAGTGAGGATTGCCGGTTGAGGAAGCGAACGAATTCTTGCTCCTCAACCGGACCCTGACTCCCGGTCTGGGGGTGGAGGCTGAGGAAACGCTCCCAACGTTCCCTTGTACAGCTTGTGTCCGCAAGAACCGACGACGTTCTCGCCGGATTGAATAAACTCAACCTTCTTCTGGCAGATGTGGCATTCGCCGCGTTTCAATGCGGCTAAAGCTGCATAGAGCTGCCGGTAAAAGTCCTGGTATTCATCTCGTGATGGTGGGTTCACAAAACCCTGCTCTCTCCACAGTCAAGAACGCGTAGCCGGATTTGGGGGAGGCATGGCCTGGGAACCTATGTTGGGAGCCTATGTTAGGAGCCTAAAGTGGGGATCTGCCTGGGGGAGAAATGCCCTGGGGACCTGTGGATGGGCCGGGAGGAGGAAACGCCTGGAAACCTCTGGATATGTCTGTTCCAGACTCCGCCTTCCGTGCTGCAAATGTAATGGCACGAGAGTGCCATTTACACCTTCTCTTCTCCCGCGTATTCATTTGTCTCCCCTAATAACCAGGCGGAACGACGTGTCTTCCGGCCAGCTTTATGGCGGGGAATAACTTTGGGAGGCGCATGAAGAACAACAAACGTCGCCCGAGCGCTTCGGGCATGGGTCGCGCCACTCGTGAGCGCGATGGGCAGTACGAAATCAAGAGCTTTCTCAGCGCCCTGGTTTCCTATCCGGAACGCTTTGCGGTTGAGCCTGATCTAAGTTTTGAGCAGCACCTTTTTCAGCTGGTGGCGGCGAATCAGCTGGCGAACCGCGAGGAACGCCGTCGCGGTTAGGAGCGTCGTTTGACCCAGGCCCTGCCCTGGCCGGCTCCTTGTCTGGTAATCGCGGTTGATATCAGTTCGGCCTTGAGTCCGTGCGCCAGAAGATAAGCACCCACCTCCGCAACGGCGCGCTCTGCGCTCACTTTTCCGACTTTCACTTTTTGGTTTTTTACTCTTTCACCCAGAAACACCAGCACCGACGGCCCCGCTCCACTCAGGACCGCACCCAGAATCCCCAGACTGCGGCCAGCAAGCTTTTGCAGCGCCGGCAATAGCGGACACAGCGACGCCCGGTAAGGCTGGTGCATGCGATCTTCAAGAGCGGAGGCCAGAAGGTCGCGGCGGCCCTGTACAAACGCCGCCAGCAGCAGCATGGAGTTTTGAACGTTGGTTACAGCGTCTGCGCGCGAATATTCGGAGGGGAGTACGCGGCGGGCCTCTTCGGTGGGGAGCGCATCGTCGGGTACCGCCAGCAACAGCGGCCATTTCCCCTTCGGAGTGACGCAAGCGACTTGAGCGTCACCGTCACCCGACATCCGGGCTACCGTTAGTCCACCCATCCAGCACGCGGCCGCATTGTCCGGATGATGTTCCCGGCGCGAGGCCTCGCCGATGATTCGGCTGTCCGTCCAGCGCAGTTTGCCAAAATGTACTGCCAGCGCGATCCCTGCCAAGCGCGCCGCTGCCGAGGAACCGCACCCCTTGCCGATGGGAATCTGGTTGTCGATGTGGAGCGTGAGCGGACGTACCGGCTTCCCTTCCTGCTCGAGCACGTCGCGATAGGTGGTCAGGATGAGATGGTTCTCAATTTGGCTGCAGATTTCAGCGTCGCGACCGCTGGCGGTGATGGAGAAATCATCCGCGATCCGGGCCCGGATTTTCAGGAACAATTCAAAGGCCAGCGCCGCGGCATCGAACGCAGGGCCTAGATTGGCGGAAGTGGCGGGCAGCAAGAGCTCCAGCTGTGATTTCACGGACGCGGGATTTTTCTTTCCGGACATTAGTTTGGGAACGCCAGTTGGCGGCCCGATGGAGCCACGGCTAATCACGAATTGGGAGGGCACGACTTACAGTCGTGCCGTAACTTCCCTTTAGAAGGCTCCTCGGCACGGCTGAAAGCCGTGCCCTCCCGCCTTATTCAAATCCCTAACTGGCCGGAGTTGTTCTCTCCGCGTGCTCCAGCACCTTCACGACTGCGCTTGCACTCGCATCCAGGACCATGGGCGCGCGCTGTCGATGGGTGAGAAGGCTTTCGGCTTCCTCTTCGTGTGGCGTACCCGTGAACAGGTCGCCACGATGAAACTTGAGCGTGAAATCCGGATCCTTGAGTAAATTGCCGGTCAAGATCAGAACCACGGATTCATTCTTCTTCACGAATCCCTGGTCAACCAGCTTCTTCAACCCGGCAAGCGTGACTGCCGACGCGGGCTCGCACCCGATGCCGTCCGCCCCAATTTCCGCCTTCGCCAGCGCAATCTCAACCTCGGTCACTTGCTCGACCGCGCCCCCGGTCGCTTCCAGCACGCGCACCGCTTTTTTCCACGACGCCGGACTCCCGATCCGGATGGCCGTCGCCATAGTTTCAGCATGCACCGAAACGAGTTCTTTTCCCCCGGTCTCGCGCATGGTTCGGACCAGGGCGTTGGCGCCTTCAGCCTGAATCACGGAAAGCTTCGGCAGTCTGGAGATGAGGCCGAGTTCCTTCATTTCGAGAAACGCCTTCCCCAAGGCGGAGGAATTCCCCAGATTGCCGCCGGGAACGATCACGTGATCGGGCGATTGCCAGTCGAAGCGTTCCAGCAACTCCACCGCGGCCGTTTTCTGCCCTTCCAGGCGGTAGGGATTCACCGAATTCAAAAGATAAACCGGCATGCGCTGCACTACCTCGTCCAGCACTCGCATGCAGCCATCGAAGTCAGTCTTCAACTGGCAGGTCACAGCGCCATAGTCGAGGGCTTGAGAAAGTTTGCCCCAGGTAATCTGTCCCTGTGGGATCAGGACCAGGCTGCGCATTCCGGCGCGGGCTGCATAGGCCGCCATGGATGCGGACGTGTTTCCGGTGGAAGCGCACGCCACCCAGCGAAAGCCACCCTGCCGGGCAAAGGACGCGGCCACGGTCATGCCGGTGTCCTTGAACGACCCGGTTGGATTCATGCCCTGGTGCTTGGCGTAAAGCTGCTTCACACCCGCCGCGCGGCCGCAGGAAGGCAGTTCATAGACTGGCGTATTCCCTTCCCGCAAGGTGATGACCCGGTTCCAATCGCGCAAAGCGGGAAGCATTTCGCGAAACCGCCACACGCCGCTTTCGTCGAGCGCATTGTAAGAGGTACGGCGTTGCCGCCAGAGAGTTTTGAGCCCCGCGGCGTCGAGCCCATCCGCGCGTCCGCTTGCTTTCCAGCCGGGATAAACCACTTCCAGCAGGTCGCCGCATTGCGCGCAGCGGACACTCTTGGCCCCGTCTTCGCCCACAGCTCCGCAGCCAATGCAGCGTAATTGCGACACGGCTGGTTCCAGTTTTGAGATGGAGGCGGCCTGGTCAGTCATTCAGGTATTAGCATACGGGATGGATGAGTTATTTGCCGCCACGCAGGTACTGATCAGACTTCTCAATCCAGTCTGCGCGCGGCGGATTGAAGATATCGAGATCGACCGTGTCCTCCATGGCTTCCGCCTTGTGCGGCATGTGTGGAGGGATGGTCAACACTTCGCCCGCATGCACCACGATCTCTTTGCCATCAAGCCAGAACTTTAGCGCGCCTTCCAGAATATACGTGAATTGCTCATTGTGATGACTGTGCAATGGGATGATGCAACCCTTCTTCATCAGGACTCGGGCCACCATGATCGCCTGACCAACCACGAATTGGCGCTGCAGCAGCGGGTTCAAGTCTTCCAGTTCGACGGTATGCCAGGGAACATGTCTCAGCTCCATCCTGGTGACCGTCCTGGCTGCCGCCTTCCGACCGGTGTTTTTTGATCTGGCCGATCTTGCCGCTTTGCGTTTCATGACGGGCTTTGCTTTCTTCTTTGCCATTCAGCACACCTTTCCGCGAGAGCAGAAGAGTCGGCACAGCTTACGAGAACCTGGCGGAGCGTGGCAACCGGAATTCAGGTTGTGTGGGGAGCCCGCAGGTGCCGCGGTCCACGTAGGGTCGGGCGCCCCCGCACAGCCCGGCAGACCTCAATCGGCCACCTAAAACTGGCGAGCTGTGCTCGCCCCGCCCGGACGGGGCGTCCGGGCCTACGTGAATATTTAAGATGACAGCTGCCATAACACCCGATAACTGTCCTCCCTTGCCCAGTTTGCCTCCACAACGTTACTCTTGAAACGGTCGGGATGGCTCGAACGTTTATTCCTGACCGAGGACCTTCATGGCAAATCCCGCAAAGTTCGTATGGCTTGATGATGGTTTGAAGGATGCCGCGCAAAGCGGAATCCCGATCGTCAACGCAGGCCTGCACTACGGTTTCAGCGTCTTCGAAGGCATTCGTTGTTACGCCACCAGCCAGGGCCCAGCCATCTTTCGTCTGGAGGAACACGTCGATCGCCTGCTCGACTCAGCGCTGATCGTCGGGTTCCGTGATCTGGGTTGGACGCGCGACTCGCTGATCGACGCCATTCACAAGACTGTCTCGGCAAACAAATTTCCCGCTTGCTACATCCGTCCAGTGATTTATCTCGACGGCGCCATGGATCTGGTCGTGGACAGCGGCAAACCGCGGCTGATTATCGCTGTTTGGGAGTGGACGGCCTTTCTTGGCGCGGATGCCAAGGAGCGCGGCATTCGCGCCAACATTGCATCTTTCACTCGGCTGCACCCGAACATCATGATGACCAAAGCCAAGCTGTCGGGAAACTACGTCAGCTCGATTCTGGCCAAGACCGAATCGCAGCGTGCCGGCTTCGATGAGGCCATCATGCTCGATCCCCAGGGCTACGTTGCGGAGTGCACAGGCGAAAACATTTTTCTGGTGCGCAACAACGTGATCTACACTCCGGGTCGCGGAGCCATTCTCGAAGGCATCACCCGCGATAGCCTGCTGGCGCTGGCGCGCGACCTCGGCCACCAAGTGGTCGAAGAGCCGATTTCCCGCGACCAGCTTTACATCGCGGATGAGGTCTTCGTGTGCGGCACTGCCGCCGAGGTGATCGGCCTCCGGGAGATCGATTTCCGCACCATCGGCAACGGAAAAACCGGCCCAGTCACGGGCGTCCTGCAAGCGGAATTTGACAAGCTCACCAGCGGACGCCATCCGCGATCCGCGGAGTGGCTGTCTCCGGTGCCCGCGTTCGACGCAGCTTTGGCCGGAGCCTAGTATCGAAGCTTAGTAGACGAGAAGGAGCGGTATGAAAAAGCACAAGCACCATCCGGAAACCGAAGCCGTTCGCGGCGCCGCAGACCATCAGAGAAAAAATGGCCCGCTGGCCGCTCCGATCCACCAGACTTCCACTTTCGAGGTCACGGACAATGACCAGCAAGTGCGCGCCACCTCCACCGACATGTTCTACACCCGCTACGGCAACCCCACGAACACGGTGGCCGAAAAGGTGATTGCGGAACTCGAAGGTACCGATGGAGCACAGCTATTCTCGTCCGGCATGAACGCCATCACTACCTCGATCCTGGCGCTGCTAAAAAGCGGGGACCACGTGGTTGCGCAGCGTGATATTTATGGCGGGGCGACAAAATTCCTCAGCCAGTGGCTGCCTAAGCTGGGCATCGAAACCACGTTTGTAGATACCACGGAATACGATCAGCATGCGCGCGCCATCCGGCCGAATACCAGGCTGCTCTATCTGGAATCTCCGACCAACCCGACGTTGCGGGTGGTCGATCTAAAGAAGGTGACCGCGCTCGCCAAGCAGCACAATCTGATTACGTTTATCGACAGCACCTTTGCCACGCCCATCAATCAGCGTCCGGCAGATTTCGGTATCGATCTGATCATGCACTCCGGGACGAAATATTTCGCGGGACACTCGGACCTGATCTGCGGCATCGTCGCCGGCCGCCGGGATTTGATCGAGACTATCCACGCCACCCGTACCACTCTGGGCGGAAACATGGATCCGCACGCTGCCTGGCTGCTCCTGCGTGGCATCAAGACGCTGGCCGTCCGCGTCCAGCGCCAGAATGACAACGCCCTGCGGGTCGCACAGTTCCTGGCGCAGCATGCCAAAGTGCGGCGCGTGCATTATCCGTTCCTCGAAGGCCATCCGCAGCGCGCCCTGGCCATGGAGCAGATGCACGGGGGAGGCGGTGTCCTCAGCTTCGAGGTCGACGGCACCGCGGACGACGCCCGGCGCTTTTCGGAGGCGCTGCACCTGTTCAATCTCGCACCCAGCCTGGGCGGGGTGGATTCGCTGGTCACGATTCCGGTGTTTACCTCGCACGGCATGATCTCCGCCGAGCAGCGAGCGAAGATGGGTGTGACCGAACAACTGGTCAGGCTTTCAGTGGGAATTGAAAACGCCGGCGACCTGATCGCCGACCTGGAGCAAGCGCTGACAGCAGTGACCGCCACCCGCGAGCACGCGCAGGTGGGATAGCTGTGTCATCCTGAGCGCCGCTCTTTAGCCCTGCTTGTCATCCTGAAGCCGTGTTGTCATCCTGTCTCTAACGACGTGGGCCCGTGTCAAGGCGGTTTTGGCAACACCTCTCCGCGGGCGCGTCGAGTTTCTAGGAAGCGCCATTTCGCTCTCGCGGAAAGGTTTTGCGATCCGACCCAAGGGCTCGTTCTTTCAATGTGTGCGGTGGACGCAGGGTCTCACCATCCATCTCTTCGGTACGTGCTCCCAGCATTGCTGCTTCGAACTCCCCCACTTGCTTCGAGGGAGGCAGGCTGCCTACTCAAGCGCTCGGTTTCTGTCTTCCGGCCACAGAATGACTCGGGCTCGCCTGCACCACGGCCCGGAGTGGCTGCTTCGCGCAGCGAAGCAGCCACGAAGAGAAGGATCTCCAGCTCTACGATCCGTGGGAAGCGGTCTTGTCAGGAATAGATAGGTCCTTCACTTCGTATGGGCTTCGCTGCGCGAAGCCCATACGCCGTTCAGGATGACAAGACCTTCTAGAAGATAAACTTCGCTCCCAATTGCAGGATGCGCCCGTTGTGTGCGACGGCGGGTCGCAGATAGGCATTCGCCGCCGTGCATGTAGGATCTCCGGCCGAGTTGTTGGCTCCGTAACAGGTTAGCGTGTTGTTCGAACTGGCAAAGGGGCTGTTGGAAGCCGCCGAGCCGCCGTCTCCACCCAGCCAGGCGTATTCAATGTGATTGAACACGTTGAATGCCTCAGCCCGGAATTCGAAGCCCATGCTTTCCGTGATGGCAAAATGTTTGAAGAGCGCCATGTCGAAATTCGTGCGCTTCGGGTTGGTCAGCAGATTCCTGGGCGCATCTCCGAAAGTCAGTCCACGCGGTGCGGCAAATGCCGAGGGGTTGTACTCTAACGGACCGAAGCCATCGAAAGGAAAGTTTGAAATGCCCTTTCCGAGGGTCGCCCACTACATCCGGATAAGACTGCGCCGAGTTGACGCTGACGTTGTTGGCGACACCGGCATTGTCTCCCACGACTCCGTTCGCCACGCTGAATGGCGTGCCGCTTTGGAGCGTGACCAGCCCGGACCATTGCCATCCGCCCAGCAGTTTATGTGAAAGACCCGGAGTCCTGAAGAACGGCAGGTCGTACACGTATCCCAAATTGAATTGATGACGCTGGTCGAAGTTGGAACTGGCACGGGCTCGGGCCAAGTCGTAGGTATTCAGGATGATGGCATCCCGGGCGGAGGAGGAATCGTCGATGGAGTGGCTGTAAGTGTAGGCCAGGCTGAGTTGCAGCCCGCCGACATTACGTCGTACCGCGACCTCCAGTGCGTGGTAGGTAGAGGAAGCCTGCTCGCGCAGCGCGGACACCGAGCCGATGCCGGGAAATTGCGTGCGGAAGGGATCCGCGTTGGCTCCGCATGCGATCTGCAGGTTCACCGCGGCTTGGCCGGTAACGGGTACACCGCTTGGAGTGGTAAGGGTCCCGCAGTCGTCGTGCGGCAGGCCGGTGCCCGGATCGATCCCGTTAATCGGCTCGCCTACTTTGTAGGGGTTCTGGCTCGAGGGTGTGGGCAAAACCTGATTCAGGTCGAAGTACCGGGTCAGATGCGTGCCTTTGCTGCCAACGTAGGAAACCGTTCCTATGGTGTTCTTCAAAATATCGCGCTGAATGTCCAGATGCCATTGCTGCACATATGGCCAGACCGCTTTGTTGGGAATTGAGATCATAGCCAGGGGGCTGGAGCTGCCGGCCGGTGCGGGAACGACCTGACTGTACGAGGTCAGATTGAATATGCTGGTGGTCTGCACAGCCGGACTGGCCGCCGGCTCCAACGATTCTGCGTTGGCTTCGTTGCCGTTGGTGTGTTCGAAGAACACTCCATAGCCGCCCCGAATCGCCATTTTGCCGTCGCCCTTCGGATCCCACGCAAAACCAATGCGAGGCGCGGGGTTAAACAAGTGGCCCTTCATGCAGCTGTCAGGCACTCCCGGTGTGATGCCGCACTGTACAACTCCGTTGAAAGGATCCCCAATGACCAGACCGGTCGTTGGGATCGGTGCTGCTCGCGCCCGGAACGTAACGAGTGACGTCGAAGTTGTATTCGTTGTGATAGCGCTCGTAGTAGGTTCCGAACAGGCTCACGCGGAGCCCGAGGTTCAGCGTGAGGTGACTGGTAACGTGCCAGTCATCCTGGAAGTATGGCTCGAAAATCTTGTAACGGTTGTAAAACTTGGGCTGCGAACTGGCTTGAGAGAAAGACGATATGTTGCCGATCAGCAAGTCTGCGAATGCATTGCCGGTGCTGACGGCGGAATTGCTGGTGTCAAAGGTAAACGTGCCGTTCGTCGCCGTTCCCGGAGCCGCGAGTTCGTTCTTCTGCGCTGCCACGAAATAGGCGCCGAACTGCAGGTTGTGCTTGCCGACAATCTTGGTGACGTTGTCCCTGTAGGTGTAGGTCGGATTGGAGTTATAGGGCCCGTTGGGCAGATATCCGACGTCCTCCTGGAAATTGAAGATCCCGCCGCCACCGAGGCTGATGCCGGGAACCTTGCCCGCGTCTGCACCCGGGAACAAGCCTAACGTCATCCCTGCGGGACGCTGCCAGGCGCCCACCGGAATCAGCGTTATGTGGTCAGTGGTGTAACTGAAGACGAACTCATTCAACAGGGTGGGGGAGGCGGTTGCGGTCAGGCGCGCCACCATGCTGAGACCGGGGCCGCCAAACTGGGTCTGGATGGTAGGAAAGCTGGTTCCGTTGGTCCACAACGGCGTGGGATAAGTCTGGTCCCAGGAGTCGTGGATATAACGAAACGTTCCGCGAATTTTCTCCGAAAAATTATGGTCGATACGGAACAACTCTTCGCGCCAGTTGGTGGGCAGGGTGGGAGCGCCATTCCAGGTATTCAGCCCGGTAGTAGGTTCTGGAATTTCGGCCGCGAGCGCGGGCGCGTTGACCTGGTCAATGGTAACGGTATCTCCAGGAAATCGCTGGCCAGTCCCCGGATCCACCGGGCAATCCGGAAAATTCGCTGGGTCAATCAATCCGGCCGTGGGTGAACACACGTCAGCTGAAATTGCCGCTGCGCTCCGCCAGAGACGGTACGATCACGCTGCCCAGGTTGGCCGGCACGCGATCGCGCCGCCACTCCTGCGACCAGAAGAAAAATGTTTTGTCGCGGTCTTTGTTGTAGACCCCGGGAATGAACACCGGCCCGCCAATCGTGTATCCAAAATCGTTCTTCTTGTAGGGCGGAACGCTGGTCTGGGGAAATGTCTGCGCGTTGAAAATGTCGTTGCGGACAAACTCGTAGGCGTCTCCGTGAAAGCTGCGGGTGCCGGACTTGGTTTCCACTTCCACCGTGCCCGAACCGTTGCGACCGTACTGGGCACCATAGTTCGAAGTAAGCACTTTGAATTCTGCGATGGCGTCCAGGCTGGGATAGACGTTCAGCGTGGTGTTGCTGCCGTTGTCCATGTTGTCGCCGCTGTCCAGCTCCCAGTTGTTGTACTCGGTGCGGCCGCCGTTCATGCTGAAGGAAACGTTGCCGCCGACGCCTACGCCGGCGTCATCCTGTCCCGACTGGTTGCTGACCCCCGGCACCAGCGTTGCGAGCTGTGTGAAGTTGCGTCCATTCAGTTCCAGTTGGGTCACTTCTTTGCCGGTGACAACCCCGGAAAGGTCCGACGATTGGGTTTCGACCGTCGCCACGCTCGAGCCCTCAACCTCGACCGTCGTATTCTCCGCTCCCACCTGCAAGGCCACATCAGCGCGCGCCTTTTGCCCGACTTCCAGCTTCACGCTTTTAGCCTGGTACTTCTTGAATCCGGGCGACGTGACGGTCAGGTCATAAGATCCCCCGGGCACGGCGCCAAACAGATAGCCGCCGCTTTCGTTGGTTTGAGTTGAGCGGTTAATACCGCGCTCGGGACTACTCAACGTCACCTGGGCGCCTGCGAGGGCCGCGCCGCTGGGGTCGGTGACATTACCTGTGATTGAAGCTGTGTCCTGGGCCAAGGCTGCGAGCGAAAGAGAGAGGAAAACGCCTAACCACAACACGCGGGATTTCATGATAACCCCCTTGAAATTATTGCAACCGCCGCTGGCGATTGACTGACATTCACCCGAAACAGCATCGTAGTTCGGTTGCCACCCTGTGCACCCGTCTCATTTCACGCCCGCATCCAGCCGGTAAGCCTGCCCCGGTCGTGGGACAGCAGCTCTGGATGAATGGGGTTCATCGTTTTCGTTATTGTCATTGTTTTCATCTCCCGGACCTGGGGACCCGGGTACCGCATTTCGAGCTGAAATGTTTTATTAAAACGAATCAATAGGCTGAATACTGCGTTACTTCGACAGCAAGTGTCAAGAGAAAAAGCCGGAAAATACTGTTCGATCAGTTTTTCAACTGAGGCTGTGAATTGAGGGTTTTTCGACCAGGACCGGTCAGGGTATGCTGCGGGTGGACTCTCGCACCGCCAACTCCGGCGTCATTTTGCGGTGTACCGCCGGCACCTCACGCTTCTCCAGCACTGCATTGATACCCTCCACCACTAAATTCGCCGCAGCCGCGCCCATGGCCTCCATAGGCTGGCGAATCGTGGTGAGCTGGGGAGTGTAGAGGCTGCAGGCCGCGACGTCATCGAAGCCGATCACCGAGCAGTGCTCCGGCACGCGCAGACCTGCCTTGGCAAAGGCGCGGATCGCGCCAAACGCGGTCATGTCGTCAAAGGCCATCAGCGCGGTGAATGAGCGCTTGCTCTTGATCAGTTCCTCGGTCAATTTGAATCCGGCTTCAAAACTTGAAATTGGATCACGCGATTCCGGCAGGTCCAGGATCAGCCGAGGATCCAGTTCCAGCCCGCTGGTCTTCGCGAACGAGCGGACACCCCGCCAGCGTGGGGCGCTGTCGGTCAGAGTCTTGGGCCCGCGGATGAACGCAATCTTGCGATGCCCCAGCTGGTACAAGTGTTCGACCGCGGCGAAGGCGCCGACTTCGTTATCCACGATCACCGAACTGACCGTGTCGGTTTGAATCTCTCGCGCAATCATCACGCTGGGAATACTGCTTTTTTCAAGATCTGCCAAAACGTCGATGTCCACGAACAACCAGTTGGCCAGGACGATCAACGCTTCCACACGTCGGTCCAGCAGCATTTCCAGGTAGCGCTCAAACCGGCTGCGCTCGTTGTGCACATCGGTCAGAATGGGCAGGTAAGAAGCCTGGTAGAGAGAGTTTTCAATGCCGCGCAGAATCAGAGTGCAGTAAGGATCGGTCATGTCGAACACCATCACGCCGACCGTGTGACTGCGTTTGCTGCGCAGAGAGCGGGCAAACAGGTTGGGACGGTAACCCAGTTTCTTGGCCGCCTTTTCGATCTTCTTCTTGGTGGCGGCCGGAATATAGCGCGCCAGGGGAGCGTTGTTGAGGACAATGGAAACTGTGGTCGAGGAAAAACCGCTTTCCTTGGCCACGTCGCGGATGGTGATTACCGAAGTCTTGACCATAAAAAGATTTTCTTCGCGATCCTCGCGTTCCTTCGCGAACTCGCGACTAAAAGCTTTTAACCGCAGAGTACGCGAAGAGGACGCAAAGTGCGCAAAGATTTACGTAGCTTGAATTCCACCTCGTCGTTGGCGGACACTACAGCAGAGTGAAATCACTGTCAAGGCTTCTGATCGTGGTCGTGGCGGCGTCTCTCTGCCGCGCGACGGCGCAAACTCCGCATCCGGCGCGGCCATTGGCGGCTAGCGCGAGTCCTCAGCAGTTATTTCAGGAGGGCGAGACCGCCCTGAAGAAAAACAACCTCGACCTGGCCGAGCGTTCCTTTCGTAGTGTGCTGGCTCTGGATCCGCAAGCCGCTGGCGCTTATGCCAACCTTGGGGTCATCGCCATGCGGCGCAAGCAATGGCCGCAGGCCCTGGAGATGTTGGGCAAAGCCGAAGGTCTGATGCCACAAGTGCCGGGTATTCGTCTCAACGTGGGCCTGGTCTATTACCGGCAAAACGATTTTCGCTCCGCCATCGCTCCCTTCGAATCTGTGGTGCGCGATGCGCCGGAGTCGTACCAGGCGCGCCACCTTCTGGGGCTTTGCTACTTCTTCACCGAGCGGTACGCCGACGCCACGCGCATGCTCGAACCGCTATGGGCGCAGGCGTCGGACCAGTTGAACTATCTTTACGTGCTGGGAATTGCGGCGGGCAAGTCGGGTCAGCCGGACCTCGAGCAGCGCGCCCTGGGACGGCTCGTTCAGACCGGCCAGGACTCGCCCGAATTACATCTGCTGCTGGGCAAAGCTCATATCAATCGTGAAGAATATGACGAAGCGATCAAGGAGCTCGAACTGGCCGCCAAGTCCAACCCCAAGCTCCCTTTCGTTCACTTCAATCTCGGAGTGGCTTACTTCAAGAAGCAGAGTCTGGAGCGCGCCAAGGAAGAATTTCTCAAAGATATAGCCCTCGAACCCGACGTTGCCTATAACTACGATCAGTTGGGACTGATTAATTCGCTCCAGGGAAATACTCGTGAGGCGGAAACAAATCTGCGGCATGCCTTACGGATCGAACCCGGTCTGGGCAGTGCTCACTACCAACTGGCGCGCGTCTACCAAGCCGAAGGCAAATACGCCGAGGCGCTGACTGAAATCGATGCGGCCGCCAAAATCGATCCCGCGAATTCCAGCGTTCATTACCTGCGCGGACAGCTGCTGCAGCGGTTGGGGCGCACCCAGGAAGCGCGCGCCGAAATGGAAGCCACCACCCGGGTGATGAACGAAAAACGCGACCAGCGGCAGAAAGAACTCTATGGCGGCCCTGCGCCGAATCCAGAGCTTACGCAAGAACCTCAGTAGCCTGATCTTTTGGTAAACTGTTGGCCGTCCACGGCTTACTCCACAAGTTTGCCAGGCCCAGTCGCATTGAAGTTCGCGAAGGAGTTCTCTCCATGAAACGCATACTGAAAATTGTCGGGATCGTGGTCATCGTCATTCTGCTCGTCGTCATCGCGCTCCCTTTCCTGGTGAATGTGAACAGCTTCCGGCCCAAGCTGGAGTCCGAGCTATCTACCGCCCTGGGCCGCGAGGTCAAGGTCGGCAATCTCAGCCTTTCCATCTTGTCGGGAAGCGTTTCGGCAGAGGATCTGTCGATCTCCGACGATCCCGCCTTCAGTAAAGATCCTTTCATCCGCGCCAAAGCGCTGAAGGTCGGCGTGGAGGTGATGCCGCTGATTTTTTCCAAAACGCTGCACGTGACCGATATCACGCTCGACAAGCCGGAGATTGCCTTGCTGCGCGACGCCTCAGGAAAATGGAACTTCTCCAGCCTGGGCAGCAGCTCAGAGGCTGAGAAGAAGCCCGCGAGTACAGGACCGAGTTCGACCGCAAATCTTTCCGTCAGCAAGCTGGATGTGAAGGATGGCCGACTCTCGGTGAATCGTGCCAACTCGTCGATCAAGCCTCACGTTTATGACAACGTGAACATTAGCGTGCGCGATTTTTCCCTGACTTCCCAGTTCCCTTTCACCATCACCGCCAACCTTCCCGCCGGCGGCACCGCGAAACTTGACGGCAAGGCAGGCCCAATTAACTCCAGCGACGTTTCAGCCAGTCCGCTCCAAGCGCAAGTAAACATCAAGGGTCTGGACCTTACGGCCTCGGGGTTCGTTGACCCCTCTACTGGAATCGCGGGCGTCGCTGACTTTGATGGCACGCTGAATTCCGACGGCAAGATGGCAAAGACCAGCGGTACGCTCAAGGCCGACAAGCTCAAGCTGTCGGCCAAGGGCACGCCAGCCACTCAGCCTGTGGAAGTGAAATACGCCACCGACTACGATCTGGTGAAACAAGGTGGAACTCTGACTCAGGGCGATGTCACGCTGGGCAAGGCTCTGGCCAAGCTCACCGGGACTTACCAGTCGCAGGGAGAATCGACGGTGCTGAACATGAAGCTGAACGCCGACGGCATGCCGGTTGACGATCTTCAAACAATGTTGCCCGCGCTCGGCATCATCCTGCCTTCAGGATCAAAGCTCCAGGGTGGAACGCTCTCGGTTAACGTTGGAATCGCCGGACCGGTCGACAAGTTGGTAATCACAGGACCGATTCGGCTGGTACAAACCAAACTTGCCGGCTTCAATCTCTCGTCCAAGATGTCGGCGATATCGGCGTTGTCTGGTTCGCAGACCGGGTCGGACACTTCCATCCAAAACCTGAGCACCGATGCGCGGGTCGCGCCCGAGGGCGTGCGCACGCAGAACATCAACCTCACCATTCCGGCTCTCGGCACGGTGACTGGAAACGGCACCATCAGCCCCGGTGGAGCACTCGATTACAAAATGAACGCCAGCCTTTCTGGAGGCGCGGTAACCGGGCTGACCCAGCTCGCGGGCATCGGCGGCAAGGGTGGCAGCATTCCGTTCTTCATTCAGGGAACCACCTCCGATCCGAAATTCATGCCGGACGTGAAAGGCATGGTGGGCGGTCAGTTAAAGGGCGGCCTGGGTGGAGCGCTGCAAGGGTTGACGGGACAAAAAAATCCCTCTGGCAACACAACCTCCCCAGTTGACGCATTGGGCGGGCTTTTCGGGAAGAAGAAGAAGCAGTAAGGCAGCGTCGGAGGTCAGACGTCAGACCTCGGGCGCCGGACTTGATCGAGAGTAGCGCTGGCGTCTCGCAGGCTGTCCCGAGGGCATCTTGTCCTCGGCGGTGAGGGCGGGACGCCCTCACTAGAGCCAGGACGGCGGCGCTACGAACTTCACTCGCAGTATTATCGTTACCTTTGCAGCGCGCGAAGGAGCGTACAACATGGCCGAAAAAGTTCCTCAGAATTTTTCCAATCACGCGCGTTTTGATCCGGCATTTCACTTCTTCATTCTTCCAGTGTTTGCGATCAGTTTGATTATTACCATTGTCCATCTGGTGAGGCATCCCGGGCTGCACTCGGCGTGGCTGGTCGTGTTTATGCTGGCGGCTGCGACGGCCGTGACCAAGATACGGACCTACGCTCTCAAGGTACAGGACCGAGTGATCCGGCTTGAGGAACGACAGCGGCTGGCGCTTCTTCTGGGCGAGCCTCTGGGCGCCCGGATTGGAGAATTTACGGAATCCCAGTTGATCGGATTGCGCTTTGCTTCTGACGCGGAGTTGCCGGCACTGGCCGCGAAGACTCTGGCCGAGAACCTGTCGAGAACCGACATCAAGAAGGCTGTAGGTCAGTGGCGTCCGGACTACTGGCGAGTATGAAGTCGGCCAGTGACGGAATTTCAATTGAACAGTGCGGAGATTTGCAGCGTCAGTTCAACAACTAAACCGAATGCGATGGCCCAGGCTATCACCCACAAAATCCTCAAGTTCTGTTTACGCCTTCGCCGTGATTTGCAGGTGGCCCAAAATCCTGCACAAATGCTAAGAGTGATGCCGAGAACTGTGTGAGCGTCATCCAACACCTTCAACTCTGTACTCTTGTACAGGGCGTGCAGGAAGACGATTCTTCGATGCATCTCCTGCGCCAGCGGCGAAGGCTGTTCCTCGGGCAAGAGCGCCGCTATGGAAGTTGAAATGGATTCCCGAGCCTCGCTCTCCTGGACTTCGTTCTCCTGGATCGGGACTCGCTGCTCCGTCGTCGGTCCTTGCGACGCTACCGGATTGTGCTTGCTGAGCATGAGGTGGTCTAGTCGGCGGCCACATCCTGTGCCGGAACCGGCTCCGGGCGGCGCCGCGAGGAGCGGTTGGGAGGCAGGCCCGCATCGCGAATCTTGTAGAGCAGCGCGCGATAGCTGATGCTCAATGCCCGGGCTGCCTGCTTGCGATTCCAGTGGTGGGCTTGCAGGACTTTCAATATCACCTTGCGCTCCAGCTCCCGTGTGGCCTGGCGCGTGATTGTCTTGAGCGCGATCGGGCCATCGAAATTGATTTCGGGAATCGTGTACTCCTGCTGGTGCGCTACCAGATCGCTGCTGATCACTTCCTCGTTGCCCAGAATTACGTAGCGCTTGATCAGGTTCTCCAGCTCGCGGATGTTGCCCGGCCAGTGATACTTCTGCAGCCCGGTCATCAACTCTCCGGAAAGAGTGCGGGCGCGGCAGTTGTATTTGCGGTTGTAGTACTCCAGAAAATAGGTGACCAGATCGGGAATGTCGGCGCGGCGTTCGCGCAATGGCGGCATCTGCAGATTGACTACGTTGATACGGTAGAACAGGTCCTGGCGGAAGGTGCCGCTCTCGATTTCGACTTCCAGCACCCGGTTGGTCGCACAGACCACGCGTACTTCGACTTTCTTGTCCTCCTGGGCGCCAATACGGCAAAACTGCCCGTCCTGCAGCAATTGCAGCAGCTTGGATTGCAGACCGAGGTCGAGCTCGGAAATCTCGTCGAGGAAGAGCGTGCCGCGATGGGCCATTTCCACGCGCCCTGGTTTCGATCCGTAGGCCCCGGTGAAGGCTCCTTTTTCGTATCCGAAGAGTTCGCTTTCGAGCAGCGTGCCCGGAATCGCAGGGCAGTTGACTTTCACGAACGGACCATTTCGCCAGGGCGAAAGGGTGTGGATCATGCGTGCGATGATGTCTTTGCCAGTGCCGCTCTCGCCCTGAATCAGGACGGGAACGTTGGCGCTCGCTACTTTATCCATGCGGTCCCGAAGCGATTGCATGACCTCAGTGCGGCCAAATGTGATCGCATCGGGCGGAAACTCTCCCAGAGAAGTAGCCAGCGAACTAACGGACGGTGTAGTCGTCATGTGTTTTTTTAGTGGCCCAGTTACCCTTGCGTACGAGCCTTGTTGTGCACCCCGAGAGCCAAACCCCGGAAAGCTCAGAATTCCGGCTATAAAACCAATGTAATATGTTTAGATTTATATAGTTACGAGATTTTCTTAGAGAATAGCTGCGGTCAGGTAACGCACGGCGTTCCGGCTCAAGGACAATCGGAGCCGTGGGAAAAACTTTTCACAAAACAGAAGCAACTTTCCTTTGGCGGGAAGGGCGAACAGCGGGCGGTCCCACCAGCGGATGGGAGAATTTGAGGCCCATCAGGTGGTAGCCATCAGTGTGAGTGACCCACAGAGTTCGGGCGCGAAGATTGCGAGCCGCCTTGGGCAACGAGTTTGTGGAAGCCAGGGGAGCGCTGGGGATTTCCAGCAAAACCTGCGCGGAGAGCGGCAATGAGCGGCGAACGGCCACCAGAGCTCCGCCTGCGGAGATGTTCAGGGCGGTGGCGAATTCCAGAAGTTCTTTTCCTTTTTCGTCCCGGCTGCGAACAAAGACGGGTATGGCGATGGGTAGGCGCGGCCATTTACGGCGCTCTGCGACAGGCTTCAAACGCTTCAAACCGACCCCTTCTTAGACCGAGATAACCGTTCTCCCGCACCTTGGGGGCCAAACTAGCCAGGCTCGGTTTACCATTTGGCATACGAAACCGGCAAGAGATCAGGTCATTTGCCTGTAAGACCGGCATTAGAGCCCTATCCGGGCCCAGCAAAATTCTCCTTACATTCGCCCCTCAAACGGCCGTTAGCCCAGAGCTTTGAAGCTGTTAGAACTGCAAGGTTTTGCCCTTCCGTGACCACTTGCTTGCATTTTCCGTTGACACTGGAAATATGCTGTCATACGATTATTGGCACTGGACTTTTGCGCCCGGCTGTTTCTCCCTCCCCAATGCAAGTCGAATCCTGTGAGTTTCAAACTATGGGAGTGGTGCCTGAAAATGCGTGTATCCCTGGGGAAGTCGAGACCGTCGCGCCCAGTGCGGAGCCGGCCTCAGCCCCGCGTCCGGCGGCAGACCGCCTCAGTTACGACGCCCTCCTGCAGGAATACAACAAGCTGCGGGAACGTTCCATGCGGACCACCAATGCGCTTGGGTCAGCCGCCCACGACCTCAAGACCCCCCTGGCAATCCTGAACGGCTATATCGAGCTGTTGCAGAACGAAAAGCTCGGCCCGCTCAACGAGCGGCAGCGGGAAATCCTCGGCGACATGCACTCCAGCGGGCAGCGTTTGCAGCAATTTATCCAGGATTTTCTGAGCTACACCGTTCTCGAAACCGGCGAGATGAAGATGCGTTACGAGACCGGCAATGTAAACCCTTGCCTGTCAGAAGTGTGCCGTCTGTGGTCCCACCGGTTTCAGGAGAGAGGCCTGGCGCTGTACTTTCTGGCCAACGAGAAACTGCCGGAGTTCGCGTTCGACTCGGCCAAGCTGCAGCGGGTGATTTCCAATTTGCTGGAGAACGCCTCCAAGTTCACTCCCGCGGGCGGGACAGTCTGGCTGCACGCCGAGCCCTACATGTGGGAACGCCGCAGTCCTAGCAACTCCGCCATGCCGGGCGAACGGCGGCGGCAGAATGATCCGCTTCCGAATTCCGTGAAAGTGAGCGTTTCTGACACCGGTCCGGGAATTCCGGCCGAGTATCATATCGAAGTGTTTGACGATTTTTTTCGTCTGCCGCAGAACGAAGCGCAGACCGAAGGCATGGGTTTGGGACTCGCCATCGCGCGCCGCCTGGTCAATGCCATGGGTGGCAAGATCTGGGTGGAAAGCGAGCTCGGGGCGGGCGCCAAATTCTCCTTCATCGTTCCGCTGAAACCAGTTTCCATTCCCCCCAGTAAAGGGAAAAACAAATGACCGACGCGGTCAATATTTTGTTGGTTGACGACGAACCAGGGATGTTGCGATACATCCGCACGCTGCTGGAAGTGGATGACTACACCGTCGAGACCGCCTCGACCGGGGAAGCCGCGCTTGAGCGCGTGCAAAAAGGACTTCGGCCCGACCTGGTGCTGATGGATCTGCTCATGCCTGGAATCGACGGCCTGCAGACCCTGGAGCAGATGCGCGAGATTCTGCCGGGCGTGAAAGTCGTCATGCTTTCCTGCGTGAGCGATACCCGCAAAGTGGTGCAGGCCATCCGCCTGGGAGCGCATGATTACCTGACCAAACCCTTTCAGAAGGCCGAACTGGACAAGGTCATCGACCAGTGTCTGGGAAAGAACCAGCAGAATTTGCCCGGCGAGGTGGAAGAGCTTTACGACGACGTGTTCTTCGTAGCGGCCAGTCCTGCCATGCGCAAGATTCGCTCGCAGGCTGCACTGGTAGCCAACGTCGATATCCCGGTGCTGATGCTGGGCGAAAGCGGCACGGGCAAGGAAGTCGTGGCTCGCCTGATCCACAAGCTGTCTCCGCGCGCCCATCGCACGTTTCTGAAGGTGAATTGCGCCGCCGTTCCGGGAGATCTCCTCGAAAGCGAACTGTTCGGCTATGAAGCCGGTGCATTCACCGGCGCCAATCACGCCAAGCCGGGCAAGTTCGAGCTGTGCAACAAAGGCACCATCCTGCTCGATGAAATCGGCGAGATGCCTCCGCTATTGCAGGCGAAGTTACTGCACGTGTTGCAGGACCAGCAATTTTCGCGCTTAGGCAGCCGCTCGGTGATCAAGGTGGATGTGCGCATTCTGGCCGCGACCAATATCAATATTCCGGAAGCGCTGGCCAGCAAGCGTCTGCGCGAGGATCTTTATTACCGACTGAATGCTTTCACCCTGCAACTGCCTCCTCTGCGCGAGCGGAAGGAAGAAATTCCGATTCTGTTGAAGCATTTCATGTCACGCATGTCGGAGCAGTATGCCAGGCCTCCACTGCCGCTCTCGCCGAACCTGCTGCAGGCTTGCCAGGATTACTCCTGGCCGGGCAACCTGCGCGAGCTCAACAACTTCATCAAGCGATATTTGGTGCTGGGTGACGAGAAGCTGGCGGCGCAGGAACTGCAAACCGGCAATGACGGCCATGGCCCGCGGGCAGAGGGCGCTCACGCTCCCGCCGAAGCCGGTGGAGGCGGATTAAAGTCAGTGGCGCGCAGCGCCAAGGACGAAGCCGAGGCTGAGGCCATCCGGCAGGCGCTCGACCAGACCAACTGGAATCGCAAGCAGGCGGCAGCCCTTCTGCAGATCAGCTACAAAGCTCTGCTGTACAAGATCCGCCAGTACGGCATCGCGCAGATCAAGAGCCACAAGCTTACCGCCGGGGCGTAGATCGGCCTCGCCTACCAAAAGTTCGATGGAGCGACGGGCGTCCTCGCCCGTCACCCGCAGGGCAGCGCTGGACGGGCGAGGACGCCCGTCGCTACAGGCATACATAATGACATCGTTTGATGCTATAATCAGTGCCTGGAGTTTAGAATGAGAACAACCCTTGCCCTTGATGACGATCTGGTACGCATCGCCCAGGAGTTCACTGGCGTAGCGGAGAAAACGGCGCTGATTCGTGAAGCTCTTAAAGCTCTCATCGAGCGGGAAAGCGCTCGCAGATTGGCGTCCCTGGGAGGCACAATGCCGGGATTGAAAAATATTCCACGCCGCCGGGCGAAGCTGAATTGATTCTCGCGGATACGTCTATCTGGATCGTTCACCTTCGTTCGGGAAACGAAGAGATGCGTGAGCATCTGAACCAAGGAAACGTTGTGATCCATCCGTTCGTTATTGCAGAGCTCGCACTTGGATCACTGCGGGAACGCTCCAGGATGCTTGGACTGCTGGACCTGTTACCGCAAGTGCGCGTGGCTCAGCTGAACGAAGTGCGGCTGACGATTGAGGCCCGTCGTTTGTACAACCTGGGAATCGGTCTGACCGACGCACATCTAATAGCCTCTGTCTTTATCCATCCGTCTACGCTTCTGTGGACAAGGGATAAGCGACTCCGTAAGGCCGCCGAAGGTCTTGGCATTCACGCCAGTCTGCCGTAAGAAACAAGGGGACACGAAATGCCCCGACGGGTGGCCCACTCAAGCCTGGTTTTGGCTTGAGTGGGGATGTTCTACTGCCGGAAAGAGTTTTCCTGCGCTCTTGCGTGCATTCGTGTTGTCTATTCCGACTCGATTTGCACCCGTTACAGCCGGGTGACATCACAACAGCGGGTCCCTCCACTCCACAGATCATCGCTCTGCGATGATCCGCTCCGGTCGGGATGACAGAATTGAGGAGATACTCAAGCCAAAACCGGGCTTGAATGGGCCACCCACCGGTTGAAACTGGAAACCCGAAACTAGAAACCGACTTCCTACTGCACCACCAGCACAATCTGCTGCGTCCTGGTGGCCGAGCCCGAAGTTGCGGTCACGGTGAGGTTGTAGGTACCCGCCGGAGTTCCGGTCGTCGTGCTGGTCGAACTGCTCGAGCCACAACTTGCCTGGAACAGGACCAGCGCGAAGAAACATCCCAACAGCGCTGTCATCAATGCCCGCAAAATTAGTGCCCTTCGCCGGCGCGACCTCTTTCCGCCGATTCCGGCACCCAGCAAAGCCAGCCCCGACACCGGGAACAGTGCCGCGTAAATAGGTCGGTTTACGGGGAAAAGGCTGGCTGGAGTAGTGACACGCGCCGTCGTGTTTACCACCAGTTGGCGGCTTTGTGGGCCGCTGCTCAGATTGGTAAATGAAGCGCCGTTGGGAAATGTCGCGGTACCTCCCGATGGGGCGCCTGAAGCTGAGAGCGTGACTGTTTCCGGAATATTTCCGGTGGGGTTCACTGTCACCGTGTAGCTTGCCGGGACGCCAGCGGTGACCGTCGCAGTCGCCGGAGACACAGCTACGTTGAAGTCATTCACACTGGCGACCACGGGTGGCGGATCCGGCGTCGCGACCAAAGTGGTGCCGAAGACGGTCACCCTGCCGCCGTCGCTGAGCGAACCTGCCACGGTCGGGGCCAGGACCACAGTCACGGTCGCAATCGCTCCGGCGTTCAGCGTTCCGACCGAGCAAGTCACGGTGCCGGAGGTGTTGGCGCAACTGGTCTGACCCGGAGAACTGGCGGCCGACACAAAGGTGGAGCCGGCGGGCTGCAGGACATCTGTAAAAATAATGCCGGTGGTCAAATCACCGTTGTTGGTGATCTCGTAGCTGAAGGTGACGTTGTTTCCCACCCCAACGGGATTGGGGCTGACAGTCTCGATGACATCGAGGCCGAGAGTCGGCCCGAGTTTGGTCAGGAACGCGTCCGTGGCTCCGCTAAGCGTAGGCTGCAGAGGGTTGGCCTTGGGAAAGTTGCCCGAAGCAGTCTCGCCGGCGATGAAGCTGTTGCCTTGCGGATCGACCGCGACGCTGGTCGCGAAATCGGCCGCGCTGCCGCCGAGATATGTGCCGTAATGCCCAAGGGCAATCGAGGAACTGGCCGTGGTGTCGATGCGTGCCGCAAACCCGTCCACTACCCCGCCAAAACCGACCTGGACGGGATGGTTGGGATTGGGGAAATTCGGTGAATTGGTCCAACCCGCGATGCGTGCGCCTTGCAGCGTATCCACCGCGATACTCAACCCAACGTCGCTGCCGCTTCCGCCGAGATAGGAAAAATAAGTCAGCGGCACGAGGGTGGTGGTGCACGTAGAACCGGTGCAGGGTGTTCCAAATTTGCCCACGTACGCGTCTAACCCGCCAGCGTTGACCCCCTGGAACGCGGTGGTCGCGCTGGGAAGGACGAAATCACCAGAGGTCGTGTAGCCGGTCACGTAAGCGCTAAGACCGGAATCGACGGCGATACCGTAGCCAACGTCATCCCCGCTGCCGCCCAGGTAGGTGGAGTAGAGCAGTTGCGCGCCCGTCGACGCCGTCAGACTCAGCTTGGCCACAAAAGCGTCCGTGGCGGTGACGCTGGTGGAGCAATTTGTGGTGGTGGTGGTAGTCGTCGCCGGGGGCGGCGTATCCAGGCATCCCTGATAGGCGTTCACGATGGGAAAGTCGGACACTGCGCCGGTGTGTTGGAAGTTTGTGCCGCCGGTGATGTACACATTCGCGTTCGCATCCACCGCGATGCCGCCGCCCAGAGTCAGACCATTGATCGGATTGCCGCCGCCAAAATAAGTGGAATATGCCAGACTGGTAAAACCAATCAGCGTGGGATCAATCTTGCTCACGAAGAACTGAGAAGTACCCAGTGAAGCCGTCTGAA
This sequence comes from Terriglobia bacterium, assembly GCA_963801545.1. Lineage (GTDB taxonomy): Bacteria > Acidobacteriota > Terriglobia > Terriglobales > Acidobacteriaceae > JAIQFF01. The sequence continues at coordinate 38,078 of CAWDFF010000019.1, read as the reverse complement.
TCGCGCCCAGCGTAGCTGGAAATGAACTGGTTGCGTCGGGCACGTTGGTGGATGTGGTTGCTCCAATCACATAAATCTTGTTCTTGGAATCGACCGCGAGTCCACGGGCGGATTCTGCACCGTTTCCAGAGAGATAGGTCGAGTACGAAAGAGCCGTCCCAGCCGCGTCCAGTACAGTCACAAATGCGTGCGCGCCCGCGTTTGAACGAGCGGTTTGAAAGGCTGAGGTGGTCGTGGGGAAATTGCTCGAAGTGGTCGTCCCCGCAATCACTACGTTGAAAGCGGTATCGGCCGCAACGCCGGCGGTGGTGTCGATGCCATCCCCGCCCAGGTAGGTAGAGAACAGAACCGTTGAGCCGGCAGAGTTCAGTTTGGTCACGAAAACATTGGCGGGTCCGGCCAGCGCCATTTGAAAGGGAGGAGTAGGAACCAGGGGGATACCGGTCGTGGAAGTGGTCGAGCCGGCAATGTAGATGTTGGAGGAAGCGTCGAGCGCTACCGCGGGACATCCCGAAGGTGGCGACGCGACGGTTGCAACAACGACCGGCGAAATGACAGAACAGGCCTCGTCCGCTGCGCCGCCCAGATACGTCGAATAGGCGAGCACTGGATCGATCACTAGCACGCGGCTGCGATCGTAGGCTCCAACTTCGAACCCGACCTGGCCATCGCGCCGCACCACGAAGTGTCCGGGCACGTCTTGTTGTCCGTTTCCGGATGCCGTTGGTTGGTAAATGCGTGGCGCCTTAAGCCGCACTTCGCCGCCGCCCGCGACCAATATCAGATCGCCGTTTTCATCGAGTCCCGGGCTTCGGTGTCCAGGAAACCGCAAGGCGATTCTTCCAGGGTCCGCGCCAGGCGCGACTTCGAAGTCATACTCCAGTTGTCCCTGGTGGCCGTAGTAGACCAGATCAACCCCGGGATACACGCCCCGGTAACGCACGCGGCTAAACTGCGGAATATCGCGCTGCCACTTCGCCGGATCGTCGCCGATGAAATAGTTACTCTTGCCGGGAAGCTTGTCGGACCCGGCAATCGAAGCGGTCTTGTCCGCGCCAGCCAGTTGCATGTGTACGAATGAGGCTTTCTTGGACGAATGCAGAGCCAGAATTGCCTGGTCGGGCGTGAGGAACAATCCGTAGCCTGCACCTCGCGCCACAAATTTGACCTGCGCATCCGCCTGTCCCTGATTAGGCTCGAACCGGAGAGGAAGCTGGGCCAGCGCCAACTGGACCTTGCGGCTGTTCGGAGCCCGACTGTCGACAGAAGCGTCAAATTGCGCCGGAACTGACTCATTCTTGCCGGAAACAGCCATCTGCTGCACTGGGGCTTGCGGACCCAGAGCCAGGGCGCCTAGAAGCAGCAAGGTTATGAGGCAGAGCAGAGCAGGGCAATAACTTTTTCCCAACCCACGGAAATTCAATGTCACCAGCTCCTCCGGATCCCGATTGATGGAGAGGAAGAAAAACGGCGCACAAACAGCAGCCCGCCTCGCGCCTGCGACGCAGCATGCGTACTTGTCACCAGAATATAGGCGAAAATAAGTAACTACTTAAACATCTGACGGATAGACTGTCAAGCCGAGCGCCGTCTCTGCATGTGCTACGCATCTCTGGCTTGGTCAGATGCGATAAGAGACTGCCGGAGATGCCGCCATCACCTTCAAAACTCGAACCGGGTGGGAACGAACTTGAGTCGACTGGTTCAATCAGGGCCTGTTCGTCTGCAAAAGATTTCATCTGTGTCTTATTGAGAATGCAGCCGGAGCTCCGCAACTCATTACGTCCACTGCGAAAATGGCTGGCTGGTAATTGCGCGCTGATGGTATCGCGCGTGCATCAGGTTCCACTTCGCATTAGTTTGTATTTTCGGGATCCCTCCCCCAGGGCCCTCCCCTTTTTAACGTTAACCGAATCAGTTCCTCACTATTTTTTGCACTTGCAAACTATTGGTAAATAAGTAAGTCTGGGCGCCAAGGGTCGTTGCTATCAGTGAGTGGTGCCCGCGGCTTGGGGTGAACTTTTGGTTGGTTCTGGATCCATGCATCTGCGCAGGGAAAGCTCGACGCTACACCCCGGACAGGAACGTCGCACCATGCGACGCTTCGATATGCGTTTGCCCGCTTCAGTACGGGTGGCCGGAAACGGCCTCAATGGCTTGTTGACCGAGACCCAGAACGTGAGTGCTCGCGGGGTCTTTTTCTATCTGGATCGCCCTCTGGCCGAGGGTGCACGCATCGAGGTGACCATGACCTTTCCACCTCATGTGACCCTGACCGATCCGGTTCGAGTACGCTTCACCGCCCGCGTGGTACGAATCGAGAATTCGGAATCGTTGGCCGGAGTGGGCGTGGCGGCGATGATCGAAGAGTACGAATTCCTGCGATCCAGTCCTCCCTCCGAAGTTGCCAGCGACGGGAGACTTGGCACTTAGAAATTGGCACTTGGGCCAAGCACCGACTACCACTCCTAGTTCTTCTTCAGATTCTCAATTTCGCGCTGCAAACGTCGGTAGCCAAGCACCAGGACGCTCAGATAGGTGATGTGAATGATCCAGGTGGCGGTATAGGCGGCATAGAGAAAATTCATCGTACGCTCCGCGGTTCGAGCAGCGCTTCCAGCGCCTGAGTTTCTTCCACTTCCCTCTGCAGGATTTCGAGGCGATAACGGGACCAGCAGATCAGCGCGGCGAAACAGAGGAACGCGGCCCAGTTGATCAGCAAGACATGCAACATGCGGGAATCAATCGAGCCACCACCACCAATGACAGGCTGGGGATGCTGGGTGCGGAAGATCCAGATCGAAAAGTACACCAGGGGAACATCGAGGGCGCCAAAAATCGCCAAGGCGGCCGCCAGCACTGGAGTCTGGCTACTGGTCGAAAAACGGCGCAGCATCAGGTAGCTGATGTAAATCAGCCAGAGCACCAGGGTTGAAGTCAGACGAACATCCCAGGTCCACCAGATCCCCCAGACCGGGCGCGCCCACAACGGGCCAGTCACCAGTACGACCGTGCAAAACACCACGCCGACTTCGGCGCTGACCACGGCAATCGCGTCCGCTTTGGGGCTGCGGCGGATGAGATACCAGACCGATGCCATAAAATTGATGGTGAAAAGCAGGAACGCGGTCCAGGCCGAGGGCACATGATAGTAAAAGATCCGCTGCACGTTGCCCATGGTCTGCTCCGTGGGAGCGACCACCAGCGCCTCATAGAGCGCGTAGCTGAGCAGGACTGCGGTCAGCACTGCAAAGATGGGGAAGGCTCGTTTCATTTTTAGAAACTCGTAAACGTCAATCCGGCTGACTTCATTCCGCGTGCAATACCAGCTCAAACAAGAGCAGACAAGCGATAGTAAACACCACGTCGTAAGTGCTAAGCAACACAATCCAGAACCGGGCTGAGAGTTCGCCGGTCAAAATGGCGGTGGTCGCGTTCACCATGGCGAGCAAGGCCGGAATCGAAAGCGGAAACAGAAGAAGTGGAAGCATGATCTCGCGGCTGCGTGTCCGTAGCGACATAGCGGCGAAGAACGTGCCGTTTACCACCAGGGCCCAGGTGCCAAGCACAGCCACGGGAACCAGTTGCCAGGCCGGGCCCAGCGCCCGCAAGCTGTAGAACATGACGAAGAGCGGTGTCATCAGCATTTCCAGCACGGCAACAAAAATAAAATTTCCCAACGCCTTGGCCAGGAAGAGCGAGTTGGCCGGAGCCGGTGAGACCCGGTAAGCGTCCAAAACCTGATTGCGCAGCTCGCGCGCCCAGGTCTGGTTGAGCGCTACCACGGCGGCGAAGAGAAACGCTACCCAAACCAGGCCCCCGGCGATCTGGCGCGACTCTTCCGCGTTGGGATCGAACGAGAAACTGAAGACCACGACCACCAGCAGGGAAAAGAACAGCATGGAGTTGATCGCGTCCTTCGATCGCCACTCCAGGCGAAGATCCTTGGCCAACGTGGCAGCGGTCACGCCCGCGGATTTAGCGGGTTGCGAGTTTGGAGAAAATGCCTCGCTCATCGCGACTCCAGCTGCGGCAAATCGTGGGTGCGACTCTGAATCTGCCCGGCTTCCATCAAGACAAACTCATCCGCCACGCCCTCCAGCAACGACGCCTGGTGCGTCACTACAAAGATGCTCTTGCCCGCGCTGCGCATCGCGGCCAGAAGCGAGACCATGGCACGCGCCGAACGCGCATCCACGTTGGAAAAGGGTTCGTCCAGCAAAAGAATTTTGGGATCGTTGAGCAGCGCTCGCGCGAGCGACAGCCGTTGCCGCATACCTTGCGAATACTGCGCCACCGGACGCGGCAACGCCGGATCGAGGTCTACCGTGGTCATATTCGCGGAACATCTTCGATCGTCGGTGATGCCATAGAGCCGCGCAAAATAACGCAAGTTCTCCATGCCGCTCATCTCGTCGTAAAGCAGCGAAGGATGAGCCATGTAGCCGATCGCGTGGCTTACCGAGCGCAGGTCCGTCGTCCCTAAAACCGCGATGCTGCCCCGCGTAGGCTGCGCCAGCCCGGCCAGAGCGCGCAGCAGCGTGGTCTTCCCTGCTCCGTTGTCGCCAAGAATTGCGTAGAGCCGGCCAGGGGCAAACTCCGCACTCACTCCCCGCAGGGCGGCAAATCGGCCGAACTGCTTGACCACGGCGGTAATGGTGACAATGGGGGAAGGATCCACGGCGAAGCACCCGAGATGGAAGATAGCCGAAGGCAGAGTTGAAGTCGATAGCAACCAGGACCACGTAGGGGCGGGTGTCCCGCCCGCCCTGCGGAGCGAAGCTCCACGGCGATGTGCATAATTCTCGGAGACAAACTGGCGAGCTGCGCTCGCCTGCCCGGACCCAGGCGTCCGGGCCTACGTAGTTATTTGTTGGTCATCGGTTAGTTCGACATGCTGGTGGGCGCAGTCTGCGGTGCACCACTGGCGGGCACTCCCGCTTGCTGCGGGGCATACTTCGACGCACACTTGGCCTGGAGCTGCTTGGCGTGGAAGACGCCGTCGCGTCCAAAGCTGCCATCAGCCAGCGCCTGGGAGTTGTCCTTGAAGGTATCAGGCGGCGCTTCGGTCCCGTTGTAAGCCACGTTCAGAAGCTGGTCGTTTTCTACCAGCACAAAATCAACTCTGGTACCCGACCGTTTGATCGATCCCGGTTGAACATTCCCGGCGACGCGCAAGCGCTTGGTATAGGCGCCGTCCCCCATGCCCCGCAGTTCTTTGATGGTGACGTAGTAGCTCTTGCTCTCCTGCACGCCGGTGTAGGCCAGAAAGCCCAGCGAAACCAGGATGAGCACTACCGCGCTGCCGAATTTGAGGTATTTGCCAGTCTCGCTCGACATCACGCGTCCCTCAGTATTCGACTCTATTCTGGCACAGATCGGCGGTCAAGATGTCCGAAAGGCCAGTACCGTTCTTAGCGAGCTTTGCGTCCTTTGCGGTTAAAGACTTTGACCCTAAAGCCGGATCATATTCCGACCCGAATACCGATCTATAATGCGACCAACTCCCGTACCCTAGTGAGGCCGGAATGATCCATCCCTGGCACGACGTGACCCCCGGCGACAAACTGCCGGATGAATTTTACGCGGTCGTCGAGATCCCGTTCGGATCCAGCGTGAAGTACGAACTGGACAAGAACAGCGGCCTCATCAAGCTGGATCGCGTTCTGTATTCGGCGGTGTACTATCCCGCGAACTACGGATTTATTCCGCAGACGCTCGCTGAAGACGACGATCCGCTCGATGTGCTGGTGCTATGCCAGGAGACGGTGGTTCCGCTGACCCTGATCCACGCGCGCACGATTGGGTTGATGACCATGATCGACACCGGGAAGAAGGACCACAAGATCATCGCGGTTGCGACCCAGGACCCGGAATTCAACACCTACCGCGAAGCCAGCGAGATGCCTCCCCACCGCTCGCTGATGCTGCGCCGGTTCTTCCAGGACTACAAACAGCTCGAAGGCAAAGCCGTGGAAGTGGATGAGATTCGGCCGGCAGCGGAGGCCTACCCCGTTATTACCGATGCGCTGGACCGCTACAGCGAGCAGCGGCGCAAGGGCTTCAGGAAAATCGAAGAGCCGCACTGAGGACGTTCATAGTGCCGTTGATCGGCCCGCGTACCTGAGGGCGAGACGCCCTCAGGACAGCCGGCGGGACGCCGGCGCTACAGAATGCCTACCACACCCGGCACGCGTTTTCGCGCACCATGGGCTGCCCCGCCTTGCAGCCCCATGCTTTCTGGAACTCCGGCATGTTCTGGACTACGCCGTCGACCCGATATTTATTTGGTGAATGGGGATCAACACTGACCAGCATGCGGGAAGATTCCGGACGCCGCTTTCCGCACCACACCCGGCCGAAACCCAGAAAGAAACGTTGCTCCGGAGTGTAGCCGTCGATGGTCTGCGCTTTGTTGCCGGTCTTGTCATCGGCGATCATTTGCCCCAGGGCCATGAGCGCGATGCGCGCACCACCATTGTCGGCGGTGTTCTCGCCCAGAGTCAGCTTGCCGTTGAGTTTGAGGTCATCCACCGCTACGAAACTGCTGTACTCCTCGGCGACGCAACTGGCGCGCTTTTCAAATTCAGTGCCGTCCTGCGCCGTCCACCAGTCGCGAAGATTGCCTTCCGGATCGAACTTGCGCCCCTGATCGTCAAACCCGTGAGTCAGTTCGTGCCCGATGACCACCCCGATGCCGCCGAAGTTCAGGGCGTCGTCGGCCTGCTTGTCGAAAAACGGCGGCTGCAGAATTCCCGCGGGAAACACAATTTCATTCCTCGCGGAACTGTAGTATGCGTTGACCGTGGGCGGCGTCATCTGCCACTCGTTGCGGTCCAGCGGCTTGCCGATTTTTGCAACCTGCCGGCGCCCTTCAAATTCGTTCGCCCGCAGAAAGTTTCCCAACAGATCGCCGCGCACGATCTGGAGCGTGCTGTAGTCGCGCCAGACGTCGGGATAGCCGATCTTGTTGCGGATGGCGTCCAGTTTCACCTTGGCCTGCTTTTTCGTCTCTTCGGTCATCCAGGGCAGGTCGTGGATGTCCTGGTCCAGACTCGTTTCCAGGGCATTCACCATCTTCAGCATGCGCTGCTTGCCATCGGCGCCGAAAGTAACGTCCACGTAACGCTGGCCCAATGCTTCGCCCAGGGCGTTGTCGGTCGAGCTTACGCAGCGCTTCCAGCGGGGTTTGTTCTCCGATTGTCCAGTCAAAACCTGCTGCATTTTGAAGTTGGCGTCGACGAATGGCTTGGAAAGCCAGGGAGCGGAGTTGTCGATAAGGTGCCAGCTCACGTAGGTTCGCAACGCGTCCAGTGATTCTGACTCGAGAACACTATTCGCTTGCTTGAAGAAATCCGGGTTGGTTACGTTCAGGCTGGAAAAACCCGGCGCGCCGGCAGCGACAAAGTAACGATTCAGATAGAAGTTGGGCGCGAGGCCAACCACTTCGTCGCGCGTCATTTTGTGATCGCGGTTTTTGGGATCGCGCCGCGCCGTGCGATCCATGGACGCTTTGGCCAGGGCAGTCTCGATGCGTAACACAGTCTGTGCTGAGTCCGCCGCCTTCTGCGGAGATTGACCAGCCAGCATGAACATCTGCGTGGCATACTCGACCAGGCTCTTGCGGGCATCCGCCATCTTGGGGTCGTCTTTGATGTAGTAATCGCGGTCCGGCAGCGACAGGCCGCCCTGGTCGATGTAAGCGATCACCTGGTTGGCATTGTGTAAATCGGACGACGAATAAAAGTTGAACAGCGGATTGGGACCAATCAGGTGGACGCGGGCGATGGCTTCGATCAGCGCTGCCTTATCTTTCGCGGCTGCGATGCGATCGAGTTCCAGTTTCAGCGGGTCCAACCCCCTGGCTTCAACGGTTTTTTCGTCCATGCAGGAACTGTAGTAATCGCCGATTTTTTGAGTGACGGCATCACGCCCCGGCTTGTCAACAGCGGCCTTCTCCAGAATCTCGCGCAGGATGCTCGCGTTTCTTTCCCGAAGCTCCACTGCTTGCCCCCACGCCGCCTGATCCGCTGGAATTTCCGCCGTCTTCAGCCAGTTGCCGCATGCGTACTGGAAGAAATCCACGCAGGGATCGACGGTCTTGTCGATTGTGTCCAGATTAACGGCTGTCTGCGAGGGAGCGGATTGAGCCAGGCTGCCGATGGGCAGGAAGATGACCAGCAAGACGACCAGCAACCAGAAAAATACCGGCAAGAAACCGATTGCGCGCATGAATGAACCTCGGAAAGAAGGATCGACGATTCTAGGTCCTCACGATTGGACGGGCAAGGGAAGAAATTGTTATGCCATTGTCAGGAGAGTACCTGGCCGTGCAGCGTATAATCCTCGACAGACACTTCACAAGGACAGACTGGTGATGACCCCCACAAACGGTACTCCCAGCAATGGAAGCAGCGATCCCTCGGCCTCGCGCGGAGTGGATCGCACAACCGCAGGGCCAAAAACACCGACGGCAACTTCTCCCAGATGCGCTACGCCCGGAACGGGGTGATCACCGAGGAGATGGGGTACGTTGCCCACCGGGAGAAACTGTCGCCCGAACTGGTTCGTGACGAAGTCGCCCGCGGGCGCATGATCATTCCCGCCAATATCAATCATCCCGAACTTGAGCCCATGTGCATCGGCGTGGCTTCGCTGTGCAAGATCAATTCCAACATTGGCAACTCGGCCGTGACCTCGAACATCGAAGAAGAACTCAAGAAGCTGCACACCTCCGTACACTTCGGCGCCGACACGGTGATGGACCTCTCCACGGGCGGAAACATTCACGAAATTCGCGAAGCCATTCTGCGCCATTCGCCCGTCCCCATCGGCACGGTGCCGATTTACGAGGCCATCTCGCGGGTCAAGCGGATCGAAGATCTCAACAAGAACGTGATGCTGGAAGTGATCGAGGAGCAGGCGGAGCAGGGCGTGGACTACATGACCATCCATGCCGGCGTGCTCATTCAATATTTGCCCATGGTTTCCAAGCGGATCACCGGGATCGTAAGCCGCGGCGGCGCGATTCTGGCGCAGTGGATGGCGCATCATCACAAGCAGAATTTTCTTTATGAGTGCTTTGACGAAATCTGCAAGATTTTCGTCAAACATGATGTTTCGTTTTCTCTCGGCGACGGATTGCGTCCCGGCTGCATCGCCGACGCCAGCGACGAAGCCCAGTTCGCCGAACTGAAGACGCTCGGGGAGCTCACCAGGAAAGCCTGGGAACACGATGTGCAGGTCATGATCGAAGGTCCGGGACACGTCCCGCTGGACAAGATCAAAGAGCAGGTGGACAAAGAAAAAGAGCTCTGCTACGAAGCTCCGTTCTACACCCTGGGCCCGCTGGTAACCGACATCGCGCCCGGCTACGACCACATCACCTCGGCGATCGGAGCAGCGATGATCGGGTGGCACGGAGCAGCGATGCTGTGCTACGTCACGCCTAAAGAGCACTTAGGATTACCAAACGAAAAAGACGTGAAGGATGGCATCATCGCATACAAAATTGCCGCCCACGCCGCTGACCTAGCCCGGCATCGGCCGGGTGCGCAGGATCGCGACGACGCCCTGAGCTACGCCCGCTACACCTTCGATTGGGAAAAGCAGTTTGCGCTGTCACTGGATCCCGAAACGGCGCGTTCGATGCACGATGAGACCCTGCCCGATGATTACTACAAAGAAGCCGCATTTTGCTCGATGTGCGGTCCGAAATTCTGCTCCATGAACTATTCCAGCAAAGTGGATGAGTACAACAAGCAGGTTCACGGGCTGGAGAAGAAAGACTATTCGGAGCTGGTGGAGAAGCTGGTCAGCCTGAAGTAATTCCGAATCGCGTGGGGACAGCCGACGGCGGCTGTCCCTACGTGGCTACCGGAAGTCAGCGATTCCGTCCCAGACTAACTGCACCGCCACCGCAAAGATCAGGAAGCCGAAAATTCTGGTAATGCCCGCTACCGCTCCAGGGCCCAGCCTCGCCACCAGTGGACCTCCAAGGCGAAGAAACAAGTAGACGCTGAGGCCGAGCACAGCGATGCCGATCACCATCCCTAGGTAGGTCGTCATACTGTCGGCGTTGGCGGCCAGGCCCATCACTACGCCGATCGAGCCCGGCCCGGAAAGCATGGGCATGGCCATTGGGGTCAGGGAAATGTCGTTCTTCTCGGCCGCCTCGTCGCTCTCCGCCGGGGTGATGCGAGTAGAAGCGGTCACCATGCCCCAGGCGGTGTGAGCTACGATGAGCCCGCCGGCAATCTTCAGCACGGGCAGAGAAATTCCAAAAAAGTTGAGTACGAAGCGTCCGAAAAACATGAAGACGACCAGGATGGCAAACACATAGGCGGCCGTCTTCATAGCGGTCCGGTTGCGCTCGCTTACCGAAAAATCCGAAGTCAGCGCGAAAAACAGGGGAACGCCGCCAAAGGGATTCACAATCGGAAACAGGGCAAGAAAAGTAGCCGCCGCCGCCGAGGGCAGCGTCCTCAACATCTGTCCGACCGCGTGGACCGGCACGATCAACGATAACCCTCCAGAACTTTCGTGGCGCGATTGAGGGCGGCGACGAGAACCGCGATCTGCTGCCTGGTCCTCTCCAGATCGTGTTTGTCGATAGCTTCGTTTACTCCCGGAATCACCACCGCAGCGTAGCCAGTGTACTGTCCCGGCGCGTAGATGGCATGGTGAAACCAGGGACGGTTGGGCAAGCCCTCGGGGATCAGCAGGGCGCGTTCCGCCTGGCGCAAGCTCTGGTTGAGCCTGGCCGAGTCATTGCCTGGATTTTCCTGCTTGTGGCGAATCTTCGCGCCTGCCTGCTCAAATTGTCGCGCGGCACGAACCGCCTCGAGAAAGCTCGGCGGCTGGCCGCTGAATACGCCCTCTGCCTTCCTTCGGGCCGCGTCGATATAGACCGCGATTTCCTTGCCGTATTCCTCGTAGTCGTAGGGCAACACGTCAGCATCCGCCATGCGGATCACTTCAACTCCGTACACGCGGGCCATTTCCTGCTCGTAAGTGAAATCAGGATCGCCAAATTTCTTGAACCAGTTGAAGTTATCGAAAACCGAGTGATAGACGCCGTACGATCCGGATGAGCTCACATCTGTCGATGGCACGCCCAGGTGCTGCAGAAAGACGGTGTAGTCGGAGCCGCTACCCAGGTCACCGACTGGAACATCGGATTTGGCTTGCGCTGCGGGAGCCCGTTCCGTGCCGCCGATGTCCTGGGTGGGCGCCCGGTCGACATCGGCGCCCGATTGACTGGATTTACGCCAATCGTCATAAAGCATGCCGCCCTTCGGGCCAGGTACGACCTTGGCAACTTCACGCAGAAACTGCTTGAGAGTTGGCACCGACGAGGCACCGAACTTCGGGCCCGAGACCGCTACATCCATGTTGAAGTACGCCACCGCATTGGCCAGCTCGGCTTCATGCTGCTCGCCCCATTCGGTGGAACCGATCAGTCCTTCTTCTTCGCCGTCCCAGCTGCCAATTACGATTGACCGCTTCGGCTTCCAGCCGGATTTGAGCAGCTCGCCGATACCATGCACCGATTCAAGCATCGCCGCGGTACCGCTGTTGGGGTCGACCGCCCCATAGACCCAGGCATCGCGGTGGTTGCCGGCCACTACCCATTCGTCAGGCGTCTCGTTGCCGCGCACGCGGCCGATTACATCCCAGATCGTGCGCAGCTGATAATCCTGCTTGAGATGCATCTTGACTTTCACCGGCCCTGGCCCAACGTGATAGGTAAATGGGAGCGAGCCCTGCCAGTCTCGTGGAGAGTCCGCTCCGCCCAGGTGTTCGAGGATGGGCCAGGCGTCGGCATAAGAGAGCGGTGTGGCGGGAATCTTAGGCAATTGGGCGGACTGGCCGGGAGGCGTGCGTTTGGAGTCGGGCAGGGACGGTACGGATGCGATCCCGGGAGTTGTGGGATCACCGGGAAACTGGAACATGTAGCCTACGGAACCGCGCTGCACTCCAGTATCGGGACGCCACGGGCCCTGGGGATACTTGTCGCCGTGGCGCCAGCCATCGTCCGCCGGATCGGAGTAGATCAGCACTCCCGCCGCCCCGTGCTCCTGGGCCACAAACGCTTTTACTCCACGAAAGTTTTGCCCGTAGCGCACCAGCACGATCTTGCCGCGCACATCGATCTTCATCTGTTCGAGCTTCTGAAAATCCTCCGGTGATCCGTAATTCGCATAAACCACTTCGGCTTCAACATCGCCCGATGGCGACATGCTGTTAAATGGCATCACGACGCGAGGATCGTCCTGGTAGGGATCGCTGCTGACCCGCTCGTGTGTGGGGCCGTGCATGGTTACGCCTTCGGGCGCGGTCACGTCCACGCTGATTTCCGCCGGGTAGTTCATCCAGACGCGGTACTCGACAATCTCAGTTTCGAGGCCGGCCTCGCCAAACTTCTGGGCCACGTAGTCAGCCGTCGCCTTGTCCTCGGGAGTGCCGGCCATGTGCGGCGCCTGGGTCAGGATGCGCAGGTGCTCTTCGGCAAGTTTCGGATCGGGCACCACCATGAAGCGGATTTCCCGCGCCATCTCATCAGATGAATTGCGAAACCCGAAGATCGAAGACGCACCGCTGGTGGGCAAGGCGGATTGCGATGTTCCGCTCAGGTTGGGAAAAAGGAAAATAACGATAAGGAAAACCGCCGCAGGGATGGGGGCAGAGATAGATTTCATCGGGCTCCTGCTGCATGGGCAGCCTGGATACTTCCACTTCTTCGCAAACCTATTTCCGCGGCAACGCCGCGAGCATTTCTTCAAGCCCCGGAAGCTGATCAACGGGATAAATCTTGCTGAACGCGATTCGTCCAGCTTTGTCGACCACAAAAATGGCGCGCTCGCTGGCTCCCGCGAAGGGTTCCGTTTGCCGCAGCACCCCGTACTGACGGCTGACTTCTCCGTGGGGCCAGAAATCGCTGCATAGCAAGAAATCAAAAGGGCCGATCTCACGTTCCCACGAAGTGGTATTCATGATGTGGTCTACGCTGATGGCTGCAACTTCCGCCCCGCGGCCCAAAACTTTTTCGCGCTCCACCTGATACCCGATCATCTGCTGCGCACTCACCGGATCCCAGTTCATCGGGTAAAACGCAATCACGAGGTTCTGCTTACCCCGGTAATCGGAGAGGCGGAACTGCTTCTTCACTCCGCCGATGAGGACAGGAACTTCGAAATCAGGAGCCATGTCGCCGGCCTGCAACACCCTCATTCACCTCATCAAAGAATCCAGGCGCAGTGGGATGCGGTCTCCTGATTCGATTTGCGGAAGACTGATGCCTACCTGACTTGTCCGTTGCCGATCACTTCGTATTTCGCCGAAGTCAATTCCGCCAGGGCGAACGGCCCACGGCAGTGCAATTTCTGCGTGCTGATACCCATCTCGGCACCGAAACCGAATTCTCCTCCGTCCGAGAACCTGGTGGAAGCGTTCCAGTAGACCACGGCGGAATCCACCAGGCGCAGGAACAGGCGCGCATGGGCCTCATCGCTGGTCACAATGGCTTCGGAGTTTTTGGTGGAATAGCGGTTGATGTGCTCGATCGCCTCTTCGACGCTGCCGACGACCCGGACCGCAATGCATAGCCGCAAATATTCTTCGCCCCAATCCTGGGCCTCGGCCGGGCGGACGCCCATTCCCGGCGTCAAGCGCAGAGTCTCATCGTCGCCCCGTACTTCCACGCCGCAATCGATCAGTCGTTTCACGATTCGCGGAACATACTCTGCCGCGATGCGCGCATGCACCAGCACTTTCTCCGCCGAGTTGCAGACTGATGGACGTTGAGTCTTGGCATTGATCACGATGCGATCCGCCATGTCGGCATCCGCCGATTCGTCAACGAAGATATGGCAGTTCCCTGCCCCGGTCTCAATCACCGGCACAGTAGCGTTCTCGGTGACAAACGAAATCAGCCCAATCCCACCGCGGGGGATCAGCACATCCACCAGGCCGCGCGCTTTGACCAGTTCGTGCACGGAATCGCGCGTGCTCGAATCCAGCAATTCGATCGCGCCGTCGGGAACTCCCGGCACGGCGTTCAGAATCTCCACCAGCCTCTGATTGCTGTTGACCGCTTCCTTGCCACCCCGCAACACAATCGCGTTGCCGGTTTTCAACGCCAGGGACATGGTGTCCACAGTCACGTTGGGACGCGATTCGTAGATGATGCCCACCACGCCCAGCGGCACACGCACTTTCCGAATGCGTATCCCGTTCGGGCGGGTCCACTCCGCCAGGGTTTCACCGACCGGGTCAGGAAGATTGGCCACCTCGCGGACTCCAGCGACCAGCAAGGCGATGCGCTCGGGATTGAGCAGCAGACGATCGCGCATCGCGCCCGGCAGTTCCGAGGAGTCGAGATCCGCCTGGTTTGCCTGCATGATACTTGCGGAATTGGCGGTAATTGCATCCGCCATCGCGAGCAGAATCGCGTTCTTCTGCGCCGTGGTCAGTTGCGCCAGATGCGCGGCAGCGTCGCGCGCCCGCAAAAGCTTGTCGCGAGTGGATATGGGAATCCTGAGACTAGTTGCCATCTGCAGACTTCCTGCGCTGCGGCGGAAAATAAGTGCCGATCTTGCGCTCCAGCGCCCATGGAATCGCCTGCGCATGGCGCCCGTTGGCGATGGCCACGTTGGTGCCAGCCTCGCTGGCTACCTTGGCTGCGCGCAGCTTGGTGCGCATGCCTCCCGTGCCCAGCTTGCCTTTGCCGCTGCACAGGGCTTCCACGTCCGCGGTCAGGCTGCGCACCGTGCGCAACAGGCGCGGCCGCTTTCCATTGGAGACGAAGAAGCCATCGACATCGGTAAGCAGGAGCAGCCAGTCGGCCTTGACCGCCTTTGCCAGCAATGCGCTGAGCTCATCGTTGTCGCCGAATGCTCCAACCAGTTCACGCACCGAAACGCTGTCATTCTCGTTTACCACCGGCACCACGCCGAGCTCCAACAACTCGTGCAGAGCGTTCTGCAGGTTGCGGTAACGGATCGGCGAAGTGAAGTCATCGCTTGAGAGCAACAGCTGGGCCACCACTTTCTTGCCGAAAAAAAGCTGCTCGTAGGTATGCATTAGCAGACTTTGTCCCACCGCGGCGCAGGCCTGCATGAGAGGCACAGTGGCTGGCCGTTCCTTAAGCCCCAGGTGGGCCATGCCGGACGCGATCGCGCCGGAGCTGACGATCAGATACTCATGCTGGGAGAGATCGAGTTGGTCTACCAGCGTGCGCATGCGAGTGGTATCAATGCGGCCTCCAGGCGCAATCAGACTGGTGCCGACTTTGACGACGAGGCGCATATTCGAGCTTCTAATTTACCAATTCAGACGGATTTGGGCGAATGACCGACGAGATGCACTTACTGTCGTCATCCGGAGCGGCCTTCAGGCCACGAAGGATCCGGCGTGCGGCGGGAAATGAATCCTGCTTCTGCCCAGGGGCGGGCGCTAGATTTCTGAGGGACTAGGTTGTCTCGGCATTTCGCTCAAGCCGCAATTTGGTCAAACGGGGCCGGGTCGCCGAGCTTTGCTCGGCCGGGCGGGCGTGGGCGCCCGCCCCTACGTGGGCGTTGGCGGGTTAAACTGATTTTCATGGCCGGCACAAACCCCACCCAGCGTTTTTCGTCCCGTGTCAGTAATTATGTTCGCTATCGACCGGGCTATCCGCCGGCAGTAATTGATCTCTTGAAAAGGGAATGCGGTCTCGGCCCGAGTGCAGTCGTCGCCGATGTCGCTTCCGGCACCGGCATCTTTACGCGCATGCTGCTGGAAAATGGCAACCGAGTGTCCGGCGTCGAGCCTAATGCGGAAATGCGTAAAGCCGGCGAGGAGTTTCTGGCCACATATCCGGACTTCACCAGCGTGGATGGCACGGCGGAAGCGACGACCCTCCCTGATCACAGCGTCGATCTGGTTACCGCCGCGCAGGCAGCGCACTGGTTCGATCTCCGGCAAGCGCGGCGCGAGTTCGTTCGCATTCTGAAGCCCGGTGGCTGGACCGTGCTGCTGTGGAACGAGCGCCGCATCGACTCGACGCCGTTCCTACGGGAATACGAGCAGTTGCTGCTTCGCTACGGCACGGACTATCAGAATGTCCGTCACGAGCGCACTACAGGTGAAATCGAAACATTCTTTGCGCCTTCTCCGTTTCAGGTCCGGAGTTTTGACTATCAGCAGCAATTCGACTATACGGCGCTCGAGGGCCGGCTGCTTTCTTCTTCCTACACGCCACAATCCGACGATGTAGCTTATCGGCCCATGTTGCAAGAGCTTCGGAAGGTATTCGACTCGCACGAGGTGGATGGCCGTGTGGCGTTCGGGTACGATTCGCAGGTTTTTTACGGGCGGTTGAGCTGATTCTGGATAACAAAAACCATTGACCACAAAGGGCCCGAAGGAAACCTGATTAGATCAGGATGTCATTCCCGCGCGGAGAACCAATGGCTAGCGAAAAATCCTTTCATATGACTCCCGACGAATTCCGGCGCCACGGACATGCCGTGGTGGACTGGATTGCCGACTACTACACCCGCATCGAGTCTTTCCCTGTCCTGTCTCGCGTCGAGCCTGGACAGGTTCGCAATTCGCTGCCGGCTGATCCACCCGCACAAGGCGAGCCCTTCCCGTCGCTCTTGGCGGACATCGATAAGCTGATTCTGCCCGGCGTCACCCACTGGCAGTCGCCGAATTTCTACGCTTACTTCCCTTCGAATGCCTCGGGACCGGCGATTCTCGGTGACCTGCTCTCTTCGGGCCTGGGCGTGCAAGGGATGCTCTGGGCCACCAGCCCGGCGTGCACGGAACTGGAGACACATGTGCTGGACTGGCTGGTCCACATGCTGGATTTGCCGCAGAAATTTCTTTCTACCAGCAGCGGCGGCGGCGTGATCCAGGACACTGCTTCAAGCGCTTCTTTGTGCGCGTTACTCGCGGCGCGGGAGCGGGCGACCAATTTTGCCAGCAATGCGCACGGCTGCGATGGAAAACTGGTGGCATACACGTCATCGCAGGCACACTCGTCGCTGGAGAAAGGCGCACAGATCGCCGGAATTGGGCGGGAACACCTGCGTGCCATCGAAGTGGATGAGAATTTTGCCATCCGCCCGGCAGCGCTGGCCCGACAGATTGAAGAGGATCACCGCGCCGGACTGGTGCCGTTTTTCGTCTGCGCAACCGTGGGCACGACGTCTTCCAATGCGATTGATCCGGTGCCGGAGATCGGCCGCATCTGTCGCCAGCACAAACTTTGGTTGCACGTCGATGCCGCCATGTCAGGCACGGCCGCTCTTTGTCCTGAATTTCGCCACATCCATGCCGGCCTTGAGTTTGCCGACAGCTACTGCTTCAATCCGCACAAATGGATGTTCACCAACTTCGACTGCGACTGTTTCTACGTGGCCGACCGCAAGGCGCTCATCAAGACCCTCAGCGTGCTGCCAGAATACCTGCGCAACAAGGCAACCGAAACCGGAGCGGTGATCGACTATCGCGACTGGCAGGTTCCTCTCGGTCGGCGCTTCCGTTCGCTCAAGCTGTGGTTTGTAATTCGCCATTACGGAGTGGAAGGACTGCAGCATCACATCCGGCAGCATGTTGAACTGGCGCAGAACCTTGCCCAATGGGTAAAGAACGATGACCGTTTCGAACTGGCCGCACCCGTCCCGCTGAATTTGGTGTGTTTCCGGCACAAGGCCGGGGACGAGGCGAATCAGACTCTGCTGGACCGCCTCAATCGCAGCGGCGATCTCTATCTCACCCATACCCGGCTAAACAACCGCCTCACACTGCGATTGTGCGTGGGTCAGACCAACACCACGTTGCGACACGTGGAGCGTGCCTGGAAACGAATTCGGGAAGAAGCGTCGAGATTGGGACAGGGCTAATCAGATCAGGACTAAGCGACGCGGGCCTGCGGCGCCGGTTGGCTGTCGGTTGTTTGCTGGCGTGCCCTGCGGGCAAGATATTTTCCCCGGCCCGTGAGGAACCGCGCCACCGCATCGGCCACGCCCTCCAGCAGGACTCGATCTTCGGAGCCGAAAGCATTTTCACGGTCGCTCTCGACGCTGAGCACGCCCAGCTCTCGCGACGCCAACTTGAGGGAAATGAGTATCTTGCTGCGGGTTTCGGGAAGCACAACTTGAGTTGGTCCAACTTGAGTTGCCCCAGCTTGCACCGATCCATGAATCGGGCCCTCAGCTCCTCCGCACAACAGGTGCTGGGGGACGTTTTCACCACTGGCCAGAAATATCCCAACCCAGGCGTAGTGACGCCCGCGGCAAAGTAGATCGACCACTTCCTCCAGGGGAGACTTTCCAAAAGAGGGCTTCCCCGATGCAAGCACACGTTGGACGTCACCGAGCAGCCGGAAAGTGGAGCGATAAACTTTCAAGGGCAAGTCCTAAAGGGAGAAAAAACGAGGCTAGTCTAACCCCGAGGATAGGAGGGGTCAACGCTGTTTTGGGGGCGTAAGCTCTCAGCTTTCAGCCGTCAAGTCTCGCTGGGAGCCTTCCTTGTGCGAAGTCAAAGCGATGCTCGTCGCTGTATCGGATTCAAGCTGAAGGCTGAGAGCTGAGAGCTTTCTTACTGCCTCTTCTCCAGTTCCACTGGCTTTTCCGGTTGCTGCTTGGAGGCGGATGGGTCAGGCTTCCACGCTGTGGCGTTGGCGCCGGCAGACGGGTCTACGCCGAAATCCCACACATAGAGGTTCATGCCTTCCTTCCCCAACAGTTCGACTACCGCGTACTCACCAGGAGCGAGGTCGCTCGACGGAGTGACCTTGACCCAGCCACCGGTGAGTTTGGTTGCCGTGGAAGGAACAAACTTCTGTTCCTGGCTGACCTTGCCGTAAACCGCAACTTTGATGTCCCCGACCACACGCTTGTCCTTACTTGCCTGCAGATGCACGATGCGAAAACGGTCCCAGGGCAGCGCTTCTTGCTTCGACTTCTCGGCGGTCTGAAGGGCCTTGTCGAGCTCGTCTTGCTGCCCGACGTTCACATAAATCGCGGGCACGGTGGCGTGCGCCTGTATTTTGGCGTGCAGTCCGGGGAGCTCGATGATTTGCTTGGCGCTGGCAATCGGATTGATGGTTGCACGCAGAATGTTTCCCTTCACATTCCGGTTAAGCTCACCGCTATTTTGCTGCAGTTCGAGCAACTGGGGCTGGCTCTGGAAAGTATCCAGCAGAATCACGCCGCCGTCGTCGGGCAAACGCAATCCTGGCGCGACGTGCGGCGATCGGGCTTCATCGGCCTGGCGTTCGGCCTCGAGTTCCTTGTCGAGCGCCACTGCTTCCGGGGCTGGCTTGCCCGCTGCCCGCTCCTTCTCAAATTGCTCCGTGGCCGCCCAATCGACCATGGAGTTGGGCACTTCCTCCCACTCATTGCGCTCCGCGCTCAGATAACGGACCCGGTCGCCCTTGACCTCGTATTTCGTTGCCAGCTGGTAGGAGCCGTCTTTCAGGATGAGGCGCTTGGCCAGGTTTTGCGCTGACACAGGCGCAACCATCAGCGAGGAGAATGCAATTCCCGCTAGTAACGCTACCAGGATGTGATGAAGGCGACGCATGAGGCTAATCTATTGGATGCAACCTGCTGCCGCCCAGTGTACTCCGAAGACCCTTTCTCGCGAGGCCACGCAGGACCCACTTCTCGCACAAACCGCGAGAAATGCGGCACTCTTCTGCACCTGCGGAGATCTTCACGACTTGCCGAAACTTCGTCTGGTCACCCGAATATTTTTCTGGCATAATCAGTTGTGCACCCATCCTGCACAAAATCTCAAAGACAATTTAAGGTGAGGAATCGATGTCGGCAAAGTACATCTTTGTGACCGGGGGCGTGGTGTCTTCACTGGGCAAGGGACTGGCGGCAGCTTCGATTGGCTGCCTGCTGGAGAGCCGCGGGCTGAAAGTCAACCTGATGAAGTTCGATCCTTATCTCAACGTCGACCCAGGCACCATGTCGCCTTTCCAGCATGGAGAGGTATTCGTTACTGACGACGGCGCCGAAACTGATCTCGACCTCGGCCACTACGAGCGCTTCACCCACGCCAAGCTATCCCGCGACAACAATTGGACCACCGGGCGCATTTACGAGCAGATCATCGCCAAAGAGCGGCGCGGCGATTATCTGGGCAAGACGGTGCAGGTGATTCCGCATGTGACCAACGAAATCAAAGCCGCGATGAAGAAAGTGGCTCAGGATGTGGATGTCGCCATCGTCGAGGTTGGCGGCACGGTCGGCGACATCGAGTCTCTGCCTTTCATGGAAGCCATCCGGCAGATGCGGCAGGAACTGGGTCGCGACCACACCTTGTTCATGCACGTGACCCTGGTGCCGTTTATCGCCGCTGCGCAGGAGCTCAAGACCAAGCCGACGCAGCACTCGGTGAAAGAACTGCTGAGCATTGGAATTCAACCCGATATTCTGCTGTGCCGCACCGACCGGTTTCTGTCGAAGGAGATCAAATCGAAGATCGCGCTGTTCTGCAATGTGGAAGAAGAGGCGGTTATCACCGCCAAAGATGTTGCTTCCATCTACGAGGTGCCGCTGGTGTTCTCGCGTGAAGGCGTGGACTCGCTGGTGCTTCGCTACCTGCGGCTCGAGGCCAAGGACCGTGACCTGAAAGATTGGGAAGACATCGTGCAGCGGGTCTACAACCCGAAGGCCGAGGTCACCATCGGGATTGTGGGCAAGTATGTCGAGTACGAAGATTCCTACAAATCGTTGAAGGAAGCGCTGGTTCACGGCGCCCTGGCACACAACCTGAAGCTGAATCTGAACTGGATTGAAGCCGAGGGTCTTGAGACCGGAGACCGCACTTTCGAAGAACAGCTCGCTGGCTACGACGGGCTGCTGGTGCCGGGAGGATTTGGCAAGCGCGGCATTGAAGGAATGCTGATCGCGATTCGCTACGCCCGGGAGAACAAAGTTCCATACTTCGGCATTTGCCTGGGCATGCAGACAGCCTGCATCGAGTTCGCGCGCAACGTATGCGGGCTGGCGGAGGCCAATTCGAGCGAATTCGATCCCGCCACACCCCACCGCGTCATCTACAAGCTGCGCGAACTGCGCGGGGTGGAGGAATTGGGGGGAACCATGCGCCTGGGAGCATGGCCGTGCAAGATCGAGCCCGGAACTCTGGCGCACAGGATTTATGGCAAGCTCGAAATCAGCGAACGCCATCGTCATCGTTACGAATTTAACCGTGAATATGAAGATACTTTGACTGCAGGCGGGCTGCGAATTTCAGGATCGACGCCGGATGGGACTTACGTGGAGATGGTGGAGTTGCCCGATCATCCTCACTTCATCGGCTGCCAGTTTCATCCAGAATTCAAGTCGAAGCCGCTGGAGCCCCATCCTCTGTTCAAGACGTTTATCGGGGCCTCGTATGAGCACGGTCTAAAGCGCAGATCGGATAAGGCTGCTTCCGAGGTAGAGATGTTCCACCGGCCGGAAAAAGTAGGAAAAAGATAGCTGAGAACCGGGAACCGACTACTGCCCACTTCCTTCCAAATCGATACGATCCGGATCGGTGATGGAACTCTCTTTCTCATCGCCGGCCCCTGTGTGATCGAGAGTGAAGAGCACGCACTCTTCATGGCGGAAGTGATCAAGGGCGTCACTCGTTCGCTTAACTTCCCTTTCATCTTTAAAGCGTCCTACGACAAGGCCAACCGGACTTCCATTCGCAGCTATCGCGGCCCGGGGCTGGCGGAAGGCTTGCGCATCCTGAAAAAAGTGAAAGATGAAGTTCATGTGCCTATCCTGACTGACGTCCACGAAACTGCCGACGTGGCCAAGGTGGCGGAAGTGGCGGATATCTTGCAGATTCCTGCGTTTCTTTGCCGGCAAACGGACCTGGTCGTGGCCGCCGCTATGACAGAACGCGTGGTGAATATCAAGAAAGGCCAGTTCGTGTCGCCAAACGATATGCGGCATATCGTAGATAAATGCCGAAGCGCGGGGAATGACAAAGTCTTCGTTACTGAGCGCGGGTCGAGCTTTGGCTACAACAATCTGGTCGTCGATATGCGTTCGCTGGCCATCATGCGCAAGTTTGTGCCGGTGGTCTTCGACGCTACCCATTCGGTGCAGTTGCCGTCAACCGCCGCCGATGGGGATCATGCGGTAAGCGGAGGACAGCCCGAGTTCATCCCGGTGCTGGCGCGTGCGGCCGTTGCTGCGGGCGTGGATGGAGTCTTCATGGAGGTCCACGAAAATCCTCTACACGCCAAGTCCGACGGCGCCAACGCGCTCGAGTCTACAAAACTGCGGGGAGTGTTGAAAGAGTTGCAGGCGATTCAAAGTGCGGTGACCACAGCGCGTGTAATGCCGTGAATCGCTGTTCTCACACATCTGCTACCATTCCCGCCGTGTCGCGGAAGTCTATATGAAGAATCTTTATCCCGCTCTTATTGCTGGTTTCCTGTTCATGACGCTCACAGCATCACATGCTCAAACCACCGGGAGCGAGCCTCTCCGCGTTGCGATTGCAGGTCTGGCTCACGGACATGCCCAGGGTTTCTTCGAGCGCTCGCTGCATCGGCCCGATATCCAGATTGTGGGAATCGCGGAAGCGGACCAGCAGATCGCCTCGCGTTACGCCGCCCAGTTTGGCCTGGATCGCGCTCTGATGTTTACCGACCTGGATGACATGCTGCAGAAAACGCATCCCCAGGCTGTTCTGGCGTACACCAACACCTACGACCACCGGCGGGTAGTGGAAATCTGCGCCCGGCACGGCATTCCGGTCATGATGGAAAAGCCGATGGCGGTCAGCGCCGAGGATGCGCACGCCATGGCGGATGCCGCGCGCAAAGGCAAGATTCAGGTCCTGGTGAATTACGAGACCTCGTGGTACCGGAGCAATCACGCCGCCTACGACATGGTTCATGAGAAAGCGATTGGCGACATTCGCAAGGTGGTCGTTCACGATGGCCACCAGGGCCCGAAGGAGATCAACGTTCAGCCCGAGTTCTTTGCCTGGCTCACCGATCCCAAGCTGGGCGGCGCCGGAGCCCTTTACGATTTCGGCTGCTACGGCGCCGACCTCATGACCTGGCTCATGGATGGGCAACGCCCCATTACCGTGACCGCAGTCACCCAGCAGATCAAACCGGAAACTTATCCCCACGTGGATGACGAAGCCACCGTCATCCTTACCTACCCGAAGGCGCAGGCGATCATACAAGCGTCGTGGAACTGGCCTTTCGATCGTAAGGATATGGAAGTCTATGGCCAGACGGGATACGTGCTCACGGTGCGTCATGACGATGTACGGGTGCGTCTCAAGGGAGAAGAAGAGAAGGCGGTTGCGGCCAGGCTGGTTCCTCCTCCTTATGACGATTCGTTGCGGTTTCTGAGAGCCGTCGTCACCGGAGGAGTATCGCCGGACGGGCCTTCTTCTCTCGAAACGAATGTCATCGTGAGCGAAATTCTGGACGCCGCACGGCGCTCCGCGGCTTCCGGAAAAACCATCCGGCTAAACGACGGTGGAACCCGGTAAGCTCGCGCTGAATCTGCTAACATTTTCGCCACCTGATCGCGTGATGCATGTCCTGTCCGCCATTGCCGGAATTTTTTCCATCCTGGCTATCCTGCTGGATGCGTTCGAGACCGTGGTACTGCCACGGCGAGTGCGCCGCACCTTCCGCGTTTCCAACTGGTTCTACCGGCGCACCTGGATTCCATGGCGGAAGTTGGCGAGGCGCATTGAGAACCAGTCCCGGCGCGAAAATTTTCTCGGCTACTTCGGACCCCTCTCGCTGATCTTCCTGCTGGTTTTGTGGGCAACCGGGCTGATCTTTGGGTTTGCTCTGCTGCAATACGGAGCGGGAGAACACTTCCGCTCTGAGCGGCGAGCCCATGACCTTTGGCTTGCTGGTCTACCACAGCGGCGAGACCTTCTTTACACTCGGCTACGGAGACATTACCCCCAGTTCCGGCGTGGCTCGTGCCCTGGCGGTGATTGAGGCCGGCCTGGGCTTTGGCTTTCTGGGCGTGGTGATCGGCTACTTGCCGACGATTTATTCGTCGTTCTCCCGTCGCGAGATCGAAATCTCTCTCCTCGATGCACGGGCGGGTTCGCCGCCAACCGCTGCCGAGCTGCTGGCGCGGTTCGGGAACTGTCCACAGCAGGAGGTGCTCGACCAGATCTTTCGCGATTGGGAACGTTGGGCAGCAGAAGTCCTGGAAAGCCATCTTTCTTATCCGGCTCTCAGTTTTTTTCGCTCGCAGCACAATAACCAATCGTGGCTGGGTGCCTTGACGACGATTCTGGACGGCAGCGCGCTGGTCATGGCCGGCGTCGACGGATTGCATGATCAGCAGGCCAAAATCACATTCGCGATGGCGCGGCACGCGGTGGTCGACCTGGCCCAGGTGGTGAACGCGCGCTACGACCCGGAAGTAGCCGACCGGCTTCCCGCGGCCGAACTGGATCGCCTGCGGCAGAGCTTATCCCTGAGCGGAGTGAAACTGCACGCGGCGCTCGAGTTCGAGGAAACCCTCGTCGCGTTTACGATCGCTGTATGAACCTTACGCGGCAGCGATTGCGCTGAATCTCTCCATCACATTGCCCCCTTGGATTCATCCCGATAAGCGAAAAGATAACTGGCAAGCTGGTCCGTGGGATCGGGCCATCCAGGCCCGAAGCCTGGCCGGGCGCGTGCAGCGACTGGACGATCATTTCTAGAAAAGCTTTCAGCTGTCAGCTCTCAGCTTTCAGTCACGACCGCTCAGCCTGAAATGTCTTCGTAGTCTGAGAGCTGAAACCTGATGGCTGAGAGCTGTCTTTCGCGTGCTAACATCTTTTTCTTCCATGAAGCATATCGGCGAGAACGTAGTTCGGATTGAGGCCGATGCGCTGGCCGCGCTGGCTGACCGCATCGCAGGCCCGATGGCGGAAGCTTTCGACAAGGCGGTCGAGTTGATCTACGCCTGCGCTGGCCGGGTCGTGGTCACGGGCATGGGCAAGAGCGGCATTATCGCGCGCAAGATTGCGGCTACGTTGAGTTCAACCGGGACCCCAGCCTTGTTCATGCATCCGGTCGACGCGGTCCACGGCGACCTGGGCATGGTGGTGCGTGGGGATCTGGTGCTGGCGCTCTCGGCCAGCGGCGAGACGGAGGAGATTCTTAGATTGCTGGCGACTATCAAGCGACTGCAGGTGCCGCTGATCAGCATGACGGGCGATGCAGTCTCCGAAAAGTCCGCGGGCGAGGGCGCCCGCGCCACACCGGCGATCTCTACCCTGGCGGCGGCGGCGGATGTTGCGCTGGATTGCTCCGTGGCTAAGGAGGCCTGCGGAATGGGACTGGCGCCGACGGCTTCGACCACGGCGATGCTGGCTTTGGGCGATGCGCTGGCGATGGCTCTGGCCGAGAAACGCGGCTTCCAGGAAGAAGACTTTGCCAACCTGCATCCCGGTGGGAAGCTAGGTAAACGCCTGGCTCGGGTCGGGTCGCTGATGCATACCGGCGAGGCCGTGCCGCGAGTCACCCTGAAAACCAAGATGCCGGATGTGATTTACGAAATGTCGCGCAAGAAGCTGGGCGTAACCACCGTGGTCGACGGACAAAAGCTGGTTGGAGTGATCAGCGACGGCGATCTGCGGAGGCTGCTGGAGGCGCGCGGTAAGGACGTACTGGACTTAAGCGCGGGCGAGTGCATGACGACGAAACCTAGAACGATTGGCGCGAATGAATTCGCCGCCACGGCGCTGGCTTTGATGGAAGAGAAGAAGATTACCTCCCTTATCGTGATTGATGGTGATCGTATGCTGCTGGGAATTGTTCACCTGCACGATCTCTGGGGAACGGAGATGATGTAGCGCCGCCGTACCCGGCCGCCCGAATTGGGCGATTGGAAACTGAGTCACGGTGCCGCCGCGGACAGCCGGCGCGACGCCGGCGCTACAATGAGCCCATGTACCACTATGATCCAAACACGGCGCTGGAAGAACTGACCGAAGACGCTACCCTGCCCAACCCTGTTCATGTGCGCGACATGATCCTGCGGAAAGGGGTCAATGCCGACAAGTCGCTGGAGTTGAACCGGCTTTTCGTCGAATATCAGAAATTTTTCGGCGAAGCCCAGAAGCTGGGGAAGGATATCTTAAAGCAGTTGGCGGGTTAGCGAGTCAGGAAAGCGATCATCTCATCCCGCGTAAATCCTGCTTCCCTCAGGAGCGACAGCAGCGTTCCCTTTGGAATGTCGCGGTTGTGCCGCGGCACAACTGCCCGCCGCCTTGAACTGGGATGGTAGTAAATCAGGTGGCTCCCCGAGGTGCGATCAAGGACAAAACCATTCTGTTCCAGAAATCTGATGACTTCACGGGGCCGAACGGCGGGTAGTTTCGCCATCCTGATCTCCTTCACCAGTTTTTTCTATTTAAATCCGGAGGCTGACCTCCTAGTGCGAATACTCCAGATCCAAGGATGCGACTAGGGTTTCGTCGTCGGTTGGAACAGGTTCCTTGTGCTTCTTGAGGCTCTCGATATAGCCGGATATGGCGTCCTTCGCCATCTTTCGGGCCTCGGCTAGAGTACGCCCATAGGTAACGCAGCCGGGCAGGGCAGGTACGATCGCAGTAAATCCGCCCTCCGGTTCGGGACGGAGCATGATGTTGTAGTGATAACGTGTTTTGGCCATTCGACTAACGCTGATTCTAAACGGGTCGCAATGACGAGTCAAAGCCGCCGGCAAAGGTGTGCACGCCGCGACCGACAATCATTTAATCATTTACAATAACCAATTCCCTCAATCCCCAGGACTCCTAACTATGCATCGTTGGTCGCAACTCTTTATTCCTACCCTTCGAGAGGCTCCGGCCGACGCTGAAGTCGCCAGCCACAAATTCCTGGTGCGGGCGGGTTACATCCGCCAGCTCGCTGCCGGGATTTACTCGTATCTTTTCCTTGGGAATCGCTCGTTCAACAAGATCATGGGCAGTAGTCCGCGAGGAGATGGACAAGATCGGCCAGGAGTTCTTCCTGCCGGCGATTCATCCCCGGGAGTTGTGGGAGGCCAGCGGGCGTTGGGCGCTGATGGGCGACACCATGTTCCGCCTCAAAGATCGCAAGGGGGCCGACCTTTGTCTGAGCATGACCCATGAAGAGGTCATGACCGACATAGCCCGCAAGGAGCTTCGCAGCTACAAGCAGCTACCGCAAATCTGGTACCAGATTCAAACCAAATTTCGCGATGAAGCGCGGCCCAAGTCCGGCCTGTTGCGGGTCCGGCAGTTCATCATGAAGGATTCGTACTCGTTCGACATCGATGCCGCCGGACTGGACGTGTCTTACCAAAAGCACTATGACGCCTACCGCCGCATCTTTGATCGCTGCGGATTGAAATACATGGTGGTGGAAGCGGATTCAGGCGCTATGGGGGGATCGCAATCCCACGAGTTCATGGTGCGAACTCCGGCCGGCGAAGACCATATCGTGAGCTGCGAAAAATGTGACTACGCGGCCAACCTGGAGAAGGCGACATCGAAGCTGGCGGCGGTTGAGGACCTGGCAGCCGTAGGCGACGGCAAGCCGGTCGAGGTGCACACGCCGGGAATGAAGACGATCGAGGACGTGGCAAAATTCCTCGGCGTATCGCCAAAGAACAAGATCAAGACCCTGGCCCTGATGACGGAAGAAGCAGCTACTAAGACCAGCAAAGCGAAAGCGCGGGCCGTGGTGGTCTTGATGCGCGGCGATCATCAGATGCATGACACCAAGCTTTCCGGCGCGCTCGGGGGCAAAGCAACTCGTCCGATGACCGAGGATGAGATCAAGCAGTTGTTCAATTCTCCCGCGGGTTTTCTCGGGCCGACTGGCATCGTCTGGGCGAAAGACCTGAAAGACGTCGAACATCCCCTGTTATTGGTAGACAAAGCCCTGGAGGGCCGCACCAATCTTATTGGCGGCGCAAACAAAGAGGACTATCACCTCAAGAACATAACGCCCGGGTATGACTTCCAACCGACCGCATACTTCGATCTGCGCAGTGTGACCGCCGGCGAAGCCTGTCCAAAATGCGGCGGAACGCTGCGCATCGACGCCGCGGTTGAAATCGGCCACATCTTTAAGCTGGGCTACAAGTACACCGAGTCGATGGGCGCGCGCGTGCTGGACAAGAATGGCAAGGAAATTATGCCGATCATGGGCTGCTATGGGATCGGGATCGAGCGTATCCTGACCGCGTCGGTGGAGCAGGGCAACGATGAAAACGGTTTCTGGTTGCCGCCGCAGATTGCTCCGTTCGAGATCGTGGTCACGCCCACCAATGTAAGTGACGAAAAGATAAAGGCTGCAGCCGAGGACATCGCCAGTCGCCTCGAATCCGCTGGTTACCAGGTGTTACTCGACGACCGCGACGAACGTCCTGGGGTTAAGTTCAAGGACGCCGACCTGGTGGGCATACCGTTTCGTGTCACCGTCGGAAAGAAGGTTACCGAAGGCACTGTCGAAGTCGTTCGGCGCTCGACTCGGCAAATGGAGGATGCTAGCATCGCCGCAATAACCGAATACTTCGAAAAAAATTTACGGTCTGCGGGCTGAGGATTTTACGGCGCGCAACCGGAAGCGGAGCGCGTAATGGGGTCCCTGAAACTGATCGTCGGTCTCTTCGTCATTGTTGCCGTGGTATATCTGCTCGCCGAACTGGCGCCGCCCTACATGTCGAACTATCAGTTCGAGGACGCCCTCAAGACCGAGGCGCAGATGAGCACCTACAACAACAAGTCCGAGGACGCGATCCGCGACGAAGTGTACAAAAGGGCGCAGGATCTTGATGTTCCGATCGTCAGAGAACACATCAAGGTACAACGCGGTGGAGTGATCGGAAACGGCTCAGTCACCATTGAAGCTCCCTATACTGTGCACGTAGATCTGCCCGGCTATCCTTTGGATCTCAACTTCACCCCGACCACCAGAAACAAGGGCGTGTTCTAGAGACTTCCGAAAAAGCAAAAAACTAGAGAGCCAAGGCCCGGACGTGGTCCCGTGTCTTGTCCCGATCCTTTTTTCTGGCCTTCATACCGACTAGAACCCGAAAGGGCACTCTTCTTACCTAGGTAATCTTGTTTCCCATTCCAGTAACTCCCTAACATTCGGGAAGGCGCACCATGGGTCACGCCACTTAGGTAAGCGTGGCAGTGGGTTTCGAAACCGCGGTTCGGACGAAGCTCCGCGCATTCCGGGATTCTGGGTATGGAGGATGTGATGAGGCTGGGAAAAAGACTCTTCTCTCTCGTGCTGGCGATGGCCGCGATTCTGGGATGGGCTGGTTGCGGAGGGGGCTGTCCCACCGCTACGTTGAGCAGCACCGGTGGTACCGCCGGTCCCTGGGGGTTCCGTATCCACCACGGGAACGGTATGCGGCCCTGGCACGACTCCGCCGCCTGCAAACGGAAATACCGCGGCGTTTCTGTACTATCTGGGGACGAACAGTATCCTGGGTGCTGGCCTCTCTACCACTGGGACCTTCGCTGCCCTTACCACCACCGCGCCGACGCTTCCGAGCAGCGTCGGCAGTGACATGCTGATCGTCAACAAGAAATTTCTCTACCTGCCGCAAATGACTCCTTCGAGTATTCAGGCGTTCACGATTGATGCACCAGCGGGGCCTTGACCGCTGTCAGCGGAAGTCCGTTTCCCTCGGTGAGTGCGGACTCTATTGCCAGCGATCCGGCCGGGCGTTTTCTTTTCGCCGGCAGCGACACAACCGGTCAAATCTACCGTCTTTCAGATCAATGCCGCGAGCGGGGCCTTGGTGGCGGCTCCCGGTTCGCCGTTTTCTGCTTTCAACCTCGACTTCGTCGCATGTTCTGGCCGTCGATGGAAGCGGTAAGTTCCTCTATGCCAGCCAAGGATCTCTTTTCTGCCGATCTATGCGTTTTCCATCGATCAGAACACCGGCGCACTGTCACAGGTGGTAGGCAGTCCGTTTGTGTTGAACGTGGCCGGAGTTCGGACTGATTTCACCGGTAAATACGCAGTTGGATTCACCGGTATCGTTGGGGACAACCATCTCTATGTGTTCGCCATCGACGCGACCACAGGTGCCCTTTCCGCGGTGCCGAATTCTCCCTTTACCACCGGTGCGAGCACGCCGTACGACCTGAGAGTGCATCCCAGCAGTCAGTTTGTCTATAGCTTTGGGCAGGATGCCAGCAACAATATCGCGCCCATTGAGGGCTTCCAGTTGGATCCGACCACCGGAGCGTTGACCGCCCTAACTGGCTCCCCGTTCACGCGGCTGCCGACCGTAGCCGATTGCAAATGGGACCAGGGTGGTGGAGAAGCATTCTGCCCTAGCGCAGCCGGCAACGCCTTCACTGTTTTGGATACGAATACCTCCACCGGCGTTCTGACGCATACGGTTACCGACTTGAGTGTCACCAACAGCAATGTCGCGTACGCCCCCACCGACTAGGGTCACGGACGCAACAGCCGAAAGTCCCGCGTCACTGGTACCTGACTGCCAATCAGGGTGCGCGTCTAAAACCATGCCTGAGGGGTTAAAATGGCTTGTCTCTTCCAAAGTCAATCCGGGGACAGGAGCGCTCGGTCTGGCCGGGAAAGGGATTTCTTTATATCGGGATAACTGTAATCATGCGCTCCGCCGTCTAACGATAGAAGAGGCTCATCCGCCCATCTAATTTGTGGCCATAAAACTCAAGATCCCGACAAGCACGAAGCCTGGGCAAACCGGAAAAACGGTGTTCTCCCGCGATCCGGTGCTGAAGGTTGCACTGGTAGCCTTTCTGGTCCTCGCCACCGCCACGGGCGGAGTATTCGCCTACTACTACGTCACCTTCGGCCGGATGATTGACCAGCGCTTCAAGGGTCCGGTGTTCGGCAACTCTGCCCGGATCTACGCCATACCGCACGCGCTTCAGGTAGGCGAAAAGATCGACATCAAGGAGATAGCGGCCCAACTGCGCCGCGCCGGTTATTCCGATCAAGGCGACGGCAGATCGCCGATGGGCAGCTTCCGCCTGCTCGAGGGGGGAATCGAGATCAAACCTGGTCCTGATTCCTATCACAGCCAGGAGTCGGCAATCATCCGCTTTCGCGGCGGCAAGGTTGAGAGCATCACCAGTAAATCAGGCGACCTTGCAGCCTACGAACTTGAACCGCAGATGATCAGCTCTCTGTTCGATGCGGGCCAGCGTTCCAAACGGCAACTGGTCACCTACGACGAAATTCCCAAGCTGCTGGTGGATGCGGTGCTGGCCATCGAAGACCGGCGCTTCTTCCAGCACGGCGGGGTGAACTTCATCCGTCTGGCCGAGGCCACGTGGGTCGACGTTACTCATCAGCGCCACGAGCAGGGCGGTTCGACTATTACGATGCAGCTCTCCCGGGCCTTTTTTCTGACTCCGCAGAAGACCGTCAAACGCAAGCTGTCGGAGATGATGATTGCCCTCGAGATGGAGCAGAAGTTCAGCAAGCAGCAGATCTTCGAGTTTTATGCGAATCGGGTCGATCTGGGCCAGCGAGGCTCGTTCACCATCAGCGGCTTCGCTCAGGCGGCGCAAGCCTACTTCAATAAAGACCTGAAGGACCTGACTCCCGCCGAAGCCGCGCTGATTGCGGGAATCATTCAGGCTCCCAGCTATCTTTCGCCCTACCGCCATCCGGAGCGCGCCCTGGAGCGCCGCAACCTGGTACTGGAAAGCATGGTGGAGACGCACGCGATCTCGCAGGCGGATGCGGAAAAAGCCAAGGCCACGCCGCTGAAACTGGCGCCGCCCAACGTGGAGGCCAGTGACGCGCCCTACTTCGTAGACCTGCTGCGCGAAACCTTGATAAGCCGGCTGGACGAGCGGCAGATGAACGAGCAGGGCTATCGCATTTATACGACGCTCGATCCCGACCTGCAGAAAGCCGCCGCCTCAGCCGTCGAAGCGGGAATGAAGCTGGTGGATGAGCAGGTAACCAAACTGCGCACGAAGCGGACGAAGATCGGGAAGAACAAGTATGAAACCAAGGTCCTGCCCGGGCCTCAGGCCCAGGTGGCGCTGGTGGCCATGGATCCCCACACCGGTGAGGTTCTTGCGCTGGTGGGCGGGCGAAACTATGGCCTGAGCCAGTTGAATCATGCGGTAGCGAAGCGTCCCACGGGATCGATCTTCAAGCCGTTCGTTTACGCTGCCGCCATGAACACGGCGCTGGATGGCGCGAATCCGGTCTTCACTCCGGCGTCGATGGTCCCGGACGAACCCAGTACTTTCTCCTATGGCGACCAGATCTACGAGCCGCGCAACTACAAAGAGGAGTATCACGGCGAAGTAACCGCTCGCTACGCACTGGCCATGTCCTTGAACAACGCCACGGTGAAACTGGCCGAGCAGGTGGGGTATGACAAGGTGGCGGACCTGGCGAAGTCGGCGGGAATTGTATCCGTGAAGGCGACGCCGGCCATGGCGCTGGGCGCCTACGATGCCACCCCGGTGGACATGGCGGCGGCCTACACCGTATTTGCCAACTCGGGTGAAAGAATATCCGCCACTGTGGTCAACTCGGTCCGCAACGCCAATGGGGACGTGGTGCTGGATTTCAAGCCGGACCATCGCCCGGTGCTTGACGCCCGCGTCGCTTACCTGATGACCACCATGATGGAAGGCGTAATGAATAGTGGGACGGCGTACGTGGTCCGCCAGCGTGGCTTTACCTCTCCCGCTGCGGGCAAGACCGGCAGCTCGCACGATGGTTGGTTCGCTGGCTACACCAGTAATCTGCTCTGCATCGTCTGGGTAGGCTACGACGACTACAGCGACTTGCGCTTAAGCGGTGCCCAGACCGCCGCACCCATTTGGGCTGAGTTCATGAAGAAGGCGGTAACGCTTTCGCAGTACTCCGACGCGAAGCCTTTCTCGCAGCCTTCCGGCGTGGTGGACGTGCAGCTCGACAAAACGACCAACCTGCTGGCCACCCCCTCTTGTCCGGAAACTTACAACGTAGCCTTCATTGCCGGGACCGAACCCAACGAAACCTGTGACCAGGGCACGGGGATGCGTGGTTTCTTCTCCCGGGTCTTTGGCTTAGGCGGGGAAAAGGCCCTTCCACCTCCGCCACCCGGAGTTCAGCCCGTGGCCCAGCAGGGGACCGCCGCTAACCCGGGCGAGGATCCCAAGAAGAAAAAGGGGCTCTTTGGCAAGATTGCGGGTATCTTTAAGGACGACAAACCGTCTAACGAACCGCCGCCCAAACCACCGGACGATAGCGGTAAAGGTCCTCAGTAGACGGGCGGGCAGTACGTAAGTTCGCCGTCTTCAGGAGTGGACTTATGGGTCGCCAATCTCTGCTCTGTCTTCTGGCTGCATTCATCTGCGCCAGTCCATTCTTACTGGCTCAGGCTCGTTCCACTGAACAGGTTCAGGTCAGTCCCCCGCCTCTGCGCCGTGCCGAACCTCCGGCACCGGCTGCCAGCCTCGCCGAGCTGGAGCAGCGCGGCGATACTTTGCGAGCGGAAAAAGCGTATCTGGACGCGCTGGATTACTACCGCGCCGCACTGGCAAAAGAACCCAACAATGCCCGCCTCTCTAACAAAATCGGAATCAACGAACTGCAAATGGCGCGATTCGCCGAAGCGCGCAAGGATTTCGAGCGCGCCATCAGGAATGACCGCCAGTTTGCCGACGCCTACAACAACCTGGGCGTGATTTACTATCTGCAAAAAAAATATGGGAAGGCGATCAAGGAATACGAGCAGGCAATCAAGCTGCGACAGGATTCGGCGTCGTACTATAGCAACCTCGGAGCAGCATATTTCTCCCGGAAGGAATATGAGAAGGCCAGCGTGGCTTATAACCAGGCGCTGGCAATCGATCCCGATATTTTCGAGCGAACCTCGCACACCGGAGTGCAGGCGCAGATGTCATCCCCGGGAGACCGGGCGCATTTCTACTACGTGCTTGCCAGGCTTTACGCCAAGGCCGGCAGCCCCGAACGCTCCCTGCAATATTTGCGGCGGGCGATGGAGGAAGGCTACAAGGGGATTGACGACGTTTACAAAGACGCGGAGTTCGCCGGATTGCGCAAAGACCCGCGATTCACGGAGTTAATGGCTGCCCGTCCGCTGGCGATTCCGGAATAGCCGGAGCGGATTTTGCGATTACAAATATTTACAAAAAACTGCGAAACTTCTTGCCCATGTTGGGTTTAGAATCGGCAAATACTCCTGAAAACAACAGGGTGAGTAAGGAGAAACGGTAGCCCATCGGTCGTCGACCCGAGCACGCCCCAAGCAGACGGCCGGTGGGTTTTCTTTTTGGAGTTGGAACGAAGCACTTGGCACTTAGCATTTGGCCAAGTCGAGTTCGAGACGGCCTCTCCACCTTCTCTCTTCTGATTCTTGATTTTTAATTTTTCCGGTCCACGGTAAGCAAATTCGAAGCAGCATTGGCTAAATGCCGAGTGCCAATTGTTAATTGCCAAGCTTTGATTCCCCGCCGATATATTTCTCTACAGCCTGCTTCCATTTTCCCTGCGCCTTCAGGATGAACTCGATCACGTCGCGCAGGGCCCCATGGCCGCCGGCGTGAGGAGTGACGTAGTGCGCCTTGTCTTTCACCTCGCGTCGAGCGTTGGCCACGGCCACGGAAAATCCGCAATTCTCCATCGGAAGCAGATCAATGACGTCGTCGCCCACGAAGGCAGCTTCACTCGCAGTCAGTTTTTCTTTTCCAAGAATTTCCTGAAAGGCCGTCAGCTTGTCCGTGATGCCCTGGTAGACATATTCAAGCTTGAGATCACGGGCCCGGAGCGCCACCGTTTCCGAGTTGCGCCGTGTGATAAGTCCGGTCTTCAGTCCCCCCAACCGCGCAAGAGAGATGCCGGCACCGTCATGCGCGCTGAAGCCTTTGGCTTCGACCACAATCTGGTGAGAGCCCGCGGACGGAACTGGAAAGATAAATATCTGGCCGTCGGTAAGGACGCCATCCACGTCGAAAAGAAGCAGTTTGATTTTTTTGGCACGAGCTTTGGCGGATGATGTTTTGGGCATTGCGGCGATTCTAGCATCCGGTGTTGGCCACGTAGGGGCAGGTGTCCTCACCTGCCCCACGGAGCGAAGCTCCGCAGTTCTGTCTAGTCGACCGGGATTGAGCCAATTCCTGGCGAGCTCCGCTCGCCCACCCGGACGAGCGTCCGGATCTACGTGAATCGGACGACATAGGCGAACGTTATACGAAAGTCCCGTGTTACAATCCCTTCGATGTCGTCTTTTCCCTCCTCGCTCGCCTGGGCCCATCCGCTAGTGCAGGAGTGGTTTGTCCGCAAGTTCGGCACGCCCACTGAACCCCAGGAACAAGGCTGGCCTCACATTCTGGCCGGGCGAACCACGCTGATCTCCGCACCCACAGGCTCCGGCAAGACGCTGGCCGCGTTTCTCGCCTGCATTGACCGACTGGTCTGCAAGGCGCTGGCGGGTGATCTGCACGACCGCACTGAAGTGCTCTACGTGTCGCCGCTGAAAGCACTGGGCAACGACATCCAGAAAAATCTCGAAGGGCCCTTAGGCGAGATTCTCCAAATGGCGGGTGATCGCGGGTTGCTGATGCCGGAGATTCGCACCGCGGTCCGCACCGGCGACACGCTGATGCACGAGCGCCGCGCCATGCTGAAGCGGCCGCCGCACATTCTGGTCACCACGCCGGAGTCGCTCTACATTCTGCTTACGGCAGAAAAGAGTCGCGCCATCCTGCGCGATGTGGAAACCGTCATCGTGGACGAAATCCACGCGGTCGCCGACGACAAGCGGGGAGCGCATCTGACGCTCTCGCTGGAACGCCTGGAAGCACTCACCCATCGGCGTCCGGTGCGCATCGGACTCTCGGCAACCCAGAAACCGATCGAAGAAGTGGCTCACTTTCTGACTGGAAACGGCCGTCCCGCGCCCGTCATCGTGGACGTTGGACACAAGCGCAAGCTGGATCTTGCCGTAGAAGTTCCCGGCAGCCAGCTCGGCCCAATCACCACCAATGAGATGTGGGACGAAATCTACAACCGGCTGGTGGAGTTGGTCGAGCAGCATCGCTCTACACTGGTGTTCGTCAACACCCGCAGACTGGCGGAGCGAATCGCCCATCACCTGGGCGAACGGTTAGGTGAAGACAATGTCGCTGCGCACCACGGCAGCCTCTCCCGCAAGCTGCGCCTCAATGCCGAACGAAGGTTGAAAGAAGGCGAAATCAAAGTTCTGGTGGCCACGGCATCACTGGAGCTCGGAATCGACATTGGCACAGTCGATCTGGTGGTCCAGATCAGTTCCCCGCGAGCGATTGCGGTCGCGTTGCAGCGCGTGGGGCGTTCCGGCCACTGGCGCGGCGCAATTCCCAAGGGACGATTCTTTACCGGCACTCGCGACGATCTGCTGGAATGCGCAGCATTGGTGCGTGCGATCCGCCAGGGAGATCTGGATCGGCTGATAATCCCTGACGCGCCGTTGGATGTTCTGGCCCAGCAGATCGTGGCCACCTGCGCGGCTGGAAGTGGCTCGGGTTATGTGGCGCGGGCGCCCCGCCCGCGAACACTGGAAGCCATATCTAAGCTCGAGGGTTCGGAGGGTGGACTTTGGGAGAACGATACCGCAGGTGTCGGTGCAAGCCACATCAGCACAGGCAGCGTCGAAACGCGGGCGGGACGCCCGCGCAACACAACCCAGGACGATCCTGACAGCGGTTGGGATGAAGATGAACTATTCGCATTGGTGACCAGGGCATATCCCTACCGCAATCTGTCTCGCGAAACCTACGAATCCGTTCTCGAAATGCTTTCCGAGGGAATTGCAGCGAGACGCGGCCGCTACGGCGCCTACATCCATCGCGACCGCGTGAACCGTAAACTGCGCCCGCGGCGCGGCAGCCGGCTGGCTGCCATCACCAGCGGCGGCGCCATCCCGGAGACTGCACTGTTCACGGTTGTGGCCGAACCGGACGGAGTTGTCGTGGGCACGCTGGACGAAGACTTCGCCGTCGAAAGTATGGCCGGCGACATTATGCTGCTCGGCAACACCTCCTGGCGTATCCGCCGCGTGGAAGGCAAGTCGGGCCGTGTGCTCGTCGAAGATGCTCATGGCACTCCGCCCACCGTCCCCTTCTGGCGGGGCGAGGCTCCGGCGCGAACCCAGGAACTGTCCGCCCATGTTGCCGACTTACGAAAGGAAATCAGCGATCGCCTTCACAACATTTTCCCAGTTGGAATCTCGCAGAGCCAGCCCGCAGTGGCGGAGACTGTCGCGTGGCTCAAAGCAGAGTGCGGGTTGGATGATTCCGGCGCCGAGCAGGCGATCGAATACGTCTTGCAGGGACGCGCGGTGCTGGGAGATGTTCCCACTCAGGACACCATCATCGCGGAGCGATTTTTTGACGAGGGCGGCGGAATGCAGCTGATCATCCACGCTCCCTTTGGCGGTCGCATCAACAAAGCCTGGGGCCTGGCACTGCGCAAGCGCTTCTGCCGCAGCTTTAATTTTGAATTGCAGGCTGCCGCCACCGATAACGGCCTGAACATCGCCCTGGCCGAGCAGCACAGCTTTCCGCTGGCTGACGTCTTCCATTTCCTGAACGCCGAAACGGTACAGCCGGTTCTCGAACAAGCGGCCTTGGCTTCGCCCATCTTTGGAACCCGCTGGCGTTGGGACGCCAATCGCGCTCT
This sequence comes from Terriglobia bacterium, assembly GCA_963801545.1. GTDB lineage: Bacteria > Acidobacteriota > Terriglobia > Terriglobales > Acidobacteriaceae > JAIQFF01. The sequence continues at coordinate 406 of CAWDFF010000019.1, read as the reverse complement.
TGCCTTGCTGCGCTTTCAAAGTGGCAAGAAGGTTCCACCACAGATTCAGCGCATGCGCTCAGACGATCTGCTGGCGTCCGTCTTTCCAGATGTGGCCGCGTGCCAGGAAAACATTGTGGGCGACATCCAGATTCCTGACCATCCCTTGGTGAAAGAAGTGATGAAGGATGTGCTCACCGAGGCGATGGATATCGAAGGCCTCAGGTCCCTGCTGAGCGGAATTCAGGAAGGGCGAATCCGTTGTCTGGCGGTGGATACGCCGGTGCCATCGCAGTTCTCGCACGAGATTTTGAACGCGAATCCCTACGCCTATCTTGACGATGCGCCGCTGGAAGAACGGCGGGCTCGCGCGGTTGAGATGCGGCGCATCCTGCCGGAATCGGTGCTGGAGGAAGTGGGAAAGCTC
>CAWDFF010000018.1:0-11055 GCA_963801545.1 Terriglobia bacterium | reverse complement strand
CAATACCAGAGAAAGAGTAGTTACCGCGCACTTGTTTCGTGCTCGTTATGCCACTTAGCAGGAAGCCACAAAACGTTGCGAGCGGAGGCGCGAAGCGACTCGCCGGCCAAGGTTGGAAGGAACTGAGCAAGGAAAAAGAAGTGCTAACCCAGCATACTGAGAGGAGAAGTACGATGTGGCAAAAATCTCGAAATTGGGCGGCAAAGTGTGGTCCTGCATTGGTTCTGGCGCTGGTCTCGTGCTCCGTGACCTACGCGCAGGACGTGAGAACCAACTATATGCCGGGAACTGATTTTTCAAAATACCACACCTATGCATGGGTCGACGAGGTACAAGGCGTACCGGGAATAGGTGGCCATCCCGACCAGATCCTGGACACCCAGGTCAAGCAGGCGATCGATTCACAAATGGCGGGCAAGGGTCTCACCAAGGTGGTGGAAGGCGGTAAACCCGATTTACTCCTGGGCTACCAGCTCGCGATCGATAAAGAGAAGCAGATAAACGGCTTCGCCTCCGGGATGGGCGGCTGGGGCCCGTGGGGGGGCGGTCTCGATTCATTTTCGGCGAGTACTTCAAGCAATTACATCGGCACTTTCGTCGTTGGTATGTATGACCCTGCCGGAAAGAAGCTGGTTTGGATTGGTGCTGCCCAACATGCGATTGAACCCAGCAAAAAACAGGAGAAAAATCAGGAAAGGCTCAATAAAGGAGCGCAAAAACTGCTGAAGGACTTCCCTCCGGGACGCAGCAAATAGACGATCCGACTCTGATAAAGGCAGAGAACCTGACCACTACTCTGGTCGCACGCGGTCGGCCATTAAGTGGCCGGTCGATGAACAGCTCAGACACATGAAAAGGACTTCTTGTAGGCGCCACTTTTTTCAGAGTAACTGTGCCAAAAAGGCTCCGTCCAGCGATAGGGAGCATGGAAACCCAGCTTTCGAATTCTTTTTGCGATCGCCACTTTATTGACTGTGAGTTACTGGGCTATGAAGAGAGCAGCGTCCCGCGTCAGCGTGCGCCCTCAGAGTTGTCGCAGAGTGTCATCAATATCGATCTCGAACATCACCGACGCGACCCGCTCCTCGATCATCGACTCCTGAAACAGATCAGGCAAGTCGATTTCCTGTTCGGCGTCGAGGTCGTCCTCGTCGACATTGTTGATGTTGAGATAGCTCTCGCGGGTCAGCGAGTAGCCGTACTCAACCAACACGCGAATGTCGGATGTAACATCGCGTCCCGTTGCAGGCACGCGGCCTCACGGAGAACCCATTTCTGCATGCGTGGGCAGAGTTTGGCGAGCGGAAGTGTCTCGGGCAACCTGAGTTCCGCAGCAGTGGAACGAGAATCGCATCGATGAAAACTGTGTTAATCGCATGTGTCATCGTGTTCCTCAGTGTGCCGCGATTGCCTGCCGCAACGCTCGTTCCAGGGTCGATGGTCGAACGACGATATGATTAAGCGAAAATCTCGTTCACCTTATTCCGTACATGCTGGCTGCGTGACGGCTTCAAATACCGCATCGTCGATTCCATGTCTGAGTGACCAAGCCATTGCTGAACCGTGCGGAGATCGACACCTGCCCAAAGACACCGCGTCGCGAACGTTGCACGGAACTTGTGAAGCCAGAAGTTGTCTTGGTCGAGCTTCGCACGCTCTGCCACGGCTTTCAGGCAGTCGAGGAAGTCGAGCTTCGGCTTGCAACCGGCAGTAGGGAACACCAGACCACATGTCTTGTCTGCCTTGGCTTTCCATGCCTTTAGGCTCTTCACTAGTTTCGCAGGAATCGGAATCTCGCGCTCTTTGTACGCCTTCGGCGTCCATGCCCGGTCGGGCTTGTGGCTGACGCGCACGGTTGCGTGGGCGACGTTGACGTCCGACCAGTAGGTGTACATGACTTCCTGCTCTCTCATTCCCGTCATCAGGAAGAACTCGTACCAAAGCCGCTCTTCCTCGTCGCAAGCCACAAGCAGCTTGTCGAGTTCTTCCGGCTCGTAAATCTCAGGTTCCTCTTCCGTGTAGCGCGGCCAGTCGTTCTTTCCTGCCAGGCCACGAATTCCGTTCGCCTTCAGAAATGTCATTACGTTCTCGAACTTGTTGTAGACGCTGCGTGGCGCCTGCTCCTTCTCGTCTCTCAGAAAGGCGGAAAACTTGAGCAGGTCTCTGCGGTCGACTTCGTCAAGGTTTTGTTTATGACAAGACTCGGTGAAGTAGTTCAATGCGGTCGTGTAAGCGGCGAGTGTCTTCGGCTTCTTCGTGAGCTTCGTTTCGTCCAGGAACTCCGCGACCGCTGCCGCCAGTGAGCGATGCCCATTCTGCCCATCAGAAACCACGGTGACGCCATTGTTCACGGCATTCAGCTCAGCCTCTTTGCGCAGCCGCCGCGCGCTAGCATCGGCTGGATCCTTGCCCACCGACAGGCGGACTCGTTTTGAGCCTTCGCGCCATTCCAGGTAGTACGCGCCTTCCGGGTGCCGTTCTTCCTTGCCATTCACGACAACGACGTCGGGCTTCACGCGCCCATTGGCAGACAGCACAACGCGGCAATACCGCCATCCATGCGGGGTTTGGACTCTTTTGGTGAGGTTGACTTCGCGGTTGGCCATCGGTGATCCCTTCCTGATTCTGGTATCAGTGTAGGTATCACCAGCTTGCAAGTGCTAGATAACTAAGGTAATGGCGGAGAGGGAGGGATTCGAACCCTCGATACCCTTTCGGGTATGCCGGTTTTCAAGACCGGAGCCATCAACCACTCGGCCACCTCTCCGGCTAACTACAGTTTTACTACAGCAGTTTCGACGACCGCCGTTCAACCACTCACGCTTCCCGTGGGTGGTTTGTTTAGTTTACAACAGGGGGTGGTGAGGATATACGTACAGAGGTACTCTCATACCAACTGCGCAAAGGAAGAAGAAAGTATGGCCGAAAAAGACCGGATCGCGGTGGAGCGCGTTCAGACGGGGATTCGCATTGAGAAGAGGTTGCTTAAGGTCATGAAGGGGCTGGCGGAGTACTTGGATATGACCCTCGGGGACCTTGTGGAAGGCATCGTTCTTCATGCCTTCGACGGAAAGAGTCCTTTTTCGGAAGAATCCCTGCGTCGCATCAAAGACTTGAAAAGGCTTTACGATCTGGATCTGGATTCGACTGCAAGCCACCGTCTGAAGGAAGTGCGTCTCGGCAAGCGGGTCGCGCACAAGGGCCGGTCATAGGCAGCTTCTCTTGAGCCGGCAGCACGCAGGGTTTGAGCGATCTGACGCCAGTGATGTATAAGACAAAATCTATGAAACGAATATTGCTCCTGCCTGTTTTGGTCATCGGTTTTTGCTCCGCTGTCGTTCTGTCCTCTGCCCAGACCGCGACCGCTCAGGCGGAGGGAAAAACCACGCTGTCGGGTCGCACCGCCGGACTAAAAAGGCACGAGGGCTTTTTCCCCTACTACTGGGACGAGAAAAAAGGTGACATCCTGTTTGAACTGTCGCCGCCGGCGCTAGGTGGAGAGTTTCTTTACTTCACCGGGCTGGGCAGCGGGATCGGTTCTACAGGGGCATTCGCGGATCGCAGTTCCTTTGGCGGTGCCTGGGTGTGCCGTTTTCGGCGAGTCGGGATGCGGGTTCTGGTGATCCAGGAGAACACGGGCTTTCGCGCTCCGGGCGGCACTCCGGAGTTACAGCATTCCGTGGAATACAGCTTTCCTACCGCGGTGTTGGCCTCGCTCCCGGTGGAAGCGGAGCAGGATGGAAACCTGCTGGTCAACGCCGATACACTCCTCGTTCGAGACGCGTTTGATCTGCTGTCTCAACTGCGGCGCCCTACCCGCGCGGTCGGAGGCGTGATGGTGCGGGAGCAATCCTCCAAGGCGGCAGACTGGCGGCTGGACAAGGACCGCAGCGTCATCGATCTGGAACACACCGGAAGCTTCCCGCTCAACACCGAAGTAGAAGCGCTGCTGACCTTCGCTACGGATTCGGAGAGCGATCTGAACCAGCCCGATCCGCATACCCTGAGTGTGCGTGAGCACCATTCTTTTGTTGCCATGCCCGCGCCTGGATATGAATCCTTGGACCAGGATCTTCGCGTGGGATTTATTTCCAGCAGCTTCCAGGATTTCTCCCAGCCTTACGATCGTCCGCTCACGCGTTATCTGGTCAACCGGTGGCGTTTGCAGAAGAAAGATCCGAACGCTGCGCTGAGCGAGCCGGTCAAGCCGATTGTCTTCTATCTCGACCGGGCGATTCCGGAGCCGGTGCGCTCGGCGGCGCGCAGCGGGGCTCTATGGTGGAACGCGGCGTTTGAGCAGGCTGGGTTCAAAAACGCCCTTCGCATCGAAGACCTGCCCGAGGGCGCAGACCCGATGGATATTCGCTACCCGACCATCCAGTGGACGAACCGCTCGGGCCGGGGATGGTCAGTGGGGCAGAGCCACATCGATCCGCGTACCGGTGAGATCATGCATGCAGTGGTGCAACTCGATTCGCATCGCATGCGCACCGTGAACAACTACTGGGAATCAACGATTCCGTCTGGCCGCGATTCGACGGAACCGGCGCTCGATATGTTTGCTGCGCTCGATAACCTCGATCCCCAGACCAGCGAGCAGCAGGTGATGCTGAACCGGCTGGCCCTGCTCACCTGCCACGAAATGGGACACGTCTTGGGGCTGGAGCACAACTTCGTGGCCAGCACCTACGGGCGCGGGTCGGTGATGGACTACTTCGCGCCGCGAGTGAAGATTCGCGCTGACGGCACCGCCGATCTGTCCGACGCCTATATGCAGGGGACGGGCAGCTACGATCGTCACGCCATTGAATGGGGTTACAGCCAGGGCAAACCTGGCAGCACCTCAGAGCAGGAGCAGGCGAGGCGGGACGCGATCGTGCGCGCGGCAATCGCCAAGGGAATCGTGTGGGGAAACTATGACGATCCGCGCTGGAATTCCTACGACGATGGACCTGACCCGGTGACCTGGCTGAAAGAAGTTCTGCCCGTGCGCGACGCTTTGCTGGCCCACTATGGTACGCGAATGCTGCGACCGGGCGAGCCCAATTCAATGCTGGCTTCGCGGCTTCCATTGGTCTACCTGTTTCATCGTTACGCGCTCGGAGCTGCAATCAACGTCGTGGGCAGCGCCAAGGTGCCGCTCTCGCTGGCTGGAGACGGCCAGCCGCCGGTGGTCATCTGGCCGGCCGAGAGTCAGCGAGAGGCTCTACAACTGGCAGTTCAAGCTCTGAATCCTTCTCGCCTCAACCTTCCTCCGGAAGTCTGGCGGGTACTGGCCCCGGTGGAAAATCGCGATCCCGATCCGGAACGCTTTACATCGTCGGCGGGGTATTTGTTCAGTCCGCAGGATGGAGCACGGGCCGTGGCTGAAATCGTCGTGGGCGAATTGCTGAATCCCAAGCGGATGGAGAGGCTGGCAGTGATTTCACGTCAGGATGCGCAAGCGCCCACTCCGGGAAATGTCGTGTCGGCCCTGGTTACGGCGGCGTTTTCCGATGGCTCGAAGACGGCAGCGGAGCGTGACCTGGCCGGCGTAGTGCAAACCGAAGTGGCGGAGCGGTTGATGATCTTGGCGGCAAATTCCGAGGCGACGGCTGAAGTGCGCGCCGTGGCGCTAGCGGGAGTGCATGAGGTGCAGAGTGCGGCGAAGAGTCATGCAACCGGAAACCCGGTAGTGCAGCAGCTTGATCATGAGATCACACTGTTCTTGCAGAATCCGGAGCAGAACACGCCCAAGCTGAAATCTTCTGGAGCACCTGCGGGGCCGCCGGTTTAAGGAAAAGGGGACGGCGAGCTTCCAAAGAGGCCGCAGCCTGATTAGATGACTTCGGGCAGATGGAGCAGGGATACTTCTTGACAGCGGGCCGGCAATATAGGATACCTATATTGCAGTATAGGTATCCTATATTCATCATGGGCAAACGCATCCCGGCCAACATTACACGCGGCAGTGCCGAACTTGCGATCCTTTCTCTGCTGGCGGAACAGCCACTCTACGGCTTCGAAATCTCCAAGCAGATCGAGCACCGGACGGAAGGCGCACTTCGTTTTGAACTTGCTTCTCTATACCCAATGCTCTATGACCTCGAAAAGCGCGGCTTGATCAAAGGGCGCTGGCAGCCCAGCCGCACAGGTCGGGACCGCCGCTACTACGCCCTCACACCCGCCGGCAAAAAGGAGCTTGGCCCGCTGCGACGGGAATGGCGCTCGTTTTTTCAGGCACTTGACCGGCTCGCCGGAGTAAGCCATGCCTGATTGGAATGCATTGGTTCGGGAGCATCTGGGCATGCCGGACTCGTCCTCCGTCGAGGACGCGGCAGTCGTAGCGGAGTTGTCCAGCCATCTCGAAGACGCGTATGAGGAACTGCTCGAAGCTGGCTTGTCCGAGCCAGAGGCCATCAAACAGGCTCTGGGTCGCAGGGCCAACTGGCGCGGACTCGCCAAGAGAATTCGCCGTGCGAAAAGCAAGGAGGACGGTTTGAACCATCGAACAAAAACCTTGTGGTTGCCCGGCCTCGTGAGCCTGACTGCTTCCATGACTTGGCTCATGCTCCTGCAGCGAGTTGGCCCGCAGCCGCGCATGCCATGGTTGCACTCCGGGCTCCCGCTGATGCCTTATCTGGTGTGGCTTGTCACCCAGCCCCTGTTTGGAGCGGTGGGCGCTTACATGTCGCGTCGCGCGGGAGCCGAACGGCTGGTCGAGCTCACCGCGAGTATGTTTCCCGCGATCGTGATGCTCGGATTGTGGTGTCTGGTGGTCGCGATGAGCATTCTGGTCGAGAAGAATCCGCATGTATTGCCGCAATGGCCCTTAGTCTTGTTCGGTACATTTAACTGGGCCATTCTGCCCGGCTTGTTGCTTCTACTGGGCAGGCTTCTCTTAGTGAGGACCGGCAGCTTCGCAAAGTCATAACCAATCCTCGGCGGAAGAGGACGAACGATGTCCAGGAATTCACGTCCCCCTACGCGATCTTTTGCGCAACCGGGTGCTGGGCTTCATAGGCGGCAATTTCTGGCTGGTGCTGCAGCGTGAGTCCGATATCATCCAGGCCATTGAGCAGGCAATGGCGGGTGAAGTCGTCGATCTGGAACGTTGCGGAGAATCCATGATCGTCGTGGACTTTGCGTTGTTCGAGGTCGATGGTGATGTGGTAGTCGTGCATATCGCTTGCGCGGCGGGTGATTTCCGCAACTTCCTCTTCGCTTAGGACAACCGTAAGCACCCCGTTCTTTACGCAGTTGTTGGCGAAAATGTCGGCGAACGTCGGGGCGATCACCACCCGAAAACCAAAATCATCCAGGGCCCAGACGGCGTGTTCGCGCGACGATCCACACCCGAAATTCTTCCCCGTCACCAGCACGCTGGCTCCGGCGTACCGCGGATGGTTCAAAGAAAAGGATGGATCATGCGTGCCGTCTTTCCCGCGGCGCCAATCATGAAATAAAAATTCGCCAAAGCCGGTGCGTTCGATTCTCTTGAGGAATTGTTTGGGAATGATCTGGTCGGTGTCGATGTTGGCGCGATCGAGCGGTGCGACTTTACCTCTATGAGTGCGGAACGGTTGCATGATTCTCCGGGTTTCGATTCTCCCAACATTGCGGAGGGCGGGACGCCCTCCGGACAGCCGGCGGGACGCCGGCGCTACTTTTCAAATTTCCAGTTTCTAATGTCCGTGAAATGCCCTGCAATCGCAGCCGCTGCCGCCATCATGGGACTGACCAGGTGGGTGCGTCCGCCCCGTCCCTGGCGGCCTTCGAAATTCCGGTTGCTGGTGGACGCGCAACGCTCGCCCGGTTGCAGGATGTCGGGGTTCATCCCCAGGCACATGGAGCAGCCGGACTCGCGCCATTCAAAGCCGGCCTCCTGAAAAATCCGGTCGAGACCTTCCTGCTCGGCGGCGTGCTTCACCGCCTGTGAACCCGGGACCACCATGGCCCTCACCTTCGGGCTTACGTGGTGCCCTCGAGCTACGCGGGCTGCGGCGCGCAAATCTTCCAGGCGCGAATTGGTGCAGGAGCCGATAAACACTCGATCCACCGGAATTTCTTCGACCGGCGTGCCGGGCTCGAGGCCCATGTATTCCAGCATGCGTTCGGCGGAGCGACGGTCGGATTCGGTCTTCATACTATCCAGCATCGGGACTCGCCCGCTGACTGCGACCACCATGCCGGGGTTGGTGCCCCAGGTCACGAAGGGGGAAAGCTTCGAGGCATCGATTTCAACTACCTTGTCATATTTCGCGCCAGGATCAGACGGCAGGCTGCGCCAGCGAGCCAGCGTCTTTTCCCACTCGCCGTTTGTCGCACTTGGCGCGAAGCGGCGGCCCTTGACGTAGGCGAACGTGATTTCGTCGGGCGCCACCATGCCGGCGCGCGCGCCGGCCTCGATGCTCATGTTGCACAGCGTCATCCGGCCTTCCATCGAAAGCGCTCGAACGGCTTCGCCGGCGTACTCGATGACGTGTCCGGTGGCCCCGTCCGTGCCGATCTGTACGATGATGCCGAGCGCGAGATCTTTGGCCGTTACCCCTTCAGCCAGCACACCCCGCACGGCGATCAGCATGGTCTTCGGCTTGCGTTGAGGCAGGCATTGCGTGGCCATCACGTGCTCGACTTCAGAGGTGCCGATCCCGAATGCCAGCGCTCCGAAGGCGCCGTGAGTGCTGGTATGGCTGTCGCCGCAGACGATGGTCATGCCCGGCTGCGTGAGTCCCAGTTCCGGGCCGATGACGTGCACGATGCCCTGGTCGGGTGAATCCATATCGAACAGGGGTACCCCGAACTCTTTGCAATTCTTTTGCAGCGCCTGGATCTGAAGGGCAGCGATCGGGTCAGTGATGGGAGTGCCGCGGGGTTCGGTCGGGATATTGTGGTCGACCGTGGCCACGGTTCTCTGAGGCTGGCGCACCTGGCGTCCAGCCGCGCGCAGGCCGTCGAAGGCTTGCGGCGACGTCACCTCATGGACCAGGTGGAGGTCTATATAGAGGAGCGGCAGGCGGTCGGGAGGCGAACAGACGATGTGCTCGTCCCATACTTTTTCGAATAGGGTGCGCGCGGGCATAGACTTGTAAAGAGATATTTTATCAACAAAGGGGCTGCCGGGCAGGATCTTTGAAGGTGTGAGTTTGCCTGTGTGGGACCGGGTCTCCGACCCGGTCGGGCGGTGCGCAGCACCGCTGTAGATCTATGGTCAATGACAAAACTGCGGCCCGTTGGGCCGCCTGACCGGGTCAGAGACCCGGTTCCACCCAGTCAAAAACGATTATGATGACTGTTCATGATTAACGGGAAACGTATTGCCGTGGTGCTGCCTGCGTATAACGCGGAGAAGACCTTGGCGACGACCGTGGCGGAGTTGCCCGAGCTGGTGGACATCCGCATCCTGGTGGATGACCACAGCTCCGATCACACCGTCCAGATTGCCGAGCGGCTGGGGCTGCATTATTTTGTGCACGACCAGAACTATGGCTACGGGCGCAACCAGCAGACCTGCTATCGCGAAGCCCTGGCAGCGGGCGCGGACGTGGTCATCATGTTGCATCCCGACTATCAGTACACTCCTCTTCTGGTGACTGCTATGGCCAGCATGGTGGCCTACGACGTTTACGACCTGGTGCTGGGTTCGCGCATCATCGGGGGTCAGGCGCTGCGCGGAGGCATGCCGTTCTACAAGTATGTGGCGAACCGCTTCCTGACCGCGTTCGAAAATCTGTTTCTCGGAATCAAGCTGTCGGAATACCACAGCGGGTATCGCGCCTTCAGCCGCAAAGTCTTGTCAGAGCTTCCCCTGCTCGAGAACTCGGACGATTTTGTTTTCGATAATCAGATGCTGGCGCAGTGCGTGAATTTTGGCTTTCGCATTGGCGAAGTGTCTTGCCCGACGAAATACTTCGAGGAAGCCTCGTCCATCAACTTCCGGCGCAGTGTGATTCTACGGTCTGGGCGTGCTCCGCACGACATTGCAGTTTGCCCTGCAACGGGCCGGGGTGGCGCATTTCCGGATTTTCAGCGCCAAAGGCCGGAAGCTGGAGCCTGGATATGCCACCTACTACGCGCGGGAGCAGCGGAACCGCCAGGCTAGGGACAGGACCCGGAAGGGCACGGCTTTCAGCCGTGCCGCTTGATGCGGGGCCGGGACCTGCGGCACGGCTAAACGCCGTGCCCTCCCGATTGGGTGCGGCCATGGGGCGCTACGGCCGATCCAATTGCGCCTCCCGGCGGTTGCGACTAAGCATCGAATTGAAGACGCATGGTAACTGCCACTCCTACCGCGCTGGAACAACGCCCGCCCAAGATGGTCTACAGCGAAGTTCTCAGCTTCGCTTACGAGACCTTCCGCACCAATAAGGTACGTTTCGCACTGACCGCTCTGGGGATGGTGATTGGGACTGCTTCCCTGATCCTGGTTGTGACCATCGGCATGACCGGCAAGCAATACGTGCTCAACCAGATCCAGTCCATCGGCACTAACCAGATCGAGGCGGAATACCAGAGCGGGGGCGACGCGTCGCCAACGTCACCCCCGACCCCCTCACCATCGACGACATGCGAGCCGCGCTGCGGGAGGTGCCTGGAATCGTGGCGGCATCTCCGGTGGTTTCACTGAGTGACCGCATTCCGGTAGGCGGCGGCAAGGAGCGCGACATCTCGGTGTTGGGGGTCTTTCCCGATTACCGCATCGTGCGCAACCTGGTGGTCCTGACCGGCAGGTTTTTCGATGCCCAGGACGAGCAGCAGCACAACAAGGTCGGCGTAATCACCCAGAAAATGGCCGAGGAACTCTTCGGGGTCGCAGGAGGAAGCGATCGGAAAAGTCATCAAATTGAGCGGCCTTCCCTTCACCATCATAGGCACATTCCGCGAGCGAGTGGCAAAACCTCCGGACAAACCGAAGTGGTCGATTACACGCTTTTGATCCCGTAGACCGGGTAAGCCAGTACTTCACCGACACTCCCACAGTGAAGCAGATTTATTTCTGGCCGGCCGACCCGGCGATGGTGCAGCCGGCAACCGACCAGATCCGGCGCGTGATCCAGAGCCGTCATCGGGCGGAGT
>CAWDFF010000017.1:0-105888 GCA_963801545.1 Terriglobia bacterium | reverse complement strand
CGCCACGCGACGGTGGCTGGGCAGATCCGGTAGTAAAAAGCCAGGCGGCGGCTACCTAGCCCGCCGCTAACCGCTCGCCGACTCACGCCTGGACGACTCCCAACCCCAGCACCTTCTCAAAGGGATCAAAATCGCGGTCGCGATGTAACAATTCGTGTCCTCCCTGCAAGCAGAGCGTGGCGATAAGGCAATCGATGGTCTTGCGCACCGTGTAGCCACGCTGCCGCAAATCCCGATAGTTCTGGGCGGCTGCGATGGCCAGGTCCGTTCCGGCGGTCTCGAATATATGAAACTTGAGCAGTTCGTCACGGACCTCCGCAAAAAGAGCACCGTCCGGGACTCCCTGCAGGACCTCGCACAGGATGAGATCGGTTAGCCCCAGTCGCTGCCGTTGCAGCTCCCGTTCCAACCAGCGTGTCTCTGGATTTTCAGCGCCTCGAAGATAATCGATCCACACCGTGGTGTCGATGACGACCATAATCAGGCCTGGGTTCGAACGTGGCCCAAGCGTGACTGGTTGAGATCACCTTGCCATTGCACCTTCCCTTTGAGCCGGGCAATGGAGCGTTGGGCATGGGTCTCGACCAAAAGGCGAAGAGCCGCTTCCACAGCGGCTTTCTTGGTGCGTTTGCCGCTGTACCGCATTGCCTGCCGTATCAGACGGTCGTCAATGTCAATATTGGTCCGAATGGGCTCAACTCCCAATGTGTAAATATACCATATTTATGTGTATAGGAAAACCGGGTCGCCAATGCGGGATTGTTATACCCTCCGCCCTCCTACTTCACCTCATCCATCAACCGCCGTGATATCGCCGTCACCAGCTTTCGCGGGCTGACGCGCAGTGACTCGGCCAGCAACCAGTTCTTCAATCCGGGAATGACCAGCGTTTTGCCCGCCATCAGGCCGCGATACCCCTTCAGAGCGACCGTCTTGGCATCCATTGGCGCGAGTTGCTTGAACAACCGCGACTTGTCGTTCCCGGCACGGCTGGCGAAGCCCGTGTCGGTCGCGCCAGGGCAAAGGCAGGTCACCGTAACTCCCTTGCCGGCCAGTTCATTGGCCAGCGCCTCGGAAAACGAAATCACGTAAGCTTTGGTGGCGTAGTAGACGGCCATCAGCGGTCCGGGCTGGAACCCAGCCGTAGAAGCAACATTCATGATCCGGCCCGAGCGCCTCTCGAGCATCGACCCGAGGAAAAGCCTGGTGAGATAGGTAAGCGCGGTGACGTTGAGCTGAATTTGCCCCAGACTCTCTTCCACCGGGACCCCCGCGAACTCGCCTAACTTGCCGTAACCGGCGTTATTGACCAGAATGTCGACCGCGATACCTTCACGCTTCAGTTCGTCGAAGAGCTTTTGCGGAGCGCCCGACGCAACCAGGTCCAGCGCAATCGTCTTGACCGACACTCCGAACTGGCGCTGCATCTCGTCGGCGATCTGCGTCAGCCTTGGCCCGTTGCGCGCGACCAGTACAAGGTTGCAATGGTCGTGGGCGAACAGCTTGGCCAGTTCGTATCCGATTCCCCCGGAGGCGCCGGTGATCAGGGCCGTCAAATTGGTGTCCTTCATTGTGCCGCTCTTTAACTATAACTATTCGGAAATTATTCGGAACAATATGCGGACGCCGCTGGCCCTGTCCGCGATTCAACATTTTCCTCAGCAACGTGTTTCTGATTTCCTGATTACAAGGCATCTCATAAAAAGGGCACTCTGAGCCTTGTTGGTGTAATCGCGATTTTTCGCCAACCATTTTTTCGAGATGCCGCCAACTCCAAGGCTTTCATTGACTTGCCTGTTCCCCAGACGTAACATTTCGCACCAGTGATTGGCCGGACCATCTCGCACTACCGCATCGTCGAGAAACTTGGGGGCGGCGGGATGGGTGTGGTCTATGAAGCGGAAGACCTCAAGCTCGGCCGCCACGTCGCCCTGAAGTTCCTGCCCGACGACCTCGCCAACGATCCGCAAGCCCTCAGCCGGTTCGACCGGGAGGCCAAGTGCTCTCGGCTCGGGAATTCGTCGAAGCCCCGTGGTTCACCGCGAGCTCGGTCCACTGGGATTTCGGGGCGGCCTAATTTTGGATCGTGAATGAAATGGGGATTTCCACGAGTTATCGGATGCCGCTAACTCACACCGAGTGCCACACTTCCAGAACTCTCCCCGTTTCACTTTCTGATCTTGAGCATTGGCCTACCACGACAAAAAGTGAATGCTGGAACCGAAGAATGTATCATTTTCAGCGTGAGCAAATATACGCGGTGGTTGATTTCTCTGATGGTCGTTGTGGCTCTGGCGTTCGCCGTATACGCCATTCGCGCACAACTGGAACGGGCCCTGATCGCGGCCTCCATCTATCACGCTCACATATTCACTGCTCCGTCACCAATTGCCGCTGAGTCCCGATGGGATCGGCTTCGGGATTTCGCCCAGTTTTACTGGGATTTCTCGGAGATCCCCTTCGCGAGACAGAGACGCTTGAAGCTGCTGGACCCCACTTTGCGGCCGATTGTGAAGGAGATCAATCGGCGGCAAGCTTCGGGCGAGGATATGCACTACTCCATGCACATCTATCGCGAAATCCGCTGGCGGTTGAACTTCACACCAGATATTGCAACCACTAGGGCCAGAATTTCCGACCTTCGTCAGAGCCTTACGCAACAGGTAGAACAGAAACTGGCTGGTGAACAGCAGGCCTCTGATGGAAGCTGGGGACTCGGGATTGATGCGTGGTACCTCAAGCTCTATTATTCCGTCGATCATGCCAATGAGTGCCGCCCACCTCCGAGGTACCCGCTGTCCTTTCTGGATCGGATGAATTCTCCGGAAAAGCTTGACGCTCAGCTCGATTCGGACTTGAGAAACGACTTCACCAAGACGGGAGTATTCAACCGCGAAGAACTGGACGAAACATTCTCCGCAATGGCCCGGCTACTTTTTGAGACTCCACAAACAGGGTGCTACCCATTTCATCCCCAACTCAAAGATGCTCTGCGTGCATTTGTCGAGCGCTGGCAGAATCCTGAAACCGGATGCTGGGGACAGTGGTTGGTGGATCGGCAAGGAAGAGTTTGGAAAATGGACGACATGGCGATGACGTTCCATGTCATTTCTGACCTTAAGGGTCAGGTGCAGCATCAGGACATGATTGCCCGGCGCCTTCTGCAACTCGACAACGTCAACTTTCCTGCCGGTATCCGTTTTGACGGTCACTACGAGAACCATCTGAACTGGGACGCGGTAAAGATATTTCGATCCGCATGGCCGACCCTCGACGAAGCTTCCCGGCAACAGATTCGTGGGGAGATTTCCCGGATGCTGGATTGGTGCCTGACCAAATCGTACCAGCCGGACGGCTCTTTCAAGGTGAGCGACTTGGATGACACGCAGGGTGACGCATACAGGTACGGAATTTGGTTTCTGCAGGAGGCCGGCTATTTCGAGCGCAAAGACCGGTTTTGGACTGACCAGGATTTCCCTGATTCCAAAGCTGTTCAAGAGCGCATCGAAGCAAAGCTAAAATCGATTGGGCTCAACGATCCAGCGCTGAAAGAAGCCTATGACACCTTGCGTGCCATAGATTATTAAAGAAGGGCCCACTGTTGACTGTCTAACCCGCCATAGCGCTCAAAACCCCGTCCCGGTAAGTCTCGGGTCCCGTCATTGTTGCAAAAAAGACAAGCCGAGTTCTGACTGGACAAAAGAGGGAGCAGGAGCAGAGCCTTCCCGACCAGGAGGCTCTTCATGTTCAAAACTCTGTATCGCTGTCCACGCACCGTCGCACGTCACGAAAATGGTCCATTGCACGAATCGAGGCTCGGTTACCTGGAACACCTTGCCGCCCAGGGGGCTGCCCTTCACACAATCACGACCGCAGCTGGCACCATTTATCGCGCCGCAATCTTGCTCGGAAGGGTTCTATTCACCTCGCTGGTCGCCGGATGGGCGCTACATCGCCGAAGGCAATCCGCCGCTGGCTTTGCGACGATCAATCGACAAGGGAATGGCGCCCAACGCTGCGGGACGGCACGTCAATTATCTCGAGATCTACGTGGCCGACGTTGCTCCGGTGGAGATGCAGCCAGTCCTGAGCTACGCGGCGTCGCTTTTCCAGCATTGACCCGCCAAAATACAGACAGTCGGTCGAATGTGGGCGCGATTGCACGGGTTGTGCGGTCAAGCGTGGAGCGAAGTCCACGATCATTGCTTTTCGAGAGGGTTTGCCGATTTCCCGCAGGTCCCCGATCTGTTACGCGATTCTCGCAGTTCTTTCAAGAGCTACGCAGCTCACACGCTCGCTTGGCTTTCGGGAAAACGAGGTACGTTCGCCAGTTATCGAAATCGTCCAAGTACCCCTTGGCACCAACCGACGCACTCCCTCAATGTCGATCATCTGCCCGGAATGGTTGTGAGTCTCGTACAGGTTTAGGTTCTCCATTTCGATTTTGAGCGGAGCACTTCCTTCCCGTTCGATGATAATCGTGGCCCGCGTCATTTTGGTCGCGTTGGCTTTTCCGGAGGCTAATCCTCGCAGTCGTTGCCATAGATCGCTCAACATTACGCCCTCCCGGCACGCGTTTCCTGACACTCACCTGGAATTACGTTGAAGGCCTCGCGCGAGTGTCCTCTGAGCCCAGTCTGTAACCGTCAAATGACGCACGGGTCGGGGTCGGCGCGGCACAAATAAATCCGCGATTGCGGCACTCAGAAAACCGAGTGCGATCGCAGGCAGCACGGTCGCGTGGCGCACCTGAATCATCCACCAGGTGGCCAATCCATAGACCGACAAGGGGCCAAACAGGCGGAAGAGGCGATGGGGAGTCCCTTCGCGTGCGCCGGGCACACTTAGCAGGAAAGTGACCATGAGCAGCAGGGCGGCGCCAATCGCAACATCTACGAGAGCCAGGTTTACGAGAGCCAGGTTCTCCAGTTGGCCGAACCAGGGATCGAGCCGAAGATTCATACCATCATTCAACTATAGAACGACCTTTGGTGAACATCGGGTGATTACTGTAAGGGTGGCTGGGCGTTTTGGTGCTCGCGCATTTGGAAAATAATAATACTACAGGCGAACAAAAGACGAATATCGGTTATGTCGCACCCTGGGTTGTTGGTGTAATTGGCAACTTTTCGCCAACCATCGGTGGATTACTTGCCCGACGTGTCGGTTTGCCGGGCGAATCTCATCTTTCAGTTAGAATCTCTGCCATCGTCCAGGGCGTGCCGGAGGCAAGGTGAAAGCTTGGAAAGCGTTCATTCTCGCATTGCTGCTCGTCTTGGTCATAGTTGTAGTCGGTGCGGCACTTTTGATTCACCGTGGCTTTCGTGCCACAAACCAGCCGTCTGCGCTTGAGGCTGCTGCCGCCCGCGCAGTGCGAAATTATTCGATACCCGGCGCCGCCCGAAACGGAAAGATTCTTCTCGATACCACTCCGCAGAGTCTTCAGGACGGCCGCGATGCGTTCCTTGCCAAATGCCAGACTTGCCACGGCCATGATGGAAGCGGGTTGACGCCTGTGGGACAGTCACTCTATCCTCGCGTGCCGGATCTTCGCGCCGCACCAACACAGAACCTTACGGATGGCGAAATACACTACATCGTCGAAAATGGTGTGGAGCTAACCGGAATGCCCGCTTGGGGCAATCCACATCAGGCGCAGAATGACAACAGCTGGAAACTTGTTCTTTATATTCGCAGCCTTCGACCCCTAACCCAGCCGGAGCAGGTTCAGCAGACGCGAACTTCCGCTTCGGCGCACTACGTCGGGTCGCAAGTTTGCGAACGGTGCCACGCGGAAATCTATGAGCATTGGCAGAAAACGCCGATGGCTAACGTTGTCCGCGACCCGCGCCAGGATCCCGATGCAATCATTCCTGACCTCGCAACCAACAATGTGTACAAGTTCTCCAAAGATCAGGTTGCTTTCGTCTACGGGAGCATCTGGAAGCAGCGGTACTTCACGAAGGTCGGCGACGACTATTTCCCGCTGCCTGTGCAGTGGGAAGTCGTAAACAAGAAATGGAGCAAGTACCAAGTGCCTCTGACCGGAGGGGACTGGTGGACTGCCTTCTATCCGCCCGACAACATGCACCGTCCAACGGGGCCGCTCTGCGACGGGTGCCACTCGGTTGGCTATGACATTCACACCAAGCAAGTGGCTCAGTGGAATGTGGGCTGCGAACGCTGCCACGGCCCCGGTAGTGAACACGTGGCGCATCCCACACGCGGAAACATCCTTAATCCGGCGCACATGGATTACGTAGCGGCCAGTGACGCTTGCATTCAGTGCCACTCGCAGGGACAGCCGCTTTCCAATCCAATCGAGGGTAAGTATTACGATTGGCCCGTTGGTTATCGTCTGGGATTTAAGTTAGCGGATTACTGGAAGCTGGAAGGCCAAACTCTCGGTGAACCCGCGAATTTCCTATATTACCCAGACGGTACCGCACACAAGAACCGCATGCAGGGGAACGATTTCGTCCAAAGCGTGATGTATCGTCGCGGCATCACGTGTTTCGATTGCCACGACGTTCATGGCACCGGAAATTATGCACAGCTACGCAAGCCCGCCAATGAACTCTGCCTTGACTGTCACGGACCACTATCGTCGAACGGCCCACGGACAGCGACCATCGAGGAACACACGCACCACAAGGAGGGGAGCGCGGGCAGTGAGTGCGTCGCTTGCCACATGCCTGGGATTCAAACGGAAGGCCCAGCGAACACGATGGTTCACGCTCATACTTTTCGATTTATCACACCCGCGATGACCGACAAATACAAAATTCCCAATCCATGCACTTCCTGCCATACATATAAGACAACGTCGTGGGCGAGCGACACGATGCGGCACTGGGACGAGCGCTCACCGTGGCGGATCGGCCTGAATCCGGCGTCGAACTAGAATTGGGATTACTGCACGATCAACGTAAGCGAAGTTGCCTCAATCGTCGAATTCGAAGTCGCCTTCACGGTTAGCGTATAAGTCCCGGCCGGGGTTCCGTTCGGGCTCGGCCCCGGACCGGCGGTAGTGCCACCTCCACAGGAGACCAGGAACAACGCAAGCGTCAATGGCGCGAGCCAGAGATAGAGCTGTCGTCCCGCTGGACGATTGGGCGCGCGGGTTCTGAGCCGAACTATTATCCCGAGCATCGTTATAGCTAAGGTCCACAACCATGGCGCAGGCGAAGAAGCAGGTGGATGAAGTGCCCCAGTCATGCGCGATGTGGTCGTCACGCTGACGCTAAAGGTTGAGGGGGTGGTGGAACTAAACGGTTCGCTCGCAGGTACCGAGCAGTTAGCACCCATTGGTGCGCCGCTGCAAGTCAAAGAAGCCGTCCCGCTCATACCCGCCCCTCCGATAGAGAGCGTGTAGGACGCGGTTTGTCCGGCAGGTACAGTGACCGAACCCGAACCTCCCGGGGGCAGACCGAGTCCCAAGCCTGGGTTGCCAGGACTGAGATAGGTAAAGCCATTGGCTAAGCTGCCGCTTTGGCTGTCGGTGTTAGTGACCGTTACGGTCACCGCCCCTGCCGCTTGTGCCGGAGCTGTCGCCGTGATCGATGTGCTGTTCACCACCGTCACACCTGTGGCTGCCATCCCGCCAAAGCTCACTGTTGCTCCTGAGAGAAAGCCCGTGCCCGCAATCGTCACTGCTGTCCCGCTGTTTGCTGATCCTGTGTTGGGCGTGATCGAAGTCACCGCGGGCGCAGGAGCCGTGCTGGAGGTCACCATCTGGACAAACGTCGCCACCGAGGGCACCCCGTTGCTGTTCACGAGGAACATCATGTAGTGGCCCGGCGGGGCAAGGTTCCCGTTCGCGGGCGCGGTTACGTTCAAAGAACCCGTCGACGCGGTAAATGTTAGCGGCACATATCGTTGGTTCTCGTTGAATGCGTGCGTAACAGAACCTAGCCGCAGCAGTGCCACCGAAGAAATACTGGCCGCGTCGGGCGTCTGCACCGTGAATTGCGAACCATACCCCAGGGTGCTTGGCGCCGAAGTCACGGTGGGACGCGCCCCTTTGAACAAGTAGGGCGGGGAGTAGATTTCGGCGTTCAGTTGGTCGATGCTGCCGGTTCCGAATTCTCCACCGCCGCCCACCAGCACACGCCCATCCGGCAGCAGCAGCGCGGTCGAGTGGTAAACCCGCGCAATCTGCATGGACGCCATGGTGGTGAAATTCTCTGTAGTCGGCGACCACATTTCGGCTGCGAAAGCCGCGGTCGACTGGTCGGCCGGATTGGTCGTCCCTTCTCCCCCCGTGATCAAAACGTTGCCATCCGGCAGAACGGTCGAATTGTGATACGTGCGCGCCAGCGCCATAGGGTTGGTGGCGCGCCACGCCGGAGAACCTTGGGTCATATCGAGTATGTAGGCGGTGGCCGCTGAGTTCTTGTAAGGCGCGGAGGAGTTCGCCGATGTGCCCGTTTTTAGAATCTTGCCCGGTAGGTACATCACCGCACTGCCCGCGTCCAGCACCGTGGGATCAATCGTGGTCCAGGTTTGCGTGCTGATATCCAGCGCCTGGGCCGCTACCGGCAACTCATAGGACCCGGTGTTAAGCACGCGCCCGTCCGGCAGCACGAACATGTGCGGATAGATTGGCAGGCTCAAAGCTGCGTTCGTCAGTTGAGTCCAGCTGTTGGTCGTGGGGTCGTAGATCTCGGGGATAGTGGCATTGCAGCCGTTACAGTTGATCGCTCCCGAAGTGACCAGCATCCGGCCATCCGGCAGTGAAGTGACGGTCGGATACCAGCGCGCGAAGGCCATCGCGGCCGCAGACGACCAGGCTGAGGTTGTCGGATCAAATACAGTCGCGTTCGTGAGGCCCATGTAGTCCGCCATGTTGTGTCCGCCGGCGACGAACACCCTCCCGTCGGGCAAAAGACCATGCCCGGCGCAGAAGAGATCGGCATTGCTGAACGACGTCGTCTGAAAGCTGTTGGTGCTCGGGTCCCAGATTGTGGCCAGGGTTGTGTTATCGGTGGCATCGTGGCCCCAGGCCAACACCTTACCGGTCGGCATCAGGGTCACATGAATCGGCAGAATCGGCCAAGTGGTGACCGCGCCCCATTGGCCTTGAACATTCGTCTGGGCCCACGCCCTGGGAACGAGAACTCCGAGCACTACAAGCAGAACGATGACCGTTTGCGCTAGACGCGCAGACACCCTGCTGGGGGACATTGTCGACCTCATTTTTCCTTTACGATCTGGAATCACTCGAGGCACGTTGGGGCGGCCGCGAGACGGTACTGCCGACAATCGGGGAGACGAATATTGGAGAGGCGCTCACCATCTGGTCTCCGGAAACATAAAGCGCCCCAAATCGATCTGGCGGCGCTTCCGAAAACAGAAATACCCCGAACAACTGTTCATCCACGAGACTATCCTTAGTTCAGGGCACTCGGAAAGAGTCGAATCGTGTAGGCCGGGCCAGACGAATGTACTAGGGGTTACCTAACTGCCATTAATAGGCGAGTCGAATTGCAAGCCTCACTAGCGCTTCGACTTGCCCGGACAACTGTTGTAAACCGGCATTTACAACAACCCAGTCATGAGTGTAATCGCGATTTTTCGCCATTTGCCCGCGTTATGCATAATGTTCAGGTGTCCGAGGTCAACGGGCACTATCCCGATCATCCATTAGAGGCTATCCGTATGCAACGCTCGATGCCCCTGATCATGACGCTGTGCGTGATTTGCAGCGTCTCCGCATTCAGCCAGACCACAATCCGTTCCGATTCCGAAACACTGCGAGCAATTCTCGCCGAGTTACATCAACTTCGACATGACTTGCAGACCACCAGTGCGATGGCTGCAAGAGCCCAAATTGCTCTATATCGACTCCAGCGGGAAGATGAAGCAGTGGCCCGTGCCAACCAACGGGTCACTGATGCCCGAACAAAGGTTATGCAGCTGGAGGATGCTCGACATCACAAGGCTCAGGATATTGAGCAGAATAAAGCAATGGCGAACCGCGACACCTCACCAAATGCGCAACAAGAGTTCGAGGAAGTTGTTCTTCCTCGCGTGAAGTCGGAACTCGAACTGTTGCAAAAACAAGAGCAACAGGCACGGGCTGAGCAGGCTGAGACTGAACAACACCTTCGAGATGAGCAGGTGAAACTTGAGGAACTCAATGCTCTGCTGGATCGCTACAACAGTGCATTAGAACAGGCCGGTCAAAAGTAGGCTCGATACACTGTCGAAAACAGCGATTACACCAACAATGCGGTCTCGGCAGGATTGGCCCGAGGGGTACTGGTGTAATGACGATTTTCCGCCAACCTGGCGGCGGGCCTGGACCACAGCGAGAAGCCGCCGACAAAACGCCCGCTGTATAGTGTGATCGTGGCTCAAAAACCTGGGGTGCTTTGCAAGAGTTGCGGAAAGGGAATAGAGATCGATGATGAGTATATTCCAGGGATACGAGGTGAAGAACTGGCAGCCAGCCTTTATCAGGCCTCCAGGCCAGTCGAGCGAAAGATTGTAGATTCGGTAATTCGGCCGTGGCAAAAAACATTGACCTGCGCAAATCCGGATTGCGGGAAGACTCACACCTACAGAACTGACGATCTGCGCCTGTACGACAGCTAAGAACTCATCGAAACCACTGGCTGGTCCAACTCTGCAACTCGGCCCAGTAGACCTGCACGCGATTGACCAGCGTATCCGGCTTCATCATGTCAAACCCGCCGTGCGGCGTGTGCAGCGCCGGAGAGTAACCCGCAGGCACATTGAAAAGCGCGTCATCGATAGGAGCTTCGGAGAACTCCACCAGTTCAACCCTGCTAACCGTTGTGTCTCCCTGCTCTGTCCGTTTGATCGTCTCCTCGACGGGAAAACCGGCGGGTGCCGTGCCCAGCCGCTTGAAATGTATGCGATCGTGCTGACGCTGGGCAGGTCTCAAGCTGGCGTAAACAAATCCGACATTCTTGCCTGAATCCCGGCAGCCGAGTCCGGGCAGATCGATGTACCAGCCGTCGCGTTCTTCGACGGAAGAGGGCATGGCAGCGCCGGGCCCGGCGTCTACATTGATCGTAATTCTGACGTGGCGGGCCGTATATGTTCCCAGGTGCCGCCGCTCGCCTGTGTCCACCGAGTCGGTCGTGATGGTAACGTCCGCGCCGGTCATCTCGGTGGGCGGGATGGGCCGGGCGCCCTTGCGTTGTTCCGACCAGTCTACGATGGGAAGTTCCGCATAAAGTTTGGCGTCAGGATTCAGGTCAATTCTTTTTCTGTCGTCGCAGCGGGTGATGCTGGCAGGCCTCAGGTCGAAAGGTTTGTCGTAGACATACTCGTGCCGCTGTCGTGCTCCTTTCAGATACACGGTCTCGATGAAGGAGCTGGAGGTTCCAGAGTGGCGCGTCTTGATTTTAAGATCGGAAAAATTTGATACGACGGCACTCGGGACGGCGGCAGATGAAAGGGCAGACGAAAAAAGGACGAGCACTGCCAGCAAACTGAATGTGGAGCGACCCATGACGCTCCTCCAATGAAGAGGCTAATCGAAGAGCAAATCGACGAATCGGCAAATCAAAGAATCGGCAAATCAAAGCATCGGCCAATGGCCACCTCGTCCATTGGCCGATCCTGAGACCTATGCGCCCACCATGGCCGGCTCTAATCCATAGATCGAGTGCCATGATGTCGCCGCCTTCAACCGATCGTTCACGTTATTGATATTCTTCACGCCTTCGGACTGCAGCCATTTGCGGAATGCATCGGCGCCCTGTTTGGCATAAATCGGGATGCCATCCTTCCAGGTTGCGCGCCCGCACAACACGCCGTTGAACTTCACTCCCGATTCCGCAGCCAGTTCAAGCCCTTCCGTGAACTCCGCATTGCTCACGCCCGCGGAAAGATAGATGAATGGTTTAGTGGTGGCGGTCGCCGCTTTCAGGAACAGGCTGGCGGCTTCCGCGCGGCTGTAGGCTTTCTGTCCTGAATAAGCCTTGGCGCCTTCGACGAACTTCATGTTGACCGGGATTTCCACCTTCAACACATCCACGCCGTAGCGATCTTTGCTGAATTCCCTCATGCTCTCCGCCACGATCTGTGGCTTTTTCTTGGCGTAGGCGAGGCCTTTCTCGTCCGCGCCCTCTTCGTAGCCGACAAACTCAAGGAAGAAGGGAATGTCGTTGGCGCGGCACTCGTCCCCGATGCGTTCCACCCAGGCGTGCTTCTTGTCGTTAGTGTCTTTGGGATCAAATGGCGTGTAGTAAAGCAGAATCTTCACGCAGTCCGCGCCCGCTTCCTTCAGCCGCCGTGCCGACCACAGATCAAGCAGATCGCCCAGGCGGCCCGGCCCAGTCTTGTCGTACCCGGTCTTCTCATAGGCCAGCAGCAATCCTGCATTCTTGGCGCGGCGCTTGGAAGCGGGCAATCCCCACTCCGGATCGAGCAATATGGCGCTCGCGTGCGGTGTGAGCACTTCCGCGACAAGAATTTTGAATTCTTCCATCATCGCATCGTTCACTTCGCCGCCCTTTTCCTTGGCCAGCGATTTCTGCAGCGACCCGCGCTGATCCATAGCAGCCGCCGCGATGACCCCGCGTTCGTTCGATACTCTCTTGAGCCCGTCCAGTTTTCCCGGTGTCAGTTTCATGAATTCCTCCGATAAGTGCGTGAAATCAATCAATTGTAAACCACTCCGGACTGCGAATGGTCAAACGGGTTTTCTTTGCGTCCTTTGCGATTCCTCTGCGCCCTTTGCGGTTAAAAGCTTTTGACTGTCATTCCGCATCCCGATTCACAACCGAAACCCGAAACAAAGGCTTAGCCTTCTCAGTGGCCTCCATTTCGTAAGCCTGCGTGGTTTTCCCCGGGTCGTAATCTCTCCACAGCCAGATCATCTCCTCGGGAAATTCGGCTGCGCCTTGACCTGAATTGTGGGTGCCCTTGCCGAAACTGAAGTGAAAGTCATAGTCCTTCAACTTGAGCGCGTTCGCGAGCCGAAGATTGGCCAGTGGCCAGCTTCCGTAACGGTCATTTTCCTGGTCTTCCGACCCGTCCTGCAGCCACACCCGAATATTCCGCTTGGTTTCACGCAAGACTTTCTCGGGATAGTCCTGGCCCCCATCCAGAACCTTGGTGTCTTCCTTCCACTGGATGCTGGTGAAGCTGCCGATCCATGAGATGACCCGGCTGAACTGGTCCGGCAATTGCCACGCCGCATTGAAAGAACAGATCCCACCCGACGACAGGCCGGTGATCGCCCGGCTGTATGCATCCTTGCGAATGTTGTACTTCGTTTCGACATCGGCCAAAACTTCATCCCGCAGAAAACGGCCATAGCGGTCGCTCACCGTGTCGTACAGCGTGCTGCGCATCGAGTCTTTCAGGGTGCGATGCCACTTGTCCGAATACGCTTTCACGAAGTTGTAGGTGGGCGTGCCCGGCGAGTCGCTGATGTCCCCGGGGTTAATGAACACGCAGATCGTCACCGGAATCTTCTTCTGAGCAATCAGGTTGTCGATAACGTTGAGCGTTGGATTGTTGCCATCTCGGTCGATATACCCGCCGCCGTCCTGAAAGACCATCAGCGCAGTGGGAACCTTGGCGTCATACTGCGCGGGCACGTAAATCCAGTATTCGCTTTTCATGCCGTCATAAATTTTGCTCGTGTGTACGATTTTTTCTGACAGCGTGCCCGAGGGCACTCCGGGCTGTAGATAGGAGAGCGGTCCGAACGCAGGCAGATCGAGACGGCCACCGAACCTGGCACCGTTGATCACGTAATAGAACGAATGCAGTCTACCCACAGAGTCGATGTGCGCCGTGGCATACCAGTAATCCGAGCCTGCCAGCCGCTGCAGCGCGGGGCCGGAGGCGCCGTCGATCATCAGCGTCGGCGGTGATGTTGTTTCAATGGCGAAGAAGAAGTCCGGACCGTGGCCGCTCCAGGCCGTCCCGTCCTTGAGATTTTTAACATCAAAGCTGGCGGGAATTGCGTCCCGCAGACCCGCAGGGTTGGACTTCGCAACATCGATCAGCTCCTGCGCGGATTTCTTTTCCGCGGCGAATCCCGAAGCCATCAGGCAAACCAACAAAAGCGCAAGTCTCCACATAGCGCAGATACTATACCGCTTCGCACCTGTGTCTTCATGTGCATCGCGCTCGAGGGTGGAGCAGGCCTTCAGGTTTGGGAGCACGCAATATTCGGGAGGGCACGGCTTCAGCCGTGCGCCCTGGCTACCAATAAGTCGGGCTTCAGCCCCTGGGGCTGCCCCGGGTCCGGCTCGCTTCATCCTCCGCTGGCCAGAAACCGGGCCTCGCTCAGATCCAGTTCCCGCTCCAGGTCGCGTAACAGTTCGTCATTGATCCGGCCTTCGTTACGCAGACGTACCGCGGTCTTCCGTTCCACCCGCAGCAGATCGCGCGACAACTTAACGTATTGCCTGTGATGATCGACATGGACGTCGGCAGCGTCTCCCTTCAGAGCTGCCAGCCGGTGCCGGTAATGTTGCTCGAGGTCATGATATGTTTCATCCAGCTCACCGCCGTTCTCCTCGCGAAACTGTTCGAGAGAGCCGAGTGCTGTTTCCAGAATGATGCGCCGCGCCTCTTCCTCCTCGGTATTGCGGCCCTCGCTTCCCGCCAGACCAAGCGCCCGGACCAGCGGAGGCAGCGTGAGTCCCTGGAGCACCAGGGTCACCAGAATGACGCTGAAGGTAAGAAAGATAATCAGATTCCGTTGCGTGAATGGGGCGCCATCCGCCAGCGTTTGCGGCAGCGCGATGGCGGCAGCCAGCGAGATCACACCGCGCATCCCGGTCCATCCCACGACGAAGACCTGTCGCGCCGGCGGTGGCCTGTCTTTCTGATGCAGCAGACGCCGGCGTAGAAAGTTGGACACATACGCACCGGGAAAAACCCAGAACACCCGCAGCAGAATCAACAACCCGCTGAACAGCGCCCCATAGCCCAGCAGTTCACGCATGCTATAGCCGCGGATCCCGCCCAGCACATAGTGCAGTTGCAGTCCGATGAGAACGAAGACCAGTCCGTTCAGAATGAAAGTCAACGAATCCCAGACCGCCCACGCCTGCAGTCGAACCCCGGGAGAGAAAAAGGTCGAACTCTTGCGGCTGAGGTAGAGTCCGCAGGCCACCACCGCTAGCACTCCGGAAGCATGGATCGAATCGGCTGTCAGGTAGGTCGCGTAAGGAACCAGGATACTGAGCGCGATTTCGATGGGACCATGGTCGATATGCTGTTCTACCCAGTTGACGATCATGCCAACCAGCAGACCGATCCCCAGTCCAACCGTTGTGAGATAGATAAGCCGAATCAGGCCGCCAGAAACCGTTGCGGTCTCGCCTCCCACCAGCATGGCGATACCGAACTCCAGCGCCAGCAAGCCGCTGGCATCATTGACCAGGCTCTCGCCTTCCAGGATGTCGACGATGCGCTTCGGCAGTCCGACCCGCTTGGCAATCGAGGTGGCGGCAATCGCGTCCGTGGGCGCGACCACTGCACCCAGGACAAATCCCATACGCCAGTCGAATCCGGAGAGAAACCAGGGCGCGGCTTGGGCCACTCCCAGCACCGTAAACAGGACCAGGCCAAAGGCCAGAAACAGAATGCTGACCAGGTTGTAGGAGAACTCGCGCCAGGAAGTCAGCCACGCCGCGCTGTAAAGAAGAGGAGGCAAGATCAGAAAGAAGACGACATCCGGATTCAAGCTGATCCTGGGGATGCCGGGTACGAAACTGAGCAGCAGCCCGGCGACTACCAGAACGATGGGATAGGGTGTCTGCAGCTTCCGCGCCAACGCCCCAAAGGCCACAACAAAAAGCAGCAGAAGCAGGAACACCACTTCCAGCGCCTGGATGCTGCCAGCGTGCATGAAACCTCCCTGTCATCAAAATATCGCACTTCTCATCCAGGCGACTAGCCACTTTGCGTTCTTTGCGATCTTTGCAGTTCAAGCTTTTGTGTTCGTTGCGAAATTTACATTCCGCATTTGCGGTGATACCTTTCCTTCTCCAGTGCGAGCCCGCGATTTGTTCATGAATATGAAAGCCACAAATTGGGAGTTCAAGAACCGGGCCCTGATTTTTGGCCTCATCATTGCGTTGGCCTTTCTGTTTTATTTTCCTGATCCGCAGAACGTAACCGCCGCAGTGGCCAACCTGCTGGCGCCCAGGCTGGGTATCAACGCGGATTCGCTGGCGCGTATCCTCTTCGCTTTGGCCGCGGTTGTGCTTATGGCAGCCGCCCTCCTCCGCACCTGGGCTTCCGCCTACCTTCAGTCCGACGTGGTCTATGCCGCCGATATCCAGACCCGGTCGCTGGTGGCGGATGGCCCCTACCGCCATGTGCGCAACCCGCTCTATTTCGCGAATCTTATGATGGCGATCGGCCTGGGTGCCATGACCAGCCGCGTCGGTTTCCTCGTATTGCTGCTGGGCATGCCGCTGTTCTGCTATCGCTTGATCCTGCGCGAAGAAGCCGAACTGCGGGCGGCGCAAGGCGGCAGCTACGAGCAATATCAAAAAGCCGTGCCTCGTTTTTGGCCCGCGCTAAAGCCGCGTGTTCCGCCAGGCCACGGTCAGGCCAACTGGGCCGCGGGATTCAAGGCCGAGTCATGGTATTGGGGCTTCGCAGCCGCACTTGTGGCATTTGCGATCACGCTGAAGACAAGTCTATTTTTCCTGCTGATAGGACTGAGTCTGGCCAGCTTCTGGTTTCTAAGCTCGAAAAAACAATCGCAACCCGGCAGCTCAACCTGAGCGGGGGAGTGGGTTAGATTTTCTCTGTGATCTCTGTCTTGAGCTCTGCGACCTCTGCGGTCAAGAGCTTTGAACCGCAAAGATCGCAAAGAAGTTAGAAAGAACGCAGAGAACTGCCCGGCACACGAATTGCACCTGAGGTTGAATGGCCCGTGTACTTGCATAGCGATTGGATCCTCCTGCCGCTCCTGATGGCCATCATTGCGCTCTTGCTCGTGCTCATGCGGCGCACTCGCCTGGGCGCGCTTCTGCGCGAGCATATCGTGGACCGTCCCCAACGCAGGTTGTTTATCGCCTCCGTCAGTTTCTTTCTCACCTTTGCCACGGTGCGCGGCATGGTGTTTGCGATCACACATCACATTCCGCCTTTTCACTACGTCATCATGGACGGCCGCCACATCCATCATTTGGTCTTCGGCATCCTGACTCTGCTGGCTGTGGGATATTGCTGGCTGTGTGAGATTGGCAACGGCAGCGATTCATCGTCCGTTTTTGCCAGTCGCCTGATGTCGCTGCTCTACGGACTCGGCGCAGCGCTGACCCTCGACGAATTTGCCTTGTGGCTGAACTTGAAGGACGTCTACTTCGTTCGCGAAGGACGCTCCAGCTTCGACGCCATCATTCTGTTTGGCGCGCTGCTCGCAATCAGCACCTGGGGCGCCCCGCTATTCACAGCCATAGCGAAGGGGAAGACATCCCAGAATCCCCGGCAACCCAACGCCTGATAACCCTCCATGCGGGTGCCCCATTTTTCGGGTACTTTGCGAAAAGTGGGGTGGCGCAACCATTCAGTCGGCGCTCCAATCCTTGCGCCTCACCAGCAGAACCGCCAGGAAGCCGCCTGCCGCAACATCGAATGCCAAACAGAAGCCCGGCCACCAGGGAGGCACCCCGGGATTTTCGATGAGTCTGTGATGAACGAAGTCAAAGACCCCATGACCGACGAGCGCCGCAACTACGATCCACAGGCTGCTCTTGAAGCCGATCACTGCCAACACCAAGAACCCTGTAGCGATGAGGGACTCCACAATCACCACCCGCGCGGGCGCTCCCATGGATGCGAACAGCACATAGTAGGTCGCGACCACGATCAGCACGACCGGATAATAGACTCGATCGTGATCGAAGCCGACACTGCTGGCAAAGCCGGCGACCACCAGAGACAGCACCAACCCAATCAGATATTCCATTTGTCATCGCCCGCGATCGCTTGGCGCGGCTACTGCCGCAGCGTAAGCGTCCCCAGCACCGCCTGCTGCTTGGCGATCAGCGCCTGCACTCCCTGACTCGCCAGGCCGATCATCTTTTCCAGCTGTTCTTCGTCAAACACCTGATGCTCCGCCGTGGCCTGCACTTCGACCAATTTTTTCCCTGCAGTCATGACAAAGTTCATGTCGACATCGGCGCGGGAGTCTTCTTCGTAGGAAAGGTCAAGCAGGATTTCTCCATCCACGATGCCCACGCTCACCGCACCCACAAAATCGCGGAAGGGAACTGAAGTCAGGGTCCCGGCCTCCACCAGTTTTTCCAGCGCCAGTCCCAGCGCAACGAACGCGCCCGTGATGGACGCGGTGCGCGTTCCTCCGTCCGCCTGAATCACGTCGCAATCGATCCAGATGGTGCGCTCGCCCAGGCGTTCCAGATCTACGACCGCGCGCAGAGAACGCCCGATCAGGCGCTGGATCTCATGAGTGCGTCCACTGGGACGGCCCTTGTTCACCTCGCGCGGCGTGCGCGTCAAAGTAGCCCGCGGCAGCATGCTGTACTCGCTGGAAATCCATCCTTTGCCGCGGTTGCGCATGAATTGCGGCACGGTTTCTTCGATCGAAGCGGTACAGATCACCCGCGTGTTGCCCACTTCGATCAGCACCGATCCCTCCGCCGTATTAATGAAATTGGGAAGAATATTGACCGGACGCATCTGGTCCGGCGAACGATTATCAGAACGATAGAACATCGAAGGATTCTAGCAGCAGGGAAGAACGGCAATTGGCACTTGGGCAGGCCAAGGGAGCGGGTTGTAGCGCCGGCGTCCCGCCGGCTGTCCGGAGGGCGTCTCGCCCTCCGCTAGAGTTATCCGTACCCACACGACACTGGCGGGCGTTGCCCGCCTATCGGGCCGGCGAGCCTGCCCTGAACGAAGTCGAAGGGACGCCGGTGCGACAAAATGCCGGTGGCACAGAACGCCGATTTGGCTAAGAGCTAAGACCTAAGAGCTAGAAGCTAAGACCAGAAGCCAGAAGCTAGAAGCCAGCAGCTCCCCTCACTGCATCTCCGCCACCATCTGGCTTACTGCCGAAACATCATAAGTGCACGACAAGTCCGCGTGCCCGGCCAGGGTCTCGCGATCTTTCCCGCCTACCAGAATTTTTACCCGGTTAATTCCCGGAATGTTCGATGCCAGAGTCTGCACCAGCGACGCCACCGTGAGTTCTTCGATCAGAACGCCGGAGCGATGACCATCGGCGAAGGCGTCGTTGACGTCAATCACCGCTAGTCCGGGATCGACCAGGTAAACCTCGCGAACCTCAGATCCCGGGCCCAGCGCGTGGGACGAGGATTTATCCAGATAGAGTCCCAGCAACGCGCGAAGAAGTTCCTGGGCTCGCTCCTGGCGGCCCGCCGGCAGCGGAATGCTGGCCGCCTGCGCCCGCAGCGCGCCGGGGTCATCGTAGGCGACGAAGAGCGTGACCTGTTCGGTTGGTCCCTGCACCGGCGCCGCAACCGGGTGGCTGAACTCGGGTTGGGTTTCAGCCTGCCGGACTCGGCTGCGCATGTGCCACACATACACACTCATGCCCAACGCAAGCGCGAGCATGGCAGAGACGCCGATGATGAGGTGCCGTGGAATCATTTCGTGACCGCCTGCGCCGCTGCCAATTTATCCCGCGCCGCCTCGATTCCCGCAGTCACCGATTCGGCCACCAGTTGCTGGTACGCAGGAGAATTCAGATCGGCCAGCTTGCCCCCCGGGGGCGCAATCTCGATCGCCACCGCGGCCGCGGTAACATTATTCAGAGGACGCAAAGGCGCAAGCTGGGAACGAACCGGCACTTGTCGTTTCGTGAACTCGGCGGCCAGGCTCGATTCCACCGTCTGACTGAGATTGCGAAATCCTGACTGCGCCGTATCCCAGTCCAGAAAGGCGCCATGGTTCTCACCTCCCGAGGGCAGCAGCGCCGTATAGAGCCGAACGCCTGCGCCCTGAGAGGCGGCGTGCAGGCAGATGTAAATTGTGGGACGGGCCACATTCGTCAAATTTGCCCGCTGGTCTAGGCTGAGAGTGGCGTCTCCATCCCGCAATACCAGCGTCGTGAGGCTGTGCGCCTGCAGTTCCTGCCGCAGCCGTCGCGCAAACGCCAGCGTCACATCTTTCTCTGCCAGTTGGTCGCTGAGCGCCGCTCCACGCTCATCTCCGCCATGACTCGCATCCACCACCACAAAGTATTGCCCCGCATTGTTGGCTGCGGTCGCGGGCGGGAGGGGTTGAATCGCAGAAATCGGGTTCGCCGGAGGAATCGCGGGCGGCAGGGAAGGCGCTTGAGCCGGACGGGTTGCCGTTTGCGGAGCCGGTCCAATCGTGATGGTGCGGCCGTCGTTGCTGAAACTGGCAAAGAGGGAAGCCGGTCCCGTCACCGCGATTTCGGCCGCGCCATTATTTTCCTGAAATGTGGCGGAAGGGATGGCCGGGCTGTCAAAGGTCAAGGTTTGCGACCCAGGCGGAACCAGGGGCTCGTGAGTGAATACCATGCGCAGTTTGCCCGGCTCGGTGGCGATCATCGGGTTGACCGGTGAACTGAAATGCATGACCAGCGTTGGAGGAGTGGTTTTGTTTACCTGGGCGGTGAAGTGGACCGCGACGTCCCCGATAAACAACCGGCGCGAGCTTTCGTGAAAATTTACCGGAGCGCCTAGAAAGCGTTGCATCAGCGCCGGCAACGAACCCAGGGGGACGAGCCCGCGCCCGTTTTCCAGCCGGAAGCCGGCAGGTAGATCGAAATCCTGTCCCTGCACCCGAACCCGCGTCTTCCCGTCGGTGAAAACGCCGTCCACATTGTTGTAACGGATCCGCCAGACCGGGCCCTCTGTCTTGACGTTCATTGGTCCCAGCGGCTGGAGAAGATCAAGCAGACCGACGTAGTCGGAGCCATTCTGTTCCATGACTGGAACGGAATAGTTGGCGTTGGCGGAATACACCGAAAGACGTTTAGCCTCGGGCGCACCGGAACCGGTGATGGCAACGACGAGCAGGATCGCAGCGATCCAGGCGAATTGCAGAACGTTTTGGGTTGCACGTTGCAAAGGTTGTGTGGCGCGGGCGCCCTCGCCCGCGGCCTTTGACTTGGAATTAGGGCCGTCGCGGGCGAGGGCGCCCGCGCCACACAACCGGCCTACTCCAGCGCATAAATCGTTAAGCCAGTGAGCAGCTTGGGATAAAAATCGGTGGACTTCTGCGGCATGACTTCGCCGGCAAAGGCAATGTCTCGCACCTGCGACATGCGAGCCGGGTTCATGAGAAAGGCGCAATTGGCAGCGCCGCTGCGCACCTGGGCCATGGCCTCGTCAATGTCGCGGATGTAACGGACGTTAGTCTGGTTGCGGATTGCTTCTTCCGAAATGCCCAGCACTCCTTCCAGCAAGAGTTTGTGCAGTTGCACCACGTCCAGTGCCTGCTGGCGCAATGAATATCCCTCAAAAATGTTGGAGGTGATCAGCTTCGCCCGGTCAAGAAGAAAGACCCGGTCGGCCATAACCACTAGCAGAGCCGTGCCCATACGGCCGGCTTCACGCAGGATGACGGCGGCCCGGGCCGCGTCCACCGAAGGGTCGACCTCTTCCACGCTGAAGTATTGGCTGGCCCCCTCGCGAAAGCTGGCGGGAGAAAAGCACTGCAACCCGTGGACCACACGATGGGTAGGCAGAATCACCAGGCCGGGGCTATCCATATTGACCAGGGTCATCATGACCAGCTCGTAGGGCGCAGCCCCGGGTTCGAAGGCCTGGCCCGGGTTTTTTTCTGAGGACCTTTCCCGCGGGGCTGCGCCCGGTCGCCCTGCTGCGCTCGGGGCTCGCTGCTCGTTGCGGAAGTTGAGCGCGGTTTCATAGCGATGATGACCATCGGCGATTACCAGTTTCTTGTCGCGCATCTTGCCCCGCACCAGGTTGATCAGACCGGGATCCGCAATTCTCCATACCTGGTGAGAAACCCCGTATTCGTCTGCGGTTACCAGGTCCGGGGTTACCAGGTCCGGGTTCCCGTTGGGTGCCAGCAAGCCTTCAATTTCGCCAGCCGGATCGCTGTAGAGCATGAAGAGCTGCCCGAAATGGGCGTGCGTGGCCCGCAACAGTTCCAGGCGATCGGCCTTGGGCTTGGCCAGGGTCTGTTCGTGGCGAAACACCACGCCCGCCGAGTAGTCCTCGACCCGGCCCAACGCAATGATTCCTCGCCGCTCCAATTCGGTCTTTCCACCGGGCGCGGTCCTACCGGGCACGGTAAACCGCTGAACATAAAGGTAGAGCGCCGGCTGCGGGTCCTGTAAGAAGATGCCCTGACGTCGCCAGTCCCGGAAGAAGTGCGAGGCACGAGAGTACCTGTTTTCTGCGCTGTGGTCGCTCGCGTGCTCTTTCCCTAGAATGACGCGCACCAGGTTGTATGGGCTGGCCGCGTAGTAACCGTCCTGCATCGTCGGGGTAATTTTGTCATACGGCTGGGTCACGACTTGCGGAAGCGAAACCCGGGTCGGGTCATAGCGAAGGGCGCGAAAGGGCTCAATGTGGGCCATAGAGATGAAGAAGCGAGTGAACCTGAAATTGTACAAGAGCTTCCCCCTGTACGGGGGACGCTGGACTGCGCGGCACTTCTCCGCGATCTTCGCGCCTTCCTTTGCGCTCTTTGCGGTTAAAGGCTTTTGCTCTTGTTCGGCAAGTGGCAACTGACCCGCGATTGAGATGCACCGCTACCGGAAGGCTAGGCAAACCTTTGCGCTATTCAGTCATCGCAGCTGCCGCGAGAAAGCTTGACAGAACGTTTACAAATCGCTTGGTGAGCTATGTTAGTATCACCAGCACTGAGGTAATTATGGCCCGCCTACATGGGCGCGGACCATCCCGCCGCCCATCGAGCCAAGTTTGCAAGTCCCACTCGGCCCTGCCCCGGACCCTGAGAACCCTTATGCTGCCCGATGAGCATGGCTTCATCGTTTCCATCTCGTTTTCGCTTTTGCTGGCTATGGTTTTCTCCGTGGTCCCCGCCGCCCGGGCGCAAAGTCCAGTGGACGATGTGCACGTCAGTCCTCGAATCCAGCCGCCACCGCCGCCTGAAAAGGCAATCATCGATCCTTCATTAAGGACTCACACCAAGCCCATGAAGGTGGACGTCGACCTGGTGCTGGTTCCAGTCACCATCACCGATCCCATGAACCGCTTGGTTACCGGACTGGACAAGGAAAATTTTGCCCTCTTTGAAGGCAAAGATCAGCAGGATATCCGGCACTTTTCCAGTGAGGATGCTCCCGTTTCCCTGGGCGTGATCTTCGACATGAGCGGCAGCATGAGCAGCAAGATTGAGCGCGCCCGTGAAGCTGTGATCGAGTTCTTCAAGACGGCGAACCCGCAGGACGAGTTTTTCATGGTCACCTTCGCCGACAAGCCGGAGGAGATTTCCGACTTCACTCAGTCGATTGAAGATATCCAGGGCAAGCTGGTCTACACGGTTCCCAAAGGACGCACCGCCCTGCTGGACGCAATCTACCTGGGTGTCAGCAAGATGAGGCAGGCGAAGTATCCCAAGAAGGCGCTGCTCATCATTTCGGACGGGGGCGACAATCACAGCCGCTACACCGAGGGCGAGATCAAGTCCGTCGTGAAGGAAGCGGATCTATTGATCTATGCCATTGGTATTTACGACCGCTACATGTCCACACCCGAGGAGCAGTTGGGTCCAGCCCTGCTCAGCGATCTTACCGAACTCACTGGGGGGCGGGCTTTCACCATAGATAACCCGAATGACTTGGCCGACGTCTCGACAAAAATAGGGATCGAGCTACGCAACCAATATGTGCTCGGATACCGTCCAAAGAATCCAGCACATGACGGCAAATGGCGTAAAATAAAAGTGAAACTGATTCCGCCAAAAGGTTTGCCGCCGCTGCGTGTGTATGCCAAGACGGGTTACTATGCGCCTACCGAATAGTCGTGTTGTATTTCGGCTGACCACCTTATTTTTCTTCAGCATAGGAGTCTGGGCTCAAAGTAACACAGCACCCCCTTCTCCACCCCGCAGTTCGCAGCCGGCAGCGCCGCCCGCCCAGGCCGCCCCAGCCTCACAGCCCGCTTCTCAGGAGCCCTCGTCTCGCCAGGAACCTGGAACCGATTCCGGCACCTTCGTTTTTCGCGCCGATGTGCAGGAAGTTCTGTTGCATGCCACGGTCATCGACGAAAAGCAGCGCATGATCACGAATCTGGACAAAACCGCGTTCACCGTTTTTGAGGACGGCAAGCCCCAGGTCATCAAGTCTTTCCGCCACGAGGACATTCCCATCTCGCTCGGCATCGTGATCGACAACTCAGGTTCGATGCGTGAAAAGCGTGCCAAAGTGGCCAAAGCTGCGGTCAATCTGGTGCGCGCCAGCAACCCCCAGGATGAAGTGTTCGTGGTCAACTTCAGCGACGAGTATTTCCTCGATCAGCCCTTCACCAGCAAGATCAATCTTCTGCAGGAAGCTCTGGAAAAATACGAAACCCGGGGCGGAACTGCTTTGTACGACGCCGTCGTGGCCTCGGCTGACGAGCTGAAAAGGCACGGCAAACTCCAGAAGAAAATTCTGTTCGTGGTAACCGATGGCGAAGACGATGCCAGCCGGGAATCGCTGGAGCAGGCGGTACGAAGGCTGCAGGAAGAAAATGGACCCACGGTATACACCATCGGATTGCTGAGTGATGAGAGGCAAAGGCGGGCAAAGCGCGCGCTGCAAACTATGTCCGAACGCACCGGAGGGATCGCTTTCTTTCCCCGCACCCTGGATGAGGTTGATGCCATCAGCAGCGCAGTCGCCCGCGACATCCGCAATCAGTACACCATTGGCTACAAACCCACCACCCCCAAGAGCGTCGGCGGATATCGCACCATCCGGGTCGACGCCCGCGCTCACGGATACAGCAAGCTCACGGTCAGAACCCGCAGCGGCTACTACGCAGGCCAGGAACAAGCCGCCGGCGGTGGAAATTAATTTTGAGCTCTCAGCCGTCAGCTATGTCACATTCCTGGGAGGGCACGACTTCGAGTCGTGCCCCCAGTTCGACTGATAGCTGATAGCTGCCAACTGAGAGCTCACCTCACAATTGACGCTCTGCCCCCGCTTTCGTACCCTGTAGGGTGAGGACAAAAACCATCGAAGCCTCTCGCCTGCGCGTCACCGACGACATTTCCCAACTGGTCGGCGCGACCCCCATTCTGCAACTGAAAAAACTGGCTTCCGGCGATGTGGCGGGCATCTATGCCAAGCTGGAATACCTCAATCCCGGCGGCAGCGTAAAAGATCGCGCTGCCAGCGGAATTATTCTGCGCGCGGAAAAAGAGGGCCAGCTTAAGTCCGGAGGTACCATCGTCGAAGCCACCGCGGGGAACACCGGGATCGGTCTGGCGCTCATCGGTGTTCAGCGTGGCTACAGAGTCGCTCTCTTCGTGCCGGAACGTTTTTCCGAAGAAAAAGTCACGATCATGCGGGCCCTCGGAGCCGAAGTGACCCGCACTCCGGATACGGAAGGCATGCAAGGTGCCATCCGCCGCGCCAACGAATTCGTGGCTGTTACCCCCGACTCGTTCATGGCAGCGCAGTTCGACAATCCCGCCAATCCCGACTATCACTACGAAACTACCGCGCCGGAAATTTTCGAACAAATGGAAGGGCGCATCGATGCGCTGGTCATTGGTTCCGGGACGGCAGGTACGTTCACCGGCCTGGCCCGTTTTCTGAAGGAGCGCCTTCCTGAAGTGCTGGCCTATGCCGTGGAAACCCAGGGATCGGTTCTCGGCGGCGGCAAGCCCGGACCGCATAAAGTGGAAGGCATCGGCGCCAGCTTCATACCAGGCAATTTCGACCGTTCCGTGTGCGACGAAGTCATCATGGTCACCGACGTGGACGCTTTCGGCATGGTCAAGGAACTAGCCGCCCGCGAGGGCGTACTGTCCGGCTCGAGCGGAGGCGCCAACGTAGTCGCATCGCTAAAGGTAGCTCGCCGCCTGGGGCCAGGCAAACGAGTCGTAACCATGATCCCGGATTCGGCCGAACGCTATCTCTCCAAAAAAATCTTTGAAGGTGGAATTTGAGAGGGACAGCTATCAGCCGTCAGCTCTCAGCAAAATCTCGACACTGAGAACTGAGAACCAAGAACTGAAAACTGACGAACTAAAAAGAGTGACAAACCAGAGAGTGATGAAACCGAGAGTGACGAACCAAAGACGGGTCAAGGTGATATCGGCGCTCTGATGGCTGATAGCTGACAGCTGAAAGCTTCCCATGAAAAACAGACAACCAGGTTTCGCCACCAAGGCCATTCACGCTGGTCAGGCGCCCGACCCCGAAACCGGCGCGGTAACAGTTCCCATCTATCCAACCTCCACCTACGTCCAGCAGGAACTGGGCAAGAACAAAGGCTACGAATACGCCCGCGTTTCCAACCCCACTCGCACCCGCCTGGAAGAAAATCTGGCGGCCCTCGAAGGGGGATTAGCCTCCCGCGTCTTCGCCAGCGGGATGGCGGCAATCAACGCCATCTGCACCATATACAAATCCGGCGATCACGTGGTGTGCGGCAACGATCTCTACGGAGGCGTGCCCCGCCTGTTCAATCAGGTACTGGCCAATTTCGGCATGGAGTTCAGCTACGTCGACACGTCGGATGCGAGAAATGTAGACCGCGCTATCCGAAAGAATACCCGCATGGTCTACGTGGAGACGCCCACCAATCCCCTCATGGCGCTCACCGACATCGAAGCCGTGAGCCGGGTTTGCCGGCGCAAGAAAGTGGAACTGGTGGTGGACAACACCTTCATGTCACCGTACTTCCAGCGGCCGATTTCACTGGGAGCCGATATGGTCGTGCACTCCACCACAAAATTTCTGAACGGGCACAGTGACGGCCTCGGGGGCGTCGTAGTTTGCACCAACAGACAGCAGGCCGAAAAGCTGGCATTTGTGCAGAAAGCCGCAGGAGCGATTCTTTCTCCGTTCGAGTGCTGGCTGGTGCTGCGCGGAGTGAAGACCCTGGCGGTGCGCATGGAACAACACGATCGCAGTGGCCGTTTCATCGCCGAATTCTTGGCCCGTAATAAAAAGGTGAAGAAAGTTTTCTATCCCGGACTTCCCGAACATCCGCAACATGAACTAGCGCAGCGCCAGATGACCGGCTTCGGCGCGATGATCACTTTCGAGACCGGATCGCTCTCCAATGCGAAAAAGATGTTAAAGAAG
Source organism: Terriglobia bacterium (assembly GCA_963801545.1). Taxonomy (GTDB): domain Bacteria; phylum Acidobacteriota; class Terriglobia; order Terriglobales; family Acidobacteriaceae; genus JAIQFF01. Next base: position 78,677 of record CAWDFF010000017.1, on the reverse strand, counting down.
GTGCGCGTGTGTTCGCTGGCGGAGTCACTGGGAGGAGTGGAAACATTGATCTCGCATCCCGCCACTATGACCCACGCCGCGCTGGGAGAGAAGGGAAGGAGAGAAATCGGAATTACAGATGGCTTGGTGCGTATCTCGGTAGGAATCGAAAACGTAGAAGACATCATGGACGATCTCGACCGCGCGCTAGCCGCAATCTAAAGATGGAATACCAGTTCCCAGCTGCGGTTCTGGTTGCAGCAGGATGCCCTCGTACCTACAGGCAGAAGTGCAGGGCGGTCCCAGAGGGACCTCTGACAGTAGCCCGCCACTTCAGTGGCGGGTAGGCGGACGAAACGATGCGCGTGCCGTAGGCACGCCTGAAACCAGCACCAAACCCAGCCACCCACGAAGTCGGTGGATCATAAATCATGACCGTGTCTCCAAATTCCGCCCGCGAATGGAATTCCTCGGAGTACCACCGTCTTTCTCGACCCCAGGTCAGTTGGGGGAAAAAGGTACTGTCGCGTTTGACCTTACGCGGCGACGAATTGCTTCTCGATGCCGGCTGCGGCACCGGCCGCCTTACCGCCGATTTGCTGCAAGCTTTGCCCCGCGGACGCGTGGTTGCCCTCGACGTTTCGCAAAACATGTCACAGTCCGCCCGCGAATACCTGCAACCTCAATTCGGCCAGCGAGCTCAGGTGGTCACCGCCGACCTGCTGGACCTCCCGTTCGCCCCGGCGTTCGACGGCATCGTCAGCACCGCGGCATTCCACTGGGTGCTCGATCACGAGCGTCTATTTCGTGGCTTGTTTCAGTCGCTCCGTCCAGGAGGCTGGCTGCAGGCGCAGTGCGGTGGGGGTGCCAACCTGGCTCTCCTTCGGGAACGCATGGCCACGCTTGCGATTTCCCCAAAATATGCCCCGTTCCTGGCGAACTTCCCCTCGCCCTGGCTCTTCCAAAACGCTGAAGACGCTGCAAAAACATTGGCGCGCGCTGGCTTCGTGGATGTCCAAACCAATCTCGAAGCCGCCCCTACACTCCTCGACGACCGCCGGCACTACATGGAGTTTCTGAAGACTGTGATAGTGCGCACCCACCTGGAACGTTTCCCGGAACCGGACCTGCGCGCACAATATGTCTCCGAACTGGCAGACCGAGCCGCAGCCGACGATCCTCCTTTTATGTTGGACTATTGGCGACTCAACCTCAGCGCGAGAAAACCATAACCCGATCCCGCCAGGCGCTGAGTACCTCATCCAGCCAGGACTTACGCAAGGATCATCGCGACCTCCACGCCGATCGCCGCGACATTCATGAGGACCACCATGACGTCCGGCACGACCGTCGTGACGTCCGCTACGATCGCCGCGACCTCCACCACGACCACCACGAATAAACGTAGCGCCGACATCCGCTCGACTTCGCTCAGGACAGATCTCGCCGGCTGTTGCGAGGGCATCCCGCCCTCGCAAACTGCCAGCACCACAGCGCGCTACTTCACCGATTGCCCAATCCAGCTAAGATATCCCACGCTGCCTTCATCGATCGACACCCCGACGCATTCCGGGACATCGTAGGAATGCAATTCTTGAATCGCATCCCGCACCCTTTCAAATGCGGCCTGCGTCGTCTTGACGATCAGCAGCCACTCCTCAGCTTCCTCGACCTCGCCTTCCCAGCGGTAAATGGACCCAACGTGAGGCACGATGTTCACGCAGGCTGCCAGAAGCCGTCCCACCAAAGCGCGTCCAATTTTGCGGGCCTCGTCTTCTGAGCCCGCAGTCGTGAGCACGAGTATCTTGTCTGTCATATGGAAACTCTCGTGTGGCCGCGGGCGACTCACCCGCGCCTTCGGCGATTTCAGTTGCAACTCAGAGCTTATCACCCGATCCGGACGCGCCAGACTGCATCGCGCGCGACGGTTTCTATGATCCCCGGGCCATTTGCCGAAGTTGGTTCCTCTTGTCGTCTCCGCACGAACTTCCCCTTGACGCAGAAGCCAATGAGAAGTTCACTGGAACGTTGCAGAAAAGAGCCCCGCGATCTCATGAGCTGCATGGTCCCAGAGATCACAGCAGGGAGAAACCCGGTATGGCGGCCCGGCAATGGATCTTCGAATAAAACGACCAGAAATCCGGATTATGCCCCGCGCCCATCGCGGCTTGAGCGCTCTGGTCGAGCACGCCCCGCAGGCTGAAGCTTTCGGTGATCGCCTGACCGAGCGGCTGCGCCCCGCCTTCACTTGGATATATGGCGCCCGGCGGCGCGTCGCCACCTCCGGAGTGGCCGTGGTCACCGTGTGGTTGTTCCTCCACGTAATGTTCGGTGCCAACGGCATGGTGGTGTACCGTCAGAAACGCAGTGAATACCAGAGCCTGAGCCGGGAAATCGACCTGCTGCAGAACGAAAATGACCACTACACCGGGCAGATCAATGCTCTTCAGAGTGACCCCAAGACCATCGAGAAGGAAGCCCGCGAACAGCTCCACTACACCCGCCCCGGCGAGGTCGTTTACGTAGCTCCCGCGCCCCCAGCCATCCCGATGCCGGCCACTGACGCTGCCCGGAAATAGAACATTGGCCGCAGAATGCTGACAAGTCCCCGCCCCGCTTATGGTATGCTGCGCTGGAAAAAAGTGGTGGGAATTGCGGATTGCTGAGTAACCGACTGCTAGCTCGCCGCGTCAATCTATATAGCAGCGATCGCGGCGGGTGCCGCCACAATCTGCGGCTCCGGCCGCCAAAAAAATCGAGGAGCTTATGAAGAAACTGTTACTGCTCTGTATGATCCTCTCCCTGCTCTTTCTGGTCGTAGCCGTGGTATCGGCCGACGACATGGGCAAAGCTCAGACCGTGAACGGCTGGGTCAGCGATTCCAAATGCGGCGTCAAGGGCGCCAACGCCGGCGCAGCCGCCTGCACCAAGAAGTGTATCGAAGGCGGCGCCAGCGCGGTTGTTGTCACCGATGGCGATAACAAAGTCCTCACCGTCGACAACGCCGATGCGCTCAAGGGACACGAAGGCCATCACGTGGCCGTCACCGGGCACGTTAAAGGCGATTCCATTCACGTGGAAAGCGTCAAGATGTTGTGATCTGAAGTAATGTCGGCATTCAGTAGGTAAGACCAGTGGTCAGTACCAGTTTCTGGATCAAACGGAACAACTGGGAACTGGGAACTAAAAACTGGCCACTGGTCTTACCCCATCCCGGCTGGGCTCAGCACTAAAGATGTTGGAAGTAAGATGTGGTTGGAAGCAAAGAGAATGAGTGGAGCAGGCCCTTCAGGCCTGCAAAGTCAGTCCCTCTGCCTTTGGTATTCCTCGACAAGCGGCAGGGAAATTACCGCACCACGCCTTCGAGCGGCGAACTCGCGGTGGCATAAAGCTTCCTCGGCATGCGCCCAGCAAGATAAGCCTGCCGCCCGGCCAGCACCGCGTGCTTCATGGCCCCGGCCATCATCACTGGATCCTGCGCGCCGGCAATTCCAGTATTCATCAGCACCGCATCCGCACCCAGTTCCATGGCAATGGCGGCATCGGAAGCCGTGCCCACCCCCGCATCCAGGATCAGCGGCACCCCGGTAATCATCTCGCGCAAAATCCGGATATGGGCCGCGTTCTGTATTCCGAGGCCGCTGCCAATCGGCGCTCCCAGCGGCATTACCGCCGCCGCACCTGCATCCAGCAACCGCTTGGCAAAAACCACGTCATCCGAGGTATAAGGAAGAACCGTAAAGCCTTCCTTCACCAGTACCCGAGTCGCCTCCAGCGTCGCCTGCACATCGGGATAAAGCGTTGCCTGGTCGCCAATTACTTCCAGCTTCACCCAATCGGAGAGCCCGACTTCGCGCCCCAGCCTCGCCGCCCGGATGGCTTCATCCGCGGTATAGCAGCCGGCGGTATTGGGCAGCAGAAAATATTTCTTCGGATCGAGATAGTCGAGCAGCGACTCCTTGCTGCGGTCCAGATTCACCCGCCGCACCGCCACGGTCACCATGTCGGCTCCGCTGGCCTCGAGCGCCCGCGCGGTTTCCTGAAATGATTTGTATTTCCCCGTGCCCACGATCAGGCGGGAACGAAACTCGCGTCCGGCAATAATGAGTGGATCGGTCATAAATCTATTGTAGAAGAAAAAACATGTGGCGCGGACCTGCCCTGAGCGAAGTCGAAGCAGCCCTCGCCGCGAAAGTACTCATCACGGTGTCCGCGTCGAGCTACTTCCGCAACGATGCAATCATGCCCTCCAGACCATTCCAGGCAATTTGCACTCCAATACACATCAGCACGAACGCGATCACACGCAAGATTCCCTGCGCGGTTTGCGGAGCGATTTTCTGCGTGATCTTCGGAGCATATGTGTAACATAGCCATACGCTCAAACTCAGCGCCAGGACCGCGACCGCAATACCCACATGAGCTAGCACATTGGAAACCACTCGAGGCTGCGACGCATGCGCGCTCAAGGTCAGCATGACCACGATACAACCCGGCCCCGCCGTGACCGGAAAAGTCAACGGATAGAAAACCTTCCCCTCCAGCGCCCCATTGCCGCTGGCGTCCGCCGCAGTCTGTTTCGCTGTTTTTCCTTCGTCCTTGTCGTTCAGCAGCCCCCATCCCATGCCCGCCAGAACGAACCCTCCCGCCAATTGCACCACCGGAAGCGAGATACCAAAAAACGTCAATATCGCCGCCCCCACCAGCTCGATCGTGAGCAGGAAGAGCACCGTATCAATGGCGACCCGGCGAGCCAGATCGCGAAACACGTTGGTCGGCGCGCTGCCCACCAATCCAAGGAAAATCAGCGCTGACCCGAGCGGATTAATGACAGGAAGCAAGGCACTGAACGCAAGCACGAAATATTTCAGGACAAACGACATTTTGAGGAAGCATCATACCCAAGTTTCAGACACCCTGATATTTTTCTTTGGAATGTACTGACTCGGCTGAACCCATTCGCGAACCATATTCCGTCCCCTCATTCCATCTCAAACGCCAAATACTGCAAGCCGCCATCGCGCTCGATCTGCAGAGCCACTGCAGCACCAGGTTTCAGATCGCGAACCAGGCCGCGCAGCGTTTCCACCGAATCAATCGGCTTGGTGTTCAGCGAGTGGATGATGTCTCCGGTCTGCAGGCCGCTCTCGGACACGATCAGATCAGCTGCACGGCCCACAACCACAACCCCGCCCGGAACGCGCAGCGTGCCTACCGCGGAACGAAGGTGATCGGTAATATCGACCGCCAGTACGCCTAGTCGTGGTACGAGGCTCTTCTCCGGATCGGTCGCATCCATGAGCAGGTCCATCTGGTCGTGCTTTTCCACCGCCGGAACGTAAAGAACTTTTTTCGCTGCATTCGTACCGGTGCCGCGCAGAATTTCGAGCTTCAGCAAACGATCGGGATTGTGCAGATACGTCGCGGCGGTCAGCGCCGACATGGTCTCAATCGGCCGGTCGTCGGCGGTGAGCACAATGTCCTGCACCATCAGGCCCGCGGACTCGGCCGGCCCGCCCGGTACAACATCGTCAACGATGACGCCCCAGGACTGCGGCAGTCCCAGGCCTTCGGCCAGAGTCGGCGAGATCTCCTGCGCTCCGGCGCCAATCTCGACGTGGTGCACGTGGCCGTACTTGCGCAGGCTGCGATAGACAAAGCTCACGACCCGCGCCGGGATGGCAAAACCCAGCCCTTCGCTTCCTCCGCTCTGCGTCAGGATAAAAGTGTTGAGACCCACCACATGACCATCCATATCCACCAGCGGTCCACCGCTGTTGCCGGGATTGATGGGCGCGTCGGTCTGAACGTAGTTCAGAGATTTCGTAGGATCGGCCCGCCGGGCAACCGCGCTGATCACGCCCATGGTGACCGAGTTCTGCAGACCCTCAGGACTGCCCACCGCCAGCACCAGCTGCCCCACGCGAATGTTTTGTGGTTCTTCTAGCGACAGTGTAGGCAGATTGGTCTGCTCAATTTTGAGCAACGCCAGGTCGCTCTCCTTGTGGACACCGATGAGCTTGGCGTCCAGCACCGGACGTTGTCCGGCGGAAGTATTGCCCGGCGAGGCAGTCACTGCCATGGGCAGAGCCACCCGAATGCGTTGCGCTCCCTCCACCACGTGGGCGTTCGTCATGATGTAACCGTTCGAGTCGACAATCACACCCGAACCGACTGCATGCTGCCGCACGATCAGCGCCGCTTCGCCCCGGCTGCCCTCGCTCAACGGTCCGTATCCGGTCGTCTGAATTTGCACCACGGCGGGAGAAACCTTGGCCGCCAAATCCTCAAGCGCACGGTTCATCTGCCGCAAAATGTCGGGACTGTCGGCAGCATGTGCGTCCGGCGTGGCCGGCTTCGGTTTGCCCGACGACTGGGCCAGACCATACGTCGTTGCCAACCACAGTAGCAAGATTGAAGTCGTGACACGGCAGGTTTGCCTGAGGCCACTAGACATAGGAAGTTAGTCCCCGAGGAGAACTATAGTCTGATGAGAGCCGAGCCCGCGAGGATGTAGGAGATTACGGGTGCGGCTGCCCCAGGTTACCGTGTTCATTCCGCTCTAGAGGGTGCCCCGTCCAAGCTTTGCTTGGGCGGGTTTCGCATCGGCGGGGTGCCCCACGTCTCGCGGTTTTCGAGACGTGGGAGAGCATTCCGAGTGCGGAGAACTGACCGCATTAATTGCATCTCTTGAATTGGCGATACTCGTCCGAAAAAGTAAGCAGGTTTTCTGTTAAACCACTACCGCCCCATAAATCGCGGCTTCCACACCGGACGCCACCGGGAAAAACACAGCGGGATCGCGTCATCCACCGGTTCCTCACCCGCCGCGAAAGGTTCATCCTCCCCCGCCTCCTCGCCACGAAACACATGCCACGCCTCACGATATTTCTCAAACCGCGCCGTCTTGCACCCGTCATTCGGATAAAGCCGCAGACTCGTCCCCTGCGCCAGCGCCCCCACCGGCACCACATACCACACATCCAGAGGAACAATGTGCGCCGCCAGCACATCAATGTCGTCCGCCGTATAAACCACTTTGTTCTTCCCATACACAAAGTGGATCGGCTGAATATGGTATCCACCCGCCCGCTCGGCCGCCGTGCACTTGATCTGCACCCGCCACAACCGCCTCCCCGAATCCAGGACAAAGTCATAGCGTTCGCTATCGCCCCAGGGCTTGGTCACCCGAAAACCCAACCCGACAGCTTTGTGCAGAAACGCCGCCTCCGAAAGCTCCCCAGTCCGCTTGCTGTTGCGAGGCGCCGCTTCATTCAAGGGCGCATTTGCATCATCCGATTGTCGCGACATGATATCTAAACCTGAGAATAAGAAGATTTGTATAAACAACTGAAAACAAATAAGCATGAATCCATAGAACCATTTGCCGGACGACTCCATCTTCAGTTATCGCGCGAAATCAAAAATGAGGTCAAGCAAATAGGCACCTGCCAGGAAATGACAAGGACATCCAAGGCCCGTGTGTGTCGCGGCGATCCGTCCGCGCGAACGCTCGAAGGAAAGCAGGCGAGGCAAACCCACCACAACCCACGTAGGGGCGGACGCCCTCGTCCGCCCAGCCGAGCAAAGCTCGGCCGCCTGAACCGGGCTGAATCGCGTGCTGAATGCCGGGAACTGAAACTGAGAACTGAGAACTGAGAACTCAAAACCCGTAAAGAGGTGTCCTTCACGGCGGCGTAAACCGCCAACAAAAGAGGGGAGCTTTAGAGTCTGTATCGCACCTCGACGTCTTCCAAACAAGTGGATGCCAATCATTGCGGGTAGCCGCGAAGCCGGGTGCCCCACACGGACGGGTGGCCCACTCAAGCCCGGTTTTGGCTTGAGTGGGACAGTTCCCTGTTGTGGTTCCCTGAGCAGAAGGTGAAGCACGTCTCGCGGTTTTCGAGACGTGGGATTCCCTACTCAGTCGAGGTCCCCGGCCCCGACTCCTCCGCCTGCTCATACATCTCGTCGATCCGGCTCTGATAACGCTCTGCCACAACCTTCCGCCGCAGCTTCATACTGGCGGTAAGCGTGCCATCTTCGGCAGAAAATTCGTCCGCCACCAGAATCACTCTCTTCAATTTCTCAAAGCGGGCCAGATTCTGGTTCAGCTCTTCCACGATACCCTCATACAGCCCGCGGATCTCCGGATAAGCCACCAGTTCCGCTCGCGAATCGAAAGTCATCTCATGGGCTCGCGCCCAATCTTCCAGCAGGGGAAAATTCGGAGAAATCAGCACCGAAGGGAACTTGCGCTTCTCACCCAAAACCACCGCTTCCGCGATCAGCGAATTGTGTTTGAGCGAATTCTCGATCGGCTGCGGCGCAATGAACTTCCCGCCCGAAGTCTTGATCAGGTCTTTCTTGCGGTCGGTAATGGAAAGAAATCCGTCAGCGTCAAGATTTCCAATGTCACCAGTCTTGAACCAGCCATCCACAAAAGCTTCCGCCGTCTCTTTCGGTTTGTTCCAGTACTGCTTGAACACGGAGGGACCGCGCACCAGAACTTCGCCGTCGCTGGCGATGCGAACTTCGAGGTTGGGAAGCGGTTTGCCCACAGTGCCGAGCTTGTGCGCCTGGGGTGCATTGACCGCGATCACCGGAGAAGTTTCGGTCAGGCCGTAGCCTTCATAAATGCAAATGCCGACGTCCGCATACCACTCCGCCAGTTCGCGTCCCAGAGGCGCGCCGCCGGAAATAAACATTCCAATGCGGCCGCCCATTCCCGCTCGCACTTTGGAATACAGCAGTCGGTTCGCCAATTTCCATGCATGGGTCTCCGGCGTTTGACCCGCCAACACTTCGGATCTGTGCTCCCGTCCCACCGACAGTGCCCAGCGATAGAAGGATGAGTTCGGGAAGCCCGTCGCCTTCTGCTCAGTTTGAAAGTGAATTTTTTCGTACACCCGCGGCACGGCGACAAAAATTGTGGGTCTCACTTCCAGCAGCGCCCGCGGCAGTTGAGTCACGAACGGCAGATATGCCAGTGTGACCCCGCGATAGAGCAGGGCGAAATCCACGTGGCGGGCGGTGACATGAGAAAGAGGAAGAAAAGAAATGCTCACATCGCCGGATTGCACCGCGAAATCCGCCAGCGAGCACGCCAGGTTCGATGCCATGTTGCCATGCGTGAGCATTACGCCTTTGGGAGTGCCGGTCGTGCCCGAGGTGTAGATGATCGTCGCCAGATCGTCCGGCGTGACCGAACGGGCATTCGCCTCAAGCTGCGTGTCGCGCTGTGACGACTGCCGGACGTCTGGCGCCAGATCCTGCATGCGCACCGCACCAGAAACTTCGACGGGATCCATCACAACAATTCTTTCCACCGGTGTCTGCTGGCGAATCGAGAGCACCTTCTGAAGCTGGATCTCGGTGGAGAGAAAGATGACGCGCGCCCCCGAGTCGCGCAGGATGTGCGCTGTCTGCTCGGCGGTAAGCGTGGCATAGATCGGGACTGTGACCGCGCCCAGCAGCAGGGAAGCGAAGTCTGCAGTCGTCCACTCCGGCCGGTTCTCGCTCAGGATGGCAACCCGGTCACCGCGGCCGATGCCCCAGGCGCGAAGCGCGCTGGCCGCCGCGCTGACGCACTGGTAAATCGTCGCCGAAGAGAGCGGAACCCACACCTCTTCCCGCCGCTGCAACATAACCTTCGGGTTCTCCTGCTCGACCACCGCGAAGAAAACGTCGTTAAGTGTCTGCAGGCTCATTCGCAGCAAATTTCGCAACAACTAAAAAGGGGAGGAGATCTCAGAAAAGAATGTACTGGTTCGCCAGACGATTAAGCAACCCCAGGCAAGTTTGACCACTTCACGACCAGGTTGTTATGATGAGAATGCGGGGTGGAGCAGTCTGGTAGCTCGTTGGGCTCATAACCCAAAGGTCGGTGGTTCAAATCCACCCCCCGCAACCACTTACAAGTTTCGCCAACCCAAGAAAACCCAAAATAACAGCGGCTTCCAAAAGTCAGCTGAAACCAGGCCGTGGCTGCGAGCCTTTCGGTTCATGCCATTCCCAATGCCATTCGTGCTACCCGGCTGTTGGCTTCGCGCTTAGAGTCCATCAGCGCGTTGCCGTAGACGTTCATGGTGGTCGAGATTTGGGCGTGCCGCATCAGCTTCTGCTGCACGCCTAGCGGAGCCCCGGTCGCATCGAGCCACGACCGGTACATGTGGCGGAATGTATGCCACCCGACTCGCCCCAGGACACCAGCAGCGTCCCAGCGCTCATCATGCAGCCCCCGCCTTTTTCCGTTTTGGTCGGTGCACCAGATCCCGGAGCCAGCCGAACACGTCGGGCATGGTGCCAGGCAGCACCCTGCGGGACGGATGTAGTCCTGCTGGATCGGACTCGCGTGGAAATTTCGCCCCGTCACGTGGCTGGGAAAGACCAGTTCGGATTTCGGGGCGCGGGACTTCCAGGCGAGCAGAACCGTGGCGAAATCCGGATCAAGCGGCAACTCGTCCTCCGAATACTCCGTTTTTACCGTTTTGACCCGGCCGTGTACTACGGCCCTCGACACGTGAATCACAAGGTGGTCGAAATCAATGTCTGACCAATGCAGCGCCAGAACTTCCTCCGCCCGCAGCCCGAGGCATTGCGCCACAACGACCATCGTGCGATAGGGTTCAGGCAGAAGATCAAGCAGTCTGAAATACTGCTCGACCGTCAAAATCAGCGGCTTCCTCAGGCGTTTGCTAATGCCTTTGATTTCGACCAGCTGCATCGGGTTTCGGTTGAGCTCGACCATCTCCCATAACATCGCCTTTTCATACAGACGGTGCATGAGAGCCTTCATGTGACCCTTGGTCTTCGGTGCGGCATCGAGAGTCTTGAGCCACTCCTGTACCGCCACCGCCTTCACCCGATTAAGGCGTGTCGCGCCCCATTTCGCACGAATGCGCTTGAGCACGCTGAGGTAAGAGCTCACGGTTCCGTAGCTCAGCCCGTGATCGCAATGCTCCCCAGGCCGCTGCTTCTTAATTTCCAGAAGCCGCTCCTCCTCTATGAAGCGATCGACCACCGCACCAAACGTTGGCTCGTGAACCGCCAAAATCGGATTCTCACAGTTAAGTTTGAGCACGAATGCCTCCAAGTGCCGCTCGACCACGGTTTGGCTTGGAAACTGTTCGCAGCTCAAATACATGGATTTTTGTTGTTGGGTAGTGGGGTCCTTGTACCGGTATTCCCACGCCCACTGGTTTCGTGACCGCCTGACTCGTCGCAGACTGCCACGCTGAAAGCGTTGCCGCGTAAACTTCAAGGAATGCTCCTATCTAGCTAGCGCGGCGTGGTTGTGCTGCGAGTTTAGCATCAAACGTCCCGGCGTCCTCGGCTCGTGTTGGACCAAACCGGGAGGCGAGCCACTGGTCGAGCACACTGGTTCGAAACCGCCATCTGTTACCGATTTTGGTTGCTGGTATCTCGCCACGGCGTGCCTGAATCTCCAAGGTTTTCCAGTGGATCCCGAGCAGATCCGCCGCTTCTCTCAATGTTAGAAGTTGCTCGAACACAACCGCAGCCGTTCTGGGCGCTCTGTCGTCGGCAGCCAAGAGTCACCTCTTTTCGCCCATGCATCATTGCAAGGCCTCCAGATTATCGAGTTGGTATGGTTGGGGAATCTTCCGGAGTGCTAAAGAGGCTGTCGAGTTCAATCGGAAAACGAAACTCTCCAAGAGAACCTGGAGGTCGTGTCTTCGAAGTTATCACCGAATCGCCACTCTCTCTGCCGCTTTGGACACGGGTCTTAACGCTTCTCCGGACGCTCGGCTCACCGACCGGTGCCGACTGACGGCCGATCAGCCATTTTTCATTCCATCAACTTAAATATCAGCGGTTTAATGCCCCGTAGTGCTTCAACTGTGTGCCTCTCTTGCGAGCCAAGGAGGAAACTCTATGGCTCGCAAAGTTGGCCAGATCATTGCACGAGGCGACCGCAGATGGCTCATCCGGGTTTATCTCGGCCGCGATCACGAAACCAATAAACGTAACTACCACAATCGAACGATTCACGGGCCTATGCGGGAAGCGCAGGCTTACCTAACAAGGAAACTGAGAGAACGTGACTTGGGCCGCGATCTGGAAGGCTCGAAGATCACACTGAACGAGTATCTTGACCGCTGGCTTGAGACAGCGGTGAGACCGAGAGTACGAGAGAAAACTTACCAGGACTACCAAGGCATGTTGCGGCGGTACGTCCGACCTAACCTGGGTGAACGAGTTCTGTCGGGAATGCGACCTCTGGATCTCCAAACCATGTATCGGCAGCTGAGCGAGCACAATCTGTCCGCTCGGACAGTCCGCTACACGCACGTTGTGCTGAAATCTGCAATGCAGCAAGCCCTGCAGTGGCGCTTGTTGCTTGAGAATCCTGCGACTGGCCTTAAAGTACCGCAACAGCCACGAAACGAAATGCAGGCTCTGACGGTTGAGCAGGCGCGGACCTTGCTCAACCTCGCACTGACTACACCCTATGGCCCGGTGCTCGCAGTCGCCCTCACAACCGGCATGCGCCCGAGTGAGTACTTGGGTCTTAAGTGGCAAGACATCGACTGGGGACGACAAACGATCAGCGTTGTTCGAAGCATTCGGAGACTGAACGGGAGATGGTGCTTCTCGGATACCAAACGTGCTCGAAGCCGTCGACCGATTAGATTGCAGAGTTGGATTGTTGCTCTGCTCCGTGAGGTCCGGACCGAGAGGAGTTCACTCAGCGCGTGCCCTGAAGGCGTTGATCTGGTGTTCAGAACGCCGTCGGGACAGCCAATTAACGCCGATAATCTCGCGAAACGTTTCAAATCAATCCTCAAGGAGGCCGGTTTACCACTGCTCAGACTCTATGATTTGCGCCACACGGCAGCCACAATCGCGCTGGCAGCTGGAGTCTCGCCCAAGGTTGTATCGGAACAGCTAGGACATGCCAGCACAGCGTTCACATTGGACACCTACGCTCATGTTCTACCGCACATGCAGGATGAGGCTGCCGCAAGAATAGAGGCAGTGCTCTTTGGAATGGGGGGTGTGACGGATAACTGAACAGATGTGTGCTCGGCACTCGATATCCGAACCACGTGTCGGGTGCCGAGATTTGCACCAAATGACGCCTCGGTTCAGCAGCGTGCTAGTTTCCGGTTCTCATGGGTTCAGCAGCACCGACATGACTTGCGCCGTATTGCCTCCCGACCTTCCCAAACGATGAGGGGAGCGACCACCAAAGCTGCTACCGGGTCAGTCCAAGCTACGTGCCAAGTGGCATTGACCCCAAGCCCCACCAGTGCAATCAGTGAGAGGTAAGCACACAAGGCTGATTGCGCGGAATCTGCTCTCAGAGCTGCACTGTCTGTAGCGGAGGAGAGTCTTCGTTTCTCCTTAGCAATCCAGGGCATGATTGCGGCGGCTGCAATCAAAATGGCTATCCCGAGATAGGTGGGTTTGGGTTCACTGTACCCCAGCAGCGTTAGGGCCGCAGCCGCGACTACATAGGCGGCAAGGACAAAAAGCAATATTCCCGCGATTCGGGAAGCACGCCTCTCAGCGTGCTCTTGGACGGGGTGAGCACGAAACCTCCACAGCACCACCGTCGCTGAGAGGAGTTCGACAGCACTGTCACCGCCGAAAGCGAGTAGGGCGGGACTGCGAGCGGCCCAAGCTGCCCATAAGGATACCGCTGCCTCGACGCTCATCCACACGATCGTGATCGCCTGAATCCGTTGAATGCGGCGGATAGTGTGCTGCGTCGGAATTTGCCGTATCGAAGCCACTAAAAGCATTATGCACGACGTGTCGCCTTGGCCCCTGCGTTCGTTTCAGCCTCTGGCGGTTGGGACGAGAACTCAGAACTCTAACCGTGCTTGAAAGGCGATCATCCGCGGACTGCTGTCCCCGCCCAAACCGACGCCCAGCAGTCCAGTCGGTGGAGAGGTAGTGTACGTGAGCGCTCCAAAGCCAGTCTGCGTGGAAGGCTTTCCTGGAATGCCAGCCAGCACCATGCTGGGAAGCCCAAAGTTCGGATGGTTGAAGACATTGAAGAACTGGGCTTCTACCCTGAGCTTCACCCGCTCGGTCACAGGAAACCATTTTGTGAGATAGAAGTCATTCCAGACGAAATCAGGACCGCGCAGGGCATTGCGGCCGAGGTTTCCGAATTGGCAATGCTGTGGGTCGTCGCCACCGACGCATTGGCCAGTACTCGGATCAACGGCGGAAACGAACGCCGCCGGATTGAGCCACTGGAGGGTGCCCGGTTGCGTTACACCAGCGACGGGATGATGCTCATAGAGCGGCACGCCTGTAACGACGCTCGCGAACTGCGGTCCACTGCCCTGCACAATGCCGTTTCCGTTGGCCGAATAGGGTGTGCTCAGAACGGAGAATGGAACCCCACTGTGCCAGAACATCGTCCCTGAAATCTGCCAGCCGTTGAGCACGTGTGCGAACTGGTGATTCCGAATGTGGAGGGGCAACTGATACACATATTGCGCGTTGAGATTGTGCCGGATGTCGTAGTCGCAAGGACCGTAATCGCGGGCCAGCTCTCCGGGCAGCGGAGAAAGAATCCCTCCCGCAGAGAACTGAAGGAACCCTCCGTTCGAAACCGTGTCCATGCAGCGGCTCCACGTGTAGTTGAATTGTCCTTGCAGACCGTGCCCCAGGCGCTTCATCGCGGTGAGTTGAAGGCCGTTGTAATGACTGTTCTCCCCAGTGGCGAGCTGGGTCACCGCGCTGAACCGTGGATCGGTTGGTTGCATGTAGGGGAATGGCGCAAAGCACCCCTGGCACACACTCTGGTATCCGTTCACTTGGGTTAGGTAGGGCTGGTTCACAGCGCGTGTTCCCACATATCGCGCCAGCAAACTCGCCGTGGTTCCGAACTGATGTTCAATTCCCAGGCTCCACTCCATGAAGTACGGAGCACGCAGAGTGCCGGTGGGCACCGCTGTGATTGCGACTGGTGGGAGACAGCGTTGCAGGATCTGCCTGCGGAGATGCGCACGAAAGCTGTCCCTGAGGAAATCCCGAACTAAATCTTTGATTTGCGGCGACGGTTGCATCGACTGCACTGTTCGGCACTCCCGGAGCGATGGCAATCCCGCCCACTGTACCCAGCAGACCTCCCTGGAAGGTTTTGTCGTAAGGAGGATTGGTGCCAATCAGGTCGGCCACACTGCCCGGCAAAATATCGCTGAAGATCCCGAAACCGGCTCGCAGCACAGATTTTGGCTCGAACTGCCATGCGATCGCGGTCCGCGGCTGCAGAATAGCCAGCGGTGTGGAGGAAAACAAATTGCCGAGATGGGTCTGGATGGCCGCATTCAGCGGCTGATTCACATCATGCGAGATCGAACTGAAAGAACCGTCAAGCCGAGCGATTTGATCGTGGGGATTGAGCGGGTTCGAGTTGAAGGTATCGCGCACGCCGAATGTCCAGGTAAGCTTCCGCGTCACTTTCCACGTGTCCTGGGCATATAAATCGAGATTGAGGAAGCGGAATGGTTCGTTTGCCGACAGGGGAAAAGTCTGGGTTGCAGTAGATGCCACTCCATAGATGAATTGCGGCAACGTCGTATAGGCCACGGTTGGAACTGTGCCCTGCCCGAAATCATAGTCATTCAGGCGAAAGATTCGGGTGTTCGTCCCAAACCGGAGTTCGTGAGCGCCATGGCTCCACGCCAGGTTGTCATTGATAAAAAAGCGAGAAGCTCGCCTCCCTTGCACCCACGTGTTGTCGAGTCCTCCAATCGTGGTGAAGGGCGCATCAGCACCGCTGCCCTGCAACACAATCGGAAATGCCGCGAGCGTCTTCTGCAAGTTGGCCGGCCCAAACAAGCTTTCGTACCACGAGAATGCCGGATTGAAATAGTTCACCAGGTTTTGTGAGAAGACGTGGGTGTAGCCCGCTGCGAACGAGTAGAGAGGCTGAGGAGAGACCGCATCAAACAAAGGGTTGATGGGATCGGTGTAGGCAGCTTGTACGCCCGTGTCCGCCTGAAAACGAAACCAAGCAGTGTCCCTCTGATTGATGTTGTAGTCGATGCGGAGCGTCTGTACCTGTTCGTGGTCATCGCTGGAATGCGACACGCTCTGTCGGTTCGCGCAACCGTTTCCATTCGGTGGACTGCCCGAAGGTGTCGTGCCGTCCGAGTTCAAAGGACACCCGAGCACCGCGAGGGGCGTTCCATTGGTGTTTCCGTACAAGGCAAACATCTTTTGGTAGAACGCGACAGATTGCGGCGACGGCGAATAGGTTGATCCGGTTACCGAGTCCGTTCCACCCAGCGGGAGTTGCTGGAGCACGTACTGCTGGAACGCCGTGCTGGGAACCGTCGTAGGCGTCACGATGGGAAGTGCGATCCGAACCCATTCGCTGTCGAAGAAGAAGAAGAGCTTGTCGTGGGCAATCGGCCCGCCCAGACTGCCCCCGAAGTGATTTAGGGTTGCTCCGGGCTTGTGATTCCCCGGCGTCGCATTGGTAAAGTAGTTCGCTGCATTCAGCAGAGCACCATTCCACAGTTCATAGAGATTCCCGTGAAACTGATTCGCGCCCGACTTGGTGACGTAGTTGACCTGGGATGCTCCATACCGTCCTTGATCCACGGCATAGGAAAGAGTATTGACCGTCACCTCTGAGATCGAATTCAGCCCCAGCACGAGATTGGTGGAGAGGCCGCTGTTAAGGTTGGTGAGCGGGTCATTGGTTTCCAGTCCGTCAACGATATAGCCGTTTGAGAGGGCAGGCAGGCCGTTGAATTCAACGTTTCCGTACCCGTTCGTGCCGCCAACGAAATCATTGCCGCTGCCTGCCGTGTTGATCAGGGCGCCCGGAGCGAACTGCAATGGGTAGGTGAGATCGCCGCCTGGATTGGGCAGATCCTCCAGGGCGGGGGCATTCAAGGTGGTGGATGTGTTGGCGTTCTCCGGATTGAGGATAGGAGCCTCGCTGCTGACCTCCACCGTCTCACGGGATCGGGCCACTCCCAGCGTGAAATCCACGGTTTGCTTTTGACCCAAGGCCGAAACGACATTGTTGTTTTGTCGTGGCTCGAAACCCGACGCTTCCACCTTGACCGAATAGATTCCCGGTTTTAGTTGGGGGAAGCTGAATCGGCCCGCGTCATCGGTCCTGACGCTGCGTTTCAGTCCGGTATCTGGGTTTGTGATCGTCACAATGGCGCCGGGCACGACAGCGTTGGTTGCGTCCCGAACCTGGCCAACAATGGCACTGGTGGTTTCTCCTTGTGCCAGCGCTCTCACCGGAACAAGACACGCCACCGTGAACATAAGAAAAGCAAATTGCGCTGCCCGCGCCATGAATACCCCACTCATTTGCCCTAAGGCGGCAATATGTCCCCAATATGAGCTATTAACCAGAGATCATTTTATAGAGTTAACCACAGTTAATATGAAGAAGCAAGGGCCTAAGGAAGGAGACTGGGGAACCGGTCGCAGCTCGGTTTACGACGGCCCGGAATTGACCGCCGCGATCTTGTCTTTATGACGATTGTGCTCATGAGAAATGACGAACGCAAGGTGGCGATCCAGAGGTTCGGGTATACCGAACGCGAAGCCGATTTCTTATGCCTCGCGGCTCTTCATGGCGGCTACTTCCTCCGCCGCCAGTACAACGCTTTCCTCGAATGCCATCGCGGTGGAAATGCGGACCGCTTGATCGAGAAAGGAGTGCTCCAAGGTCACATCCGCGTTCACGAATCAGCCAATCGGACGCAGATCTATCATGTGGGAGCCAAGTCGTTTTTTAAGGCCATAGGGGAGGAAGACAACCGCAATCGACGCTGGCGGCAGCCCTATCCGGTCAAAGTCAAATTGATGGGTCTGGATTTCGTTCTCGCCCACCGACAGCATCATTATTTAGCCACCGAAGCCGAGAAGCTCGACTACTTTGCTGGCACACTGGGCCTGAATCGTGGCTACCTTCCGCAGCGTAACTACCGGTCGCGGCACGGCCGCGATATCACCACACGCTATTTCGTCGATAAGTTTCCGTTGTTTCTCTGTGGCGCGTCGAGCGCGCCCACTCCTGTGGTCGGGTTTTGTTATGTGGACGGCAGCGTAGGGAAGCCTTCGGGGTTCGATACCTACTTGCTGCAGTACAGGGACTTATTCAGTCGGCTAGACCATTTTGGGATCATCTACATAGCTGGGGATGAGCGAATGTTTCCGAAGGCAGAAGGGATGTTTGGCCGGATGTACAGCAACAGAGCTCAGGCAGTGTCTGTTCCTATGGATCGGGATATCGAGCGGTTGCGCGAGCACTTTCGGGCTCGTGATCTGTTTGAGCGACGGGAGACAAGTTCTTTTGGTAAGGCGGGGCTGGACCGGCTGCGAGAGGAGTTGGCGGAGTTCGGCGGGCCCGAATATGAAGCCCTATATTGCCAATGGCGAGAACGCGGTGATTGCATTTTGGGTGAGAACGCAGAAAGTCCGGAAAAGGGGTCAGGAGGCTTTGCGAAATATCGGGTCGATCACGATTACGAGCTGTTCGGCGAGCTCAGCAGGAAGATACCGGCATGAAACAAATGTGGAATATCGCGGACCATGGCGGCAAACATGAAGATCCGGTGAGCAGTCCGCCCACGATCCGGATCCATTGCCTGGAACAGGCAGGTACGACAGTGCGAGGAGAGCAAACTCATACGGGAAGCACAGACGCCCCAAAAAATTTCAAGGGCGGGAGCGACCCCGGTTTGTGCGGCCGTTGAGCCGCCACAAACCCGCTTCGTTCCTATCGTCACTTCGGAGGTCGCTCCCGCCCTTGAGGAACTGCCGTCAGTAATGCATTCCTCGAGTGATGAGAACTTAGAAGCGCTGATAGAAACGCAGTGAAGTTAGGAGAGAGAAACCCATGGCATCCTCATTCATTCCCCAAAGGATCAAGCGAGCCAAGCAGCAGATCACGGTGAAGCTATACCAGGACCAGCTCGCCACGCTCGACAAGTATGGCCGATTCATCGATGACAGCAGGGATTACATCATCAGCCAAGCCCTAGAACTGGTATTCAAACGGGACAAAGAATTTGCCCGCTGGGTCGAGCTGGACAGAAATGCTGGAAGCAGTGCGGAACGCACCCTCACCCGCACTGAATCTGCTGGTTCAGCATCACCGTCTGGACCACAGCGGGATGAGAGAGGAAAGCGTCCTCGCACAGAAGTCGTGGGCGAGATGCAAACAGAATCAGCATAGGCCAGTGGAGGATCGAGTCGTGAGGCGAGTAGTCGAGAGCCGAAATCTAGTGAGCTTTGTGGTGAGTGCAGCCGTGGGTCTGTATCTGTTTCGCAACTGGCCGTTTCCGGCTGAAAACGATCTGCTGGAAATGGTGCTGCTTCAGAAGCCGTATCTGTTCTACGGAATCAAGTATGGCTTTGTTGCTATGCTGTTTTCAACACCGTACATCGCATTCTCGATCCTATTCTCATTTACATACATTTTTGTTATGCGGCGCGAAGAGCAAATTGCTGCCAGGCGGCTCGCACCATATCTTCCGCCAGAAAGTCGTAACGATCTTTACCTAATAGTCGGCGAGCTCCATCATCCCAAGCGTCCGCAGCCGGCGGCGAACCCCCGGTGGCTCATTGTGCCCGAGCGTGGCCTTTTTACCGGGATCGCCATCTTCGGCGCGGTGGGAAGTGGTAAGACCACGGGATGCATGTATCCCTTTGCCGAGCAGGTGCTCGCATTTCGTGCTGCTGAGGCTGAACGCCGGGTTTCGGGTCTGGTGCTTGAAGTCAAAGGCGACTTCTGCCACAAAGTCCGTGGAATCCTGGAAAAACATAACCGAGGGGACGACTACGTCGAGATCTCTCTGGCCTCACTCTATCGCTACAATCCGCTGCACAATGAGCTGGAGGCGTACGCGCTCGCATACGGAATTGCTTCCTTACTAAATAACCTGTTCGGACGGGGCAAGGAGCCATTCTGGCAGCAGGCCTACACCAACCTGGTGAAATTCATCATTCTCCTTCATAAAGTTCTATACGACTACGTGACCTTGTTTGATGTCTATGAGTGTGCGATCAATCCGCACAAATTAGAGGCAAAAATAGCCGAAGGCGAAGAGCTGTTCTCGACCGCCGACTACATTTCGATTGATGATGCAGTCTACGTGGCCCATCGCGAGTTGAGTCGTTTTCCTTGGGAGCGGATCGAGGGAACGAACTGGATGAAGGCCCCGGCAACTGACGAGCTGAAACGAATTCTGGATGAGAAGAGAATTCCCTGTGACATCCAAAGCGAGAGCGGCCCTCGGCCTCCTTCCAAAGATGAACCGCATGAGGAACGCCGGCAACGGTTTGAAGCGGTCAAGCGCTGGTTTAACGATGACTGGAGAAGGATCGAGCCCAAACTGAGAACCAGCATCGTCGAAGGCATCTCAGTCTTCCTCTCCTTGTTCGACGACAATCCTGCGGTGAAGCGGACATTTTGCCCACCCAAGGAATGCTACGATCCGGTTCGAAATCGCGATGGTCGTTACGGTACACCTTTGCCACCGTTTAGTTCTCTCATTGAGCAGGGGAAGGTATGCACCTTGAACTTCCCCATCAGTGCCAATCCGGGCCTGGCGCGGGCCGTCGGGACGATGTTGAAACAAGATTTTCAGCGAACGATGATCGGTCGCATTCCCCAGATCGAGTCGAATCCCGAAAAACATTGGCGTTCGGTACTGTTTCTTTGCGATGAGTATCACTCCTTTGCTACCACCGGGGAGAGTGACCCCACGGGCGATGAAAAGTTCTTTGCACTGTCTCGCCAGGCGCGCTGTATCCCGATCGTGGCCACGCAGAGCATCAGCTCATTGCGCTCGACTCTGGCTGGAGAGACGTGGCGAACACACTTCGATCATTGCGTGGCCTTTGTTGACTCCAATCTCCGTGTCCGTGAGGCTTGGTGAAATCATTTGCACCGAGCTGTTGACGCCGATGCGCAAGAATACTCCCGGAGTCAGCAAGATCTCAGCTTTGCCTTTTTCAGTATTCAGCGATTGGCCGGGCTGTAATTGCGCCGAACCTATCGACTTCGAGTCCAAGGCCTGGGCGCCAATTGACGCTTGGCCTTCCACATAATTGAGAGTTCCTGGTGCGCTGAATTTGCACTCGTGTCACTGGACCACGCGGGCGCAGATAGAACCGCAGCCAGGAAGAAGCCTGCAATTGCCTTCATCCTTGGCAGCCTCATACATCGGCCTCCTTATTTTCTATATCTAATTAGATGAAGATTAGAAGTCTGGTGATGCCCGCGTAACCCGTGCCCCCCGCGCGTGCGAAATAGGGTTGCCCATAGGACTTTTGAGCTGGGCAACGGGCAGGCGGACGCTACCTCGGAAGGTAGGTTCAATCGCGAGAAGCGCCGGGAGCGGACGAACTGTTAATATTTGAGGCGCAAAACTGAAGATGATGAATAGTCCCCCGGCGCGACGCTCAACCGGAAGCGACGTCATGAAAATCCTGCTCGCAATTGAAGATTCGCAATTCGCCGACGCTGTAATTCAGGCGGTGATCTCGCAGTTTCGTCCGGATCACACACATGTGTTGGTGCTGCACGTGGTGGACTGGAGCAACTTCATGCCCAGTCCCTTCCCGCGAGGCGGAGAGGAAGCGATGTACAGCGTGCGTCAGCTTGAATCCATCATAGAGACTGAAACCGGCAAAGCGCACAAGTTGGTGACTAGCGCTGCTGAGCGGCTTCGTGTGGCCGGGTTTGAGGCCAGCACATCGGTACGTGAAGGAGACGCCAGAAGGGTGATTGTCGCTTGTGCCGTCGAGTGGGGCTCTGACCTAATCGTGCTAGGCTCGCACGGGCGCAAGGGAGTCGCTCACCTCGTCCTGGGAAGCGTTTCCGAATCGGTTGCTCGCTATGCCCACTGCTCGGTTGAGATTGTGCGCTTGCCCAAGCCATAGCTACCTGTGATTGGTTTGTTTGCCGGGACGCGGCGTGATGGAACGGACTTCCTGAAATCGCAGCCGACGAAAGGCCTTGCAGGCTTAGGGGGTGAGAATGGAACGACTTTCTGTTGAATCGCATCATTCCCAGGAAAGCCTGTCGCGATCCATTACCAAGACCTTGACCTACCGCGTGTTGATTATGATCCTCGATTTTTCAACCATATATCTGCTGACGGGAAAAGTTAAGATCGCGGTTGGATTTATGGTGGCGAGCAATGTGTAAACAACCATTGCGTACTTTGTGCATGAGAGGATTTGGGACCGGGTCAAGTGGGGGAAGGCAATATACAAAGTCGCGTGACACTAGCGCAAAAACCGAACTATGAATGACCTCACTCTGTACCGAGCCAGTGGCGGCCCGTGCGCGGTGCCGGACGAAGCAAGCTTTCGGGAGAAGCGACTGTAGTGGGACTCTACCAGCAACTGCCTCCGGAGGTCCTGAAGATCGTCCTGGTCTTATTCTTGTCTTTTCTGATCGGGTTGGAGCGAGAAGAACACAAGGTGGCGATGGGCTCCTACTCTTTTGGAGGAGTACGCACCTTCCCGCTCATTGGACTGATCGGCTATTCGCTCGCGCTTCTCTCGGGCGCGCAACTGCTCCCGCTGACCGCCGGTTTTTTGGTAATCGCGGGATTCCTGCTTCTGTCGTATTGGCACAAGCTTTCCACGGAGGAGGCGGCTGGCATTACCTCAGAAATGTCCGCGCTCACGACGTTTCTAGTGGGAGCTTTGGTCTACTACGGACATCTGTGGACTGCCACCACGTTGAGCGTTGCCAGTCTGTTGTTGCTCGACCTCAAAGCCGCCCTGGAAAGACTTGCGGTTAGCATTGCACCGCAAGAGATTCTTACCTTCGCCAAGTTTTTGCTTTTGACGGGAGTCATACTTCCCGTACTGCCAAACCAGGAATTCAGCCGATTCCATATCAATCCTTTTAAGACGTGGCTGGTCGTGGTCGCGGTCAGCGCCATTTCGTACGGCAGTTACGTCTTGCAGAAATTGACCAAAAGGGCAGGGGGAGTGGAGTTGGCAGCGTTACTGGGCGGAGCGTACTCATCCACGGTGACCACGCTCGTGCTGGCACGCCGGGCCGCTCGCGAAGAACGTCCCCGCCTCTTCGCGGGGAGCATCCTGATCGCTTCCGGCGTGATGTACCTGCGGTTGATCGCGCTACTCGCCCTCTTCAACCGGCCGCTGATGTCATTGCTGGTGCTCCCATTTTTCGCATTGGCTGCCCTGGCCGTGGGCATTGGTTGGCTCTGGACGCGCCGGGCCGATGCCGCTGCTCAGCCCCTCGCAAGGGAGTTCGAACCCAATAATCCGCTCGAACTGCTGGCGGCGTTTCTCTTCGCCGCATTGTTTCTGGCCATGCTCATCGCCACGCAGTTGACCGTCTCCTATCTCGGTACAGTGGGAGTCAACGGTCTGGCCGCCATCATGGGCGTTACCGATGTCGATCCGTTCATCCTGGGGATGACGCAGGCTGCAGGCTCACTCACCCCGCTGAAAGTTGCAGCGACGGCGGTTCTGATCGCCGCAGCTAGCAACAACCTGATCAAAGGAATCTATGCCTACAGCGTGGCTGACCGGAAGACTGGCGTGCAGGGCCTGTCGCTCTTGACGGCTCTAGCCTTGGCTAGTCTTGCTCCTTTACTTTGGCTGCGATCGTGAGCAGAACGCATCCTTCGAGACGATAGAGGCCGATAGGCTACTGGGGGGCATTTCACACGCAGAAGGAGCCCACTACCGCCCCGGATATCAAAATTGCCCCGCTCTGAAGCCAGTGTAATCTGTCCAACCGGATTGTTCTATGGACTATTGTGACCTCCGGCATGTCGTAGATTCCGCAGGCATCGGACGAGAATACCCACAATGCCTGCAGTTGATCATTGCCATCGCGATCACTTTGGCGCCGACCCGGATCTTGGAGCCGTCAGGTAGAGGTACGTCCTGCATGACCCTGGCGCTGATTGCTTGGCCCGACTTAGCTTTCTTCGAGTTCAGCGAAGAATTCAACTGGAGAGGAAGTATCGTGCCAGATGGGATAGGGTTCTGCGCGAGTAGTCTGATCGAAGAGGCCAGCGCTAAAGCAATCAACAGTGTGCGTTTCATCTTTGTCACCTCCACCTGGATCAGTCGAATCGCCTCCGTGGCACTCAAATCGTAGCCTCAGGCAGAAGAAAGCTCTCGCCCCACGGTTCGCCTTCAGCACTGGGCACGCAGAGCGTCCGAACCCTATGCATCCAGATCTTCGAAAACATCTTCCGGCCGTTCCGAGTTCCGAAGGTACGATTCAAAAAAGCGAAGTAGAAACGGCGTCTGGCTCCCCACGCCTGCAAAGAGTAAGACTGGGACGTCGGGTTTGATCCGCTTCATCTCAGCCCTTACCGCACTGCCAGTAGCATCTGGCAGGTCGTATTCCAGGAGAACGCCGTCCACATGCAGAGTTGTCAGGAGGTTGAGAGCCTGGCCACCAGTCGTCGCCGGCATGACCTCGTAGCCAGCTGACTCCAGCATGTACTTCAACGCGTCCATGTACTCAGGGTGGTTCTCGACACAAAGAACTCTTATATCGCTCATGGGTGTCCGCTCCTTCGCGTCTGAAAGTATCCGAGACTTTCGCGCTGATCTTCCTGCAATGGTATTTCTCGAGGCAGTATTTCTCGAAGGGCCCAGTCGATGCGATCAACCCCTTCGGAGATCACGCGAATACGTTGTTGATTGTCGATTACGGATGTCGAAAGGGAGATGGGAGTCAGAGCGTTCCGGATGTGATGATTCATCTCTGCGATCACCTGCATCCTGGCCAAAGTTAGCTGATGTTGCTGTCTCGCAACGTTGGCCAACTTCGCGATCAGGCAGCTCACGATGAAAGCCGATAAGCCCTCGGCGAGTACTCTTTCCTGGTGACGTCCCAGATCTGGTACCAACATATAGTGCATGAGTTCGGTAACCAAAAAAGACGCGATACCGACTCCGAGTGCAGCTCCCAAGACAAATCGCCTAGAGGTCGGCACTGCCCACAAACTTTGATCGGCTTCTGTTCCTTTTCGGCGAGTCCTGGGCCGGCGCGTGATTGCTTCTGAGCTAGGATCGGTTTTTAACATCGGGCCTCCTCGAGTGACTTGTTCGCTTTACTTGCCTCCCTGAAATCACGCCGGACTTGCTCTTCACGCTTCAGAACTCTGTTGAGCTGCTGAACGATCTTTAGCAACTCATCTGGATCCTTCGCTTCGAGCGCAGCGCTGCATAACTCTCTCCAATTCTTGCGGTCTCCTTCGGCCATGGCGCACTCCTTAAATTGGACATCTGCAGGGAATCGGGTATTGAGGTCAGCCGTGGTTGCAACGACGCTTACCGAGACGCAAAGCGGCTGTGGCGCTTACGGAAGAGAGCCGAGGGGTTAGCTTGTCGGGGGAGGACGGTTGTAATGGAAGCCATCGGTTACGAGTCCGACAATAAGCTCCAGACTGGGGGTCGCGTGAGGAGAGAAAACCGGTGACGGATCGCTCAGTTTACGGCTCTCAAAGGTCGCCCATTGGGAATCCTCACGATCAAAAGACTGTCTATGAAACGGGTCGTTCTGCAAGTCCATCGCTCGGGTAATTGAGGTGTGCGAGAAACCGAGGGAGGACAAGCGCGGGAAACTCTGTGGAGTGCCGCGAGCCAACAAAATGCCCAGAACGGCAAGCACATACGAATGCGGCGCGGCCCAAATCTAGGCCACCAGTGCTTTTCCGGATAGGCCGGACAAGCCGCATACGTGAACCCCACTCCAATTTTCATTCTACCGCCGTTTTGGTCAGCCAAACAAACGAATTTTGCTCGGTGCGCCCAGAGTGCCAGGGTTATTAATCAGACTGGAGGACTTGCGATATAGTGATTTCGTACCGTGGCTTTGAAATGACGAATGACGTTAATTCGGACCCGGGCCCTCGGATCGTTTCCCGCTGCGGTGTTCTGCTCGTGGGTCTCGTCATTTCTATTCTGACCGTAAACGTGGGAACGCGCACATTCCGCGCGAAGATCCAATACTCCTCAACAATAGACTCCAATTCCGATCAAGCGATGCGACAGCACCTGGATCGGGATGGGCTGACGTGGATCGCTCCCGTTCTCCCGGTTACAATTCTTCGCGTTTACTCCATCCATTTTCCCTCACCACCGCCTGCTCAGTTTGGTAGCTGCGCTTCAGTCTTTCGCGACGAGCTGTACAATTTGTTTCCGACGGATGCTCGCGCTGCCCGACTGCGAAACCAGACCTTCCTTCTCAGCGAGTTTCTGGAGCATCATGCTCCAGGGTACGAACCGCCGAGGCTAAACCAGAAGGTCCTGCTGCACGAACACTGCCATCACAAGGCCTTAATGAAACTCGGCGACGAAGAATCGTTGCTTCGAAAGATGGGTGCGGATCTGCAATCCGTCGATTCCGGGTGCTGTGGGATGGCAGGACCATTTGGTTTCGAGAAGGACAAGTTCGCGGTGTCACAGGCAGTGGGTGAGCGGGTGCTTCTGCCCGCCGTACGTAACGCGCCGGCGGATGCGTTGATTATCTCCGATGGTTTTAGCTGTCGAGAGCAGATACTTCAAGCTACCGGGCGACGAGCCCTCCACCTGGCCGAAGCGATTTTGCTCGCCAAGATGACATAGTGAACATGTGGCACCGATTGCCGAGGCCGCTCGAGTCCTCACATTTGGGAATCGTGGCGCGGGCGATGGTTTAAACATTCCATGCATTCTGAAATCGAGCAGGCTATTCTTCTCTTGAGACGTGGTGATGCCGAAGCCCTGGAACAAGCCTTGGCCTTGCTCCAGCACACCGTGTTCTCCTTCTGCATGAAAGTCTGCGGCCAGCGCCAGGATGCGGAAGATACCATGCAAGAAGTGCTCGTAAAGTCTGTTCCATACCTGCCCAAGTTCGACAGTCCCAAAGCGCTTGCGGTTTGGCTCTACAAAGTTGCGAAGAATCGTTGTTTGATGAGCCGGCGCAAAAGTAAATTCGCTCCGAAAGAAGATCTTTCCCTGGAAGAGTTGATGC
This sequence comes from Terriglobia bacterium, assembly GCA_963801545.1. Lineage (GTDB taxonomy): Bacteria > Acidobacteriota > Terriglobia > Terriglobales > Acidobacteriaceae > JAIQFF01. Next base: position 51,706 of record CAWDFF010000017.1, on the reverse strand, counting down.
CTGACCGGCAGGAACTGGAGCAACTAAGCGGTGGCGGCGGCATCAATCCTGAAGCCTTCGCCATTCGGAGCGAAGAGGCAGGCCGGTTGAGGGAGGCCATTCACAGACTGCCGCCACAATATCGCATTGTCCTCGTCTTGAGAGATATGGAGGGCCTGACGGACGAGGAAGTGGCGGAGATCACGGGCCTCCGTGCCGGAACCGTTCGAGTCCGGCTGCATCGGGCAAGGCTTTTCGTCCGGAAAGAACTGATGAAGACTCGGAAGCCGCGCGGCAGCAGGAAGATCGAGGCTGTCCGGTCGCGAGTTGGAGCCCTCGGGCCGACCAGACCTGCGCCGTGCAAGGCAATGTTTGCGGAGCTTTCGAACTATCTGGATGAACGGCTGGATGATTCCTTGTGCGAAGAACTGGAGAAACACCTCAACGGTTGTGACCCTTGCAAGGCCTTTCTTGCCAGTTTGCAATCGACGATTGAGAATTGTCGCCGATTGCCTGCCGGAGTCCCGGATCGTGTCAGGGCAGCGAAGTTGCGAAGGGAAGTGATGTCCCGCTACCAGCAGGCGATGGCGAAGAGAACGGAGTGAGCGTCGGCGGACGCCAATTTACCGAAGACAATCTTTGAGCTTGCAACTGCGCTTCGATCTCGCGTTCCAGCAACGAAACGTCTGTAGGGCCGATGTGTTTGGAGTAAATGCGGCCGTCGCGGCCAACCACGAAAGCAATGGGTAATCCCAGAACTCCTCCATAGAGTTCGCCAATCTGCGCGTTTCCCATCACAACCGGGTAGTTCATTTTGAATTGCCGGTAGAAGTCGAGAACGGGTTCCGGGCCGTCGTCCATGGAAATGCCGATGATCTGGAAGCCCTGGTCGCCCAACTTGTTTTGTAGTGCGACGAGATGCGGAATCTCCTCCCGGCACGGCTCGCACCAGGTCGCCCAGAAGTCCAGAAGAACTACCTTCCCTCGATAGTCTGAAACTCTAAGCGGTTGTCCGCTCATGTCTGGAAGTGAGAATTCCGGGGCGAAGGGATGTTCCGCGGACGTGACTCTAAGGCTCCGAGCCGCCTCGTGGTGACGATTCAGGAGATAGAATCCAACCCCGAGCGCGGCCGCCGCGATACAGACGATGACGATTTTCCGCAAATGTCCCAGGTCCACGAAAGAAGCCAGACTTCAGTCTCCCTTGGCCAGTGGGATAGCCCTTATCCACCCAGTTCGCGCCGAAATTGTCAGCGATATAGAGCACCTTGACGTTCGTGAATCCCAATGCGCGCAAGGCATCGTGGGCGGGCTTGACGTTCGGGCAATGGACTCCACGGGCAACAACCGCAATAGATCACGATGAACTTGTCCCGGGGCAGAGGCTGGACACGCTTACGCAGCGACCGCAAGCCGCTTTCGCTGGAGGCCGGACCGATGTACTCGGAACCGGGGATATGCGCCTGCGTATAAAGCACGTGCGAACCAACCTGGATGATGAGTGGCTTTTCACCCGCGGACGACTGGAGGAGTTTAACCAGTTCTTCGGGATTGAGGAGTTGTGAACTGGGTATGGAACTAGCCTGATAGGCAAACGCGACCAACGGTAACAACAAGATCCCAGCTATTGCAACACCGATGCGGATGAGCTTCTCGTCTTTGATCAACGGTTTCATATTGGAACTCGTGACTCTCATTATAAGGAAGTGACCAGCCATACCGCGGGGTGTGACGACAATCACCGCCGTCATCGACCCCGCAGAGAATCATGTTGCAGGTGGAAAAGTGTCAATAAGGGCGACACCCCCGAAATACTCCGTAACAAAATCCGTCCTATTGCATTTGTTCTGTAGTTCTCAGAGATGAAATCGCAGGAGGCGATCATGATCAGCGCCAAAGTTGAACTGAATCAACCACTTAAGCAGCAACGGCAGTTTGTGGCCCAGACCGGTAGCGGCCATCACATGCTGCTGGACGATGCCGCCGGAGGCACCGGACCCAAGCCCATCGAACTGGTAGCGGCTGGACTAGCGGGCTGTACCGCGTTCGATGTCATCACCATTTTGCGCCAGAAGCATCACCAGAAAGTCACCGGTTATGAAGTGCGAGTCGAGGCTGACCAGGCCGAGCGTCCGCCGCAGGTATTTACGGTGGTGCGAATTCATCACGTGGTTACCGGATACGAAATCGATCCGGCAGTCATCGAGGAAGCCATTCGCCTCTCCGAAGAGAAGTACTGCTCAGTGGGAGCGATGGTGCAAAAGACCGCGAGCTTTCATACCACGTACGAGATTGTCGAAGACAAGACTGCGTGGATGAAGCCGGCCCTGGCGGTCGGAGTGCAGAGTTGAAAGGTCGCGACAAGTTTGCTTGCGGCTTCCTGGCCTTCATCTCGCTGTTGGTGACCGCGCCTGCGCAAACGGCGGTCGAGCGTTCGTCCCTCACCCTCCAGCAGGCGGTCACCATCGCGCTGGAAAAGAACCCGGCGCGCAAGGTGGCTTTGGCGGACACAAGGGTAGCGTCGGCCGACATTCGCGAAGCGCGGTCAGTCTTGATGCCTCAGCTGAATTTTTCGGAGGTAGCGACACGCGGCAATGATCCGGTCTATGTGTTTGGCAGCAGGCTGCGGCAGCAGCGATTCTCCACCGCCGATTTCGCGCCGAACCGGCTCAATACGCCGCTGCCGTTTGGCAACTTCAGCACGCGTTTTGCGGGAAGCTGGAAGCTGTTTGATTCCTTTGCCAGTTGGCACGAAATGACCCGGGCAAGGCAAATGAACGAAGCCGCCGCACATCAACTGGAGCGCGCCGATCAGGAGATCGTCTTCCGTGTCGTGGACTCCTATTACGGATTGTTACTGGCTGGCAAGCAACTGGAAGTGGCGGAGCAAACAGCCAAAACCGCGCAATCCATTATGGACCGGAGCCAGGTGAGATTCGACAACGGGCTGGTAGTCGAGTCGGATTTGCTGACCACGAAAGTGCGCATGGCATCTCGGCAGCAGGAATTGATTCGAGCCCGAAACAATCTCGACCTGGCGCGGGCCCAGTTAAGTACTGCGATGGGCCTGCCGATGGATTCCTTATTCCAGCCGGATGAAGCCCTGGCGGAACGGGCGCTGCCTGTTCCCGTCCTTCAGGAAGTCGAAAGGCAGGCGGTCACGAACCGGCCGGACTTGAAGCGCCTTCAATCCCAGGAGGCTGCCCAGCAGCAAAGCGTTGCGATTGCGAAGTCGTCGTTTGGTCCGCGAGTGAACGCCTTCGCCGGCTGGGAGTTGGACAATCCAACGTTCGTCGCCGGCGGCGGCGGCAACAACTGGCTGGGCGGAATTGAAGTGCAGTTTGACATTTTCGAGGGTGGCGCAAAACGCGCGGATCTGTCGCGTCAGCGCGCCCTGGCCGACCGGGTGGGAGCCATGAAGCAAGCAGCCACAGACGCGGTACGTCTCGAGGTTCGCCGCGCTTACTACGATGTGGATGCCAGCCGTCAGCAACTGGAAGTGGCGCGCGCCGCCATTGCCCAGGCGCAGGAGAGTCTGCGCATCAACCAGGACCGTTATGACGGCGGGTTGATTACTATCACCGATCTGCTGGGTTCGGAAGAAGCGGCGCGCCGCAGCCAGACCGACTACTGGGAAACGGTTTACCGGTTCCATACCAGCTATGCCAATCTGGAATTGGCCAGCGGAACCTTAAACCCTCAATCGCCTGTGGTGACACCATGACTCTTAACCATTCAATGCTTTCGCGTCTCTTTCCTTTGGCTGTGGTCCTTGTCGGCGGGCTCAGCGGTTGCTCCAGTGAGCCGCAATCGGTTGCCGCAGCGCCCGAAATTGTTCATAACGTCTCTGTGCTTCCCGTACAGCGGGCCGAGGTGCCCGATCTGCTGGAAGCGGTGGGAACAGTGCGGGCGGCGCAGACCAGTCAACTGGCCAGCCAGATGGCGGGGAACATCGTCGAGATTCGCGTGCACGAGGGAGATCGGGTGCAGCGTGGGCAGGTGCTGGCGGTGATTGATGACGCGCAACCGCGGGCCGCGCTCGACCAGGCAACGGCGGCCGAGAATGCAGCGGGACAGGAATTGGCCGCGTCGGATTCCGACCTGGCTTTGGCTCAATCCACGCTCAAACGTTACCAGAATCTCTACGACAAAAAGTCGGTCAGCCCGCAGGAGTTCGACGAAGTGAAGGCACGCTACCAGGCAGCCGTCGCGCATCGCGATATGACTCAGGCCGGCCAGGCACAAGCCAAGGCAGCACTGGCGCAGGCACATACTTCGTTTTCATACACGCGCCTCGTCGCGCCTTTCGATGGAGTGATCACCGAGAAGAAAGCCGATCCGGGAACGCTGGCCAGCCCGGGTCTTCCGATATTTGCCATCGAAGGCCTGGGTCACTACCGGCTGGAAGCCACGGTCAACGAAAACGATTTGCGATTCGTCAGGATGGGACAGCAAGTGCCGGTCGTCGTGGACGCCCTGCAAAATCTGGAACTGAAGGGAAAGGTCACGCAAATCGTGCCCGCAGCCGATCCCGGCAGCCGCAGCTTTCTGGTGAAGATCGAACTGCCGTCGGATGCGCAACTGCGTTCAGGCTTGTTTGGGCGAGCACAGTTTGCCCGCGGCCAGCGGTCGTCCTTCGTGATACCGCGCACCGCAGTGGTCGAGCGGGGTCAACTGGAGGGAGTTTATGTGCTGGATCAGAACAAGGTTGCGGGCCTCCGTTACGTCACTCTGGGAAAGGCTTCCGGGCCTGGCGTGGAAGTGCTTGCGGGTCTTCAGGAAGGTGACCGCTTTGTGGCGCAACCCGGCGTACTCAATCTGAGTGGCAAGCGCATCGAGGCCCAGTGACGACGATGAGAGACAAGGCGGCCAACTCGACTGAGGAGTCCACGTCCCGCCTTGGCTTGGCCGGACGGATCGCCCGCGGCTTCATCGATTCGAAGCTGACGCCGTTGGTGATCGTCGCTGCTTTGCTGCTGGGCGCGTTCAGCATTCTTCAGACACCGCGCGAGGAAGAGCCGCAGATCGTCGTCCCCATGCTCGATGTGTTCGTACAGATGCCGGGCGCAACCCCGGAAGAAGTCTCGCAACGAGTCAGCCTCCCCATGGAAAAGCTGCTGCGCGAAGTGCCCGGGGTCGAATATGTCTACTCCATCAGCCAGCCGGGCATGAGCATGCTGATCGTGCGCTTCTACGTGGGATCGAAGGAAGAAGACGCCATCGTCCAGACGTACAACAAGCTTTACTCCAACTTTGACCGCATCCCGCCTGGAGTTTCGCAGCCGATCATTAAGAGCCGCTCGATCAATGACGTCCCCATCATGGCGCTCACGCTGTGGGGCAAAAACTATGACTCGTACCATCTGCGCCGCATCGCGGGCGAACTCGAGAACTCACTCAAGCAGCTCGAAGATGTTTCCGAAACCGCGATCATCGGCGGACAGCCCCGCCAGGTACGAGTGGTTTTGGATACGCAACGATTGGCCGCCTATGGCCTCACCCCGGCGACGGTCGCGAACCAACTCCAGGCCGCGAACAGCCGTACCGAGGCGGGAAGTTTCGCGCGCGACAACCAAGAGTTCAAAGTCGAGGCGGGAAAGTTCTTCACCCGTGTGGAGGATTTGCAGCAGGTCGTCGTCGGAGTCCACTCGGGGCGTCCGGTTTACTTGCGTGATGTCGTGGAAAAGCTGGAGGATGGCCCCGCCGAGCCGGACAACTATGTGCTGTTTGCCGGCGCCCGCGGCGGTGCGGGCCAGACGGCTGGCGCCGATTACCCCGCGGTCACGATCACGCTGGCCAAGCGCAAAGGCACGAATGCGACCACCATTTCTGAAAATGTCCTGGCGAGGGTCAACTCCCTGCGCGGGTATGTCCTGCCCAATGATTTGAACGTTACGGTCACGCGCAACTACGGCGAGACCGCCAAAGACAAGTCCAACGAACTGCTGGAGCATTTGCTGATTGCGACGCTGTCCGTCACTTTACTGATCGCTCTGGCGCTGGGCTGGCGGGAATCCGGTGTCGTGCTTCTCGCTGTCCCAGTCACACTGGCCCTCACCCTGGCTATCTTTTATTTCTATGGCTACACGCTCAACCGGGTCACCCTGTTCGCGCTGATCTTTTCCATCGGCATTCTGGTGGATGACGCCATCGTCGTAGTGGAGAACATCGTGCGCCACTTCCGCTTGCCGGGAAGCCGCGGGCGTCCGCTGGCAGAAGTAGCGGTTGAGGCAGTGGATGAGGTCGGCAATCCCACGATTCTGGCGACGTTCGCGGTCATCGGCGCCATCTTGCCCATGGCATTTGTGCGAGGCCTGATGGGTCCTTACATGCGTCCGATTCCGGTGGGTGCTTCGGCGGCAATGCTGTTTTCACTCATTGTGGCGTTTGTCGTTTCGCCCTGGGCTGCGTTGAGATTGTTGCGCCATTACGCGAGCGAGGGGGACCGCGCCATACATGAGCATGATGTCGAGGGCTGGACTACGCGGCTGTATCGCCGCATCATGAACCCGCTGATTCTCGATCCCCGTCGCCGCTGGATGTTTTTCGGCGGCGTGGTCGTGCTGCTGCTGGCGGCGGTTGCGTTCGTCCCTTTGAAGTGGGTACGGGTAAAGATGCTTCCCTTCGACAACAAGAGTGAGTTCCAGGTCATGATTGACATGCCCGATGGAACTCCGCTGGAGCAGACGACCCGTGTCGCGCAGGCGCTCGGCGGCTATCTGGGCCAGCAACCAGAAGTCACGAATTATCAGATCTACGCCGGGACGTCCGGTCCTTATAACTTCAACGGGCTGGTACGGCACTACTTTTTGCGAAGTCAGCCCAATCAGGCTGACATCCAGGTAAATTTGCAATCCCGGCATGAGCGCAGTGCGCAGAGCCATGAGATTGCAAGACGGTTGCGTCCGGAGCTGGATAAGATTGCTGCGCCGTTCGGGGCGCGAATCAAAGTAGCGGAAGTTCCTCCCGGTCCGCCGGTATTGCAGACGCTGGTGGCGGAAATCTACGGGCCGGACTACAAAAGCCAAATCGAACTAGCGGTGCAGATCAAGAAAATCTTCCAGCAGACCGCCGGAGTCGTGGATGTGGACTGGTACGTTCAGGATCCGCAGACCAAGTACGACCTGAAAGTAGATCTGGATAAGGCAGCCCTCCACGGGATTTCTCCCGCCGATGTCACCCGCACACTGCAGGTGGGACTGAGCGGAGCGAGTGCCGGACTCTTGCATGATCCGCAGTCGCGTGAGGACATTCCGATTGAGGTCCGGCTGGCGCGGTCCGATCGCTCGAGGATTGAGGACCTCGAAAACATCAAGTTGCCCACAGCTTCCGGAGAGCAGATCGCGTTGCAGGAAGTTACGAACCTCCAGCAGACCACGATTGACACCAATGTATATCGCAAGAATCTTCAACCCGTCGTGTATGTGACCGGCGACGTCGCGGGCGGCGAAGAGAGCCCGGTGTACGTCATCATGAAGATGAGCGACGCCATCGACAAGATCAAACTGCCGCAGGGCTATGCCGTCAAACAGTACAAGGGCACGACCATGCCCGAGCGTACGGATCGCCTGTCCATCAAATGGGATGGCGAGTGGCACATCACGGTAGAAGTGTTCCGCGATTTAGGGCTGGCCTTCGCCGCTGTGCTGGTGCTGATTTACGTGATGGTAGTGGGCTGGTTCCGGTCCTTTGTAACCCCGCTGGTGATCATGGCGCCGATCCCGCTCACCCTGGTCGGAATTCTTCCCGCGCACGCGCTTATGGGCGCATTCTTCACCGCGACTTCCATGATCGGATTCATCGCAGGCGCCGGAATCATCGTGCGCAATTCCATCATCCTGGTGGATTTCATCGAACTGCGGCGCTCGCAGGGGATGTCGCTGGAGGACGCGGTTGTGGATGCGGGCGCGGTACGGTTCCGCCCGATGTTGCTGACCGCGGCGGCGGTGGTGGTGGGAGCGAGTGTGATTCTGTTCGATCCAATCTTTCAGGGGCTGGCGATCTCGCTGATGGCGGGTGAAGTGGCTTCGACCGTGCTTTCCCGCATGGCGGTCCCCGTCCTTTATTACTTGAGCGAACGCCGGCATGCGGATGCGACGCCGCCACAACTGCACTCGCCGGAGAGCACGACCACAGTTGCGGCCTAAATCTTTTGATGGAGGAAGGAGTTGTTATGACAGTCGAACGTGCAGTGAGAGTGCTGGCAGGAACCTTCGTGCTGCTTTCGGTGGCGTTGGGCTACTGGGTGTCACCGTACTGGCTCCTGTTCACGGCTTTTGTCGGGCTCAATCTATTTCAGTCGGGATTCACCAATTTGTGCCCGGCCATGGCCATCTTTCGCAAACTGGGATTGCCGGATGCAGGAGGCGCGAGACCAAACCAGCCGGAGGGTCAGCCGAACCGGTGAAAGGCAGGAGAACTTTAGGAGAGAAAATATGTCCGATTGGGCGTGGATTGTCGGATTTGTCGGTCTCTACATACTCGTAACGCAGTGGCTTTTGCCAAAGCTGGGTGTTCCTACGTGAGCGAGCCAAACACGCGCCGACGGGTCTCGGCGCAAGACTGGCTGTTCCTGTTTTTGCGCAACAGATGAAAGTCCCAGAAACCGCAAAAGATCACCACGAGATGGCAGAGCACTACCAGAAGGTAGCGGCACAAACTCGCGAAGAAATTGAAATGCACAAGAAGATGTTAGCCGACTTCAACCAAGCTGCGGTCAAGAACCCCAAGATGGGTGAGAATCCTTATTCGAAGAACATGCGGCTACACTGTGGCAAATACATCAAAGCCTCGGAAGCCTTGGCAGCAGAAGCTGACGCATCTGCCACGTTTCATAACCTCCGGGCGAAGGAGTTGGAGGGCAAGTAGCCCAATGTTGGACGTGTATCCGCCCGGCTCCACAGATCTTTCAAGGGGGCCCCGACCTAGCCTAGTTTTGACGGCGAATTAAGGGTAGGTTCTTGCTGGCCCTTCTGGATCAGTGCCCCGCGCCGAAGGGCACGCTTTTGTATCAATTCGAAGAACACCGGCACCAGAATCAAGACATGGATTGTAGACGTGATCATCCCTCCCACAATAGGAGCCGCAATCGGCTTCATTACATCTGATCCAATGCCACTCTCCCACAGAATGGGGACCAGGCTGGCCAGGACTGCGGTGACCGTCATGAGCTTCGGCCGGAGCCGGTGAACCGCGCCTTCAATCACTGCGTCCTGAATCGATTCCACAGTGAGCGGCTGGCCTGAAGCGAGTCGTGTTTGCAGGGCCTCATGCAAATAGACCACCATAACAACTCCGGTCTCGACTGCGATGCCAAACAGCGCGATGTAGCCCACCAAAACAGCAACGCTAAAGTTGTAACCAAGAATCCACTGCAGCAGCAGCCCGCCGCTGATTGCGTAGACAGTTGGAAAAATCAGAACCATGGCTTCGGTTACGGAACGGAACACCAGATACAGCAGGAGAAGAATTACAGCGAAAACGATCGGCAAAATCAATTTTAACCGTTCTCGCGCCCTCAACTGGAATTCGTATTCTCCCGACCATTGATAAGTAAAACCGACGGGAAGCTTTAGTTCCTGCTTCAGAAGTTGGCTGGCTTGATTCACGAAGCCGCCATAGTCCGACGTTTTGAGGTCGATAAATACGTAACCGGTGAGCTGTCCTTCTTCATCGCGAATCATCGCCGGGCCGCGCGAGAACGAGATGTGTGCGACCGAACCAAGCGGCACCTGCACGCCGGAAGGAGCCTCCACCAACACGCGAGCCAGTTCCTCAGGAGTGTCCCGGAAGTCTCGTTGATACCTCACGTTAATGGGATACCGTTCCCGGCCCTCGACGTTTTGCGCGATGTCTTCGCCACCGATTCCAGACTGTACCGTACGTTGCACGTCTTCGACCGTCATACCGTAACGGGCAGCTTCCAGCCGAGCGACATCGATATTGAGATAGAAGCCTTGTGAAACACGTTCCGCAAATACAGCCCGAACGCCAGGCAGGCGCGACAACAGTTTCTCGATGCGGGCGCCGGCCTCCTGAATTCCTTCGACGTTTGTTCCTTGAACCTTCATGCCGACTGGCGTTTTGATTCCTGTCAGTTGCATGTCGAGACGGTTTTGTACGGGCATCGTCCATGTATTCGAGAGCCCCGGAAATTGAAGCTTTGAATCCATCTCCGCAATCAACTTGTCGTAGGTCATCCCGGCACGCCACTTCTCGCGCGGTTTCAGCATGATGGTCGTGTCATACATGTCCAGTGGAGCGTTGTCGGTTGAGCTGTCTGAACGGCCAACGACTCCAAACACACTGTCCACTTCAGGAAAGCTGCGAATCATCCGATCCTGTTCCTGCAAGAGTTGCGTGGCCTGGGTAATGCCGATTCCTGGCAGCGACGTCGGCATGTATAGCGATGAGCCCTCGTACAGCGGGGGCATGAACTGACTGCCCAGACGGAAAGCGAGGGGAATCGTTGCGGCAAGAAAGATCAGGTTGAGGACAATTGTCAGCCACGGCCACCGTAAGGCGAACCGTAGGACGGGCAAATATAGTGCCTGGGTGAATCGCGACACGGGGTTTGCCGATTCCGGTCGAAGCCGTCCACGGATGAACAACACGATCAGAGCAGGGACCACAGTGATGGCAAGGAGAGAGGAGAATCCCACGGATAATGTTTTCGTCCAGGCCAGCGGTCGAAACATCCGGCCCTCCTGCGCCTCCAGCAGGAAGACCGGCAAGAAAGAGACCACGATGATCAGCAGCGAAAAGAACAATGCGGGTCCCACCTGCTTGGCCGCATCAATGAGAATTCGTCGCCGTTCGCCTTCGGTAACCTGGCCGGCTTCGGAAAGATGCCGATAGCCGTTCTCGACAATGACAATGGCCGCATCGATCAATACGCCAATCGCAAGGGCGAAACCTCCCAGAGACATAATGTTGCTGCTGATGTGCAGAAGATACATGGGCACGAATGCGCCAAGCAGGGCAACTGGCAACGTGAGAATGGGAATAAGTGCTGACCGAAAGTGAAACAGAAAAACGATGGTGACAAAGCTGACAATCGCACACTCGGCCAGAAGATCGCGCTTCAAAGTCCGTATCGATTCCTCGATCAGACCCGAACGGTCATACCCAGCATGGATCTCGACTCCAGCCGGCAGCGAAGGCGCAATTTCCGCGACCTTCTTCTTGATTCCGTTGATTACACTCAGCGCATTCTCCCCGTAGCGCATCACTACAATCCCGCCCACGGCCTCGCCTTCGCCTTGCCATTCGGCGACGCCCTCGCGAATCTGCGGCCCGAATGTGACCGTCCCCAGATCCTTTACGAGAACCGGTGTGCCGTTCTTGGCCATGACGGGCACGTTCTCCAAGTCACCCAGTGAACGCAAGTATCCAAGGCCACGAACCATGTAGCGCGCGCCATTCATCTCCAGCACCCGCCCGCCAACCTCGTTCGTGCTGGCGCGCACGCGGTCAATCACCGTCGAAAGTGGGATGCCATAGGCGAGCAGCCGATTGGGGTCGAGCTGCACCTGATACTGCTTTACGAAACCGCCGATGGACGCTACTTCCGCAACTCCGGGGACGGTTTCAAGCTGGTAACGAACCTGCCAGTCCTGAAGCGAGCGCAGGTCGGCGAGGCTATGCTGGCCACTACGATCGATGAGCACATATTCAAACACCCAACCCACACCGGTCGCATCCGGCCCGAGCATCGGTGCGGCCCCTTCGGGCAAGCGTCCACCAAGCCCCTGGATGTATTCGAGGACACGCGAGCGGGCCCAATAAATGTCGGTGCCGTCCTGAAAGACGACATAAACGTAAGAGTCGCCGAACATCGTCTGCGCCCGCACTGCCTTGACGTGGGGTGCCGCCAGCAAGGTCGTAACAATGGGATACGTGACCTGATCTTCAATGACATTAGGAGGTCGTCCCGGCCACGAGGTGTGAACTATGACTTGCACATCGGAAATGTCCGGTAGGGCATCGAGGGGCACCCTCTGCAGTGACCAGATGCCGGCCAACACAAGAACCAGAACGCCGATGAAGACAAGAAAACGGTTGCTGGCGCACCATTCGATCACACGAGAGATCATGGCTCAGTTACCTCCCGTGGCGGTCAGATTCACGCGCTTCGTTAGAATCGTTTTTCCGGCTTGCTCTGCACTAACGGTGACCTGAAATGTGCCTCCAGAACCGAGTTCTACTTCGCCGACATAGACTCCATAGCGCCGGTCAGTCAGCTGAGAGGTCACGTTCATCTCTGCCATGCCCATCTCCGGCATGCCGGCCATGAAGAAACGAACCGTCACTTTTGCTGCGGAGAGCGGTTTGCCGTCGGATGAGGTGAGCTTCACCTGGACGCGGTTCTGGCCTTTGTGCGGAGGCGATGGATCAGTGGTGAGTTCAGCCGAAGCTTGCGGCTCTGGCCCATTCATCGCTGCTGCCGCTCCAGCGCCAGGCGGTGGAGGAGTGTAGGCTCCTGCAGCAGCCTGAAGCTGGCTCTCCGAATCAATCAGGAAGTTGGCCGAGGTCACAACTGTGTCAGCAGACTTGAGGCCCTTAAGTACAACGAAGCCTTCGTCAGTGGGTGCGCTGAGCTGCACCTCACGCGGCTCGAACGATCCCTGGCCGCGTGACAAGAACACAATTTGACGGCTTCCTGCCTGCAACACGGCTGAGGCGGGGACGAATAATTGGCGACCGAGCGGCGCTCGCAACCGGACATTTACGAACATGCCAGGTTTCAGCGCAAGGGTGGAGTTCGGCATCGACAGTCGCACACGCAGGGTGCGCGTGGCTGGGTCAACTTGGGGAAGGACCTGTTCGACGTGCGCGTGGAATACCCGGGTGGGATAAGCGTCCACAGTGATGTCAGCAGGATCTCCCGGCTTCAGCTTGCCGGCATCCTGCTGGAATACCTGTGCGTTTATCCAGACGGTTGAAAGGTCTGCTATCGCGTACAGCCGCATTTCCGGTTGCACGTAGGCGTTTGGCAACACCATGCGTTCAACCACGTAGCCAGAAACCGGGGAAGCAAAAGTAAATTCCGTCAGCGGCTTTCCGCTGGTCTCTAGTTTCGAAATGTCCTGCTCCGACAGGCTCCACTGCAGCAAGCGTTCACGAGCCGAGCGGAGCAGAGTGTCTGCGCCAGCGGAAACTCCTTCAACAGAACTTTGACCGAGGCGGCCCGAGTTCGCTTTTGCAAGCAAGTATTCCTGCTGACTGGCTACCAGTTCTGGGCTGTAGATTGTGAAGAGCGGATTGCCCTTTTTCACAAATTGATAGGTCGCATTGACGAACACATCTTTCACCCAGCCCGGATAACGGGTCTGCACGTATGCCACGCGCCGCTCATCCACCTCCACCGTCCCCATCGCCCGGATTTCAGAATTAATCGCTTTGTATTCGACCCGCCCAGTGCGGACGCCAATGCTCTGCATGCGCTCCGGCGACAGCTCGACCGGAGCAAGTGTGGGAGGAGCGTTCTCAATTGCAGAGGGAGTGAACCCTTCCATCGGCGGATGCTCTGTGACTGCGTTTTTTGATGGCTTTGTGCCCCGCGAAGACTGCCAGAACCAGTAAGCGGCAAATGCCAGTGCGAGATTGAGCACAACCGCGATAATGAAGAGTCTGCGGTAGTTCATTTCAGTTCCTCCCCAATGAGGCTCTCGATACGGGCAACAGCAGCCTCATGTTCGGCCAGTGCGCGTTCGCGATCCATTGCGAGGCGGAGCGTGTCGTTGTACGACCCAAGGAGACCCTGATAGTCCTGTTTGCCTGCGCGATACCCGGACAAGCCGGCGTTCAATGCCGACTCACTCTGTGGAATGAGTCCCTGGTCGTACACCGTCAGTTGCTGTTCGGAAGTTTGAACAATCGCGATCTGTTCTCCCAGATCACTTTCCATTTGCTTCAGGCGAGATTCTTTTTCGGCTTCGGCCTGCTTGAGCTTGGCCTGCGATTCGGCTTCGGCGGCCCGCACTCGAGAGCGATTTGGCAGCTTGATCGAGAACGTGCCCATGTAATAGTCGCGGAAGTTATCCGCCGTGTGTTGCCACATGTACTGAACCGCAAAGTCGGGTTTCTTTTCCCGGTTCGCGAGGGCCGCAGCTGCCTGGCTTTGGGACACTTGCTCCGCGCTCACATGCAACTCAGGATTGTTTTGCCGAAGCTTTGCGAAGAGCGCGGGAGCCTCGGGAATGCGGCGGGAAGAAAGTGGTTCGGGAACAATGTCACCTGAATCGGGTGCTCGATTCAGAAGCGCTTTCAGAACGACCTGGGCCTGAGCGCTCTCGCGACGCTGCATGGAAAGCTCGTTCAGGAGCTTCGTTCGTTCAAGTTGGGTTCGGAGTACGTCCTGCTGCGTGCCCTGTCCCACGCGATAACGGATCTCTGCAGCTTGCTCGATCTCGTCCGTACGTTGCTGATTTTGTTCGAGCACAGCGACAAGTTGTTGGGACGCCGCAAGCTGGAAATACGCCAGCTTCAGGCGGGTGAGGACCTCCCACACGACTGCATCTTTCTCGGCGCGTGAGATCGCAATCCCATGTTGCGCGACACTTCCGCGCAAGGCACGCTTGCCCGGATAAGGGAGTTCCTGAGATGCACCAAAGCCGATGTAGGCAAAATCACTATTGCTATATCCGGCGAACGGCCTCGGGCTACCAACGGTGAAGCTCTGGACCATCACTTCGGTGTCCGGCAGCGCCGAAGCCTGTTTGGGCATGTATTCGGACGTCTGAATCGCGCTCTCTGCAGCTTTGATTGCGGCGTTGTGCTGCCCGGCTTCTTCGATGAGTAACTGGAGGCTGGTTGGAGCGTTTTGGCCGGAGGCCGCAACAGCCCAAAAGATAAACACACAGAATTTGCTGATCTTCGTCATTTCTCCTCGCACAAGAGTGGAGATGAAGTCACACGAGGACGCACAAGTGCGGCCTCGCACTTCTATGGCGACGAAGGAATCAGATTCTGAGGACGGTAACGCTTTGCGGAGGGCTTTCCGGCGGTGACCCGAATGTGCTGACAGCGATTCCAATCATTGGACGGGCGAAAGGAGAGGGAGCTTCGGCCAGCATCGTAATCGCCAAGCCGAAATCGCTGCTCTGCATTCTTGACGTCGTAGCTGTATGAGGCGAGACAGGGTGCTGACAACACGAGTGCGAGCTGGGCATTACAGACATCTCACAGCGACCGGCCATCTTTTCGCAGCATTCTCGCTGCTCTGGGCTCATCTCCGCGAAAGATGTCAGACATGCCAATAGTGGAAGGGCGACCACAATGATCGACAAGGCGATCGAAACGAATTGTGACGCTTTGCGCACCATGTTGATTCTACCGCAACCGGCAAACTGCTTTACGCTACGCGCTTTTGTCTCCTGGCGAGCCAGTGACCGCAAGTGCATACAGATACGAATTTGGATCGACCTGCCATAATTATCGAAATACTACTCGGTTCTAAAGAACTTTTTCTGTGATTAGTGTCACAGCAGTTGGTGAGTAGTCCCACGAGCGTTCTCAGCCGTACTCTGCGACGAGAAGGTTGGCAGGAGTTCGCTGGTTGCTGGACGTACTAGCGGGGATTCGAACTGTTGCCTTGAAGCGGCACAATTCCGCCGGAAGTTTCTCGAGAGCTCAACGTACCAGCCCGTTTCTCCTCCCGGAGAAACTTGAATAAAGCCACTGTTATGGCAAGAACCAGGGGTCCGATAAACACTCCGAGAGCCCCGAATGTTTTCAACCCTCCAAGCACCGCGAAGAAGACATAGAGTGTGGAGAGCTTGGTGTGCTCCCCGATCAGGTATGGTCTCAGAACGTTGTCCACGGGATGGACAACGAATACGCCCCAGATTAAAAGAATCAGACCCTTTACCCAGTGACCGCCGAGAATCAGCATGAACATAGCCGGCAACAAGACGAAGGTTGTTCCGACTACGGGCAGCAGAGCACACAGCGTTGTGACCAGTCCCCAAATGACCGGAGATGAGACACCCAGTACCCAGAAAGCAACGCCGGTGAGAGTGCCTTGAATCGCTGCAATAGCGAGAGTGCCATAGACAATGGCGTTTAGTGTGTCCTTGACGCATCTATACAAGCTGGTGACCTGGTTAAGCGTGAGCGGCAGGATGACAGCTCCACGGCGAAGCATGGACCTGCCGTCGCGAAGCAAAAAGAACAAGATGAAGAAAGTCATCAACGCATTCACAGCGAGAGTCGTTATGCTTTGGAATGCTCCGGCAGTCATGGCGACTAGAGCCGTGACCATGTTTTCCACTTGGGTTAAGAGTGTCTTCTGCAAGTCTGGAGCTGAGATCGACACGTAACCGCTCGTCCATGCAATTGCTCGATCCATAAACTGCACGATGAACAGGCTGAGACGTTCTCGGCCTTCACCCGAACCACGCAGCGATTGATAAGTCTCTCCCAGCCCCGACACGATTGCCCGTCCCAAAAAGAAGGAAAGCAGACTAATAAGTAGGATCACTACAGTTGTAGAAAGTAGCGCCGACACGTGGCGGTTTCTGACCACTCGATGGATGCGGGCCTGAAGGGGATAAAAGATAATCGCCAGGATCGCTGAGAAAATGATTGGCTTGAGGAATGGGGCAACGAGGAGATAACAAAAGTAGAGTGCGATGGCCATTATAGCCATCAAGAAAGGGAGCGTAGCTCGGCTCTTGGTCATCTTACGGGGTCCGAACACGATCGCCGTCGTGAGGTACAGTATCGGTGGTCGGGGTTGGCTCCGCCGGCAACTTTTGCACCACATCAGCCTCGGATCGTCAAAACCGGGCATCTTGCGTCAGCAATTACTCGATGCGCGAGCGCCCATGGAATGTGGGTGGTCGCTCGATCCCACCCCCCACCGCTACGAATACCAATGACAATCGCGTCGGTTTTGGTTGCGCTCGCAGCTGCCGCAATCACCCTCACCGGGTGACCAAATTTGACCTGTATCTGTTTTATTCTTTTTCGAAGACTGGAATCGGTTGCTGTCGCGATCTTCAATTTGGTTTCTCTTTCAATTCTGCTCCGTTCAATGCGAGACCTGATGTCGGGATGGACGGCCCGGATCACAGATACCGTTGAGTCGAAATTCCGGGCCAGACCAGACACGCGAGAAAGCACTGCAAGTGAATGAGCCTCAAGGTCGGTCGCGAAGAGCAATTGCTTTAGTTGTCGCCGCTTGGAGCGCATCCGGGGTCCAAGGACCAGGACAATACCATGGGCCTTGCGAAAAATCTCCTCTGCCACCGACCCGAGTAGCAGTCGAGCTGTATGACTGCGTGCTGAAGTGCCAAGCACCGTCAGGTTTATGCCTTCCTGGTCTATGAATTGTGCAATCGCCGGTCCAGCTTCACCCTCAATCACCTTAGTCACGCAGTTAAGGAACTTGTTAGTCTTTAACCATTGAGACATCGCTTCGTGCGCCCGGGCCCACACCTCCTGCTTCTTTAAGGAGCGCAAGTCGCTTGGCCCAAAGCTGTATTCAAATGGGTCAACGGCATGAACGGCCACAACCATGCTCTTGTCTGTTTTGGCCAGCGCGAGTGCATAGGCCATTGCGAACGTCGAGCGGGGGAAGAAATCTGTCGGCACGGCAATCTTGCGTTTTGGTCTTCGAGCCGTTTTCGCGATCGTTCTCATCGGCGACCGTCCTTGCCACGATCCCTATGTTGGCGTTCTTTTCGTGCAGAATATGTGACGCGGATCACTCCTGCCGGTGAATCCTCTCACAGTAAGGGAGCCTCATCGGCACTGTTCTTATCAACTTGGGCTCGCCTTCAGTCGAAAAGCGGTTGCATAGCGAATCTTTGCAACTGACTCTCTTCATCACAAAACCGGATCATCTACAGACCGCTCCACCACACACCCAGAAAAGCCGCAATGACTAGAGCAATGAGTCCAGGGAGGAGCCGCAGGGCGAAGCGCATATTGCCCACGGTTAAGGCAACCACGGCCTTGGTAAGCGTGTTGGTGGAGAAGCCTACCACTATAGGAAGAACCGCAGCCTGAGGCGTCAGACGTCCCGCCGATACCAGAGACGCGATGGAGATCGCGGTTGCGTGGGTGTCAGCCAAGCCGGAGAGGGCGGCCCCGAGGAGGAGACCGCGATTGCCATAAGTTCGGTTCAGGAAGGCGCAGAATAGGAGTATCCCGCTGACAGTGGCCGCGAATAAGACGGCCAGTTTAACGTCGAATGCACGCCCGGGGGCGGGTTCTTGGGCGATCGGTGTCTTTGAAGCGCGGAACAACAAAATCATCGCATATGCGAGAGCCGCGATCCCGGACAGAAGCAGCGGTTTTGCCAATGCACGGCATGTATCTATGTTCGTAATAAACAGGACAACAACCATCTGTAACACGGTGGCGACATTGGCAAGAACAGCGGCGGAGGTCGCTGCACTCGCCAAGGCCGGATCGCGTTTGGCACGCTGGCCCATGGTCCCTATCGTGGCGGTAGCCGAGATGAAGCCGCCCATAAGACCAGCGAGCGGCAGACCCAGCCGAGAGCCAAAGGCTCGCAGAGCAATGTAACTGGCGGCGCTCATCGCCATCACCAGCACGACAAGTTCCAAGATCCTCCGAGGATTGAATGCCCCAAATGGACCGATCTCGCGATCCGGGGCCAAGGGTAGGATGACTAGCGCGGCTGCGAGGAAGACCAGCGCGTCGCGCGCTTCTTGCTCCGATAGCAGGTTCTTCAGGGCTGCGTGCAGAAAGTCCCGAGACGCCAGCAGAATTGTGGTGATTACGCCGAGGCTGGCAGCGAGTAACGGGTTTCGCAAGGGTAGAGCACCAAGCAGAACGGTCACCAGAAGTGCAAGTTCCGTCGTGAGACCGGGATCTCTCGCCGCCGTCCGCTTATAAGCGAGCGCGGACAGCAGGACCGTCCCCGCAGCCACGGTCACCAGTAGGACTTCGCTTTGCAGATAACTGCTGAGGGCACCCGCGAAGGCGGCCAGCGCGAACGTGCGGACACCTGCCGCCTCACGCTTGACACCACTACCTTTGCGGCGCTCGCGCTCGCTCCCAATCAACAATCCGATACCGATGGCGACCGCGAAATGAATCGAAGTTTGGTTGAAAGCGGACATGTACTGGTCCCAGAACGCGATTGGTTCCTGCAGGCCAGCAAAGAATACCACCACGGTTTCGTTTGGCTGTTCGGGGAGGGTCGCCTGCTTTGTGGTGTGATTTCGTTAGCAGTCGACAATCGACGAAAATCGCCATTTCATCAACACCGGATTACTTGAATGCAGATTCCAATGATTGCCTCTTTTCTGAATCCCTTCCGCCGGGTGTGACCGTGCTCACAGGCCAACGTGATTGATGTCCTTGAGGATTCTGCAGCTCCCCTTAAATATGACAAGAGTGCCCGGTCTCTACCCACCAGCGGGTGGGCATCCTTCGAGGGACTCTTATGTCATGCCTAAGCTCTCGCCAAGTTAGATGGTTCGTTTTGCTACTCACGCTCGTCCTCATCCCCGTCACATACCTTCTGTCGGCATCCGGCAAGGTGCAGGTGAATTCAGAGGCTTTAAACCTCTTCGCACCACTTCCCGCTGTGATGAGCTCGCCCGACAATCCTGTGACTGACGCGAAAGTGACGCTGGGAAGAATCCTGTATTACGATCCTCGCCTGTCGCTCAGCCAGAAGATTTCCTGCAATACCTGCCATCCCCTCGACGCTTATGGCGCGGAATCCAAGCCCGTGTCGACCGGCCACAAAAACCAGAAAGGGAGCCGCAACGCGCCTACCGTTTACAACGCTGCGGGGCACTTTGTGCAGTTCTGGGATGGCCGGGCTCCCACCGTCGAGGAGCAGGCGAAAGGCCCGATTACTAACCCAGTTGAGATGGCGATGCCCTCCAATGCCGCAGCCGTGCAAGTGATCAAGTCCATGCCGGACTACGTTGCGCTTTTCCAGACAGCCTTTCCCAAAGACAAGGATGATCCGATTACCTACAACAACATGGCGTTAGCCATTGGAGCGTTCGAGCGCGAACTGGTGACTCCGTCGCGTTGGGATGCATTCCTCAATGGCGACCAGTCGGCCCTGACGGACGCCGAAAAATCGGGCTTCAACACATTTGCCGCAACGGGCTGCCAATGGTGCCACTACGGCTCGTATGTCGGTGGAGCGTCGTACCAGAGACTCGGCGTTGTAAAACCGTGGCCCGACCAAACCGATCAGGGACTCTACCAGCGGACAAAGGATGCGAACGACAAGATGGTATTCAAGGTCCCATCACTGCGGAACATCAAGAAGACGGGACCATACTTCCACGACGGTTCGGTTCCGACGCTGGGCCAAGCGATCCGTAACATGGCGGTTCACCAGCGTGGATTAACGCTCACTGATGCCCAGGTGAAGTCGATTGGAATCTGGATGGATTCGCTGACGGGACAGGTACCGATGGACTACATCAAGCCCCCCGAACTGCCGAAGAGCACATCGCAAACTCCGCACCCCAGCAGCGAGTAACAAACTGGGAGCGGCAGCCCGTGCGGGGAAACCGTCATCGGATCTCGACGTTTGTCAGGAAGCCAACCGACGGCGATACGTTCTTTTATCTGTTCGCAGATCCCCCCAGATTAGGGACGAGTTCCGCAATGACGCGGCCTTCGCGAACAAGCTTCCGTATCGCAGTAGATACCTTCATGGGCTCGGGCCTGATGTTGGCGGGACCCGCTTCGGAGATTTTCTTCTCAAGCTGACGATTGGAGGCGAAGCGGCGGACGCGAAGGACCTTTAAGACTCTCCGCTTGGCGAGATCGATCCACTCACGTTCAATCATTGTGGATGGCTAACAGTACGTGGGGAGAAATAGGGGTGGGGGAAGTGGCGGGGGAAGTGGCGGGTCAGATACAACCGGCACCCTGTTCATATTAGAAGTAGAAGTACGCTCTGGTTGGGAGCGCAGGCAGATCGCGTAGATCATCTTATGAGCCTGCATTAGCGGTGCAAAATCCGTCCCATCCGGGACGCCAACAAAAGAAACTACTTCGAGGATTCGACTAACCTCGGATCGGCCAATGGTCTTGACAGTGCTCTATATTTCTGCAATTATCGAAACATGCCAGCAGCCCAATCTAAAAAATCTATCGAGAAGATTGCCAAGTTCGCCGATATGTTCTCGGCGATGGGAACAGAACCACGACTTCGCATTATGCAGTTGCTCTTGTCCGCCCATCCCGAAGGCCTTGTGGTCGGCGAGATTCAGGAAGAACTCGACATTCCTAACTCAACGTTGTCGCACCATTTAGACAAACTAAAGGCGGAGGATCTCGTTCATGTAGAGCGGGAGAGTACTTTCCTGCACTACACGGCCAACACCGAGGCACTTCAGGAATTGTTGCAGTTCTTGTACTCGGAGTGCTGCACGCGCAACAAGGCAGTCAAGCCAGAGCAGGTCATTCAAATCTGTAAGTAGGGGGATCATTATGAGCACGGATATAAAGGAAGTGGTGAAGGAGAAATATGGGGAAGCAGCATTGCGCGTGACCAGCGGGGGAAGTTCCTGCTGTGGGGCGACCGCGTCAATTCGTGGGTGTGATCCAATTACCACAAATCTCTATGACAGTTCGCAGGCTGGACAGATTCCCGAAGAGGCACTTCGCGCGTCATTAGGCTGTGGCAATCCCACGGCGTTGGCGAAACTGAATCCGGGTGAAGTTGTCCTTGATCTCGGTTCCGGTGGCGGGATCGATGTCCTGCTTTCTGCGAAGCGAGTCGGCCCCACGGGCAAAGCCTATGGCCTCGACATGACAGATCAAATGCTGGCCTTGGCGAACGAGAACAAGCGCAAAGCTGGAGTTGAAAACGTGGAGTTTTTGAAAGGTGAGATTGAGCACATTCCACTACCAGACAATTCTGTTGATGTCATCATTTCGAACTGCGTCATAAATCTGTCTTCTGACAAGGACGCCGTGTTGCGGGAAGCTTTCCGAGTTCTTAAACCAGGCGGACGCTTTGCTGTGTCCGACGTTGCGACTCGCGGAGAGATGCTCCCAGAGATTCGTAAGAATGTGCTGCTGTGGGTCGGTTGCGTAGCAGGAGCGTTGGAGGAGAACGAGTACCGCAGCAAACTGGCTTCCGCTGGCTTCGAGCAAATCGACCTCGAACCAACCAGAATCTATCGCATCGAAGACGCCCGCGAATTCCTTTCAGGTCAGAATATCGATGTGGATGCGATTGCACCACAGGTGGACGGCAAGTTCATGAGTGCCTTTGTCCGAGCGGTAAAACCACAGCAATCATGCTGCGGGCCAACCTGCTGCAACTGAGGAGATGGCAATGCCGGAACACTTCAACGTGTTGTTTCTGTGCACTGGAAATTCGGCCCGTTCCATCATGGCCGAAGCGATCATGAATCGTAAAGGACAGGGGAAATTCACGGCCTACAGTGCAGGTAGCCATCCCTCTGGTACGGTGCGAAGAGAAGCAATCAAACAGCTAGAGAACGCCCGCTTGCCAACCGAGAGTCTTCACAGCAAGAGTTGGGACGAGTTTACGAAGCCCGACGCTCCCAAGCTGGATTTTGTATTCACGGTTTGTGACAACGCTGCGAAAGAAGTTTGTCCTTTTTGGCCGGGCCAGCCGATGACCGCACATTGGGGTGTCCCTGATCCCGCTGCGGTGCAAGGAACGCCCGAAGAAATCGCTAAGGCTTTCCGAGATGCCTTCTTCATGCTTGATCGCAGAATCAGTTTGTTCTCGTCACTACCTCTCGCCAGTCTGGACAGTCTTGCAATCAAGAAGGAAATCGACAATATCGGGCATCAATGAAATTCGCCCTGCGAGTCCGTTTTGCCGCCACATTGGGAGATAGAGCCAGATGAGTACAGAATTGAGTTCGCCCGCCAGTTCTGATCTGTGTACGCCGGGACGACGCCAGCGCCTTGGATTTCTCGACCGTTATCTCACCCTATGGATTTTCCTAGCAATGATTCTGGGGGTTGGCCTTGGGCGTTTTCTGCCAAGCACAACGTCTTTCATTGCGCGATTTCAGAGCGGCACGACGAACATTCCGATTGCGCTCGGTTTGATTCTGATGATGTACCCGCCCCTGGCCAAAGTGCAGTATGAACGACTGGGAGAAGTCTTTCGCAATAGAAAAGTCCTTGGCTTGTCCCTCCTACAGAATTGGGTGATCGGCCCAATTCTGATGTTTCTCTTGGCGGTCACGTTTCTGCGTGGCTATCCCGAGTACATGACAGGCCTGATACTCATCGGCTTGGCACGCTGTATTGCGATGGTCATCGTCTGGAACGAATTGGCTAGAGGCGACTCAGACTACGCTGCGGGTCTCGTAGCCTTCAATAGCGTTTTCCAAGTCCTTTTCTATAGCATTTATTCATGGGTGTTCATTACTGTTCTTCCGCCCTTGATGGGCTTGAGGGGCAGCGTTGTTGAAGTCAGCATTGGACAAATAGCCGAGAGCGTTTTCATATATCTAGGGATACCTTTTCTTGCTGGTATGCTAACCCGTTTTGTCCTGTTGAGGGCCAAAGGTCGGGACTGGTACGCCACGCGCTTCATCCCCCTGATAAGTCCTCTAACTCTGGCTGCCCTCCTGTTCACCATTGTCGTGATGTTCAGCCTGAAGGGGAATCTGATCGTCCAGTTGCCGTTTGACGTGGTACGGATCGCGGTTCCTTTGCTGATTTACTTTGTCGTCATGTTCCTAGTGAGCTTTTGGATGGGTCGCAAAGTCGGGGCCGATTACAGCAAGACAACTACTCTTGCGTTCACTGCCGCGAGCAACAATTTTGAGCTTGCAATCGCAGTTGCCGTAGCCGTATTTGGGATGAATTCTGGCGTTGCGTTTGCCGCTGTCATCGGCCCGTTGGTTGAGGTTCCCGTAATGATCGGGCTTGTTAACGTGGCTCGTTGGTTCCAGCGTCGTTATTTTTCACCGGATTCCATCACCGTTGTGCAGCCCGCCCGGTAGGAGCATTGCAATGATCTGCTACGACTGTTCTGCCGACTCTCTCAGGAACGAAGCTGTAGGGGTTTGTAATTGCTGTTCTGCTGGGCTCTGTCGCAAGCACGCTGTGGAGGTTGAAAAGCCCATAACCGTCCTGCACCCAATAGATCAGGAGGTGACGCTCCCGATATCGGCCCGGAGGCTTTTGTGCCAACGCTGCAATCAGGCTCTTCACCAGAAGAACTAGGTCCCCCTTCTCACGTGACTGGAGGCGGATCCCGAAGCAACGGGCAGGGGGTTCTGGCGCATGATCAGACCGAAGCATTGCCTGGCAATCCTAGCTTTTATCTTCGCACTGTCGCTGGTTGCCTGCATACGAACACAGAAGTAAGCTCCTTCGATCGAGCGGGAAGTCCAAGAAGTGAGGAACCGAACCGTGCCTAAGGATGGTCGGCTCGTTGCCACTTCAAGACCAGTGAAGAATGATTTCGATCTCCATGCCACCTGGGATATTGAAACAACCTTTGACAATCAAAGCTATTTTCAGTGGCTCAAGAGTCAACTTAGCCCGGAATATCACGTAACGGCTGAGACAGCCTCAACCATCAGGTTCATAAAAGAAACTGTGGGAGACTCGTACAGCCTGGAATTTAGACGCGATGAGACTTCAGGTCGCCCTGTGACTCATGCAAGCTTCATAGCCCTAGCTGACTAGGCAACAAAAGAGTATGTGATGAGCCGTTTCCTGTCGGAGTTGATCAATCTGCGCGATGGGCCGTTATCGTATCTGAGGGCCAAGACCCCATTTTATTCTGGGGTGCAACTCGCTCTGGGGATCGCGCAGATGTTCATGGCTGTTTTTTCTGTGGCCCTTCTCCTGGAGACAGGGTTGAGTCGGTTCACTTTCTCGTCAGCGGCTTTCACCACTCTTCTAACAATAGTAAGTATTTTGCTGTTTCGTGGCCAGCGGCGAAAGTGACGTAGTACTAGCAAGCTCCCGTCAGTGAAGGTCTTGATGTACCCGGTTGGGGGCTGACCGGGTAGGGACCGCCCAGGCTACTCAACTCGAAACCGGTTGCCGGAGAAAACTGACGTACTTGTGCAAAACCTTGCCCCGGGTGCCACGGCGCGGCTCGAACTGGGAATATCAAGCCCAACCCACAACCAACCCAAAATAACAACTCCCGATCGCTCTTTTATGCTCTTTTCCACGCTTTGGTACGGACAACCACGCCCGCTAACTCGTTGAAATTCCGTTTCTCGCAAAACTCATAACCCAAAGGTCGGTGGTTCAAATCCACCCCCCGCAACCAATCTCTCCCGCTCGTTCCAGTCACTTAGCTTTCCACCCACAAACAACCGAGGTCCATTTGGGTCCAAAATTCAGGCAGCGCCAACCGTCAACTGCTGCCCGAGGCTCGCCGCGAAGCGGCAAACAACGGGCCCAAACGGTTCGGCTTCCAGGTGGATAGATGCCTGCGAAGATGCTCCACCAAAGGCGGAGAGATTTCACAGGTGCGATTACCCTTCTTCGATTTAACCGTCTGAATCCTGCCGTGCCAAACAGTTTGAGAGATTCTGATTGCATTCTGGTCCAAAAGCAGATTATTCACCGGCAAACCAACCGATCTCGCCGGCTCGCAATCCTCCAAGAATTCAGTGATTGGGCGCACTGTGGTGTGTGACCTTGCGTCGGGTAGGAATGGGAACTGAAGATCGTTGAAGGGGCTGCGGCGGTGCAGGCATCCACGTTGTCGGTTTTCCCGCATCAGCCAATGGCTAGAGATAACCGATGCCGCAGCCCCTGATGTAATCACCGCTTTCGCGGTTCCAAACCCCGGCTCTTCCTCGCAGAGTCAGTCGAATTGTTCGGGTTTTGGCGGCTCGGTGAGTTGCTCGCCAAGCCGATCGTTCGGCCTACTTCACATCGGTCCACTGTTTTTTGGATCAACCTTTTCAGCCGTCGACGATTGCAGACGATTCCTTCCGAATCGGGGAATGCAAGCGACCCGGATCACAATTCGAATATTTTTTTGTATTAGTTTGTGGAAGAACATGGGAAAGGTGAGGATTGATTTGGATGGGTGAGGTTATGCGGTTTCTCGGAAGGCAGTTCAGGCCCAGCTTCACAAGGCGTGCTTACTGACGATAAGAGAGTAGGCCAGAAGTCCACTTATCAGATTGAGAGACATATGGGCCAACATGGCGAGACGATAATTTCTCTTCCACCAGGTTAACCACACCATGGGGAAGATACCGAAAAATATGGTCGATAAATTTGCAGCTGAGTAGGGCGGTTGGTGTTCGCCGGAGTAACTTTTGAAAATGGGGCAGGCGCCAAAAAAAAACGAGTGAGCGGGCTCCTCGAAGCCCGTCCGAACCCCATTTGCAGGTTGAGGCTAGCCCTGTCACCGGGCGTCTAAGGGTGGACGCGCGCGGCCTAAGCAGAAGCCGAAGATTTCTTTCCAGACTTCCTTAAAGATCTTGTCGCTGAATCCAGACTCCGACTTCAGCAGATCGTAAGCTCGGTACTTACGGCCTGCACCAGGCTCGGCAACCATGAGCTTATACTGCCCGACGATGTCCATGTGATCTCCAGGAACCAGCACATTTTCGCCC
Organism: Terriglobia bacterium; assembly: GCA_963801545.1. GTDB lineage: Bacteria > Acidobacteriota > Terriglobia > Terriglobales > Acidobacteriaceae > JAIQFF01. The sequence continues at coordinate 25,175 of CAWDFF010000017.1, read as the reverse complement.
TTGGGCCAGAACATGGACATAGTGTTGACGATGCCGTCGTTGTCCCATACCTCAATCGAGCGTTGTGGGGCTCCGCTCAAGCGTCTAGTCACCTTACCGCTTATGAGCGGTTGCCGAAACGGGCCGCCGGCGCACGCGCGGTAGAATGTCCGATAGGCAAGGTCGGTGCCCGCGCTCAGCGCAAGGTCCTTGGTGACCTCAGGATAGGTCCAGGGCTTCGCAAGCTCCAACGGCGGTGCAGGCCGACCGGGATTGAAGCGAAACGGGCGTCTGCCCAGCGTCACATATGACAGAAATTCGATGCCCCGCTCCAGCTGCAGCTCTTTCTTGCGATCGTGAACACCAAAGTGTGCCGGGCTCACCGGTTTGTCGGGTCGTTGAGGACGCGAAGTGAGGTCGTCGATCGCACGGAAATCGGAAGCCATGTGGCTCAAATAGAGTGCGAGTTGGGATGCGGCTTCCTGCGCTTCCGCCGTCCGCACGGGACTCGGTCTACCGTAATGCTCGTTGGCTTCGCTTAAGGCATCCTGCACAGCCCGAAACAGTTCTGCCCCAGTGAGCCAACCGGCACCGCCCGTGATCCAGCTTTCGATCTCATCTAAGAGCAGCAGTTGTGCACCGGCGACAGCGGCGCGAAACTCCTCGACCAGAGCCCTGCGCAAGATGCCGTAGGCGTGCACCCAGTCGGCGATGTTAGTACCCCAATGAGGCACGGAGAGGAACACAACCCGACGCACGCACTTGAGGATTCTAGCCGGTTCCACTTTGGCTCCGCCGTCAACCACAATCGGCTGCCTACGGTGATGCAAATCCCACAGTAACCGGCGGATGTCGAGTCCGCCGGTCGAGTGCCCTACCAGGATGACATCATCGCTGATCGAAATCTCACCGCGCGCAATGCGCCGGGCAAGGTAGCTTCGCAATCGGGTAGCACGCGTGACCACCGCCGCTGTGGGGAAATTGTCGAAATAGTGGAGCACTTGATTTCCAGCAAGCCACGTCTGAAACAAAGGCGTGATGCCACTGTAGTGTTCAAGCTGGCCGAGCGCATCGAAACCGGCGAAGCCCGGTATAAGTACGATGTGAAAGCGTTTGGCGGAAGCGCTCCTCGCGCCTTGACCGGCCATTGCTTAGAACCTCCTGACGTCGTCGTAAGTCGGCATGGTAACCTCCCAAAACCCGGGTTGCGCGCGCCCTATTCGGGCACCACTTCAATCGCACTTATGGTGGCGTAGTCATTGACAGGAACGAAATCCAACAGAAGCTTCCCTTGCGCATTCGTCTCCACGCCGGAAATTTTCCGTACCAGGGGCCGGTTCTCGCCTGCTTCATTCAGGATATTCAGGCTTTGTACGATCGTTTTCCCATTGCAGAAAACATTGAACACCCGGCCTTGGGACGCTGGCCGCGCGCCGCCTGAATCCGCCGTAAGGGCCTCGCGGCGATTGCCGTGAATGCGGTGCTCGATGAAATGTAGAACCACCGTGTATCTGCCGGGCGTGACCGGAACCGCGTAGGAGAAGCGGCCCCATCGCTCGGTTTCATAGAGTTCAGGATCGTCGGTTCCGGTGGCGGGTTCTTCGCTGGCGGCAAGCTGTCCGCCTTTGAAATAAACGTCCGAACTCCACCAACTACTGTCATCGGAGTAATAGGGCACATCGCGAGCCACGATTCGCACGGGCCGGATGCGCCGCGCGGTTCCCGGCAAAATCTCAATCGCAGAGATCATTCCGCGGCCACCCTTCGCCGACGAGACACCCAGGTGAAGGAACCCATCGCTTGACGGACTCACATCGCTGAATACCTTGACCTCGGCAGTGCGTCCGCCTTCGGCGTCAGCAAACACATCGAAATCGGCGAGCAGCGCCTTTCCGTTTGCGGTGACTGTCATGACCCGGCTGCCCTCGCCACCGCCACCAACGTCCTCCGGGCCGTAGAAAGTTTCGGCGAAGTGAAGATGCAGTTCATAGATTCCGGGTTTCAGCGGAATGTCGTAAGTGAAGTCTCCCTGGCGACTGGTGCGGTAAATCGCGGGATCCTGCGTTCTCCAGATATGTTGGACCGGGCTTCGCACTGGTGTCCCACCAGTGAAATAGTTGTCCGCACTCCAGGCTTTGCCGGAGCGGTCGACATAGGTCCGGCTGGACCCCGCCAGAATGCGGACTTCTTCTCCCACCGGCAGGCCAACCGGTGGTTGCGCAATTGTCAGCGGGGCTGGAGACGGCACAATCGCATCCCGGAGCGCCGTTCGCGGCCGAGTCAGAAACATGATTACGCCTGCGATAGCAATCACCGCCACTGCCATTGGGAGCAGCCAGCTCACATGCCAGTGTGATTCCCTACGAACCAGCGGACCAGGACTGAAAACAGCCGGCGTGGGTTCAGGCACAACCTCGTTCTCACCTTGCTCTTCAAAGACGGGAACGTACTGGCCGACTGGAATTGTGATGTGAATGCGATGGGCAGCGCCTTCGCCTGCGTAGTATTCCGCCAGGCGCTTGCGCAGGCGATTCGCCTCAACGCGGACAATCGAGTCCGCATCCTGATCGAAGGACTCATCCCGTCCAAAAACATCGACCGCGACAGAAAACTCTTTGATCTGCGCGCTTTCTCCCGCCAATGATTTTGCGCACAGATAGGAAAGCAAACGGGCGAGCGCGGGAGAGCGGGAAAATAATTGAGACTGGAGAACGACCTGCAGTTCGGCCCGTTGCAGTCCCGTGCTGACCGATTCTGCCGTCGCTGAAGGCATAGCCGCCTCCACAAAACCTTCCGGCAAGCCCCTTATACACCCTTCCAGGCAGTGGTGCAGTGTTTTGAAACACGTAACGGCTCGTCCATGGCGTGCGGCGCCTCTGTAACGGTGTGTAACCTCCTTCGTTCCAACGCTTCCGCTGTGCGTTTGCCGCAATCACGCGAAGGCCTAGAGGTATCAGGACTCTGTGTAACGGCCGGGTAACGGCTGGGTAGCTGCTATAACGTTGTCAAATCGAGCGATCTGCTTCATAAGTAAGCCAGACACGGAAAGCAGATTGCTGAGCCAGAGACTGATGGCAAATTGACACAACTGCTTCTCCGGGAAAGAGGCAAATTATGCGGGATCTAATCCTACGATTCGCGATTGGAGCGTTGGTTCTGGGGCTTGCTCCATACGGCTCCGGAGCGACAGAACCGCAAACCAGCAAAACCAACATGCAATCTATGACGGTGGCTGAACTTGAAAAGGCGGGCGACGAGGCGAGGACCCAGAAGGACTATGCGCAGGCCATCCAATATTTTGAGGAGGCATTGCGCAAGGACCGCAAGAATGCCACCCTCTACAACAAACTGGGCATCAGCGAACTGAAAGATGGGAAACTCGATCTGGCGCGCGTGAATTTTCAGCAGGCCGTGAAACGCAACTCGAAATTCGCGGACGCTCTGAATAACCTCGGCGCCGTTTACTACATGCAGAAGAACTTCTCCCCGGCGGTGAAGCAGTTCAAGAAAGCTGTGGCAATGGAGGAGACCCGCCCTGCCTTCCATGTCAACCTGGGGGCGGCGTGGTTTGCCCAGAAGAAGCTGGATCGGGCCGTCGCTGAATATGCCAGGGCGCTGGAACTGGATCCCGACGCGCTGGCCAACCAAGCCAGAGCAGGGGTTACCGCACAGATCGCCAATCCTGAAGAGCGAGCGAAGTTTTCGTACATGTTGGCAAAAATCTACGCCAAACGTGGCGATGCGGAGCAGTGCTTCCGCTGCCTGAGGATGGCGAAAGAAGAGGGCTATCGCGATCTGGCAAATGTGTACAAGGACGAGGAATTCACCAGCGTGCGCCAGGATAAGAGACTGGCAGAGATAGCTCCCCCGCCACAATCAAAGTAACCACTTCTATGCCAGTTGGCCGGGCTTCCCTCGCGGGAAGCCCCTTTTTATTCAGCTGATGACCTGTGATCGCGGTCACTCGCGCAGGTCCTAGAAGCACAGGAAATTCAAACTCTCACATTCCGCGCCACTCTCGCGTACCGTGCAACCAGGCTCGAACGAACGACGTTCTTTCAAGCGGGGGAACGCGGGCGCCCCACACCTTCAACGGGGAGTTAAAGTTCAACTCACACGTACACACAATGGTCACCGGGGGAGGGTTGCACGGGTCCTCCGACATGTGGGTTTCTCGCGTCTACTACGATCGTGACGCGCTGATGGGGGCTTGGCGGAAGGCGGTAATCGCACTTCTCCGCGCAGCCCTGCGAGCAGGTCAGCTATCCACGAAGCTGACCGTTGACCAGATGGAAGAGATGCTCACCCAGCAGGAGAAACGCTGGTGGAGTATCAGAATTCAAAACCTCAACCGCCTGCGAGTAGTTCGCTTCGAGGATGGCATTGCCGAACTTTCTTGCCTTCGACCAGTCCCTCAGCAGGCCTCTTCAGGCCGTCATTACCGGTCGTGAAGCCCGGTAAAGCTGCCCGGCAAACGCTCCCAAACCCAGGCAAACCACACCCAAGCGGACCAGTCCGCCAACATACGGGATGAACCCAACGATGGTGAGGATCAACAGGCCCACCAGGAGTCCCAGCAACCAATCGCCCTTCGTGGCTCCGGATGGCTTCAGAAGTATCCGCCCCAGGAAGGCTCCAACCCAAACCTTCGCCAGGTAGATCGCAGCCAGATACACCGCGAGCAACATGAGCGAGACCGGGAAGCCAACGAGCGTGATGGCTGCCACGGCCATGGCAACCGGCACCCCTGCCAGAACCCCAACCCCTATTCCCAGACTGCGCCAGCCTGAACCCACCAGCTGAGTCGTGGCCTGGAAGAAGCCGGGAAACAGAAGCAGGCCCAGCCATCCCACCAGCATAGCGCCAGCGAACCAGATAGCTTGGTGAAAGTAGAATCTGGGGCGCGTGAAGTGGTTCTCCCTCACGTTCACCCGGATGTCACGTTTGCCCGCTATGGTCGCGCCGTCGGCGATGTGCACATCTTTCATCTGCCGCACGCGAGCGCTCAGGTTGCCGCCGATCCGGGCCGTGTTCGTCAGTGTAAGGCTATCTCCGGCCATCGTCAGATCGCGGCCGATACTGCCGCTCACATCTCCGTTGCTGGTGAAGATGTTCACGCTGCGCTTCACCACGCCCTCGAAGCTGGCGTCCCCGGTGCCAGCCACGACACCTTCACCCACGCGGCCCCGGTCATCCACCCGCAAGGATTGCACCAAGCCGTAGAGACTGTGACCCAATTGCCCGTCCAAGTCGAGCGAATGCGACAAGGTGTAGATGTGGCCTTCCACGGTTCCGCTGACCTCAATTCTCTGGGCACAACTCACCAGGTCGCCCTTAACGGTGCCGCGTACTTCCACGGTCCGGCCAAACGCCAGCAAGTCTCCGTTGACCACGCCGTCCACGCGCACAGTGTTACCCGCGGCCATAAGAGTGTCATCCACAGTCTCGTTCGCCGCCACCGTGACGAACTCACCGTGACGCGACTCCAGGGCAAAGCTGGGCAACGACAACGCAAGCAGCACCATCAGCAGGCGCAGGCCAGGCTGGCGTAGCCGCCCTCGGCGTCCGAGCAGTAGTGCGCCGCCGCCCAACAGCAGCAGCAAAGAAATCCAACCCACGACGGCAGCATAGTCGGCTAGCATGGCAGCACCTCCGTGCGCAAAGTGGTAAGAAAGGTAGAAGATCAGGTTCGTGCGGTCACTTAGGCTGAAGGGATTGAACCACTCCAGCGTTCCCGGAAAACTTAGCTGATCGAACCAAACGGAAATGATTGAACCTAACGCCAGCACCACCGCCATGATCGCCAGGTCGCCCCACACCCAGGACCAGCGCGGACGGGAGAAGCCCGCCGGGCTGGCTACTTCATCCGGAAGTTCGTGCAGACTTTCACTCAGAACGTGGTTCTCCGCGCGCAATGCGTCCACTAGCGTCCGGCAGCGCCGGCATGTGGTCAGGTGGTCTCGCAGGCGCTGTGCCTCGTCCGCCGCCAGTTCGCCGTCCACTGCCATGGCGCAGGTCTGTTCCGAGTAACACTCCATGATCACTTGCTCCTATGGGCCAGTCTCCGGCGCAGCTCCTGCTTGGCCCGAAATATCAGTACCGCTACGTGGTTCCTCTCCAGGCCCAACTCCTGCGCGATTTCGTCGTAGCTCAGTTCGCTGTAATAGCGCAGGACCAGCGGCATGCGATAGTTCCCCGGTAGGCGTGCGATGGTATCCCGCACCTGCGCTCTCTCTTGCGTGCTGATGACAGCACCCAGCGGCGACGGTTCCGAACTGGCCGCCGCCTCGATGACCGCTTCTTCGTCTTCAACTTCCACAATTACCCGCAGTCCACGCTGCCGGCGCCGTAGAGCGTCAATGCATTGGTTGCCAGCCACCCGTAGCAGCCACCTGGGGAACGGTATCGAACCGTCGTACCTCTCGATGGAGCGCTGGAGCTTGAGGAAGACTTCGCTGGTCGCATCTTCTGCGCTCTCCCGTGAGTCCAGCAGGTAACGGCACAATCCGAATACACGTCGGACATAGCGGCGATAGATCTCCCCTAAGGCCTCGGGATCCTGACCTCGTGCGCGCTCTATTACGCCCGCCAAATCCGGCCCCTCGATCTGCCTGGTTTCGCCCTCGCGGGGCTGCGGTCCTTTCGCCATGTGCCTCTTGGCATCCATTAAGCAGTACGCTGCAGATCGAAGAATGTTACACACATTTAAGGTGTACGAGGGGAACCCAATCCTGGACTCCTGGCCTGGTTCTTGCAAGGTTCGAGTTGCCTACTCTAGTGGGGATAGCTGTGGATTAGTGCCTCCGGGGTGCCAGTTCGGCGGAAGTCGCAGCGATAGAAGATTCGAAGTGAGGCGAGGCCGAATATTCCTCAATGACCAGCTATGCAACGCGCTTACGCTCAGCCCGCGCGCGTTCCACATAGCGTCCCGCCTTAATATCCACGCGTACGATTTCGCCCGGGGCAATGAAAAGCGGAACTTGAATTCGTACCCCGTTCTCGAGCGAGGCTTCTTTCCAGGCATTGTCTTGATGGGCATGTGCAGGCGGCGCGGTTCTGGCTACTCGCGCCTCGGCCACTTCAGGGAAGAGGACGCTGATGGGCTGCCCCTCAAAGAATTCGACGGATAGCATGATTCCAGATTGCAGGAATTTCTCCGCCGCTCCGACGATGGCGCGGGGAATGTCCACCTGCTCGAAGTTCTCAGGGATCGGTGAGCGAACAAAAGAGAGCAGCGTAGGATATCGGCGGTTTCGACCGGAATGGGGTCGAGGGTGCGCTCGAATGGTTGCAGGCCCCCGCAAGGGAAGTGGTCTGGGAATTCAGTCCGCATTCCCGGTCCGCAGTTATCCTGTCCTAGACGTACTAGCAGGTACTTGGCAGTCTCACGTAGCCTTGCAAGTTGTTAAGATCGCTGTTGGGGCTACCTTTCGTTCAACGACGAAGGTAGTGCCCATCGCGGGTCTAGCGGACTCCGCCCTGCGTGCGAGGTGTTTCCCCTGGGATCAGGGAGTTGGGGCTTGGAATAGAGCTACAAGAATAAAATGCTTCTCTTGATGGGAACGTGTATGGCATTCTCACCAACAGATGGTACAGAGCATGGGGAACGGCGGGAAGCCCACAGATCTGCGGCCGGGGTTAGCTGTGGTCCAAAGATTTCGAATCCTTCCTGACGATCCATTGTTCAGAAAAGATGCCATTAGCCGCGAAGGCTTCGCACTGCTTTTGTCTTGCATTCTTTGGTCCGTCCCTCTACTTGGCCTTGCATGTCCAGCAGCGGGACAAATTTCTCCTGGGCCGCTTTCGCGGAGCCATCAGTCTCTAAAAGGCACCACCAATTGCACCACTTGTCATAGATTGGCGGCCGGCGAATCCAAATTCAAATGTGTGGATTGTCACAGTGAGATTGCGTCCCGCATTGCAGCGCGGAGAGGCTTGCACGCTTCTTATAACCTGAAAGCGGGATCCAGTCAGGACTGTGTGCGTTGCCACTCGGAACACAACGGCGAAGATTCTCCCCTGATTGAGTGGGACATCAAGACCTTCGATCACAAACAGACGGGATATGTGCTTGAGGGCAAGCACGCGGGGCTCGCTTGCAGCCGCTGTCACAATGCCGAACACGTCTTACCGTCGGAGCATCTGGCAATCAGAGTCAAGGATCTCAATAAAACGTTCCTTGGTATCTCCCCCAACTGCGTCACTTGCCACCAGGACCAGCACAAGGGAAGGCTGGGGGAGAACTGTCTTCAGTGCCACGGCTACAATGATTGGAAGACTGTTAGCGTCGGCCGATTCGACCACTCGCAGACCCGCTTCCCGTTGACCGGACTGCACGCGCAAGTTGCCTGCCAGAAATGCCATAAGCCCGGTCCGGACAACATCCCTCGCTACGCAGGAATTGCTTTCGGCACCTGTTCTGATTGTCACTCTGACCCGCATCGTGGAAGCTTCACGCAGGGTTGCCAGGCGTGCCACAACACCAGCGGATGGAAAAGGGTATCTGCGCAAGCGGTCAATGAACGTTTCGATCACTCAAACACAAAGTTTCCGCTGCTGGGCAAACATGCCACGGTGGAATGTACGCAATGCCACGCGGGTGGAGATTTCAAGAAGCCGCTGGTGTTCCAGAAGTGCGCGGATTGTCACCAACCGAACCCGCACAAGGGACAGTTTGCCAAACGCACGCAGGGTGGCGAGTGCAGTTCCTGTCACACGGTCGAGGGATTCAAGCCGTCGACCTTCACCGTGAAAGACCACGCCACGACGGCGTATCCCCTGCAGGGCGGACACGCCATGGTGTCGTGCTCCGGGTGCCACATCCCCAAGGGCACAGACACTCTGTTCAAAATCAAGTTCCAGCGCTGCACTGACTGCCACACCGACCAGCACGCGGGACAGTTTGCGGCCGCGCCACACTTCAATGGCTGTGAGGGGTGCCACGATTTGCAGGGATACAAGCCATCCACGTTTACCTTGGCACGCCACCAAGCGACCCGGTTCGGCTTAACGGGCGGTCACAGAGCGGTTCCCTGCGGCGACTGTCACAAACAGAGCGATACCTTCCAGCCGAACGCTGCGGTGTATCACTGGAATGAACTCTCCTGCACCAGTTGCCATGCCGATCCACACCGAGGGCAGTTCACAGAGCGCATGCAACAAGTGAGGGCTGCCGGCGTCGCCGTAAGCTGTGAAGCCTGCCATTCCACCAGGTCCTGGAACGAACTGTCACACTTCGATCACTCGCAGACTTCTTTCCCCTTGCTGGGCACCCATCGGGCCACAGCTTGCATGGACTGTCACAAGCCGCCCAATCAGGAGACTCGCCTCCTCAACGTTGACTTCAAAGCGGCGCCGACCAGATGTGAGCAATGCCACGAGAACATCCATGGCAAGCAATTTGCCAAGGGCGAGATCACGCCCTGTGCGGAATGCCACAACAGTTCGCAGTGGCGGCCATCCCTGTTCGACCATGACAAGCGAACCGGATTCTCGTTGCAGGGAGTGCACCAGAACGTGCGCTGCGAAGGCTGCCACAAACTGACCCGCGTGGTCGAAGGCAAGCCAGTGCTGTTCTATAAGCCAACACCCAAAGAGTGCGCAGACTGTCACGGACCGGTGACGCCGGTGCGGAAGCAGTAATCCACAACTGTGGCATGGGTAAAACCTGCCCGCGCTCGAAAAAAACTTACATTTACTCAGAAGTACATGCAGGTTACGTGCAGGATTGGGATATGTCCCAAACTGCTCTCTGGACGTGCACTTAAGTAACTTCATTTGCGGCCCGTGGCCTTCTACCCTAGTGGACATCCAATTGCACGGGCGCTTACATCTGAGCACATAAGTCTCTTTCTTGCTCTCCTTCGTCTGTGTTGGGGCGGTCGAATCCATTTTCAGGCAGGACTTCGTTGGTTTCGACGATTCGTGTGGACGTGTTTCTAGTGTTCTTGTTGCTTGCATCCGTCGTTCCGGCGGGCGGGCAGGGGCAGACCTATGCCAACACTCGGAGCCCTCACGGCAGTTTGAATATTCCGTGCCAGAATTGCCACACCCTCCGGGGATGGAAGCCGATCCGCAACCTGCCTGAGTTCGACCACAACCAAACCCATTTCCCGTTGCGCGGTATGCATCAGGGAGTCGCCTGTACCCAATGCCACGTCAAACCGGTATTTACGAATGTGGGAAAACAGTGCGCCGATTGTCATGCCGACATCCACAAACGCCAGTTCGGAGCCAGCTGCGAACAATGCCATACCGTCAAGGGCTGGCAGGTTTCCGTGCAGCAGATCAACCAGCACCAAAACCGCTTTCCTCTGCTCGGAGCTCACGCCGCGCTGGACTGCAGTTCGTGCCACAAGGGGGCTGCCACCGGACAGTTCATGGGCTTACCCACGCAGTGCTATGCGTGCCACGCGAAGGAGTATCAATCCACCACCGGTCCCAGTCATGTGGCCACCGGTTTTTCCACCACCTGCGAACAATGTCACGGCGTGAACACCTGGCTGGGGGCTCAGTTTGACCATCTGAAATTCACCGGATTCGCGCTGACGGGAGCGCATGTTCCGCTGGATTGCACCGCTTGCCACGTCGGAGGCAAGTTCGCGGGGACGCCTGCAACTTGTGTGGGCTGCCATCTTCCCGATTTCCAGAAGACGACTAACCCGAACCATGTGCAGGCAGGATTCCCGCAGACTTGCCAGAGTTGCCACACCACGGCGGCGTGGCAGCCCGCAACCTTCGATCACAACACCTTTACCAAGTTTCCGCTTACCGGGGCCCACGTGACCGTCGGCTGCAACCAGTGCCACGTGAATGGACAGTTTGCCGGCACTCCCACGGACTGTGTTTCGTGCCACATGAAAGACTTTCAGGGCACGACGAACCCCAATCACGCGCAGGCCGGAATCCCCACCACGTGCGCTACTTGCCACAACACAACCTCGTGGGCCAATGCCACATTCGATCACAGCAAGACCGGTTTCCCGCTTACCGGAGCGCACGTGACGACTCAGTGCACGCAGTGTCACATCAACGGGAACTACAACCTGACTGATACCACCTGTGTGTCGTGCCACCTCAAGGACTACCAGGGAACGAACAACCCGAATCACGTACAGGCGGGCATGCCGCAAACCTGCGAGAGCTGCCACACTACTGCATCGTGGTCGAATGCCACCTTCGATCACACCAAGACGGGCTTCCCCTTGACCGGAGCGCACGTGCCCCTGCAATGCGCGCAGTGCCACATCAACGGGAACTACAACCTGACCAACACCACCTGTGTCTCGTGTCACCTGAAGGACTTCCAGGGCACGACCGATCCCAACCATGTGCAGACCGGCATGCCGCAGACTTGCGAAAGCTGCCACAGCACAGTGTCATGGGCCAATGCCAGCTTCAATCACTCGGCTACCGGCTTCCCGTTGACCGGCGCGCACGTCCCGCTGCAATGTTCGCAGTGCCACATCAATGGGAATTACAACCTGACCGACACCAGTTGCGTGTCCTGTCACTTGAAGGACTTCCAGGGCACAACCGATCCCAACCATGTGCAAGCCGGGATACCGCAGACTTGCCAGGGCTGCCACAACACTACGTCCTGGGGGAACGCATCCTTCAACCATACGACCACGGGATTCGCTCTTACCGGAGCCCACACAACTCTGCCGTGTGCGCAGTGCCATGTAAACGGGAACTACAATCTGACCAGCGGCGCGTGCTCAACCTGCCACTTGAAGGACTTCCAGGGCACGACCGACCCCAACCATGCACAAGCAGGATTTCCACAGACTTGCGATTCATGCCACTCGACTGTGTCCTGGGCGAACGCGACTTTTAATCACGCCACTACCGGGTTTACGCTGACCGGGGCGCACGTCCCGTTGCAGTGCTCGCAGTGCCATGTCAACGGAAATTACAGCCTGAACAATACCGCCTGCTCCGCCTGTCACCTGAAGGACTTCAACGGAACCACCAGCCCGAATCACGTCCAGTCCGGGTTCCCGCAACAGTGCGAAGTGTGCCACAACACCACGGCCTGGATTCCGTCGTCGTTCAATCACAACAACACGCCATTCCCTTTGACCGGCAAACACACCACGGTCGCCTGCGCCAGTTGCCATGTGAACAACAACTACACTTCGATTCCCACCGATTGCTTCTCCTGTCACAAGACCGACTACCAGACCACCACCAATCCGAATCACACCGCGGCCGGTTTCCCGACCACCTGTCAGACCTGTCACACCACCACAGCCTGGACCGGAGCGACGTTCAACCACACATGGTTCCCAACCAATCACGGTAATGCCGGTGGAGTTTGTTCCACTTGCCATACGAATTCCTCGGACTATTCGGTCTTTTCGTGTACGAATTGCCATGCCAAGACCCAGACCGACTCCAACCACCGTGGCGTAAGCGGCTACGTATATAGCAGCCCGAATTGCTACCAATGCCATCGCAACGGGCGCGGCGGCTAAATCGAATCGCAACCCGAATTACTCAGAACTGCAAAGTCTGAAAAATGTGGGCCGGAAAACAATGCGGAATGCTGTTGCTCCTGGCAGTGGGGGCGGTTGCGCAAGGCGCGGCTCCGGGCACGGTGAGCGTGCAGCGTCTGAAAATCGTACGCGACAGTGCCGACGTGCGAGTAGAGATCACGCTTACCGCACCGATTGACGGGGCTCCAACTGTGAGTCTGGCAAACCATCCCGACCGGCTGGTTCTCGACTTGCCGAACACCTTGTCAAACGCAAAGCAGGAACAAGTCTCCGTGAACTACAAAGGCGTGCGCCGAATAAGGCTGGGTTTGAATAGCGCAGCCCCTCCAGTTACTCGTGTAGTGGTGGATCTGGACCAGACACACCCCTACGTTCTGCGTTCCGATGGAAATCGCGTCATGCTGATCGTCAGTGCCCCATCGAGCACGATTGCGGGCGCTGGACATGGTGCGCAGGCCGCCGGCGTATCGGCGGGGATCGCCGGAATCTTTCGGCGCCGTTCGGCACCGCCTCCGATGAGCACCGGAAATGAATCCGCCACCGGCTTACCAACGCCGCCGCCGCCCGGCGCGCCCATTACCTTTCCCGAAGAACCCGGGCGCACTGCAGCGAGTTCGACCAGCGCAAGCACACCTTCGCGTCCGGATGCCGCGCATCCTGATCGTGGCAGCCTGCAGGAAGGGACGGTATTCCCCGGCCTGGGATCACCGGGTGCGGGGAATGTACCGTCCGCAAAGGGGGGAACCTCGACTGCATCAACCGCGGGAACGGTTCCCGGTTCATCCCAGTCCAGCGGCGGAACCAGGCCACCCGATTCGCTTCCCGGAAGCCCAGGCGCTGGCAGCAGCTTCCCTTCAGCTGTGGTCACGCCACCTTCGCAACCAAACTCGGAATCGGCTCGGGTTAGCAAGTCGTCCGGCCCAGCGCTGACCAGCCCGCGGGTCAGCCCAATGATCGTAACGCCAGTTGCCGAGCCAAAATCGGAGGCGGTGTCCCTCAACAGCCCCAGTGCGGTGGACAAACCAACGCGGTCGAATGCGGCCCCGATGCAACCGAAGACGGAGCCCGGCGCTGAGGGGAGCCAACCCGTTGTGGTTGCAACGGGGAGTTCCGAAGCACAGAAGTCCGCATCAATCGCGGGACCGCAGCCGGCAAGTCAACCTCCAGTTGCTCCGGCTACAGAGACATCGATCGCGACGCCAGCCCCCGAGGCAAAATCGGGATCTGTGTCCGTCAACAGGCCGTCGGAACCGAGCAGGGTTAGCACCTCAACGCCGCCAGCCGAGGCTCCCGCACAACCGAAAGCGGGACCAGCCATGCCTTCCAGCCAAACGAACGCCGCCGTTGCCGCGAGTTCTTTGGAGCAAGCCGACGCTGCAAAGTCCCGAACGATTGCTGAATTACAACCCCAAGGCCAAACGACCTCTGCTCCATCGAACCTGACTTCCCCGACTGAGGCAGGGGGGAATGCTTCCGAAGTTACCCCAACTGCGGCGGTGACAACAGCCGAACCTGCGCCGCTCACTGCTGCTATCACGCCCAAAGCGGCTACGGAGGAACCGGCAGGAGATGCGGATCTCCCGGTATTGGCGATTCGTGCTGTCGATCCCAACTTGCGTACCGTATTCAAAGTGAAATATGTGGCACAAGGTGTGGCTTACCTGGACGGTGGGCGGAGCGCGGGCTTGACCGAAGGTATGAAGTTGGAAATCAGAGAGAGCGACTTGCCCGCCCAGCAGGGATCGACCGCAGAGCCGACGGATCCTCGCGAGGTGGCCGAACTTGAAGTCACGGATGTTGCGGAAACCTCTGCCGCTACCGACATTCGCCTGCCCAAGCGTCCGGTCAAGCCGGGTGACCTGGCATATCTGTCTTCCGGCGACGCGCAGACGCTGGTGCAGCAACGTGCCCTCAGCGCTACCCGAAAATATCCCGCCGTCGTGACTTTCACCGAGGGCAACCCGCTGGAGGAAGAAGCCCGCGCGGAAGTACCCAGGCCGCCGCAGCCGTCGGTCAATCGGGCCCGCGGCCGGATCGGTTTCGACTACATGGGCACCGTCAGCCGAGGCACTTCGTCGCTGACCAGCTCAGACATCGGAATGATCGTGCGCGCCGACATCACCCGCCTCAATGGCACCTACTGGAATGTGAGCGGCTACTGGCGCGGCCGGTTGAATTCTCTCTCTTCCACCGGCCAGCAAACCCTGCAGGATCTGATCAACCGCACTTATCACCTCAGCATGACCTACGACAATCCGAATTCCGCGTGGGTCGCGGGGTTCGGGCGCCTTTACCTGCCGTGGGCGAGCAGCCTGGACACGATTGACGGCGGATATTTTGGGCGACGAATGGCGCCCGGCATCACCGCCGGAATTTTTGCCGGTACAACTCCCGATCCCACCTCGTGGGACTACAACCCGGACCGGCGCATCGGCGGTACTTTCGTGAACTTCCAGGGTGGCAGCTTCGACGGGTTTCACTACACCAGCACGACCGGCCTCGGAGTCAGCATGTTGAAATGGCAGATCGACAGGCCATTTGTGTTCCTGGAGAATACTTTCTCCTACAAGCGATACTTGTCGATCTATCACTCTCTGCAGGCCGATAGCCCAGCGGGAAATCCGGCGGTTCCGGCCCCCGGTCCGGGGTTCAGCCGAAGTTTTCTCACTCTGCGCCTGCAGCCGCATCCTCGGCTGGAGTTGGATTTCAACCACAATTACTTTCGTGACGTGCCTACCTTTGATCCCCAGTTGATTGGCACTGGGTTACTGGATAAGTATTTGTTTCAGGGCTTCAGCGCAGGGGCCCGGGTGGAAGTCGTGAAGCAGATTTTTGTTTACGGCACTCTGGGACAAAGCAACCGGACAGGAGATCCGAAGACCTCCTTGAACCAGATGTACGGGGTCACCTTCAACCGTTTGCCGTGGCTCGGTCTGCGTGCAGACGGACACTATTCGAGGTTTAGCAGTTCGTTCGGAAGCGGATCATACCGGGCGGTATCGCTGTCGAGGAACTTCAGCGACGATATCCGGCTGGAAGTTCTAGCCGGCGACCAGACATTCAATTCTTTGCTGACCACCAACGACCGATCGCGCTTCGTAAATACAAATATCGACTTTGCTTTAGGGGCGCACTATTTCACGCAGGGAGGCTTCACCATCAACCGCGGCCAATTAAGTTACGACCAGTGGATGTTCACACTCGGCTACCGTTTTGATTCGAAAGGAAAACATCAGCAATGAGGCGGCGACACCAATTCTGGCCTGCGGCGCTGCTGGTTGCCTGTTTTGCGGCTACTCCCGCACCTGCTGCCAGCCATGATTTCGACGACTTACTGGCTCGTACCAGCCAGCAGGTGTCGAATTTTCTGGAACAATTCTCGGACGTGAAATGCACCGAAAAGGTGACCCAGGAAAAGCTGGGGAAGGAAGAAAAAGTCGAACTGAAAGAAGAATCCACCTACGACTACCTGGTGATCCTGACCAATGCCGGCGGGGAGTTGAGCCTGGATGAGTCGCGCCTGGCGGTGCGGGAAGCCAAATCCGACAAGAAGAACACTTCACTGCTGGTGAGCAATGGCTTCGCTACGCTGTTTCTGGTCTTTCATCCTTACTACGCTCAGAGTTTTCGTTTTACCGCCCAGGAGGACGAAGTGGTGGACGGCCACCGGCTCAGCAAAGTCTCTTTCCGGCACATTCCTGGAACCCGTTCAATGGCAGCGCTGGCGTTGCGCGGGCGGGAATATCCGCTCGAGCTCTCGGGCACGGCGTGGATCGATCCCCCGACCGGCGTGATCACTAAGATCATCGCCGACATCGGAGACACCATGCAGGATGTCGGCCTGAAGACCCTGCACTCGGAAGTTGATTATGCGCCCGTTCCGTTCCGTGGGATGAAGGTAACTTACTGGTTTCCGGCGCAGGCCATCGTAGAAGTGGAAACCCCACGCCAGCACTGGCGCAACACTCACCACTTCACGGACTACAAGAGATTCTCAGTCGATACAGAGGAGCAGGTCGCAAAACAATGAGCGCTAATGCCACCGTCGCAACTGCAGCCATGCCCGCCCGGAACCAGGAGAGAGCACATAGCATTCGCCTCACCTGCGGCTATGCCCTTGCGATTGCCTTGATTGTCGGGCTCCTGGTTTACGGCTTCGACTACTACACCCTGGGTTCCGCCGCACGGCGATTCTCGCCCAAGCACACACTCTTGCGGCCCAGCGGGGCGATCGGGATCAAACTTGGCTTCCTCGGCTTGGCGATGTTTCTGGCTATTTTTGTCTATCCGTTGCGCAAGAAATGGCTCTGGCTGTCACGCCAAGGCAGCTCCAAGCACTGGCTGGATATCCACGTGCTGCTCGGACTGACCGCACCGTTCATCATCGCCTTGCACTCCTCATTCAAATTCCGAGGATTCGCCGGGATGGCTTTCTGGATCATGGTCGCAGTCGCGTTAAGCGGGGTAATAGGGCGGTATCTCTATGGCCAGATCCCGCGACGGCTGAATTCAGCGGAGATATCAGTTCGAGAATTGCAGGAAGTCCAGGGCGGGCTGGCCCAACAATTGATGCAGCAGCGACTCTTGCCGGAAGAAGATGTGAGATCGTTGCTGCGTCTGCCCAGCCCGGAGCGCGTGCAGCAGATGTCGATCATCGGCGCGCTTCTATACATGATGGCGCTGGACCTTGGCCGCGGCTTCCGGGTTGCAAGACTGCGACGGCGCGCCTTGGCTATCAGCGAGCGGTTCACCACGCTGGGTGGCTTCCTCCCAACTCGCCATGCTGCCCTGGAAAGAGCGATTTCCACGGCGCGAGCCGAGGCCGCGACCGCCAAGCGGATCCTGTTCCTGTCGCGGGCCCAGCAGGTGTTTCACTTGTGGCATGTGGTTCATAAACCGTTCAGCTACTCGTTCGCCTTGCTGGCGATCATTCACATCGTAGTGGTAATGATGATGGGTTTCTTTTAAGGACAAACGAAAGATGGATTCACTGTTCGCCTTTCTTATTGCCGTGGCGCTCACCGGACTCTTCGTCTACGGCTATGTGGGGAGTCTCAAGAAAAGAGACTCGCGAGCCCGGGAAGCGGCCGAAAAGGGAAAGCTGTATTCCGAAGGGCCCAAGGGCCAGCATCCGCACATCGACACCACCTACTGCATCGGCTGCGGGACGTGTACCTCCGTCTGCCCCGAGGGTGATGTCCTCGCCATGTTAGCGGGTAAGGCAGTCATCGTGAACGGTCATAAGTGTATCGGCCACAGCCTGTGCGCTGAGGCGTGTCCGGTGGGCGCGATCACGATGGTGCTGGCCAGTCCCAGCATGGGCGCCGACATGCCCTACCTCACGCCCGAGTACGAAACCAGCATCAACAACCTGTTCATCGTCGGTGAACTCGGCGGCCTGGCCTTGATCAAGAATGCCGTAAACCAGGGGCGCGATTGCATCGACACCATCACCCACCGGGTCAAAGGCAAGCCGGAGGTCCGTTCCACCCCCGGCGTTTACGACGTGTTGATCGTCGGAGCCGGCCCCGGTGGAATCAGTGCCTCTCTGCGTGCCATCGAGAACAAGCTCAACTACCTGACCCTGGAGCGCGATGAAATTGGGGGGACGGTGGCCAAGTTCCCGCGCCAAAAGCTGGTACTGACCAGCCCGGTGGAATTTCCCATGTACGGGAAATTCAAGAAGACCGAGCTCTCGAAGGAAAACCTGCTTGCCTTTTGGGACATGGTTCTGAACCGGGCCGACTTCAACGCAGTTACGGGTGAGAAAGTGGACGACATCAAGAAGGGGACCGACGGCGTGTTCACGGTCATCACTCCGAACAACCAATATCGCGCCCACGCGGTAATCCTGGCGCTCGGCCGAAATGGAACTCCACGAAAACTCGGGGTCAAAGGCGAGGAACTGCCGAAGGTGATGTACCGTCTGATCGAGGCAGACCACTACATCAACAAACGGATTCTGGTCGTGGGTGGAGGCGACAGTGCGGTGGAAGCAGCGATGGGCCTTGCCCACCAGCATGGCAATCAGGTCACGCTCTCATATCGTAAAGAAAGCTTTAGCCGTCTGAAAGAGCGCAATGCCAGCCGTATCGCAGACTGTATGCGCAGCGGCAAGGTCAAGGTGCTGTTTAACTCGAACCCGGTGGAGGTCAAAACCGATGCCGTCACACTGGAGGTCAACGGTTCACTGCAGGAAATCGTAAACGATTTTGTCTGGATCTTTGCCGGTGGCATTCCGCCTAGTGACTTTCTCAGGAAGATCGGCGTCGACTTCGGAATACGCGATATGACCTTGGAAGCAAGCAAAGAGGCACAACAGGCAATCCTCTCCCGGCAGCATTTTGCCGGAGCCTGAGCCGCGGTCCCAGGAGTTGAGTTTTTGCATGAGTGCACAAATCGCGCTCTTTCAGACTGCGTCGCGCGTGAGCATGACGCTCGAAGCCATGCAGCAACTGGCGCGCTACCTTGCCGACATTCCGGGACGGAAGAATGTCATATGGTTGTCCGGTTCTTTTCCGGCGGGCATCGTCCCAGATTCCATGAGTGGGAGCACCCTAACCTATTGGCAATTTGCCTGGAAACAAAGATTGCGGCTAAAAAACGGCATCACATGATTCTGGAAGCGATCAGCTACCTCACTCGTGTGAGTGCCCGCATAAACTTCGAAGGTGTTGACGATTCCATAGCGATCAAGTGCATCGTGCAGTTTGCCGGTATCAACCCGTAAACCGTCCTGGTCTCCGACGTCGATCGCGATTCCGCGATAGCTGCGCAGATTTCCGATGTACTGATCGATGAACGCCAGCGGCGCATTCGCAGTCCATTTTGCGAGGACATCCGGTTGGGGCACGCCGTCCTTCGTGGGCAGGTCCAGATAGAGCGGAGGATTCTTCGGATCCGGCGACCATGCAGCTGCCGAGGCAAGCTGTGCGCGCGGGAAGAAAGGAAGTTTGGCGGAATCTTCGGGCGTTTTCACCCCCTCGAGAGCCTTCTCGATTTCTGGATTCGGTCCAGTTGGCCGCGGCGACAAGCAACACGGGCTCATGATGTACAGGCTGCCAAACACATCGGAATGCTTCATGCCGATGCGGGTTGCGCCATAGCCTCCCATCGAGTGGCCTACCAGGCCGCGGCTCAGCCGATTTGGGATGGTCCGGTAATGCGCATCGATGTAGGCGACCAGATCGTGCGCGATGAACTGCTCGAAATCTCCCGTCGTGACTGAACTCGAATACATGGAACCATTGTGCAGCGTCTTCGAGTCAGGCAGCACGACGATCATTTCTTTTGCGCCCTGGGCGAAAGCGCCTTCGATGGTTTGCGGAACGTGTATCTCGTGGCTCCACTGCTCGGCGCCAATGGAATAACCGTGCAAGGCATATACGACCGCATAGCGCCGGGATTTTTCTTGCGCGTAACTGGGCGGCAAAAACACCAGCACGTCGCGGTCGACGGAGTCTCCCTCCAGATTGCCTTCGAGCGCGGTCCCGTGGACTTTAATGTGTTCTACGGTCACAGGCTTCGCACCCGGAATGACCGCAGGGACATCCGTCTGCACTTGTGACACGAGCTGAGGTCCCAGAGCAATGGTTACCGCCAAGGTCATCGAGCAGAAGAATTTCGACTTGATCATCGATGTCTCTTTTTCGGGCATGTTAGCTCCATCAGGATTTGCTCTCATCGATCTCGTGGTACATGGAGAACCGTTCATGCAGAATGCTCGACAAAGGCACAAACGCCACGGTTTGATTCTGCGAAACCGCCCGGAATGCCAGCTTTCCACCCGCGGGTTCGAGCCAACTCGCCGGGTCATTGAGCTTGCCCTTGAATTGCAGTGTGGGTGAAGGTTTTTCCTCTTTTGCCGCGGTAAAGTGCCGGTACCACCTCGCGCGCGGTTCTTCTTCGAAGCGTGCGGCCAATACCAACGGGCCGTACATCGCCGCCTGAAGAGTTTCCTTGTCGGGCATGGGGGCTGCGTGCAAGTTCATGGGCAGGCTCAGTTCGATGCGATCCCCGTTTTTCCAGGGTCCACGGAGAACGAGATAGCTGCTCGGGTCCGCGAAGGCGGGAAGGAGACGTCCATTTATTTTGACGCTGCCGTTTTTCGCCCAGTACGGGACGCGCAGTTTCAAATCAACATCAGCAGGTTTTGCCGCCGAGATCGTGAGAGTAGTCCCCTGCTCTTCGGGGAAAGAGGTCTGCTGTGTAATGCGTATGCCCTTCTCTGTCCAGTTCACATCCGAAGCGATGTAAAGGTTGACGAATACGGAGTTGTCGTCATGGAAGTAGATAGTGTCGGCCAGTTTGGCAAATTCCTCAGCACCCGTACCGCTGCAGCACCAGAAGGAGTTGAACGGCTCGGCGTAGATCTTGGAGTACCCGTTGCCGTGCGGCAGATGATAGACGGTCGTGCCTGTTTCCGGATCGATCGTCCCCATGCGATGGTTGAACAACACGCGTTCGTAATAGTCCATGTGGCTGGCTTGCGGCGACCACCCGAACACGTGCCGGGTCAACTTCAGCATGTTATAGACGCAGCAATCCTCTGCTGTGAGCGGGCTGAGTTCGGTCGAGAGCACGCCCGGCTCCGATCTCCAATGCTCGAAATTGCTGGTGCCTCCGGTGGAGTAGGAGCGCTCGCTGGTCACTTCGTCCCAGAAATAGCTGGCAATGTTCCAGTAACGCTTGTCTCCCGTGAGTTCGTATAGCCGGGCAGCGGCAATCACCTGCGGGACGTGCGTGTTCACGTGCAGTCCTTTGAGTTCATCGCGGTGCGCGGCGAGCGGATCGAAGAACCCCTTCTTGTCGAAGCGTTGCGCCAGTCCAAGATACTGTTGTTTGCCCGTGATGCCGTAAAGATTGGCGAGGACTTCGCCCATCCCGCCGTATTCCTCCTGAAGCACGCGCTGCATTTGTTGGTCGCTCAGCGGATCGGACCAGTTCCATACCCAGCGCGCCATTTTTTCTGCTGTCTCCAGCGACTGCTCGTTGCCGGCCAAGGCGTACATGTCTAGATGTCCGGCCATGATTTTGTGATAGGTGTAGAAGGGAGCCCAAACCTTCACTCCATCGCGCAGGCGGTCGAACAACTCCGGCGGGAACGCACTGAGATAGCCATTTTTATGCTGCGCCTGGCACTTGGCCAGTTCAGCGACCATCAGATCGCCGTTGTGCTTCAGCTCCTCGTCTCCGGAACTGGCGAAGGCGAGCGCACAAGCTGAAAGGTAGTGTCCGCCAGTGAAGTGGCCCCGCAGTTCGCAATCGGGTTTTTCCCACTCCCCGAGTGGTTCGGCAGAAGATGGCAGGCTGGCGGTCAGACGGAACGTATGAAGGAGTCGGTCGGGAGGAAGGGTCTTCAAATATTTCCGATTGGCCTCGGCCGCCGCACTGAAGGCTCCCGGCTGGAGTCTCACATTCTTCATGGGAAATGGACTCGCTTGTGGCGCGATTACTTCGTGGCCCGCCGGTTTCGACGCGGCGCTGGCGCCGGGCCCTTGATTCTCAAAGGCGAACGCAGGCGGACGAAGAACAGCAGCGGCTCCGGCCACGGCGGCAGTTGCGACAAACTTACGACGGCTGACTTTCTCCATGAGAAGCTCCTTATTATTTAGGATCGTCGGCGCTTGTAATCGCTATTGAAATAATCTCGGCGCGAAATCCTTCAGATCGCGGCGCCAGGTCTGCCACTCGTGATCTGTCCCAGGCGATTCGTAAAAGACATGCTGAATCTTCGCTTCGTCGAGTGAGGCATGCAGTCTCTGAAGTCCTGCGCGCATTCTCTCGGGTTCATTGGTTCCGACGCCAATCCAGAGCAAATGCACCTTCCTGGCGAACGCGGCCGGATCGGCAAATACACCGTTGTAATCGTTCTTAGGATCCAGTTTCCGGTCCCCCAGCACCAGCATCCCGCCCGCTCCGCTGAATCCTCCGATGTAGGAAAAAAGGTCGAGATGATCCAGTGTGACCTGGAAGGTCTGCATGCCTCCCATGGAAAGGCCGGCCATGGCACGGTGATCGCGGTCCGAAAGCGTTCTGAAGGTCGAATCAATGAAGGGAATCAGGGCTTGCGTCACATCGTCTTCGAACGCCGAGGTCATGTCCTTTATTGCCTTCAGCATTTCGGGAGAGCCAAAGGGTTTGCCGGCGAGGTCGGGAGCGGTCTGGCCGGCGCGGCGGGTGTAGCCATACGCCATGACGACGATCATCGGCTTGGAGGTTCCGGCGGCAATCAGATTGTCGAGGATGAAGTTGGCATGCGCCTGCCGGATCCATCCCGTCTCATCCTCGCCTCCGCCATGCTGGAGATAGAGCACCGGATAGCGAACCTTGGTTTGGGTATCGTAATTCGGAGGCAGATAGACCAGCGCGTGACGCCAGGTTCCCGTCACCTTCGAGTTATACCAAACCTCACGAACCTGGCCGTGCGGGACATCCTGCGGAGAATAATACGTGGAGCCCGGCTCGGGAACTTCCACCGCGCTTACCGGCCGGCCTCCACCAAAGTACGCCTGCGTGTTGGGGTCACTGACATCCGCCCCGTCAATGTTCAAGATGTAATAGTGAAAGCCTGGAACAAGGGGAGCGGTGGTGACGGTCCAAAATCCGTCCGTCTGCTTCTCCATGTCCACTTTGGGCCCGCTCCAGAAATTCAGCTTGACCTTGGTTGCATCGGGGGCCTTCACGCGAATCTGGACCCGCCCATTGCTGTCAACGCGAGGGTACTCTGCTCCCCAAACGTTCGTGGAAGAGGGTTGGAAATCTCCCGACCCTTGCGCCCAGCAAAAATTCGATAATAAGAAGAGCAATACTGCGAGTTGCCGCATGGTTCTCCCCTTCACTGTCATCGAAAGTGCATTGACATCGAACGTGGACATCGAATTTCCAGTCATTCGATGTCTAAGAATGCAACATGATTCTATCCGGAGACCAGGCACGCCATGCGTGTTCTCGGGAACTCAACATGCAGAGTTCCATCATCAGCACTGATTTTGATGCCCAGATCACTGGGATAAAGGAGTTTGGCTTCCCGGCTCGCCAAAGGTATTTTGGCTATGGCGGGACCGTCGATCCGCCAGACTGCGAGTAAGGTTTGCTGCCGAGAGCGCATGCCCAAAGCAACCGTCGTCTTGAAATCGGTAACGTCAGAGGTGCCAAGCGGATAAAAGGGCACAGCCGTGGGAATGTGCTTACGGAGAGACTCTTTGTAGACCCGAATACCCTCGATTACCTGAGCGGATGCTTCGGGAGTAAGTGAATCGAGGCGGCCGCTCTGGTGGATGCGGCACATCATGGCCGTAACCATGTTGAAGCTGGCTTGATCGGCATCCGCCTTCGCCAGCGGGTAAGACCATATTGCGAGTTGTTCGGGCAAAACGGCGGCGGAAGCACCGACCAGGATCATTGGAAGCTTCAGATAATCTTCCTGGTCGGTCATGGACTGTAACTGGAGGCGGCTGAGCATGGCGTAGTCCATGCGCCCACCTCCGCTGCCGCAGTTTTCAATCACCAGGTCAGGATAACGCTTGAGGATTTCCTCCAGCCAGGCCAGGTGGGCTCGGTTATGCTCGAGCAAGCCCTGGCCGAAGCTGTCGGCACCGATCTCAGTCCCTTGCAGCGAATCGACGTTGTAGTCCATCTTGATGTAGCCGACGCCATAATCGTTGACCAGTCTTGCGATCACCTGATCGAGGTAAGCCTGTACTTCGGGATTGCGGAAATCGAGCAGAAACCGCGAATTCTTCAACACTCGTTTGCCGTGACGCATGAAGAACCAGTGGTCCGGCTTCTGCGCGAGCAGCGACTTGGCTCCGGCAACCTCGGGCTCAAGCCACAGTCCCGGAACCATTCCAGCTTGCGTGATCTGATCCAGAAGAAACTTCAGGCCGTGGGGAAATCGCGTTGACGAAGGCTGCCATGCCCCGATGGTCGGACTCCAGTCCTCATGCAGGTCCGCATACCATCCGGCATCGATTACGAAGTATTCGCAACCCGCTTTGGCAGCGGCAGCGACCAACGGCAACTCTTTCGCTTCGGTCGGGTCGCCCCAAAGGCAATTCATATAGTCGTTGAAAATCACCGGGCATCGCGAATTATCCTTGTGCGGCGTTAGGCACGCGAGGCGACGGTAGTGTGTCAATGATTCGACTGCGTCGCTGAACCCGCCGCGCACACATCCTACCGCGACAGGAACAGTCTCGTAGGTCTCGCCAGGTTTCAAACTCTTCCACGCCGCAGCGTGAAGATCATCGGGACCCCCGAGATATGCGTAGACGTCGTCGGCGTAGTTATCGCGAGCCGAGACATTGGAGATTTCCCAATACCATGATCCGTTATGTTCAATCTGCCAGAACCAGGTCAGCCCCAGCCTCGTGTTTTCTGCCATGGCCATGGGCAAATAGCGCTCCGTGGACCAACTGCCGACGCTTCCTGCCTGCGCTTGCGACCAACTTGTCCGCTCGTTTTCGACAAAGCCCATTTCTGAAGGCCGGAAGGTATGCCACTGTCCCTCAGCCATCCAGCTATTCTGGGCAAGATGGATGCGGAGTTCGCGGTCGTATTCCTGCGGAGCGGCAAGCCCGTGAAGCATGGCTGAACTCAAGAACTCGAGACCGACAGGGGAAGCACCCTTATTGGTGACCCGCGAATAACGCCGGACTACTGGAACTCCGTCAAAGGCCTCATAGACGGATTCCA
>CAWDFF010000016.1:0-89204 GCA_963801545.1 Terriglobia bacterium | reverse complement strand
GGCTGGTATCGCTGGTTTCAGTCAGGCTTCCCGCGGGGGCTGCCGGGTTGTAGCAAAGCGCCTGGCCGGTGATGCTTTGCGACGCGGGCAGGCAAGGGGCCGGCTCGTTGGGGTTGGTCGACTTGTCGTCGCCCATGAAGGTGTGAGTTCCCTTGTTCCCGACATATGCAACCGTCACGGACGAGCTACCGGTCAGCTGCCGCTGAACCGCAAAGTTCCAGGCATCGATCGTCGGGAAGACGTTGGGATCGCTGCGGATCTTCGCATTGTTACCCACGCCAATGGGAATCACGCCACTGGATGGAACGGTAGGAAATACGAACGCGGTTGGTCCGACGGCCAGATTAAACGCAGCTGTGTTGGCGCCGCTATTGGTCAGGTTCTGATTGACCAGAACCGGAAGATTCTGGGTCAGCATGTGCCCGAAGATCGACCCGAAAACTCCGATATCGAAGCTCCGGCCATAGCCCGTTCTGATGACGGTCTTGTCATTCAGTTGGTACGCAATTCCCAAGCGAGGCGCCAGCGTCTTCCAGGTCTTGGAAACATTCATCGCGGTGTCGAACGGTCCATATCCAGCAACCCTGATCTCCCCTGTGTTCAGATCGGGGAAGCCGCCCTGGCCCTTGCCATTGACGGTTTCCGGGAAGTAGAGCTCCCAGCGCAGACCGTAATTCACGGTCAGTTTGGGGGTGACGCGCCAGCTGTCCTGAATGTAAGTGAACATCCTCTTCTGACTTTCCTTGGCGTTGGTCGAAACCGACACGTAGCGGGACATGTTGGTGACATCCCCAAGGAGGAAGCTGCCAAGACCCATGCCTCCCGGAGCGGCCAGGGTTGGGTCGGTGGTGTTTTCGGTGTCAGTCGCGCTGAAACTCAGTTCGCCGGCCCGATTGCTGTCGCTGGGTACGCGCAGGTTCCGTGCGTAACGCACGTCTACGCCAAACTTCAAGCTGTGCGTCCCCATTATTCTTGTCCAGTTGTTCACCACCTGATACTGGTCCTCGGTCTCGAGCAGTGGGCAGTTGCATGCGTTCACGTTCAGCCCGGAGCCGAAGTTCGACAACCCATCGCCACCGTTGCCACTAGCATTGTTGATGAAGAACCCGGGAGCGCCCGCGGTGAATGAATCACCCAGATTGAGACCAGGAATTCCCACGCTGGTGGCAAGATTCTCCACGCCATCAAACTTCTGGGTTTTGACGTGATACCGCAGGTAGCCCAGCCGGAAGTCGGTGAGCAGTTTCGGGCTTAGCGCAATATCCATGCCTAAAACTGCACTCTGGCTGCGGCCAGTGGCGGTGCCACCGAAGGTGTTGCCCGGAGCAGAAAACCCTTGTCCTCCGCCCGCGCCAAAGATCGTGGCAGAAGAGGTTCCATTGCCGAAATAGCTATAACGGCCGAAAGCGTGAGTGCGCTCGCTAACTTGATCGTCGATTTTGACGTCCACCGAATCGTTGTGCAGGCTGCCGCTGCCGCTGGCCGCGTAGTTATTGGTCGTTCCCGGCGCATTCGGGGCCGGGATCAAGGCCAGAAGGGCCAAAGCTTGCGGCGAAACGTCCCCCGCAGGGATGAAGTCGTTTACAAAGGGCGCGGGACCTGCTGCAGTAATGACACGAGGGTTGTATATCTGTCCTCTGGCCGGCCCGTTCGCCGCCAGGTAGTCGCTAAGGTCGCAACCATTACCGGAAAGACAAGAACTCCGGGTCAATGCCGTGGGCACGGTCACGATTGCGGACGATCCCAGAATCTGCCGGGTACCCTGATAGTCGGCGAAGAAGAAGGCCTTGTTCTTGATGATAGGCCCGCCAACTGATGCCCCGAACTGGTTGTACTTCGCAGGAGGAAGCAGGCGGCCCGTCACTGGATCGGCCGCAAATTGATTGTACGGATTGCGTGCCTGGGTAGCATCGGTTTTACGGTAATCGAAGAGGTCGCCGTGAAAACTATTGGTTCCAGACTTGGTCTGGGCCGTGACCACCGCCGCTACGGCCTGACCAAACTGGGCATCGTAGTTCTGGGTCGTGATCTTGGCTTCCGTAACCGCATCGAGCGGTGAATTGATGACGATCTGACCGAGGATAGGATCCTGATTGGCTGCGCCATCCAGTTCGTATGCAACTCCCGAGAAGTGCTGTCCGTTAATCTGGACAGTGGGGCTGCCCTGGGGATTTTCTGCGGTGTTTTGCGACCAGCCCATCACCTGGGTTCCGGGGATCAACAACTCGAGGCTAGCGAAGTTGCGGCCGGAATTTGGCAGGTCCGAAACCGTCTTTTCGTTCAGGACGAGGCCGACATCAGCCCGATCAGTCTTCAGTTGGGGAACCTCGGTGGTAACCGTCCACAGTTTCCGTGGCCGAGCCCACGTCGAGTTTCAAGTCCAGCTTGGGAGACGTGTCCGCCGAAACACGAATGCCCTTGCTCTCCGTTCCGCGAAACCCCGTGGCAGCGACCTCCACGTCGTAGACGTCCGGGATCAGGTGCTCGACCGAGTACTCGCCAATGGAGTTGGTGGTCGCCTGGACCGAGGTGCCCTTGGCGACGTCTTTGACAGTAACGGTCGCGTTTGCGATCGCCGCTCCCGAGCTGTCGGTGACCTGGCCATAAATTGATCCATAAATGGCTTGTCCTCGAAGACTTCCGACTGATAAGCCACCCATGACGACCGCGATCAATACCGTCAGGCCTCTCAAATGCGTCCTCGTTTTTGAGTACATCTTCCCTCCTCGAGATTTCAACTGCGGAGTGTGTGCCAGGCACAGGTCTCGGGGCTCTACAGGAGTGCGCGTGGCAAATCTGAAGCCAGCCCTCGCCCACGCTCCCGGAGAAAACGTTTACCTGTTGACAGGGACCCCACGCCACCTGCCGAAGTAACAAAACCCTAGATCAGGCCACCGAGAGTGGGCAATAGTCCACGTGTGCCATAGGCGTCTGTTTGCAAACGAGCGTTTATCGTTGTTTGGATAACGGGGAGCATGCAAGACTCGTGGTCAGTCTTTTGTTTCGACTCGTCCTCTTATATGCGCCTGTTCTGCCTTTTCTGCGTGGTGGGAGGGCTGGCCCTGCCAGCATGCGGTCAATCAGCAAACCCCGTAGCGCCCCTGCGTCAAGCGGAAGATCTGGTTGACCGCGGGCACCTGGATGAAGCTTTGCAGAAACTGGATACCCTGGCTGCGGAACCGTCCGAACTTGCGGGCGTCGAATATCTCCGAGGCATGGTGTTTTACCAGCAAGGCAAGATGGTCGAAGCCGCGGCAGCGTTCGCAAAAGCTGTTGCCCAGGATCCAAAGAATCTCGAAGCAATGCAAATGGAGGGCGTGAGCCTTTTCCGTGCCGGGAAGCCTGCCCAGGCAGTTCCACTGCTCGAACAGGCACATCGTTCTGTGCCCGATGCCAATGTCGATCCCAATTATGTCCTGGGCCTTTGCTACCTGGATACGGGCCGTTATGACGATGCTCGCAGAGCATTTGCGAGCCAATATGGTTTCGCTCCCGACTCCCCGCCAGCCTATCTACTTGCAGCACGCATGCTCATGCGCCGCGAATATCTTCCTGTCGCGGAGGCGTCCGCGCGAAAAGCGCTCGAACTCAATCCCAGGCTTCCGCGAGCGCATCTTCTTCTCGGCGAGATCGCGCTCGCCCATGGGCAACTGCCCAACGCCATCGCTGAGTTTGAACAGGAACGCGACCTCGATCCTCTTAACGGCGCCGTTTACGAACGGTTGGGAGATACTTACATCCGTGCGGGCGACTTTGACCGCGCGCAGCAAGCTCTGGATCGGGCTGT
The DNA here is from genome assembly GCA_963801545.1 of Terriglobia bacterium. Classification (GTDB taxonomy): domain Bacteria; phylum Acidobacteriota; class Terriglobia; order Terriglobales; family Acidobacteriaceae; genus JAIQFF01. Next base: position 85,417 of record CAWDFF010000016.1, on the reverse strand, counting down.
CCTCCTTGAACCGACTGTGAATATACCTTTTATCCTGCTTGGCAAAGTTCTGCTGAAGCAGCAGAACTCGTCGATGGCCAAGATGTATCTTGAACATGCATTGCAAATGGATCCGAAAAACTATATGGCACATTACCTGTTAGGGCAGGCATATCGCGCGCTTGGACGAACCGATGATGCCGCGCGTGAGTACCAGGCCGCGGAACAGATTCAGGCGGCCAGCGCACCGCATTTCGAATCTCCCCAATAGCCTACAATTGTGCGATTTCTGTACCACACTCGAGTGCACCGATTCGCCGGCGCTCTTCTTGTCTTCTGTACCTTTGCCGCAAGTCTCGTGGCCATTGACAGCCGGCAACAACGGCTTAGATCGGCCGATGCAGCCTTTCACGCCGGCTACGCCGCGGAAAAGAGCGGTGATCTCTCGGCCGCCAGACAACAGTTCGAGAAAGTCGTCCAGCTGGCACCAGATATAGCCGAGGGGCATAGTGCGCTGGGTTCCGTGCTCGTGCAACTCGGCCAATATGCACAGGCAATTCGCGAACTGACCCGTGCACTGGCGCTCAAGGCCGACGACCGCAGCGCTCAGATCAATCTCGCGGTCGCGTATGAACAATCGGGTGATCACGAAAAATCGTTAGCTCTATTTCGATCTCTCGATCGGGATGTCACTAGTCCGCTGTCACCGAGCGTAGTGATTTTCTACATTCGAGCCCTTGCGGCCACCCAGCAAACCGAACTTGCTATAAAGAAGACACAAGGCGCAGTCGCGGCTGCTCCCGAAAATCCGACCTTGCACGACACACTTGGCTCACTTGAAGCCCAGCGACAAGACTGGAATGCTGCCGTAAACCAGTTCCAAGAAGCGATTCGCCTTGATCCAAACTTCGCCGAAGCGCACTTGCATCTCGGCCTCACGCTCATGATGCAGCAGCGAACCTCAGAGGCCGTGCAGGAACTGAGGACCGCAGCCGAACTCTCGCCACAAAGCGCAATCGCTCAGGTTGAGTTCGCTAAAGCGCTGATTGCCAACGGAGAGAACGAGAGAGCCGTCCCGGTTCTGCAGCGCGCTCTGGCGCTCGCTCCTCCTTCCCTCGAAGCAAAGTATCAGCTGGCTCTCGCCCTCCAGGCCACCGGACAGGAGCGGCAAGCTATTCCATTGCTTCAGGAGGTTGTCGCGGCAGATCCGCACAACGCGCCAGCACTGACCAATCTTGGCCTCGCGCTGGTCCAGACAGGGAAATCCAAGGAAGCGATCCCGCTGTACCAGCGGGCCGCCAAAGAGACTCCCGCCGATCCCTTGGTGCATCAGGATCTGGGAGTCGCTTACCTTCAAGTGAGCGATCTCGATGACGCAATGGGCGAATTCCGCGCAGGCTTGAGACTTGCTCCCGAAGCCTATGAGCTGCATTACGATCTCGGCCTCGCACTTAAGCTGAAGGATGATTTCGCTGCCGCGACCGCAGAGCTGGAGTCGGCTGCTCGCCTCAATCCGAGTTCTCCCGATCCGCCTTATACTCTCGGCATTCTGGACATGCAGAGGGGCCACTTTGACGACGCGGTGGAACAGCTCAAGATCGCTCTGAGGTTGCGCCCGGAAAACGGCGATGGCTGGGCCATCCTCGGTAGTATCTACAAACAGCAGAACAAGCTGGCAGAAGCGTCCGATGCGCTCCAAAAGGCCATCGCGGCAATGCCAGATCAGCCTGGACCACACGTCACGCTCGCTGGCGTTCTTGCTCAGCTAGGCCGAACTGCAGAAGCCGCCGCGGAGCGCAAGAAGGCAGCTGAACTCACTCGCATGGCCGTCAACCGGCAGCGGGCCACTTTTGCAGCCAACACCGGCAGCGTGCTTCTTCTAAAAAATCAGATCACAGACGCCATAGAGCGCTACCAGGAAGCGGTTTCGAGCGACCCGACCTACGTCGAAGCTCATCGAGGACTTGCCACCGCTCTGGAACGTGCCGGCCGGACGGCAGAAGCCGAAGCGGAAAGACAGAAGGCTGCTCAACTTGAGCAGGGTCAACCTTGACTCCGACCGCAAGGAGCCGTTTCCTCCTGGCCGTTGCATGCCTCAAACACGATGTATCCACGCACCTCCAGCAGCTCGCGAACCAGTTCGCGATTCACCGGGTTATCCTCGGCAACCAGAATCATGTCTTTATTTCCACTTGCCCAGACAATTTTTCCAGAATTTTCGGAACCTGACGCCGGAGTCTCTGTGCCGCAGGTTCTGAGTTCAACCGCGATGTTACAACAGCAACTAAGAATAGAGTGGTGAGTTCGAGCGTTCAAAGACTTTGCTAGACTGGGCTGGCCATGAGCGTGATCGACGAAGTTCTCGAAGCAAACGAAATCTATTCGCGCACGCACGAGTTGCGCCGTCTTACTCCGCGGCCGGCGCGCAAGCTTGCCATTCTGACTTGCATGGACACGCGGCTTTCCATCCGCACCTTAGGGTTGATGACCGGAGACGCGCACATCATCCGCAACGCGGGCGGCATTGTGACGGACGATAGCTTGCGCTCGCTGCTAATATCGCACTACCTGCTGGACACCGAGGAAATCATGGTCATTAACCACACCGATTGCGGCCTGATGCATACTAGCGAGCAGGAGTTACGCACGAGAATCCAGAACCGTACAGGGACCGCAGCCATTGCTCCGGCATTCTTCTTTGCCTTTCAGAATATCGAGGAGAACGTGCGACACCAACTACAAAAACTGCATACCCATCCATGGATTCCCAAAGAGGTCTCGGTGCGAGGATTCGTCTATGACGTGAGCAGCGGCCGATTGCGCGAAATTAAATAGGCTTTGAGCGGGCTCGTCGTACTTCTAGACCACACAAATTGTTGCGATAGCACTCTAGCAGCCCGTGTCTAAAGTACGGCTGCTCACCTTGGCGAGTCGTCGAAAGGCCCAGACTGCCAGCACCGTAAATACGATCGCTTGTGCCGCGTGGATCCAAAACCAGTTGTCAGTCCCACTCTGCAAAACTAACCGACGCGCGGCGTCACGCGGCCAGATGAGAGTGAAGAAGACTAGTAGACCCACGAAGTGAACAGGGATTGCTGGCAGGGTCGAATTGGTAAGGTAGGCCGTGGCGCCGAATGCTATGCCAACGAGAAAGTAGAAGAGGAGCTTGGGCCACAGGAAGCCTTGTGTCGGTCCATGGGCGAGCGCGAACACAACTGATGAGATCACGACAGCGACTGGGGCGGGAACCTCGCGTTCGAGGGCGACCTGAAAATATCCGCGAAAGCCAGCTTCCTCCATGAGAGGAGAAACCAACGACCCCATCAAGATCATGAGTGCTACCGTGATTCGCGGATAGCTCGACACATCCGAGAGCGCGTTGGGTGGCATCTTCACCAATCGGAACAGCGCGACCCAGCTTCCAGCCAGCGCAACCACCGATAGAACACCCGCGACCAATGCCCACAGGTACGTCTGTCCGGACTTTCTGTTGGCTCGCAGGTAGCGGCGTCGCGCGTCAGAAGTGCTGCGCGGCCACCCGCTCCCGCCGAGGTAACTCCACGCCAGCCACAGGAGAAGTGCCATCGCGGGAACAGACCAGGGTACCGCAGGGCTGCTACGAAGATTGGTGACGAGAAGGGCACTCCAGATGCCGCCGGCGAGCATGGTGATAGCAAGTGCCAACAGACCGAAGCCGACTACGTTCAAAGTGCGAGTAGAAAAAGAACGCTCTTCCTCCATCCTCCGCCTCCGGGACTGCAGCACAGGACTGTGCTGCAATTTAATCACTTTGCGCTGAGACAGTCTCCGGTGAAGTACTACATTGGCCACAGGTGGTACTTCCGATTGACCCCTGATTGATACGATTCACCGACTGGGAATTGGCTCCGCTGAAATGCTTTTTTCAACCCTTAACGAGTCCAAGGCGAGGCACCTCGGCCGCGTGCGCGAATTCTGTTTCCGGGAGCGGAACTAGCCCCACTGAGCCTGGTGTCGTCAGTTCCCACCGACAAATGGAAGGCGCCGCACGCTGTTACCACAGTAACTTAGCCATCCCTGGGTATATCCGTCAGAATTCATTTATGCAGGGCAGTCTTGAGGGGGTTGGGTTGAAGTCGATTTCATGCGGCGCGTCCTTCGACGACGTTCCCGGGCTGCTCCGCGTCTGCCGTCTAAGCGTGAGTTACCCTGCGCGAGGCCACTCGCACGTGGTGATCCTGCGACAGCTCGATCTTGAGATTGCTAAAGGGGAAGTAGTCGGAGTCCTGGGAGAATCCGGTTGCGGCAAGAGCACTCTCGCCCGATCCATACTCAGATTGCTTCCTGCGGGCGCTCGAGTTGAAGGCTCGATTCTGTTTCGAAATGAGGAACTGCTTGCATTGCCTGAGAACCAACTACGCAGAATTCGGGGTGCCAGGATTTCCTTGGTCCATCAGGAGCCTGGCCTTGCGCTGAGTCCGGTAATGCGCGTCGGCGATCAGATTGCCGAGGTCATCCGCGCACACCGCAAGCTCACCCGGAAGGCGCGCAAACTGGAAGTCGAGTCGACCTTGCGTAAGGTCCAACTGGCAGACGTCGAGCGGATCTACGCCGCTTACCCGCATCAGCTCAGCGGCGGGGAACTGCATCGAGTGGCGATTGCCCAGGCGCTGGCGTGCCGGCCAGACCTGATTATTGCCGACGAACCGACCAGATCTCTCGACGTGACTGTGCAGGCCGAGGTTCTCGGCGTAATGCGGAACCTCAATCAAACATTTGGCACCGCCATCTTGTTCATCACTCACAATCCAGCGCTTCTTGCCGGATTCGCCGATCGCATAGCCGTCATGTATGCCGGTCGAGTGGTTGAAAATGGCGTCGGTTCGACGCTGTTTGGCCGGCCACTCCATCCTTACACGAAGGGATTGCTAGACCTGGTACCGCGATCTCCCCGCGCTGACTATTCCTCGGCGGGGGTTCGGCTGCCGGCTATTCCTGGTGGTCCACCTGATTTGAGCAGGCCTAACCCTGGTTGTGCTTTCGAACCACGATGTTCTCGAAGAACGCAGATTTGTCGAACTGCGAACCCAGAGGAGCTAACGCCCGAAGTTGGTCATCGGGTAAGTTGCTTCAACCATGACAGCTGACCTCGCAACAAAGCGTGCGGTAATACCGGCGCTCGTCCGGGTGAAGGGGTTGCACAAGCAGTACGTGCAACGTCGAGTATTCTCGCGAGACAGGTTTGTCGTGGATGCGCTCAGGAATGTAGACCTGGAGCTTCAGCCAGAATGCTTTACTGCGCTAGTGGGCGCATCTGGCTCGGGTAAGTCAACCCTGGCAAGCTGCCTGGCCATGCTGGAAAAACCCGACGCCGGAGAAATCTGGTTTGAAGAACGGGAAATATCGCGCTGCGGTGCTCGCGATCTGGCGGGGCTGCGGCCCAGGATTCAGATGGTCTTTCAGGATTCCTCCGGCGCCCTGAATCCATTTTTCTCGGCCGCGCAGGTTGTTGCCGAGCCGCTCGAAGTGCAGGGCCGCGAGTCCCGGCGCAAGCTCCGACAGCGAGCCTGCGAGTTGATGGAAGAGGTCGGGCTATCGGCGGAGGCGGCTGATCGATCACCGTTGGACTTCAGCGGCGGCCAACGGCAACGGCTGGCCATCGCCAGGGCGTTAGCTCTCCAGCCCACACTGCTGATATTGGATGAGTCACTCTCGGGCCTTGACTTGGTGACGCAGGCGCAAATCCTAAACCTGCTTGCCGATATCCGAGTCACTCACTCATTGACCTACCTGTTGATCACCCACGACCTGAACCTGGTAGGACAGGTGGCGGATCACATCGCGGTGATGCATCAGGGCACGATCGTCGAACACGGAACCATGCAACAGGTATTTCGCAACCCGCAGCACACCCACACGCGTGAGTTGCTGGCTGCCACCCAGGGTCTTGAGGCGGCTTTTCGGGCTGCACAACCGGAAGTGCGGACATGAAGTATCTGAGTCAGCGGCTGGTTCATGGAATATTGCTTCTGATTGGAGCCTCGGTCCTGTTTTTCCTGTTCGCCGATCTGGCTCCGGGCAGCTTCTTCGATGAAATCAAGTTGAACCCGCAGATCTCGCCGGAAACCGTCGCGGCTCTTCGCGCTCACTACGGGCTGGATCAGCCCACACCCGTTCGATATGTCCGCTGGGTAGAGTCCGTGTTCAGGGGCGAGTGGGGCTACTCGTTTGCCTACAACTCTCCGGTGAGCAGTCTGCTTCTGGTCCGAGCGCGCAACACGCTTGTGCTTACTGGATTGGCCACCCTGCTGGTGTGGCTGATCGCGGTGCCGCTGGGGATTTGGATTGCCGACCACCCCGGCAAATGGAGCGACCGATTGTGCATGGGAAGCACCTCTGTCCTGCTCTCACTGCCGGAATTGGCGCTGGCCCTGGGGTTCTTGTGCCTGGCGGTTCGAACCCACGTTTTGCCGGTGGGGGGAATGGCGTCGTTGGGATTTGATCAACTCGGCCTATGGTCAAAGTTTTGCGACTCCGCAACTCACCTGGTCATTCCCGTCCTCACGTTGGTTCTGGCGGGGCTGCCGGTCTTGTTGCGGCATGTACGCGCGAGCATGGCCGAGATTATGAAGGCTCCGTTTATTTACGCCGCACGCGGCCACGGAGTTTCGAACGCCAGGCTCCTATTTCGCTATGCCCTGCCCGCCGCGGCTAATCCTCTTATTTCGCTATTCGGTTTCTCTGTGGGTGGTCTTCTCAGCGGGTCTCTGCTTGTCGAAATCGTCACCGGCTGGCCAGGATTAGGACCGTTGCTCCTGGAAGCAACAATGTCCAGAGACTTGTACGTCGTGGTCGGGGTGGCGATGTCATCAACGATTTTCATGATCCTCGGCAATTTCATGGCGGATGCGCTGCTTGTGGCGGTGGATCCGCGGGTGAGGATGCAATAAGCAAATGGCGGACATATAGAGAAGATGATGACGGGCAAAAAGAAAATCTGGACTGCCGCGATGTTTCTTGTGCTCCTGCACACGGTCGTACTATTCGCCGGCTTCGTTGCGCCCTACAACCCGGTCAGCCAAAACCGGGACCTTCCATATGTACCACCCACGCGCCTTCATTTCATCGACACTCAAGGGCACTTCCATTTGCGTCCATTCATTTACCCGTGGGTCTCCCGACCACAAAGCTTGTACGAATATGAAGAATCCCGCGACCGCGATTACCCGATCCATTTTATTGTGAAGGGACCCGAGTACAAGGTTGCCGGTTTCCTTTCAGCGCGCACTCACTTGTTCGGCGTGGAAGCGCCAGTGCAGATTTATCTTGCGGGCAGCGACAATTACGGGCGGGACCAGTTTTCAAGGATCTTGTACGGTGGCCGCATATCATTGGCTGCGGGTTTGTTGGCCACACTGATTTCACTTTCGCTCGGCCTGTTGCTCGGCACCATTTCTGGCTTCTATGGGCGATGGATCGACGAATCACTGATGCGTACCGCGGAACTTTTCCTGGTTCTGCCCTGGCTCTATATGCTGCTGGCGGTGCGGGCATTCCTGCCGCTTCACATCAGCCCAACTCAAACCTTCTTTCTTCTGGTAGCAGTGATCGGGTCAGTCGGATGGGCGCGACCGGCGCGCCTGGTGCGAGGCGTCGTGCTCAGCGCAAGAACTCGTAAGTATGTTGCAGCCAGCCGCGGCTTTGGAGCCTCCGACGCCTACATCCTCCGCCGCCATGTGTTGCCCCATACCCATGGAGTCTTGCTGACACAAGCTGCCCTGCTGGTGCCTCAATATGTCATTGCGGAAGTGACCCTGTCGTTTCTTGGCCTCGGACTGAGCGAACCCCTCCCGAGCTGGGGCAATTTGCTGGCCAATTTGCAGCAATATAACGTTCTGGTTTCGTTTTGGTGGATGTTCGCACCGGCATTGGCGTTGATAGTTTTCTCTCTTGGTTACCTCACCGTAGCGGACGCTTTCCTCAAGCAGTTACAATCGACCACGGTCTAAAAAATCAGGCCGTTGACCCTGATGCGCAGCCTGGCATGGATCGCCGTCCTGGTGTTGGCTAGCATTCGCGTTTCTGTCGCCTCCTCTTCTCCTCAGCCAGGACAACCAGAACCGTCGCAACCAGGCGAAGAACTACAGATCACCGACAATCCAGTGGGCCACTACGGCGGCACCCTGGTCGTCGCCCAGGGCGCCGAGCCAAAGACGCTCAATCCCGTCACCGCTGCCGATGCTCGGTCGCGCGAGGTTATCGGTCGGATGATGGCTGACCTGATTCACATCAATCGGGACTCGCAAAAGACCGAACCATCGCTGGCCAAGTCGTGGACGGCATCGCGTGACGGCCGGGTCTTTACCTTAAAGCTGCGCCGCGGCTTGAGATTTTCGGACGGTCAGCCCTTCGATGCTGACGATGTTGTGTTTTCCTTCCAGGTCTACCTGGACGAGAAGATTCATTCGCCGCAGAGGGACCTCCTGATTGTTGGCGGAAAGCCCATTGCAGTACAGAAGATCGATTCGCACACGGTGCGGTTCACTCTGACTCAGCCTTACGCCGCCGCCGAACGTATCTTCGATAGCCTCGCCATGATGCCGCGCCATCTTCTCGAGAAGGCCTATCGTGAAGACCGGTTCACAGAAGTGTGGAGCGCCAGCACACCCCCGACTGAAATCGCGGGCCTGGGCCCGTTCCGGTTGAAGCAGTATGTGCCCGGCCAGCGTGTCGTGCTGGAGCGGAATCCCTACTTCTGGAAAATCGACCGACAAAAGAACCGGCTTCCTTATCTTGACGAACTGGTTTTTCTGTTTGCAGGAAACGAAGACGCTCAGGTAATTCGCTTTCAGGCCGGCGACACCGACATCATGAGCCGGATCAATGCCGACAACTACGCGCTTCTGTCGCGGAACCCGCAGCGCGGCTATGAGTTGTTCGATCTCGGCCCCAGTCTGGAATACAACTTCCTTCTCTTCAACCTCAATGATGTAAAGGGACCAGCCGCGAGTAAGCTCGCGCCGCAACTTACGTGGTTCTCGAATCTGCGGTTCCGGCAAGCCATCTCTTCGGCCATTGACCGCGAATCCATTGTGAAGCTGGTCTATGCGGGACGCGGCATGCCGCTCTGGGGAAATGTCAGTCCCTCCAACAAATTCTGGCTGGATCAGTCCTTGCCTCACCCGGCGCGGTCAGTGGAGCACGCGCGAGATTTGCTGAAATCCGCGGGCTTCTCCTGGCGCAATGACGGCCGGCTGCTTGACGGTCAGAATCGTCCGGTAGAGTTCTCAATCATCGCCAGTTCATCCAACAACCAGCGCACGAAAATCGCGACGATGATTCAGGACGACCTGAGTCAGCTGGGCATGGACGTCCATGTAGTCCCGCTCGAGTTTCGCGCTCTTCTCGACCGCGTATTTCAGACCTTTGACTACGAGGCTGCGGTCATGGGATTGGGCGGCGGTGACGCCGACCCGAATCCTGAAATGAACGTTTGGCTATCGAGCGGGAGCACTCACCTTTGGCACATGGGAGAAACCAAACCAGCCACAGATTGGGAAGCTCAAATCGACCAACTGATGCAGAAGCAGATGGTCGAGCTGAATTACGGGCGGCGAAAACGTCTTTATGATCAGGTGCAGGAAATCATCGCCGCCAATCTGCCTTATGTCTTTCTGGCAACGCCTAATATTCTGGTGGGCGCCAAAAAGAATCTGCAGAATTTCAAGCCGGCCATTTTAGAGCCCACCACCCTGTGGAATGTTGAACAGCTCTATTTCCAACAGGAAAACGGAGTCCCTGGCGGTGCAAAACGGTGAAGCAGCAAACGCTGCCGCGCGAGCTCTCCTGGTCGAGCGAGCGCCTGGTTCGCGAATGCTGCGAGGGTAACCAGGCAGCCTGGTCAGCTTTGATCGAAAAATACAAGAATCTGATTTTCTCGATCCCTATAAAATTTGGCTTGTCTCGCGAGGACGCCGCAGATATTTTTCAGGCCGTCTGTCTCGACTTGCTTTCCGATTTGCCACAGCTGCGCGAGCCGCGGGCTCTTCCCAAATGGCTCATGCAGACGAGCTATCACAAATGCCTGCGCATCAAAAAGCAGAAGCTGGATCTGTTTGACGACCCGACCGAGATCGAGGAACGGACTGAAGCCGCAACTGAAGTACCTCCAGAAGAAATGCTCCATCAGTTGCAGCGAGAGCAAATGCTGCGGGATGCAATCGCCGCGCTGCCTGCCCGATGCAATCGGTTGATCGGCCTGCTCTTCTTTGACGAACCGCCCCGTCCCTACCAGGAAGTGGCCAGGCAATTGAAACTCGCGACCGGCTCGATCGGTTTCATTCGGGGGCGCTGTCTAAAGTTGCTTCGGCAGTGGCTGGAAAAAGAGGGTTTCAGATGACCGAGCTCACCCCGGCGGAGGACAAAACTCATCAGAAAGAATTGCTCGAGCGGTTCATGGAGCTGCCGGACGAGACGGCTACGCGCGAGTTCCTCTTACGCAATCCGGACCTGCTCAAGCCGGAGGTAGTAACCGAACTCGCCGATCAGGCGCGCGAGAAGATTCGGGTCGACGTGCGGCAAGCGTTGAGCCTGGCTGAGGCCGCGTTGATTATCGCGACGGATCTTGACAACAAGGAAGCCCTGGCACGTGCTCTGCGGGCGAAGGCGAATGTTCTGTATGCCCGAGGCGAGCACGCTGCAGCGGTCGACCTGCACGAACAGGCTGCCGCCTGGTTCGAGTCTGTGGGACAGACTCACGAGGTTGCCCGCACGCTTAGCGGATCGATCCAGCCAATGCTTCTGTTGGGGGAGTACAACCGCGCATTTGCTGCCGCGGAACGTGCCCGGCAGATATTCACGGCGGAGGGGAACGCCTGGCGTCTCGCACGGCTAGACATCAACATCGGCAACATTTACTACCGGCAGGACCGCTTCAACGATGCTCGGGACTGCTATGAACGCGCCTACCGCGGGCTGCTGAATGAAAAGGATGCTGAAGGCATCGCCGCTGTTCTAAGTAACCTGGCGACTTGCTATATCAGCCTGCATACGTTCTCCAAAGCTCTTTGGGCTTATCGGCAAGCTCGCCAGTTCTGCGAAGAGCACGGCATGCCGTTGCTCGTCTCGCAGGCTGACTACAACATCGCCTATCTTCATTATCAGAGAGGCGAGTACAGCAAGGCCATCGAAATGCTTCGGGCTGCACGCGTGGCCTGTAAGAAGGTCGATGACGCGTATCACCTGGCGTTGTGCAACCTCGATCTGGCGGAACTCTACCTCGAATTGAATCTCAGTTCGGACGCCGCCGAACTAGCCCAGCAAGGCTACGAGGGTTTTCAGAAATTGGGCATGGGGTATGAGAGTGCGAAGTGCCTGGCATTCTCCGCCATCGCGGCCAGCCAGCAGGGACATGCCTTCGAAGGCCTAAAGCTATTTTCGGAAGCCAGACAGATTTTCGTTCGAGAGAAGAATCGAGCCTGGCCGTCACTGATCGACCTGTACCGGGCGCTCGTGTTCTATAACGAGGGTCGATATTTTGAGGCACGGCGACTCGCCGCCGAGGCGCTCGAGTCTTTCCGCTCACTCAAGCTGGGACACAAGCTGGTTCTTGCTCAACTTCTGCTGGCGCGGATTGCCTTGCGGACTGAAGACGTGGAACAGGCCTGCCGCCGTGGCCAGGAGGCGATCGAAACAATTGCGGACCTGCAGGCGCCGGTTCTTGCCTATCAGGCCCACCTGCTGATGGGCAATATTCATTCCGCAGGCGGCAAAGTTGACCAGGCATACTTGTCCTACCAGAGCGCCCGGCAAGCCCTGGAAACACTGCGCAGCAGCTTACGGGGCGAAGAACTCAAGATCGCCTTCATAAAAAACCGCCTGGAAGTGTATGAACGGCTGGTTGAAATTTGCTTGATTCGAGAGAGTGCGGCAGCAACCGAAGAGGCTTTCTCCTATATCGAGCAGGCGAAATCGCGCAGCCTGATGGATTTGTTTTTCCGGCCCGCACCCACCAACGCTGAGGACCAGCCAGGCCAAAGCGAACTGGTGCGGTCGATCCGGGACCTGCGTGAGGAACTGAACTGGTACTACAACCTGATCGAACGAGAGCAACTTCAACCCGAACAGCAGTCGCCGGAGCGCATCACAACCCTGCAGAAGCAAGCGGGAACTCGGGAAAAGGAACTACTGCACATGTTGCAGGAGGCGACGCCAGCTGACGCCGAGCAAGCCGGTTTACAGACTCCAACCAACCTTCCGATCGCAGCCATTCGAGCCGCCCTGCCACCTGACACGCTGTTGATCGAATATTTTCGAGTCAAGGATCGAATCCTGGTGTGTTTGCTAGGACGCGATAGCCTTGAAATTCTTCCAGTCACACTGGAAACCAGGGTGGCGGGTTTTCTGCGCCTGTTGCAGTTTCAGCTTTCCAAATTCCGCCTCAATCCGCAATATCTCGAAACCTTCAAGGATTCGCTGGTGCAGTCCACCCAGGCCCATTTGACCGAGCTTTATCAGGAGCTCATCGCACCGGTAGCCTCCGGTCTGACGGCTAGGCACCTTGTTTTCGTACCTCACGGCTTGCTGCACTACGTCCCGTTCCACGCTCTGTACGACGGCCGCGAACACTTGATTGACCGCCACACGGTGTCGTACTCACCTAGTGCGAGCATCTTTGTGTTGAGTCAGAGCCGAAATGCAAATTCCTCGGGAGCGTCACTCATTTTCGGCATTCCCGACCTGCAGGCGCCCGCCATACTCGATGAGGTTCAGGCCCTCACCAGTGTTCTCGAAGAGGCGGAATTGTTTGTCGGGCAAAATGCCACCGAGCAAGTCCTGCGAAACCGTGGGCCCCACAGCCGGATGATTCACATCGCGACCCACGGCCATTTCCGTCAGGATAATCCCATGTTTTCTGCCATCCGCATGGGAGACTCGTACTTGAGCTTGTTCGACCTCTATCAACTGAGGCTTCCGGTCGAACTGATAACGTTAAGTGGTTGTTCCACCGGCCTGAACGTTGTCAGCGCCGGCGACGAACTAATCGGCCTGGCGCGCGGGCTGATGCACGCCGGGGCGCAATCTTTAATACTCAGTCTGTGGGACGTGCATGACAAAAGCACCGCCGAGTTTATGACCGTTTTTTACCGGCTTCTCGGGGAGGGGACAAATAAGGCGGCCGCCTTGCGGGGCGCGATGTTGGCCCTACGATCGAGCTATCCCCATCCTTATCAATGGGCTCCGTTCATCCTGGTAGGTAGGCCCTGACTCCCAAAAATATTTTTGCCCACCCTATATTTTTTCACCCCCTGGGGTCCCTTATTCCCAGAGTCCAAGAAAAACAAGGCAGGGAATGATCAGGAGAACTCCAGTCCATTCTCTTGCGGAGGCGGAATTTGAAGCATTTCGGTGAGGAAGCTTGGGCAGATCTGGTACGCGATGTGTCCGCGCCCGCGATGAAAGCAATGATGCAACAGCACATTAACGACGGTTGCGACAAATGTCAGATCGCGCTGCAGGTGTGGCAGACGATTCTGTCCATGGCCAGGTCGGAAAACGCATTTACTCCGCCCGACGATGTGGTTCGAGTCAGCAAGAGCCAGTTTGCGGCTGCTGTTTCTGGAGCGAAACACGGGCTTCGCCTTTTATTTGATTCCAATCTGCAACCAGTTACGGCCGGAGTGCGCGGTTCGGTCTCGGCACGCCAATTTCTTTATGAGACAGATGATTACTACATTGACCTCCGCGTCGAACCACGTCGGGACTCAGATTCCGCGTGCGTAGTCGGACAGGTCTTGAACAGAACAGGCACTGAACGGGCCGCTCAAAACGTACCTGTCCGGGTGCATTCCGGAGCTTTGCTTTTGGCCGAGACGGTAACCAATCAGTTTGGAGAATTTCAGCTCGAGTTCGAGGCCGGAAACAACCTGTGCCTCTCGATCGGTCACAATCAGCACGCCGACGAAATCGTTCTCCCCCTCTATGGCGTTCAAAAGTCCCCCAATCGAAAGGACTTAGCGTAGGCCAGCTGGCCTAACGGTAACTCCGTTCCGATTACGGCTGTAAGTTTAACGGATTCTAATTTTGTCCTAGACTCACCAGACAGTCGAGTCAGAGGGGGAGCAGTGGGAACGAACCATCCGTCGTCAGTTGTTGTTCAGCAGCACTCCAAGCCACGGGCTTTGCGTGCTTATTTTGCTCTTCTGTTGCTGCTTTGTTTCGGAGCTCAGAATTTAGCAGCACAATCCGCCCCACAGACTCGCCTGGTGGTCCGGGACAAGCTCGGTCTGACCAACCTGCTCAACTTGTGCAAGCTGGTGGGATGCGCAGTGGACCACGGATTGGGTGATCCCGATGGGCAGCTGTTTCTGATCAAGACGCCCCGGCCCCTGAACACAATCGTCGGGCTGCTGAACGTCAACCTGGGAGTGATCTCGATCGAAACCGACCAGGTGGTTCAGACGCAAGGCGCCGATGCGGGACCTGCGCCTTCTTATCTGACGGACACGACTCCGGTCACCTACTATGGCACCACGGTCTGGCGGGGCTATGTTACTCAGCCCGGAAACCAGCTGATCCTGACGGATAAGACGCACGCAACCTTCAACGCTGCTGGAGCCAATGTGATAGTGGCGGTGATCGACACTGGCGTCGATACCACCCATCCTGTTCTCACGAATTCGTTGGTGACCGGTTACGACTTTACTCGTGGCCGGAGTGGTGGCTCCGAAACTGCGGACGTGACTCAGTCGACCGTCGCAGTTCTGGATCATCGTCAGCCGGCAAAAGTCAGCCAATCGACGGTCGCCGTCCTGGACCAGTCATCGGTGGCAGTGCTGGATGGGCCGCAATACGCCGCCTTTGGTCATGGAACCATGGTATCCGGCATCGTTCACCTGGTGGCTCCACAAGCAAAGATCATGCCGTTGAAGTCGTTCCATTCGGACGGAACCGGTTATAACTCTGACATCCTGAACGCCATCTACTACGCGGTTAACCATGGCGCTAAGGTGATCAACATGAGTTTCAACTACTCCACTTCTTCCCAGGAGCTGACCAACGCGGTGAATTACGCAAATTCGATGGGCGTAGTTTGCGTCGCGGCCGCGGGCAACGACGGCAAGCAGACTACGGTCTATCCTGGCGCGCTGAAGAATGTGATCGACGTGGCTTCGTCTGGTGATAGTGACATTCGCTCCACTTTCTCCAACTACGGAGCCCCGCCAGTATGGCTGGCCGCACCAGGAGAAGGCATTATGACCACCTATCCATATGGCACGTGGGCGGCGGGGTGGGGAACTTCTTTCAGTGCACCCCTGGTCTCCGGAACGGCAGCATTGATGGTGAGTTCGAGTCCGACTGCAGTTTCACTGAAATTTTTGTTACAGGGGAATAACGTCAAGACGCAGGCGGCGGCCGCACTGTCACATGCCCAGCCGATCTCGGATCCTCAAATGGGCTACGGCCGTCTCGATACTTATCAGGCGATGCAGGCTTGGCGCCAAGCAATGGGGCTGAAATAGTGTGACGCAAGGCTACTCCATGCTCTCGCTGAATGAAATGTCGCTTGGTCCATTGGGAAACTCAGCTGGCTTGCGGATCAAAGAATTGGAGCAGCAGCAGAATTCTCTGCTGAAATCGGTGATCTGCGGATTCAATCAGCTGCTCGATCTGCGCGATCTGGGCACGGGAGTTCACAGCACTCGGCTGGCCGAGTGGGCCATCCGTGTGGCGCGCAAGTTGGGCATCCCGGAAACGGATCTGTATCAGTTGGAAGTTGCCGCCCTACTGCACGACATCGGAAAAATCGGGATTCCCGACTCGATTCTGAAAAAAGAAGGCAAGCTGACCGATGCGGAACGCGCCCTGATGAACAAACATCCGGAATATAGCTGGTCCATCCTGCGCTTGCTTCCTGGGCTGGAAAAAGCCAGCCTGTTTGCCCTCCATCATCACGAGAGTTTCAACGGAGCGGGCTACCCGGCCGGGTTAAAAGGCGAGGAGATACCGATCGGATCGCGCATCGTGTCGGTGATCGATGCCTATGACGCTATGGTCTCCAATCGATGCTATCGCCGCGGACTCTCGCACGAAGAAGCCGTGCAGCGCCTGTTGGAGAGTGGCGGAACGCAGTTCGACCCCGTCGTGGTTCGTACGTTTGTCGAAATTGGCAAAGAAGAGGCCGCCGACGTCTTTGCGGCGACTGGCGTCGGCCCTTCCGCGGTTATCTAAGTTGGTGGCGTCATGCAGGCATTTTCATCGCAGGCCTCAATGGTGCGACCAGAGGAGAACAAAAGAGCCGGGGCGTATCAGCCTCCGGCTCTTTGTGTTTCAGGCGGTCTACTTCGCGCACTTTGCGAGATTGGCCACGCACCTGTCAGCCAAACTAAGGAGATCCTGGCCCTGGTCAATGAGTCGCTGGGCAACCTTCTCATTGATCGGTACTCCGCCGAACTCCGCTTCTTCAAGCATTCCCTTCATCTGAGTGGCTATACCGTCACGTTCGGCGGTCCAGTCTGCGATCTTGCCCTCGAGGTTGCTATACACTGCGTCACCGTTCGATGTGCTCGTAATCGCAAACGTCGAGATCCTTAGAGTGTCTTGCGCAAGTTGTCCAAACGGTGCGTTGATCTGCTTGTAAACTTGCCCAAGCGACTCCAGCGTGTTCTTGTGCGCTTTCAAAGAACTCGGCAGCGCGCTTTGATCCAGGATTTCAGTGATCACGCGTCCGTCGTGCTGATAATCATCAGTCAGCCCGGTGAGCATCATCAACGTCGGCCTGAGATCGACGTGATCGGTAAAGAAGTCCCTCGGCATGGTTACGCCCAGCCTCTTGACCCCAGGGCCCACAATCCCGATGTAGGTACGCGCGATCTCCGGCTGAATGTCGCCGTGATTCCATGCAAAGCCGCTGCCGATGTTGCTGCCGACCACCGCGGTGGCAGGGCCGGTAGATTCGAAGAAGAAGTTGGGATTACCAAAGAAGGTAAAGGTCGGATCGCGATCGGGATCGATCTCGCTGTGCATGTGCAGGAGCTTTTGTCCGATTTGATCGACAATCGCTCCCTGCACATCACGCCCCAGACCAGTACCCAGCAGGCTCTCGTTGAGACCGGAGTGCGGGTTGAAGACGCTCAGGCCGGCCATGGTTTGCTCCAAAGCGCGAGCGGCTGGCGAGTTGAATAACGGCTGTCCGGTCACATAGGTCGTCGCAGCATCGTCCGAGTGAATTGCGAAAGGCGTAGGATTCCCGGCGTTGCTCACAACCAGAGGTAAATTGAGGTCCAGTTCACCGATGCCGGTGGCGCCATTCGCTGCGGGATAGGTGCAAGGGACGTCAGGGACGACTTCGCCATTCTTCTTGATTTTGGCGCCGTCGCAATTTGCTGGCGAAGGCGCGACGCCGACAAAGTGGTCGCCCTCATCTGGCGTAAAGATGAACAAGGTGTTGCTTTCGTCGATTCCGGCTTTTTTGAGATTTTGGAAGAAGGAGCCGAACGCGGAGTTGTAATCCGCTAACTGCTGGACGTAGCCGATCTCACCAGGCCCGAATGTGCCTTCAGTCGAGGAATTCAAGCTGCGTGCTCCCTGGTTGTCGTGAGCGTCGGCGATATAAGCGTAAACAACCGGAATGCCCGCCTTCAGCATGTCCTCAACAACCGCCAGCGTTTGTGCCGGCGCGGGAGAAAAACTGAGCGATTGGAATCCGGTGATCGGGACGCCGTGGTAGTCGGTGAGGCCGCCGAGCGCCGGGGCAATATACTTGAGACCGAACAAAGCCTGATAGCCGTCGTACCCTCCGGGTTCATCCGGCAGCGCGTCGGCGACGGCGTTGGGGTTGGATGAGCAGATGGGATCGTTGAGCGCGCAATGGATTGCCGCGCCTTCGAAATCATCCGTCTGGTTGGGCTTACTCGCCGTACTCGTGGGTTCCATTGCCTGCGGCGAGCCTGCGCCAAAAACCTTGATCACGTCAAAAGGCGTGCGCTCAAGGACAATATTCGCTGTCGAAAAGGCGCCGACCGTGCATCCCGCGCGGGTGAAGGGCACCCAGGGAGCGGGCACATTCTGTCCCCCCGGCGTGGTGAGCGCGAAGTTAGTGTCCGTATCAGTCGGGGGCTGGATGTCCGAAACTTTGTCGGTCCAATAGAAAAACGAAGACGGAAACACAGCGTTTCCGGTTGACGTAAACAGCCCAAAACTATTCGCGATGAAGATGCTCGTATCATCCGAATAGAGCCCCGTCTGAGTCGTGAGAATACCGTTAGCTGTGTGGGAGATGAGCACGGTGTGATCCCCAGTATCAAGTGTGCCCTTATTCTCAAGAAAATTTAGCAGGTTCGGCATCTGCTCCAGGTCCGACGGCACATTGGGATTGTCGCGGGTGAAATGCACGTTATCGAACTCGATGTACACTACGTGCTTGAGCTTTCCCGAGGGCGAATTCAGTTGGCAATACTGCGCCTGGGATGAACTCGCAACCCCGAGCGCAAGCACTCCGCAACTGAAGATAGATAGAGCTGCGCGACGAAGCAGCCTCACAAAGTTCATCCGCGTTTCATTTTTTTTCATATTTTTCTCCTTGACGAACCCGGCGTTTTCCAGCTTCCAGCCATGTACAGAGGTGGACAAGGATGGAATCTTTCGAGGGACTATATAGCGGAGAGCCGTTTTCCTATGTTACAGTGCGGAGAAATTTCCGTAAAAGCTGTGTAAAACCTTGATGCAATCCTGAAATAGGGAGCGGAAAACTCCTCACGCGGCGCTTCTTATATCGAGGTTGGACAGCGCCACCAGCGCGACTAAACCGGACAGCTGCCGAATGACGGGCAACTCTTCCCTGATCTTGTAAGGTAAGGTTTGCCGACAATACGCTAACCACCAGAAACCTAGTGATGGTGCGTTATTGCGAGCCGCGGGAGTCGCATACAATGGGCTCGATGTCCACAAAACCCAATGCGTTCACGGTTTTCCTCCTGGTTCCACTTCTCACAACCTGCGTCACGGCCCAAACTCCCGACGCTTCCGGGTCGTCAAAGTATGACATCGCTGCTTTCCCCAACATCATGGTTCCCATGCGCGATGATGTGCGCCTCGCAACGAATATCTATCGTCCAGCAGAGAACGGGAAAGTTGTGGAAGGCAAGTTTCCGGTCATCCTGGAGCGCACGCCATACGGTAAAGATAATGATGTCTATTACGCCGACTACTGGGTCAAACAAGGGTACGTGGTCATACTCCAAGATGTGCGGGGCCGGTTCAATTCGGAAGGTGTCTGGCGATTTTTCCGCGACGATATTAACGACGGCTACGACACTGCCAAGTGGATTAGCTCCCAGCCCTGGTCCAATTGTGCCATTGGGACCATAGGCGGGTCGTATCCCGGAGGAACACAGCATGCACTTGCTCTCTCGAACGCGCCATGTCTGAAGGCGATGATTCCCGCCTACGCGACTTCTGATCCAGGGCGCGTCGGTTTGCGCCATAACGGAGCCTTTGAACTGCGATATATGAACTGGATTTTCAACCTCTTCGAGCCAGAAGGTGATCGTGACGGAGCAAGGAACAAAGAGGTCATGGCGAAGCTTGGAGAGCAGGTGCGCGAATATGTGAAAGGATTGCCGCTGCGCCCTGGCACAACACCGCTTCGCCTCGTCCCGAGCTATGAGCACTGGCTCATCGAGTCCATGTCTCACGGTGACAACGACACATATTGGAAGGATATCGGCATCGACGTAGTCGATCACGTTGCTGAATACAAGGACATCCCTGTCTACCATTTCACCGGCTGGTTCGACTCCAACTTGGGCGGCACGAGCTTGAACTGGATCGCGCTGAGCAAGACGAAGCACAATCAGGAGTTGATCATCGGACCGTGGTGGCATGGCGGAGCAAGGCACACAACGGCGGGAGAAGCTGAGTTTGGTCCCTCGGCCAGCATCGATCCTGACCAACTCAGTTCGCGTTGGTTCGACCACTGGCTTAAGAGTGTCGACAATGGGGTTGATCGTGAGGCGCCTGTCCGCATCTTTATCATGGGCGGAGGCGATGGACATAAGACCGGCGAGGGACACATCTTCGTTGGAGGCCACTGGCGCGATGAGTCGGATTGGCCGCTCAAACGCGCCATACAGACCTCGTACTACTTGCACTCGAATGGAGTGCTCTCCACCGAAAAGCCTTCGAACGAACCTCCGAACAGCTACGAGTTCGACCCAACCCATCCTGCGCCGACCATCGGAGGCAACATCGCGGCACATTACGGCCCCTTGTCGCACCACAACACGATCGAGCGCCCTGGTGATTCAGGAAACCTGATGGAACAAGGACCTTACGACCAACGCTGCCGCGCCGAACTCTGGAACTGCGACGACACGCGCCCGCTCTCCGCCAGAAATGATGTGCTGGTTTTCGAGACCGAGCCCCTGAAGGAAGATGTCGAAGTCACAGGGCCGCTGTTGATGAAGCTCTGGGCATCTTCCACCGCGCCCGACACCGACTTCACTGCTAAATTGGTTGACGTTTATCCACCAAGTAAGGACTTTCCTGCGGGATTCCACCTTGGTGTTCAGGATGGGATCCTTCGAGCACGCTATCGCAATTCACTGGAACACGCAGAACTCATGAAGCCTGGAGACGTCTATCAGGTTTCTATAGACATGTACCCGACCGCAATGATCTTCAAGAAGGGTCACCGCATCCGTCTCGACATCTCCAGCAGTAATTTCCCACGTTTTGATGTTAATCCAAACACTGGGGAGCCGCTCAACGACAACCGCCGGTCCGCCACCGCTGTGAACACGATTTACCACGATGACCGGCACCCCTCACAAATCGTGCTTCCAATCGTCCCGACTGTATAGAACCGGATCAATTGAACTACGTGGCTCTGACTGTCTACAAATTTGACCACAGCGCTGTAGACGGAAATCCAGAAGCGCGCTTTAAGTGCTTGAAAAAATTGGTCGGGGAGAGAGGATTTGAACCTCCGACCCCCTGGTCCCGAACCAGGTGCTCTACCAGGCTGAGCCACTCCCCGACAGGATCGAGCGATCTTCGCAACCGCGCGGGCCGAAAGGAACAACGGGCCAACGACGCGATCCGATGAAAGTATAACATCCGGACCGGTGGCGAGGCAGATCCGTCCGCGGCGCGGTACGGCTTTTGCAGTCGACGGCGGCGACTCAGACTCCGCAATCCCGGGGCGAGCTTCCGGTTCAGGCTTTCCTATAGAATGATGCTTCGCTATATAGCAGCCATTCTCCATGCTTGCGATCACTGCGGCAACTTTATTCACGCCCCTGGAGCGGATCGAGCAGCCGCTGCTGCTGCTCGAAGACGGTGCCGTGGTTGAAGTCACGTCCCGGGCGCGACGGGAGCTTCCCGGGAATTGCCGTTCTGCGGACTTTGGTGACGGCATTCTGGCGCCAGGCTTTGTTGACATCCACATTCACGGTGGCGCCGGGCACGATGTCATGGAACCAGGCGCCGGGGCTCTGCCGCCGGTGGAGCGGCTTCTCGCCGGACACGGCGTGACCAGCTATTTCCCAACTACCGTGACGGCACCGCTGGATGCAACCCTTTCCGCGCTGGGCCGGCTGGCAGACGCGATCGAGGCCGGGGACCGGAATGCGGACACAACTGATATGCGGGCGAGGCCCCAGGGCATTCATCTGGAAGGTCCATTTATCAGCCACCGCCGGCGCGGGGTGCATCCTCCGGAAGACCTACTGCTTCCGTCTCTGGCTGCGTTCGAGCGGTTCTGGCAGGCGGCACGCGGCCATATTCGGGTGATGACGATTGCGCCGGAGTTGCCAGGCGCTATAGAGGTCATCACGGAAGCGGCCAAGCGCGGAGTGTGCGTCAGTCTGGGTCACTCTGATGCTGATTTGACCGCCGCTCGCGCGGGTATGGCGGCGGGCGCTCGCCATGCCACGCATACGTTTAACGCCATGCGGCCGCTCGATCATCGCGATCCCGGAATTCTGGGCGAAGTGCTGACGGATTCGCGGCTGTCCGCCGACATTATCGCGGACGGGATTCATCTGGATCCGGCGATCGTTCAGTTATTCCTCAGGGCCAAGGGACCGGATGCTGCCGTGCTGATTTCCGACGCCACCGCTGCCACCGGCATGCCCGATGGGCGCTATCGCCTGGGTTCGCTCGAGGTGGAAGTGAAAGATGGCAAGTGCCTGAGCGGAGGAAAACTGGCCGGAAGCGTCCTGACCATGGACGTCGCGATTCGTAAAGTGATGGAATTTGCTCAATGGGACCTGCAACATGCGGTGCGGCTGGCGACCCTGAACCCGGCGCGGGTGGTGGGCTTGAACAGCAGTGGTTGCCTTAAGCCGGGGGTTCCGGCTGATCTTGTGGTGTTGAGTCCGGGCGGCGAAGTGAGAAGTACCATCATTCGCGGCACAGGAATTTAAGAGAGTAGCGCCGCCGTCCCGGCGGGTGGCCTCGTCCGCCGCGCCGAGGGCGAGACGCCCTCGGGACAGCCGGCAAGATGCCGGCGCTACTTTCGAAGCTCTCAGGAGAATCGAATGCCTGACAAAATGGGATTTCCCCATTACATGCTCAAAGAAATCTTCGATCAGCCCCGGGGCTTGCGGGATACGATCGAGCCCCGGGTATCGCTCGAAGAAGCTGTGGTCCGCCTCGATGACGTCCGCATCAGCACGGATGAGCTTCGCTCGCTGCGGCGCATCAACATCGTGGCTTCGGGCACCAGCCGCCATGCCGGCATGGCCGGCCAGTACATGATTCAGGATCTGGTCAACATCCCGGTGGATGTGGACTATGCCAGCGAGTTCGAGTATCGCAATCCCCTGATCGGGCCGGGTGAACTCACCATCGTGATCACCCAGTCGGGTGAAACCGCCGACACCACCGCCGCCCAGCGCGAAGCCAAAGCAAAAGGGTCGCGCACCATTGCCATCTCGAACGTCGTGGATTCCACTATTGCGCGCGAGGCCGATGGCGTGCTTTACACCTACGCCGGGCCAGAGATCAGCATCGCCTCCACCAAGGCCTTCACCGCGCAAATGGCGGTGCTTTACCTGTTCGCGCTTTATCTGGGACAGGTGCGCGGCAAATTTTCCAAAGAACAGCGCCGGCAATACATTCGTGAACTGCTCGATCTGCCGGGAAAAGTGGAAACCCTGCTGAAGTCTGCGCCGGCGGCCTGCGAGCGGCTGGCCGACAAGTTTTACAAAGTGGAAGACTTTCTTTTTATGGGCCGCGCCATTCACTATCCGGTCGCCATGGACGGCGCGCTCAAGCTCAAGGAGGTTTCCTACATACACGCCGAAGGCTATCCCACTGGCGAAACCAAGCATGGCCCCAACGCCATGATTGACGAGAACCTGCCGGTGGTGATCATCGCGACCTTCGATCATGACGACTCCGGATCGGTCCTCCGTTATGAAAAGAATCTCGCCAATATCCGGGGATTCAAGCAGCAGTCGGCGCGGGTCATCGCAATTGCCTCGGAAGGAGACGAGGAGTTGCGCGCTCTGGCGGACTACACGATTTTCGTTCCGCACGCCTCGGAGCTTCTGCTGCCCATTCTGGAAATCGTGCCCCTGCAGTTGTTCGCCTACTACATGACGGTGAAAAAGGGGCTGGATGTGGATCGGCCGCGAAATCTCGTGAAGTCGGTGACGCTGGAGTAGCAGAAGCCGGGCGTCAGACGGCAGACCTCGGGCGCCAGGCGCGTAGCTAGTCTGCTGGAAGACCCTGGGTTTGGGTGGAGCAGGGCCTCCGGCCCTGCGTTTCCGATCCGCAAATAACCGGGAGCTGAGTCTGAAGTCTGAGGTCTGAAGTCGAGGTTCGAGAGTCCGACGGCTTACGCCTGAGGTCCGAGGTCGAGTTTAATTCGGCTTGCGGCTTTTTCCGTCGGAGAGATACCGCAATAGCGCTGTA
The DNA here is from genome assembly GCA_963801545.1 of Terriglobia bacterium. GTDB lineage: Bacteria > Acidobacteriota > Terriglobia > Terriglobales > Acidobacteriaceae > JAIQFF01. Next base: position 61,537 of record CAWDFF010000016.1, on the reverse strand, counting down.
TCCGATGCGGTCTTGAATTTTTCCAGGAAGGAATCTTCAGGGCTGGTGGCCGCATCTGCGGAAATGTGTTGGCGGATGCTTTGTCGCAATTTCTCGCCTGACTCGGACTCGTTGGTCATTACCTGCATGTAGAACCAGAGAAAGTGGCGCATCTGGTCGACCGCCCCCTTCAGCACCTGGAGCGCGTCCATCTCGGGCAACTGGCTGAGAGCTTCCATGAGTTCGGGGTCGCTGGGCGCTTCCATCGCAGCGCAGTTTAACTGGCGTTGGATCGCGCGCAAGTCTCCGGTTACACGTACGATCCGGATCTGGATTTCTTCCAGGTAGTCTTGTCGTTCCATGGGACCCCGGCTCTCTCGAGATAAAAGACCACCCCAACATCTCACTCGCCCCACCGAGCGAACAGATGTCCCATGTGCATGCGCTTTGGTAATTCGGCTTGTTACTTTGGTCTGAGAGGCGGTATTCGCGGTTGGAAGAGCAGGTCCCTCCACTCCGCTGGCTTCGCGGCGCTCCGGTCGGGATGACAGAGTCTTGCCGCCACCGGGCTGCCAGTGATCCGCAGGAACCGCGTAGGGACAGATGTCCTCATGTGTCCGGTCGGGCGAAACTTGACATGTTCTTCCCGAAGGCCAGACTGCGGAGCTTCGCTCCGCTGGACAGATGAGGACATCTGTCCCTACGTGGTTCGTGGTTGATCAACTAATGAGCCAGCCCGGATTTGCGCAACCTCCACGACTCGCACTCCCTGGGTGGGAGTTTCGACGGCGTGGACCAGCGCCTGGCACATCTGTTCCAACGTAACCAAACCCAGGCGTATGGCACCCGGACGCGTCGACGGCAACCATTCCATGATCTTGTACACGGGCAGGAGGAGGTACGGCCAGCGGTGCCCGGGGCCAAGCACATACCAGGGACGAAGGATGGTGGCGTTCATTCCGCTCTGTCGGATCATGGCTTCGCATTCCGAGCGCACCTGAATGTAGTCCTTCATCACCGGGGCTGGATGGGCCACGCTGACGTAAACGAAATGCTGCACCCCGGCCGCACTGGCGGCTTCGATCGCGCCCCGGCCGGCAGCCAGATCGATGCTGCGAAATTCCGCCGCCTTCCTGGGATTGGGGTGCGCAACTCCCACCAGCTGAACAAACGTGTTGGAGGGCCTGATATGCGCTGCGTAGGAGCTGCCATCGAGCGCGTCGCCGAACACCGCCTGGCAGCCCGGCGGGAGTTTTGCGTCCGAGCCGGGACGAACCAGCGCGCACACCTCGTGACCTCGCTCCAGCAACCGGCGGATCAGAGGGCGGCCTACGTATCCGGTTCCGCCCGCGACGAAGACGCAGTGTTTTTGCGCGTCCATAAGTCTCCTGCGGGAATCTTCAAGCTCCACTAACCAATACGCAGATGGTTGACCGGCGGATTTTGCCTGAAGCTCAATTTTCTGGCAAGTCTGAGCTATACGATCAAGAGCTTTTAACCGCAAAGTGCGCAAAGAAAACCCCAAGGACGTTGAGAAAAGCCTCAAAAACCTACCGCCCTGGTATCTGGTACACTGTCGCGTTCCGCGTCCCCCGAAAGCAAGGGACTGCGGAGCTTCCCCGGAGTGGTAGACGACATCAAAGCGGATGCGCTATGGCTATGAAAGACACGCTCGGAGTCTTGCTAGCTGGAGGGGCGGGCGAGCGGCTTTATCCTCTGACCCGGGATCGCGCCAAGCCTGCCGTTACCTTTGGCGGAATCTACCGCATCATCGACGTCACTCTTTCCAACTGCATTAACTCCGATCTGCGGCGAGTCTATATTCTCACCCAGTACAAAGCACTGTCGCTGAACCGGCACATTCGTGAAGGCTGGAACATCATGGGCAGCGAGATGAACGAGTTCATCGAGGTCCTGCCCCCGATGAAGCGGGTGAGTGACCAGTGGTATCAGGGTACGGCCGACGCGGTTTACCAGAACATCTATTCGATCGGCTCGGAGCAGCCCCGGCACGTGCTCGTCTTGTCCGGCGATCACATTTACAAGATGAACTACGGGCTGATGCTGCAGCGGCACAACGACTCGGGAGCGGATGTTACCCTGGCCACGATTCAGATCGATCCCGGTGAGGTGTCACGCTTCGGCGTTGTGGATGTTGACCGCGATCACCGGGTGCTGGGTTTCGAGGAAAAGCCGAAGAACACCAAGCTGCGCTCGCCGTCCAATCCCGACAAGGTGTACGCTTCGATGGGCATTTATCTGTTCAACACCGATGTGCTCATCCCCGTGCTTCTAAAAGACGCCGAGGATCCTGCGTCCAGCCACGATTTCGGCAAGGACATCCTGCCCAGGATGGCCGACGATTACCGGGTTTACACTTACGACTTCGTCGACGAAAACAAGAAAGAAGCTCTGTACTGGCGTGACGTGGGGACGCTGGAGGCGTTCTACGAGGCCAATATGGATATTGTCGCGGTGTCGCCGGTTTTCAACCTTTATGACTCGGATTGGCCCATCCGCACGCACCAGCGGCAGTATCCGCCGGCAAAATTCGTCTTCGCCGAATCGGGCCGTACGGGCACGGCCGTTGATTCCATCGTTTCCGCGGGCTGCATCGTTTCCGGCAGCATGGTGAAGGGCAGCGTGCTCTCGCCGGACGTGCGGGTAAATTCCTACAGCGAAGTGGACAGCAGCATTCTTTTTTCCCACGTGAATGTGGGCAGGCACTGCCGCATCCGAAAAGCCATCATTGACCGCGACGTACACATCCCGGAAGGCACCACCATCGGATATGACACCGAGGCCGATCGGCAGAGGTACTTCGTCACCGAAAGCGGAATCACCGTAGTGACCCGGGACTATTCCCTGTTCGAAAATCCGGTGACCGTGGACTACTTCACTAGCGAGTAATCGTCACCACGAAACACGTAAGCCCGGAGGCCCCGTCCGGGCCTACAAGTACAGCTCGTCGCGATCACATCGAATTGATTTCTTTGGTCAGTTTCCAGTCTTCCGTTCCCAGTTCACAGTTGTGCGTATTTCGCCTTGTCTTCGCCTGGCGCTTGCTCTGCCTGCTACAATGCCTTGCCTTTAGAAGTACAGAACTTTTGGGACCACAAAAACGTATCTATATTGTGGTGTTAAGGCCCCGGGCGATGCCATGTCCGGCTGACAGACCAGGAGTTCTGGGGAGTGCGGGTTGGAAGACGCCCAGGTCGTTGCCATGCTGGTCCGTCGCTGCATCGCCGGCGACGTGGTGGCCTGGGAGGAGATCGTACAACGCTACAACCGGCGAATCTACAACATCTGCTACCGTTTTGCCGGGTCCGGCGACGATGCCCAGGATCTTACCCAGGAAGTCTTCATCAAGATGTTTCGCACCTTGAGTTCCTACGACGTCGAGCGTGGGGCCTTCATGACCTGGGTAACGACCATCACCCGCAACCTGCTGGTCGACCACTTCCGCAAGGGCAAGCAGGACAGGATGACCGAATCGCTGGACGCCGCGCCGTCCGAACACGAAGATGCGATGCCGCTGAGCGAGAAGATCGAAGACAAGGCGCCGCCCGCGGACACGAGCGTGCAGAGACGCGAGACGCGGGAATTGGTACACACCGCGCTGCAGAAACTCTCGCCGGAACTGCGCGAGGCGGTCATCCTGCGCGATCTGCAAGACATGGATTACAAAGAAATTGCCACGGTACTGAAGGTTCCGGAGGGCACGGTGAAATCAAGGATAAATCGCGGGCGTGCGGAACTTGCGCGCCTGCTACAACGTACCTATAGGCAGGTGATGTGATGCCAGACCAAAGCAAAAACGGAATGCAGTGCGCGGAGTTCGATGCCCTGCTGAACGAAGCCTTGGATGGAAGCTTAACCGGTCCAAAACTGGAGAGCTTTCAGGCTCACGCGCGGGTGTGCGCGGTTTGCGGGCCCTTGCTGGCCGAAGCCGACGCGGGACGACGCTGGCTGAAGTCGCTGGCCGAAGTCGAACCACCCGCCAACCTGGTACACAACATCCTGGTGGCCACGACCGGGTTCGAAAGCAAGCGGACGCTTGCTGGCAAGGGAACCGAGGCCTCATCGTTCGGCGCAGGATGGTTCGACGGAGTCAAAGCCTGGTTACGGCCCGTATTCGCTCCTGTGCTAGCGGTCAGCCGCCAGCCCCGGTTTGCCATGTCGTTCGGAATGGCATTCTTTTCCTTGTCGATTTCGCTCAGCCTGGCCGGGGTCAAGATGAGCGACATGCGGCACGTGGACCTGCGGCCCAGCGCCATCAAGCGCACCTATTATGAAACCGCCGGAAGAGCGGTGAAGTATTACGAAAATATTCGCTTCGTGTATGAAATCGAATCGCGGGTGCGGGAGTTCAAACGAGCTACCGCGCCAGCCGAAACGAGTCCCAAGGAGCAGAACAAGGAACCAAAAAACAACAATACCAGTGGACAACCTGAGCAAAACCAGGAACGCAACTACAGCCAAGAGGACAACCAGCCCGTGCTGGCTTCCATTCCAAATGATCCGCCTGTAGTGAACGTGACCACTTACAGGAGGTATTTATGAACTGCGCCAACCATCCCGATGTTGAGAAGGTGGCATTCTGCCGCACCTGCGGAAAACCGCTGTGCGCGAGCTGCACCCGTTCAGTCCACGGAGTCATCTACTGCGAGACCTGCCTGGCTGCACGGCTGGAAGGCGTACAGCCAGCCGTTTCCCCGCCAGCCGCAGGCTTCGTTTCATCCGGCCCAGTAATCACGCCGAGCGCAGGTCCGAATCCGGCTCTGGCAGGCGTTCTGGCCGGCTTCTTTCCCTTCGGCGTGGGCGCGGTTTACACCGGACAGTATGCCAAGGGCCTGGCCCACCTGGTGATCTTCACTTTGCTGGTGTTAGGCGCCAGCAGTGGCAGCGAGACCATGGGGACGGTTTTCGGACTGGCCATCGCGGCGTTCTACGTCTATCAGATTATCGACTCGGTGCGCACGGCTCGAGCCATTCAACTGGGGCAGCCGCCACCGGACCCGTTCGGACTGGGCACAACCTTCAGCTCCAGTTTCACTTCCGGGACCAGCTCGGGTGATCGGGTCGATGTGAGCAAAGTCCCGGTCGGGGCCCTGGTCCTCATCGGGCTGGGCGTGGTCTTCCTGCTGCACACGATGGACATCTGGGATTTCAGCGCCCGGCGCGTCTGGCCGCTGGTGCTGATTGCCATCGGCGGATTCTTGCTGGTGCGCCGATTGGGTTTGATCGGGGAAGTGCCGCCGGGATTCGATCGCGCGCAAAGCTGCGAGCGCGGCTTGATGGGGCCGGCAGTCCTGCTGACGCTGGGGGTGCAGTTTCTGCTCGAGAGCCTGGGCGTAATCAGGTTCAGCCGCACCCTGCCCCTGCTGCTGATCGTGATCGGACTGGTAAAGATTTTCCAGAGTACGGCCGGCCCGGGTCCCCTCGAGGGACCGCCGCCCACACAGGGTGGAGTGCCGGCGTCGGGAGTTGTAAGCGGCGAGGTACAGCAGTCCTCGTACCCGGAAGCAAAGCCGGAGGTGAAAAATGGCTAGCCCGGTACAAGTTCCTCCGACCCGAGTAAGACAGCGGCGTTCCATGGCTGGGCCCGTAGTGTTGATCCTGTTGGGAGTCGTGCTGCTGCTGGCGACCATGGGCGTACTGCACCCGCAGCCCCTGCTGCGCTGGTTCGGGAGCTATTGGCCTGTGCTCATCATTTTGTGGGGCGTGATCAAACTGGTCGAGTACCAGCAGGCGCAGAAGGAAGGCATGCGCGCGTCCGGAATCGGAGCGGGGGGAGTGCTCCTGTTGTTCTTCCTGATTATTTTCGGGCTCTCGGCAACCCAGGCTTCACGCTTTAACTGGGATGAGATCCGCGATCACATCAATGTGGGTGACGAAGACTTCCAGATTTTCGGTCACACCTATAGTTACGACGACCAGCTGCAGCAGGATTTTCCGGCGGGCGCGGGGCTGCGCATTGTGAACGATCATGGGGCGGTGAACGTGACCGTATCCAACGACAATCAGATTCGAGTGGTCGTACACAAACGGATCAACGCCGACAGCCAGCAGGAGGCGGACAAGTTCAATCCCGGCACCAAACCGCAGATCAACGTTAGCGACAATGCCGTCACGGTGAATGCCAACACGCAGGGCGCCGGCGACCACTCGGTCACCACCGATTTGGATGTAACCGTCCCGCGCAAAGCGCCGGTCGTGATCACGGCCCGGCGGGGTGACGTCAGCGTGCTGGGCCGCGATGGCGACGTTGACATTTCCAGCCAGCATGGCGATGTTGCCACCTCGGATATCAACGGCAAGGTGAATCTCAACCTGGCTCGCGGCACGGCGCGGGTTTCGAATGTCTCCTCCGATGTTACGGTTCAAGGGCGGGCGGACGATGTTTCGTTACAAGACGTCAAGGGAGCGCGCGGCTGAACGGCGAGTTCGACACGATCAAGCTCTCGAAGATTGCCAATGCGGTAAGTTTCAAGTCTGCCCGCACTGACATGGAGTTCTCCAAGCTCAGCGGTGACCTCGACATGGATTCGGGCGACATGCGGGCCAGCGACCTGATGGGCCCGTTCCGGCTGCTGACCCGGTCGAAGGATGTCCGGCTGACCGGCGTGAATGGCGATGTGCGAATGGAAAACGAGAACGGTGCGATCGAAATCCGCATGAACAAGCTGGGAAACATGCAAGTCAGCAATCGCAACAGCGATATCCAGATTTACCTTCCGGACAAGGCTGCTTTCCAGGTCGATGCCCATTCTCGCGGGGGCGAAATAGAGTCGGACTTCGACGCTCTGAAGATCGACAACGGCGACAATCAGGCGACTGCCAGCGGAGCGGTCGGGGGAGGCGGCCCGCATCTGGTCATCAACAATGAGCACGGTGGAATCGAATTGCGCAAGGGATCGACGATGGCCGAAATGCCAAACCCGCCCAAACCACCGCACGTACCAAACCCGCCGAAGGCGCCGGTGCCGACCGAGAACTAGGGAATCACGGAAGTCCGATGGCAGATTGAGTGCGGCCGGCCTGGGCCGCACTTTTTTGCTTTTGGGGCTACTTTTCGCCACGACGAAGAATTCTCTACAATTTACGCATGGATCTATCGCTGTCCATCGAACCGATGACTCGTGATCATTGGGAAACAGTGCGCTCCATCTATGTGCAGGGTATCGCTACCGGAAATGCGACTTTCCAGCAGGCCGCTCCCGAGTGGAAAGAATGGGACGCGGGACATCTGCAAGCCTGCAGAATGGTCGCTCGAGTGGGGCACGATATCGTCGCGTGGGCTGCGCTCAGCCCGGTATCCAGCCGTCCCGTATATCGCGGAGTGGCTGAAGTCAGTATCTATGTGGCGGAGGCAGCAAGGGGCTGCGGGGTCGGAGCAAAGTTGATTGCGAGACTGGTCGCCGATTCCGAAGCTGAAGGCATCTGGACCTTGCAAGCGGGCATTTTTCCGGAAAACGTGGCGAGCATCAGACTGCACACCAGGGCGGGATTCCGAATCGTGGGCACGCGTTCCCGGCTCGGATGCCTGAACGGGAGTTGGCGTGATGTCGTGCTGCTGGAACGCCGAAGTCTCAATGTCGGTGCGTAGGATCGGTTCATGTTCTAGTGCGAGATGGTTGGTGAGTCGTACCTGCCCCTTACGTCCTAAGCCGCGCCCGTGTTATGTTCAATTTCCATCTACTCTAGCCATGATTCGCTCTTATCAGGGGAAAACGCCGGCGATCCCGAAGTCCTGCTACGTGGATGATTCGGCGCAAATCATTGGCGACGTGATTCTTGGCGAACACGCCAGCGTCTGGATGAATGCCGTGCTGCGGGGTGACGTGCACTCGATCCGCGTGGGCGCGTATTCGAACATCCAGGATTGCAGCGTGCTGCACGGGATGAAAGAGCAGTACGGAGTTTTCGTGGGCGGATACGTAACCGTCGGCCACTCGGTGACGCTGCATGGCTGCACCGTTGAAGATCGCTGCCTGATCGGCATGGGATCGATCATCCTGAATGGCGCGCGCATCGGGGCGGGTTCAATCATCGCGGCCGGCACGCTGATTCCGGAGAAGACGATTGTCGAGCCAGGGTCGCTGTGGATGGGCTCTCCAGGCAAATTCCGCCGCCAGCTGGAGGAGACGGATCGCGAGAGCATCATGCGCTACGCGAATAATTATCTGGGATATAAGGATTCGTATTTGCGGGAGAGGAAGTAGAAGCAGCCGTTAGCTATCAGCCGTCAGCTTAGCTTCCAGTCCCGTCGCTCCATCGCAGAGATCTGACCGTGATCAAAGCTATTCGAGGAACGCGCGATCTTCTACCGCCGGAAACGGCGTTGTGGAATTTTGTCGAGGCAGCGGTGCGTGATGTCTTCCGCGCCTACAACTTTCACGAGATCCGCACGCCGATTTTCGAAGAGACGGCGCTTTTTGCCCGGCCGTAGGAGAAGAGACTGACGTTGTCTCCAAAGAGATGTACACGTGGTGGGACGGTGTGTCCCCCAGTCTCGTCTTGGAACGTGCTTGGCGAGAGCAATACGACGACAAGTACAGCGCTATCCAGTCGAACGTGCGTATCGGAAATCGACCAATTGATTTCGTTCGCGCGTGTCGGAATTGACGAAACTGTCATCGTCGCGAAACTGCGACCTGATACCTCAACGATCGAAAGGCTTAACGAGCTGCAAAAAGCGTGGGGAGCAATGCACGAATTCCGCGCTGTGAAGCTGGCGATTGCTTTACCTGATTCGGAACTGGAGCGGGCGAGAAGCCTTCCTCTCGGGGAGATCGCACTCCAGCCGGTAGAGATGCCAGCGATGTATGAGCCGCCACGGTCGTTGACCCTTCGTCCCGAGAACACCGCCGGCGTGGTCCGGGCATACATCGAGCACGATTTAGGGAAGCGCGGGCTGAACAAGCTCTATTACATCGGCCCGCAGTTTCGTCGCGAGCGGCCGCAGAAGGGACGCTATCGCCAGTTCTACCAGATTGGGGCGGAGGTCATTGGGCCTCCATCCTCCGGCAGCGACAAACCCCTGCGTGACGCTGAAGTGCTTGAGATGTTGGCAACCCTTCTTAATCGACTGGGCGTCAAGGATTGGAAACTGAAGATCAACTCTGTCGGAAGCTCGAGGGAGCGCGCAGATTTTCAACGAAGTCTTACGCAAGGCGCTCGAACCGCGTTTCCTCGCAGCTCTGTTCCGACTGTCAACGGCGAGCGCGTGACAAATCCGTTGAGAGTCCTCGACTGCAAAGTGCCCGCGGACCAGCCAATCATCGAAAAGCTTCCTCGCATCAGCGATTATCTCGATGATGAAAGCAAGACGCATTTTAGAAGACGTGCAGGAGCTCTCTGCATAGCGCTGGCGTGCCGTTTGAGATCGACCACCGCCTGGTCCGTGGTCTCGACTACTACACGCGGACTGCGTTCGAGTTCACTCATGGCGCTTTGGGGGCGCAAAACGCCATTTTGGGAGGCGGCCGGTATGACGGACTTTCTGAAGCGCTGGGCGGGCCGCCTGCGCCGGGAATCGGGTTTGCGATGGGAGAGGATCGGCTTGGTTTTGGCGCTTCAAGAACGATGCCCACGGTCCCAAAAGCTCCAGATGCATATATCGCACCCGTGGGTGAAGGAATGAACCGCGCAGCGATCAGGTTAGCGCGGAACTGCGTCGGCACGACTTGGTGATCGAACTGGGCGACAGAGAGTTTCCGGCTGAAGAAACTGCTGGAAACCGCCAGCAAATTGGGTGCGCGCTATCGCGGTCGTTGTAGGGGAAAATGAAGTTAATTCGGATGTGTTTACGCTCAAGAATCTGGAAACCGGAGAGCAGATCTCGGTCCCGCGCGCCGATTTGGCGGCGACGATTCAGGCGGGATAGCTGGTTTTGAAAGCAATTAAAAGATAAAGACATCGATGGAGAGACGGGCGTCCTCGCCCGGAATGCGCCGTGGGACGGGCGGGGACGCCCGTCTCTCCATCGGACTACAGGAGAATTATGAGAAAAGCTCGGCTTTATCGTCTGTCTTTTCTCGCTTTCGATCGCCGGATTCGCGCAAGCCTCAGGGCATCAGTCCAAGCCTCTGAGCCCGCTGGAGCAGACGCTCATTGCCAACACCAACGCGGTTCCGGAGGCCCAGAAGAGCAGGAATGTTGACTTCCTGAAACGCACATTGACCGATGACTTCGTCTCCGTGGGCAGCGAAGGCAAGCTCCACGACAAGGAGGAAATGCTGACCAGCGCGCATGATGGCGAACTCAAAGATTTTTACACTTACAATCTGCGCGTGGTGCCAGTCAACGACGAGACGGCCATCGTCACTTACGACTGCATCATTCACATGCCCGAGGGCGACGCACCGGGCCTGGCGCCCCGCTATCAGCATATTTCCGACTTGTGGGTGAAGCAGGGCGATCAGTGGCGGTTGAGATTCCAGCAGGCTACGGCGGCGCGGCCGATTGATTGAAAGCCCTGAAGCCTCAAGCCTCTGGGTTTTCAACTTGACTTGGCAATGGCCTCGGCCTAGCATTTTCCCGCTAAGGCGCGATTGCGACCATGCGATCCTCAAGAAGGAGCCGCTCCCATGAAGCGAATTTCAACTGTTGTTCTCCTGACGTGCTTGTTTGCCACGGTCCTGGCTCGAGGACAAATGCCGATGCCAACACCTGCGCCGGAACTGAAGAAGCTGGATTTCCTCGCGGGGAATTGGTCGACGGACGGTGAACTTAAACCCGGCCCCATGGGCCCGGGAGGCAAACTAACCGGCACTACACACAATGAGTGGATGGAAGGCAACTTTTTCCTGGCTTCGCACGGGTCCTTCGGCGGGCCAATGGGTAAGGGCACCGAAGTGGCCTACATGGGCTATGACGCGGACCAAAAGATGTACACCTATAACGCTTTCAACAGTCTAGGAGAGCACGATTCTGCTGCCGGCACGGTCGAGGGTGATACCTGGACCTGGCACTCTGACGAAAACATGGGCGGGCAGAAGATGAGGGGGCGTTACACCATGAAGATCCTTTCTCCCACTGCCTACACCTACAAATTTGAGATTTCACCCGACGGAAGCAATTGGTCGACGGTCATGGATGGTAAAGCCACCAAGACAAAATAGCCTTTCCCAAAAAGAGGTGCGGGCATTCCCGCCGTCCGGCTAATCAGCGCAGGCGGGTGCCCGCCTGCTGCGTGGAAGCAACTATCCCCCGAATACACATGCAATCCACACTCACCGTTTATAATCTCTGATTCGGCTTACAGCCGCATTCTGCACTGAAGGGCACAACTTGCTCGACTTTTTAGGCGATCTACAACGGACACACATGTGCGGCGCTCTGCGTCCTGCGGACTCAGGCAAAAAGGCCGTGCTCATGGGATGGGTCAACCGGCGGCGCGATCTTGGCAACCTGATCTTTATTGACATTCGCGACCGCAGCGGTGTCACCCAGGTTGTGTTCAACAAGGAGCGAGATCCGGCGATTCACCAGAAGGCTGAGGCGCTGCGCAACGAGTACGTCATCGCCGTCGTGGGCACGGCCAAGCAGCGGGTTCCGGACACGGTGAACAAGAGCATTGCCACCGGCGAGGTGGAACTGATTGCGGAAGAGCTGCGCATTCTCAACGAATCGAAGCAGCCGCCGTTTCTGCCCAGCGAAGCCGTCCTGCCCAACGAGGAGATGCGGCTAAAGTATCGCTACATCGACCTGCGCCGCGACGCCATGCAGTACAACATCGAGCTGCGGCATAAGGTTGCGCTGGCCATTCGCGACTATCTCTCGGCACAGGGATTCTTCGAGATTGAGACTCCGTTTATGACCCGCTCGACGCCCGAAGGTGCTCGCGATTATCTGGTGCCCAGCCGGGTGCAGCCGGGGAGTTTCTACGCCCTGCCGCAGTCGCCACAGCTGTTCAAACAGATCCTCATGATCTCGGGGTTCGACAAGTATTTCCAGATTGTGCGCTGCTTCCGCGACGAAGACTTGCGCGCCGACCGCCAGCCTGAATTTACCCAGATCGATCTGGAGATGTCGTACCCGCAGCCTGAGCGAGTGTGGGAGGTGGTCGAGGGGTTTCTGACCGCCGCATTCAAAGCTGCGGGACACGATATCAGAACTCCGTTTCCACGCATGAGTTATGACGAAGCCATGCGGCGCTACGGCATCGACAAGCCGGATATGCGGCTGCCGGCGATGGTGAATGTGCGGGAAGCCTTCACGCCGGAAGAGCTGGAGAAGTTTGTCGCGGCTTTCAAGGTTGGCCCGGATGTCGCTCCTATGCTCATTCGCATTCCGAAGGCCGGGGAGATGTCGGGGACCGAACGGCGAACCATTGGAACCTACGGAGCGTTCGCGCACGTGCAAGGAACGGCGTCTGTGAGTCTGATGACCGACCCCAATCGTTTTGCCCGGGACTATCCCAATTCGCTGGAGAGAATCTTGAAAGCGGCTGAAGTCGAGCCGGGAGACTTGTGGTTACTGGTGGTGCGCAAGGCAGATTCGAAGCAGAATGTGAACCAGTTCTTCCAGACTTGCGGCCAGCTAAGGCTCGACCTCGCTCAAAAATATGCCGCCAAGCACGGGGCGTTTGCCAAGACCGGCGATCCGGCAAAGGACTACCGCTTTCTGTGGGTCACCGATTTCCCCATGTTCGAATGGGACCAGGAGAGCAAGCGCTGGAACGCGGCTCATCATCCGTTCACGTCGTTGCACGACGAGGACATGGCCAAGCTCGAAACCAGTTACGACTCAATCCATGATCCCAAATCTCCGCTGGGAGAAATCCGCGCGCTGGCTTATGACGTGGTGCTGAACGGCACTGAGTTGGGCTCAGGATCGATCCGTATTCATCGCCAGGATATCCAGAGCAAGATCTTTCGCGCACTCGGAATGACGCAAGAAGAGGCGCGCTCCCGCTTCGGATTTTTCCTCGAGGCTCTGGAGTACGGGACGCCTCCGCACGGCGGCATCGCGCTGGGACTGGATCGCATCGTGATGATCCTGGCCGGTGCGGACAGCTTGCGCGAGGTGATTCCCTTTCCCAAGACCGCGCGGGCGGTAGATCTGATGGTCGATGCGCCGACTCCGGTGAGCGAAGCGCAGTTGAAGGAACTGGGAATACAGGTAAAGAAGTAGTGGCACCTAAGTGGTGATGCCTCCTTAGTCTTCACTCATAACTTGTCATCTTGAGCGGAGGGAAGGGACTCGCTTGCGAGTCTTTCCCGCAGTCGAAAGACCTGCTGTTGGCTGCTGCGATGCAGGGGGACCGAGGAATTCTCAGCTTGGACAGTTCAACGTAAGCCCCGGAGAACCCCAGGTCCCTCGACAATGTTTGCCTGCGCTCCGCGCAGCAAACATTGCTCGGGATCACAAGGTGGGGAGACGGGATCGTATGACAAGGTGTGGAGGACTTTAAATGCAGGCCTGAAGGCCTGTTCCGCCATGCGATTGAAGTGACGCGCGTCCTCAGCCACTAGGCCTTACTTGCGCTTGATGATGAACACAGTCTTGTCGTCGATGCGGTCGTCTTCGGTGATCTGCTGCAAGTGCTCGTCCTGCTTGATTGCGTATTGCAGGATCGCGTTACAAATTTCTCTGGCTGATTGGTTCTGGTGTTCGCGGATCACCTGTTCAATCTGTGACCTGTCCTGCTCGTCGCTGCCATCATAGACCCCATCGGTGTAAAGAAAGAGCAGGTCTCCGGGGCTCATCAGGGTGATTTCTGCCAGGTCAGAAGAGTTGATCCGCCTGGTCCTGAGCGCCATGGAAAGATACCTGTTCCGGTCAGGATGGTCCTCGGGAATCTCCAGTCCGAGCGCAAGGAACTGCACCATGCTGGCCTTGCCGATCTCCATGAATTTCTTGTATTCGGCGGAAAACACCAGCGGCGGCGGATGACCGAAATTTACGAAGCGAAACTGACCGCCGGAACGTATTTCACCGTACAGCATGGTCGCGATTTCACGCGTATTGTCGTCCTTATTCCGTCCCAAGGCATTGCGCGCCGTGACCGACTGCGCCAGCCTGAGATTGATGTCCTCGAAGAGATTCGGAGTGGTTTTGCCGTTCCGATCGAGTTCGGTAAGCATGAACGCATGAAAGGTATCGTGTACGGTGGACGCGATTTTGGCCGAGATGATCCCATGGCCCTGGGCATCGACCAGTAACACTCCCGCGGTCGTGTAAAGCTCCGGCAGGACCTCGGCGATTCTCACCTGCTCCGAACTTTTCGCCCTTCTGTACTCGGCAGCGAGAGCCGGGGTATAGCCCGGCCTCGACTTTAGCCACTGCACGTGCGCATCCACCGAGTTTCGCGGGGGCTGGCCCTTGGGAAGAGGCTCCAGGTAGTCCTTTGACAACTTGACGGCCCGCGCGATGCGCGCGTCAATGTTGTAGCGCTGCTGAAAATTGATGTACTCAAAAAGATCGCCACCCACACTTCCGGCAGGGATGGAGTTCCCGTACATATCGATCCCCGCCAGGTGGGGAATCGCACCCTCGACCGGCATCAGTCGCTTGCGAAGGTAATCGTCGATGCTGGGTTCTACTGGCTGCGTTGCCATAGATCGCATTCTGTGCCGCCGTCACCTGTCATCCGCACCGGCTGGCGCAATCGAAATTATACGAGAGTCGGCATCACGTCGTGCACCGCGCCAGCCTGTGTGAAGCGGGCTTTCGAGTCAGGTCTTATCTCCCCGCTCCCGCAGCTTGTATCGCTGCAGCTTTCCGGTTGCCGTTTTGGGCAGTTCGTCGAGGAATTCCACCCAGCGGGGGCGCTTGAAGACCGGCAGGCGGCTTACAACGAATTCCTGTAGTTCATGGGCGAGGTCGGGGGTTCCTGCCGCACCATCTTTCAGAACCACGCAGGCGGCCGGCTTCAGAAGCTGATCGAAGTCTTCGCGGCCGACTACTGCCGCCTCCTGCACCGCAGGATGCTCAATCAGCACCGCTTCAATCTCGACTGGACTGACCCACACGCCACTGCACTTGAGCATGTCGTCGGAGCGGCCGGCGTACCAGAAATATCCATCGGCATCCTGGTAATACTTGTCGCCGGTGCGGATCCAGTGGCCTTCAATGGTGCTCTTTGATTTCTCGTGCTGGTTCCAGTAATGAGAGCAGGTGGAATCGGACTTGACCAGCAGGTTGCCGATATCGCCGGGCTTCACCGGCTGGTCGTGCTCGTCGACGATCTGGGCTTCGTAGCCATCGATGATCTGTCCACTGGAACCGGGGCGGACCGCGCCGGGGTGGTTGGCGATGAACACGTGCAGGACTTCGGTGGAACCGATGGCATCCAGAATCTCGACGCCGAAGCGTTCCTTGAAACGATGGAACAGGGCAGCGGGGAGGGCTTCGCCCGCGGAGACACCGTAGCGGATCGAGGAGAGGTCGAAGTTTGGAGAGGTCGAGCTTCGCTCGACCGGACGGACGGGGGCGGCTGTCCCCGCGTGGGCTTTGCCGGGTTCAAAAGCCAATAAGGCCGAGTAGTTCGACGGTACGGAGAAAAATAACGTCGGGCGGTGACGCTCGATGATTTCGAATATCTTCCGCGGTTTGGGCGGGCCCGGCCACAGGATGCTCGTAGCGCCAACCGCTAAGGGAAAATAGAGCGCGTTGCCCAGGCCGTAGGCGAAGAACAGTTTTGCCACACTGAAGCAGCGATCGTTTTCGGTCATGCCCAGAACCGCTTTTGCGTAGCGCTCGGCGCAAACCACCATGTCGTGCTGCAGGTGGACGCAAGCTTTGGGGAACCCGGTCGAACCTGACGAGTAAAGCCAGAAAGCGGCATCATCTTTACTTGTGGGCTCGGCTTCCAGGTCGGGTGAGTTCTGCTCAATGAGATCTCTGAAGCGCAAGGTGTCCTCTGGCGATTCAGCACCCACCACGATGATGTGTTTCAAGTAGCGCAGCTGTTCCCGGGCAATGGCCCGTATCTGCGCATAGAGCGACTCGCTGACTACCGCCACCCGCGCTCGCGTGTTGTTCAGAATGTACTGGTAGTCGGCAGGCTTGAGCAGAGTATTGACCGGAACCGGAACCGCTCCGATCTTGATCGCACCGAAAAAGCTGATGGCGAATTCCGGGCCGTCGAGCAGAAGCAGGAAGACGCGCTCTTCGACGCGCACGTCAAGCTGGCGCAGCCCGTTGCCAAAGCGGTTCACGCTTTCCCAGAGCTGGCGGTAACTAACCCGGGCGCCTTCAGCTTCGATGGCAATCTTTTCCCCACGGCCTTCCTGCAAATGTCTGTCGATGAAGTAGGTAGCCGCGTTGAATTGGTCCGGCAGCAGAATGGGCGCGCCTGGACTCATCTGCTCATTTGGAAGCAACGCGCTTGCGAAGACTGCGCAGGATAATCACGCCGCTGATACCAAAACTGGTGACGGCTCCCAAAGCCAGGGTTTCGGTGAGCTGAGGATTGAAGTGGAGGAGGTCGTTGAAAAACGCGGAGAGCGCGAAAATAATTCCCAGGATGTTAAGCAGCGCCGGCGAACGTGATTCCACGTGACCGCGATTACGCAAGCGGAGTTGCAGAAGTACCGCAGCCAGCCCGACCGCACCCATCACCACCACTGCCAGCGGGCTGAAGAAGGCGCCACGATTGGTGAACAGCACCACCATCGCCAGCGCCCCGCACAGCAGGCCGGAGGCGATCACCGTCCAGCGGCGGGCGCGGTTTTCGGGTTGACTCACTTTCACCTCAGGGCGAAAGTCCATTGTAGACAGTGTGGGTCACGATGGAAACACGATTCGCGGCGGGGCGCCCCTTAAGGATCATTGTTTTCCTATGCATTCTGGGCGCGCTGGCCTGGAGTGCTGCTGGGTGCCGGTTGCACCACCT
The DNA here is from genome assembly GCA_963801545.1 of Terriglobia bacterium. Lineage (GTDB taxonomy): Bacteria > Acidobacteriota > Terriglobia > Terriglobales > Acidobacteriaceae > JAIQFF01. The sequence continues at coordinate 44,712 of CAWDFF010000016.1, read as the reverse complement.
GAGTACGCCGAATTGAGCTACAATCCCCGATGGTGATCGTCTGGACGTCGCTCTTCGGAGCCGGCATTTCGACCCCCGCCAGTTCGAGAATTCGCAATCGAGGAGGGAATGATGGCAACCGTACTATCCAGCGTTCAAATGGACGACAAAGTAACCAGTTACGTTTCCAAGAACCGCAAGATGCTCATCAACGGGCAGTGGGTTGAAGCCGCATCGGGCAAGACATTCCCCACGTATAACCCGGCCACCGGCGAAGTCCTGGCTCGCGTGGCGGAGGGAGATCGTGAGGACATCGACCGTGCAGTCAAGGCAGCCCGCGCGGCGTTTGACAGCGGCCCATGGTCGAAGATGACACCCTCGGAACGCGGGCGCCTGATCTGGAAGCTCGGAGATTTACTGGAACAAAATCTATCAGAATTTGCCGAACTCGAAATGCTCGACAACGGCAAGCCGCTCAAGATCGCGCGCATCGCAGATGTCCCTCTGGCGGTGGACCTGTTCCACTACATGGCCGGCTGGGCGACCAAGATCGAGGGCAACACCATTCCGATTTCGGCCGGAGGCGGTAGCGCGAAGTTTCTGGCTTACACCCTGCGCGAGCCGGTGGGGGTTGTCGGCCAGATTATCCCCTGGAACTTCCCGTTGCTGATGGCGGCCTGGAAGCTCGGGCCGGCGTTAGCTGCAGGCTGCACAGTGGTAATCAAGCCCGCAGAGCAGACGCCGCTCTCCTGCCTGCGGCTGGGCGAACTCATACAGGAAGCCGGATTCCCGGACGGCGTGGTAAACATCGTCCCCGGCTATGGCGAGACCGCGGGTGCGGCCCTGGCGGCGCATCCCGACGTCGATAAGATTGCTTTCACCGGTTCCACCGAGGTCGGCAAACTCATTCTTCAGGCTGCGGCCGGGAACCTCAAAAAGGTTTCGCTTGAACTTGGCGGCAAGTCGCCCAACGTGGTTTTTGGTGACGGCGATCTGAAGACCGCCATCGCGGGTTCGGCCAGCGCCATCTTCTTTAACCACGGACAGTGTTGCTGTGCCGGATCGCGCTTGTACGTGGAGAAGAACATCTTCGACGAAGTGGTCGAGGGTGTCTCCGCAAAGGCAAAGAAGATCAAAGTGGGCCCGGGGTGGGAGGCATCCAGCGATATGGGGCCTCTCGTATCGGAAGAACAGCTCAACCGGGTTTGCGGTTACCTGGAGAGCGGCAGGTCTGAAGGTGCCAAGGCCGTAGTCGGCGGTGAGCGTCATGGTGACAAAGGGTATTTCGTCCAACCCACGGTGCTGGTGGATACCACCGAAAATATGAAAGTGGTGCAGGAGGAAATCTTTGGGCCGGTGGTGACGGCGATTCCATTCTCCGATGCCGAAGACGTGCTCAAGCAAGCCAACAACACGGTGTACGGACTGGCCGCGGGAATCTGGACACGCGATATCGGCAAAGCGCATCGCCTGGCATCGCAACTGCGCGCCGGGACGGTGTGGATCAACTGCTACAACATGTTCGACGCCGCAATGCCATTTGGCGGCTACAAGCAGTCCGGTTGGGGCCGCGAAATGGGCCACGACGCGCTGGAGCTGTATACCGAGGTAAAGTCGGTGTGCACGGCGATTTAGTTTGGTCGAACAAGTCTTTCGTCGATCTGGAGGGAAGCTTCGGCTTCCCTCTTTATTTTGGCGCTCAGATTTGGTCACGTAGGCCCGGACGCCTCGTCCGGGTGGGCGAGCGCAGCTCGCCTGGGATTGCTGCTCATTAACGGCTACCGCATACAACTGCCGAGCTTCTCTCGGCTGGGCGGGCGAGGGCGCCCGCCGCTACATGGTTCCTTTCTGAGTGACTTTCTTCGGAGTGCTCCGTCTATTCAGGATGAAAATCGTTGGCCGTTCCCTGCTTGCAGCACTTCTGCTGGGCCTGCCGGCTTTCTGCCAGAACATGGGTCAGGAGGCCGCGATGTTCCGCGGAAACCTGGCGCACACCGGAGTCTACAATTCAGCCTGGGATCTCGAAGTTCACTCAGGTCAAATGGAAGTTCCATACCGGCGGTCAGGTCATCTCCTCACCTGCAGTGGCCAATGGCGCGGTCTACATCGCCAGCACGAACGGGAATCTCTATGCCGTCGATCTCGAATCCGGCGCGCAGAAATGGAAGCTGGAATTGGGCGTACGGGCCACCTCATCACCTGCGGTGGAGAACGGAATCATTTACCTCGGAACCTACAGTGGCCGGTTCTACGCTGTGGATGCGGCCACCGGAAAATTGAAGTGGAAGTTTATCACCGAAGGCGAACGCCGATTTGCGGGCAAGCATCTGCATGGCTCAGAGCCCGCCGCGGAAACTCATGCCCGATCCCTTCGATTTCTATCTGTCGTCGCCTGCGGTCTGGAACGGAGCGGTGTATTTCGGCAGTGGCGACGGAAATGTCTATGCCCTGGACGCGGCCACGGGCACGTTGAAGTGGAAATTTCATACTGGTGATGTAGTCCACGCTTCGCCTGCGATCTCCGATGGAACCCTGTTCATCGGTAGCTGGGACAGTTACTTCTATGCGCTCGATGCCGCCAGCGGAAAAGAGAAATGGCGCTTCAAGACCGGGGAAGATCACGAAATCTACAACCAGGTCGGCATTCAGTCTTCGGCGGCGGTAATGGATGGGATCGTATATTTCGGCTGCCGCGATTCGAACCTCTACGCGCTCGACGCCCGTACCGGCGAAAAGAAGTGGGCCTTCAACAACAAAGGTTCGTGGGTCATCACCTCGCCTGCAGTGCAGAACGGCAGAGTCTATTTTGCGACTTCGGACACGTCCATGGTGTATGCCCTGGACGCCAAATCGGGCACGCCAGTGTTTTCCTTGAGCTTCAATCACTGGCCGATATTTTCGTCTCCCGCCATTGCGGGTGGCATGTTGTACGTCGGCTCGCACCAGGGCAAGCTTCTGGCGATCGATCTGTCGAGCCAGAAGCTAGTATGGACGTTCGAGACTGACGCTTCGCGGCAGAATGGCCCGGCGCTGACTACGCCGGATGGAGGTCCGAACTACCAGGTGGCCTTCGTCGACAACTTCTACGACAACATGGTGGCCGGGGTCAGCAAGATGATGAGTGTGGGCGCGATGCTCTCGTCCCCGGTGGTTGTGAATAATGTGATCTACGTGGGCAGTACGGACGGATTTCTGTATGCACTGATGTAGGCCGGGGGGCTGTAACTGACGAAAAACCCCGTCCAAGCGGAGCTTGGACGGGGCACCCCTCGAGACACTATTTAGTTCTTGTCGTTTGCTTCGGCTATGGCTGCCTGGTGACCTGCGCCAGACACGGCCCTCATGAACGCTTCCGCACTCTTTGGGGTTGAAACCTTGCCCGAAAGGATGTTGCGGAACGTCATGTGCTTGCCGTAAATGGCGCGAGTGGAATCGTTATCTTGCTCCACAACCGCACCTTCCAGCGTCAGACCTGCGAACACGCCCTTGGAGCGCGAGTAGGTCAGAAGTTCAGTGTTCATCTTCCAGTCGGTTCCGGCGGAAGCATGACGGCCTACCGGGCCTGCCGCTACCGATCCTTCACCGCTGAGCTGAAATTTGCTGGAAAGCAGATGCTGAAACCCCTGGTCGTTCATGACCAGCATTACCAGGTCCACGCCTTCAACGCCAATCTGCAATCCCCAGCTTCCACCACCGATGGAGACGAATGCGGGCGCGCTCCAGCCATCAGCGGTTCGGCAAGAGGCCACGCCGCGTCCGTGCTTGCCGCCAAAAATGAATCCGCCTTTAATCAGGTCGGGCACCACCAGGATGCACTTCGCGTTGCTCAAAACTTCTTCTGGAATGCCTTTGTCCGGAGTCGCCATAATGGACTGAAGCACATCAACGGACGACTGCAGGCGCTTCACCGTGTCCTCGCGCGCGGTTCCGGCCCAGGCGTAAGTCCCCGCCAGACACAGAAGCGCGATCGACAGAAGCGATATTGTCTTTTTCATAAAAATGTTCCTTTCGGAGCTGCGGAACTAAGAGGGGAGAGCTTCAGATGGGCTGACTTAGATTCAGAGGACCTGAAAGAGAGAGAAGACATACTCAACTCCAGCATCAGTATCGCTCGGCCCCTCGCGAATAACTGAGCCGTATTGCTCACTTCGGGCTGTCCAGAGTGTCCGTCCAAGCTCTGCTGGGCGGGTTTTTCCAACAAAAATGCCCCGCCATTGCGTGTTTTGCAAGGGCGGGGCGGAAGAAGCATTCAATTTTTACTGCACGGACAGTGCGGCCTGCCTGCTGACGATTGGAGCGGTCGCTACCGAAGCGGGTGCTGTCGGAGCGGTCGCTGTCGAAGCCGTTGCGATCGGAGCAGTTCCGATCGGACCCACCACAATCGACGACGCATCGCTCAACTTTACGACGAATGCATCGACGTTGCTGGTTCCGGGTCGGTACCGGTCGCCAGTGGTGTAAATAGTGGTGCCTAGCTGCAGCACGGCGACGCGGGACACGGTTTGCCGCGCCACGATCCCCGTGATCAGAGCGCCCAGGAATGTGGTCGACCTGACGGTGTGCAGGTCTGGCGAAAACTTCGTCAGAAAGCCAGCCGTCGGGTTCAGCGCCATTTGCGGCGCCAGGGGGAAGCCGTAGCTGGTTGCGGTGTCTCCAGCGACATAGACTTCCTGCGCATTGTTGACCGCAATGCTGGTACCGTGTGCGGCGCCGCCGATGCCTCCGAGATAGGTCGCGAAGAGCATCGTGCCCAGGTGGCTGAGCTTTACGACGAAGGCGGCGGGGCTTAGCAAGCCCTGTTGGCTGATGAAGCAATTGGTGGGCTGGGTAGTCTGAGCACCGGCGTACGTGACGGGAAAGTTCTGCGAGCAGGTCCATCCCGTGACGTACACTTCGTTGGTCGCATTCAGCGCAATCGCGTTGCCCTGGTCAAAGGGGGCGGTGTGATATGCATCCATGGTTCCGCCCAGATAAATAGAGAATACCGAGCTTGAGCCGTCAGCAACCAGCTTGGTGACAAACGCGGTGGTTCCACCGCCGAACGGAGAGCCGATTGATGGCGCTCCATTGGTGGGGAAGTCGGTCGACGAGGTAACTCCGGTTACATAGGCATCGCCGGTGCTGTCTACTGCGATACCATTCGCCGAGTCGTCGCCCGATCCGCCCAGGTAGGTAGAGTAGCCCTCGTTCAGGAATCCCCACGGATCTACTTTCACAACGAATGCGTCCTGCCCACCGCCCGAAGCCTTCTGCTTGGGATTGAGCGTGGTGGAGAAGTATTTCGAAGTTGGGAAGTCGATTGACCAGGTGTCGCCCGCTACGTAAGCAGCGTGCGAGGAATCCAGGGCAATGGCGTTGCCAACATTGAAATTGAAGTTCGGGTTAGTGTCCCCGCCGCCGAAAGCGATGCAATAGTACTCGGTGGACAAGTCAAAAGTAATCTTCGCGACGAAGGCATTCCAGCTTCCATACGCGTACAAGCGGTCAGCCGAAAAGTCCTGCGAGGTGGTAGTGCCAGTGATGTAAACGCCACTGGAGTCAACCGCGATTCCGTTTGCCAGGTCGACACCGCTGCCCCCAAGGACAGTAGAGGCCAGCACTTGGCCGGTCGGGGACAGCTTGGTCACGAAAATGGACGGAGGGCAAACGGTTTGGCCGCTGATTGTGCTGCAAGCTTTTGAGGGCCGCCCACCCTCGGTGATCGGAAAATCGGTGGACACAGTGTGTCCGGTGAAATAGCTGTTGCCGGCGGCGTCCACGGCGATACCCGTGGCATCATCGTCCCCATTTCCCATCATGAAAGTAGTGAATGCAACCGTTGGGTCGATGACCAGAGCGCGGCGTGGATCGTACTGCGCCAGCGAAAAGCCCGCCTGCCCATCGCTCATCATCTTGTATTCACCGGCCACTTCTACCCGCTGATCTCCGACCTGCTGGTAAACATTCGGTCGAACGTGGCGCAGTTCCGAGCCGGTTGCCGTGGTGACGACCAGGTCGCCGGTCTTCGAGTCGATGCGCATACCCTTCGCGCCCTCGAACGAAACCCGAATCTGCTTGGGATCGGCTCCCGGGGCAACTACAAAGTCGTACTCCAGATTGCGGCCGCGGCCGTAAAGCACCAGATCGATGCCGTCGTAGACACTGGCCACCCGCAGACGTTCGTAGTGCGGAATGCCCGTGTGCCAGGCTTTGCGGTTATTGCCGATCAGGTAGTTGCTGACGCCGCCGGTGGGTTGCAAACCCTGGACGTCGGTCCAAGGGTTGCCGCCGTTCAACTTCATCCGAACCACGCTGAGGCTGGATTCGGAAGGGTTCACCGATGGCGGAGTTTTGGGAAGAGACGACGGAGCCGGCGCGGGCTCGGCGAGCACGATCGAGCCGCCTGCCGGGGTCATGTAGAAGCGGTAGCCTGCGCCCTGGGCGGTCCAGGAAACCTGCGACGATACCTGCCCTTGATTGGGTTCGAATACGAGCGGACGATTGAATGGTTTGGGCTGCGAAGCCGCGGTGAGAAGCGTCGTGCTCAAAATCGCCGAGCACAGAGTAGTTGAGCGCAAAAAGTTTTTAAGCACGAGAGTCATCCTCCTTGAAGTGAATGGCCGCCAGGTAATGTGGCGCATCCTCACAAATGCAATACCTTTGCCAAGCGTGAATTGGCCCCAAGGATTGAAGACCAGAGCGCGTGTCAAAGGGGGATTCGTTTGCGCAAGGGCTTGAAAACACAGACGCATACAAGCAGTCTTCGGAAGCTGGGCTGAGTCGGGCAGGGCGACGGCGGACCGAGGAACGGACACTGATTAGCCGCCTATTACTCACTCCGCGGTTAGGGCATTAACAGGAAGGCTAGCGGGGCTTGATGGCGGACGGGAGTCCTCGCCCGTCGGCGGTGCTCTCTCCAAGACGGGCGAGGACGCCCGCCCTCCAATCACAAGAAGCAGTCATATGCAGGTCTGACTGCTCCACAATCTGACAGATGACTGATTTGCAGCGAATTCTTTCAAACCTACGCCGCCGCATCGGCCCGAAAGAATGCGACCGGTGTAGAATGCGTCCTGCCCGGGGTCTGAACAGCGACCCTCCCGTTGAAATCTACTCACAAGAGGAGAGCACACTTGAGAATTGCGAAACTCAGAATGGTTTTACTGGCGTTTTCCCTGTTGCTGGCTGCAACGTCGGCGCTATGCCTCGCCCAGGCAACGCCCGCGAAGGCTGACGACACTGCCAAAACCGAAACGAAAGCCAAGAAGGCCAAAGCAGCACCAGTCGACCCATCCACGATCCCGCAGGCACCGGGCGGTGGCGGCGGCAAGGTGTGGGTGAACACCTCCACAAAAGTCTTCCACAAGGAGGGTGACGAGTGGTACGGCAAGACCAAGCACGGTCAGTACATGGCCGAAGCCGATGCGGTCAAGGCCGGCTACCACGAGGCCAAGGCGTCCCCGATCGGAAAGAAGAAAGACGACAAAGCGAAATAGAATTGAACTAAAGGGTGCCCCGTCCAAGCTCAGCTTGGGCGGGGATTTTTTCGGTTAGAGATACAGAGAGCGTTTTGTCACTACGAGAATCGCAGCACCACGGCAATCTCTTACCGTTGTTTAGACCCACGGCCCTCGGCCCAAGCGGTGCTTGGGAGGGGGCACCCTCCAGATTCCCGCTAATACAGGCCCAGGCGCACGTGAACAACTTTGCCCTGATGGGTGAAATTCAATCCGAAATCGGTCTGGTCGCCGTTCCACAGTCGCAGAAACTTCCAGTTGTCGTTTTCGTAGGCGCCTTCCTCCACGCGTAGAAGTTGCAAATGCTGGCCGGTCGTCGCGGGTGGAAGATGGAACTCTACACGAGCATCTATTCCCGTCACCAGGAACTCGTTTTCTGAAAGTTGGGCCACCAGCGCACGGCCATGATGGTCCTTGCTTCCCGCTGGCTTTCGTTCCCGGCCGTATTGAGGGAATCCAAAAGAGACGCTCGCCTGCCAGCTGCCGAAGTCGAGTTCTTTCTGATATTCTCCTTCTTCCTCGACTGCAGTCTTCACTTTCCCCTCAAAATTCAGGCGCGCGATCTCGCGGTTCATGGATCCGATCAAGGCAAAATTCTCGGCGTGGAGTACCGGTCCCTCATCGGGTTTGTAGGTCCAGCCGGTGCGGTCCATTCCGAACGGGGAGAAACCGATCGCGCCCTCTGCCAGCGCGTAGAAGAAATAATGAGCGTCGATATCGTCGCCGCCAGTTTCCGGAATCCACATTGCATTGTCGGGGCGATGATAGGACTTCAAGGCGAAGCGGTAGAGAGCCGAGTCGTCGGTATAAATGTCGGGGCCAATCACATCGAGTGAAGAGGCAGTGGCTTTCCATACGTCCAGCATGTTGTAGGTAGGACCGCCGCTGGGGTAATTGAGGCCGGGGACGGTCTCGGCGGGCCATTTGAGCCACACGTTGACGTACATGGGAATGGGAAACTCCGCCTTCCCTGCCCTCGCGACTTCGTTGATATAGCGCGCCACGGAATAAGCAGCGAAAGTCTCATTGGCATCCGCGCCAAAGACCTGCTTCCACGTTCCGGTCGTCTTGTGAAGAGCTTTTGCCAGCTCGGCGGGCACTTGCCCTTGAAATTCCTTTTCCGCGAGCGGGGAGAAATCGCGCACACTACCCAGCGACCCCGACTCATTTTCCACCTGCACTAAAAGGACCGTATGCTGGTCGCCATCGATCTCCTTTAAATGGCGCATGAGGGTGGTGAATGCCTTCTTGTCCGCGTCGAGATTGGAGGGAGCGTTTGCAGACAAAACGTCAATCGGTTCTCCACGTTCGTTGATGACCCTGGGATAGCGCTGGGTATCGGCCTTGATCCATTCCGGAACGTAGTGCATCTTCCCATTTTTCCAGGTGCCAAACCAGAGCAGCACCAGATGAAGCTTGTGATCACGCGTCTGTTTCACAAGTTCGTCAACGATGGAAAAATCAAATTCCCCGGGCTTCGCTTCCATCTGTTCCCAGTAGACCGGGGCCTCGACGGTATTGGCGTGCATGTATTCGAGCAGGGGCCACACCTCCGGCAAAGACGCCGGCCACGAGCTTGAGTTGTTAATCTGTCCCCCGAGAATCAAGTACGGACGGCCGTCCACCAGTAGTGCGTAGCGCCCGCCTTTCTGGATGACCTTCGGCATTTCCGCACCCAGGCAGTGGGGAAGGCTACAGCAAAGGGCAAAACATAAGAACACCTGACTCCTGAATCGCGAGAAGGTCGACATTTCTCAACTCTCCTTTTGTAACCCAGCGGTTAGCCCAACAATTCGGCGGCCAGTATAAGGCAGAACCGGAAAACCGGGTGCCCCATTTCTCGCGTCCGTTGCGAGAAGTGGGGAGCAGCGGCGACGCCGGACCAAGAGCGCAGGAGCAGTCATTCCTCGTACATCTCTGTGAAATCGGTGAAGATCAACGACGTGCGACATTGAGAATGAGGCTTCGAGTTCAGGGACATCATGGATTGGGTTCGCTTGCAGGCCCGCTTCCACAAAGGACGCGAGAAATGGGTCACCCTTGTGTCATCTGGCATCCCCGATGCTATAGGTTCGAGTCTCGCAGGCAGGGTTATATTGGGCGGATGGTGTGCGATTTGCGGAGATGAGAAAATTCTGGCCGATGTTCGTCGTTTTGATCTGTACCCTGTTCCTGGCCGGCTGTGCCGCCAAGAAGACGCCGGCTGCAACGCCCACGCCGGCGGCCCCAGCTCCAGCCCCGATTCGCAGCCAGATGCCGCCGGCCTCGGCGGAGGTGATTGAGCACTGTGTTGTCACCAAGCAGGAGAATGCAAACACGGTCTCTTGCCGCTGTGAACCGGTGACCACGCGCATCGATTCCAAGACTGGACACACGGTCATCGTCTGCAAGAAGATGCCAGAAACCCGATGATGCCTGATTGAAGGCGTTGCGTTCTGGTCTTCTATCCCCAGTTGTCACGCGCTTGCGCCAGCGACCCATTCCGCTTGACGGGAGTCGCCGTGGCTGAGCGCATACAGAACAAGTTCCACGCGGCTGGAGATGCCCAGCTTGTCGAAGATACGAAAGAGGTATTTCTTGATGGTGTGCTCGCTCAACCGGAGTTCGTGCGCGACTTCACGGTTGCTGAGGCCGTCAGCCACCAGCGCAACCACTTGTTCTTCACGCGGTGTAAGCAACCGGATCCCACGCGAATTGACCATGTGCAGCGAAGGCACCTGACTCACGACCTCGACCAGGTATTGCATCTGTTCGCTGTTAGCCCACACTTGCCCGTGGTGCACGCTCTGAATGCACTTGTAGAGCAGCCGAAGATTGTTCTGAGGGGAACAGAACAGACCGCGGGCACCCGAGCGGAAGGCCTTCACTACGATATCGCGGTCGTAGGTGTTGAGCAGAATGATTTTGGCCACCTCGGGATGGGCAAGGTGCAACTGGCGAACCACCGTCATTTCGGGCCAGCCATCTCGTGGATTGTCGGTGTTGAGGATGGCGACGTGCACCGGCAACGAAGCGATGACGTTCAAGATGGCATCCGGGTCAAGGGTGCAGGACGTCACCTCGAATTCAGGGCGGCGTCGGAGCACGCTGACCAGAAGCTGACTTTGCATTTGATTGGAGTCGGCAATCAGCACTCCAATCGAGTTTGTACTCGTACTGAATGTAGATTCCATAAGTCCTTAGCGGCCGCAAGCGAATCCTCCGGTCCAATCCAGATGTTGATTGACGGCAGCCTACAGGAACGCGGGATCGCAATGCTGTGACATCTCAACATCGCGAATGGTTGGATGAACAATACGAAACGGGATCACAACCAGAAAAAGAGAGCGAGTGGGGGATTCGCGGCTGTTGCTCTTAACTGCCTGCATTGAATGCAGATCGCAGCGATTCCGAGCTTGGGCCAAAACTGGGATTCAGGCGCAACCAGTGTTGGCAAGTCTACTTTTGTGGGTACTACCGAAGAGGACGGGACCAAATGGCCATTTCCCTTCAATCGCGATGCGACGCAGTTGCGCCTTTGTCTGCGGCGCTCTTGATGCAGCAATCAGCGCCGACGCTGCGGTGATTACGGATTCATCAATTCCGTCCTTCTCCTCGAAAAGCGGCCTCACTGGCCAGAGAATCGCCGGGTTCATACGTCTACCTTCGAGGACAGCACTTCCCATGTCTTGCCGGGTTGGGTGCGCCGGGATAGCTTGCAAGTTGCCGCAGCAGCGTCGGCAGGATTTACAGACAGGACAATAAAGAAATGAAGTGGCTTCCGATCTGCGCGGCGTTGGCCCTTGGCGGTTGGGCCGTACAGACAAGTTCGGTGGCGGCCGTGGCCCAAGAGCAGGCGACGCAAGCGGCAAAGGCAAGCGAAGGGGCGGCGGGGCCTACGAAATCCGGCATAGCGGACGGTGCATCGAGTCCAGACGAGATGGGGAACCGCCGTCCGCTCTACCGGCTAAAAAGAAGCGACATCGTCGAGATCAAATTCACGTTTGCACCGGAGTTTGACCAAATGGTCAGCGTACAGCCGGACGGTTTCATCACCCTCATGGGACTGGACGAGCTGTACGCGCAAGGCGTGACTGTGGCGGAGTTGCGGAATGCCGTCCGCCAGGCTTACGCCGATACGCTGCACGATCCCGAGGTCACGATCACTCTCAAAGACTTCGAGAAACCGTACTTCGTCGCCAGTGGCGCAGTGGGCCATCCAGGCAAGTACGAATTGCGAGGCGACGCCACCGTCACCGAAGGTGTAGCGATCGCGGGAGGTTTCACGGAACAGGCCAAGCACTCGGAAGTGGTCCTGTTCCGGAAGATCTCGGACGAGCGGACTGAGGCCCGTGTTTTAAACATAAAGCAAATGCTGAAGTCACGAAACCTGGCCGAGGACTTCCATCTGCGGCCCGGTGATTTGCTGTACGTTCCGCAAAACAAGATTTCGAAGATCCGGCGCTATTTGCCAAGTTCCAGTATCAGCACTTATATGAATCCCAACCAGTTCTAGGGAGACGTGGGGAAAGCACCTCCTTTTTCGAAGATCGAATTGCATCAAGCCTCTCGGGCTTACCTTGCCCTCAAGCGGATCCAGCCGCTGCCCGACATCAAAAACAACTGAACCTGAGGGCGATCGCGCCGGGAGAAACTCCATATGGGGGAAGAGCTCACGATCCTTCGTAAGCCTGCGCCGGCGCCCACTCCGACCATACGCGATCTGCTGGCCGTGCTTTTCCGGCAACGCAGCCTGGCCTTCGGCAGTTTTGCGGCAGTCTCGCTGGCGGTGGTCCTGTACGGAGTGCTCGCGCCCTCTTACCAGGCGCATATGAAAGTGCTGGTTCGGCGGGGGCGGGTGGACGCTCCGGTAACGCCAACACCCACACCCTCGCCGATGTTTCAGCGGGAAGAAGTCACCGAAGAAGAATTGAATTCCCAGGTAGAGCTGCTGCGGGATGATGAAATTCTGCGAACGGTGGTGCTGGCGGCGGGACTCAGCCGGGGATCATGGTACGAGCGTCTTTTGAAGAGTGATGACGAGACCCGGCTGGCCAGAGCCGTGCGGCGGATGACCCACCGGCTGAGAGTCGAGCCCATGAGAAAGACCAACCTGATCGAAGTGGCGTATTCCTCCTCCGACCCCGAGCAGGCGGCGGCCGTGCTTCATTCTCTGGCGGCGGTTTATCTGGCAAGACAGCAGCGGGTGCACCGGCCCTCAGGCGAGTTCGGCTTTTTCGAGCAGCAGGTGGTGCAGTCCCGGCGTGGGTTGCTGGACGCGGAATTCCACCTGATGGATTTCACCAGCGATCAGGGGGTGGTCTCGGCGGCACAGGAACGAGACATGGAACTGCAGAAGCTCAGCGACGCCGAAGCCAACAACCGCCAGACGCAGGTGGCGATCGCCGAAACCGCGCAGCGGATCCGGGGCTTGCAGGCAAAGCTGCAGTCCTTGCCGGAGCGGACGATTACCGAAATTCGCAACTCAGACAACCCGCAGCTTTCGGAAAAGATGAAGTCGAAGCTGCTGGAACTCCAGCTCAAGCGAACCGAGTTACTAACAAAGTTTCAGCCGTCCTACCGCCTGGTGGAGGAGGTAGATCAGCAAATCGCGGAAACCAAGGACAGCATCGCCGGGGAGGAAAAGTCGCCGTTGCGGGAGCAGACCTCGAACCAGGACTCGAATCACGAATGGGTGAAGTCGGAACTGATCAAGGCCCAGGTGGAGTTGGGCACGCTCGAAGCCCATGGGCGTGCTGCCAGCATCCAGGTAGCAGGCTACCGGGAAACAGCCCAAAAACTGGGAGGGAACGCAATCCGGCAGGGTGAGTTGCTGGGCGAGTTGAAAGCAGCCGAGGAGAAATATCTGCTCTACGTCAACAAACGTGAGGAGGCGAGGATCGAAGATGCCCTGGACCAGGGCGGCATTCTTAATGTTGCCATCGCCGAGGAGCCCAGAGTGCCTGCGCTACCGGCGAGAGCTGTCTGGGTATTCGGCCTGGTAGGCGTGGTGCTTGGCGGCACCATGGGCACCAGTTTGGCTTTTGCCGCGGACTACCTGAACCAGGGGTTCCGGACGCCCGATGAGGTAACTGCGTATCTGGGCACGCCGGTTCTGGCTTCCCTGCCTTGAGAGATCAGTAGCGTTGCTGGGCGAGGAGCGGAGATGGAACAAGTGTCGATGTAGCGACGGGCGTCCCCCGTCCGGAACGCGCCGGAGGGACGGGCGGGGACGCCCATCGCTACATCGATTCGAATTTGGTTCGCGAGGGAAACACTTATGAGCGCAAGGCCAGATTTGCTGGAACACGCATTGGCGGGCAATATCTTCGAAACGGAGATGCCGGAGCCACAGGCGCCGGCGGCGCGGGAGTCGGGGCCGTGGAACCCTGATCGCTTCGGGGATGAGCAGGTCCGAAGCCTGGTGCGGCAGGTGTTCCTTCCGGGTTGGCCGAAGCCCGCGCGCCAGGTTGTTTTCTGCGCGGTTGAGGATGGCGATGTCGCCGGCATCTGTATGCGGGTCAGCCAAACCTTGGCTGCGCAGATTCCGGGGAATGTCGCCCTGGTGGAAACGCATCTGCCGTCGCCCGAGAGGTTTGACGTATACGGAACAGCCACTCCGTCCTTTCGTCCGGCTGGGTTCCGGCCGCTTCGGGATTCTGCTCGGCGGATTTCCAGCCATCTGTGGCACGTACCACGTGAAATGTTCCTGGGTGAAAACGAAGCCGGTCTCTCAGTGGAATGGCTGCCCGGCCGGCTGAGGGAACTGCGGCTCGAATTTGATTACACCGTGCTGCATGGTCCGCCGGCCGGCATGTGCAGCGATGCAGCACTGCTCGGCTATCTCAGTGACGGCGTCATTCTGGTGCTGCAGGCCAACTCGACACGGCGGGCGGCGGCGCAGAGAGCGGTTCAGACCTTGCAGGCCACCAACGCGCGGCTGCTGGGATCAGTCTTGAACGGGCGAACATTTCCCATCCCGGAAGGCATTTACCGGAGGCTGTAGGAACTGATCCAGGTTTTTTTAGGCCGTTCAGTTGAAGCATTTTGTGGAAACAGGCGACAAATTCGAATGGGACTCAAGTAGCAGAGCTTTGTCCAACACTCACTGACATCCCATGACAACCTACCCCAACCGGTTGATGTCGGAAACCCACAAGCCAGACCCGTGTTCAGAGGGGCTCTTTCTGGAAGAACCGTGGTACGCGATACAGACCCGATACCGTTTCGAACACAAAATTGCAGCCCGATTGCAAAGTAAGGGCGTGCATCGGCTTCTCGCGGGCGAGGGCGCCCGCGCCACATGGCTTGGGGTCTGCTCCGAGAACTTGCGGACCTGTGGTCCGCCGGACGGCCGGGGGCGGCCGTCCCCACGTGAGTTGTGTTGCTTCCTGTCGTTTACAATCAGAGCGGTCGCTCGACTTGCGGCTTGCTCCTATGGAAAAGACGGTTCTGGTGACAGGGGGAGCGGGATTCATCGGTTCCAACTTCATCCTGCAATGGATTGATGAAGAAGGGACTTCCATTGTTAATCTCGACAAGCTTACGTACGCGGGCAATCCGCGCAACCTGCTCCGCGTTTCCTCCGATCCGCGATATGGCTTCGTGCATGGAGACATTTGCAATCGCGATCTCGTACGCGGACTGCTCCAGACTCGCAAACCCCGCGCCATCGTGCATTTTGCGGCGGAGAGCCATGTAGACCGTTCGATCCGAGGCCCGGATGACTTCATCCGCACCAACCTACACGGCACATTCTGCCTTCTGGAAGAAGCTCGTGCCTACTGCGAGGGACTGGGGAATCAGGAACGAGAGTCGTTCCGGTTCCTTCAGGTATCCACCGACGAAGTGTTCGGATCGATCGGTCCGGATGATCCGCCATTCACTGAGACCACTGCGTACGCGCCAAACAGTCCATATTCTGCTTCTAAAGCAGGCGCGGACCACCTGGTGCGCGCCTATCACCACACCTATGGTCTGCCGACTCTAGCCACGAATTGCTCCAACAATTATGGGCCTTACCAGTTCCCCGAAAAGCTGATCCCGCTGGTCATCTGCCATGCCCGGGCGGGAAAGCCATTGCCCGTCTACGGGGACGGCCAAAATGTGCGCGACTGGCTGTTTGTCGAGGATCACTGCCAGGCCATACGCCGGGTTCTGGCCCAGGGGAAAGTTGGGGAGACTTACAACGTGGGCGGTGGGAGCGAGAAGCAAAATATAGAAATCGTTGAGGCAATCTGCACGATTCTGGACGAGTTCTGTCCGGACGATCCCTGCGTGCCCCATCGAAAGTTGATTACGTTTGTGAAAGACCGCCCTGGTCACGACCGCCGCTATGCCATGGACACGCGCAAGATCAAGCGTGAACTGGGCTGGAAGCCTCGCGAGAGTTTCGAGAGTGGCATTCGCAAGACCATCCGTTGGTATTTGCAAAATGAGGACTGGGTGAAAGACGTGACCAACGGCAGCTACCGAAACTGGATTGCCACACAGTATTCCTAGAATTGTCTGGCGGGTGCCCCATTTTTAGCGTCCTTTGCGAAAAGAGGGGGAACCCAGGAGAACCTGCCGCATGCGAATCACAATCTTCGGCGCGACCGGACTGCTGGGCAAGGCGCTGATGCGGGAGTGGAAGGAAGACGAGATCGCAGGATTCAGCTCCGCCGACGGCGACATTCGTAACGATAAACAGGTCTCCGGCCTGGTGGGCCACAGCCGTCCTGACTGGATCATTCTGGCAGCAGCCTACACCGACGTGGACGGCTGCGAAAGCAATCGCGATCTGGCTTTCGACGTAAATTGCCGTGGAGCCGTCAACGTCGCGCGTGCGGCTGAGGAGCACGGTGCCCGGCTGCTTTTTCTCAGCACCGACTACGTCTTCGATGGAAGCAAAACCACTCCATATGAAACCAATGACCCACGCGTGCCGCGCACCGTCTACGGACAATCGAAAGCCGAGGCGGAAGAGCAGATCAGGGTTGTCCTGCCGGAAAGCTGCATAGTTCGGACTTCCTGGCTGTTCGGCACGGGAGGAAAGTGTTTTCCCGCCACAATTCTTAAAGCAGCCGCCAGCCGGCCACGGCTGGAAGTGGTCGGCGATCAGCGCGGCTCTCCGACCTACACCGTGGACGTGGCTCGCGCCATCGCTCAACTTTGCCACAAGGGAGCCGGCGGAGTTGTCCATGCCACCAACCGAGGTGAATGCTCATGGTTCGAATTTGCGCGCGCAATCGTGGCAGGGGCAGAACTGACCACGGCAGTGCTCGAGACTACGAGCGATAAGTTCGCCCGGCCAGCCAAACGTCCGAAGTATTCTGTGCTGTCTCCAGCGAGTCTGGAGAAATACGGTGTAACGATGCCGGACTGGCAGGACGCCCTGCGCAGATATCTGGCCGAGCGGAAAGTCGGAGCACCGTAACAGTCCGATGGAGCCACGGGCGTCCCCGCCTGTCCGGAACAGACTCAACGGAGCGCGAGAAGTTAGTTGTCAATTCAGTCCGAATGCCCTGCGCGGGACGGGCGAGGACGCCCGTCGCTCCATCGAAGCAAGTAAGGACGATTTAGTCTTCTCCCGCCGCCTTTTCTGTGGAGTGCCACTCCTGCTCTATAACGGCGGCCGATTCGGGATTAAGCGGCGGCTGTCCCGCCTCCTTTAGCTTCGAATTCAGCTGCGGTACGTCCATGCTCTTGATTTGTTCCCAGCTCGCCAACTGTTGGTCGAGCGCGTTCTTCACGTCACTGAAGGTGTTCACCTGTGTCCTGGTGGGAGCCGCGTCGGCGCTGTCGACGCTTTCCAGCAACGTGGTCAGCCCGGTGTTCAGCCGAGCCAGGCTTCTTCCCTCCGGCGTGCTGAGGAACCTTCCACCTTCCTCGTTACCTTCCAGTTCCTGGACTTTGTTGTCCAGCGTGGTAATGCTGGTCAGCAACGGGCCTGGGATGATGCGGACCGTCAGCGTTCTCAGCTGATCACGTAGTCCACGGACTTGTTGCAACGTCTGAAAGTCGCGGTGCATGGCTGCCGCGATAGTAGATTCCAGCTCGAACTGCTGATGCAGATCTTCCGTCGAGCTCTTTACCCGCGGATCCATTTTGACGGTAAGAGAACGTGTGTAACTCTTTCCCTCGACCGTCAGCTTAACATTGTAATTTCCGGGCGGCGCCGAAGGACCGAGCGGGTAGCGCGGCGTGTCCTGATAGATCGCTGAGATCGGATATTGGCGCTGCAGCGAGGCCGGCGGTGGATAGTGCAAGTCCCATAGGAAACGATGCATCCCGGGTTGGTCTGAAACAGTCTGAGGCGGACGAATCCAGTAGGTGGGAATATTTATCTCGTTTGCATCAACCGCTTCGGGCTTGTCCGCGCTCGAGAAATGACGTACCAGGTTCCCCGCGCTGTCGGAGATGTCGATGATGACCGGACCTGAAGCCGCCGACCTCAACCAGAAATCGATCATCGCTCCGTCGGGAGGGTTCTTGCCGCGCCGGTTCTTCAGGAGGCAGTGGAGTGTCGGTGTTGTTGTTGCGCCGGAAGCGGTAAGTCAGCTGTGGAGCAAAAAGATAGGCATCAGATTCAGCAACCTGGGAAGCAGTCTGCCGAAGCGGAGTGATGTTGTCGAGAATCCAGAACGACCGGCCGTGGGTGCCGACGACGACGTCATCGTGATGGATCACCAGATCTCGAATCGAAGTGGCCGGCAGATTCAGTTGCAACGGTTGCCAGTGATCTCCGTCATCAAAGGAGACATACACCGTGCGTTCAGTACCGGCAAAAAGAAGACCCTTGCGCTCGGGATCTTCGCGGACGGTGTTGACCGGTTCATCGTCTGGCAGCCCGCTGATGATCTTTTGCCAGCTATGGCCTCCGTCGTGCGTCCGGTAAATATAAGGATGAAGATCGTCCAGGCGGAACCGGTTGACCGCGGCATAGGCGGTGCTGGTGTCAAAGTGCGAAGCATCCATTTGCGCCAGCTTGCTCCAGGGAGTCAATTCCGGAGGGGTGACGTTCTGCCAGTGTTTTCCCCCATCACGCGTGACCTGCACCACACCATCGTCGGTTCCAGCCCAGATGAGGTTCACGTCTTTGGGCGAGGGGGCCAGCGAATAGATAACGCCTCGGTGTTTCCCCTTAGCTTCATCCGACTCGACGAATACTCCCAGGCTGGGAGGCACTCCCGGATCCTCACGCGTCAAATCAGGGCTGATGATCTGCCAGCTATTGCCACCGTCGGTGGTCTTGAACAGAACGTTGGACCCGAAATACAAAATGTGGGGATTGACGGGGGAAAAGATCAGCGGTTGCGTGCGATTGAAGCGATACTGACCGGTGCGAAGCACCACGGGTGAAACATCCTGCGTCTGCGATGTTGTGCGGTTGAATCTGGTGACCTTTCCTCCATAAATGAGGTTGGGGTCGAGGGGATCGGGAGCGACGTATCCATACTCCTCGACGCCGACGGGATACCAATCGCGAAAGGTGATTTCACCGGTGTCGCTGCGGCTGGCCGTACCGACACTTCCGCTTTCCTGCTGTCCGCCATACACCCAGTAAGGAAATTGATTGTCGGTGATCACGTGGTAAAACTGTGCGGTCGGCTGGTTGTACCACGAACTCCAAGTCTGCCCGCCGTTCACACTGATAGTCGCTCCCTGATCGACGGCGAGCGCGATGATCTGCGGGTTTTCCGGATTAATCCAGACGGTGTGATAGTCGTCACCTCCGGGCGCTCCTTTGATGGCGGTAAAACTGTTCCCTCCATCGGTGGAGCGATAGGTGGAAACGTTGGCGATGTAAACCGTATTCTTGTCTTTGGGATCAACCCGCACACAGGCAAAATCGGAGCCACGTCCCCACAACCGGGTGTCCGAGTTGATTCGTTTCCAACTTTCCCCGGCGTCATTCGAGCGATACAGGCCGCCGAGCGTGGGTGCATCGACGAGCGCATAAACAACCGCGGGATCGCTGGGAGCAACTCCAAGTCCGATGCGGCCTAACCGGTCGGCCCAGGTCGGCAGATCCCTTGGTCAATGGCCGCCAGCTCTCGCCGCCATCGGTGGACTTGTACAAACCGCTTCCAGGCCCGTCATACGAATTGCCGGTGGTCCACGGCGGACGGCGCGAAGCCCACATGTCTGCGTAAAGGATTTGTGGGTTGGAGGGATCAAACGCCAGATCAATCGCTCCGGTGTTTTCGTCCTTGTACAGAACTTTTTTCCAGGTCTCGCCGCCGTCGAGCGAACGAAATACTCCTCTCTCAGCATTCGGGCCGTAGGGATGCCCGACTACAGCCACAAACAAACGATTGGGATCATGCGGATCGACCAGGATGACGCTGATCTGCTGTCCATCGCGCAGGCCGAGATGCTGCCAGCTACGGCCTCCGTCGGTCGACTTGTAGATGCCATCTCCGATGGAAAGATCGGGCCTGCGAAGCCCCTCGCCGCTGCCCACATAAATGATGTCCGGATTCGAGGGAGAAACAGCCAACGCGCCGATAGAACCGGTCGGTTGGTCGTCGAAGATCGGATTCCAGGTACGGCCGTAGTCGGTGCTCTTCCACACTCCGCCGTTGTTCGGAGCCATGTAGAAGACGTTTTGTCGTCCCGGCACACCAGAAATGGCAACTGTGCGCCCCCCGCGGAAGGGGCCGATCATGCGCCAGCGTAGTTCCTGATAGAGCCTGGGGTCGAAACCCTGGGCAGCGGCGGCTGAGCAAAGGCTCAACCCGATTAAGAAGATAAGCAGCAGCAAGCGGCGAAGCGAGATCACATGCCTCTCCTGAAGGAGGTTCAGCATAAACGATAAACGATAAAGCGGGAAATGGGCGGGTTGGGTGGATTGTTTGTCCCGGGTTTCAGGAGGCCAGCTTAGAGTTGCTCGATGAGGGCAGCCCTCATTTTTTTCTGGTGCTTAAGGTCCAGCTTGGTCCCGGCACAGGTGACATGAAACACATCGGTTGCGGTTTGGCCTTGCGTGTCAATGATCGCGACCTCAATGTTGCAGCCGAGTTCGGCCATGGTGGAACTGATGTCGTAAAGCAGTCCAGGACGGTCCTGGGCAATGATCTCGATTAGGGTGCTGTGTTGCGAGTGCTCGTTATCAGTCTGCACGCTGGGCTCAACCTTTATTTTCGGCGTCTGCACTCCGGGTTTGAATTTTGTTTCCATCAGTTCGACCACGTTGATTTCACCGGAAACGGCTTCAGCCAATTTTCGCTTCAGGCGATTTATCTCGGACGGATTGAGCTCGAGAGTCCGAAACCGGTCGGAGAATCGAAACGTGTCCAGGACCACGCCAGCTTTGTTCGAGAAGGCTTCGGCCTTCAGGATATTCATTCCCCATGACGAGAGCGTACCCACCACATGGGAAAACAGGCCAGGACAGTCGAGAGTCAACAGAACAAGTTCGAAGTACCCATCACGACGTAGTATGTCGATCTGCGGTTCGTCATCCTTGTTCTTGAGCAGATCGTACATGTGACAATGCGCCACAATTTCAGCCGGGGTATGCATCAGCAAATAGCGTTTGGGAAAACCGTCCAAAAAGGACGTGATATGTTTGGCGTCAACCTCGCCCGCCGCTGCCACGACTTCCTTGATCCGCTCGCTGTTTGCGGTGCTTCCGGTCAGACGCTGGTCGTCCACCGTCCGGCTGAGATGGTTGAACCCGGCAGCATAGAACTGCCATAGCATTTCTCCTTTCCAAGGAGTCAGCGCTTCCGGGTTGACAGACTTAATGTCGGCGTAGGTAAGGAGCGTCAGCATTTTCAGCCGTTCCGTGGTTCCAACGGAGTCGCCGAACTCGGCCACCACCTTGGGGTCGAAGATGTCGTGCCTCATGATCGTGGCCGACATGCGCAGGTGGTTCTCAATCAGAAACACCACGGTATCGCGATCAGACGGTTCAAGGCGAAGCCGATCTGAAACGCTGGCCGCCGCTTGCAGACTTCCCGCGACATGGTCTTCCGCCGGCATGCCCTTGCCGACATCGTGCAAGAGAAGGGCCAGGAAGAGCAAGTTGGGGCGTTCGATTCCGTCCAGGATGTCGCGGAAACGACGTTCCAGTTCGCTGTCGGGCGTCCGCAGCGCGTGCACGTTCTCGATCGCAACCAACGAGTGTTCGTCCACTGTATACCGGTGGTAATAGTCGCGAATGACCAGGGAATCGACGGCCTGAAATTCGGGAAACAGAAGAACCAGCACACCTAGCCGATGCATGGCGCGCAGAGCCGCCCCGGCATGAGGCGACATCAGGATGCGCCGGAATTGCGCCCATACCTCGGGCGAATGGTCCGCCCATTCCTTCAATTGAGGACGCGCCGCCTCGACGCACCTTTCGGTTTCCGCGGTCAGCTTTAAGCCGTGGCGGCCGACGAATTCGAATAGACCGAGGAGCACAGATGGATCCTGGACCGAAGAGAGCTGGCGGAGAAAGACGCGGCCCTCCACTACGGAGAAATCCGCGTTGGACAGGCGCGACTTGCGATTTTCGAACAACCGGTACAGGCCGGAGCGCGCCGGAGGCACTTCATCGAAGAGCACCGTAAGTCTGTAAATCGACCGAACGTGCCGGAAGTAGGTTCGCATCCAGACCGCGGGGGTGACCGGCAAGCCATCCGAGAGGCCAATCCCGGCTGCCGCGGCCTCAGCCTGCAGTTCGTAAGTCAGACCATTCAGGTCCCGGCCCTGCCGGTAGTGCAGGAAACAGCGGACTGCGGAAAGAAAGTCGAGCGCGGCCCAGCAATCCTTGCGCAGCGCGTCGGGCAAAAGATTTTCCGGTTCTGGCCACACGCCCGTCTTCTCAAGCTCTGAGATCAGACTGAGCCAGCAGGCAACCTGGTAGTCACGCAACCCGCCCGGATAATCTTTTATGTTGGGTTCGAGATGAAAGATGGTGTGACCGTACTTGTTGTGGCGCGCGGACGTGAGATCGGTGAGCCTCTGCTGCAGTTCGAGAGCTTCCCGCGCCACCATTTTCGGGATCACGCGGGAATGTAGCTGCTCAAACAATCCGGTATCGCCACACAGGTAGCGAGAGTCCAGCAGGGAAATACTAAACTCCAGGTTGTCGCGATGAAGTTTGCCACACTCCGCCAGGGAGCGGGTGGTGGGGCTCACGCGAAGGTGCAGATCCCAGAGCGCCTGACACAATCGCGGGATGGTCTGCTTTTGCGCGGTTTCGCTCAGTTCGGATTCATGCAGGAAAAGCACGTCCACATCAGAGTAGGGGAACAGCGCCTGACGACCGTATCCCCCGAGGGCTGCGATGCACAACCGGTCCGGCCCTCCCGAGGCGGTCGGAGACTGATTCCACAGTTCGCGGATGAGCAAATCTGTGAGATTCGAGCGATCACGGATTGCAGCCTTTCCGTCGTGCGACTGCTCGAATCTCCCGCGAATGCTTTCCGACTCTTTCTGATAGGCGTGCTGTGATATCGAGCTGTTCGCCAGCACTGGCATGACACTCCGGGTGCCCCAACAGGATTGTGGTTAGAGTGCCGCCACTCCCCGCTCTTGATTTCGAATTCTAATTGCTTCGTCCACTTTGGAGAGAAAGATCTTGCCGTCGCCAATCTTTCCCGTGCCGGCGCTTTGTACAATCGCATCCACCGCCGCGTTTACGAGGTTATCGGCCAACACCATTTCGATCTTGATCTTGGGCACGAGATCCACGGTGTATTCCCGCCCACGATAAACCTCAGTGTGACCCTTCTGTCTTCCGTGTCCACGCACATCCGAGATGGTCATGCCCTCGACGCCCAGTTCGGTGAGAACCTCCTTGACGGCTTCAAATCTGGAGGGCTGAATAATCGCTTCTAGTTTGGTCATTGTGTTTGTCCTCGTACTGGCAGATTCCAGTCTTAAAACCCTTTCTAAGTTTTCCGGTCGTTACCGGACTCACCACCCATGGCTCACAGCGCAGTTTACAAAGAAATCTCCACGGCCGCAGTTTCCGATACTGAAGCCTGCAGGTGCTCCTTGGGAAAGGCATAGCGCAACAGCGCCGGCGTGATCAAAGTCGTAATCAGGACAAGCACTACTGCCTGCGCATAAATGTCACGCGTGACCAGGCCAGCGGCAAAACCGATGCTCGCCGTAATCAGGCCAACCTCTCCCCGGGGGATCATTCCGATCCCAACGATGAAAGAGTCGCGCCTGCCGAATCCCGCAAAGCTGGCGCCGAGGCCGCAACCTACGATCTTTCCGACAATCGCGACTAACAGGAGGAGGGCGAAGAATCCCAGATGTCCTCCCGACTGCCACGCGTTCACATCAAGCCCGATGGACACCAGGAACATCGGTCCGAAGAACGAGTTGGTCATGGCGCGCAATTCCTCAATCACGCGCTCGTGCGATGGCGTGGCAGCGACGAAAAGTCCGGCCAGATATGCGCCGGTGATGGCCGCCATCTTCCCCAGTGATTCGGCGGTGAAGGCCATCAAAAATGCAATCGCCAGGGCGGCCGCAACCTCCATATGGTGGCCGTGCATGTGGGAAGCCAGTCTCATCAGCCAGCGGGTGAGAAATGGGCCCGCAGCAAACATCGCCACCAGACAGACGGTCATGTAACTTACCGGCATAATCAGGGCGTTCCATCTGCCCCCGTTGTCGGCTCCCGCATGTGCGCTCACCGCAATTACCAACGAGAGCACGATCAGACCCATCACATCATCAATAACCGCTGCACCCAGGATTGTGGAACCGGCTCTGGAGCGAATCTGGCTCAAGTTCATCAGCGTTTGCGCCGTGATGGTGACGCTGGTTGCGGTAAGAATCGTGCCGATGAACAACGCTTGTTGCCAATTGAAACCGACCCATCGAGAAAGCAGGTAGCCACCCGCCATCGGGAGCAATACCCCGCCGGAAGCCGCCCAAAAAGCCGGCTTCAGCGCTCGCTTGGCCATCGCGATGTCGGTCTCCAGGCCAGCCACGAACATGAGCACTACAACACCGATCTGGGCCAAAACCTTGAACACGCCGGCGACCGAGGCACCGCTGTTCCCGGTGGCAGCCAGCCAGTGCATTTGCCAGATGTTGAGGGCGCTGGGGCCCAGGATAACGCCTGCCAGCAATTCTCCCAGCACCGCAGGCAGTCCAAGGCGAGATGCCAGGGAACCGGCGGTCTTTGCCGCCGCGATCAGCAGGGCGATAAACAACAGTATCTGGAGCGAAGTGCTCATCGCCCTCCACGAAGCCGCACGGGCCGCGGATGACTTTTGGAGGCAGTCCGCAACATCGAAATCGCGATGGCCAGCGCACAACCAGCCATCACGGCAAAAACGAGGCACATGCCCGACAAGCACAAGAAAGAAACCGACAATCAGCGGCGCAAGACCAGGCTAACCGCTGTTGCTTTGCCATTCAAATATCGTACGGATCATTTTCACCTCGGGCGTCTCCAGCGAATGTGCAATAAGACCGCCAGCACAGCGGCCGCCAATCCGCTGCCAGCCAGGAACAGAACTGGAGTGGCGAAAGGCTTCTTGAACGAGGGTCGCGCGATGCCGTTTCGTTCGTGAGCCCGTTCTCCCTTGAGCAACTCGGTCAACATTTTGCGTTGCTCCAGAGTGCTCACGCAACGCAAGGCCTCTTCTGCCGCCGCATAGCCTTTCTGAGGTATGCGCAGCTTGAAATTCAGCTGCGCCAGAGTGTAGTGGGCCGCGAAGCTGTCCGGTTGAAGCTGGGTTGCAAGCTCGAGGTGATCGATTGCAGGGTAGATATTGCAAGTCAGAGCATTCGCGAGACCCAGAAAAACATGGGCTTCTCCGAAACTTGGTGCAATCTCGGTGCTGCGGGAGAGCGCAACCAGCGCTGCTCCCGCATCGCCGGTTTGAAGACTGTTCCACGCCCTCCTGGAAACACTCGATCGCTTCGCGCGGAAAATCAAGTGCCGGCCGACATTGCCAGGTCAGGGAATATCCGCCCAGTTCCCCGTTGATAGGAATAGCGTTCGTCATCACGCTGTCTCCCGGGCGACCTGCAAGCCGCTCTTAGCCTCACTCGCCGCATCGCACCACTGGGGACGTATCCGGCTTCAGCACGAACTCGGGATAGCAGAGAGCTCCCATTTCCGGGATGTCCAGGCCTTCGAGTTCATCCGCAGCAGTGACCCGCTGTCCGATAATCGACATCCATGATCCAGTCCGGCCACGTAGGAAAGGTGCAAAGATCAATCCTAGCAACGTGCCCACTCCGATCAGCTGTGCAACCAACTGGCTGGCATCGCCGTAAAATAGGCCGCGAACCGACCCGTTGACGCCGTTCCAGCTTCCACCGTAGTTAGAGGTTCCATCCGCAAACAGGCCGACGGAGATCACGCCCCAGATACCATTGGTCCCGTGAACGGAGATCGCGCCGACCGGGTCATCGACCTTCAGCACGCGCTCGATGAATTCCACGCTCACGCAAACCAACACGCCGGCAACCAGGCCGATGATCGCGGCTCCTACCGTGTTTACGAACCCGCTGGGAGCGGTAATGGCGACCAAGCCTGCCAGCAAGCCGTTGCCCGACATGGACGCATCCGGCTTGCCGTAGCGGATCCACATGTAGAGGATGGCGCCGAAAGAACCTGTGCAGCCTGCCAGCATCGTATTCACAGCGATAGATGCCGATGCGTAGCGCTCCGTTGCCCGAAGCAGCCAGCGTGCTTCCTGGATTGAATCCGAACCAGCCGAACGCCAGGATGAAGCAACCGGTGAGCACGATGACGATGTCATGTCCCGGCATGGCATTGGGCGGTGCCGTCGCGGTTGTACTTGCCGATGCGCGGCCCGATGATCATGGAGAGGGCCAGAGCGGTAATACCGCCGACCGCGTGTACCACGCCCGATCCGGCAAAGTCGCAGTAGCCGTGGCCCAGTCTGAAGTTGGCGCCCAGTTGCGACAGCCAGCCTCCTCCCCAAGCCCAGTTGGCGAACAGGGGATAGGTGATCGCGCCCATGAACACGGAAGAGACCGCGAAAGCGACATACTTCCACCGTTCGGCGCAACGCGCCGGTCACGATGGTCAGGGCGGTATCCATGAAGACCATCTGGAACAGGAAGAGCACCATGACGCCGACGTCATAGGTGACCCCGCTCAGGAAGAAGCCGTGTGTGCCGAACAGGCCCCATGTCTTGCCCAGCAGATTGACGACGTGTTCCGAGTTGAGCGGGATAGCGCCACCCAAGGTACTGATAGGGCGCGCCGCCGCCCATCTGAATTGCGAAACCACAAACCCAGAAAGCGAACAAGCCAAAACCGTAAACCATGAAATTCATCATCATGGTGTGATTGGCGTTCTTGGCGCGGCAGAGCCCGGTTTCGACCATAGCGAATCCGGCCTGCATGAACATGACCAGAAAGCCGGTGACCAGGGTCCACACGAAGTTGATGGCGATCCGGTTTTGCCCGGCCTGGTTGGTCAGGTCCGCCAGTGTCAGCCCTTTGGTAGCGTCGGCCGGCACCACATCGTTGACGGTTCCGGTCTTGGTCCCCCCGGGATCGCCTTTCGCGAGATCATCTGCCGAAGGAGGTTGCGCCGCCTTGACGTTCAGCGGTACATCCATGGATGGCCCGGGTGGCGGTGGCGCGGGTGCGGCTTGGGTGCTGGTACTAGGGGTGGTTTGGGTTTGAGCCCAAGCCGCAAGCCCACATAAAGGCAGCATAAGAGCCGCTGCCAGGAAACACCGTTTGATTCGTTCATCGAATCTCATCGCTCTCTCCATATCGCTTCTCTCCAGAATTCGCTTTTTCTATCTTGACTTGAACACTCACGCCGATCTCGACTCCCGGGTATCAGCCCACGCGGAAACCCGACCGCAGCGAGCGCGCAGGGCTAAGCCTTCCAGATCGCATCCTTGAGATGTGCTTTGTTCAGCACGCCAATGATCCCGACCAAAGTGATGGCGATACCGAGCAAGGCCAGGATGAATCTGGCCGTCAAGGACTGCGTAAGCGTAAGCGCAACGATCGGAAGCAACCAACCAGCCAGCACCACCAGAACCCCGATAAGCTTCATTTCCGTCTCCTCGCGTTGTTTTCGACCACTGCCATCTCAGACTACTTCGTGAACTCAAGTCCTTTGATCCGGTAAAAGCCGAAGGCCGAATAGACCAGCAATGCAGCCCCCACGATCGCGATCAGTGCGCCCGTGCCACCACCCGCGTACAGACCCGCCGGGAAAGCGGTGAACCCGATTAGAGTTGTGGCCAGGCACGTTCCTTGTTTTGCATTGGCAGCCATTTGCGTTGCTCCTTAGATTTTCATTTTGTGAACTGCAGCCCGAAGCTATTTCGCATCGGCACTGCTGAACGCGTACACCATGCCTAGAGTTACAGTGTTCTGCGCATCCTTGAACAGCCCGGTGCGGTACGGGAAAACATTCTGGTCCGACATGTCGCGGCGGAATTCCAGCCGGCTGATGATCTTGGCGGCCAACATGCGCTGCAGCGTCAGGGTAAATTCGCCCACGTTCTGGGCGGTACCCGTTGAGAACCCGTTGTGATCCTTGAACCATTCGCCGCGAGTGGCGATCGCCCACGTAGCGTTGGGAGCATACTTGATGTATCCAGCAATGCCGGTCCACCACACCGGAGACGATGTCGTGGGCAGCCCCGGATTTATTACCGCGCGATCGTGGCCGTAATCGTAGTTCGCCATCAGCGAAAGTTTCGCGTTCGGGTTGTAGGTCACGACGGTATCAGTGAGATGCCGGAAGTCCGAATTGTCATTGAACTGTTCCGGCCCCACCAGGTAGTTTTCGGTCAGACCAAACTTGGCGTTCGGAGTCCAGGCTGCTGTAAAGCCCGTAGTCTTGCCGCTGTTGTTGTCTACGCTGTTGTTCCAGCCGTTCATCAAGTACCCGGTCAGGGCAAACTTGCTGTTGAAGGCGTACTTGCCGCTCACCCCAAAATGAAAATATGGAATCGCCCAGGAAAACAGCAGGCCCCGAGAGTAGTTCCAGTTGTCCTTGGTCTCGATGACTTCTGCACCCGCCGGGGTCACGAACTTCCCGACATTGATCTGCAGACCTTTGCCAACCGGGGCGAGATATTCCAGGTATCCTTCCTTCAGATATTGATCGAAGTTCGTGATGGTCGAAGGCGGAAGTCCTACCGGAGTGCCGGGAAGATTTGGCGAGGCAAACTCACCTGCATTGACCAGGTTCATGGCCTGGCCAAATCCGAGAGCGATGTGATAGCCCACCCGGCTCGCGGTCGCGTCTGGAGCCTTGTCCGCCACCAGTTCCAGCATGTTCAAGGCAAACTGGCTGGAATTGATATCAAAGTTTCGTAGCGCGGTGGTCCGGTTCGCCGGCTGATTTGAGTTGTAGCCGTAGTAGACGTCTACGAACCCGCTCAGCGTAGTCGGCCCCAGCAAGCCGGCGAGTCCCGTAGGAGCAGGTGCGGCCGCCGGTGCGGCGCCCGGAAGAGCGGCAGCCGCGGGAGCAGGTGTCGCAGCAGGAGGAGCAGCGGCAGCAGCTTTCTGTGCCTCCATTTGGCTTTTCAGGTCTGCGAGTTGTTTCTCCAGTGAATCGATGCGGCTGGCTAGATCCGGTGAAGCCTGCGGTGCCGGATCAGCCTGAGCCAGAACCCGGCTCGCCGAACCGCAAATGACTGCGATACTCATAGCAAAAATAACAACCCTCCAGCGGAAGGCTCTCCTCATCTAGACTGCCTGCTTTCTCCCCAAGCCGCGTTTGGTAGTGGATCGAATCGCGGCTCCGTAACCAGCGAGTTGCACCTTAGCGCCCGCGTATGGTGCGAGTCCAATGCATAATTCTTTTCGCCTCTATCACAAATACTTTTGAAAACTTAAATTTATGGAGACGATAAGAGAAATTTATTGAACGCGAGAGCGCGGGATCAGAACTTCATTACTAAGCTGGGGAGAAGAACAGCCAGGAACATTAGTGACGGTTGTGAACCGGTTTTCTGCGCAGGCCCTGTGACTCTGTTACGTCTCAGCGACCGGTCCGACATGGTGCCTGTCTTGGCCTCCAGTCACTCACAAATTCTTGCAGCGGTCTAGGTATTATGATACATTTGTACCATACCCCAGTGGTTGTCGCCGCGAGACAAATCAATCCTGAGTAAGAAATTGACGGTTCAATCAAATGACTGATTGCGAATTGATAGAACAATTCGAGCTCGGAACGCTTTCCAACGAGAATTTCCATCATCGCGAGCATGTTCGGGTAGCGTTTCTTTATCTGTCCAAGTATCCCGTTCTTGAGGCGCTGCAGGTGTTCTCCACCGCCTTGCGGAAATTCGCAGCCGCCCACGGGAGGCCGCAGCTCTATCACGAGACCATCACCTGGGCTTACATCCTTCTGATTCGGGAGCGCATGGCGCGGGTCGGCAAAAAGCAAGACTGGGAAGACTTTGCCCGTAACAATACTGACCTGCTGACGTGGAAGGACGGCCTTCTGAGCCAATACTACCGCGAGGAGACGCTCCGCTCGGATCTGGCGAGAAGCATCTTCATTCTTCCGGACAAGCACCTCAAAGGCTGAGCTCTCACTACCTCGAAGATCTCCCCGCAGCGCCGAGAGCTCTGATCCGACCAAAAGTACGGAGTTTCGTTCAATCTATGTCCGGAGGCCTACACCCCACGTATGTCCGGAAGCCCGTTCTATAACCTTGGGGGACGGCATGCCAATGACCTGGTTCACCGCCAGACCATGCTCGTGACCGACGACGCAGACTCTACTGCCCGCCAGCTCGGTTCCGAAAGAATCCAGTTTGTTTCTTCTGGCGTGATTGCGAATCAGAAAGGACAGCTCGGGTTCAGCAACGCTTTTGTGGTCCGCGACCCTGACGGTCACGCGGTTGAAATCGAGCAAAAATAGGGAGGATAATCCTATGAAATCCGGCATTGTTCGAACTGCTCTCACCAACGAACTGCCCCTGGAACTCGAATACCGTGAGCCATCCTGTGTGAGAGCGGATGCAAGATCACGGGAGTGGGCGGTAAACAGCGAAGAATACTTTCAGCGGATCCAGATCTTGATTGCCAACGACTTCAAACGGTTGATGAGCGGGATTTGACGACAGGAGCAGTTCCCATGACACAGGAAGAGATTCGGCTATCTGAATCCGATGCGCGACAAAAGCACTGGAAACGCTGGGGGCCCTACCTCAGCGAGCGCGCCTGGGGCACGCTCCGCGAAGACTACAGCCCTTACGGTAATGCCTGGGAATATTTTTCTCATGACCAGGCTCGATCGCGCGCCTACCGCTGGAACGAAGACGGCCTGGCGGGAATCTGCGACCGGCGGCAGATGATCTGCTTTGCCGTGGCTTTGTGGAACGAGCGTGATCCTATCCTCAAAGAACGCATTTTCGGGCTTACGGGAAACGAAGGCAACCATGGCGAGGATGTAAAGGAGTATTACTTCTATCTCGACAGCACGCCCACTCATTCCTACATGAAGTATCTGTACAAATACCCGCAGGCGGACTTTCCTTACACAAAGCTGGTGGAAGAAAATCGGCGGCGCGGTAAGCACGAGTCAGAAAACGAACTTCTCGATACCGGAGTATTCAGTGACGACCGCTACTTCGATGTGTTCGTGGAATATGCCAAAGCCGACGTGGAAGACATTCTGATCAAGATCACGGTGTCGAACCGCGGTCCGGAGGCAGCCAACCTTCGCCTGCTGCCGACGATCTGGTTCCGCAACACATGGTCATGGGGTGACGGGACCGCACAGCCCATCCTGAAACTGGCGAGCGACGCCCCCAACCCAGCGATCGCGGTGGAACATCCCGAAGCTGGTGAGCGCTGGCTGCACTGCGAAGGTTCGGCCCGAACTGCTATTCACGGAAAACGAGACCAACGCGCGACGCCTCTTTGGGGCCGAGAACTCCTCGCCCTACGTGAAAGACGGCATCAACGACTACGTGATACACGGCGCCAAAGATGCCGTCCTGTCATCGTGCAAGGACTGCCGGAAAAATAGTTGCATTCCACTGCCTCCTGCGAGCTCACGATCTCGGTATAGCTAAGGGTAGCTACGTTTTCGCGGTGTACACAGACGCTGAATGGGCCAGGCCCGTTGGCATGTGAGGCATGCAATCGCCGCAGCCACGGCAACGAGCCGACATCTTGGTCGTTCTCGTCCCATGCCTTCTCACAGGTGGCTCCGCGCAGCGCGGAAGCTTGCTCATCCGAAAAGCTGGAAGAGAACCGATGATAATGATGGCGTGAACCCCACGAGTACGCTTGAGACTCCAGATGCTTCCCTTCCCATCGCCACTCCACGATTCTCTCTTCTCCGGGAAAAACGCTGATAAGGCGAAATAACCTGCTCGAAGACTTCGCCAAATAACGCCCCATTATCGGGTCCCGCCAAAATGGGTTCTAATGTCATTTCGCCTAAAGAACAGCAATCCTCGGACTCCAATCGTCACGGAAATCAGAACAAACCACGCAGTTACGAACATCGCGAGGCCAAAATTGTGGACGCTGACAATACCCTTGTTGGGAGTGGTTAAAGCGAGAACGGCTAAGAGAACAACCGACGAAACCGCGCAAATACAGAGAAGACTATGGAAGACAAGCATCGAGAAGCGCGACCAGGGCTGCAATCGTAACAGTCCGACCCCGGTAGCGAGCCCCCACAACGACATGCAGACAAGTAGGACGGCGATAAGCTTCTCCTGATCCAGCACCAGGCCTGCCACCGCCCAGAGCAAGGCGACACCGCTCAATCCAATCACCACGCCAGCTGCGCGCTTTAACTGCTGGGAGGCGTTTGGTTGGTCCCGGTATCGAGAATTGAGTGACATAAACATGAAATTATTATCGAGGGATCAACGAGTGCAATGCGATTCATCGCCAACAGATTGGTCGGCACTTCCCCAAAGGGTCCGCTCTCCTTGACTTGCCCTGGCTCCGGACCTAAGATTTCATCCCAATCGGCCAAACAATAGCGCATCACCGCGTTGTCTAAAACCCGGCAGGCGTTTCCACCAACTACGATCCCGTTTATTAGCGGAAGAAGTAGAAACGACCGCCGCCGGCCTGAATGTCGGTTTGAGATGTAACTCTAGTCCGCAGCGTTTCAATTGAGCGCTGTGGAAATCCAGCGCCCCGCATTTTGTTTTTAAGTGCCTCGGTTGAGGCATGCAAATCAAATTGTTCCTTAGCGCTGTACTGTGCACAAATGAACCAAGCGGCAAGTCCGTTCGGGTCACCGTCGAAGTTCGGTATCACTTCCTCGTCCACGAAGGGCAGACCTTCTGCTCTAAGCTGTTTCATGCAGTCGACTAAGAGCAGTCCCCACCTGAAGTGCTGTTTGGAGTCCATTCCAGTTCTTGCCGTTGCAGTGTGCTTTTGAGGAGATGATTTGAGCCGTTACACCCAGACAGCTCTGTTGGCTGTTTTCGCGCCGGTACTGGGCCTAGGCCAGGGTGTTACAAGCATTTTGATACACGAACACATGCACGCCCTTCGTTATGCGGACACATGGGAAACCTTCGCGATGATTTCTGTCTTCTATGGAGCGTGTTGGTTAGTTCCCTCGATTGTCTTGTCTGACTTGATTTTCATACGGCGCGTGCTCCCTGCCCCGGAACTCAAGCGATATATCGGAGCGTGCCTGGCGTGCGCTCTGCTCATTGGTCTTGTTGCGCCTGGTTACTTGATATTGATTGGCTATCCGATCACGGCGGTAGCCGTCCTAGCCGTCGCCTACGCATATCGAAAACGTCCCACAAGAATTTGACAAGGCTGCCTAACAGAGTGTTGGCGTGGATAATCCACCGCGACGCCTCAGCTAGCAACCTTGAACTTCGCGACGATCGCCGTGATGTCGTCGTGTTGTTCCTGAAAACTGAATTGCCGAACACCGTCCACGATTGCGGTCAACAAAGCCTGGCACGGCAGGTCCCGATGTTGCTGCAGCGATTCAATCAGGCACCGCTCGCCAAATTCCTCGCCTTGCTCGTTACTGGCTTCGGTGATGCCATCCGTGTAAAGCGCAAGCACGTCCCCGGGAAAAAGCTCCCGCTCCCGTATCGAGCAATTCCACTCTCGGAACATTCCGAGCAGCGTGCTGGTGGACTCGAGCCGATCCACCTTGCCGTCGCTTCTTACCAGGAGACCTGACAAATGGCCGCAATTGACGTAGCGCAGTCGCCGCGCCGCCTCGTCATAATCGGCAAAGAAAAGCGAGGCATAGGCGCTGTCGCCGGTGTTGTCATAGAACAGGCGGTTCACAGACCGGAGCAACGCCTCGGGCTGATCGAAGGCCAACGCCGACTGGCTCCGCAGGCTGGCCTGCAAATTGGCCATCAGCAGAGCGGCGGCGATTCCCTTGCCGGAAACATCGCCGATGATCAACCCCAACCGCTGCGGCCCGAGATTCAGGAAATCAAAATAATCGCCTCCCACCTGCCGCGCCTGCAGGCAGACACCCGCGTACTCTACCGTTTTCAACTCCGGCTGAATCTGCGGAAACAACCGCGCCTGCACCTGCCGCGCTATTTCCAGTTCATGGGCGGTGCGACGTTCGGATTCGAGTTTCTCGGCGTGCGCCTGCCGGCGCAACTCCAGGCTTTGCCGCACCTCATCGAAGCCTTCCAGGCCAAACGCATTCCCGTCCGGATCCTCGAAACGCGCAAATGTGCCACCCCACCCCGGCGTCTCCGGGCCAGTTAAGAAACGAACACCACGTTCGCTCCATTCTTTGTACTTGGCGTGGACATCTTCGGTCATGAACAGGACCCAGCGATAGCCGCCAATCAGTTTGTATTCCGGCGCATCGGGCTTTGGTTCCACCAGCGCGAGATTCGCGCTACCGTCGGGAGGAGCTACTTCAATCCAGCGTTCGCCGGTGGGAAGGCGCTGCTCGGTGAGGAGTTCGAAGCCCAATAGTTGCAGGTAGAACCGCTTACTCACTTCCAGATCGCGGACGAAAACAACGATGTCCTGGATTGACAGGTAGGGCTCTTCGCGGCCCGGGCGAAGCACGGTCCGGTTCGCCCACGAGATAAAGGCGTCGCTGGCCATCGGCGTGATTATAACGGGCGCGATAAGTTTTTAATCAGGCGTTTACACGCACAACCCCCTGGCGGTCAATGAGGGTAATGGGGATTTTGCAACACTAACCTCCGATACGATGGGACTTCCGATAGTAGTGAAGTTTCGCAAAGAAATAGGCAATTGACGCGACTAGGACGGGGGCCGCTGCTGCCGCCAGTTTATCCGGCGGGTAAAACGGCAGGAAGCAAAGGAGCATTGAAAGGGGGATGGATAGGAACACTCCCAAGTATGCCCACCGACCCCACTCCCCTACCCCGTAGAGCATGGAGAAAGCGCCCAATACCGCCACCGGAGCAAGGCCAAGAAGCCAGAGGAAATCATTGGAATGACCTAGAAGCAGCGCCCAGGCCCCAAATAACAGGCAGAAGCCGCCGACTCCAAACACCAGGAATCTGGCTGTAATCCAGAGCTGGGTAGCAAAAGAATTAGGCAGAGTATTCTCCTACGCGAAGAGCTGGTAGGAATCGTATGTTGCACCGCATTGCTCCGCAAGATTCCCGGCGTAACTGCGACCAAGTTGGCTTACTCAGGACTCTTACGCTCAGAACCCGGTGCTGGTGAAATCGCGATATTTCTTCAACACCCATTGCGCAGGTGGTGATGTTGCGCCGAAATGCCCGTTCGCATCGGCGGTGGCGAGTGTCATCGCGTGCGGCTGCGGGCAGGCCTTCCCGGCCTCGGCCAGCCACAAGCCGAACTGCGCGATCGGGTCGGGATCGAGGTCTTCGACGTCCATGGTCAGAGGATGCCCATTGACGCTGTCCGGGGCCCCGCGGAGACTGTGTGGGCATGTGCCTCGTCTTTCTCCTCGCGCTCTTCGCGCCGCGTGTGGTCTTCATCGGCATGTGGATCTTCGGGAATCGGGTCGACGCCGCGTTCGACACCTGGCTCATCCCGCTCCTCGGCCTGATGTTCCTGCCGTGGGCGGCGATCGTGTACACGATGCTCTGGCACCCGGCGACGGGGGTCGAGGGCTTCGCGTGGGCGTTCGTCGTCATCGCGGCGATGGTCGACCTCCTGTCGTGGAGCTCGCGGATCGCCGGCCAGCGAAGCCTCTACACGTAAGCGGATCGGGCGAGAGTCTCGATAGGCTGGATGTGTGGCGGCCACACGGGTCATAGAGCTGCGGACCGAGATTCCTGGCCCGCGAACGCGGGAGATCTTCGAGCGTGAGCGCGCCGCTGTCGCGAGCCCGCTGATCGTCCACGAGCCGGTCGTCGCGGCCGAGGCGCGCGGCGCGACGATCACGGACGTCGACGGGAACACGTTCGTCGACTTCGTCGGCGGTGTCGGGGTGGCGAACGTCGGCCACAACCATCCGCGCGTCGTCGAGGCGATCCACGAGCAGGTCGACCGCTTTCTCCACACAGACTTCACGGTCGTCGCGTACGAGGGGTACATCGAGGTCGCAGAGCGGCTCGGCGCCATCGCGCCCATCTCGGGCGACCTTCGCGCCGCGTTCTTCAACGCGGGAACGGAGGCGGTCGAGAACGCGGTCAAGCTCGCGCGGCTGTACACGAAGCGGCAGGGCGTCATCGCGTTCGAAGGAGCGTTCCACGGCCGGACGTTGCTCGCGCTCACGATGACCTCGAAGACGCACCCGTACAAGAGAGGCCTCGGGCCGTTCGCTCCGGAGGTGTACCGCGCTCCGTACCCGAATTCGTACAGGGGGCCCGAAGGGACGGAGGCGCTCGCAGCGCTCGAGAGGCTCTTCGCGACCCATGTCTCGCCCGATCACGTCGCTGCCATCGTCTTCGAGCCACAACAGGGAGAGGGCGGCTTCATCCCCGCGCCGCCGTCCTTCGTGGAGGGGCTCAGGCGCATCTGCGACACGCACGGCATCGTCCTCGTCGCAGACGAGGTGCAGACTGGCTTCGGCCGCACCGGGCGGATGTTCGCGATGGAGCACTTCGAGGTCGAGCCGGACGTGATGATCGTGGCCAAGTCGATCGCCGGCGGTCTGCCGCTCTCGGGCGTGATCGGCAGGGCGGAGATCATGAACGACTCTCACGCCGGCGCGATCGGCGGCACGTTCATCGGCAACCCGGTCGCGCTCGCCGCCGCCTCCGCGGTTCTGGACATCTTCGAGGGCGAGGATCTCGTCGACCGAGCGAACGAGATCGGCGACGTGATCCGCGCACGGATGCTCGAATGGCAGGCGCGTTGGTCGGAGGTGGGCGACGTCCGCGGCCTCGGCGCGATGCTGGCCATCGAGCTCGTCGAGGACGGCGAGAGCAAGGCGCCGGCGCACGAGCTCACGGAAGCGGTCATCGAGGCGGCGCTCCAGCGGGGGCTTCTGCTCCTGAAGGCAGGTGTGTACGGGAACTGCATCCGCGTGCTCTGCCCGCTGACCATCTCCGAGCCCGAGCTCGACGACGGGCTCGCGGCGTGGGAGGACGCACTGTCCTCCGTTCTCGGCTAGTGCTGCCCGGCTAGTACAGGAGCCGCGAGCGGCGCTCGTGGCGCTCGAGTGCCAGCGCGATCAGGCGATCGAGGAGGGCGTCGTACGGGATTCCCGAAGCCTCGAAGAGCTTCGCGTACACGCTCGTCGCGGTGAACCCGGGAATCGTGTTCAGCTCGTTCACGACCACCTCGCCATCCGGACGGACGAAGAGGTCGACCCGCGCCATCCCCTCGCATTCGGTCGCGACGAACGACTCGACCGACAGCTCACGGGCACGCTCGATCGCGTCCTCCGGGACGCGCGCCGGGACGATCAGGTCCATTCCGCCCTCGTCGTACTTCGCGGAGTAGTCGTACCACTCGGCGTGGGCGACGATCTCGCCGACGGCCGAGGCGATCGGGTCGCGATTGCCGAGGACGCCGCACTCGACCTCCGTGCCGGGGACGAGCTCCTCGATCAGCACCTTGTCGTCGTGCCGCCTGGCCAGCTCGACCGCGGCCTCGAGCTCGCCCTCGTCGTGCGCCTTCGTGATCCCGACCGAGGAGCCCAGACGCGCGGGCTTGACGAAGACCGGGTAGGGGAAGTCGTGTCGCACCGGATCGCCGTCGCGGAGCGTCACGTTGCGGGCGACCGGAATCCCGCGGTCGCGGAGGACGGCCTTGAACAGGTCCTTGTCCATGCACAGCGCCGAGGCAGCCACCCCCGCACCCACGTAGGGGATGTCCGCGAGCTCGAGCAGGCCCTGGACGGTCCCGTCCTCGCCGAACGGGCCGTGCAGGATCGGCAGGACGACGTCGATCCGTCCGAGCGCCTCGGCCGGGGGTGAGTCCGCGACCACGGGAAGCGTCTCGACCGCCGGCTCGTCTCCCGGCGCCGGGAGGGCCTCCGCCGTGGCGGGGCCGAGCTGCCAGCGGCCGTCACGCGAGATCCCGATGGTCGTCGTCTCGTAGCGCGCCGGATCGAGCGCGGCGACGACCGAAGTGGCAGAGGCGAGGGAGATCTCGTGCTCGCTCGAGCGGCCGCCCGCGAGGACAGCCACGCGAAGCTTGCGCGTCACGGCGTCGGCGCGGTCGGGGTCGTCGTGGTCGACGTCGCGCCGACGGTGAAGCGACCGACGAAGAGCGTGACGGAGCTGCCCGGCTTCGCCTGGCTGCCACCGACCGGATCCTGCGAGATGACGAACCCGTCCAGCGTGGGATCGGTCGTGTCCTCGAGCACCACCTGCGACTTGAACCCCGCCGACTGGAGCGCGGCCTGCGCGTTCGAGAGCTCGAAGCTCGTCACGTCGGGCACGGCAGCCGTCGCTGCGCCCTTCGACACGGAGAGGGTCACCGTCGAGCCCTTGGCCGCCGTCTCCCCGCCGCTCGGCGCCTGGTCGACGACTTCCCCCTTCTCGAGCTCGGAGTCGACGTCGACCCGGGAGACCTGGAACCCCGCTTTCTGGAGCTGTGAGGCGGCATCCGAGTACTGAAGCCCGATCACGCTCGGCACGCTGATCGGCCTCGGGCCCGACGAGACGTTGATCCGCACCTGCGTCCCTTCGACCACGACCAGCCCGGCCGCGGGGTTCTGGGCCACGACCGTGACTCTCGGGCTTGTCCGAGTGCACGTTGGCGACCTGTGCGTCCAGCCCGGCCTGGGTGAGCTTCTGCACCGCGTCCGTGGCGCTCTCGCCCACGACGCTCGGGATGGTCACCTGCGGCTTGCCCGAGGAGACGTCGATCACGACCGTCGTGTCCTTGTCGACTCGCGTGCCCTCGGTCGGGGTCTGCGCGAAGACGAATCCCTCCTCGACGTCCGAGTTCGCCTTGTGGACCACCTTCGGAGTGAGGTTCTTGTTGAGCACGAGGTTCACCGCCTGTGTCTGCTGGAGCCCGACGACGTATGGCACCGCGATCGGGGCCTGGCTCTGGATCTGGCGCTGGATCGCCTCGTACAGGAGCCAGCCGCCGGCGACGATCGCGAGCACGGCGCCGATCCCGAGGAACCACGGCCAGATGACGCGGCGACGGGGCGGCGGCTCGTACTGCGGTGGGTAGCCGGCCGGCCGGCGGAGCTGCGTCGCGGCCGTGTCGGCGTCGAGCGCCCGCCCGCCCGCGAGGACGATCGTCGCGGCGTCGGAGGTCTCCATCGGCACGTGGCCGCCGTGCGCGACCGTCTCGAGATCGGCGTCCATGGCCGCGGCGGACTGGTAGCGCTCGGCCGGCTCCTTGGCGAGCGCACGGAGGACGACGAGATCGAGGTCGGGAGGTACCTCGGGCCGGAGCTCGGACGGCGGAGCGGGTACCTCCGACAGGTGCTTCATCGCGATCTCGACGGGCGTGTCGCCGGTGAACGGCACATCGCCCGTGAGCAGCTCGTAAAGGACGATCCCGGCCGAGTAGAGGTCGGACGTCTGGTCGACCGGCGCCCCACGCGCCTGCTCGGGCGAGAGGTACTGGGCCGTCCCGATGATGGCGCCCTCCTCCGTCATCTGGCTCGGGCCGGCTCGGGCAATGCCGAAGTCCGTGACCTTGACGACGCCCTCCGGATCGACGATCACGTTGTGCGGCTTGATGTCGCGGTGGACGACGCCGTTGCGGTGCGCGTAGCGGAGCGCGGCCAGGATCTGGCGCGTGTAGGCGATCGCGACGGGAATCGGACAGGGACCGCGGCCGCGGACGAGCTCCTTCAGCGTCCGCCCCTCGACATACTCCATGACGATGAAGTAGGAGCCCTCGCTCGTCCCGCGGTCGTAGATCGAGACGATGTTCGGATGGGAGAGGCCGGCCGCGTGCGTCGCCTCGCGCCGGAAGCGCTCCACGAACTGCTCGTCGTTCGTGTACCGCTCGTGCAGCATCTTGATCGCCACCCGCCGCCCGAGCTCCTGGTCCTCCGCCAGGTAGACGTCGGCCATCCCCCCGCCGCCGAGCTTCCGCGAGATGCGGTAGCGCCCTGCGAAGAGCGTTCCGGAGAGGGTGTCCTGGGTAGCCATTGGCTGAGAGGTTAGGGATTCGACGTCGGCCGGAGCAGTGCCTCCATCACCGCTCGCGCGATGGGGGCCGCCGTCGTCCCGCCCACTCCCGCCTGATTCTGCAGCACGACCGCGACGGCGAGCTTCGGCGGGCTCGTCTCGTCCTTGCCCACGAAGCAGATGAACCACGTCGTATTCGAGCCGGGGATGCCGGTCTCGCCGGTTCCCGTCTTCCCGCCGACGGAGTAGCCCGGGATCTGCGCCGCGGTGCCGGTCCCGCGGAGGACGACCTGCCGCATCATCTCCGCGACCTCGTCAGCCGTCTTCTTGCTCACCGCCTGGCGGATGAAGACGGGCTTCTGGCGGAGGATCACGCGGCCGCCGGGGGAGACGATCTTCGCGACGGCGTGCGGCTCAATCAGCTTCCCGCCGTTCCCGATCGCGCCCGCGACCATCGCCATCTGCAGCGGGGTCACGAGCATCCGCTCCTGGCCGAACGCCATCCGTCCGGGGTCGACGTCGGAGTCGCGTTTCGGGTAGTAGAGGCGGCCTTTCTGGTACAGGCCGCTCGGCAAGCGCTCCTCGACCGGGGTTTCGAGCGGCGGCCGCTCGTAGAACCCGAATCGTTTGGCGGTCTCGAGGATCCGCTTCGCGCCCAGCGCCTTGCCGACGTTGCAGAACACCGAGTTCACCGAGTTCACGAGGCCGTCGCTGAGCGAGATGTTCCCGAAGACCTCAGGCCCGTTCTGGTCGGCGAAGTTGTGGACCTGCTTCCCGTACTCGACGCAGTAGCCGGGGTCGTAGAAGCTCGACTCCGGCGTGAACTTCTTCGACTCGAGCGCCGCTGACGCCGTGATCACCTTGAACGTCGACCCGGGGACGAAGAGGCCGGCGCTCGCGCGGTTCAGGAGCGGTGAGGCCGGCGTGCAATCGGCGGTGATGCGCGAGATCTTCTGGAAGCTCGTCTCGACGACGTTCGGGTCGAAGCTCGGAGACGACGCCATGACGAGGAGCCGTCCGTCGCGCGGATCGAGCGCGACGACCGCTCCGCACTTCGTCCCGAGCTGCTCCGCAGCGACCTTCTGGGCGTCGAGGTTCAAGTTGAGGACGACGTCGTTGCCCTTGACCGTCTGCCCCTTGAGCTCGTCGAGCGCCCGGTCGACGAAGGTCGAGAGGTGCTCGTTCGACGAGGTCAGGTAGTCGTTCAGCGAGCGCTCGAGGCCCGTGCGTGCGCGCCCGAGGGTGGAGTAGCCGACGAGGTGGGGCGCGAGCGGGCCGTACGGGTAGCGGCGGAAGTAGAGCGTCTTGTCGCCGACTACCCGTGCGCGGTTGCGGGCGAGCCGCTTGCGGGGGTTGCCCGAGAAGATGAGCCCGCGGTCGATCGAGAACTCCGCGACGCGCTTGACGGCGTTGTCCTGACGGTCGGCCAGCCCCGCCGCCGCCCAGGTCTGCCAGTACGTCGTCATCGCCACGAGCGCGCCGACGAGGATCAGCGAGACGTACGTGAGCCTGACGATCTGGCGGTTCATCGCGGCTCGTTCGCCCTGTTCGAGACGAGTAGGAGGCCCGCGAGCACGAGGAAGTTCGCGACGATGCTCGATCCTCCGTAGGAGACGAAAGGCAGCGTGATCCCGGTCAGCGGGACGACGCGCAGGACGCCGCCGACGATGATGAAGGTCTGGAGCGCGAAGCCGA
This sequence comes from Terriglobia bacterium, assembly GCA_963801545.1. Lineage (GTDB taxonomy): Bacteria > Acidobacteriota > Terriglobia > Terriglobales > Acidobacteriaceae > JAIQFF01. Next base: position 3,175 of record CAWDFF010000016.1, on the reverse strand, counting down.
AGGTGAGGCCCGCCGCGAGGAGCTTCGAGAAGCCGTCCTCCGCGCGGAGCGCGATTCGCATCCCGCGCGCGACGAAGAGCATGAACACGAGGAGGAGCCCTGCCGCCCCGATGAGGCCGAGTTCCTGCGCGATCGCCGAGTAGATGAAGTCGGTGCGCAGGTACGGGATGAGCGCCGATCCGTCGGTGTTCGTGAATGTCCCCCGGCCGAGACCCGTCCCGCCGAAGCCGCCGTTCGCGATCGAGTAGAGCCCGCGGACGAGCTGGTACGAGGCGCAGTCCTGGCGAAGCTCGAGCTGCCCGTTGACGGCGCAGTAGACCTTCTCCGTCGTCCACGGATGCAGCCAGATCGTGACGCGCTCCTGTACGTGGGAGAGCGCGTTGTAGAGGAGCGCCGCGCCGCCGACGAAGAGCACGCTCCCGGCGAGGACGAACAGCGCCCTGCCCGTCGCCACGTAGATCATCGCGAGGAAGATCCCGAAGTTGAGGAGCGCGCTCCCGAGGTCGTTCGTCTGGACGATGACGAGCATCGCGGCGCCCCAGATCGCGAGCAGCGGCCCGATGTCCTTGAGGCGTCCCTGCGCCAGCGTCTCCCGCTTCTCGCGCAGGTAGCCCGCGAGGAAGAGAATGAGGAAGATCTTGGCGAGCTCGCCCGGTTGGAACTGGAACGGCCCGAGACTGACCCACAGGCGGACGCCGTTGACGCGCTCTCCGATGACCGGCGCGGACGGGAGCAGGAGCAGCACCACCGCGGCGACGCCGAAGAGGTACCGGTAGGACTCGAGCACCCGGTAGTCGTGGCGGAGCCAGATGAGCGCCGCCGCGAAGACGGCGACGCCGATGAAGACCCAGGTCGCCTGCCGCCCGCCGTCGGCCGGGTCGAGCCGGTAGTTGAGAGTGAGCCCGAACGCCGTGAGGACGGCGGTGAGGGGCAGGAGCGCGCCGTCGGCGTACGGCACCGTGCGCCGCGCGACGAGATGGGCGACGAGATAGAGGCCGAGGAAAGCGGCGGCGTACGTCACCGCCCGGGTCGAGATCTCCGAGCTCCGCGCGATGGTAACGCTCGAGAGCGCCACTCCCGCGATGACCGAGGCGCCGACGATCCCCGCGAGCTCGCGGTTGCGGGCGCTCACCTCTTCACGCTCCAGTAGACGACGAGCGCTCCGACGGCGAGGACGCCGAGGATCAGGAGGAGAGCGGCGACGCGGCCGCCGGGCCCGGCGCCGTGGCGTCGGAGGGACGACTCGGACGCCGTGGTCGCTGCTTCATCGTCCTCCGGCTCGGCCTCGGGGACTTCCGCGGAAGCGGCCGTGGCTTCCTCGACGGCGGGAACGGCGGCCGTTGCAGCGGCCACCGCCGACGTGCTCGCGTCCTCGCTGCCCTCCACCAGCTCGAAGAGGACGACGGTGATGTTGTCCTCGCCGCCGCGCCCGTTCGCGGCTGCGACCAGGGCCCGCGCAGCCACGGCCGGGTCGCCGCCGGCGTCGACGATGCAGGTGGCGATCTCGTCCTCGAAGAGCATGTCCGTGAGGCCGTCGGAGCAGAGCAGGAAGAGGTCGCCGGGGACGGCCGGTACCGAGAACACATCCGCCTCGATCGCGCGGTCGGTCCCGACTGCACGCGTGATCGCCGAGCGCTGCGGATGCCGCGCCGCCTCCTCCGGGGTCAGCACGCCGCTCTCGACCAGCTCGGCGACGAGCGAGTGGTCGGTCGTGATCTGCTCGAGCGTCCCTTCGCGAAGCCGGTAGGCGCGCGAGTCTCCGACGTGGCCGAAGAGCACGCGGTCGGCGGACGCGTCGACGACTGCGATCGTCACGGTCGTCCCCATCCCCGCGGTCTCGGGATCGGCGACGGACCGCTCCCAGACCCGGCGATTCGCCTCGGCGATCACCGCTTCGAGCGCCGCCTCGTCGCCGACGTCGCGTCCGCCGTCCCTGAGCGCGGCTGCGGCGATTCCGGCTGCGACCTCTCCTGCTCGCGCTCCACCCATGCCGTCTGCGATCGCGAAGAGCGGAGGCTCGAACACGTACGCGTCCTCGTTCCGGAGGCGCTTCCGGCCGGTGTCCGTGAGCCACGACGCGCGACCGATCTTCATCGCTCGAGCCTCAGCTCGGTCTGGCCGAGCCGGAGCACGTCGCCCGGCTGGAGCCGCCGCTCGGTCGTCACACGTGCGCCGTTGACGAAGGTGCCGTTCGTCGAGCGGAGATCCTCGACCCAGACGCCGTCCACCCGGGGCGCGATGAGCGCGTGCTGCGCCGACGCAAAGTCGTCTCCGTCGAGCTGGAGGCTCGACTCCGGGCCGCGTCCGGCGACGGTCGGCTCGGCGACCTCGAGGACGCTTCCCGTCTCCAGGCCCGGGCCTTCGACGACGACGAACCGCGCAGGCCGCACGGGAATGCGCGCACGCAGCGCGGCGGCATCGGCGGCGCCGAGGATGATCGGCGGCGCGAGGCTGCTCGCCGAGGAGAAGCGCTGCGGCGATTGCGATTGCGAGTGAGCTCACGAGTATGACCGGATGAAAGGCGATGGTCTCCCAGACGGCGGCGACGGCCTCGGTCGACGAGTCGAGCGGCGAGATGCCGACGTCGCGACGGATGCTCCGCTCGCGGGAGAATCTCGCGGAGACGCCGGTGACGAGAACGGCGGCGAAGACAGGCGGTCGCTCCCTCGGGCTGCCCGTCGGACAGCTCCGCGGGTGCGGGTTGGACCGCCAGGGGAACGAGGGCCACCACTGAGCGGGGCGAGCAGCGGTCCGGAGGCGGAGGATCCCATGCGCGCGTCGCGCCACGTGAGCGCGAGCCAGCCGAGAGCGAAGACGCCGTAGACGACCGCGACTCCGGCCTCGTTCCCCGAGCGGGAGCACGGAGCGGCCGGCGAGGGCGATCGCGAGGCCGAGCCTCGGCCGGAAGACTGCGGAGACCGCGGCGGCGACGACGATCGCCGCGACCAGAAACGATGGCCAGAACGGGAGGAGCGTCGCACCGAGCCCTGTGCCGGTCACCGCGGCGAGCCCGGCGGGAACAGGCCGCTACCGAGGAGGTCGGCCCGGGGCAGTCAGGTCCGCGCGCTTCCTTCGCTCCCGTCTCGCGTGCAAGCATACCCCGACCGCGCGACGCAGATCGGACGCGAGCGCCGACGCCCTCGGCGCGTCTCCGGGTCGGGGTCGAGCGCATCAT
>CAWDFF010000015.1:0-174580 GCA_963801545.1 Terriglobia bacterium | reverse complement strand
ATAGTTGGCGGTTCTGGAATCGGCGGATAGGTGAAAGCCGCTCGGATGTCACGCTTAGCATTGCCATCACAAATGGCACAAGTAATGGCATAGCAAATGGTATAATACCATTATGAATGCCACTCTTACCATCGACAAGGCGGGGCGGGTAGTTTTGCCGAAACCGGTGCGCGACGCTTTACAGATCGGCGCTGGAGATACCCTGGAACTGGAAAGCTCCGAGGACCTCATCCTTTTACGCCCGGCACGAGGCAAGGCTCGGATATTCAAGAAAAACGGAATGTTGGTTCTTCATAGCGACGCACCCGTTCCTTCAAATGCGGTCGAAACTACCATGCGTAGCGTCCGCCGGAAACGTGAGCGGGCAATTCTAGGAAAGTCCCGGTGAGGTATTTCTTCGATACCTCCGTCCTGGTGTCCGCCTACGTGGATTCCCACATTCATCATGAGGCCAGTCGGAGGGTCTATCTCAAGGCCGAGAAGAACCGTGATTGTTGTGCCGCGCACACTCTGGCGGAAGTCTACTCAACCCTAACTCGCTTGCCCGGCGACCTCCGGACAAGCGGGGATCAGGCGATGCATTTTCTGGCGGACATGGCGGAACGGCTGACCTTCATTGCCCTGGGACCTGAGGAATACTGGGCGACCATCGCAGAGTCGGCCGAATCCGGGGTGGTCGGCGGCCTGATCTACGACGCACTCCTGGCGCGGTGCGCTTTAAAGGCCAAAGTTGAAACGATTTACACTTGGAACCTTGCCCATTTCCAACAGCTTGGCCACGACGTAGCCAAACGCACAAGAACCCCGTAAGTCGCAGCCCTCTGCTGCTGCAGGTGCTAGAGCTCCACCTTCCTCAAGCGCAGCGAATTCGTAATTACCGAAACTGAACTGAAGCTCATGGCGGCGGCTGCCAGGATAGGACTCAGCAACAGTCCGAAGAAGGGATAAAGCACGCCTGCCGCGACCGGTATGCCCAGAGAGTTATAGAGGAACGCAAAGAACAGGTTTTGCCGGATGTTGCGCATGGTCGCCTGGCTCAGCTTGCGTGCCCGCACGATTCCTGCGAGGTCACCTTTTACCAGGGTAACGCCGCCGCTTTCCATGGCGACGTCGGTGCCGGTGCCCATCGCGATCCCCACATCGGCCTGGGCCAGCGCGGGCGCGTCGTTGATGCCATCGCCCGCCATGGCGACAATTCGTCCTTCTTTCTGCAGACGCTTGATCACCTCGGACTTTCTCTCCGGCAAGACTTCCGCCTCGAATTTCTCGATGCCCAGACTTCTGGCCACTGCTTCCGCAGTCGTGCGGCTGTCGCCCGTAAGCATCACCAGACGCAATCCAGCGGCTTTAAGATCCTGCAGAGCCTCAGCGGTAGAAGGCTTGACCGGATCCGCAATGCCGAGCAATCCCTTCAACCGGCCATCGACGGCAACAAAGATCACGGTTTGCCCGTCGTGGCGCAAATCTTCCGCATTCTGCTTCAGACCGCTGACCGGAATCCTGTTCTCCTCGAGCCACTGGTGGTTTCCGATCAGGATTCGCCGGCCATCCACCGTGCCACTGACTCCGCGCCCGGTGTGAGACTGGATTTCACTCGCCGCTCCCAGAGCCAGGCCACGAGTTTTGGCTGCATCGATCACCGCTGCCCCCAGAGGGTGCTCGCTTCCCTGCTCCACGCTGGCCACCAGGCGCACCAGTTCGTTCTCGGCGTTTTCTTGTGTGCCTGCCGCTGCGACCACCGACACGACACGCGGCTTGCCCTCAGTCAGCGTTCCGGTCTTGTCGACAACCAGGGTGTCCACTTTTTCCAGAAGTTCGAGGGCTTCGGCGTTTTTGATCAGCACACCGGCGTGCGCTCCGCGTCCGGTTCCCACCATGATCGCGATCGGAGTTGCCAGCCCCAGCGCGCAGGGGCAGGCGATGATTAGCACCGCCACCGCATTGACCAGGGCGTGCGCGAGGCGCGGCTCTGGCCCAAAAAAGCTCCACACAATGAAAGTCAGAACCGCAATCGCGATCACCGTCGGCACAAACCACGCCGCCACGCGGTCCGCCAGGCGCTGGATTGGAGCCCGGCTCCTCTGTGCCTGACTGACCATCTGCACGATCTGGGCCAGCAAGGTCTCGCGTCCAACGCGCTCGGCGCGCATCACCATCGAGCCAGTTCCGTTCACCGTCGCACCAATCACCCGGTTGCCGGGCTCTTTGCCGACCGGGATAGATTCCCCGGTGATCATGGACTCATCCACGGAACTGTTGCCTTCGACCACGGTGCCATCCACCGGAATCTTTTCACCCGGACGCACCCGCAGCCGATCGCCGGGCTTCACCTGATCTAACGGAATGTCTTCTTCCCTGCCATCGCGCAGCACCCGCGCCATCTTCGGAGACAGATCGAGCAATGCCCGGATAGCGGCGCCGGTGCGGCTGCGGGCGCGTAGTTCCAGAACCTGGCCCAGCAGCACCAGGGTCGTGATCGCCGCGGCGGCCTCAAAATACACCGGAGGCGCTTCGCCCATGTCGAGCATTGACGCGGGAAACATCTGCGGGAAGACGGTCGCCGCCAGGCTGTAGACATACGCCACGCCCGTGCCCATGGCGATCAGCGTGAACATGTTGGTCGAGCGATTTACAACCGAAGTCCAGCCGCGTTGAAAAAACGGCCAGCCGCACCACAGCACGACCGGCGTCGCGAGGATCAGTTCAAGCCAAGGCAACCAGCCGTGCGGCAGCACACGTTGCACCTGCATCCCTGGCAACATGTCAGCCATGGCGATGGCCAGCAGTGGAGCGGTCAGCGCCACGCTGATCCAGAAGCGGCGAGTCATGTCGCGAAGTTCGGGATTTTCTTCTTCCCGCGCGGTGACGGTGCGTGGCTCCAGCGTCATGCCGCAGATGGGGCAGCTGCCCGGCCCCGGCCGGACAATCTGCGGATGCATGGGGCAGGTGTATTCCATGCGGGGCGCGGCCACCGGCATCTCCGGCTCGAGCGCCATCCCACAACGCGGACAGGGGCCGGGCTTGCTCGCTCGCACTTCCGGGCACATCGGACAAACGTAGCCAGTGGAAGTCGGTGCAGGCGCACTCTTGACTTGGGATACCTCGATCTCCGACGTAATCGCCTCGGATGGCTTTTTCTCGGACGGCTTGGCTTCGAGCGCCTTGGGGGCCGGAGCAAGTCCAATATTTACGATCTGCATGCCCATGCCAGAGGCCTTTCGCCCAGACAGGTAACCGTCGGGGTCGGCCCGAAATTTCTCCAGGCAAGGGGCGCAACAGAAGTAATAGGTTTTCCCGGCGTGTTCTAATTTGTGCTTGGCGGTGGCGGGATCCACGGTCATTCCGCAGACCGGATCTTTGTCTTGATCTTGCAGCGCTGCAGCAGGGGTCGAAAAATGATCCATTTTTGGGGCGGCTCGCGAGCGTTCAGCCGACTCCCATATTAGATTCATTCGCTTCCCGGGTCGATTGTTGTATCTTCAAAACGAAGCAAACAAGGAAAGCGGAGGCAGACGAGTCAGATGACGCAACTGGAAGTGGTCTATCGTTATGCCGCACCCCCAACCGAGGCGATTATGCGCGGACTGGACGCCCTGCGCGACGTCTATGGGGTCCGGCGCATTACCTTCAATGAGAGTGAACGGATCGTCCGCGTCGAGTTTGACGCCTCCCGATTTAAGGAACCAGTCGTCGCCGGCCTGCTGCGGCGCACCGGGCTGGATCTCTCCGAACGGCTGGTTTTGGCCTGAAAGCAGATCTTTGGGCGAGCTGAGGTTGGCTTCCCGATTCCAGCCGCGAAAGCCTGCCCTGAGCGAAGTCGAAGGGCGGCGCAAGAATGCAGCCCAGGGCGCAAGCCCTGGGAGAGAGCGGGAAACGAGCAAGCCCCGGAGGGGGCGGAAGACCGGTTGTCGCGCGCACCCCTTGGCTCCCCGATAAACGCCATCAAATGAGGGTCAGGGCTTCAGCCCCTGAGGTACAGCTTCTCCAGTTTCAGGAAAACTTTGGCTTTGGCAGCTTGAACTTTGGGTCAAAGTCAGACCAGGCGCTCAGTTTGGGGGATGGGGAGGGCTGTGTTCGGAGGGGGAGGAAAAATCTTTCTAAAAATGCAAGGGGCGCCCAAGAAAACCTCTGGCCGAAGTTTTTTCTCTGGAGCGCCCCGTTGCGCGCCACTTCGTCTGTTTCAGTACAAAGCACCCTCGGTGCCATTCTCAACTTACTGAAAACACATACGCCAAAATTTTGTGGTCGGGTAGGAATTGCCCCTTAGGGGGAAAGATTTACGTTGGAGCAAGTCGCTGGCAAGATGACTGCCGAACTCCTGTGGAAATCCTCCAAAAGCCTTGAGGGAAGCCTGTTCTGCTGACGTGGTTTGCTGGCATGGTTACCCAGATTACTGCAGTCGTTCGACGGTAGGATCGGAGTTCCGACGACGGCTCGTCGGACCTGGTCAGCCGCGCAACTGATCGATATCAGGCGGGCAACTTATCAAGCACGGGAGCTTTCGCTATAATCGAAATTGCTGCTAACTTGATGCGCCCTTAGCTCAGCTGGATAGAGCATCTGGCTACGAACCAGAGGGTCGGGAGTTCGAATCTCTCAGGGCGCACCATACTTCCTCTCTACCCTCAAGCATTTAGCAGCATCTCCGATGACTGCCGGGGTGCCCCACATATCTCGGACTTGCGATGTGTGCGCGGTGCGTACGGCTTGCGTCAATCGCGCGTAGAATAAATATCCGGTGGATAGATGGTAAGCCTACCTACCCCCGTCGAGTTTTGGTTGTGATCTCGCGTCTTCCCTACTCTACCGGCACCCACACATTCGCAACGAGCGTGTTCAGTCCCATGACATTCTTTACAGGGTGTCCCAAGACATTCCTTACACTCCACTCGTCCGCGAAGCGGGCGAGGGAGAAAGATGCCTTGGAAGACGATGGACGTGCGCGAGCAGGGGGTGAGGTTTGTGGTGGCGGCGAATCGGCGAGAGAAAACGCTGGCGGAGTTGTGCCGGGAGTTCGGGATCTCGCGGCCTGTGGGTTATGAGTGGCTGAAGCGATATCGTCAGGGCGGATTGGCAGCGATCGCGGAAGGCAGCCGGCGGCCGCAACACAGTCCGCGGCGAACGAACGAGAAGGTAGAGCAGCGGGTGGTGGAGCTGCGGCAGCGCTATCCGGACTGGGGATCACGCAAGCTGCGGGTGTTGTTGCAGCGTGAGGGAATCGAGCTGGGGCGGAATACGATTCATCGCATTCTGCTGCGGCATGACCTGGTGCATCCCGAAGACCGACATGAGCCGGCGGTGGAGCGGTTCGAACGCAGGGCACCGAATGAACTGTGGCAGATGGACTTCAAAGGTCCGAAGCTGTGGCATCAAAAAGTGGGGCCGCTGTCGGTGATCGACGATCACAGCCGCTACCTGATTGTGCTGCACGCGGTGCCGAGCACGCACACCGAGCAAGTGCGAGAGCCGCTGGTGGCGGCCTTTTGCGAGCACGGAATGCCGGAGGCGATGCTGATGGACCACGGCACGCCCTGGTGGAGCGTGCACAGTGCGGGCGGGATCACCAAGCTATCGCTGTGGCTGATGCGGCAAGGCATCGGGCTGCACTGGAGCCGAATAAGACATCCCCAGACGCAAGGCAAGGTGGAGCGCTTTCACGGTGAGTTGCAGCGAGCGCTGGCGCGGCGGCGAGTGCTGGTGCCGGACGCCCAACTGTGGCTGGACGAGTTTCGCTGGGAGCACAATCACGTGCGACCCCATGAGGCGCTGGACATGCAGACCCCGGTCAGCCGATGGCGTCCAAGTACCAGGCGCTATGAAGCCAACCCGCCGCGTTGGGCATATCCGGAGGGAGCGCGGGTGTTGAAAGTGGATTCACAAGGCAAACTTACATTGGCGGGAAAGAACTGGAAAATCAGCAATGCCTTGGCCGGAGAATGGGTGCAGGTGATGCAGCTAGAACAACGCTCGCAAGTATATTACTGCACCACCCTGATCCGCGAGATCGACCTGGGAATCCAGTGCTCGACCATGGTCGAGCACTGGATTCCCAGCTAACAAAAGTGTAAGGGATGTGTTGGGACGCTTTGTAAGCCATGTCCTGGGACTAGACACGCTCGTTGCGAGTGTGTGGGTGTCGAGAAGGGAAGACGCGAGATCACAACCAAAACTCGACGGGGGGTAGGTAGCCTTACCATCTATCTGCTCGATATTTATTCTACGCGCGATTCATGACGCAAGCCGTTCGCACCGCCCACACATCGCAAAGTCGCGATGTGTGGGGCACCCGGCTTCAGAGAAGGGCGTCCACACCCACCCTTTCGCCCAGAACGCGAAAGGGTAGGGTTCGTGGGCACGCTTCGGAGCTGCCTCAGCCTACGTCCACGCTCAGTGTGGTTTCTCCGCGTTTTTATTTAGGAGGGCTTCGGTTCTTCTGATCCACTTCACAACAGGATGAGTTGATGGACTGCCCGCCAGCTCAAGACGAACTGCGCTTCCGTACTGGGTATGGATTTCCAGCTCGTAGGTCGGATAGTCCATCACTAACGCGTTGGGTAATGCCAACGGTAACTCCAGTTTTTCTAAGTCGTCGGAGAGCTGTTTAAGGGCGATGCTACTGTCCATCTCGCTTTTTGAAATAGAAGCCTTGGCCGCCAAAACCTCGGGCGCAGCGGCCGCATTGTGCTCGTTGAGTTTGCAGAACTGATCATGGAGTGAAACGCCTTTTGCAATCGCATACTCAGCATGAAGGCTTTTATCGTACTCCTTGGCAATACAGAAGCGGCGCTCTGGCTGCGAAGGCTCGATGATCCTTGCACAAGCTCGCCACTCTGTTTGCTGTCGCAACGGTCCTGACCAGAGAGGCAACGCACCGTCTACAAAGCGAATGATGTCCTCTCCTCTGCAACTAGTTGAGCTGCGATCGTTCTGAGGCGAGCGCGTGTCCTGACCGCGCATGACTAATGTCCCCGTCAGCACAACAACTAGGAGTCCAAAAACGTAGAGAGCTACTCTAGATCGGTTCATTTCTTTTTGCACTCACATGTCTTGTAGTCGAACCCGTTTAGCAGATCTGCGTCCACCTCGTGTGTCATTTGTCCAGATGGCCGGGTGCCCCACACATTCGCGCTCGTTGTGTCTAGTCCCAGGACATGGCTTACAAAGCGTCCCAAGACATCCCTTACACTTTTGTTAGCTGGGAATCCAGCGCTCGACCATGGTCGAGCGCTGGATCCCCAGGTCGATCTCGCGGATCAGGGTGGTGCAGTAATACACCTGCAAGCGTTGTTCCAGCTGCATCACCTGCACCCATTCTCCGGCCAAGGCATTGCTGATCTTCCAGTTCTTTCCCGCCAGTGTAAGTTTGCCTTGTGAATCCACTTTCAACACCCGCGCTCCCTCCGGATATTCCCATCGCGGCGGGTTGGGATCATAGCGCCTGCGTACTCGGACGCCAGCGGCTGGCCGGGGTCTGCATGTCCAGCGCCTCGTGCGGGTCGCACGTGGTTGTGCTCCCAGCGAAACTCGTCCAGCCACAGTTGGGCGTCCGGCACCAGCACTCGCCGCCGCGCCAGCGCCCGCTGCAACTCGCCGTGAAAGCGCTCCACCTTGCCCTGCGTCTGCGGATGGCGCATCCGGCTCCAGTGCAGCCCGATGCCTTGCCGCATCAGCCACAGCGATAGCTTGGTCATCCCGCCCGCACTGCGCACGCTCCACCACGGCGTGCCGTGGTCCATCAGCATCGCCTCCGGCACTCCGCGCTCGCAAAAGGCCGCCTCCAGCTGCTCCCGCACCTGCTCGGTGTGCGTGCTCGGCACCGCGTGCAGCACAATCAGGTAGCGGCTGTGATCGTCGAGCACCGACAGCGGCCCCACCGGCTGATGCCACCGCTTCGGACCTTTGAAGTCCATCTGCCACAGTTCGTTCGGTGCGCCTGCGCTCGAAGCGCTCCACCGCCGGCTCATGTCGGTCTTCGGGATGCACCAGATCATGCCGCAGCAGAATGCGATGAATCGTATTGCGCGCCAGCTCGATGCCCTCGCGCTGCAACAACACCTGCAGCTTGCGCGCATCCCCAGTCCGGATAGCGCTGCCGCAGCTCCACCACCCGCTGTTCCACCTTCGCGTTCGTTCGCCGCGGACTGTGCTGCGGCCGCCGGCTGCCTTCCGCGATCCCGCCACTCCGCCCTGCGATAACGCTTCAGCCACTCATATCCCGCCGGACGCGAGATCCCGAACTCCCGGCACAACTCCGCCAGCGACTTCTCTCGCCGATTCGCCGCCACCACAAACCTCACCCGCTGCTCGCGCACGTCCATCGTCTTCCAAGGCATCTTTCTCCCGCGCCCGCTTCGCGCGAGCGGAGTGTAAAGGATGTCTTGGGACACCCTGTAAAGGATGTCATGGGACTGAACACAACGAGCGCGAATGTGTGGGGCACCCGGCACAGTCACTAGGCTGCGTCGGCGAGACACAGGAAGCTCAAGTTTTACTCGCGCCGATGGATTGGCCTATAATCCCGGCGTTGTTTCTTTTCCTGGGCCGACCTCGGTAACAATAGAACAAATTTGTCGAAGGAGGATAAGCCATGGGCGACGAAAAAGAAAAAGAAAGCCAGAACCAGGACCCGACCGACGAACTGTCAAACGAGGACTTGAAGAAGGTCCAGGGTGGCGCCTTTAATGCTTTCGTGAACTTTGGGGATATAAAAGGCGAACCCGAACCGCCCCCCAAACCGCGCACTTAGGCGCGGAGACCGATCCCGGGAGCTTGTTTTCATGCGCTGGGGGCTTTGATCAGGAACACGTAAAAGAGGCGGGCCGGGTGGCCGGTTCCCCACTCATTCGCGTCTCTTGCGAATGAGTGGGTTTCGTCACACGCAGAGTGTGGGCAGATCACAGTCAAGGTCGAATCCTGGTCCGTACTCCGATCCGTTTACGAAGGGGCTTTACTTATGCTGACCGACTCGGAATCTGCAAGGTCGGGAGTTCGAATCTCTCAGGGCGCACCATTCCCTCCTACCTTGCCTTTCTCCCACTTCTCGCAAAAAGCGCAAAAGTTGGGGCACCCGGCAACCTCCGGCCATCAGCCAACGTGGCCGCCCATTCTTCGTTGCTCATTTATTCGCCGCGCTGCCCACCCGCCCTGCGATGGGTTTGCCTGGGCGCCAAGGGTTGGATATATAATCTTGGTCCAGCAGCGGCGTCCCCTCCGCCCTACCTCGACTGGACAAATTTCTTACGGAGCACACCCATGAGCGACGAAAAAGAAAACAAAACGCAAGATGAGTTGTCAGACCAAGACCTGAGCCAGGTCACGGGAGGCGACAAAGCCGCCGTGAAGCCGACGCCCGTGCAAACGCAAACTCCCACAGAGTCAGTTTCGCTTAATTTTACGAAAATAGAGTATTAAGTATCTGGAGTATCTCCCGGCCGTCGATCTTCACCGCTCCCGCTCCCGTAGGTATAGGAGCGAAAGCTGATCTAGCGTCAGTGGCCGGGTTCCAGGACCAGTCCCGCTTCACCTGGTTCCAATGCAGGCATTTGGATTTCCGCCCCTATCCCCTATGAACTATGACGAATCACGTGGGGACAGCCCCCCGCTGTCCAGCGGAGCGAAGCTTCGCAGTTTCCTACTTCGTGAACCAGTACACAAGAATGCCGTAGCCCACGCCGGCAGGGTCGCTGGTCTTGGCGGACTGGAATGCCATGAACCGCCCGTCGGTTGAAATGACGGGGTTCGACGCCTTGCCGCCTTCGTAGTCGTTGAAGTAAGTCAGCCGGGTAAAGTCCTTCCCGGTTCCGTCGAGTCGCAGCTTCCAGATGTCGATGTTTCCCGAGCCACGCGTGCCCCCAAGCTGCTCACACTGACGGTCTGCCTCTACGGCCGCATACAGCCCATCCGGGAAGATGCCTTCCACTTCGTTATACGTCCCCGGCGCTTTGGAAAAGTTCGTTACCTGCCCGGTTTTCAGATCAATCCCCATGACTGAGGAATGGCCTGCAGGTTCGTAGCAGGTGAACGTCATCTTGCTATCGTTATCGTAGAAGTCCTGCGCTTCGATTACGCAGCTTCGGTCTTTACTTTCGTAGACCGTCTTCTGGTTGACCAACCTGGGCGAGCCGGAAAGGTCCAGGTCCGCCACCACCAGTCGTGAAGCTTCCGGCGCAACGTCCGGCGACTGGGCGGCCACTTGGGAAAACGCAATTTTCAGAGTTTTCTTCGAAATCGCCGCGCCCTCGCTCATCTTCACGCCCAACTTCACCGGCTTGGCTCCCCGTTCCTTGCTCAGGAACCAGAGCTCATTGTCGCGTGTGCGGCTGATGTGGACATCCTCGAAGTGGTCCGGACCGATCAGGATGTAATCCCCGGTCACGAGGTGCATCACGCGAAGGAAGGCGGCCGCCGGCACATTGCAGGTCAAGCACTGAATGATGCGCGAGTTCAGGTCGATCACCATGGCGTCGCCAAAACTCTTCGTCATAAATGCAACACGCTGGTTGTCGGGAGAAATGTCGGCACGTTCACCAAAATGGGTCAAGACTTCGATATTCGGGGGCAGATGTTCGAGGGGGTTGCCCGGAGCCCTTTGACCTAGGGCAACAGCCGAGGTGAGAAGCAGAACCAGCAGTCGCATTCCGGAGATACTATCAGAGCTATATTTCTGCGGGCGATGAAGCCCAAGAACCCCTTTCCACCACCCCGCCCCGCAATGTAAGCTTCCCTGTTCCTGACGCACGGAGACAGATGTCGAATCGTTCAGCCTCAGTGACTGCTTCCCTTCCCACGCTGACAATGCGCCCGCTCGACATCATCCGCAAGAAGCGCGACGGCGGTGAACTCTCCGCCGACGAAATCCAGTTCCTCGTGCGCGCCTACACAGACGACAAAATCCCCGATTATCAAATGGCGGCCTGGCTCATGGCTGTACTCATCCGGGGAATGACAGGCCCGGAATTGAGTGCGCTTACGTCTGCCATGCTGCACTCCGGCGAAGTGCTGGATCTCTCCGATCTGCCCGGTGCCAAGATCGACAAGCATTCCACCGGCGGCGTGGGCGACAAGACTTCACTCATCATCGCTCCGGTGGTCGCCGCCGTCGGCATCACCGTTCCTATGATCAGCGGCCGCGGCCTCGGTCACACTGGCGGCACGCTGGACAAACTGCAATCCATTCCCGGCTTCAACATCAATCTATCGTTGAGCGAGTTCCGCCGCGTCCTCAAGGCCTGTGGCTGCGGCCTGATCGGGCAAACCGCCGAAATCGCCCCTGCCGACAAAAAGCTTTACGCTCTCCGCGACGTGACTGCGACCGTCGAAAGCCCCAACCTGATCTGCGCGTCGATTATGAGCAAGAAGTTGGCCGAGGGCATCGATGGTCTGGTGCTGGACGTGAAGACCGGTTCTGGCGCATTCATGAAGACCGAGGAACATTCGGTTCACTTGGCTGAACTGATGGTCGAAACCGGCGAGCGCATGGGCAAGAAGATGGTCGCGCTGATCACCGACATGGACCAGCCCCTGGGTTTAAAAGTCGGCAACGCACTTGAAGTGGAAGAGTGTATCGAAGTGATGAAGGGTGGTGGGCCTGCCGACTTGATTGAAGTCTCAGTCGAGCTGTCGGCCTGGATGTTTTACCTTGCGGGCCGTGCGCCTAGCGTGGAGGAGGGACGCAAGCTGGCATACGAGATGATCAGCAACGGCGCGGCGCTCAAGAAATTCCGCGAGATCATCATGCAACAATCCGGCGATGCAGGCGTCATTCATGATCCTTCGTGGCTGCCCCACGCTCGGCATCGGACAGATCTTTTGAGTCCATCCTCGGGATTCATTGCCGGCATTCAATGCGAGCAGGTCGGCGTGGCCAGCCTGGTGCTGGGCGGCGGCCGCGAGAAGAAAGAAGACGTCATCGATCCCGCGGTGGGCCTGGTCCTGCACAAGAAAGTAGGCGACCCGGTTCGCGAGGGAGAGCCGCTCTGCACCATTCATTACAACTCCGACGCCCGGCTCAACGACGCGCGCAGTCTGTTGCAGCAGGCCTATCGCATCGCGGAAAGACCTCCGGCAACCAGGCGGCCGCTTATCCACCGCGTGATTTCCGGCAAGGGAGCGCGGGCATGATCGAGACTCAACGCAGATGCACTGCCCCGCCCCAGGTCTGGAGCGGCGGTCAACTCACAAGTTGCACGACGAGGAGGCACGAATGGGCCGTCTGACAGGACTTTTGGGCTTGGTCACCATGCTCGGCCTGGCATATCTGTTCTCCACCAATCGCCGCGCGATTCGGACCAAAACCGTGGTCATGGGGCTCGTCCTGCAAGTCTTGTTTGCGATTTTCGTATTGCGCTTCAGCTTTGGCCGCAATCTTCTGGAGTGGGCCGGTCACGGCGTCGAAAAGTTTCTGGAGTATTCCTTCGCGGGCTCGCAGCTCGTGTTCGGTGAACTGGGTAGAAAGGGTGGCCAGCTCGGTCTTATCTTTGCCTTCCAGGTTCTCCCGACCGTGATTTTCATCTCCGCGTTCTTTGCCGTGCTCTATCACTACGGCGTCATGCAGTTCATTATTCGCCAGGCAGCGAAGCTCATGATCCGGATGGGTGCCAGTGGCGCCGAATCGCTCGACGTGGCGGCCAGCATCTTCATGGGCCAGACCGAAGCGCCGCTTACCATCCGGCCTTATCTTCCCTCTTTGACCCGCTCCGAACTGATGACCGTCATGACGGCGGGGATGGCACACGTTTCCGGCGGAATCATGGGCGCATACATTCTCTACGGCGTCGAGGCCAAACATCTGCTTAGCGCGGTCATCATGACCGCTCCCGGCACCATCCTGATGGCGAAGATGTTCGTGCCGGAGACCGAGGAGCCGGTTACCAGCCCTCACCGAAAAGCAATTGAGGGCCAGACCCCGCCGCCTGTTACGGACATCGACTCCGAGGCCATGCCGAAGGACGAAAACGTCCTCGGGGCCATCACCCGCGGCACCATCGACGGCCTCCACCTCGCCCTGAACATCGCGGCCATGCTGATTTCCTTCCTCGCTCTGATCGCCCTGGTGAATGGAATTTTCGGCGGCATCCACAACCACGTGTTTCACTGGTTTCCCTCCAGCCTGGAGCAGATATTCGGCGTGATCTTTCGCGCCCATCGCCTTCGTCATCGGCATTCCGTGGAAGGACTGCGGAGCGGTCGGCAATCTGCTGGGAACACGCATGGTGATCAACGAGTTGGTCGCTTACGGCATGCTGGGTGCGCAGAAAGCCACGCTCGATCCCCGGTCTTTTGCGATTGCAACCTTCGCGTTGTGCGGCTTTGCCAACTTCAGCTCCATAGGGATTCAGATCGGCGGAATCAGCGCGCTGGCGCCGAATAAGCGCGGCGAGCTGGCCAAGCTGGGTTTCCGGGCCATGATCGCAGGCACCATGGCCAACCTGATGTCAGCGTCTATCGTCGGCATTTTACTGAAGTGAGCCCGCTGGTGTGGTCGCGGGCGACTCGCCCGCGGGGCTCTGAGTGCTTAAGAGTGTCTTAACACCCAGATCCCTCGCAAGCTCGATGACATTTCTAATTTTGGTGAGTGCAACTGTAACTTTGGTAGAGTGCAACCGGCGTGACGCGTGAGCCGCGCCGGATGCTAGGTCAACCCCGCCCAGGCTAAATTGGCGAACTGATCGACAGACGTAATTGTCGGCGGCACTTCCAGCGATTCCATGGTCTTGCTGACCATCATCTGGTCCAGAATCAGGGGAATCTCAAAAATAGCGTAATTCTTGTACTGGCTTACGTTGTGATGCAGGTCTTCAAACGTCGATGTCTCGAGTAAGTGCTCCACCGCGCTCCCGATTTCGCGGAAGTCCGGGACCACCATTCCGAGGCGCTTTTCCACCAACCAGGTCCCGTTGTATCGCTCCTGCGGCATGGTGCGCGAGTTCCGTTCCACGATCGCCGGAAGGCCGAATTGCAAAGCTTCACTGATGCTGCCCGGGCCCGGCTTGCCGATAAAGAAATCTGCCAGAGACATGAAGTAGTCGACGTGAGTGGTGAAACCCTCGATATGCGCAGGTTTGGCAAGCCGCAGGTTCGTGATTTTCGCGGCCAGCTCAACATTGTGACCGCACAGAAAAATCAATTGAACCTGGTTTCGACTCTGGTCCATTCTCTTGGCGATCTCGAGCATCGATGCAGAGCCGTGACCTCCGAACATGACGATGCCCGTCGGCAAGTCGGCTTCCAGGCCAAGTCGCATCCGCTCCTGCCGGCGATCGATGGCCGGCTTTCGGTAGAACGACGGCTTCAGGACCATGCCGGAAGTCTGATAAATGCGCTCCCGGGTATGTCCCATGGAAAGGGCCTGCTGCTTCGCCCGGTCGCTGCCACAGATAATGAATTCGGACTCATGCTCAATCCAGAAATTGGGCGGATAGTCAGCCAAGTCCGTGAGCAGCGTGACAAAAGCCGTGCGCGGCATCTCTTTTCGAATACTCTCTGCCAGGCAACGGTTGAAATGGGGAATCACGGAGAGCACGAGATCGGTGGGATTTTCCGACCAGTACTTTTCTAGAATGCGGACGATGCGCGCATGGTGCAACTGGATGGTGCGCCGCAGGATCACAAGCAACTGCGGCGTCAGCCGCGTCCAACCTTTGCGGAGCAGCAGGTTGTATCCATCCTGAATGCGCAGCCCGGTGGCCTTTTGAACGAAATCAATCGGCTGCAGCAACTCCTGCAGGTTCAGTAAGCCGGACATTCCAGGGAAAACACTGGTCTTCAAGAATGGACTTAAGCGCCCCGGCGGCATTGCGGTGTCCACCACCTGCATCATGGAAAACAATTGTGAGGTTGCGCATCGCCAAGCTCCGTCCTCAGCCTGAAAGACGCTTACACTCATGAGTGTCGCAATCTGGTCTTAATGGGAGATCAAAGCTTTGTGAATTTTCTGTGAATTCATGACAGAGGGAACAGGTAACGTTACTGCGAGTATGACGGAAGCTACCGGCAAGAACCGGCTAGGATTTTCCTTCCTGGGGTACGACCTCAGTGCCTGATCTCTTGAAGCCAAAGTGCAGAATCCATGTGCTGGGGGCCGCCTTACCATTGACCTGAGCCGGAGCAAACTTCCACTGTTGCGCCGCTTGCATGGCCTGCCGAGAAAAGTATTTGCTGGGTCCGGCCGTGATAAAAGTCGCTCTCGCCACATTCCCTGAGGAATCCACTTCCAGTTTCACAGTGACTCGGAGTGTGCCGGTGATGGTGTTTCTCGCCGACTTGGATACCTCCGGCGCAACTTGCTGGAGCACTTTGCCCTGAGCGGAAGGTCCATCTGATCGTTCAGCGGTCGGTGTAGCAATCGATGGCGCAGCCGCGGGAGCCGGAGTGACCGCGCTGGCCGCTTGATTTCGTTTACCCGCCTTCTGCGGAGAGGGTTTCGTTTCAGCCGCCGCAGGCGTGGCTTGGGCGTTGGGTGCGGCGTGCGGTTGTTCGGGAACCTGTGCCGGCGATTGTTCGGCAGAAAGCTGCGGTGTAACCGGTGACACAGAAGACACCGGAGACGTCGGCTGGGCCTCCGGCTGCCGATTAAGCAGCTTGGGGCCGATCAACAATGCCGCCCCCAGCAGACCTACCCCGGCCACCGGAAGGATGTAGCGCCACTTCGCGGATGCCGCAGGTATCCTCAAGGTCGACGGCTTCTGCGCCGAGGACGACGACGGTGACAGTGACAACGACGAGCCTGAGCTCGATCGCAGCCGTCCGGCGATATCGGCTACCGTACATCGGCGCTGCGGGTCACGGCGCAGGCAGCAATGTGCAATTCCCATGAACGGGGCGGGTACGGTTTCCGGCACCGGTTCGGCCATCCCTTCGCAGGCAGGCACGCGCTGGGTCAGAGCTTCCATCAACGTCATGCCCAGCGACCAGATGTCCGATGCCGGCAAAAGTGTCCCATTCGCAATCTCGGGCGCGTCGTAAAGGCTGGCTTTCGCGTCAGACGGAATCGGCTCACCAGCCCGTACCAGGCTGTCGCTGGAGAGTTTCAGCTGATCATGTGCCGCCAGGATATTCGACGGCTTCAACCGGCCGTGAACCAGCGAATGCCCATGGAGATATGCCAGCAGGTCCAAAGCCGGCGCCATCATGTCGCGCACTTCTTCAGGCGTTAGCGAACGTTGGGGAAGAATCTGCGCCAGATTCTCTTCGGCATACTCCATCACTACATAGAGCAGAACCACGCTATCGAGCTGGCAGCTTCCTGTTTCAAAAAGGCGCAGCAGGTGGGGATGAGAAAGCTTTGCGGCGAACTCCCAGCGTGCAAGCTGGATCGCGGTGTTCGCCGGATCCACTGCGATGAGCTTGATGGCGACTTTTTGCGGTTCCCGTCCGCGGCGCTCGGTAAGGAACACCACGCTGTGCTCCGAACCGCCCAGATATTGGCGCAAGGGGAAGGTGTTGTTAACCACCCGGCCCTCCCACTGCTTCCAGTCCCGAACCATCCTGGTTCCGGTTTGTCCGCTAGTTTGCATCACGGCTATTGTAAGCGAGCCCCGCCCTCTGTGAGCGCGGCTTTTTGCCCAGAGATGGGACTTTGGTAATTGGGGGAGGGAAGGAATTGAGTAATTGGGAAATTGGGTAATCGGGGAATTGAAGGCGCCTGGCCTTTTCAATTACACAATTCCTCAATTTCCCAATTACTAAATTCCCCAATTACTCAATGGCCCATCCCGGTCCAGGCCGCGTTGCGCCGCGACGAATCGACCACGGCGGAAATAAAGCGCATGCCCGCTACGCCATCATCAACGGTAGGCACGAGCAAGGACGACGGGTCGGCCGGACGCCCTTCAATTCGCGCGCTGATCTGTTCCGCCATGTCTGCGTATAGTTGGGCAAAAGCCTCGAGGTATCCTTCCGGATGGCCTGACGGCACCCGGCTGGCATGTGCCGCCACTGGACTCGCAGCCGGCCCCGCCCGGTAAGATCAGGCTGGGCGCCTTCCCCAGGGCGGCGAACCACAGGCCGTTCGGATCTTCCTGTCGCCACTCGATTCCCAGCCTTTTCTCCGAAGATGCGCAGCCGAAGATTATTCTGGTTCCCGGGAGCCACCTGGCTGGCCCACAGAAGACCGCGAGCGCCCTCCGCAAAGCGCAACATGATTTGCACGTTGTCGTCGACCCGGCGGCCGGGCACGAAGCTCGTAAGCTCGGCAGCCAGCTCCTGGCACGTCAGGCCGCTGACAAAACACGCCAGATTGTAAGCATGAGTTCCAATGTCGCCCAGGGAACCGCCCGGCCCACTCAGCGCCGGATCGGTGCGCCACAGACGCCTGCTTCTGCCCGGTCTTCTCCAGGGGCGTGGAAAGCCAGTCCTGCGCATATTCCACCTGTACCACGCGAATCGGACCCAGTTCGCCATTGGCCACCATCTCGCGCGCCTGTCGCACCATGGGATGACCGGTGTAGTTGTG
The DNA here is from genome assembly GCA_963801545.1 of Terriglobia bacterium. Classification (GTDB taxonomy): domain Bacteria; phylum Acidobacteriota; class Terriglobia; order Terriglobales; family Acidobacteriaceae; genus JAIQFF01. Next base: position 157,128 of record CAWDFF010000015.1, on the reverse strand, counting down.
GGTGACTGCGAACAAAAGGCCGGTACGGCGTACGGTTGCTGCCAAATCGAGAGCGTCCTCGAGAGTGGTGGTGAGCGGCTTGTCGCAGATTACGTGAAAGCCAGCGTCGAGAAACGCCTTCGCCGCCGGATAGTGCAGATGGTTCGGAGTGACGATAGAAACGACATCAATCCGATCCTTGCGGGATGCCTCCGCCGCCGCCATTTCAGCAAAACTGCCGTAGGCTCGATCCGGCGCGATGTAGAGATCCAGTGCAGCCGCCCGGCCTCGCTCCGCATTCGAAGACAAAGCGGCCGCGACCAGCTCAAAACGATCGTCAAGCCGGGCCGCGATGCGATGCACTGCCCCAATAAACCCGCCGGGACCGCCGCCCACCATGCCTAGTCGCAGGCGGCGGCCGAGCTTGTGTTTTGTGTCTGCTGTCACCGAGTTCTCTCCAGCTTTAGCTCTCGACCGTCTAGCTATCAATGGAGGACGGGCAGGGACGCCCGGCTTCCACTGAACTTACTGACGGCTGAAAGCTTATCCCACGCCCAGCATCCTGCGATTCGCCACCTGATCCGCACCCGAGCCAGCGAAGTCATCGAATGCGCGACCGGCCACCTGAATAATGTGACGCGCGATGAACGGAGCACCCTCAGCCGCGCCCTGGTCGCTACTCTTTATACAGCATTCCCACTCCAGCACCGCCCAGCCTTCGAATCCGTATTGCGTCAGTTTGGAAAAAATGCCTCGGAAATCAACCTGCCCGTCGCCCAGCGAGCGGAATCGTCCCGCTCGCTCGATCCAGGGCTGGTAGCCGCCGTACACACCTTGCCGTCCAGAAGGATGGAATTCCGCGTCTTTCACGTGAAACATCTTGATGCGGCTGTGATAGAGATCAATGAACTGCAGATAGTCCAGTTGCTGCAGCACAAAGTGGCTGGGATCGAAAAGCAGGTTGCATCGGGAATGGTTCTTGACCTGATCCAGAAACATCTCAAAAGTCGCACCATCGTGCAGATCTTCTCCAGGATGGATTTCGAAACATAAATCCACTCCTGCATCCTCAAATGCGTTCAAGATAGGCAGCCAGCGCGCGGACAGCTCGGCGAAGGCGGTCTCTACAAGTCCTGCCGGCCTCTGCGGCCAGGGATAGATATACGGCCACGCCAGTGCTCCGGAAAAAGTGGCATGCGCCTTCAGCCCCAGGTTCGCAGACGCTTTCGCCGCCAGCCGCAATTGTTCAACTGCCCATGCCTGCCGCGCCCGCCCGTCTCCGTGAACCGCCGGTGGGGCAAATCCGTCGAACATCAGATCATAAGCGGGGTGCACCGCGACCAGCTGTCCTTGAAGATGTGTCGAAAGCTCGGTGAGCTGCAACCCATGCTTCGCCAGCGTACCCAGCACTTCATCGCAATAAGTCTTGCTGTCCGCGGCGCGCTTCAGGTCGAACAGCCGTCCATCCCAGGATGGAATTTGAACGCCTCTGTAGCCCAGGCTGCTCGCCCATTGCGCAATATTCTCCAGATTGTTAAAGGGAGCGGCGTCCCCGGCGAACTGCGCTAAGAAAATGGCCGGCCCCTTGACTGTTTTCATCGTTTGCAGCTCCGATCAGACTGTGAAGAGATGGGAAGCGGATCCACGGCTTAGACACTCAACATTCGCCAGATAATTTACACCAGCGCGAACACATCTGGTCAATTTTGACCAGTCCCAACCCTGGCGGCGTGGGACTATTTAGTGACCGGCGGTTTCGATCAGCCGGCAATTCCTAATCACGCGGAGAAGGAACGAGGGGCCAGAATGGAACCCGGATTTCGCAAATTCCTCACTCGTCCTCTCGCACTGTTCGACTCGGTCGCTCAGCTTTACAGAACGCTCGTCCGAAGAGTGAGGCCGAAGCTGGGCGATTTCGGATCCCTCACCGTATGCCCGTCCTGCCACCGGATCACCTCGAAATACAAGGCCTTATGCCTGGAGTGTGGAAGATCACTCAAGACGGGACTGCCAGAAGTGGGATGATTCGCGGAATCGATTGTCGATACCAGAGGGCTGAGTCGTGCAGAAGTCAGTCGTGCAGAACAACGTTAAGCAGTGAGCTGTGAACCTGGAGCCCGCCCTTTTCACCACCGGCATAGTCGATGAAACCCATTTTTCTGAACCGGTTCATGAAAAAGCTCACCCGGGAGCGGGTGGTGCCGACCATTTCCGCCAAGGTCTCCTGACTGATCCTGGGAACCACGGTCTGTGGCACGCCTTCCTTGCCGAACTGAGCCACAAGAAGAAGAATGCGGGCCAGCCTCTTCTCGCTGGAATTGAACAGTTGATCGACCAGATCTTCTTCGTAGCGAATATTCCGCGCCAGCAGATACGCCACGAACATATCGGAGAAGGCATGTTCGCGATGAAGCGCTTCCATCATCGCCCGTTTTTCGATCCGCATGAGCTTGCACTCGGTCATCGCGGCTGCCGATCCCATACGAAGAGGCTGGCCTGCGAGCGCTCCTTCTCCAAAGAAATCGCCATCACCGAGGATGCCAATGGTCGCTTCCTTGCCGGCCTGGGAAACGACAGTCAGCTTCACTTTGCCCACCTGGATGTAGAAAACCGCGTCCGCCACATCGCCTTGCGCGAAAATGACGTGCTTTCTCGGAACCTCGATCGTTTTTCTGCCGCTGCCAATCGTCGCCAGAAAAGTGTTGGGTTCAAAGCCGTGATTTTTTCGCGACGGGGTAATAACCTTCATCCTGTTAGATTTTTGCCCCGAACGACAGGGTGGGGATAGCTTAAGGCTTAATGGTATCAATGATGCCATTTTCGGAAAAGTCCCTTCAACTTTCCACCTTGTCCGCGGCCTCAAGACGCCGGTCCCGGTGCGGCTCGGTTCGCGGCTGGCCCGTGCTAAGCTCACAGTTCTCGCCTGGCTTGGCGCCACACGTGGGACACCGAACCGCCAGTACTTGCTTGCGTGTGGCTTTCACCACTCCATGATGTCGCGTTGTCGGGCAATAAGATGGTCAATATTGACCAGTCCGCCGAAACAGCGCAGAAGTGCTCGAAAACATTCGCCGGATTCGACACGCAAGTCACGCGTAATGTCCGATGGAGCGTCAGGATCTTAGCGCGGATCGACTTAGGAGGCCGACTCACCCACTCATCGGGTGCCGTTCGGCTACGTGGCGCTCAAACACTTTTTCAAGTTTAGCCCGAAGGAGCGTTGGCGTGACATTTTCGCCCTCGTCGAGCCGCGCGAGCAAAGTTGCACCGCAAGCGCAGCAGACCCCTGAAATGTCGCGTTCGCGGTTGGGGCCGAGTTGGCGAACGTCGCTCAAAAAGGTCGACGGTCCATAGCTTTAAACCGAGCGAAAGAGTGTCCCAACAACGAATGGGCAGGGTTTCTTACCCCTTATCAAAGCCCAATCGGTTTTTTTTCAGAAGCTCAAGCTGATTCAACGCGTCGGCGATGGCGTCGCGTTCGGCATGATGGTCAGAATTTTTCTTAATGGCTTCAAGACGCAGCAAAACCGCCGCCTCGGCCACCTCGACGCGCTTGAATAGGCGTGCGGCGTCCATTTCGTGCAGAGCCGCGTCATATTCACGCTGCCATGGAAATTGCGGAGACGGAGAGGAAGAGTGCTTCTCGTCGGCCATTGGCGGCCTCCTGTTCACGGAAAAACATCTGTGTCACAAGAGACCGTCACCCATTCGGGGCGCGGCGGAAGGTTGTGGTAAGACAACCCGACTGTACTCCGATTTTGCCCAGACCACAACTACTCAGATCTGGTGGCGGCGAGTGGACTCGAACCACTGACCTACGGATTATGAGACCGTCGCTCTAACCACCTGAGCTACGCCGCCTATGTTGTGAGCCAACGGTCGAGTGCATGCTGGACGCAGCGTGCTCGAATCCAGGCTGGTGCCTTCTACGGAGTCACTGTGATTGTAGATGGTAAGCAGCGACGTGCGCAACGTTCGCAGCAGGGGGTAGTGCTTCAGTTTGAAGCGCTTTGCATGACAGTCACTTGCCAAAGGGTGGAGCAGGCCTTCAGGCCTGCGTATTGCTGCCGTCTTCGGGCGGGCTTCAGCCCCCGGAGGTACTTCAACGGCTGAAGCCGCACGCACTGCGCCAGCTTTATTGCAGCGCTAAAGCGCTGCTCCACCCAAAATCAAAAAACGCAGCAGCAATGTGGAGATGGCTGTGTTAACCGAACAGCCGCATGAATCCAGACGGCGGCAAGCCCGGCACCAGGAATGCCGCGTCGCGCCGTCCCGCGACCCGGGCGACACACTGCGCGGCCGAATAGCCGCTGCGGACGGCGCCTTCCATGGTGGCGGGCCAACCGGTCGCCGTCCAGTCTCCAGCCAGGAAGATGCGCGGCCACACCGTCTCCGGCTGGGGACGATGAATTTCGATTCCGGGACGAGGCGAATAGGTCGCGTGGACTTCCTTGATCACCGTCGACTTCACCAGTTTCGCATCACGCGCCCCAGGGAAAAATTCGCGCAACTCAGATAGAGCCAACTCAATGATATCGTTGCGGGACTTCTCCACCAGGGTCTTGGAAGAACTCACAACCAGCTCAACATAGCTGCCGTTGCTCTCAGTGGCGCCGGCGTCCCGCCGGCTGTCGGGCAGGCGTCCCGCCCGCCCATTGGATCCGCCGGAGGAAGTCGCCTCGCGCAGCTTGGACTTGTGAAACATCCACTGGATGGTGCGGTCCAGCAATACAGCGTGTTCCAGCTCCGTGATCTGGCGATCGAACCACAGATGAATGCCGGTAATCGGCGAGGTCTCAAATCGCGCCAGGGTTTGCCGCAGCGGCTCCGCCGCCGAGGTGTCAGGCAGCATGCGCGACAACACGTCAAAGGGGACGGCCAGAACGGCGAAATCAAAAGCCTCTTGACCGCTGTCCAGGAGCAGCTTTACTCCAGCAAACTCGGCATGGAACGACTCCACGCTGGAGCGGAGCCGAACCTCGCCGCCGCGGGCGGAGATATATTCTCCCGCGGCGTTGTAAAGCTCAGTCAACGGAACCGTAGGCACACCCATGCGTCCGGCGGCCGGAGATTTCAGAAAAGATTCCCTCACAACCTGTGCCGCGCAGGGGACCGATATCAGGTCCATCTGCTCGTTCAGAGCGCTTACCAGCACGGTCTTCCAAAAGCGCTCGATGGCGCGCTCCGTCTGCCCATGGCGGCGTAACCAATGCAGGAAGGATTCGCCTGTATCGTGAGGCATGATCGGGGTCAGGGCCGCCAGACCTGCTGCAATCGCCATCTTGTCCGGCAGATTCAGGCAGGCGGCGCGCAGGAAGGCAGGTGCGGTGTGCAGCGGAGCCGGCAACCCCGAAGGCTCGATTACCGAGGCGCGACCACCGGGCTCGAGGAAAGTCAGGCGCTCATACCAGCGAATCTTGTCTTGCGCTCCGATGCGCTGGTAGAACTCGATCAGGTTGGTGCAGCAGCCCAGCAGAACGTGCTGGCAATTGTCCACGACCTCGCCAGTACCTGGATGCTGGTAGGACGATGCCCGGCCCCCTAGGTAAGGGCGCCGTTCGAACAACGCGACCCGATAGCCGCTTTCAGCCAGGGCGCAACCAGCGGCCAGCCCCGCCAGGCCGCCCCCTACTACTGCTACTTTGGGAGATTGTGTCCAGCGCTCCGTCATCAAGCCAGGCGTTTCAGCAAACCCTTTCCCAGAATGAAGACTTTCTCGCGGACGGTGAGACTGATCTTGGGACCGAAGACGTCGTACTTGCGCTCCGCGATTTTTTCCAGCAGCCTGCGGTAAATGCTCACCAGTACCCACAGCGCGGGCTGGCTGTCTTCGTCGATGAGCGGCATCAACTCTCGGGTGGCGGTGTAGTATTCGCGGGCCCGGTCCGCCTCCGCCGCCAGCAGCCAACGCAACCGTTCGGGAATCGCGCTCTGGCGCAACTCGGACGCGGCAATCTTGAACCGCTCAAGGTCTTCGGCGGGAAGATAGATTCGCCCCATGCCGGCATCTTCCTTGATGTCCCGGATGATGTTGGTCAGTTGAAATGCCAGGCCCAGATTCTCTGCCAGCGGTTCTGCCGCCGGATCCCGGTAGCCGAATATCCGGATGCACACCAGTCCCACAACCGAGGCCACCCGGTAGCAATAGACGCGAAGATCGGCAAACGTGTGATAAAGGACCTGGAGCCCCTCCGCTCCGGAAGGATTCTGTGACCCATCCTCCGGAATGTCCATGCCCGTGCCATAAGCCAGCTGGTCGAGCAGTTCAGGCGGGATTTTGAAGCGACGCTGGGTATCGCTCAGCGCCAGCAGCACCGGATCGTCGCTCGACTGTCCAGATTGGACGCGATGCAGGGCTTCCAGCCAGGCCTCGAGTTTCTGGCGTCTCTCATGGGGAGGAAGGTTGACGTCGTCGGTGATGTCATCGCAGCGCCGCATGAAGGCGTAAACCGCGCAAAGAGCCTGCCGTTTGGCCGAAGGAAGCACCAGAAATGCATAGTAGAAATTTTTTGCGGCCGAGCGCGTAATATGGCGGCACACCGAATAGGCCACGGCAATTTGCGAAGGGGTGGGAGAGAACGGAGCGGGCATCTGTTGCACGGCCGCGCTCATAAGAGCTTCCCCAGCGCGGCCCGGGCCACCAGCGCCAGTTTGCGGGCCTTGGAGATGGCCGGACGCCGCCCCAACACAGCAAACCCCTGACGCTCAATCGCGTTCAGGATTTCCTGCCCGCCGCGGCTGAATAACTCGATGTCAACCGCGAGTTCGTGATCGACCTGCGCAGCCAGTGGTGACCCTTGCCTGAACCAGTTGCGCGCCCGTTCCACTTCGAATCGCATCAATGCGCAGAACGCCTGCGTGTTTCGGTCGGCGGCAATCTCCTGCTCGCTTACGTTGTGCTGTCGCAAATCCTCAAGAGGAAGATAAATCCGCCCCTTGGCGTAGTCGACGCTCACGTCCTGCCAGAAATTGGCCAACTGCAGCGCAGTGCATGTGTAGTCGGAAAGAGCCTGACGATGCGAGTCGCGGTAGCCGCAAAGGTAAAGAACGAGATGACCGACCGGATTCGCCGAGTAGCGGCAATACCCGAGCAAGCTCTCGAAGGTTTCATAGCGATGGATGGTTTGGTCCTGACGAAACGCGGTCAGCAAATCAATGAACGGCTGTCGCGGAATATCAAACTTGCGGACCGTCTCAGCTAGAGCCACAAACACCGGGTGCCTCGGGCTGCCGTCATAACAGGCGTCCAGTTGCGCCTGCCACTGGTCGAGCAATTCGAGCGAGGCCTCGGGATCTCCGACTTCGTCCCCCAGATCGTCCGAAATCCGGCAGTAGGCGTAAACATTAAAGAAGTGCTGGCGCAGCCGCTCCGGCAAGAACCAGGACGCTACCGAGAAATTTTCGTAGTGACTGCGGGCCAGCCGGCGGCAATATTCCCGCGCCTCGGCCTCTGAAGGGGCCTGCTCGGGAATCGCGTACTCCGCGGGCAACCGGCTCCAGCCCGCCAGGGGAGCGGGAATGGACGCGATCCGGGAGTCGTTGCTGGCAATGGATGACATAGTCAGTTCCGTCTCCTCGGTATCCCGAGAACGCCCGGTGAGAACGTCCTCCGGGAACGCCGCCTCAGTGACCGGGAATGATGGCCGTCTTGATATCGCCGTTGCGATTCAGCATGTGGCGGAGCACCTGCTGCAGCCGGGAAAGAGGCGCCTCTCCGGTGATGTAGTCGGTGGAGCGAATTTTCTTTTCGGCGATCAGCGCGAAGGCCTTGCGGACCGTCTCCGGGGTGTGGTGGAACGTGGCCTTCAGCGTGACTTCCGAATAATGCAGCCGGTTGGTGTCAAGTTGAACCTTGGTGCCGCTGGCGCATCCGCCGAAGAAGTTGACGGTACCACCCTTGCGCACCATGTCGATGGCCCACTCCCACGCCTCGGGGCGTCCAACGGCCTCAATCACCACATCGCTCCCGCGCTTTTCCGGCGAAATCATGCGCACGGCCTCGACCGGATCCTTCACCTTGGTGATCTGCACCACCTCGTGCGCGCCCATCCGTTTAGCGGCTGCCACTTGTGAATCGCGCTTCACCACGGAAACCACATTACAGCCCGTAGCCTTGGCCACCTGCACAAACATAAGGCCGATAGGCCCGCCGCCGATTACGGTCACGGTGTCGCCAATCTCGACCCGGGTTTCATGCAGCCCGCGCAAAACGCATGCCAGCGGCTCAACCATGGCCGCTTCTTCGTAAGTGACGTCGGCCGGAACCGCCAGCATGTTGGTTTCTACGATGCGGCGTGGAATGCGGATGTACTCGGCATAGGCTCCGTTGTTAAACAACAGGTCTTCACAGAGATTTTCCTGATGTTTGGAGCAGTAGAAGCACATCTGGCAGGGCGCCGAATTCAGCGCCACCACCCGCATGCCCTTCTTGAAGCCGCGCACGCCGTGCCCGACTTCTTCGATCACGCCGGCCAGTTCGTGCCCAAACAGCGCCGGCGGCACAATCATGCGGGCGTGGTAGCCACGCTGGTACACCTTGAGGTCGGTCCCGCAGGTCAGCGCGACCTGCACTTTGACCAGCACTTCCCCATCACCCACCCGGGGAATTGGTACTTTTTCTATCTTTACGTCCTCTTTGCCATAGAGGACAGCTGCTGTCATCTTACCGTTCACGCTCGACTTCCTTCCCACGAGCCGCCCGGCTGAATCACTATTTTCATCGAATCGGGTTGGGGATGGGCGGCCAAATTCAGAGCCTCCACGCTGCAGGACAAAGAGAAGCGGTGACTGATCAACCGTTCCAGATCCATTTCGCGGTCCATTACAAACCGCACTGAATCCTCCTGCAGTTCTACGGAGGCGCTATATGACCCCAACAACGTCTTCTCGTCCACGCAAACCGCCGCGGGGTCAATCGTGGTTTCACCCCGTACAGTCTGTGCGAACAACAAAACCCGGCCTCCTGGACGGACTGCGTCCATGGCGATCCGGATCAGGCCGTTGCCCCCGACTGCCAAAATAGCGGCATCGGCGCCACGACCTTCTGTCCGCTCGCGCACCGCCTTTACAACGTCGGAGCGCGAAGCGTCGATAGTGTTCCCCAAGCCGAAGCTTGTACTTATTGTAAGCCTCTGGGGATACAAATCGGAAGTTACTACAATGGACCTGTCCGCATGTTGGCCGTGGGCGCGAGCATTCTCAGTCGGGCGGAAACCGGATGCGGTGCTCCCGCCTGCGTCTGCAGCCAACGCTCTTTTTGCCAGCACACTCAATATGATACCGATAGGTCCCTGACCTATCACTAGAACCGTCTCTCCAGCCCTCAGAGCCAGTCTTTCAATGCCCTTCATGCAGGTATTGACCGGCTCCAGGAAACAGGCCTGCTCAAACGAAACATTCTCGGGAATGCGCACCGTACCCTTCCGTACAATCCAATCCATCACCCGCACATATTCCGCGAACCCTCCGCCCGAGGGCTCAAACCCCGCCGTGCATCCTACTTTCTTGTACGTTTCACATTGCGCAAAGGTTTTGTTCCGACAATAGAAACAGTCGCCGCAGGGGACATGATGAAAGACGACTACCCGGTCTCCTGGCTGAAAGTCGCGGACTCCCGCGCCTACCGCCGCAACCACGCCCGAGGTCTCGTGGCCAAAAATGCGCGGCGCGGAATGCGAACCGGTGGCGATCTTCTTCAGGTCAGTGCCGCAAACCCCGCAGCTGTGCACCCGTACCAGCAACTCGCCCGCGCCAATCTTCGGCACCGGTACGGTCTCCAGACGTACATCGTTTACGCCGCGATACACGGCGGCCTGCATGGTGGCGGGAATGCTGCCCGTGTTTTCCTCAACTGCGAATAATCCTGGTTTAGCCATGGATCGCTTTGCCTTCAGTTGTGCCCCGGATCGGTCCGGGTCAACTGCACTTCCACATTCATGGAATCCAGCAACCGGCTTTCCGGACTCAACTTGTGATAGTCCTCCACCTGGATGATGCAATAGAAGCTTTCCACCTTGAACACGCGCCTGGCTAACAGAGGGACGGCCGCATAGGGACTCGGATCCAGCCACCAGGCGCGATCCTGGGCCAGATCGGTCAGCGGTTCCGGCGGCTTGGTGGCAACCAGATAGTTTCCCAGATAACGCCGGCGCGGATCGATCAGCTGCACCCGCCAGGAAACAATCTTGTCATCGCCTGAGCCCACGCGGTGTGGCTCGAGGCTAAGCTGGTAACGGTCGTTGCCATCGAGATCCTTGATGGTCGCGTTGTAGTAAGGATTTTGGGTGTCCAACTTTGCCACAACCGTGTACTCCGAGACCTGCGTCGGCCCTTTTCTGAAGCTCTCTACGTAGACCGGTTTCAGCTCAGCCTGGGCCCACGACTGAACGCTGAACAGCAACGGGACCAGGACCGAATATGTCATAGTTCTTATTAACGCTCGTATTAACGTTCCCATCGGCGGTCGCATCACACTTGCCCGCCGGCTACGGGTTGTAGATCAGATGCCTTATCGCTGAGCCCCGATCCACAGTATCGTTCCAGCCAGTCACAGAGTGCGCGCGACGCCCGGGAAGAGTTCCGCGCCAAGCGGACGGTTCTCGCCCACATCCAGGGCCGAATCGCCATCGCAAGGGCGAACCTCGCCGTGCGAAATTTACCGTCGGGAAGTATGAACCGATTCATCTGCGGCAAGACAAAGTCACTCTCGTCCGAAATAGCTTTCACTGCCATGAACCGGACGCCCCGGGCATGCGCGCCGCGGGCCACCGCCGCCGCTTCCATATCGACCGCTTGTGCGCCGAAAGCGTAGCCTAACTTTGCCTTCTGCTCGGGGCTGGCGATCTCAGCGAAACTCACCAACACCCCCTGCCCCATGTGAGTCTCGCTGCTGCTCGCATCCCGCGCGTCGACTACCCGCGCCGGAGTGAAGACATGGCCTACTTTCAGGGTCGAATTCAGAGCGCCGGCAAATCCTGCGGATACGACCTGCGTGGGATGGTAAAGCACGATCACGGCCTCGGTGGCCCTTCGGGCGGCATCGGCGCCGATGCCGCCGCATACCAGCACAGTTTGACCGTGCTCGAAGAATCTGTACTTTCGGCCATCATGTTCGCGATCCACGGGCTGCCAGCGCTTAATCAGCGGGCGCACTTCCCGTTCCAGGGCGGCAACGATCGCGACTTTGGTGTCAGGCAAGGTCAATTCCTGTCGACTCCGGTGTCACTTGGACGTCGGCTCTCCGACAAATACCAGGCACTCGTTGGGATCTCCGATGTGAAACTCGGTCATCCCATACTCCCGGTCAAATAAATCTCTGATTTTGTAGCGGTCCTTGAACGTTTTCACATGCTCCCACAGAACATGAATGCCAGAAACCTCGATGTATATCTCGGTGTGTCCTCTTACACACTTCATGACATCCTCGGACGCGGCCTTCATGAAGTGAATGGTCTGGCCATCACGCGCCACAATTGAATACTCGGGCGACCTCATCGTCGGCGCGAACCCAAGCACCTCCTGGTAAAACGCGATGGTTTCGTTCATGTCAGCAACCGCCAGCATCGGGCTTATCCTCTTCGCTATAGCTGGAGCAATCACTCTTGTCGACCCCTTAAACCGGCTGTGACGTCCGACCCGGTGCTCGGCCTGACCGGGTGCCTTCGACTTCGCTCAGGGCAGGCTCCAACCCGGTCCCACACAGTCGCTACGGAAAAAACTCCCATGGCGTAGCTCACGGAAGGGCACGACTTCCAGTCGTGCCATCCATCGTCGTAGAAAGTGCGGCTCTGGCCGCTGGGGTTTGCTGTTCTTTCAAGCGTATCCGTTCGCCTGGAACCACCCCACTGCCCGCCGCAGTGCAGCGTCCACCGGGACCGACTTCCATCCCAGATCCCGCTCCGCTTTGGACGACGATACAAACATCTTCTTCCGTCCCATACGCACCGCATCAATCGTCGCGCGCGGTTCGCGGCCACGAAGATAGCCCGTGACCACCTGATCCACTACCCCGGTGGCGAGAGCAACGACATACGGAACTCGAACTCTCGGCGATGGCAGCCCGGTTATGGCTGCAAGTTTGTCCAGTATCTGCTTCAGCGTGAGATTCTCTCCGCCCAGAATGTAGCGCTCGCCGCTTTTTCCACGCTCCAGCGCCATCACGTGACCGCGAGCGCATTCAGTCACGTCTACCAGGTTCAATCCCGTATCCACGTAGGCGGGAAACTTTTTCTTCAGAAAGTCCACCACGATCCGCCCGGTCGGCGTTGGCTTGATATCGCGTTCGCCTACCGGAGTCGTAGGATTCACCACCACAACATCCATCCCGGATCTGCCGGCTTCGATCGCGATCTCTTCCGCCATGAACTTCGACCGTTTGTAAGGCCCGATCATGCTGTCCAGGGAGACCGGGGAATTCTCATCCGCCAGATGCCCGTTCGAAGTGAATCCCATGGTCGCGACGCTGGACGTATAAACCACCCGGCGCACTCCGCTTTGGCGTGCGGCCTGCAGGATCGCTCGCGTGCCTTCAACATTCGAGCGGTACATCTCGTCCGGATCGCGAACCCACAATCGGTAGTCGGCGGCGACGTGAAACACCACGTCACACCCGGTAATTCCCTTTTTTAGCGACGCGGCGTCGCGCAGGTCCCCGGTCACCCGCTCTGCGTTAAGGTCCTGAATATTACGAAGATCGCTGCTCGGACGGACCAGCAATCGCAGATCGGCGCCGTGCTCGGCCAGGATGCGGGCCACGTGGCTGCCTACGAATCCCGTCGCGCCGGTGACGAAAGTTAGCATTCAGCACTCAGCATTCAGCCGCCGCACCGTTTGCTGGTTTCCTCGAAACCCGCAAAAGCCCGCGCCCGGCTGAATGCTGACCGCTAACTGCTGCTTCTCTCCGCCATGACCTTCTTGTACGTGGTCAGCGCGATCAGCGGGAAATACTGCCGATACATGTGATACATCAGGTAGAACACGCGCGGGAAGCCGGTTCCGGTGAAATTAGGCTCGTCCCACGAGCCGTCTTTTTTCTGCGAGCGTAGAAGGTAGGCGATGCCTCGGACCACGCAGTCGCTGCGAGTGTCGTTCGCCGCCAGCAATCCCAGGATTGCCCATGCCGTCTGCGACGGAGTGCTCGGCCCCACTCCCTTGGTGTTGGGATCGTCGTACGAGTCGCAGGTCTCTCCCCATCCGCCGTCGGGGTTCTGCACCATGCGGATCCATTCCGCGGCTTGCTGCACGTAGGGCTCGTGATGGTCAATTCCCATGGCTTCCAGCCCGCGCAGCACCTGCATGGTGCCGTAGATATAGTTGACGCCCCAGCGGCCAAACCAGGAACCGTCCGGCTCCTGCCGATCGCGGATGAACCGGATCGCTTTCTTCACCGCAGGATGGCTCTTGTCGTACCCGTAAGCTGCTAGCATTTCCAGGATGCGGCCCGTGATGTCAACCGTCGCGGGGTCCAGCATGGCGTTGTGGTCGGCAAAGGGGACGTACTGGAACACCATGCGGTCGTTGTTCTTGTCGAACGAGGCCCAGCCGCCGTTGCGGCACTGCATGGAAAGAATCCAGTCGATGGCGCGCTGCACCGACTCGCGCTGGTAACGTCCGTTGGGATGCTCCACGTGGGTCAGCCCAAGGCAAACCATGGCGCTGTCGTCCACGTCAGGATAAAACTCGTTGTTGAATTCGAAATACCAGCCGCCGGGCTGGCCTGCTTTGTTCTTCACTTTCCAGTCGCCGGCAATCCGCACCTGCTTCTGCAGAATCCAGTCGGCGCACTTGACCATCCGCGAATCGCCGGCCGGAACTCCGCTTTCTCCCAGCGCGAACAAGGCATAGGCCGTATCCCACACCGGAGATTTGCAGGGTTGCATGCGGAACGTGTCTTTTTCTTCGATCCCGAGCTTCTCGAACTCATCCATGGCGCGAATCACCTGCGGATCGTCCACCGAATACCCCAGGCAGCGCAGAGCGATGATGGAATTCATCATGGAAGGAAAGATTGCGCCCAGACCATCGCTCATCTCGAAGCGCTTCAGCATCCACTTCTCGGCTACTTTCAGCGCGATGGAACGAAGCGGGCGGATATGCACCCGCTCAAACCAATGCGTCAGGCGGTCGAGTGACAGAAAGAAGTTACGCCAGGAGAGCAGATTCTTGTCCCACCGCAAATGCATGCGGGACTTGTCGCGCCCACCGACGAACAACTCTTCCACGCCCAGTTCGTCGGGAATTTTCTTAAACGGCTTTTTGGCATAGCAAATCGACAACGGCACCAGGATGGCCCGCGACCAGGACGAAATCTCGTAGATGTTGAACCAGAACCACTTGGGAAACAGGACGATTTCTGGCGGAATGGCCGGCACCGCGTCGTAATCGTACTGCCCGAAAAAGCACAGGTAAATCTTGGTAAAGGTGTTGACCTCGGTGACCCCGCCCATCTCCAGAATTTTCTTGCGGGCACGCACCAGCTCCGGCTGGTCGGCGGCATAACCCGCCAGCTTCAGCCCGAAATAGCATTTGACCGAGGCGCTGATATTCGACGGCCCGTTGGCATAAATGCTCCAGCCACCATCCTCATTCTGATGTTTCAGGATGTAGAGCGCCGCCTTGGCCATGCGCTCGGGATTACCCGTTCCCAGAAGAACGTGCAGGATGATGTAGTCGGCTTCGAGCGTGGCGTCGGCTTCCAGCTCACCACACCAGTAGCCTTCTTCATGCTGCTCGGAAAACAGGCAGTTGCGCGCGCCATCAATGGCCGCGGCCACCCGGCTGGTTAGATCATCAATTTTCCCGAAACGCATCTGCGGCAAGGCAGACGGGACCCCGAATGGTGGGGCACCAAAAGATGGAGCAGTGGAAAAGGGGGAGGATGCGTCGTCCATATGAGCTTAATTACTCCGCCGCGGCCGGAGCACTCGCGATGGCTTCCACGATTTCCGGCGGCAGGCCAAACCGCACGTTCTCGGGCATGACCTCAACTTCCTGCACATTGGTAAAGCCTTCTGTACCCAGGAACTTCACAACTTCCTCAACCAGACATTCCGGAGCCGAGGCACCCGCCGTCAGCGCAATCGTCTTTACGCCTTCCAGCCACCCCGGCTGGATGTTGCGGTAGCTGTCGATTAGATGCGAGTCCGTGCCCAAATTGCGCGCTACTTCCACTAAACGATTGGAATTGGAGCTGTTATCGGAGCCAACCACCAGCAAAAGTTCGGCGTCCGAAGCCACGTGTTTCACTGCCACCTGGCGGTTCTCAGTGGCATAGCAGATATCCTGCGCCGCCGGGCCCTTGATGTTTGGGAAACGCTTCCGCAAGGCGGCAATGATGTCCTTGGTCTCATCCAGACTCAGGGTGGTCTGGGTCAGATAAGCCACGCGGCTGGGGTCTGCTACCGTCAGCGAAGCCACTTCCTCGGGCGAGCCCACCACCTGAGTCACGATAGGCGCTTCGCCGAGCGTCCCAATCACTTCATCGTGATCGCGATGGCCGATGAGCATCAGCGAATAGCCTTCTTTGGCGAACTTCACCGCTTCTACGTGGACTTTTGTGACCAACGGGCAGGTGGCGTCAATCACGCGCAGCCCGCGCTGTTCACTGGCCTCGCGCACCTCGGGCGAGACTCCGTGGGCGCTGTAAATTACCCGCTCCCCATTTGGGACTTCTTCCACGCTGTCGACGAAAATGGCCCCCTTGCCTTGCAGTTCTTCGACCACAAAGCGGTTGTGGACAATTTCCTTACGCACGTAGATAGGAGGCCCAAAAGCCTCGAGCGCGATGCGGACAATGTCTATGGCGCGCACTACGCCTGCGCAAAAGCCACGGGGCTTGAGCAAAAGTAGTGTTTTTTCGTCCCGGTCTGCGTTCTGATGTGCCGCCATATTCTGCCTTCTTAGGGTACACGTCCCCTATGGGTAGTTGACAACTAGAGTATCGGACAAGTACCCAGTTGGTCAACGTAAGCCATAGAAAGGCTTAGGATTAGCAGCGATTGGGGATAATTTGGCGGCGAATGGAAATCAGCTTGGCTATTCGAATCCCAGGCCTGACAGCTCTTGCTCCGTAAGGGGATCAAATGCGTCTGGGGTGTAGCAGAACTTGCCCTTAAGGGCTCCAGGAATCCGATCCTTCTTCGCCCAGGAACCGGTTTCACGGTGTTTGACGGGCACCAGCCTAACCGAGAGTTCCTTGTCTCCCGATATCACGACTTCCTCGCCAGCACAGGCTTCCTTGAGAAATCGGGAAAGCCTCTTGCCAGCCTCTTATACGGTGTATTTCATTCGGTCAGGTCTAACACTCGCTGGCGATCATGCGTTCGTCTTCAACATCTGCTCGGCGTGCTTGCGCGAGGTTTCGGTCAGCTTTGCGCCGCTCAGCATCCGGGCAACTTCCTCGGTGCGCTCGTCGCCGGTAATGAGATGGACGCTGGTCCGGGTGCGGCCAGCCACAGCCTTCTTCTCGATCACATAGTGATGGTCGGCGAAAGTCGCGATCTGGGGCAAGTGGGTCACGCACAACACCTGGTTCGACCGCGACAGCCCCTTGAGCTTCTTCCCCACCGCCTCCGCCGCCCGTCCACCGATGCCAGTATCGATTTCGTCGAAAACCAGGGTGCGCTGCGCTCCGGAATTCCGCTTCTTGCTCGAGGCCGCTTCCACACTTGCCTTGAGCGCCAGCATGACGCGGGATAGTTCTCCGCCCGAAGCGATGTGTTCCAACTGTCGCAACGGCTCGCCGGGATTGGTGGAAATCATGTACGCCACCTGGTCGAAGCCTGCCGCCTTCCAATTCCCTTCTTCGTCAGTGCCGCTAACCTCAATTCGAAAATTGGACTTCATGGCCAGATCGTTGATTTCCATCTCAACCAGCTTTTCCAGCTTTCGCGCAGCTTCATAGCGTTTCTTTGAAATGGCTCGCGCCGCTTCTAGGTATTCGTCTGCCGCCTGCGCCAGAGAGGTGCGAAGCTGGCGAAGAATCTCGTCCTTGTTCTCCATCTCCGAAAGTTTGCGGCTGACGTCCGCGCCATGGTTCATCACGTCGTCGAGCGTTGGCCCATATTTGCGCTTGAGCCGGTCGATGGCCGCGAGCCGGTCTTCGACTTCCGCCAGATGTTCAGGCGAAGCCTCGATGCCGCCCGCGTAGTCGCGCAGACTCGCCCCGACGTCTTCCACGCTGATGCGAGCCGTTTCGAGGGTGGCCATGGTTTCCTGAAACTTAGGCTCGTAGCGGGCCAGCTCTTCGATATGCTTCTGCGCCGTACGCAGCGACGCTGAAGTCGAAGCCTCGCCTTCATAAAGCAGGTCGAAAGCGTTCATCGCGGCGCTGTGGATCTTCTCTGCATTGGCCAGGACGCGCTTTTCCGTCTCCAGGCGCTCGTCTTCCCCGGGCTGCAGTCTGGCGGCTTCGATTTCCCGTGCCTGAAAGGTCCACAAGTCGAGCAGGCGCAAGCGGTCCTGCTCATCGCGCTGGAGTTCTTCGATGCGAGCGTGAATATCCTTCCACCTGGAAAACGCCTTCGCGACCGCCTCGATCTGAGTATTGGCGAAAGTGTCAAGCAGTCGAAGCCGGGTGCCGGCGTCGAACGAAAGCAAAGATTCGTTCTGGGCGTGAATGGTCGCCAGATAGGGCGCCAGCTGGCGCAAGACCGCAACCGTGGCGGGCTGATTGTTGACGAACACCCGGCCTTTTCCGCCGGTTGCAATCTCGCGGCGCAAGATTACAGAATCATCTTCCTGGGCGATATCAATCCCGTTATTTTCGAGAATTTCAGCGACGGTCTCTTCCGCCCCGCCTTCCACTTCGAAGACGGCGGAGATAGTGGCCTTGTCAGCGCCGGAGCGAATCACGTCCGCGGATGCCTTGTCGCCGAGCAGAAGCGCCAAAGCATCAATCAGGATAGATTTTCCCGCGCCGGTTTCGCCGGTCAGCAGATTCAGGCCAGGCGCAAACTCTACCGCCAGGTTGTCTACAACCGCGTAATTTTCAAGCCGCAGTTCGACGAGCACCGGCCATCCTGGGACGCAGAATCTGGAACACAGAATTAAGCTGGGGACTTGAGCGCAGCATAGCACGAACCCACCCACGAGCGACGGGCGGCCTCTTAAAGCAGGACTGTTCGATGGAGGGACGAGCGTCCTCGCTCGCTCGGCGGGCCTTTAGTGCGCTCCACCCTCGTCAGCGAACCCCGTACAGACTCACCTTGGGCCGTCTTGTCCACCTGTCCTTGCTGTACCACAGGTCAACGCTCTGAATAATTCGCCGGGCACCGGGCAGGTCGATGATGCGCGTCTTACCACCATCGGGAATGCGACTGCGTATCCGAACCTCATCTGAGGTCCCATTTCCGTAACGTACCACCACCCGATCAAAATTTATTGCGCCGCCGCTGACCCGCAACTGTATCGCCCGAAAAGCTCCGCTCGAGCTTCCCACCTTAATACTGTCACGATCCCTGGAACCATCCACATGGGCATTTCCGAGATACACCGTGCGGCCTCCCTGGGCGTATACCGCGGTGCAGGAAGCCAATACTAGAAGCACGCCTACGATCTGCCCTATTTGCTTCTTGAGCATCTTTCTTTTCTCCATTTGAATTCTTACCGCCAAACACCGCACCTATGATCGGCTGGGATTTTATAGCGATTTCAAGAACTCGATGACGGCTTCCTGCTCCTCGCCCTTCAGCTTTTCGAATTTCTGACTTACGTGGGTTGCCTCACCGCGGTGCCGCATGATGGCGTCGCGAAGGGTCAGAGATTCGCCATCGTGCATCAATCGCGGTCGCAAGCGGACTCCCCACAAAGGAGCAGTGCGAATTTTGTTCCGACTACTCTCGAAGTCCTGTTTCGAAAGATAGTCCGACATCATCTGAAAGACTCTTTTTCCGTAATGTTCGCGGCTGGCCTGCAGGATTCCGTCGCCCGTACCGACGTCATGCATCAGGAAATCGCCCCACGGATGAAATGTGACTGAGCCGAGCGCGGGTGGAATCGTAAACGTTCCGCCGTTGATCTTCGTCCCAGCGGGAGCCGTAGTCAATGTTTCGACGTGACAGGTCGCGCAACCAATCTTGTCAAATAGGCCTTCGCCCTTCTTTGCCGCTGCGCCGCTCGCAAGCTGGGAATCGCGCCCCGGCGCTTTCGTGGCTCGAACAAACCGGGCGAAGTGGTCAATGTCGGAGAGTCCGTCGGGGCCTGGTGTGTCATTCGGCTCGGAGTGAGCGTTGCAAAGATTGGTTGTCTCATCCGGTTGCAAACGGTTCGTGATGCCCATTTCATTGAGGTAAGCGTCGCCGGCAAACGATAGCAGGCTCGCGTGCTGGTCTTTCCAACCGAACCTGCCCACGCTCATCTGTCCAGGCGCTTCCACGATAGGAACCTGGAGCACTTGTCCGCAGATTTTCCGATGCGAAGATTTGCACTGTTGCATGGCGAGATCGATGAGGGTTTGATCGGCAACCGCCTCCACGAAGCCATCTCCCAACAGACTCAGAGAAAGGCGAAACGCCCGGATGTTCTCTGTCTCGGGAACTCGCTCTTGAATCTCCTTGTCAGGAAAGGCAGCATTGGGACAAATGGCACGATCGTTCACCAGAGACCGGCCAGAGATCACTTCGGTGCCGTGAGCAATCGGGATTTCCGGAGTGCGGAAATGCCCGTCTGGCCCCAGATGGCCGACGCGTAATTCCGCGACCTGGGAGGCGGCCCCTGAAACCGGACTCTGGTGGCATTCGCGGCAGGACTGCGCATTATAGAGTGGTCCCAGGCCATCGCTCACCAGTTCGACTTCCTCGAATCTTATTTGATCGGACTCATGAGTCGCATCGTCGGTGAGGCCGTTGCTCTTGTTGTCGAAACCAGTAGGTGCTTCGGTCGGACGGGAAGCAGATGGGGCAGAGGTGAAGATAAGACTCAGGACGGCCAAAGGGATCAAAAGTCGCATGGCCTATTCCCCCCTTCTCCGGGACGAATTCGCGACTGGCGTCTTGTAGTGAGGACTGACCCCTCGTTCAAGAATCAGGAGGCTCTATTTCCCCGCCGAGAAGTGAGCCCGTATCCAAACTGAGAAGACGAATTCTCAGTCATGAATACCACCTTTGCCGGGCCTTGTCCAAAACGAAAAAAATGGGAGCCGAAACCGAAACCTACCGCTACATGTCGACGTAAGGGTTCCGCAAGTTGGACTTCTAAGGCTCACACCGCCGGCGAAAAATCGGTCAGCACCATAAACGTGGAATCAACTTTCTCCACCAGCTTTCCGTTGGCCTCCGACTTGTCGCGCACGCTTTGCCATTCCGGGTCGTCGCCAAAGGCTTTCCAGTTTGCCACGGCAGCCTCACGACTGGGGTGCGCAATTACATAAATCAGAGTCTTGCCTTTGAGAGGATCATCGGTGGGCGTCCAGTAGGCGATGTTTTTCATTCCGTGTTTCTCGAACAGGCGCATGGTGTGTTCGCGAAAACGGGTGAGCAGATCATCAAGCTTGCCCTCATAGGTGTGATAAACCCGTAGTTCGTAGACCGAGGGCTGATTTCTGCCCAGTCCTGCCGCAGATCGGCAGACGCTGTTTTACCCAGCAGCGCCAGCGCGGGAATCGATTGCAACAATGTTCTTCTTTTCATGGGCGCAATTCTAGCCGAACCAACTGCGCTCGACGACAACTCGATCCAGACCGCTCCTCCGAGGTAATTCAGATAGTGATCGTCCGGAGCTTCTCTGCAAGAACAAAACCACGGCGCGAGGTCGTGGTTTTTCATCGTCAGTTCTTAGTTCTTGAGTTCTCGGTTGTCGGTTGGCCTCTTAGCTGGCTTTGCGCTGTCTCTCTCTCCTTTTCGGACGCGGGCGACACCTTGTTCAGGTCTTGGATGTGTCGCGAGCCACCTGGGTTTTTGCACAGCCGCGGGGGTTAATGGATGGGATTCACCCGGAATCTGGCCTGCAACCATGGTCTATAATCGAAACAGGAATACTCCTAAAAACCAATGAATCTGTACACCTTGCTGGCAGCAGTGGTGGGCGGCGAAATTATTGACTTGGTGGGCGAAACCGGCCCGGTCGCCAAGTCGGTTTTGCTTCTTCTCCTCATATTCAGTTTGATTTCCTGGGCGATTATTCTGTCCAAGTGGAGCGTGCTGCGCCGGGCGCGGGTGCAAAGCGGCCGTTTTGTGCGCGCCTTCCGCAAGGCACAGCGGTTGCAAGACGTGGGCGCCGTGGCCGAACAGTTCCGGCCCAGCCCGTTGGTAGGAGTGTTCGAAGGCGGATTTGAAGAATATCGCCGTCAGGGTGCGGTTACTACCGGGACGGTGAGGAACCCGCAGGCCATTCAACGTGCCATGCAGATTGCGAACTCGGAAGAACTGACCCGCTTCGAGCGCAACCTGCCCTGGCTGGCCATTACCGGGGCGGTCACGCCGTTCGTCGGCCTGTTTGGGACGGTCTGGGGCATTATCGACGCCTTTCACGGCCTGGGCACGGCCGGGGCGGCAACTCTGCGCGCGGTAGCGCCTGGAATCTCCGAAGCTCTGATCACCACGGCTGCCGGATTGGCAGCCGCGATTCCCGCAGTCATTGCCTACAACTTGATCGGCGGATCGATTCGAGAACTCGCTGCCCGGGGCGATGACTTCGCGCTGGAAATGCTGAACGCAGTCGAACGCCAGCAACCTGTGCAGGCATACCGTACGGCGGAAGCTCCGGGGGTGCAGCGGTAATGGCCTTTACGGCTTCGAACGGACGAACTCAAACTTCACTCTCCGACATCAACATCACGCCCCTGGTGGACGTCGTACTGGTTCTGCTGATCATCTTCATGGTGACCGCGCCGGTGCTGCAATCCGGCATTGAGGTCAGCGTCCCCAAAACCCGCACTGTGAAAGAGATCACCGAAGAGCGCATGGTGATCAGCATCAACAAGCAACAGCGGGTTTTTCTGGGCAACGACGCCATCAACATCAACGAAATCGGAGCCAAGCTCAGACAGAAGATTCGTGACCCACAGCACCAGTCCATCTTCGTGCGCGCCGATGAAGATGTACCTTTTGGCGCTTTCGCCACCGTCATGGACGCGGTCAAATCATCCGGTATCACCAATGTCAGTATCGTGACGCAACCGCTGGACACGCATGGCAGCAAACCCTGAGATTTTCTTCGAACACGAGCGCTGGGGCCGCAACCTCACCTGGTCGCTGGGACTGCACCTTGCCGTGGCTGGCTCAATCCTTCTTTATGCGGTGGTCATCCCCGCCAGCCATGGTGAGGGCTGGGGCGCGGGCGGCGGCGGGGACGCTATGGGGGTCACGCTGGTGAGTACGGTCCCTTTGCCGGCCAACCCGGTACAGACTCAAAATGTCCTGGCCAACGACTCCAAGGGTCTTACCCAGTCCCAGCCCAAGCCGGTGGAGAAAGCTCCGGAGCCGGACGCGATCGCGATTCCGGACAAGATTTCGAAGACCAAGCCGGTCACGAAGCCCAGCGCCACCAAGGAGAAGGCAAAGCCCGAGCCGATTGACGAAGCGGACAACACAGTGCCGTTCGGCCAGGGCGGCCCGGTAAGCGGACCGTACGGAACTTTTAGCGCGAGCGGAGCCAAGGGAGGCTTCGGCTTCACCGGCGGGGGCGGAGACTTTGGCACGCGTTATTCCTGGTACGTACACGTGGTGCAGCAGAAAGTTTCGGAAAACTGGCTCAAATATGAGGTGGACCCGCGCATCACGACCGCGCAGCGCGTATACATCACATTCGACGTTCTGCGCGACGGGAGGCCTGCCAATGTGCAGGTGGAACAGTCCAGTGGCGTGCCCTCGCTGGACCAGTCGGCAACCCGGGCCATTCAGCGCATTGACACTTTTGGTCCCCTGCCCTCGGATTATGCCGCGAATAAAGTGTCAGTCGAGTTCTGGTTCGATTACAAGAGATAACTAGTGGCAGTTGTGAGGATGCGATCATTGATGAAATTTTTTCTCAAATTATTCTTGCCTTTACTGTTGTTGACCTCGAGCCTGGCTCAGGACTGGATCCGGACCGGGACTGGTCTAGGCGTAGAAAAAGTGCGCCTCGCGGTTCCGGATTTTAATGCCGCCAATCAGGATCCCAGGAACGTCGAACTCCTCAAGACGTTCAATGAAACTTTGTGGAATGACCTGGATAGCGCCGGCATCTTCGACATGGTTTCGAAGAGCTTTTATCCCCTGGGGCAGGTTGGAAGTCCGGCGGATGTAAAGTTCGAGGGCTGGAGCGCGCCTCCTCCCAACGCGGCCATGCTGGCCTTTGGCAATCTGGGCACGTCCGCCAACGGCATGACCGTGCAGGGCTGGCTTTACGATGTGAAGAACGTGACCTCGCCGCAGGTGCTGGGCAAGCAATATCAGGACGCCGCCAGCAGCGACGCAGCCCGGCTGATCGCACACAAATTTGCCGATGAAATTATTTTCCGCTTGGGCGGTGGCATCGCCGGCATCGCGGAAAGCAAGGTCTATTTCGTCAGCAACCGCAGCGGGCACAAGGAAATCTGGGCCATGGATTATGACGGCGCGAACCAGCATGCCGTGACCCACCTGAACTCAATTTCCCTGTCTCCGCGAGTCTCACCCGATGGGTCGCGCATCGCCTTCAGTTCTTTGACCAAGACGGGATGGGAAATCCTGATGTACTCGCTCGAACTGAACCGGCTGGTAGCGTTTCCCCGGTTCGGCGGAACCAACCTGTCGCCAGCCTGGTCTGCGGACGGAACCAAGCTGGCCTTCTCTTCCTCACGCAGCGGCGACCCGGAAATCTACACCGTGGATGCGTCGGGAGCAAACCTGAAGCGGCTTACTTCGTTCAAAGGGCCGGACGTCTCGCCGGCGTGGAATCGCAAGACCGGCACCCAAATCGCGTGGGTCAGCGGCCGCACCGGATTGCCGCAGGTTTATACCATGGAAACCGACGGCACCAACGTGCAGCGGATGACCGACCAGGGATACGCGGTGTCTCCGGCGTGGTCCCCCAACGGTCAATTTCTGGTGGTTTCCTGGATGCGCAAATACGGCCCCGGAGCGCCAGGCGCGCAGGATATCTACATCATGGACATTGCCAGCAAGCAGTGGGTGCAGCTGACTCACGATGGCGGACGAAACGATTTCCCATGTTGGTCACCGGACGGACGGCACATCATTTTTCAGTCCAGCCGGGCAGGAAGCCTGCAGATATGGACCATGCTGGCCGATGGTACCAATCAGAAACAGTTGACTTTTGCGGGTGCAAATACTCAACCCAACTGGAGTTGGAAGTGATCGTTTTGGACTCATAGTTCACGTGTCTTGTAGTCAATTCCCGGAAGAGGCGGGTCTGTCCTCCCCCTCTCTGGACCTGAAGCGGGCGCGACCCTACATGTGCCCGAAGAGTACGGAGGAGAGAGTGAAGCAACGAAACCTGAGATGGATGATGCTAGTGTTCGCGTTGGGCGCCATCATGATGCTGGGCGCCTGCAAGAAGAAAGTGGCGCCACCACCACCGCCGCCACCGCCGCCGTCGGCTGCGCCCACAGCTTCGCTGACCGCCAACCCGAATACCGTGGAAAAGGGCCAGTCCACGACCCTGACCTGGCAGACCAGCAATGCGACCGACGCCAGCATCGATGGCATTGGCGCGGTGCAGACCAATGGGTCGCAAACCGTTACTCCGGCGGATTCGACTACCTACACTCTGACCGCGAAGGGAGCCGGAGGGACGCAGCAGGCGACGGCACGGGTCACCGTAACCCAGCCTCCGCCGCCACCCCCTCAAGCGTCGGCTACTGAGGAAGAACTGTTCTCTCAGACCGTCAAGGACATCTACTTCGATTACGACAAGAGCGACGTCAATCCCGACCAGCAGCCTGCTCTTCAGGGCGACGCGGACTTCCTGAAGCAGCATCCCAACATCACCTTCACGATCGAGGGACACTGCGATGAGCGGGGCTCGACGGAGTACAACCTGGCGCTGGGCGACAGCCGGGCCAATTCCGTGCGGAATGCCCTGGTACAAAGTGGCGTCAGCGCTGATCACATCAAGACGATCAGTTACGGCAAGGAAAAGCCGTTCTGCACCGAGTCTACGGAGCAATGCTGGCAGCAGAACCGGCGTGGTCACTTCGTGTACCAGAAGTAGTGGGCGGATCTTGATCTTGGGTGGAGCAGCGCTTTAGCGCTGCAAAAAAGGCGACACGGAGCGGCTTCAGCCGCTGAGGGTAGCTCAGGGCTGAAGCCCATCCCAAGACAGTGGTTGTATGCAGGCCTGAAGGCCTGCTCCACCCGATCCACTACCCTCGGCGTCACCAAGTGCATTGCGTGCGCGAACGCGTTATCCTCAGATAGCGGGTACTTGATCGCTCTTTGTCCTCTGGCCCGGACGTGGCACATATTCTTCGCATCTTAGGAAACGGACTATGAAAATTCAGCGATACTCGGTGGTATTGGCTCTGTTGGCCGGGATCTGGACAGCCCCGACGCCGGCATGGGGCGTGAACAAGGAAATGGTTCAACTGCAGACTCAGGTGCAGGACCTGCAGGACCGGATCGCGCACATGCAGCAATCCTTTGACGAGCGCATGGGCGTAATGCAGCACCTGATCGAACAAAGTACGGACCGCGCCAACAAGGTGGCGGCATCGGTTACCGAACTGCAAACCACCTTGCAGAAGCAGCAGACTGACAGCGGCGCTCACGTCGATCAACTCTCAGGCCAGATCCAGTCCCTGAATGACACGCTGGACGAACTCAAGGCGCGCCTGGGCAAGGTGAGCAAGCAACTGGAGGACATGCAGGCGGCCCAGCAGAGCATTGCCGTCCAGCAGACCCAGCAACAGCAGCAGGCCTCAGCCCCGCCCCCGGACGTGCTGTACAACAACGCGCTGCGCGACTATCAGGCGGGAAAGAACGATCTGGCGGCGCAGGAATTCGCCGACTACGTGAAGTACTACCCCAATACCGATCTGGCGGGAAATTCGAACTTCTATCTGGCCGACATTCAGTTTCGCCAGGGGAACTATCAGGCCGCGGTCAAAAGCTACGACCAGGTTTTGCAGAGCTTCCCGGATGGAAACAAGGCAGCGTCGGCTGAGTTGAAGAAAGGATTAGCTCTGGTCGAACTGGGACAGCAGGAAGCCGGAATCGCGGCGCTTCGTCATGTGATCCAGCGCTATCCCAAGTCAAATGAGGCCCTGCAGGCCCGGGAGCGTCTGCGCAAGCTGGGGGTCGCGACTTCAGGAACCACGGCGCGCAAGGACCAATAGGCATCAAGCTCCCTCCTTGGGAAGGGCACGGCTTCAGTCGTGCCATAAGTTGCTGGAAGCTGTCCGGCTTTAGCCGCTGAGGTTCGCTGTTCCGTCCCGCCGACCGGCACTCTTCGAAGTCCTGTACTGACATTTGCGGACAAATCAGCGGAGCTTTGCTCCGCTGGACAGCCGAGGGCGCCTGTCCTCACCTGCGAGCGGTTAGGCAGCCGTATGCTTGTGATGATGGTGGTGCTTGCGGCGGTGATGCCGGCGTTCGGAGTTGTTACGTGCTTCTTGCTGGTGAGCCTTTACGCTTGCGTGTGCCTGTCCGTTCGACGTGTTTTGTCCCCAGACGCCCAAGGTCAATACCGTCACCATTGAAACTGCAAGAACTAGACGCCTCATGCTCGCTCCTTGATCTCTTTCGCCGATCTGTACAGTTAACCCATATCACCGGCAAAAGTTTCGCGCCAGGCAACCGGTCACATGCTAATGTGATCTGTAAGCTCTACCGACCGGATCGGATGGATCAAGGATAACCGATGACTGACTTTAAAACTGCCAAAGATCAGGACCGTGGTAAGGGTGCCGTCGAACAAGATGAACCCCAGCAGCCGGGTAACACTTCAATGCAAGGTCAGCTCGGACATCGGGACCAGGACCCGCTCCTGAAATCCTCAGATACCGATTTCCCCGAACCCGGCGGAAGCCCCGAGCACACCGGCGAGAAAGATTGAGCCGTGCAGAATTGAGTAATTGAGCAATTTGGTAATTGTGAAATTGAAAACAGCCGATGTGCTTTGGTTTTCAATTGCCAAATTACCAAATTCCCCAATTACTCAATCTCCTCCCTACTCTCCCGATTCTTTCTCTTGTCCTTATGCCGAAAGTCGAGTCCGAAGGATGGGTGCTCGCGTGTGCCTGTAATCTTGATCGGCAATTCAGTTTGACCGTTCTTGCGAAAGAAGGGGTCGAAAGCCTTTAGCAAAAATGATTTCGCGCCGGTCATGGTCTGGGAAAGCTTGGCCTGCATGCGCAGTTTGCCGTGGAAGTCGAGATCCCCTTTGTCCAGTCCGTAATTGCCATTCAACGCCACCACCGCTCCGGTGACGCTGAAGGTCAAGCCTCGAAATGTGATTACTCCGTTGTCCAGGACGAACTTTCCTTCGAGTTCGGAAATGCTGCTTCCTGCATCCTCGTTCTCCGGCTGGCCTTGCCCTTTGCGGCTTAGGGTCGCGATCTTGCCTGCGACCTCGGAGCTGGTAAATTCGGCGTGCGCAACATCAAATCTTCCATCCAGGTTCAACCGGTCTGGGATGTCCCCTTTTTCCGGCGGCAGTTCGAACATGGTATGAAATTTAACCGCCCCGGTCATGAGAGGCTTGTCGGCTTTCACCGCCAGCAGCAGTAAGTCTTCGATCCTGCCCTTGTCCACGGTCACGTCGAGGTTAATGGTCCGGCCCTTTTCTGGGATCTTGACGATGCCACCCTGGGCCACGATGACGGTGTTCTGGAGATGAGCGGTCACGGGGTGCAGGAGTGTGTCTCCGTTCGTGCCGTCCACCGTGGCGCTGAAGGTCGTGTCCAGAGCCACCGGATGACCACCGATCCGGACCATGAAGTCCGGAGTTGAGGTCGTGCCTTCGACTTCGATCTTCTCCAGCACGCCGCCGAACTTTCCCCGGGAAGACAGAATTCCGCTGATACCCTTGAACACTCCCAGGTCGGCTTTGTCGAACGTGTACTGTGCGGCCAGCGGGGTCTGTCCGGGATCGTCCGGGCTCCAGGGACCGAAACTGCCCTTAGTGTCGATTTCGCCGGGCGGGACAGCGTTGGTGAGCTGAGCGGTAAACGATGCAGCCCGGTCGAGTCCGACTGAATGCATGACCAGATGATGAATGGCGAAGACGTGGGGATCTTTGTCGGCAGACTTGGGCAGCAGGCGCAGTTCCGCATCGTCAGACACAATCTCCTGAATCAGGACTGGCCCCTTCCGCACCTTCGACCAATCCTGTTTTATTCTTTGCGCCGGGGGCGGTATCTGGATCACCAGTCCCTTGAGCCTGAGTTGCCCAATCTTCCACGGCCTCCACAATAGCCCCGAGATACCTGCCTGGGCGGAAAACTCGGCAATCGAAATAAGGGGAGGCACATCCGTCCGGCCCTCATGGCGCAGAGCCAGCCCCGCGCCCTCGATTCGCACCCCCGGAAAAAGATAGACATGAAAGTCTTTCAGTTCCACCGTGGCATGAAACTTCTCGCCGAGCATCTCGACGACTTTTTTGCGCAAGTATGGGTTGGACAGGTGGATTCCGGTCACAATAAGCGCCACCACGGCGATCACGACCAGTGATATCACGACCAGCAGGATCTTGCTTACTGGCCGGGCTTTCCAGTCAGTCATAGAAGGAAGGGCGGTTTTGAGCACCCTACTCAGACGTTGATTATAGGCAAAGAGTTGGCAGAGCGGATGACTACATTCGAACCGTCGAGGGAATTACTGGTAACTGAGACCTGGAAACTGACTAATGACCTGTTACCTCAGCGGCTGAAGCCGCGACCAAGAATGCGCCCTGAATGCAGCGCTGAAGCGCTGCTCCAGCCAGATCTCCGGCTACTGAGTACCGGGTACTGGGTACTCGGTACTGGCCCATCCACTACCGCAGCTCTTCCATCACCTGCTCGAGCACTTCCCTCCCGGGCCGTACGACTGATTCTGGCAGCGTTGCCAGCGGCTGGTCGGTAATGTTCAGCAGGTCAACGAAGCTGGGCGTCTTGGTGTTGACATAAAACACTCCGGTCAGCACTTCGCCTTGTTCGTGGGCTTCATTCAGGCGAGTGATGGCCTTGATCCGGTTGGTAGGATCGTACTCCTCTTCCAGCTTGCGCAAGCGCAGGCGGGAGCCGTCGTGCATGGTCACTTCTGTTGTGGTCCCGGGATCGTAATCGACTGTGATGTCCTCGAACACTGGCACGAAACTGACTTCCTGCAGAGGCTCTTCGTGGTCCTTCATGTACTTGTACGACTTGGTGGAACCCTCGTGATCGTTGAAGGTCACGCACGGCGAAACCACGTCGAGCATGACTGTGCCTTGATGGGCAATGGCGGCTTTCATCATGGCGTGAAGCTGTTTCTTGTCACCGGAAAACGACCTCCCGACGAAAGTCGCGCCCAGCGTGATCGCCATGGCGCAAGTGTCGATGGGCGGCAGGTCGTTGATCACGCCGGTCTTCAGGGTTGAGCCCATGTCGGCGGTGGCGGAAAACTGGCCTTTGGTCAAACCGTATACACCGTTGTCTTCGATGATGTAGATGATGGGCAGATTGCGCCGCATCAGATGAATGAACTGGCCCACGCCGATGGAAGCCGTGTCGCCATCTCCACTCACGCCCAGCGCGATCAGGTCGCGATTGGCCAGCACTGCCCCGGTGGCGATAGAGGGCATGCGGCCGTGGACGGCGTTGAAACTGTGGGAGCGACCCATGAAGTAGGCCGGGCTCTTGGACGAGCAGCCGATACCGCTGGGCTTGATAACGCGCTCGGGC
This sequence comes from Terriglobia bacterium, assembly GCA_963801545.1. Classification (GTDB taxonomy): domain Bacteria; phylum Acidobacteriota; class Terriglobia; order Terriglobales; family Acidobacteriaceae; genus JAIQFF01. Next base: position 127,370 of record CAWDFF010000015.1, on the reverse strand, counting down.
GGCACGCCCATTTCGTACATGGCGTCGATGATGCGCTCGGAAATTGCGTTGTGACCGCAGCCCGCGCACAAAGTGGTCTTGCCGCCTCGGTACTCCACTATCGGCAGTCCGATGCGGTTGGTCTTGGGAGCTGGTGCCGGAGTTCCGGTGGTCGTGGTCGCCATTTACTTGCCCTCCATGGAAATGAGTTCGTCGGTCACCGAGCGTGCGTCCAGCGGCAGGCCATGGATGTGGGCAATGCTGCGCAGGCGAGTCAGGAGCGCGGGATCCAGGTCAAGCTTAAGCAACGTGAGCATCTGGGCGTCGCGATTCTGCTCAACAACGTAAATCCGGTCGTGCTGCTTCACAAAATCGTGGACCTCGCGGGTGAAAGGGTAGGCGCGCAGCCGCAGATAGTCGGTCTCGATGTCGTATTCCTGGTGCAACTGGTCGCGGCTTTCGATCAGGCCCCAATGCGAAGTGCCGTATCCGATAATCCCGATCTTGGACTTGCCGGTATGGACCTCCGGACGCGGAACAAAAGAGCGCGCCGTCTCGAATTTGCGGTTGAGCCGTTCCATGTTGTGCTCGAAGTCGTCGGCGCGTTCGCTGTACTGGGCTTTCTCATTGTGTCCGCTGCCCCGGGTGAAATAAGCCGCGGCGGGATGGTCGGTGCCCGGCAACGTGCGATAGCCGATGCCGTCTCCGTCAACGTCCTGGTAGCGTGCAAAACCACCCAGTCGGTCGAGATCCGCCTTGCTAAGCACCTTGCCGCGATTGATGGGCTTTTCCGGATACTTGAAGGGATCCGCCATCCAGTTGTTCATGCCCAGATCGAGGTCGGACATGACAAACACCAGGGTCTGGAACTGCTCCGCCAGGTCGAAAGCGTCTCCCGCCATGCTGAAGCATTCCTCGGCGGAACACGGCAGCAGCAGGATGTGTTTGGTATCTCCGTGGGAGAGAAAAGCAGTGGAGAGAATGTCGCCTTGGGAGGTGCGTGTGGGCAGGCCGGTGGAAGGGCCGACGCGCTGGATGTTCCAAATCACGCCGGGGACCTCGGCGTAGTAAGCGAGCCCAGCAAATTCTGCCATCAACGAAATTCCCGGGCCGGCAGATGATGTCATGGCTCGCGCGCCCGCCCAGCCTGCGCCGACCACCATGCCGATTGCGGCCAGTTCGTCCTCGGCCTGGACAATCGCGAAGGTGGCTTTACCGTCGGGGCCAATGCGAAAGCGCTTCATGTACTCGATCATGCTCTCGGGCAGCGACGAGGAAGGCGTAATGGGATACCAGGCGACCACGGTCGCTCCGGCAAACACGCAACCGAGGGCCGCAGCGGCGTTGCCGTCAATGATGATTTTGCCGGCGGTCTTGTCCATGCGCTTGATGAAATAAGGATCGCGCTTGACCAGGTTGGCGACCGCGTAATCGTATCCCGCCTTGACCGCAGCCAGGTTGAGGTTGGCGGCCTTCACCTTCTTGGCAAACTGCTTGCGGATGGCGTTCTCAACCTCCGCGAGATCGATCTCCAGCAGCTTGGCCACCACGCCCACGTAGATCATGTTCTTGACCAGCTTGCGCAGCTTGGCCTCGGGACACACGGGAGCGACCAGCTTGTCGTACGGGACGGCGTAAAAGACCAGGTCGGAGCGCAGACTGCTCAGTTTCAACGGTTCGTCGTATAACACGGCCGCGCCCGGCGCCAGAGACATCACGTCTTCCTGCGCCGTCTCCGCATTCATGGCCACCACGAAATCGATTTCCTTTTTGCGCGCGATGTAACCATCTTTGTTGGCCCGAATCGTGTACCAGGTGGGCAGACCGGCAATATTCGAGGGAAACAGGTTCTTGCCCGAAACCGGAACGCCCATTTGAAAAATGCTGCGCAACAGCACCGTGTTGGAGCTCTGCGAGCCCGAACCGTTGACCGTAGCGACCTGAATGCTCATGTTGTTGACTACAGGCTTTTGCTCCGCTCGGCTGTTGCCTTCGTGGAGGGATACATCCGTGGTGGCCATTCCCGTCCTTCCCTGTCCCTGATGCGGACGTGATTCGTCCGCAATGATGATGAAGCAGAACCAACTATTATACGGCAGGGAAACCCTACGGGATATTCAGGGATGGGCTGTATGCGCCGAAGGTACCAGCCTAAGAACTAGATTCGTATGGCTCCGCAGGCGTCCAAGTAGCGCCGGCATCTTGCCAGCTGTCCCGAGGACGTCTCGCCCTCGACGCGGAGGGCGGGACGTTAGCTGGAGTGCCGGGAGAATACTTCACTTTTCGCGTTGACAGTACCTGCCGCTTCGATGACAATTTGGCTCGCTCGCCCCACTGAACGACAAGACCCTAATTCACAGTCTCCAGCAAGAAGTGCGTCAGCAAAATGTCTATGCGCGACGAATGGCCAATCCACCACTATCTCGCTCTCGAAAACGAATCGCCTCGGAGGCACTTTGAACCGAACTCTCACACGAACACCTGCAGCTCTTTTCTTCTTGACGGTTGCCGTTCTCATCAGCACGGCGCAGGACGTGCCAAACTCCAAAGACCCGGCGGGGATGAAGCGTTACGAAGGCAGCGAACTCATCGGCTATCGTGCTCCTAAATTTGATGAGTATCTGCTCCCGCTTGGCCCGCCCACCGAGATGGATCCCCCCACATACGAGAAGAGCAAGCAGATCGAGGGCCAGGTAAGTTATTACACCTACCTCGCTCCGGCCGGACGAACTCCGGCGGAACTGTTTCGCAACTACAAGCAGGAGTTTCAGCGCCTCGGCATCGAAGTACAGTACGAGAAGGCAGCCGGGCAACATGGCTGGTTTGGTCCCACCTTCGACAAGGTTGCCACTGAAAGCGAGCTCTCTCAGATCCTGGCTTATGACGAAGATGACGAACGCCTGGTAGTGGGTATGAGTAAGGACGCCCAGCCCAGTTACTACGTGGTCTTCGTGACTGCGTACAGGGATGGGGTAATTCCGGAGCGGCTGGAGGGAAGAGTTGCAAAAGGCCGGGCGCTTGCGCAACTCGTCGTCGTGTCGCCGGATGTCATGGAAAAGAAAATGACATTCGTAAATGCCGACGACATGAAACAGGCAATTCACGATTCCGGCAGAGTGGCACTCTATGGTCTCTACTTCGATACCGATAAAGATGCGGTCAAAGCGGAATCACAGCCCACCCTGGCAGAGATCGCAAAGCTGTTGAAGAGCAATCCCTCGCTTCGCCTGCACGTGGTAGGACACACCGACAATCAGGGGAAGTCAGACTACAACCTTGATTTGAGCCGACGGCGGGCCGCGAGTGTCGTAGCTGAACTCACCGGGAAGCAGGGCATTGCTGCGAATCGCCTGGATTCGTTCGGCTGCGGTATGTATTCACCGGTTGCGTCGAACGACGCAGAGGCGGGGCGAGCCAAGAACCGCAGAGTTGAGCTGGTGCAGTGGTGATTGATGCCGTCAGGCCTCCGGCTCCCCAGCCGATTGAATTCGTTTCGACTCCCGAGGGTACCCCGCTCAAGCTTCGCTTGGGCGGGGACTTTTTCTGTGGTTTGCTGGAGTGAAGAAATTATCTAACTCGCTCGTGCTTCCGCATCTGACCACTCGACTCAACCGTCCTCCGCTCGAATCTGCACATTCCAGCCAGCGACAGAAACCCGCCCAAGCGGGGCTTGGACGGGGCACCCCAGAATTCGATTAGGTCCGGGATCCGGAGGAACTGATCAGAGACTGATCAAAGACGCTCAAGAGTCAGCCGATCGAGTTCCCCGGCAAAGTATTTTTGTAAGGCGTCCTTGAAGATCTGATTTTCGCCCGTGGTGCTGGCAAACAAGGTCATCGAAGAATGGAACTTCAGATCGTCAGGGTGGCCGAAAATCTGGTTGATCGAACGTCCCTCGACCAGGGTCACTAGCCGGCTGCATTCTCTTAGTCTCGGCCCCAGAACCGGGTGTCTGAGATAAGCCTCGGCCTCCTGCTGAGAAGAGATTGCGAACTCGATCGCCGTCGGACTGCTTCCCAGTCCTTCGATCTGAGGGAAAATGAACCACATCCAATGTGTCTGTTTCCGGCCCTGGCGCAATTCTATGCATACCTGCTCGAACACCGGATTCTGGGCGTCGACAAATCGCTGTAGATGGTAAAGATCACCCATACTCCGACCCGCTCTTCACTCTTAGACGGATCAATCTTATTGCGAACCGATTGTATTGCTAATTAGTTTTATCGCGAATCAGACCGGAGATGGCGAAATCGCCTCTACTCTTCGACCTGGAGAAACTGCGCCATGTTGCGGAATTTGCTGTAGCGGGAGTCGAGCAATTCTTTGACCTTACCCTTCTTCAAATCGGAGAGGTGTCTCTGCAATGCAGCATCGAGAAGCAGCGCGGCGGCTTCGTGGTCGACATGGGCGCCGCCCTCGGGCTCGGGGACGATGTCGTCAATGCAGCCTAGTTCTTTCAAGTCGTCGGCGGTAATGCGCATGGCCTGGGCAGCGAGTTCCTTCTTGGTGGGATCGCGCCACATGATGGAGGCGCACCCTTCCGGCGAGATCACAGCGTAAATCGAGTTTTCCATCATGAGAACGCGGTCGGCGACGGCGATGGCCAGCGCACCTCCGCTTCCACCCTCGCCGGTAATCGTAGTGACGATCGGAACCTGCAGCCGCACCATCTCGCGCAGGTTGCGGGCGATGGCTTCCGCCTGGCCGCGTTCTTCCGCGCCCAGACCGGGATAGGCGCCCGGAGTGTCCACAAAAGTGAACAGCGGCCGGCCGAATTTCTCCGCGATTTTCATAGCGCGCAAGGCTTTGCGATAGCCTTCGGGATTGGGCATGCCGAAGTTGCGGTACACCTTCTGCTTGGTGTCACGCGCCTTCTGGTGCCCGACGATCATGACCTCCTCACCGTGAAAGCGAGCCATGCCGCAGACCAAAGCGGGGTCGTCTCCGAAGCCGCGGTCTCCGTGGATTTCGCTCCAGTCGGTAAAGATCCGGTCAATGTAGTCGAGCGCGTAAGGACGCTGCGGGTGGCGGGCTAATTCCGTCTTCTCCCAGGCGCCAAAATGGGATGTCATTTCCTTGCGCAGAGACTGGATGCGATCGTGCAGCTGCTGAATCTCACCTCGCGTCTTTTCATCCTGTCCCGCCGCACCTTCCAGGCGGGTGATCTGCTGTTCGACCTTCTCCAGTTCCTGGTGCGTTCTTTCGCCAAAGCCCTTGCCGCTGTCACCGTTGCGCCCGGCCCAGCGGGCTTCCACCATGGAAAGTAGAAACTCCACTCCGGTCATCACCAGTGCGTCGTTAGCCACGTCGGGCGCGCCCTTCGCCTGCGCCTTCGGATTTCTGTAATTGGGTACTTTCATCACTCCAGGTTTCGAACTGGTTGCACGAATCAGATGAAATCATTTCAATCAATCACGCGTACCGCGCCCCGGCCGCACAGTTCCTCGACGCGGGCGATAAAATTACGGTCCGGTTCGACATTATAGCCTTCCGCTTCCATCACCACCATGAAATCGCCCTGGCGTTCCACGTCAAACAACACCTTCGCCTGCCCCTTGCGTTGCGCACACAGAGAGTGCAGTGCATCGACCGTGCCTTCACTCGAGTTCTCCAGCGGAATGCGAATACGCAGCGAGTTCGGCAACGGTACCTTCGCGTCCTCTAAAGGGCTGATCTCGTTTACCGTCAATTTAGGATTCGCGCCCTCTTCAATGCGCACACCGCCGCGGACCAGCACCGGCACTTCCAGCTTTACCTTGTCCTGCAGCTTGCGGTAGGCCTCGGGAAACACCAGCATCTCCACCGAACCAGCCATATCTTCGAGTGTGCCCTGGGCGTAGAAATCACCGCGCTTCGACTTGAGCACGCGAATGCTGGTGATGATGCCGGCAGTAGTGATGTTCTCATCCTTCCCTGTCGAAGACTTCATGCTGGAGATTTCTTCCGTGCTTAGCGCACGCAGGTCCTCCAGCTTGTCGCGATATTTTTCGAGAGGATGCCCGGTGATAAAGAATCCCAGGATTTCTTTTTCGTTCGCCAGCCGGATATGTTCGTCCCAGTCCGGCGTGTCGGGCAGCTTGTCATTGACGACGGAGACTTCTTCGTCCTGGAATACGCCAAAAAGTCCATGCTGGCCGGATTCGGCATCCCGTTGAGCTTTTTGTGCACGCTCGATCGCTCGGTCGAGAATGGCCATCAGCTGGGAACGGCGGCCGAGAGCGTCCATAGCGCCGCTCTTGATCAGCGACTCCAGGACCCGCTTGTTGAGCAGCCGCAAGTCAACCTTGTCGCAAAATTCGTAGATCGAGCTGTAACGACCAAGCTCCTTGCGGCCGGCCACGATCGACTCGATCGCGTTGTGGCCGACGTTCTTCACTGCTGCCAGACCGAATCGGATGGCACTGCCGTGGGGAGTGAAGTTCGCGTCACTGACATTGATGTCGGGCGCTTCGACCGCGATACCCATTTCGCGGCACTCGTTGATGTACTTGACCACGTCGTCCGTGCTTCCGGTCACCGAGGTCAGCAGCGCGGCCATAAACTCGACCGGATAGCGCGTCTTCAGATACGCGGTGTGGTATGCCAGCAGCGCATACGCCGCCGAGTGTGACTTGTTGAATCCGTAGCCGGCGAACTGCGCCATGAGATCAAAAATCTTTTCAACCTTCTTTGGCGGATATCCCCGCTGTACCGCCCCCTCGATGAAGCGCTCGCGCTGTTGCGCCATTTCCTCCGGCTTCTTCTTGCCCATGGCGCGGCGCAGCAGATCGGCCTCACCCAGGGAATAGCCCGCCAGGCGGTTCGCGATCTGCATTACCTGTTCCTGATAGACGATAACGCCGAGCGTCTCCTGCAGAATCTCCTGCAGCTCGGGCAATTCGTACTCGATCCTCTTGCGGCCATGTTTGCGATCGATGAAGTCGTCGATCATGCCGCCCTGGATCGGCCCCGGCCGATAGAGAGCGTTCAGGGCGGTAAGGTCTTCGATCGAATTTGGCTGGTAGCGTCGAAGCACGTCGCGCATGCCGCGCGATTCAAACTGGAACACGCCGGAGGTGAGCCCTTTGTGAAAAACCTTTTCGTACGTCTCGTGATCGTCGAGCAGAATGCCTTCTAAAACAATACGCTCGCCCCGGGTCTGCGCGATGAGCTTTAGCGAGTCATCGAGGATGGTCAGCGTGGTTAGCCCGAGAAAATCCATCTTCAGCAGGCCTAGCTTTTCGATGGCCACCATGTCGAAGGCAGTTACGATTTCGTCGTTCTTGGTTTTGTGCAGCGGCACGAGTTCGATCAGCGGCCGCGGAGAGATCACCACGCCAGCAGCGTGGACCCCCGCGTTGCGCACCATGCCTTCCAGTTTCTTGGCCGTGTCCAGCAATTCGTGGATTTGCGAGTCGCTGTCGTACACCTGCTGCAACGCCGGCGACTCCTTGATAGCCTCTTCCAGCGTGATGTTCAGCGTGGTCGGGACCATCTTGGCGATGCGATCGACCTCGCTGTACAGCACGCCCATGGCGCGACCCACGTCCTTGATCGCCGCCTTTGCGGCCATGGTGCCGAAAGTAATGATCTGAGCCACGTTTTCCCGGCCGTACTTGCCGGTGACGTAGTTGATCACTTCCCCGCGCCGGTTCATGCAGAAATCGATGTCGATATCGGGCAGAGAAACGCGCTCGGGATTCAGGAAGCGCTCGAAGATCAACTCGTGCTGAAGGGGATCCAGATCGGTAATTCCTAACGAGTACGACACCAGCGAGCCCGCCGCCGACCCACGGCCGGGCCCTACCGGGATGTCGCGCTCGCGGGCGTAGCGGATGAAATCCCAAACGATCAGGAAGTATCCGGAAAACTTCATCTGCTGAATGATGCCCAGTTCGCGTGCCAGCCGCTGTTCATATTCGGCGAGGCTATGCTTCAGCCGACCTTGCGCCTGGAGAGGACGCAAAGTTTCCAGGCGGCGCGCGAATCCTTCCCGCGTGACATGTTCGAAGTAGCTGTCCAGGGTGAATCCGGCCGGGACGTCGAAGTGCGGAAAGGGATTGCTGACTTTCTCCAGCCGCATGCTGCAGCGTTCCGCGATGGCCAGGGTGCGGGAAAGCACGTCCGGCGCGTCTTTAAAGACACGGTACATTTCGTCATGACTCTTGACGAAAAATTCCGTGCCCTGAAACTTCATGCGATTGGTGTCCTGGATGGATTTGCCGGTCTGGATGCACAACATCACATCCTGGGCATGGGCGTCGTCTTCGCAGAGATAGTGGCTGTCGTTCGTTGCCACCATCGGAAGACCTAGTTCTTTCTCCAGACGGAACAGGTTGGAGTGGATGCGATGCTCCTGCTCCAGGCCCTGGTCCTGAATCTCGAGAAAGAAACTATTCTTGCCGAAAATGTCGCTGTAGGTTGCGGCCGCAGTTCGCGCCGCCTCGTAGTTATCTTCCATCAAACGCTCGGCCACTTCGCCTTTCAGGCAGCCTGAGAGTCCGATCAGCCCTTTGGAGTGTTCCGCCAGGAATTTCTTGCTGACGCGAGGCTTGTAGTAGAAACCGCGAAGGGACGCTTCCGACGTGATCTTGGTAAGGTTGCGGTAGCCTTCTTCGTTTTCCGCCAGCACCAGCAGATGATTGTAGGTGTCGCCTTCGGGGGGTGTGCGTTCGATGTTGTGATCGTCCTTCTTGCAGACGTAAAGTTCGCAGCCGACGATCGGCTTGATTCCTGCCGCTTTGGCCGCATTCACAAAGTGCACCGCGCCGAAAATGTTGCCATGATCGGTCATGGCCACGGCGGGCATGCCCAGTTCTTTCACCCGCTGGACAAGCTTTTCCACGTCGCAGGCGCCATCCAGCATGGAGTAATCGGTATGGAGGTGCAGGTGAACGAATTGGGACATGGAAGATCTGTGTTGATTTTACGGTGTCGTTATTCTAACGGGAAATCATGATGGGGCGCGGGAGAGTTATCCACAGACTACGCACCTCGGCCTGGTTAGGAACAGTAGTGCTTCTGCTCGCGCCCTAACCTCGTGCTTACATCTGATCTTTCGGGATTTGGAAATCTACTCCGCGGTCCTCATTTGCCTTGGTGGTAGCTTCGATGTCCAGCCAGGACAACGGCAGCTTGGTCGCGCGCTGCTCGTTGAAGATCCACAGCGTTCCACCGACGATCGCATAGTTCTGCACTTCCTGCGTGTGCTTGTCGCGGAAGACCAGCAGCGTGGGCGTTGATGGCTGATTTTCGGCCAACGATTTCGGGGGCGCCGCTTGCCGCGAGTCCCGCTGCTCCCGTAATTGCGCTACTTCACCCTCCAGGCGATCGATGTCTTGTTGCTGCCGCACGACGTCATTTTGCGCTGCCTCGTACGAGGAACCGTAGTAGGAATACGCCGGGTAGTAGTCCGCACTGGAGTAGAAGTCGCTGCCGTAGTACGCGGGATACCCGTAGTATCCGAAAAATCCCGGCGAAAACGTGGAAAAGAAAATCCGGTTACGGAAAGGTCGAGAGCGGAAAAAGGGTTGGCGAAAACCAACAAACGGCGCACGCGGTCCAAAAAAGGGAGGGCGTAAACCGGTGCCGAAGCCGACTCCGAATCGGGCGGTAGAACCAAAAGCCGGACCGCTACGAATGCCAATCGACCCGCGAGAGGAAAATCCTCCCACGCTCATTCCGGCAGAGCCTCTGGAACCGCCCATCGCGGAACCCCGGGAACCGCCATGCATTTGACCCAGCGCGGGAACTACGAGTATCGCCGTGCATAACGCCGTAATGGCCCACTGGCGCCGCATACAGCAATTATAGTCCTGCCGGGGCGGCTGCGTTTGTCAAATTTTTGCTTCGCTATGGCACAAGCGTGGGGAAGCACGCCCGGAGCCATGCAAAACGTTTAAACCCTGCTAATTCTGATCTCCAGCACCGTGTTTCTGTTGGCAAAGCTTGCAGTACGTCGGCGGCAGGCTGTTATCCACGCGGTGGTGGACTGCCTTGGCGGTACGCAGATAAGCAAAGATTGCTTTGAGATCATCATCAGACATATTCCGATAGACCGCGAAGGGCATCAGCGGGCTCAGCTTTCTGCCGCGTACACTGCCCGTACGCATCGCCTGCAGAAACAGCGCCTCGTCGTAATAGCCGATACCGGACGCGTCCGTCGTGAGGTTGGCCGCGGCCACCGCTGGTTCTCCCGGGACCTGGAGCAGAAATCCTCCTGAGAAGTCCATGCCAGGAATGGCCTGACCATTGTGTGCGGGCGTGTGGCAGTCTTCACAACCACTAATCGCTATCAGGTATTTGCCATATGCCATGCGATCCGCAGGGTCAGGCCCGGCCACCGCGCCCTGCAACGGCACCGGAGCGTTACGAATCAGATACTTCACCGGAAAGACGATCTCGGTCGACGGGAGCTCGTGATGTATAGGTGGCAAAGATCGGAGATAGACCACGATCGACGCGAGATCTTCGTCGGACATCGAGCGGAATCTGAGGTATGGCATGATTGGGAACAAGGTGCGACCGTCGTGCCCGATGCCCTCACGAATTGCTCGCGCGAGTTGATCGTCCGTCCAGGAGCCCGCGCCTGTCTGGGAATCGGAAGTGAGATTGTTGGCCACCACGCGTCCGGGAAGACCCAGATATGGGAGCACCTGGCCCCCTCCCCGCTGGCTTGCCGGCAACGGCTCATCTGCCTTCCGGAAGTCATGTTCGGTGTGGCAGTAGACGCAACCGCTTACGCCGTTTGCGAGATACTGCCCGCGCTCCAACCGTTGCGGCGTGGCTTCAAATTTTCGCGCCGTCAGCGGCCGCGCTCTGGGGCCGATGAAGGGCCGCCATCCGATGGTGAAACTAATGCCGACAACCAACAATATGGCGAGCGCTACCACCATCCAGAGCAGGGTTCTGCCCAGCTTTTTCATTTTGCACCTCCGCAGAGTCGTCTGGTATGAGAGATGAGAAGTGAGGCTCCGGATGCCTGGCTCTTAGATTTTCGATGCGATGCTCACCGCGATTGAACCTTTGCGCCTTGCGATACGAACGAGCTAGCTAACGCTTTTTCTTGCCCTTTGCTTTGGTTTTCTTTCCAGCTGCCTTTACGGCTCCCGCCGGAGACTTAGCTTTATCCGGTATCTTTGCAGCCGATGTCTTAGTGGCTTCTGCCTTGGGAACGTCGGGTGAAACCCCAGCCTTGCCCTTCCCTTTCTTCTTACCCGCAGCCGCAGTGGCAGCGGCAGCAGCTGTTGCGGCAGCTGCTTCGGCAGCGGCGGCCGCAGCAGCCTTCGCCGCCCTTCCGCGTTTGGGCGGTGGTGGCGGCGGTGGTGGCGGGGGCGGTGGTGCCAGAGGCTTCAGGAACTTTAACGTTTCAGTGCGCGAACGCAGCCTGCCATCGAGCAACAGCATGAAAACGTCCTGCGCGATCTTCGGATACTCCGGCATCTGCGGCGTGATGTGCAGTTCCGTCATTTCAGGCAATGGAATTTTCTGCTGCACCTGCCGCCACTTGGTAAAGAAGTTCTTGATTTTCTGCGCCACAGCCTGCTGGCGGGCGGTGATCGCGAGAAACAGAATCATCTCCGGCCGCGCCTCCGAGAGCAGCTTCCAGGCGCGGGACGGCGTAGCCGCCTCCTTGCTGGTGAGCCGCTTGGCCAGATCCTTGGCGTGGTCCTCGAGATCCCGCCAAGCTTCGACCAGGTCCTTGCGCGGCATCAGCTTGCGCATTTCGGCGATATCTTTGTCGGCCAGTCTTGAGGTCAGGAAGTACATGACGGCCGGCGCCGGGTCGGGCGAGTATCCCAGTTCCGTCATCTGCTGGCGCGTTTTCAGGAGCTGGCCGAGTTGCGCTGTATCCACCTTGGCCGTGGTCCAGTGGGGATGCAAGACCTTGAGCCAGCCTTCTTTTTCCAGCACGCGCACGATGTGTAGCGGATCCTCTTCGTACGCAATCTGCTCGATCTCATAGCCCCGGGCCTTGTCCGTGATGTACTCGATATAGTTGTTTTCCTTGGCCGACTCCATCCTGGCCTGGGTGCGCTCCTCCAGCGGCCAATGGAAGCGCGCCGCCAGGCGGCTGGCGCGGATAAGCCGCGACGGGTCTTCGACAAAGGCGTAGTTGTGCAGGACACGGAGAAGCTTGGCTTCGATATCCGCCGCCCCGTTGAAGGGATCCATCAGCAGTCCGCGCGAGCCCGGATTCAGCGACAGAGCCATGGCGTTAACAGTGAAATCCCTGCGGCGCAGGTCTTCAATCAGGGTAGCGGGAGAAATAACGGGCGGTTTGCCGGCCTTCTCATAGTGCTCGGTGCGCGCCATACTGATTTCGGCCCGCACGTTCCCAGGCAGTACCAGGTAGAGGGCCTTGAGGTCGTCGTCGGTACCCGCGATCCTGACCCCGGCGCGCTCGAGATCTTTTTGCAGCTTGAGCGGATTGCCCTGTGCAGAGAAATCGAGGTCGCGGATAGGGAAACCGCTGATGATGTCGCGGACCGCGCCTCCGGTCAGATAAATATTCATGCCGGCGGCGCGCGCAATATCTTGTACCAGGGTGACGCCGCGCTGCTGGTCCGGCGTCAGCCGGATTTCCATTGTGTAGATGTAATCGGCCATGCTTTCTAGGAATGCCGCTCCAGGACCCGGTGCGCCGTTGGCGAGAGTGAGTTTTCCACAGGCTGCACCTTTGGAAGACAAACTGCTCCCGCCGCCTTCATGTAAGTGACTCTATCGAATAGGCTTAGACTACATGAGATAGGACAGGGCAAGCTACAGAAAATAACACAACGTTAACGATTTGGCTACTGCGAACATACAAGATACCCGTTTCTTAGAGGAAAGTGCGAGAATCTGCCCTGAAAACAGTCGTCAGTCGCCGATCTTCAGGCCCGCCGATGTTGAGACTGACAACCGATCTCATGCCTTCAACCCATAAAAAAGTGGTGGTCCGCAAGATGGACCGGGATACGATCAATGGCCATGTTGCGCCCGCCAACTTCGTCCACGAGGGCAAGCTCGAACTGCTGAACACCTCCGGCAACGTGGTCGCAATCGAGTTAAAGGACATCAAGGCCGTCTATTTTGTCCGGGAGTTCGGCGACTCTGAATCGCTCAGCCGCAAGACGTTCACGACCCGTCCGCGGACGGAAGGACTGTGGGTGCGCCTCAAGTTCAAGGACAACGAAGTCCTGGAAGGTATGATGCCCAATGACCTTAGCCTGACCACGGCCGAAGGTTTTCTGATCAATCCCCCTGACCTGCGCTCGAACACGCAGCGCATCTTCGTCCCTCGTAGCGCATTGGAGTCCCTGACCGTGCTGGCAGTAATCGGCGCCACGCGCCGCCGCCGCAAAGGTCTGGCGACGGATACCCGGCAGGTGCAGCTATTCGGGGAGTGAACGAACCGGCATCTGGCGTCGGACTTCGGGCGTCAGACGTCAGACCTTAGACGTCGGACCTCGGCCCGTCGGGCGTCAGACCTCGGACCCAGATGTCGTGCGGCGGCGGGGAGCGCCCCGCCAGGGGCACCTGATAATAGCCCAGCGATTCATCGCTGGGTAAGCCGCGCTGCAGTCCCGAGCGCAAACCCTGGGTGAAAGTGGGAACGAGCAAGCCCAGGATGGCGAACGACACGTTCTCAGCCAAGACGCTGAAGTGCTCTCCACCCAGAAACTGTCTGACCGGTCCACTAATTGCAGTTGGGATTGACGCCGGTGGGTTGCTTCACGTTCACGGTTACACGGCCGACGACGACCGAGTCTGATCTGGGGGTCGCGGTGTTGCTGGTAGCGGTGATTTCCAGGTTCGTTCCACAGCCCAGTCCGGAAGTGGCCACACCGTTCTGGTCCACGCTGATGATCTGCGGTGCGCTGGACGCCCAGGTGACCTACTTGGTAATGTCCTTGGTGTTAGGCGGATGCGAGTACTGACCCAAAGCCGTATAATGAAGTTCCAGACCCGCGCCCGTGATCGTAGCGTTGTCCGGTTCGATGCTGATGGAGTCCAGCCGCTGGTCATAGCCGCAACCGGACAAAGTCATAAACCATGCCACAACAACAGCGACGACAAGTCTTGTGGTAACGCACTGCATGCAAATCTCCTGAATCTGGCCAGAGGAAGATGGCGTAATCTAGCGCAAGAAAATCGGAAACGCAAGCCCGAGTCTCCCACTGCGATTCTGCCATTGTACCGATTTCATGTGTGACGGGGTCATCAGGAAGTTATATTTCAGGCAACCTCGGAGAGTCCGCTCCGCCTTTCTTTCCTGAGAGGCGGAGCGGTCAACCATTGGTTCGACTGCATCTGGTTTCGGGCTAGGGCTTCACGACCTGGAGGTTGTTGGTTACCGAGAATGTTCCGGAGACACCACGAGCCCGGATGTTGGCGACATTTTTGTCCGCCTCGCTGTCGACCACTCCTTCGAGGGTCACATTTCCGTTCTTGACGATGATGCGGATCGGCTTCTGCACTCCCAGGGCATATTTCTGCAACGCCGGGTAGCCGTATATGGCGCGATACAGGCGCACGCGAAGGCGGTCGTCCATGGGAGAGGTGGGCAGGACTTCAATCTGATTGTCCACCTGCTCGACGCCTTCAATTTTCTTCACTACATTCTCGGCGTCCGACTTCAGCGTGGGGCGACTAACCTGTCCCAGAAGGGTGACGTTATAGCCGTTCACTTTGTACGCGATATTGTCGAACACGCCGAAATACGGCAGCATCAGCAGTTCGTGCCGGACTTCTTTGGTTATCCGCTCGGTGGCGGCTGCGGAGGGTTGAGCGGCCTGGCGGCCAAAAACCGCGGAGCCCAACGCCAGGATCGTGCAAGCGAAAATCAAGGTTCGCAGCTTCATTTTTCGTTCTCCATTTCGAATCAATCGTGGTTGGTAAGACGGGCCTTCCAGGGTGGACATAGTAGCAGGAGATATGCCCGCTTGTCCCTGCGTGCGCCGCTTCATTGATGCACCAGCGCCAGCCGAGTTGTTCCGCGCCGGTAGCTTTATTAGTTAGGCCGGGATCGTGGATCATGATCGGTTCGCCGAACATCGAATCGGTGTTACATTTAGGTAAGCCCATGGACGCTGGCAATGACAGCCACGAACTCGACCTGCTGCTTCCGCAGAGCGTGACCGGTCCGCTCTGGAAGTCGCTGTTGGGCAATCTTCGCGACCGTTTCTTTCCCCAGAAATTGCCGCCACTGCAACTCACCTCTCGGCCGCTCAATACCGGCATGCTGATCGGCGATGCGGTCAGCCTGCCCTGGTATCGGACGGTTTTCACCAACCTGGGCAACGTGATCAATCCGGAGATTCTGCCGCCCCTGGAGCTGGAGTCGCGGCCCGTGGATGTGGGCGAACTGATCAGCGATCAGATGGGACACATGTGGTGGTCTTCCCTGCTGCGTAACCTGGCCGATCGGGTCGCGCCCGAGCGCCTGCCTCCGTTGGAGGTGACTTCCGCTCCCGTCGATGCCAGCCTGAAATCCGGCTCGATGCAGTTGGCCCGCTGGTCCTCACTGATCACGCTGCCGAAAGTTCCGCTGGCCGAGCGAAACTACGTTATGGCCACGCCAGCCCGACCAGCTGCTGGCCGAGTATCGATGGCACCATTCACGGGCTTTGCAGGAATGTCGACGGCCCTGGCTGATGCGCCGGCCCACGCCCACCCCGGCAAATTGCAAAGCGCGCTGTCGCGTTCTCGATTGCGGGAAGCGCTCCTGATTGCACTCGCGGTTTTGGAAGGTCTGTATCTGCTGGGCTCAGTTTTCGGACTTGTCTGATTTCGGTCGTCAGTCGTCGGTCTTCAGCCGTCAGGAAAACCCATACTACGCTGGAGCCAGGATGTGCTTTTGCTGACGACTGAGGACTGACGACCGAAGACTGCTCTCATATGAGACTTGCTGAAATTGCTATCGCCCTTGGCGCGCGGCTGGAAAACGGCTCGCCTGATCTGGAAATCACCGGGGTTGCCGGGATTCGGGAAGCCGGACCGGGACAGCTCACCTTCGTTGCGAATCCCAAGTATGCGGGGGATGCCCGGACTACAAAAGCCTCAGCGGTGATCGTGGTTGATGAATTTCCCACCATTCCCTCTGCCCTGTTGCGCAGCAAGAACCCGTACCTGGCCTTCGCACGCGCCATCGAACTTTTCTGCCAGCCCCCCAGATATGAACCGGGCGTACATCCGACGGCAGTGCTGCATCCATCGGCCAGGATTGGCGAGGGCGCGCACATCGGACCTTACGTGGTCGTCGACCAGGACGTTGAAATTGGAAACAATGCGGTATTGCTGGCCCATGTAGTCATCTATCGCGGCGCTCGGATCGGCGACAACTTTTTTGCCCATGCGCACGCAGTGGTGCGGGAAGGCTGCCAGCTCGGCAATCGCGTGCTCCTGCAGAATGGCGTGGTCATTGGAGCCGATGGCTTCGGCTTCGCCAAAGATGACTCGGGCCACTGGTACAAAATTCTGCAGCCTGAGCCGGTGGTGATCGAAGACGATGTGGAGATCCAGGCGAATTCGTGCATCGACCGGGCCAGCGTGGAGAAAACCCAAATCGGCCGCGGCACCAAGATCGATAATCTGGTGCAAGTGGGTCACGGATCGCGCATCGGGGAGCACTCGCTTCTGGCTTCGCAGGTCGGCCTAGGGGGCTCAACCAAAATCGGCAATCATGTGATTCTCACCGGACAAGTGGGCGTGGTCGGCCATTGCACCGTTGGAGATGGAGCCGTAGTTACGCCGCAAAGCGGGGTCGCGGGGGATATCGAAGCCGGAGCGATCGTCAGCGGCGCGCCCGCGGTAGATCATAAGTTGTGGCTGAAGTACTCGGCTGTGTTGCCCAAGCTTCCGGAAATTGCCAGGGCGGTAAGGGCGAAGAATCCTAAAGACTAGTTTCCAGTTTCAGGTTTCCAGTTTCCGTTCGGACTGGGAACTGCGAACTAGAAACTTAGAACTGACTTTTCCTTCCCTTCACAATTTCTCGGCGACCTCTGAGTCCTCGGTCGGCAGTTCCTCTTGATATTCTTTCGGCAGGCCGCTGTTGATCGCTGCTCTCACCTTTTTCATCAGGCATTCACGGCTTCCAAAATCCTGCGGCTCGATCGCAGGGTGAAAGATCACCGTTACTGTTCCAGGTTCTATCGCAAATCTACCCTTGGGCATAACTTGATGCGACCCCGCGATCGTCACTGGCACCACCGGAATCCCGCACTCTATGGCCAGATAGAACGGGCCTTTCTTGAAGGGCAGTAGTTTTCCGTCAAAAGAGCGATGACCCTCGATGTAGATCATCATGTTGATGCCCTGGCGCAGTACTGCCGCAGCTGCACGGACCGCCGCAATGCCGGCTTCCTTGTTTCCGCGATCGACCGGAACGAGCGAACCTATCCTCATGGTCTTCCCCAGAATCGGATAATCAAACAACTCCTTCTTCACCATGACCGAGGTCCGCCGCGGAATGAGCGGCACCATGATCGGTGGATCGATGTTGGATACATGGTTCGACATGAACAGATAGGTACGCCTGGGATCCAGCCGGTCCAGTCCGACCGTCTGCACCCGGATCCCGGTGAGACGCACCCCGGTCCAGGCCGACCACATGGCCACGCGGTAGAGGAAGCGGATGTCACCGGTGAGGAAAGTCCAGGGAAAGCCCAGGAGTGCCGCCATGGGAAGGGCCAGGCTCCAGAAGGCGAGCATCAGGATGGTGCGAATCACGGTCGAGCTTCTCCGGATATCTGGGACTCGCCTTTGAGCCAGGCAGCACGCCGGGCCTTTTGCTGCACAGTAACATTGTCTACGTCAGCCAGATCCAACTCAACTTGTTCCCGGCTAGCCAGTTTCCAGTGCAGTTCGTGCTCACCGTCCGAGTTTCGCACACGCAGGTGCAGCTTTTCGCCGGGGCGCAACTCCGCCAGCCGCTGCTCGAAATCAGCGTCGGCCGGCCGGCCATTGACTTCCAGGATGACATCGCCGAGTGCCAATCCCGCACGCTGGGCTGCGCTTCCGGACGTGATCGCCGCCACCACGGGCGTGGGGTTCAGGTTTCGCGGTGCCACGAATTCGACATCCGCCACGGAAATTGTGCGCGCCACCAGATGCAGACCCACCGTTTTGAAGAAATCATCCCACGGAATCTCGTCCGTGCCCGCAACATACTTCTGGAAAAACCAGCCCAGGTTGGTATGGCTGACAGCCTCGGCGGCTTGCTGTACGCCATCTGAGTCGGAAAAGAACTTTCCCTGCCGGGCGTAGTTGCGATTCATCCACTCTAGGAGGTCGCGCAACGAGGCCGAGCCGTGCGAAACCTCCCGCACCTGCAGGTCGAGCAAGATGCCGAGCAGGTATCCCTTGTTGTAGTACGAGATACTGCGCGACGGCAGCCGATAGTACTCGTACTTTTCCAGCCATGCGTCCAGGCTGGACTCTTCCGCCGATTGGGTACGATGGGCTGGGCGCCGTTCCAGTTCGCCAATCTCGGCTGCCAACCCCTTCAGATATCGAGGTTCATCGAGTAGGCCTGCACGCAGCAGAATAATGTTCCCCGCAGCGGTATCGACGCCCTCACTGAACCAAAGGGCACGGGTGTAGTTTTCTTTCGTATAGTCGACTGGTTCCAGCGACTGGGGGCGGATACGCTTGACATCCCATAAATGAAAGAACTCATGCGCGGTCAGGTCGGCCAGAGCCTGCAGATTGTCCGCCAGCCGTCCGGCGCTCAAATCAATGGCGGTCGAATAAGCGTGCTCCATGCCGTTGCCGGCGGTCCCTCGCGGAAAGTGATACAGAAACAGATAGGTCGGGAAAGGCCGGTCGTCCATCCAGGCAGTGGCGGCGGAAACCAGGCGGTGCAACATGAGGACAAGTTGCTGCATGTCGTAGTCTGCGGGATCTGCGTCCACCACCACGCGATAGTGCCCGCCACCCTCGTCAAAATCAGATTCCTGGAAAGAGCCGATTTCGACTGGCGAGTCCACCAGGCGATCGTAGTTTTCCGCGCTGAAATCACCCGCAGGGGAATTGGCAAGCGCGGTCGCGATTCGCCAGCCCGGCGGAATGTCCATAAACTGCACCCGCATGGGAGAAGCGCGCGCGTCCACCGGATACATCAGGATCTCCGCCAGATTGAAGAAGGCGTGTTGCGCATTCAACTGCGCCCCGAAAGGGCCAGGCAGGTCGGCCAGGATTTCATACTCGACCTCAGCACCGCCCTGAGCGCCCCCATCAGACCCCGATATGCGCCACCGGCTCTTGTCCAACTTGCGGACCGCGAGCGAATTTCCGTTGCGGCTCCGGGCACGCACCCAGGTCACGTATTGCGCAAAGTCGCGAACCTGGTAGAGAGCGTTCCACACCGGCAGTTGAAGGTCGCGCTCCGGAGTACCTGGTTCCAGAATCATTTTCACGCGAACCAGATGCTCGGGCGCGCCAGCCAGGGAAACGATGTAGCGGACGGTCGGCGTTGGCGACGGCTGCGGGGAATTTTGCCCGGCCGAGCTCGCCGCAGCCTCTATCGCAACCAGCACAACGAGGCCAACGAGAAAGAGCTCAGGTCTGGCTCTGGCTGGCCGGTTCACGCTTTGGCGGACGCCTTGAGCGGATACTGGCCGGAAGCGCCTCCGGAGATCGACTTCAGCCGTTGCGGCAGCTTCTCATAGATGCCGCCGAAACCACCGTTGGAGAGAATCGCGACGACATCCCCCGGACGCATCTCGGGCGCGACGATCTGCACGATCTCATCCGCGTCGGGGACGATGCGGGCTCGCCGTCCCTGCTTCTGGACTTCCGCTACCAGGGCGGCCACATTCATGCGTTCGTTCTCGGGGATGGACTCCGATCTGAAAACATTTGCCACCACGATCTCATCCGCCGCCGCCAGGCTCCTGGCCAGGTCGTGTTGCAGTATATTGCGTCGCAGGGTGTTGGAGCGCGGCTCCAGAATTACCCAGAGGCGTGCCCCGGGATAGCGTGAGCGCAGCGCCTTCAAAGTTCCTGCAATTGCAGTGGGGTGATGCGCGAAGTCGTCGATGATGGTGATTCCGTTTACCTGCGCCCGCACTTCCAGCCGCCGCTTCACGCTCTTGAAACTCTGCAGGGCTGAGGCAATGGCTTCCCGGGAAATCCCGCAGCCGGACGCCAGCGCCGCTGCGGCCGTCGCGTTCAGGACGTTGTATTCGCCCGCGAGCGAGAACTCGAAATCAGCCCAGGGTTCGCCATTGCGGAGCACTGACCATGAAGTGCGGGCCGTATCGAGGCGCAACTTCGTGATCTGCCACATGGCCTTCTTGCCGATTCCGTATCGTTCCACTGGACAGAATGCTCGCGCCACACAGCGCTCGACACTCTCTCCGGTGTCCAGGGCCACGATCCGTCCGCGGCCAGGCACCAGGTTTACCAGCCGCTTGAAGGCCGTCTCCACCGCATCAAGATCCTTGTAGATATCGGCGTGATCGAATTCAACCGAGGTCAGAATCGCCGAGTCGGGAAAATAGTGGAGAAATTTCGGACCTTTGTCGAAGAATGCGGTGTCGTACTCGTCGCCTTCGAGAATGAAGTGTTTTCCCTGACCCAGTTGAAAGCTGCTGCCAAAATTTTCTGCGATGCCGCCGATCAGGAATGAAGGCTGCAGCCCGGCGCTGTAGAAGATCCAGGACAGCATCGAGGTAGTAGTGGTTTTGCCATGGGTTCCGGCCACCACCAGGACCTCTTTGCCGCGCAGAAATTCATCGTGCAGAATTTGCGGCAGCGAGCAGAACGGGATGCGCTGGTCGAGAATGTGCTCCAGTTCAACGTTGCCCCTCGAAATGGCATTGCCCACGACGACCATGTCCGGCCGTGGCTCAAGATTCCCGGCCGCGAACGGCTGCGCCAATGGAATGCCCAGCGAGGCCAGGAAGTCGGACATAGGAGGGTACGCCGCCGCATCCGAGCCGGTCACGTGAAAGCCGCGCTGCTGCAGCATGCCGGCCAGAGATGCCATGGCTGTCCCGCAGATGCCAATCAAATGGATGTGTCGTTTGTCTTTCACAGTCATAAGTTCTCGCTCGTTACGCCTTACAAACCAAAACAAATAACCAAAGAGGACACTGAGGACGAAGAGCGATTTACTCTCGCCCTGCAGAGCGCGATGAAACTGCCGTCAGTGTTGCCGCTTCCAGTATTTTCAGTTCAACCGTGTCGCTGACGTTCAGCGCAGCCCGTACGCCCAGAGGCAAAGTTATGTTGCCGCGCGAAACATGCCCCGAGCGCAAGCCATACGCCACGGGCACTCCCAGATCGCCGACCACGCGCAACACCACTTCTTCCAGCGTGTAGCCCTGGTCTTTGTCTCTGGTCTGCACGCAGTCCAGCATTTCTCCAAAGACGATGCCCTGCACATCGGCAAACTTTCCCGCCAGCTTCAGTTGCATCAGCATGCGGTCGATCTGATAGGGCTTGGTGGCCACGTCTTCGATGAACAAGATCGTACCAGCCGTGCGGATTTCATAGGGTGTACCCAGAGAGGCCACGAGCATGGAAAGGCATCCGCCGTAAAGAATTCCTTCCGCCGAGCCTTCGACCAGGGACTTCACCGCAGCATCTGGCTCCAAATCCCATTTTGAGAGCCCCTGCAGCGCGCTCTGCCAGGAAAACAGATCGACGCCGTCGGGGCGGGCAAAGTCCTTGGCCACCATCGGGCCCTGAAAGGTGACAAACCCGGCGACGTCCGCGAAGTAAGTCAGCAGCGTGGTCAGATCACTGTAGCCGACAAAAATCTTGGGATGAGCCTTGATCTTCTTCAGATCAAGCTCCTTGAGAAGATAATTTGAACCGTATCCGCCACGTGCGCAGAGAATGGCCCGCACCTCGTCGCGCGCGAACATCTCTTCCAGTTCACGCGCTCGCCGCTCGACTGTTCCGGCAAAGTAAAGATCCCGATCGAAGGATGGAATCAAAGTAGAAAGGCTTGTATCCCAGGCGGCGCAAAGTTTCGCAGCCGGCTTCCAGCAAGTTCGGGTTTGACGTCGCTGGCGGGCGCAACGATTCCCACTGTGTCGCCGGGTTGGAGCGCCGGCGGTTTGATACGCGTTGGCTTTGAGACGGAGGGCATCAAGCGCAGCCTGCTAAATGAAAAACTCTCCCCGGCAGATAAGCTGGGCCGGTCCGCGGAGGAAAACCTGATCCTCCCAACGAACGATTTGAGTTCCGCCCGGGGCGTGTACCTGCACCGGAGACACCGCGCGCTTGGCCGAAATCGCCGCCACCGCCGACGCGCACGAGCCCGTCCCCGAGGATTGCGTTTCTCCAACACCGCGCTCGAAGAACCTGGCTTCGACATTACTCTTATCTTTTACGATTACAAGTTCCACGTTAATCCCATACTTGAAGTCATGATGACGCGCGATTTCGGCCGCTTCAGCTTGCCAACCTGGACTGTATTCCTGCACAAAAACGACATAGTGCGGATTCCCCATCGAGACCGGGATACCGCGGGCTTCCCCGAAAGCCAGTTGGATAGGAAATTCATCGCCTACCCGGGGCTCCCCCATTTGGATTTCGAACTCATACCGCGATTCGCTGCGGGCGATGAGCGTGCAAATCTTGATCCCGGCCCCGGTGCGGATTGCGAATGTTTCTTTGCCTTGCTGGGCAACTCGCCCAGCGGTTTGCTCGGAGCACAGATAGGCCGCCACGCAGCGGGTGCCGTTTCCGGAAATCTCCGCCTCCGATCCGTCGGCATTGAACAATCGTGCCCGGATATCCGCGTCCCGGGCGGGAAAGAGCCACTCCACGCCGTCCGCCCCAACTCCGTCATGCCGGTCGCAAAGACGCTTGCTGAAGCCCGCGATGTCGGCCGGTATATAGCCACCATCGATAATCAGGAAGTCATTGCCGCAGGCGCTGGCCTTGACGAACGGAATCATCCCATCCGGCGGCGTCATTCCGTTTGCACCGGGCCCAATGGCACGACGCTTTCGCAGCACGGAAGATTTCTGCAGTTCCCGCAATACTTCGTCCTGCTGCTTGCGTGTGCCTTCAACGTCAAACTGCATTCGGACATGCTGGCGAGTCGCCGCCACCTGAACGTTCTGCGTCATGACGTGGACGACGTTCCAGAGCGAGGTTCACTTCGGCGTTGATCTCTTCCGGGCTGCTGCCGGTTACTTCGTAGGTATTCATCAGATGTTTGATATTGAACCGCTGCTCTGCCCTCTCCAAGCAGGAAAAGACATAGCAGGATAAGCGCGGTCGCAAAGGCCGGCGGTTAGGTAAAGACCGCCGCCCACCGCCATCCCTACCGAAGCCACCACGAACAGGGTAGCGGCCGAGGTGATGCCGGTAACCAGGTCGCCGCGATTGTGCAGGATGGATCCCGCGCCGATAAAACCGATGCCGGGAATGATCTGCGCCGCAATGCGGGTGTGGTCTCCGATGTGCTCGACCGCCAGTTCATCGGAGAGCAGGGTGAACATCGCAGCTCCAAGACAGATGAACAGGTTGGTGCGCAGACCGGCGGGACGATGCTTTATTTCGCGCTCCAGCCCAATCGCTCCTCCCAGGATCGCTGCCAGGCCGAGACGCAGCAGGGAGATTCCAGCCGTAGACATCTCCAGCCGCAAAACATCCAGCATATGTTGCATCGTCGGCATCGGGAGTTAAGTGGCTGGATTTTATCACTGGAAAAGTCGGTCTCCAGCGGCTTCCGGCCCCGGTAACCCTGATGATTACCGGGCGTGAGCCTGGGTCTGGTAGATCGTCGCCCGCGGCTGGCCGGAAACGTGAATCACCGCGAGCGGAGTGAGATCCTGTTTTTGCACTCCAACCGAAACCGCATCGCCCTCAAAAGCAATGACGAAATCCGCGTATTGCGCAGGATTGACCAGGGCTCGCTCCCACAATCCCTCAGGATCGTCGGGCTGCTTCCAGGTTCGATGGTTGCCCTCGTTGATCACGCGGCGCAGCGGTATACCCGCCTGTTGAAAGGCTCCCACGTGGTCTCCCAAATACATCAGCATGGTGGAATCGGGCGGCAACGCTCTCACGTAATCGGACAGCTCACGCTCCAGTGCGATGCGCGTGCGTGAATTGACCCAGGCTTCGCGAAAGCAGACTGGATCGCGCCAAATCGAGGCATAGCTGCCTGCAACTATTATGAATGCGGTTGCCATCAGGGCGAGTCGGGCGACGCGTTCACGTGCCCATCGCGCCAGGAAGAAAACCGCCAGGGTTGCAAAAACAGCAAAGGCCGGCAGCAGTTCCAATCCGTAGCGTACGTTGTAGAACGAAAACGGCCACCACACCGGCATGAAAATCGGCACACCCCCGTACGCGACGGAAAGTGGGTAGAAGGCCAAGGGGATCCAAAGTAAAAGTAAAGGCTCGTAGCGCCGGCGTCCCTTCGGCTGTCCCGAGGGCGTCTCGCCCTCGGAGGTGAAGGACTTTCCTGCGGCCAAGCTGGCAAGCACGCCGCCCACAGCCAGCAAAACCCACAGTCGTCCCCAATTCCCCGCAGCCAGATTCAGCTCCGCCGACTTCAGAAAATAACTGAACGCAGTGGGCAGGTCATGGTTACCGGGATGGGTCGCCCCCGGACTTCTCTGTTCGATGGCCTTCGCAGAGTAGGGACCGTTGGCGAATTCGAGTGGATTGCGATAAACGATCGCGTTATATGCCAACCAAAGAACCGGCGCAGCTGCTGCAAGCAGGAGAAAGTTTCTCAGTCCGCGGGCGAGCGCCGGGTGTGGGCCTTTCGCTTTGATGCCAAAAAAGATAGCTACCAGACCCATCGCGCCCGCCAGGAACCACGCGTCGTACCGGGTCAGGCAAGCCCCAGCCAGGCAGAGGCCGCATTTGATGAGTGAACCTCGCGCGGAGCGGTAATTGTCCTCAACCTTCCCGCTCTCCTCGCACGAATTCGCCGAAGTAGACCACCGCCCAGATGAACAGGGCCATGTACAACGATTCAGTCATCGCCGTGGCCTTGCAGGTAAATCAGGTTGGGATTTGCGGCATAGACAATCGCGGCTCCCCAGGCGGCGACTCTCGCAGTCGTGTGCGGTTGGGAAGAAGAGTCCAGGGTGCCGCGGACCAGACGGAAGATTCCGATGGTTCCAAAAACATACGCCGCCATCGAAGGAATTGATCCGCCGATTCCCGTCTGCCACATGGATTTGATAAGCAGAAACGGAATCATCAGCAGATGGGGCAGCGGCAGCCAGACCGTACCCAATTGCAGCAGCCCCGGGGTGCGCGAGTCGAACACCCGGCGCGCAATGTTGATATGCGCCACCGCGTCGCCATACAGCAATACCTCGCCGCGTCGAAAATAATACAGGAAGGAGAAAATGGAAACGCAGGCCGTCAGCCATGCCAGCAGAGCGGTTTCATGGTCCCAGCGCCGGATCGGCTGAGAGCTCATTCCAGATGGGTCAACTCGCGGAAGATTTGAAAGCGGGCGTCGATCTCCCCGCGCGTGAGCGACTGCAGACGTTCGGTACCAAAACGCTCCACCGCGAACGACCCCATCACACCGCCGTAAAACAGAGCGCGTTTCAGGACTTCACGGTTCACGTCTCCCTGCGAGGCTATATAACCCATGAAACCTCCGGCAAAGGAGTCGCCTGCACCGGTGGGATCTTTGACTTCTTCAATCGGCAATGCGGGCGCACGAAACGGATGCCGGCCAATGCCGAACGCGCCTTCGCGGAAGAAAATTGTTGCCCCATACTCGCCATGCTTAATCACCAGCGCCTTCGGTCCCAGGGCCAGGACTTTCTGTGCGGCGCGGGGCAAGTTGGTCTCTCCGCCCAGCGCCTTGGCTTCGGTATCGTTGATCAACAGCACGTCAACCAGCTTCAGAGTCTCAATCAGTTCCTTGCGCGTGCCGTTGATCCAGTAGTTCATGGTATCGCCGCCGGTCAGGGACACATTCTTCATGTTCCGCCGTACCTGCGCCTGTAGCTCGGGATGAATGTTCGCCAGAAACAGAAATTTCGAGTCCTGATATTCCGCCGGAATGCGGGGTTGAAACTGCTCGAAGACGTTCAGTTCGGTGAAATCGGTCTTGGCTTCATTCAGGTTGTCGTGATACTGCCCACCCCAGCGAAACGTCCTCCCCTTGGAATGCTCAATACCGCGCGTGTCCACGCCCCGTTTCTTCAGCACGTTCTCGTGGTCCGCGGTGAAATCTTCTCCCACCACGGCCACTATGCGCACCGGCGTGAAATAGCTGGCTGCGAGCGCGAAGTATGTCGCTGCCCCGCCCAGTACGTCTTCCACTTTTCCGGAAGGGCTGGCGATGGTATCGAATGCAACCGAGCCGACTGCAACAATGCTCATGCTTTTTTTGCCCTCTGGGGTTTGTCGAGATACTTACCGAGAATCAGTTTCAGTTTCTGACGGGTGGCCGCGGGAATCTTGCTGCGCTCCGTGAGAATGGCGTGGGCCAGCGACGTGCCGCACTTGCAGGCGCGAGCTGTGGGCATGGCAGCCACGGTCTCACGCACCACCCGGGTCGCGTTTTCCGCATTTTTCAGCAGCACAGCTACGATCTGGTCCACCGTCACCGAGGCGTGATGCGGATGCCAGCAGTCATAGTCGGTCACCATGGCCACTGTCACGTAACAGATTTCCGCTTCACGGGCCAGCTTGGCTTCCTGCAAGTTGGTCATGCCGATCACGTCCATGGCCCAGCTGCGGTAAACGTTAGACTCGGCTTTGGTGGAAAACTGCGGGCCCTCCATGCACACATAAGTCCCGCCGCGCTTCCCGGTCACGCCCGCTTTGTTGCAGGCCCGTTCCACAATCCCTGAGAGTTCCGGGCAAACCGGATCCGCGAAGGCAATGTGGGCCACAATGCCATTCCCGAAAAAAGTATCCACACGGTGCCGGGTGCGATCAAAAAACTGGTCCGGGATCACGAAGTCGAGCGGCTTATGTTCTTCCTTCAAAGACCCTACCGCGGAGATGGAAACGATCCGTTCCACACCCAGTTGCCTGAAGCCATGAATGTTGGCCCGAAAGTTCAACTCCGTGGGCATGATGCGGTGGCCGCGTCCGTGGCGAGCCAGAAACGCGACCTTGCGGCCTTCAAGCGTGCCCAGGACATAGGCATCGGAAGGCTTGCCGAATGGCGTCCTCAGGCGCAGCTCTTTGACCTTAGTGAGGCCGGGCATGGCGTACAGCCCACTACCGCCGATGATACCGATTTCTGCTTGCGCCAAGAATTTCCTCAGGAGTTGAATGGTGCTGCGACAAAAGGGTGATTATACAGAAGCTACTTCCCTGCCGAGGCGGTCGCGAACGTTTCCTCCTCCAGTTTTTCTGTGGTCGGCTCATCCAGGCTCTCCGCCACGAGCACTGTGTCGCCCTCCGCGTCAATCACGACGGACCCGTCTTCCGTCAACCAGGTGTGCTTGCCCAACGGAGTTTTCCCGCTCTCCGCCACGTCGCGCACATGCACATAGCGCTTGGCTAACGCCTTGGCGTAGATCGTGGCAAACTCCGTTGCCCTTTCGGCATTCGACCAGCGCGAGACATAGAGCAGACCAAGCGGCGCAGCCGGATCACCCTTGGGTCGAACGGCATAATAATAGCCGCCCCGCCAATGCGGATAGAGTTTATTGGAGGTTTCAGCCCCGGCATATTGATCGATGAGCACCGCGACGTCGAACTCGCCCACCGCACCCACGTCGAAGCGCTCGTAATTCTTGAAGTCCTGCCGCAAGTCGGGCAGATGCATCGGCGCCAGTTTCTCCCCGGAAAGATAGGTTTGCGGCTCCATGATCTGGCGAGTAGTGCGCGGAGGATTCCGGAACAGCGCAGCAAAGGCTTCTTCTTTTCCACCTCTGGTCAGAAGATCGGTGATGAAGTCGATGCCATAGCGATAGGGGAAGGTCAGCGCTTCCTTCATGTAGATCGGAGCGTTCTGGAATTGAACCGCGTCCGCGGTGCCCACCAGCATTCCCTCTTTGAGAGCTTGGACCACCTGGGGCGAGTCCTTCAGTGATTGCCCGAGCGGCGCCAACATATAGTCCACGAGCACCACCATGGCCTGGCCCTCGACTACCGCCTGCCGCGTGGTGCTGATCTCGTCGTTCTCGATGTCCTGCGGTGTGATCTCTTTCTTTTTGTCCAGGTCGGTGTCGGCCGGCTTCATATACTTGTCGAGATTGAAGGACTGGTCCTGAAGCGCATGAGTCAGTTCGTGCGCCAGCACCGGTTTCTGCTGCTCGGCGCCCAGCCAGTCCAGCAGATTTACGGTCTTGGTTTTGGGATCGTAGTACCCAGCCACCTGCTCTTTCAGCAGGACTACTAGAAATTTTCCCAGGTCGAAGTCACGCGGCAGCAGTCCGAATTTCTTCAGCACCAGCTCGGAGCGGCGCAAGCGCTTGGCGTCTTCGTCCTCGGAGGTGTGCTGGGTGACATAGGTTTCCACCTGGTCGCGGCTGACCAGTTGGCGCTTGACCTCATGCTTGATCGGGAACAGTGTGTCTCGACTGGCGAACTGCAGAATCTCATCCACCGAGCGAAAGAGCTTCTCAGCCTCCTGCGGAGAAATCTTCTGCTCTTCCGTGTCTATTGTGGCGCGGGCGCCCTCGCCCGCGGCTTTTTGGGAATCCGCGGATTGTCCCGCTTGTGCCCAGGCAGCAAGAGAGAGGAGGAGAACAACAAGAATTCTATTAAGAAATATTGCGAGAAATCCCTTAGCGCCCGTCTTCCATTTATTCATTGAGTTTGAGTTTATACTTTTTGCATGGGGATTAACCTCTGGACCTCACCAGAACACGCTCTGGGCTACCTGGGCCGCGCCGACTCCATTCCGCACCGGGTTGAAGGAGAATCCACGCTCTTGGAATTCATTCCTGCAAGTGCGCAGCGCATCCTCGATCTCGGCACCGGCGATGGACGCCTCCTGGCGATCGTTAAACTGGCCCACCCGGAGGCGACCGCGGTAGCGATGGACTTCTCTCCGGCCATGCTCGACGCCGCGCGCCAGCGTTTTCGCGGCGACGCCTCCATCGCCATCCTGGAGCACAATCTGGAACAACGGCTGCCGCCGTCAGGAAAATTCGACGCGGTGGTTTCCAGCTTCGCGATCCATCATCTCATCGATGAACGCAAGCAATCGCTCTACGCCGAGATTTATGAGTTGCTGACACCGGGCGGCATATTCTGCAATCTGGAACACGTAGCCTCTCCCACGCCGGAACTCCACGAAGAATTCCTGCGGCGGATCGGCTACTCGTTGGAGACGGAAGATCCGTCGAACAAGCTGCTCGACGTGGAAACCCAACTGGCATGGCTGCGCGAGACGGGTTTTGTAGACGTGGATTGCCAATGGAAGTGGCGCGAACTCGCACTGCTGACCGGCCGTCGATCTAGCTGAGGTGTCAGGGAAATTCTTGGCCACGGATTTTAACGGATCGACACGGATAAACTCAGGATGACAGACGCTTAGCTATCCACTCCCCTGCTTCTCGGGTCCCCAAACTTCCGCCGATATCCTGCGTGGTTTTCTTTTGCCGCACCGCTTCCAGCACCACGGCTTCAATTTTCTCCGCCTGCGGCGTCAAGCCCACATGGTCCAGCATCAGCGCCGCGGTCAGAATTGCGCCAAAAGGATTGGCTATGTTCTTGCCCGCAATCGGCGGCGCCGAGCCGTGTACCGGCTCAAACATCGACGTCTTTCCGGGATGAATATTTCCGCTGGCGGCCATGCCCAGCCCGCCCTGAACCGCAGCGGCAAGATCGGTAATGATGTCGCCAAACATGTTGTTGGTTACGATTACGTCAAACTGCCGCGGATCGCGCACCATCTGGGTACAGAGCGCGTCCACGTACATGTGCTCAGAGGTGATCTGCGGATACTCTTTGCCAACCTCCTTGAATACCCGCTGCCATAGGCCGCCGGCGTGGGTCATGGCGTTGGACTTGTCGCACATGAGCACACGCTGGCGCGGGCTTCCATCCCGCTTCTTGTGGCGTTCGCAATACTCGAAAGCGTAGCGGACTACTCGTTCGACACCTTTGCGCGTGTTGATGTCTTCCTGAACTGCAATCTCATCCGGCGTGCCCGCCTTGAAGACGCCGCCGGCGTCCACGTAGACGCCCTCGGTGTTTTCTCGCACCACGACGAAATCGATGTCCTTCGGCTCGATAGCCTTCAGCGGACAGAGCGACGCGTCCAGCAGGCGCACCGGGCGCACGTTGGCGTACAGGTCCATCTTGAAGCGCATACCCAGAAGAATTTCCTTGGCATGGATGTTCGAGGACACGCGGGGATCACCGAACGCGCCCAGCAGGATGGCGTCGAAATCGCGGCCCAACATGGCAAATCCATCGGGAGGAACGGTGACGCCATCGGCTAGGTAACGGGTGGCGCTCCAGTCGAACTGGGTCATTTCGACCGCGGCCCCGGAGGAGGTGATGACTTTTACGGCCTCAGCGATGACCTCGGGACCGATGCCGTCCCCGGGAATGATGGCGATACGCTTCTTTGGGCTCACGGGTTGGAAGATTATCAACTCGGTCGGGGCTTGTCATTTCCGAAGCGACACATGTAGGGGCGGGCACCCTTGCCCGCCCAGCCGGGCGGAGCCCGGCAGTTGTGTCTGGCTGTCACGCGGGCGGGGCGCCCGCGCCACACGGGGACTACTTCTTCCGCTGCATCTCGGAGCGGTAAGTGGTGCCTTTGCCGTCCTGCATCCACGTCCATTCCTGGCTGTAGTGGTCCGGGTCGGTGAAAATATAGACTGCATGGCTCATGTGTCCGGCTTGCAGGTTGGGCAGGTTGGTGGCGTCGAGAAAGTCGAAGGAGATGGTCTTCAGGTCAGGCGAGATCGTCGCCTGCATCCTGGGCTGGTTGCCTGACGGGCAAAAATGGGTCATGAGCAAGCGGTCGCCGTCCACATAAAACAGGCTAAGCATTTCTTCCGCACCCATTTTGTCTTCGCCCATGACTGCAGTGCCGCCGGCAGTCAGGCGAAAGGTATCTTCGACGGGATCGCCCTTCACAGTCTTGCCCTGCCACCTTCCCACCAGCGACTTGAGTTTTTCCAGCGCTTTCTGTGCATCGGACTGAGCCCCGGCGGCGGTACCCGCGATCAAGAGCAATCCAACCGCGACCGCGCGAACTATCTTCATGACCAACTCCTGGGCACGAGTGCCATCACAACGCAGGATCATAACGCAGGCCTGATCGCCCTGCTACAACGCATTCCTCCGCTATAATCAAGGCAGAGATTATGAGTTTGACGGTACAACATAACAGCGCGGAAGCGTCTGGCACGCCACCGCTCAGGGCCGCCTCGCCATCGGACTATGGAGACGTGCGCGGGGAATTTCAGGCTTTGATTTGCGCGAGCGGAGTTTACGATCTCAGCTCGCGCGCCAAGATCTCGCTCACCGGCGGAGACCGCGGGCGCTGGCTGAACGGCATGGTCACGAACAACATTCGTGATCTGGCAACCGCGCACGGCGTGTATGCTTTCCTGCTCAATCCGCAAGGACGAATCCTGGGTGATTTGTACGCCTACAACCGCGGCGAGTCGTTCCTTCTCGATACCGATCAGGCGCAGGTGGAGAAAATCCTGGCCGTCTTCGACAAGTACATCATCATGGACGACGTCGAGGTTGCAAATGTCAGCGCGCAACTCACGGCAATCGGAATCACCGGACCGAACGCTGGGGAATCATTGCGGGCTGCGGGGTTTGAAGTACCACCGCTTGAGCCGTTGCAATTCGCCGACCTCACGTGGCGGCAAATCGGGATGACCGCGGTACGCGGGGATAACCAGAGTGTGGACAGCTTTGAACTCTGGCTGGCCCCCGAGTATTTACAGCAGGTGCGCGACGCGCTAGTCCAAGCCGGAGCGAAAGCGGTGGGGGCTGCTGCGCTCGAACTGTTGCGCATCGCTTCCGGAGTTCCGCGCTATGGCGCAGACATCCGCGAGCGCGACTTGCCGCAGGAGACAGAACAGGAACGCGCTTTGAATTTCACCAAAGGCTGCTACGTGGGCCAGGAAATCGTGGAGCGCATTCGCTCGCGCGGCCAGGTGCATCGCAAATTTACCGGTTTTGAAGTTCAAGGGCCGTTGCCCGTATCGGGCAGCAAGATTCAAGCACAGGGCAAAGACGTAGGTGAAATCACCAGCGCAGCTTCCCTTCCCCTGGCTGGCGGTGATCGGCGCGTGGCCCTGGGTTACATCCGCCGTGAAGTCGCGGCGCCGGGCAAGCAGGTCGAAGCCGGTGGCAGCGATGCCCTGGTCGCGAACCCGCCGTTTGCTGAAATTTTCAAGTAACTTAAGGAAAGAATTATGTCTGAGAAAAAACAAGAGAGCTTTACCGTAACGGACCGGCGCTTGTTCACGTCCGACGGTGAATTACGCCAGGAAATCAGCGAAGAAGAGGTGTCAACCTCCAAACCAGTGGCAGAGGTGGCACCGGACCTGAAACCGGCCGCGCAAGTGCCGGAGCCCCCGAGCCTGGACGCATCCATCCCGCCCAGCCCGACGGCCGCGGAGCAAAAAGAACAGGCCGACGCCTATCGCAAATCGTCGCAGGAACTGGATGCCCGCGTCGAGCTCAGCGGCCGCTCGGCCAAAGAAATGGAGATGACCTTTGAGCGCTTCCTGGCCTCGTTGTACATGAGCGCCATGCTGCAACTGGGCCTGATGCAGGAAGAAGGAGGGCAGCCACGCATTGATCTGCTGGGCGCGCGTCAGACGATCGACACCATCAGCCTGCTCTCGGAGAAGACCAAAGGCAATCTCACGTCGGTTGAAACAACTTTTCTGCAAAACTGCCTCTACGAACTGCGCATGGCTTACGTGGAAGTGACCAACGCCCTGGCCCGGCCCCCGCAAGCGACGGGGACGAATCCTGCGAGACGATGAAAGCCACCCTGACGGTGCTGGGCAGCGGCACGTCCATGGGCGTGCCCACCATTGGCTGTGACTGCCCGGTTTGCCGCTCTTCCGATCCGCGCGACCGGCGCACTCGGCCTTCCGTGCTGGTGGAATATGGCGGAAGAGTCGTGCTCATCGACACCACACCGGACTTCCGCGAGCAAGCCATCCGGGAAAACATCCGCAGCCTGGACGCGGTGCTTTATACCCACGCCCACGCCGATCATATTCTTGGCATCGACGATCTGCGTCCCTTGAGCTTTCGCCACAAGCCGAACAGGCTGCCGCTTTACGCTCGTCCCGATGTGGTTGAATTCCTTCGCAACATGTTCCGCTATATTTTTGATGCAGACTATAAATTCGGTGGGTTGCCTCAAGTCGAGTTGAAGCCGATGGACGGACCGCTGGAATTATTCGGCGCACAATTTGACCCGGTGACCGTAATCCATGGGGAAACCGAGATTTACGGCTTTCGCTTTGGATCGGCGGCTTACCTGACTGATCACAGCGTGATCCCTGAGGCGTCGTTTCAGCAACTGCAGAACCTGGACATCCTGTTTCTGGATGCGTTGCGGCACAAGCCACATCCGACCCATTCGACGGTGGAGAATTCACTGCGCATCGTGGAACGGGTGAAGCCCAGGCGGGCATTCTTCACCCATATTTGTCACGATCTGCCGCACGAGGCGACGAATGCGTCGCTGCCGGAGCATGTGCAGCTTTCGTACGACGGGATGAAACTGGAATTTGAGATTTAAGAGGAAAAGATTTTAACCGCAAAGGTCGCAAAGAAAATCCGGTAAGTTCGCCGAGAAAGTCGCAGCAGTTCTTTGCGATTTCTCTGCGTCCTTTGCGGTTAAAAGCTCTTGAACATGCAAGTCTTCCACAAACTCGAGGATGTCCCCGCCGGCTTTGGGCCCACGCTGGTGAGCATCGGTAATTTCGATGGCGTGCACCGCGCCCACACCCACGTGTTGCGAGAGATCGTGACCCGGGCCCGGCAGCAGGGCGCCACGGCGATGGCGGTCACATTTGAGCCCCATCCCGTCCGCATCCTGAGGCCAGATTCCGGCTTCAAGCTGATCACACCGACCCCGGAAAAGCTGCGCCTGCTCGAGGCCAGCGGCCTGGGTGCAGTCCTGTTGCTCCCCTTCGGGCGCGATCTTTCCCTGATGACGCCGCGGCAGTTTGCGGAAAAGATATTGAAGAAGCAGCTTCACGCGCGCGAAGTACACGAAGGCTTCAACTTTCATTTCGGTCACAAAGCCGTGGGGAACGTGGACGTGCTCGCCGAGCTGGGCCGCGAAATGGGTTTCAAGGTTATCGTCTACCCGGAGATGAAACTGCGCGGCGAAACTGTCTCCAGCAGCCGGGTACGCACGTTGTTGAGCGAGGGCCGGGTCAGCCGGGCGCGTCACCTGCTGGGCCATCCTTTCAGCATGCTCTCAACTCCGGGGCGGGGGCGCGGATACGGTAGTAAATACACGGTTCCCACCATCAACCTGAGCCGTTACGAGGAATTCGTACCAAGGGACGGGGTATACGTCACGCGCACTCGCGTGGATAAAGAGTGCTTCGATTCGGTGACCAACGTGGGGGGGCGTCCCACGTTCGGGGCAGAGTCATTTGCCGTGGAGAGTCATCTGCTGAACTTCCATCCCATCGAACTGAAACCCGAGACCGAGGTCGAAATTCATTTCCTGCAACGCCTGCGAGACGAGATCAAATTTCCTTCCGTGGACGCACTCCGTGAGCAGATTGCGCGCGATGTGCGGAAGTCGAAACGATACTTTCACTTGCTGGCAGGTTCACTTCCACACTAACCACTTGTCATCCTGAGGCAGCGGAGTCCTCCGCAAAGCGGAGGACTCCCAACGAAGGACCTGTGCACTTGGCCCGCGTCGGCGGTGCTGTAGACGAATCCAAGGTCCTTCGGCCCTCACAAACCGCGGACCTCAGGATGACAAAGCTTGGCAACAAAGCCCAGTTTCATTGTTGCCAATCCTGCGCGAACAATCGACAATCCTGCGAATGGCTACGAGCGTCCCTTCTACATTTTCCCAGATTACTTCGGCGCAGCGACGCACTCTGATTGCTGCCGCTCTGGGCTGGATGCTCGATGCCTTTGACGCCATGCTCTACGCGCTCGTGCTGGCCCACGTCATGCGCGACCTGGGCATGAGCAAAGGCATAGCTGGTCTGCTCAACAGCCTGACCTTGTTGGCCTCGGGGATCGGAGGCGTGGCATTCGGATTCATTGCCGACCGTGCGGGACGCAAGCGCGCACTGATGTTGAGCATCCTCACCTATTCGATTTGTTCGTTCGCCTCTGGCCTCTCGACCTCGATTCTGATGCTCGCCATCTTCCGTTTCATCCTCGGTCTCGGCATGGGAGGCGAATGGAACACGGGAGCAACCCTGGTGGCTGAAGCCTGGCCGACTGAACTCCGAGCCAAGGCCATTTCGATCGTGCAGAGCTCGTGGGCGATTGGATATGCGCTGGCGGCGCTGGTGTCCGGCATTGTTCTGCATTACGCCGATTGGCGGATGGCATTCTTCGTTGGCATTTTTCCCGCCCTGGTGGTGCTGTGGATACAGCGGGGCGTACCCGAGTCGGAGCTGTGGCGGGATCGCTACCGGGCAACTGCGAGCCGTGTTTCCACGAGCGGCGAATCGGATACGCAGGCGGGCTTCATCCGCATCTTTCGCCCGCCATACGGGAAGCAGACCTTGGCCCTGCTGTTGATGAACTTCTTCGGCATGTTTGCCTGGTGGGGACTGTTCACCTGGATTCCTCCGTATCTTTCGCTGCCCGTGGACCAGGGCGGACGCGGCTTCGGGATCATGAGCACAACTACGCTGCTGGTGGTCCTGAACCTGGCGGGAATGTTTCCGGGATACGCCAGCTTTGGCTGGGTGGCGGATTACTTAGGACGGCGGAAGTCATTTATTTTATATACTTTCGTAGCGGCACTTCTAGTGCCGATTTATGCTTTAGCAAGGGCACCGTGGGCGTTGATGGTGGTGGGGACACTGCTGGCCTTCTTCGGCACCGGATTCTTCTCCGGTTCGGGAATTATCGGGAGCGAAATTTTCCCCACCGCCGTTCGCGCGCGTGCTCTCGGTTTCACCTACAACGGCGCGCGCGCCATGAGTTCGATCGCACCATTCGTAATCGGGCGCGTGGGCCAGGCAAGGGGCCTGGGCTGGGCGTTTTACTTGTGCGCTGCGTCTTTTCTGCTGTCGTGTATTACTGCAACCCAGCTACCGGAAACGAAGGGAAAGCAACTGGAATAATCAGTTGTTAGTTCCTAGTCTTCAGTTCTCAGACTAGTGCTCGCCCGCAGCGCTGCTCATGACCCGGAGCTTCGCGTCTTTGCCGATCTGGTAGCGCGGTCGAACATGGGGAGAGAGGGCGGCCGCCACCAGCGCGACTCCGGGCAGAGTTTCGCTGGGCGATTGCTTGGGAACGGGTCGCTCCCCGGAGTCGCCGCCATCGCTTCGTGAGCTCGCGCCACTGACGCTGACGGCCTGTAAGAACGAGCGTATCCAGCGGTGTACGTTGTGGTCTTTCACAATCTGCCGCAGCAGGCGCATGCGGTTGCGCTTGTCTTCCGCGGGCATGCGGGCAGCAGCGTGCAAGGCCTCGGCGACCTCGGAAAAATCATTGGGATTGACCAAAATGGCGCCGTGGCGTAACTCCTGGCCGGCGCCGGCGAATTCACTGACAATAAGCGCACCGCGCTCGTCAAGCTGGGCAGCGCAGAATTCCTTGGCAACCAGGTTCATTCCGTCCTTCAGCGGAGTGACCAGTCCGATGTCAGCGGCGCGGTAGTATGCCAGAAGCTCATCCCGGCCAAGGTTGCGGTGGATGTAATGAACTGGAACCCATCCCGGCTGGGTAAACTCACCGTTCGTCTGGCTGACCAGCAACTCTACATCTCGGCGCAAATGCTTGTAGTTGGGGATTTCCTCGCGGCTGGGCACCACCACCTGCACCAGCGTGATGTGGCCACGCAACTCTGGGTAACGACGCAGCAGAAGCCGGAAGGACTTCAGCCGCTCGGGGATACCTTTGGTGTAGTCCAGACGGTCCACTCCCAGGACCAGAGTGTCGCCCAACAGTCGTCTTCTGATTTCAGCAGAGTGAGCCGCGATCTCAGGACGCGCCGCCTGTTGCGCAAAGTCTTCGAAGTCAATACCGATCGGAAACGTACCCACCACTGTCTTTCTGCCTTCCAAACTGACCTGAAAATGCGAGTTGCCCTCGCGCTCAGTGGTCGCGTCAGGAAAGAAGCGCTGGAGACAGCTCAAGAAATTTGAACGGTCGTGGTCGCTTTGCAATCCGATCACGTCAAATTCCAGCAATGACTTCAGGATGGGCTTCTTCCAGGGAAGCTTTTCGAAAATATCGGACGACGGAAAAGGAATGTGCAGGAAAAAGCCCATGGGAGCGCGTACTCCGGCGTGCCTCATGGCGTCGGCGGTGAGCATCAGGTGGTAGTCATGAACCCAGACAAAGTCGTCTTCAGTAGCGGTTTCCGCTACAACACTGCCGAACTTTCGATTCACCCTCTGGTAAATTTCCCAGTACTCAGGATCGAAATTGCAGCGCGAGGGCATGTCGTGAAACAGAGGCCAGATGATTTCATTGGCGAATCCGGAGTAAAACTTTGCAATCTCTTCTTCGGTGAGTGAGACCGCGCGCAGCGTATAGGAGCGATTCTTCGAGGCTTTCGCCAGTAGAGACTCGATGTGCTGGCCTGCGGAAGTGCCGGCCCATCCGATCCAGACTCCTGGCTGGTCGCGCCAACCCGCTTCGAGAGCGGTAGCTAGTCCTCCGGAACTGCGTTCCACCCGCGCCCCGCCCGAATGTTTACGGATGAGGATGGGCAAGCGGTTCGAAACATTGATCACGCGTCCTTTGAAGTCCGTCATCCCTGCCCTCCTGAAGCGCGAAGCCACTCCTGCAAGAACTGCAGTAGCTCGCGCGGTGGTTGCAGCCAGACGTCGGCTGTCGTCGGCCGAGATTGAGGACGAACCAGGACCGTCAGTCCAATGCCCTTAAGGGCATGGAATGCATCTTCATCGGTCTGGTCGTCACCCAGATAGGCGACGGCCGCCCCCGGCCCTGCCTCCTTTAAGATGGCGCGAACGGCATCCCCTTTGCCTGGGCCGGCTACTCGAATCTCGAGACCGCCGTCAAATTCGAGCAACCGTAATGGAGCCCGGTCCAGCAGAGGCTTCCAGAGCCGCGGAATCTCCTTGGCCAGCTTCTCCGCCTTTGCCGGATCCAGCCCCCGCCAGTGCACAGCGACCCCTCCCGGTTTGATCTCCGTCTGATTCTCCAGTCCCGCATCCCGCAACAGTGCCGCCGCGGCGAGCAGATAGTCCTGATGCGCCGGCACCGAGCTGACTTGGTAGCGGCCGTCGGCCATAAGCCTTTCCAGGCCGTGGCTGCCCCAGACTTCCGGCTGCGGCGAAATTCCGCTAAGCAGCAGCACTTCCCGTACCGGGCGCCCGCTGATCAGCACCACCCGCGTTCCTTGGGCCATGATGCGCACAATCAACGGCGGCACTTCCGGGTAAGGCAAAGCCAGAGTGCGATCGACAACAAACGGAGCCAGCGTCCCATCGTAATCGAGCAAAAGGACGCGGGCCGGAGCGGAACGCAGACGCTCCAGAAAGGGACCGTAAGTGGCGTGACGTTCGAGTACCTTCATGCCGGCGCTGACCTCAACAAGCAACCGCGACGAAAGCTGGACCCGACGAGAAGTGGCGGAAAGAGCTGTTAGCGAGACCCCGGAACGGTTATTCGCGGTTCTCTCGCGACTACGGGGCTGACGAGGCCCGCGGCTGGAGCAACATCGGCGTTAAAACCCGCCCGCTGTCACTCATGGAAGTCTGATTTGGCCTTACTCTACGACGGTGCGGCCAGCAGTTTGTCTAAGAGCTTAATCATGATTCTAACACGGAAGCTCGAGCCTCGGGACTCGTAAGTAGCGAAATTGAGAGCCTTTATTTAGGTCCAGCGGAACCAGCGCAGGGCCAGAACAAACGAAATAACCGCCCATAAAACCAGAATCAGCAGGCGTCCAGCCTGAGTTCCAAGGGACGCGCCCTGCAAAATCGTGGCCCGCAAAGCATCGTTCAGCGCTGTCAGGGGCAGCAGTTTGATCAAGGGTTGTAACATGGCCGGGAAACGCTCCGAGGAGAAGAACACGCCGGAGAAAATCCACATCGGCATCATGACCAGGTTCATCAGACCGCTGACGCTTTCCAGTTTCTGCGCCCGGCTGGCAGTGAGCAGTCCGAGACCTCCGAAGGCGATAGCGCCGAGGGTGGCAATCAGCAGAATGTTGAACAGTGAACCCAGCACGCGCATGTGAAAGACCAGCACGCCGAAGCCAAGCAGCAGCGCGATCTCGATCACCATCAGCACCAGCCGGCTGCTGGTGAGAGCCAGCAGAAAGTCGCTGCGACGCATAGGGGTAGCGACGAAGCGCTTGAGCACCTTGCGCTGGCGCATGTCCACCAGTGCAAAGCCAATCCCCCACATACCGGAGTTCATCAAGTTCATTCCCAACAGGCCAGGGATCAGGAAATCGATATAACGCGAGCCCGGCTCGCTGGAGGTAACTGCGGAAGTAGGCACCGGATCCTTGCGTCCGGCGCCGGATTGAAGTGCGTCATCGACTTCTGCGCGGGCAAGGACGCTTTCCGGTCTCGCGGGATCGTAGCGATACTGAAAGCCCTCTTTGCCATCCGGCGTGATGACCAAATCATATTTTCCCAAGCGGAACCCCTGCAGCGCCTCGGCCTCATCGACCGCGTCGGCGCGGATAGAGGAATTGCGTGATGAGCGTTTCAGGTTGGATAACGCTTCCTGCGAGCCGGGAGTGGCCACAATGGCGACTGAGGTGACGCTGGCGGGCTTATTGCGGAAGGCGATGCCGAGCCCCAAAGCCAGAAGCACGGGAAACCCAAAGACCCAGAAGATGACCTCGGGCTCGCGCTTGAGCTCCAGCAGCCGCGCACCCAGCAGATGAGCGAAACCCGACCAGCGTCCATTGCGAGCGGCCGTGGCAACCGGGGATGGGGTTTGTTGTGCAACGGTCACGGACGGGCCTCCAGCGTGCATGACTCAAAACTGTCGAGCGGCGCCCGACATGGGCGGGTCGGAGACACGCCCCTACATGTGTCGCGGTGGATCCTCATTCTTCCCTCAAATGGCGGCCAGTGAGGCGGACGAACACGTCTTCCAGGCTGGCCTGGCGAGTGGTCAGGTGCAACAGCTGCTCGCCCTTCTTCTTGACCGCATCCAGCAGCGCGGGAATGGTCAGGTGCGGTTCGCGGACATTGAGACAGACCAGGCCATTGTCATGACGTACGGATTCGACCCCTGGCAGCGCACACCAGTTGTCGACCGCAGAGCGGTCGGAGTTGCCGCTTACCTGGAATTCCACCATATGATGACCGCCCAGACGATCGATCAGGTCGGCAGGCGTCCCCTCGGCAATGACCTGACCGTGATCGATGATGGCCAGACGATCGCATAGCCGCTCTGCTTCGTCCATGTAGTGAGTGGTCAGCAGCACCGTGCCTCCGGCACGCTGAAAAGCGCGAATAATGTCCCAAAGCTGCCGCCGGCTTTGGGGATCGAGACCGGTGGTGGGCTCATCCAGAAACAGAACCTTAGGATTACCCACCAGCGCGGTCGCGACCGCCAGGCGTTGCCGCTGACCACCGGACAGCTTGCCTACCCAGGCGTCTGCCTTCTCGTCGAGCTGCATTTGTTGAAGCACTTCTTCAGCTGGGCGGGGCTCGCGATAGAAGCTGGCAAACAGGTTTATGGTTTCCCGTACCGTAAGTTTTTCCGACAGCCGTGTCTCCTGCAGCGAGATTCCCAGCCACTCGCGCAACTGGCGCGCACTTTCCTTCCAGGTATGGCCCAGAATCGTGACCTCACCGGAAGTGGGCGCGAGCAGGCCTTCCAGGATTTCGATGGTGGTGGTCTTTCCTGCGCCGTTGGGGCCGAGGAGGCCGAAACACTCGCCAGCCTCGATTTCCAGGCTCAGCCCGCGGACAGCCTCGACCTTTCCATCATAGGTCTTGCGCAGGTCGCGACATTGAATGGCTGGAGGCACGCTTGGATTCTAACCGAGCAATGCTTGTGGAAAGGGGC
Organism: Terriglobia bacterium; assembly: GCA_963801545.1. GTDB lineage: Bacteria > Acidobacteriota > Terriglobia > Terriglobales > Acidobacteriaceae > JAIQFF01. The sequence continues at coordinate 86,345 of CAWDFF010000015.1, read as the reverse complement.
AGGGCTCTGCGATCTTTTGCCTTAACTCTGCGATCTTTGCGGTTAAAAGCTCTTGATCTTAGAGGACGCAAAGGATTCGCATAGAACGCAAAGCCTGAATTAGAATTGGCATCTTCCTATGCGATCCGCGCGACGCGGCTTCACTTGACGGCGCCTCTCCGAAGACGCCCGTGTGCCGTTTCCAGATCATCGATTATTAGTTCTCAAACACACCGGAAGGATGCTGCGTATGCTGCGGAAGCAATTGCTGGTGCTGTTTTTTGTGGCTACAGTTTCGTTTGCGCCGGCGCAGGAGACGCGGCACTTTGCATTTCAATATAGCTTCACCGTCAAGGACGTGCCCGCCGGCGAGCGCGTACGGGTGTGGATTCCTGCGGCGCACTCGGATCAGTTCCAGGAAGTAAAGGTGATCTCGGGGAGAGGCGACCTGGGGTTTAGAAAGACGCGCGAGTCGAGATTCGGAAACGAAATGTATTACGCCGAGACATCCACACCGAGACAGCCCGACCTGCACTTTGAATTCGTCTACGACGTTGTCCGCCATCAGCGCCTGACTCTGGGAACGTCCCGACCCCATCTCGCCGATGTTCAGCTCAAGCCGCGCGATCGAAAAGAATACCTGCAGCCTGACAAGCTGGTTCCTGTCACGGGCGTTCCCGCGGAGCTGGCGGCAAAAGTGACGGAGGACAAGACCACGCCTCTCGACAAGGCGCGGGCCATCTACGACTACGTCTTCACCACCATGCGCTACGACAAGACCGGCACCGGCTGGGGGCACGGGGACGTGCTCTACGCCTGCGACGCCAAGAAGGGCAACTGCACCGACTTTCATTCCCTGTTCATTGCTATGGCGCGGTCGCAGGGCATTCCGGCGCGATTTGAAATTGGATTCCCGCTCCCGCCGGACAAGCATACGGCTGAGATCGCTGGCTATCACTGCTGGGCGGATTTCTTCGAGCCGGAGCACGGATGGATTCCAGTGGATATCTCCGAAGCCTGGAAGCATCAGGAAAAACGTGATTACTTCTTCGGGGCACACGATGTGAACCGGGTGGAGTTCACTATGGGACGCGATCTGCGGCTCAGCCCGGCGCAGGATGGCCCTCCCCTGAACTATTTCGTGTATCCCTATGTGGAAGTGGCGGGCAAGGAATACCCGAATGTCTCGCTGGCATTTTCCTTCGCCGATGTAGATGCCGGCGCAGCAGCGGCAAAGTAGTGGCTCGTGTGGGGACGGGTCTCTGACCCGTCCGGACGAGCGCAGCTCGTCTGGCTCTTGATTCGGCGGTATCTGTTTGGGAACGGCCGTCGGATATCGAGTCGGACTAAAATCGGCTTGGAGCGATAGAACCGTGTCCAGGCAAAACGCTGCCGAGCTTCGCTCGGCTGGACGGGTCCCTTCGACTCCGCTCAGGGCAAGCTCCGACCCGTCCCCACACGGGCTTCCTCAATCCTTATCCGCGGTCCGTTTCTGCGGGAATACTGTGTGCTTCGGCGCAGGCATAGGCGTGTCTCCCATGCGGTCGCGCCATAGAATTTGATTCAGAACGGCTGTGTTGATCGCATCGGGACGCGAGAAGTTCATCTTGGCCGACTCCGCAGCCCCTTGTCCCTTGGCTGGGTTCGTCCGGTAGATAAGCCCGTTATCCCGATTGCTCCAGTCTGCCGTGAATGGCGCCTTATTGCCTGGACCCGAGAATAGGGGGGCCATTACGGGAGCGTAGGCATCGTTCTGATTCATCGGCGGCAAACCCAGAAGAGTCTCGATGGTGTGGATCATGTTCACCGTGGTGTAGAAGCGGCTGTCCACGTACGGTTGCTCCAGTGAACCCGGCGAGAACTTGCTGATCTCGAAAGCAATCGAGCGATGCGCGTCCACGTGATCGGCTCCATCCTGAGCATCGTCTTCGATGATGAAGATTGCCGTGTCATCCCAGTAGGAACTGTGCGACACCGCGTCCACCACCCGCCCCACAGCCAGGTCATTGTCCGCCACAGATGCTGCCGGACTCGGCTTTCCGGGAGTTCTACCGTGGGTGTGATCGTCTGGAAGATAGAGCAGAACAAATGCTGGAAGCTCGGTTCCCTTCCCGTCTTTGCGGGCGCGAACGAAATCGTCGAACTCATTGAGGAACTCGTCGGCGCGAAGCTGGTCTGGATACTCGGTGTTGAAATCGGGATAATTCGGACTGAAGTGATCGCGCAGTGCCGCCTTGGTTGGCTTCATTCGCTTGAGCAAGGGTACAGGCCAGGGCCAGGGGCTGGGTGAACCGTGTGGCTGCCCGACGTTGGGCGGGAGCGGTTCACCCTTGTTCACCACATGCCGGTCGCATTCTGCGCTGTACGGAGAGGGCGTGCCCTGCTTAGGAGAGACTCCCGGTTTCGCCGCCTTGCACCAGATTCCCGCTAGGTATTCGCCGTAGTCGCGGTAGGTCAGACCATGGCCGGCCAGATTGTCCCAGATGTAGCCCGTGGCGGGCGCGTCGACGTCCGGCTCGCCCAGTTCCAGGGGAAATTCATCGGCCACCGTGCCCTGGAAATCGTACGTGCGTTCCTGCCCCCGGTAGGTGATTTGCCAGGTTTTTTCGTTGTAGTCGCTGGTAATCGCCGCGTTCGACCAGTCGTGGCCGTCGCCGGAAACTTCCCCGCTGTCGTAGAAATTATCCAGCACCCCGAACTGCAGTGCCAGCTTGTGCTGGTTGGGCGTGACGTCCACTCCATACATCGTCAGCGACGGGTCTCCGTTGCCAACTTTTACGTCTGTGAGCTTCAGATCGCCGAGGATCTGATCGTAGGTTCGGTTCTCTTTGAGGATGTAGATTACATGGCGGATCGGGTTGGAGCCCGTCCGGAACTTGATCTTCCCGGGATCGGAAAGCAGGAGATTGCCTTCTTCCACCCGCTGCGTCAATTTGCTGAAGCCTTTTTCCATCGCGCGAAAGTTCAAGCGGGAAAGTGAACCATACATCAGGGTTGGGATATAGGGGTGGGCGTGATGTCGGTGTTCATTCGTCAGCATGCTTGTACCACTGTCGGGGCCGCTACTTTGGCCTTTCGCTGTTGCGATCAGAAGATCGTCGCCGGCGACAGCCAGGGCACTGGGATACCAGTCGGTAGGAATGAAGCCAATAGCCTCAGCAGGCAGCGGAAATGAGATAACGGGCTTGGTCAGGGCCACCGTATCGAAGACCGCAATCGCATTCAGCGAGGCGTCCGCCACAAACAAACGCTGGCCATCGGCCGATTGCGCCAGCGCGTTGGGGTAGGTTCCGGCGTGTTCCTGCCGTGGCAGGTTGGTGGACGAAAGATGAAGCACCTTTCCTGACGCGGTCTCGACGACCGCGACTGCGTCGGCGTTAGACAAAGCAACATAGAGCACTTTCTCGTCGGGACTTAGCAGCAGGGCTGTGGGATGGGAGCCGGGCAAGGTTTCGGACTTCGGCTGCAGGAGCGGGATCCAGCGCACTACCTGGCCAGAAACCAGATCCAGTTCGACCACGTTCGAGGCGTTCCAAAGGCTGCACCAGGCACGCCGGCCATCGCGGGTTGCGACCACGGTGTAGGGAAATGACGCCGGAATCATCTGGTTGGTGCTCAGGTCGAACCGCTGCAGAATATGGCCATCGGCGGAGTCGAGTAGCACAACGTTGTCGGAGAGATCGTTGGCAACCAGCAGCCTCTCACTTCCGTGCCCGCCAACCACAGCCAGTCCCGCGGGATAAGGGACCGCAGTTCCCGCCGCGGTATTGCGGACTCCGAAAGCGACCTTCTTGCCTTTAGCAATGGGTTGCGGTGCAATCTTGATGAAACGCTCGGCAGCCACCTTGCCGGCTTCAAATTTGTAAACCGCAATGCCGTTGCCGGTGTTGTCTGGCTTCGTTCCGGTGGCGTCGGTCAGAGAGGCGATCGAGGCGTAGAGATGGCTGCCATCCAGACTGAATGCCAATCCCAGGAAGTAGGTCTGATGAGCGCTTTCGCCGAGACGGTCATCTGGAAAATCCGTCAGCTGGTTCGATCGGAGATCGAGAATGGCGATCGATTGTTGCGCCTGTGAACCTTGGGTGCCGTATCCATTATTCAGAAGCGCGGCATAGTGGCCGTCCGGACTGAGCGCGATGGTCGCCGGAAAACTGTTTACGGAGCCGATCCGTCCGGGCGAAGGCGTATTCAGCACTTTGCTGGTGGGTAACGGGATCTGACGCGGCGCAGGTGAGTCCTGGGCAGACAGAAGAATCGCCGACAGCAGCAGGCCAATGAGAAAGAGCTTCAAGATGCCTCCAGAAAACCCTGCAGAACTTTTAGCATCGGCGGGAGCAAAAGGAAAGAGCGGTGGCCCGGTGTGCCCACGTGGGGACGGCTGCCGTCGGCCCGTCCAGCGGAGCGTCCCGGAGGGACGCCTGATAGTAGCCCGCCACTTCAGTGGCGGGTGGCATGGCGAATAATTTCCGTCCCGTAGGGACGGCTGAAATGCACCCGTGATGTTGGGAATTCGTTTCAGACGTGCCTAGCGTCACGCGGATTCTTCCCGCAATCGAACCCGCCACTGGAACTGGCTGGCTACTATCAAGGTCCCACCGGGATCTTGGCGGCGGTGAACCCGAATCTGATTCATCGCGTCGGCTGATTCCGGCCCAGGGGAACGCTGCGCTTCAGTGAGTGTCTGTGACTTCCTGCTGAACCGGCGGTTCGGGCGACACGTTGTGGCGGACATCGGCTCCGCGCACCCAGAAGATCACATCTTCGGCGATATTGGTCGCGTGGTCGGCCACGCGCTCCAGATTGCGTGCAACCAGCAGGGCGTCCAGCGCCTGCCGCGTCGTCTCGGGGTGTTCGTTCATGGACTTCACCAGGACGATGAAGGCTTCGTCCTTCATGCGATCCACCACGTTGTCCATTTCGAGGACGGCTTGGGCCAGTTCGGCCTTGCCTTCGATAAAGGACTCCAGGGCGCGCCGCACCATGGCGGAAACCGCCGCTGCCATACGAGGGATGTCGACGGGAAGGTCGGCCTTGGGCAAGTCCACCAAGTCCATCACGCGTTCGGCGATGTTGACCGCCTGATCGCCTACGCGTTCAAGGTCAGCATTGATTTTGGTGACCGCGAGGATGAACCGCAGATCCACGGCCATGGGTTGCTGCATGGCCAGAAGGTCGAAGGCCAGTTCGTCGATTTCGCGCTCGGCGATGTTGATTTGGGTTTCGCCCTCGAGCACCATGCGGCAGCGGGTGAGGTCGCGATCGATATAGGCCTGGCAGGCGCGATCCACCGCCTGCTCTGCCAATCCGCCCATGCGGAGCAAACGTGCCCGGAGGTCGTCCAGTCCTTGCAGAAAACGGGTGCGCGCCATTATCCAAACCTGCCTGTAATGTAATCTTCCGTCCGCTTGTCGGACGGGGTGGTGAAATATCTTTTCCGTCTTGTCGAACTCGATCAGCTTCCCCAGCAGAAAGAAGCCGGTGAATTCCGCCACCCGCGAAGCCTGCTGCATGTTGTGGGTTACGATCACAATCGTAAACCGTTCCTTGAGCTGAAAGATGAGCTCTTCAATCTTGCCGGTGGAAATAGGATCAAGCGCCGAGCAGGGCTCGTCCATGAGAAGGACCTGGGGCTCGACGGCTATGGCACGCGCGATGCAGAGCCGTTGCTGCTGACCTCCGGAAAGGCTAGCACCCGACTTCTTGCGCATCGTGTCTTTGACCTCGTCCCAGAGGGCGGAAAGCGTGAGCGAGCGCTCCACGATTTCGTCCAGGCGCTTGCGGTCATGGAACCCATTGAGCGTCAATCCGGCCGCCACGTTGTCATAGATGGTCATGGTGGGAAACGGATTGGCCTTCTGGAACACCATGCCGATGCGACGGCGAATCTGCACCGCTGAAGTCCCGTTGTAAACGTCCATTTCGCCGATGCGGACCCGGCCCGTGGCTCGGGCTTCCGGAATCGTCTCGTGCATGCGGTTGAGGCAGCGCACGAAAGTGGACTTCCCGCACCCGGACGGCCCAATCACGGCGGTGGCATGGTTGGCCGCCACCGTCATGTTGATGTCCTGCAGAGCCTGGGTCTTGCCGAACCAGGCGTTCAGCTTGTCGACCTGGATGCCCACACCCATAGTTCAATTCGCTCCCCTAAGCATACCGCGACTGGCCACGAACCGCACTGCGCCGACCGATGCCACGATCAGCACGATCAGGATCAAAGCTCCCGCCCACGCCTGTCTATGCCATTCATCGAATGGCGAAATTGCATAACTGAAAATCTGCAGGGACAAGGCGGCAGTGGGCTGGTTTATCTTCCAGTTCCAGTATTGATTGCCGAAGGCGGTGAACAGTAACGGAGCAGTTTCGCCTGCGACCCGGGCGAAGGCCAGCATCACGCCCGTGATCACGCCCGAAGTAGCGGTGCGAAGTGTAATCGAAAGCGTGGTGCGCCACTTTGAAACGCCCAGACCGTAAGCCGCCTCGCGCACGATTTGCGGCACCAGCAGACAGCATCTCCTCGGTAGTCCGGGTAATGGTAGGAACCATCATGATGGCGAGGGCCACACCACCAGCCAATGCCGAGAAGTGTCCCTGGCTGAACACCACCAGACCGTAGGCCACAATGCCCACGATGATGGAGGGCACGCCGTTGAGCACATCCGCGGTGAAGCGGATCAGGTTTCCAAGGCGCGTACCGCGGCCGTATTCGGAAAGATAAATCCCGGCGCCGATTCCGAGCGGAACGCCGACCGTGCTGGCAATCAGCAGAATGTAGACCGATCCGCCGATGGCATTGGCCATTCCACCCCCGGCTTCGCCAGGAGGCTTCGGGATCTGGGTCAAGAATGCCCAGTTGATCGAGCCAATCCCTTTGTAGATCAGGTAGCTGAAGACCGCTGCCAGAGGCGCCAGCACCAGGATCACCGCCCCGATGGCCGCGAAAGTGACGAGGAAGTTCAGGCTCCGCCGATAGATACTGATGGGCGCATCGGCAAAATTTGCGGGGAGCATCATTTTGGTTGCTGTCTCAGGCATGGCCCCTCGCAGGCGTACCGCGAGTGACGGTCCACACCAGGAACTGCGCCAGAATGTTGACGATGATAGTCACGATAAACAGGGCCAGACCGACCTCGACCAGGGCGCTGAGATAAAGATCGCCAGTGGCCTCGCTGAACTCGTTGGCGATCACGCTGGCCATGGTGTAGCCGGGAGCAAACAGAGACTTTGCTATCTCGGGACGATTGCCGATCACCATGGTGACCGCCATGGTTTCGCCCAGGGCGCGGCCTAGACCAAGAATCACGCCGCCTGCAATGCCGGCGCGGGCGTTGCGAAGCACCCCCGTGCGGATCATCTCCCAGCGAGTGGCGCCGAGCGCCAGAACCGCTTCCCGCTGTTGCTGAGGAACTGCGGTCATGACCTCGCGGGTGATCGAGGAAACAATCGGCACCACCATGATCGCCAGGATGATTCCCGCCGCCAGCATGCCGATGCCGTAGGGCGGCCCTTCGAACAAGGTTGTCCAGCCCAGGTACTTGGCCAGCCAGGGCTGCACATATTGGCGCAGCAATGGCACCAGAACGAAGATCGCCCACAATCCGTAGATCACGCTGGGAATCGCCGCCAGCAACTCGGTGGTGAATGCGAGAGAGCCGCGCAGCCACCGAGGCGACATCTCCGTGATGTAGACGGCCACTCCCACCGCCAGAGGGACCGCGATAAGCAACGCCAGCGCTGAAGAGACCAGGGTGCCGTAGACAAAGGGCAGGGCGCCAAATTGATCGTTGACCGGGTCCCATTCGCTGCGGAAAAAGAATTTCAAGCCGAAGGCATGCCAGGACAGGTTGGACTTAGTGATGAGTTCGTAAACAATCAGGCCGACGATGCCGATCACCGACAGGGCGCAACCTAACATGGCAAGGTAGAAGGCGTGGTCGGCCACGCGGCTGTCGCCAGCCGTGATCAAGGATTCGGCTGGGGCCTTGGGTCCGGCTACAACTACTTCTTTCGGAAGGGGTTGCGGGCCAGTCAGACCGGGCGCTCCTAGGGCTCGATTCGCCATCAAGGGCGAAGCTAGCAGAATCGTGTTACAGCAGTGTTAAAATAGCAGTTCACTGCTGCCCCGGTAAGGCCCTTGTCAGGAACCCGGAAGCCGGCTTTCCGCAGTTTGCATTTCCCAGGATGAGACTGTATTTTTCAGACCCCATGGTTTTGACCGTATGCCGCTAGATCAGGAAAATATTCGAGCCACTTTCCGCAAGCTCAGCCGCCAACTGTCGAAGCTCGCCAATAAGCCTGCCGCGGAAAGTGTCCACCGGTTTCGCACCTCCAGTCGGCGCGTGGAAGTGTTGGTGGCAGACCTGGCCAAAAAACGTAGTCGCAATGACAGGAAGCTATTAAAGTTGCTCGCCCGTCTGCGGAAAACCGCAGGGCGGATCCGCGATCTGGACGTACAGACTGCGGCTTTGCGAAGCCTGAAAATTCCTCAGGAGCCCGCGCGCAAATCGCAACTGATGAGGACGTTGGCCGAGGAACGGGCCAGGCGGGAAAAAAAGCTGGTCAAGGTCTTGGACAAGGCGACCATCACTGAGGTGCGCAAACGGCTGAAACGTGCTGCCAGAGACCTGGAAATTGCCAAGGATGCCGACCCCAGGAGCCTGGCGTTGCAAAAGGTCGCCGCACTCGAACTCGACCACACCGCAGTAACGGAAGAAACCTTGCACCGGTTCAGGATCGCCGGCAAGCGAGCCCGTTATATTGCGGAACTGGCCGGCAAGGACGCGGACGCCATCCGGTTGGTGGCACAACTCAAGCACTTGCAAGACGTCATCGGCGACTGGCATGACTGGGCCCAACTGTCGCAAGGGGCAGAAAAGCTCTTCGGCGGCGTCCAGGATTCGGCCCTGGTTGCTGCCCTGGGCAACGTCACCCGGGCCAAGTTCCGCCAGGCAGTTCATACACTGACGGAAACCCAGGCAACTCTGACGGCGAAAAAGCCGGCTTCAGTAACGACTATGAGCCGCCGCCCCTCGCGGCCAAGTTCCAAGGCCTCGGCTGCAGTAGCCTAGCCCTCGTCTCGATTTCCCTCCCTGAAGAGTGGAGCAGGCCTTCAGGCCTGCACACGGCTGGAGCCTTGCGGCGGGTTTAACCCCTGGGCTATATTCAGCGGCGTAAGCCGCACTGACGCCGCCTTGAATGCAGCGCTAAAGCGCTTCTCCACCCGAAATCAAAATTCGCCCCATAGTCATCCTGAGAGCACGGTAATTCATCGCGAGTTCCAGGAAGCGCCCGCTCAAGAGCACAAGAATTCCAAGCTCACCCACTATCGCCTGCGGGCCTCTTGCACATTTTCAATATATCGTGAGACGATATAATTTGTGAGCACCCAGCGGAACCAAACCCAAGCCGGCCGCCAATTGCTGCAAACCCTTGCGGAATTTCGATATCGCCTGAGAACCTTCCTGCAATTCAGCGAGCAGGCCGCGGGCCAGGTCAAATTACATCCGCAGCAACATCAGTTGCTGCTTCAGGTGGCTGGCGCGCCGGCGGGCACCAGGGCCACCATTGCTTATGCGGCAGAGCGGCTTGCCCTTCGTCACCACAGCACGGTTGAGCTGGTAAATCGATCCGTGGGAGAACGTCTGCTCCTCCGTACTCACGACCCACAGGACCGCCGCCGAGTCATACTTCGCACTACTGCCAAAGGTCGGCGGATTCTGCAGCAACTGTCTCAGGTCCACGCGCAGGAACTCCGCCAGCTTGGGCCCCCTCTTGTCCGTTCGCTCAAGCACATCGCGAGAGCGGACCCCTCTCGCACCTCCTATCGCGCTCGATGAAATCGCAACCGTCCATCTTGCGCGACTTCACGGTGGACCGCCGGGTATGGCTGCTCTCAGCAGTTGCGCTGGCGGTGGGGGCCGGTGCGGCCGGGCTCGCGGTGCTGTTGCTGCGCTGCATCGCCCTGGCGACCAATCTCTTCTATTACCACCGATTCAGTTTCGCGGCAGTATCTCCGGCTGGAAGTCCCCTGGGCCCGTGGATGCCGTTCGTGCCGGTTATGGGCGGTTTGATCGTCGGATTCATGGCGCGCTATGGCTCGGACAAGATTCGCGGGCACGGCATTCCCGAGGCGATCGAATCCATCCTGCTCGGTGGGGCGCGGGTAGATCCCAGCATCGCCTTCTTAAAGCCGCTCTCTGCCGCAATCGCCATCGGATCCGGCGGCCCCTTCGGCGCCGAGGGTCCAATCATTATGACCGGCGGAGCTTTTGGATCCCTGATCGCGCAGTGGATGAAGCTCACCGATGCGGAACGCACCACGCTTCTGGTGGCCGGAGCAGCCGCGGGGATGTCTGCGACCTTTGCGGCGCCACTCGCTGCAACCATACTGGCGGTTGAACTCTTATTGTTTGAGTTGCGGCCACGCAGCCTGGTCCCCGTCGCCCTGGCGAGTGCGATTGCCGCTGTGTTGCGCGTCTACTGGCTGGGGCCAGGACCACTCTTTGTAACCAATGCCGGGTCTGTGATACCGAACGGTTCTACTGTGCTGACTGCCGTGGGACTCGGTTTGCTGGTTGGGATCGCTTCGGCAGCTCTGAGCCGCACCATGTACGGTTTCGAAGACTTGTTCGGCCATCTTCCGGTTCACTGGATGTGGTGGCCTGCCATCGGTGGTGTCGGAATTGGGATCGGCGGCATCATTTTCCCCAGAGGACTTGGCGTTGGCTACGACAATATCGCTCAACTGTTGCAAGGCAACGCGCCCATGATGTTGCTCATAGGACTGCTCCTGGCAAAGTCCCTGATGTGGGCGTTCTCTCTCGGCTCCGGAACCTCCGGCGGTGTTCTTGCTCCGCTGCTGATGATCGGAGGCGCAGTGGGCGAGCTGATGGCGGTTCTGGTCCATGCCTCGGTACCGGCTCAGTCGCTCTGGGCTCTGGTCGGTATGGGCGCGATGTTATCCGGATCGCTCGGCGTTCCGCTCACCGCAATTGTCTTCAGCCTGGAACTGACGCACTGTCTTCCGGCACTCCTGCCTTTGATGGTCGCCTGCATCGCCGCGCATGCTCTTACCTCGCTCATCATGCCGCGGTCGATCCTGACCGAAAAACTAAGCCGTCGCGGTTTTCACCTGACCCGGGAATATGGAGTTGACCCGCTGGAAATGGTAAGCGTGATGGAAGTGATGTCCGAGCTGCCCTCACCGGAAATCGCGGCTGGGGGGCGGCAGTCTGAGACCGCTTTGCCCGACATTTATGCTTTCGCGGACGAGACCTGTCGGGGTGTTGCAGAAACTATGGCGACTTCGGGTGTCAGCGCCATGCCGGTTGTCGACCGCTCGACGAAAGTCATTTGCGGCAACGTGACCGTGCAAGATCTGCTGGCAGGCCGTCGCAGATCGGTTCAGCGAGAGCAGGATCGCGTACGGGTCTTTGGGGCGCCACTGCTCTAACTTGCCGGACATCGGGATTCCCCAACGGCTATCCTTTCGATAGAATTTTTGGATAGGTCTAGCCATGCGAGGACCGCTGTGAGATTTGCGAAGATCGTTTTCTGGATCGCCGGCATCTGGGGCGTCCTCGTCATCACGCCGCTTTACTTTATGTTTGATCTGATCGGCCGAAATGATCCACCGCCAATCACCCACCCCGGATTTTTCTACGGATTTGCAGGCGCTGCGCTGGCCTGGCAAGTTGTGTTTTTCTTCGTCGCGAGAGACCCTGCGCGCCATCGACCGCTGATGATTCCGTCGCTGCTTGAAAAACTTGGCTACGGTATTGCCGTGGTCGTCCTGGTCGCGCAAGCGCGGATGCGTAGCTCGGACATGGTCTTCGGCGGAGTCGACTTGTTGTTCGCCCTTTTGTTTGTGATCTCTTACGTCAAGACTCCATCCCGATTCACCTGATATGTCTCGCACTTCCGGCATCGGCCTCGAGTTGAGTCCGCGCTAGCGCAAAGCCGCATACAGGGCTTCCTTCCAGCGTTTTGTGTCGATGGTCCAGCAGACTTTGGCTTTGCGTCCCTGACGCAGCACGTCCGCCCAAACCGATTGGTTTCGTTCGTCGGCAGCGACGTTGAGGCGATCGACAACCGTCATGCCTCGCGTCAACTCACTGTGCGTCTCTACCACCACGTAGTGCTCGCTCCGCTGGGTTCCGATCGATGGGTCGAGGGCAATGCTCATCGCCACCGGGTCCGGCAGTGAGATGCCGTCTTCTCCGGTCTGCTCTTTGTAGGCCTCGCGGGCGCGGCTGTTGCACTCAACGGCGAAGCGGGCCAGCGGGTTTTCGAATGCCTGAATGAATTCGATCTCGGACTGGCTGAGAACCGAGTCTCCGCGGCAGGTCTGCCAACCTACCAGTTCGACGGGGAGGCCGCTGAGCAGAACAATCCTTGCCGCCTCGGGATCGACCCAGATGTTGTATTCGGCAGCCGGGGTTACATTGCCTTCGCAGCATGGCGCGCCTCCCATGATCACGCAGCGGCCGACCTTGGCGGCGATCGCCGGCTTGCGCGCCAGAGCGAGCGCAAGATTGGTGAGCGGTCCGAGAGTGACGACAACGAGTCCGGGGTTGGCTTCGATCGCCGCGATCATCGCGTCGACGGCGTGGGACTCTCCAGGAGACGAGCGCGGCGGCGGATAGTTGTGATCTCCCAACCCGTCGCGACCATGAAACCATGTGGCGCTCTGATGGGCGCGCAGCAGTGGCTTTTCCGCCCCGGAATAGACCGGAACCTTCGCACCGCAAAGCTCGACGGTGTAGAGCGCGTTCCGCGTGGCCTGCTGAACTTCGACGTTCCCCGCAACCGTGGTGATTGCGACCACGCAGACTTCGGGTGCGCGCAGAGCCATGACGAGAGCCACCGCATCATCCGAAGCAACATCGGTATCGATCAGAAAGGCACGAGGCATCCGCGTAGCATAACAAACCAAGTATGCGGATACATGCCAGCATCGCGGCAGCACGAAAAACTCTGGCCACCTCGTTTGGACAGCCGGGCCAGGCCGTCCCTACGTGGCGGTGGCACGGGCGGACTTGTTAGCAACTCTCCGGCTTTGCGGACATGCCCGCATCCGCGCGGACAATCCCGCACGTCGCGCGCCGATGTCTCTGGCCTCGTAGCTGAGGTTCCGTCAGGCGGCCGGTTGTAGGCCTCGCGCCTTTAGTTCTTCGCAAATTTCCGGGGGCGGCCAAATAGACAAACTACAGGGCTTCATACACTTCTTCGGGGGCAGCACGGCTGCACTGTCCGACGGTACAAGAGACAGGTTCTCAGGTTGCAGCCGCTTGTAGATCTCGATCTCGAGGGCCTCGAATGCTGCGACCAGCCGGTTCAGGTCGTCTCCCTCAAGGTTGGCGAACACAGTCGTCAGGATCTCGTGATCCCCCTTGGTCAAGCGAAAGCCGTATGCTTCCGCGATTCGATCGGGATTCTCCAGAAAGAGGGTGCGAAATCCCGGGTGTACGGCGGCGTTTCCGATAAGCGTGACGAGCAAATCCATAGCGATCCTCCTGTTTTTTTGTTTTTTGTAATGGGCCCACCAGCAGTGCCCGGTGTTTCTTTCGAGGGGCCGGCTTCGGATGCCAACTGCTGCAACTCAAGCTTGGACTGGCGAAGCAAAGGAAGGTCATCAGCATGTTGCCACATGCTGATAACTTCCTCGTAGTGCTTGCGCGAGAGGTCGCGATTGTTCAGCTCGCGATATACTCGCGCCAGCTCCAGGTGCGCGATGACCAGGTCGGGCGGAAATCCATTCTGAAGAATCTGGTCTTTCTCACCGAGAACCTTCTCCCACTGTTGCGCAGCGACATCCCAACGCTTTTGCGCTTGATAGGCGCGGGCCAGTCCAATGGAAGAGATGAACTGCGCCAATCCTTGATCGGAGGCGGCAAACGCCAACTCGGCCGGTGCCAGCTTCCCTTCCGCCAGCAAAATCTCCCCTTCCAGGTTGTGAAAGTTTTGCTGGTACCAGGAACTGGGGACGGTTTTTCGGGACTCGTCCACGCGGCGCAACACTTCCCGGGATTTCTCGATCTTCCCCGCCCGCGCATAGATCGTGCCGGCATTCATCAGGTCGCTGGTCTGCAGGCCGCTACTGGGCACCCGCAACATCAAGTCGGCCTCGACTTCCGCGGCTGCCGGCTTGCCCTGGCTCAGATGGATGCGTCCCAGCAGATACCGCCGAAACAATTGCAATCCACCGCTCTGCGCCGGCACCGCCCGGACTTCCCTGGCGAGTTCGGCGCCAGCCGCATCCAGTTTTCCTTCGTACAGGTCCGCGATCGCCAGAGACAGCTCCTGCAGATCCCTGTCGATCCCGGCCCTCTCGCCGATTCGCTGGAATTCCTCCCGGGCCTTGGATACTTTCCCTTCACCCAGATACGCCAGGCCCAGCCCCCAGTGCATTCGCGGCGAGCCCACACCTCTCTGGTCGGCTTCGGCAGCGGTTACGATGGCGGCTTCGGGCTGATTGCTGCGTGCCAGGTACAGCACCAGATTCGCGTAGGCTGGCGCGGAGAAAGGATTCAGCCTAAGGACATCCCGCAACTCGAGGATGGCCTTGTCGAGCTGGCCGAGGTCGTAGTAAGCGCCCGCTAGCTCCTGGTGAGCTTCCTCGTCGTCCGGATAGAGGCTGACCAGGACTCGCAGGGATTCTGCTTTGTCGTCGTAACGCTCCTGGACGTCATAGTACGCGGCCTCAATTCTGCGTTGCTCCCGGCCGGTGACTCCTTGCCGCAACTGGTAGGCGCGGTCCAGCTCCGCCAGGGCTCTCTCGTTCTTGCCGACCACCGCCGAATAATATTGGCCTAGCCGCATATGGGCCATGGCAAAATCCGGATCCAGTCGAAGCGCGCCCTGCAACAGCGCCGGGGCCTGGTCGTCCTTTCCTTGGTCCTTGACGTCTTTGGCCTGGGAATACAGTTGCAATGCCTCGAGCGAAGTGGTGGTCACCTTGGCAAGCGGGCGACTGGTTTTCTGGATGCGGTCCAGAGACTCGCCCAGATCGGTTCGCACTTTTTTCGCCAGCGCATCTACTCGGTCGAAAAACTGGTCCTGTTTATCAAAGCGTTCGCTCTCCGCAAACAACAGATTGCCATGCATGGGATCCAGGCCTCGCACCGTGATCTGGAACACCTGTCCCACACGCTCGACACTTCCGGCCAGCAGGACCTGCAAATTCTCTCGCACACAGATCTCGCGCCCAAGATTCTCATCGATCCGGACTGCGGCCTCCTTCTTCATCCGCTGCAGGACTTCATAGGCGCGACTCCTGGGAAAGACATTGACGTAACGTGACTGCTGCAGGGCGATGCTCAGGCCTTCGCGCACTCCCTTGTCAGGGATGGTTTGGTCTCCCGAGGTGTCAAAATCCGAAATCAGCACCCAACCCCGTTCCGCCAGAATCGGCTCGCGATACACCCACCAGTAAATGGCGAAACCCGTGGCCAGCACCACCACCACGGCGACGGCCGTCAGCAGCCAGGGCTTCTTTCTCCGCAGATTCCGTAGCGGCGCGATCGCGGCCAGCCGGTTTGGGGTCGCTCCGGCATGCGCGAGGCGCAGCTCATCGAGCAGTTCACTGGCGCTGGCATAGCGTTGCGACGGCGACTTCGCCATCGATTTCATGATGACGGCGTCGAGCACTGGGGGGACGTTTGGATTGAAAGCACGGATCGCGGTCGGGGTTTCGTGCAGTACCCGTTCACTGGTGGCAACAAAGCTGCTCGCCAAAAACGGGTGCTTCAAAGTGAGCATCTCGTACAGGACGACGCCCAACGAAAAAATGTCCGACCGCTCATCCGGCAACTTTTCCAGCAACGCTTCAGGCGCCATGTAGGCGGGCGTGCCTCCGGTCGAGCCCGAGCGATCCACAGTGGAACTCTGATCCGAGCGCGGCAGTTGCTTGGCCACGCCGAAGTCCAGAATCTTCACCCGCCCGGCGGGCGTAAGCATGATATTTTCCGGTTTGATGTCACAGTGAATGATGGCGCGCTGATGCGCCGCCATCAACGCTTCCGCGCATTGCATGGCAATATCGAAGAACTGCTCCAACGTCATCGGTCGACGAAGGCGCTGGCGCAAGGTCTCGCCCTCTACATACTCCATCACCACAAAGAGTTCGCCGCGCTCTTCGAGCACGTCATGAACCTTGGCGATGTATTCCGAATTGAGGGCCGAGGCACGCTGGGCTTCGCGAAGGATCTGCCGCCGGCCTTCGGGATCGTTACCCAGCCTGCGAGCCACACGTTTCAGGGCAACGGGTCGCCGTAGCTGCGGGTCTTCGGCGTAGTAGACTTCTCCCATGCCTCCGGCACCCAGCCGGGACTGGATCACAAACCGGCCCACCTTGCAGCCCGTCAGGTCCTCGGGGAGAGGAAGCGGCAGTGGTGCTCTGCGGGATTTGCTCATGAGTAAACACCCGCATCAGCTGATCGTACGAAATCACGATCACGTACCTGGGAATCGTGTGGCCTCCGCTAAGTTTTGCAACCCACGAAGCAGAGTTAGACTTCACACAGGCGCTCCTATTCGGTAGGGGCCGATTGCGTCAGTCATTGTCTCGCAGGCAGCGCCGATTGCATAGCCAGTTGTCTCGTGTTGAGAGCCGCCAGCCGCGAAGCGACGGTCTACCGCCTTAAGACTATTTACCGCGTAGCTTGTAAGGCGTTCATTGCCAGAACGTTACATCGTATATGTGAGTTTGTGCTTTATACTTCTTTTTGGCATGGTCCCAGGCGTGAAGGCCCAGGAGGGATTGGAAAACTTAGGGAATCTCACCAGAAGCCCGGACGTCGATGTCCACTGATTGATTCACGCGCAGCACAAATGTGCTCGGATTTTTCATCCCCCAACTCACGTAAGGAACGGCAAAGTGTGCGGTGGCCGTCCATTTGCCGGGCGCCATCTCCACTACGACGGGGATGCTGATCTCGTGTTCAGCGCCGTGGATGGTGAACGTCCCGTACACCTGGATAGTGGAAGCTCCCTGGGCCGCCACCTGTCCCTCCACTCGCTCGGGCCGGAACACTATTTCCGGAAAGTGGCCACTTTCCAATACCTCCTTGTGCATTTTTTTGTCACGCATGTCACTTCCGCTATGGCCGCTGGTAGCGTCAACCAGAATTTCGCCGCTTACTCTATTCGTGGCCGGATCGAAATGCACCGCGCCACGTTTCACATCGAATGATCCATGCACTGTATGTAGCACGTCGCCAAGCGTGAAATTCACCAGGGTCTTATCCGGCACAAAACTTAGGTCGATTTCGCGGGGCGGAGATTGTGCCAGGACCGCGCCAAGCAACCACAGAAGCGTGATGATCGGGAGTCGAAGCTGAGCTGGAGTCTTCAAATTGTTAATAAACCCCATCCCAACGAGAGTCCGATTCCAGCGAGCGCAACCGGAGTTAGCGCGCCGACATGCATGGCCAGCATTCTGGCGAAAGTCCGCGGCTGAGTGGCGAATGCCTGCATCACCCGCTGCCTGAACGAATCCCGGCCATCCAGAGTGAGCATGAGCCATGACATCAGAGCCGGACGTCTTGCCAGAATCCGGTGTCTGGCCTGGTAGCCGTTCAAACTGTCGGCGGCGAAGCACTCTGATAGAAGCATTGCCTGGCGGAATGAGAGGCAGAGGCCCTCACCGGTAATCGCGTCCACGCTGCCGGAGGCATCGCCGATGAGAGCAATGCGTCCCTGCGAGACCCGCCGCAATTTTCGGGTTGCCGAAACTGCGCCTCGATCCACTGAAGTCCGCTCCACGCCCTCCAGGCGGGCGGCGACGGTGGGAAATTCCGCGAGCGCCGCATCGAGGCGCAGTCGCGGGTCTCGAGAGATGGCGACGACGCAAATTTCGTTGGGCGCAACCGGGGTAACGTACAACTGGCAGTTCCTTCCCCAATGAAGCTCCATACAGTTCGTCCACGGGGAAACCCGATAGTGGCGGCGGAAGGCAAAACGCTGCTGGTGGTGAACGGGTTCGTCCAGACCCGCCCACTGCCGCACTCGCGAATGAGAGCCGTCCGCTCCGACAATCCAGCGCGAACGGACTAGATTGGTCCCCAGCCATACACCATCGGGATGAAGACCAGTCACCACAGTTTGCCAAAGCAGATTGGCTCCAGCCGCGGCGGCCCGCTCGATCATGAGGCGGTGCAGCTTGGTTCTGCGTATCCCGACCCCGTGGCCGACGGGAAAGTTGGCGTCCACTTTCACTCCCGAGCTGAGAAAACGGATGCCGCGGAAAGGATAGGAATCTTCAGGTGGAATGGTGACGCCAAGGTCGGCCAGCGCGAATTGGCTGTCCGGCATCAGACCTTCCCCGCAGGGTTTATCGATGGGCGGAATTGCGCCATCGGCAACAACTACATCGAAGCCTTGTTGGCGCGCCGCGATCGCAGCGGCCAGTCCAGCCGGCCCGCCTCCGATAATGAAAACGTCAGTATCCAGCCGATGAGTTGAATTTACCATCGCCCCCCAGGTTTTTCCGTTTCCAGACTCCAAGATTCGCCGACCGCTTTAGTCACACTTAGAAATTGACCGCCCGTCGTGCCAAGCCGAGAGCCTCGGACCAGAACATTGTGGAAGAATGGGCGAGTTCCACGACATTCCGGATCGCGGAAACGAATTCGTCCACTTGCCCTTCCCTAACCACCAGGGGCGGCGCGACCTTCAGAACCATGAAGTCATTTCCACAAATCTGGGTAAGTATGCCGTGGTCGCGAAACAGCCGCATGACCAGGATCTGACCGAACATCGCGGGGTGGATCTTCGAGAATGCTTCGAACGAAACTCGCCGGCTCAACCCTCGAGGAGCGGTGAATTCAATCCCCATCAAGAGCCCCATGCCGCGGACGGCTTTGACCATTTCGTAACCGGAAAGCTCGTCAGTCAAACGGCGCTGCAACTCGCCTCCCACATGGATAGCGCGGTTCCCCAGTTGCTCGCGCTCTAACACCTCCAAAGTGGCCAAGCCGGCGCGCATGGCAAGGCTGTTTTCACCGAAGGTAGACGCGTGAACGATGGCCCGTTTCATAGAGCTGTAAACCGAGCTATGGACCGCATCGGACATGAGAGTTGCACTGACGGGGATCAGGCCGCCACTTAAGGCTTTCGCCAGCACGACAATATCGGGATCGAGGCCAAAGTGATGGCCCGCCAGGAACGGACCGGTCCGATACATGCCGGTCTGCACTTCGTCCAGAACAAAGAGCGAGCCGTAAGACCGGCACAATTCCTGCGCAGCCGGCAGGTAGTCGGAGTCCGGGATGCGTATGCCTCCCTCGGATTGCACCGGCTCGACGAAAAATGCAGCGTAACGTCGGGTAGCGAGTCTCTGTTCGAGGACTTGAAGATCTCCGAAAGGGACAGGCGAGGTGTCCGGAAGCAGCGGGCCAAATCCGTCGCGCCAGTACTCACCATTCATCAGCGACAGCGCACCACAGGTCAGACCGTGAAAGGCGCGATCCGCGTACAGCAAACCGGTTCGCCCGGTATGAGCACGGGAAAACTTAATGGCGGCCTCAATGCCCTCGCTGCCCGAGCTGGCAAAAAATACCTTAGCGAGCCGCCCTCCGGCGCGATCACACAGACGTTCCGCCAGTTCGCCCGCCAGTTCCGGCACGTGGCTTTGCAGCATAACCGCGCCGCACTTTTGCAGCTCGTCTGTGACCGCAGCCAATACGTCGGGATGGTTGTGCCCCACGTTGTGAACGCAATATCCCGAAAGAAAATCGAGGATGCGGCGGCCGTCCCTGGTGAATAACTCAGTTCCCGAGCAACGTTCATAGCTGACGGAAAGTTCCAGCAGGTTGAGCAACCTGGCCCACTGGGGATTTACACGTTGGGAGTAACGGCTATCGGTTGAAACTGCTTCCACGAGCATAAGGACCTAAAAGTCTACGCGAGCCGGGATGGGTTACTGGAAGTGCCCAACCGCGCACTAGTTTCAATTTGGCTCTGTTTTGGCCGGGACCGACACTGGCGGCCGAGATACACAGGGCGTTTAGGCTTGTACTTGGGATGCAGCACTCCGGAAGATGGTTGCTGATGATTTCATAGCACGTGGTTAGAAACAGGCTCCACGCTGGTCGAATGAAACGCTGACGCAACCACCTCCACGCGGTACACTATTTCCCCTAACTATGCCCACTTTTGCCGCGGTCGATATTGGATCGAACTCGGTGCGTCTGAAAATCTCCCGCCTCTCCGGACGGCGCCTGGTCGAGATTCATGAAGATCGCCAGGTCACGCGCCTGGGCGACGGCGTGTTCCGCACCGGGTTTCTCACTCCCGAGGCAATTGCGGATACGGTCAAAGTTCTGCGCCGCTTTCATCGCGCCGCACAGCAGGATGGCGCGGATTCAGTTCGCATCGTGGCCACCAGCGCGTTGCGCGATGCGCGCAACTCGCGCGCCTTCCTGGAATGGGTGCGCTCCACCACAGGATGGGAGGTGGAGATCATCTCCGGGTTGGAAGAGGCGCGGTTAATTCACCTGGGCTTGGTCTCAAGTTTGCGCGTGAGCAGTTCAACCGTGCTCATGGCCGATCTGGGCGGCGGCAGTTGTGAGTTGACCATATCAAGCCTGGGACACATCCGGGACACAGTGAGCCTGCCTCTGGGTGCGGTACGCCTGACCAACGAATTTCTGCAGCACGATCCGCCGCGAAAATCGGAACTGCGCCGGCTGCGCGGATTCGTCGAAAGAGAAATTGGCCGGATCGCCGACCGCATCACCAGGTCGCGGCCGAAAGCAGTAATTGCGACCTCCGGCACGGCCGCTGCTCTGGCTGCGGTTTGTCACGGTTTATACCGGACGAAAGGCTCGCGGGCGGTGACAGTTTCGCGCACCCAAATGCGCCGCATCGCCAAGATGCTGGCGCGTCTGCCGCTAGACCAGCGTACAAAGCTCTCCGGGGTGGGGCCGCGCCGCGCCGAGATCATCAGTGCGGGAGCCGTCGTCTATGCCGAACTTCTGGAGCGCTGCCAGTTGCGTGGATTCCGTTACTCTCCTCTCGGCCTGCGCGACGGACTGCTGGCGCAGATGGCCGCCGAGTACGATCGCAGCACACGCTCCGGAAGACACATCGAGTCCGAGCGCTGGGACTCCATCCGTGCCGCGGTGGCCCACTATCGGGTCGACATGGATCACGCTCTGCACGTGCGCGAATTCGCAATGTACCTGTTCAAGGCGCTACGGACCGTTCACCGGCTGCCGCCCGAGTATGCGGAATGGCTGTCCGCGGCAGCCATGCTGTACGAGGTCGGGGATTATGTGAATCGCAGCGGCAGGCACCGGCACGCTTACTACATCGTGGCGCACTCCGAAATTCTGGGATACACGCCGGAGCAAAGACGAATCATCGCGGCCACGGCTCGATACCTGGGCAAATCCCGGCCCCTGCCCGGGGATGCGGCCGTGAAAGTCCTGGCACCTGCCGACCGGGAATGGATGCGCAAAGCGTCACTGTTGTTGCGCTTGGCGCGAGCCCTCAATCTGGGGCGCAGCGGCGCGGTGCGTAAGGCCCGGGTAGTCCTGCGTCCGGGAAAAGTGAAGCTGGTCCTGCTGGCCAAGCCGCGAGCCAGCGTGGATCTGGAGTTGTGGGCAGTTGAAAAAGAAAAAAACTATTTCCGTGAAGTGTTCGGCCGCGAACTGTCGGCGGCAGCAGAATAGAGTGTACGCAAGATCTTGGGCGTGACACACCACATCAGAGAACCCATATTGCGATTCATTTCCACCCGGGCCACTGCCCCTTTCTTGAGTTCGAGCCCTGCCTCGCAGCCGGTTTCACTGATGGACCGGCCCAGAAACTCGCTCAGGCTCGGATTGTGGCCAACCACCATGATGGCATCGCGCTTGGCATACTTGTCCAGCATGCGGCGGAAGTCCGCGAACGAAGCGCTGGGGCGGAGCGCGTCTTCCAGTTGCAGCTTTCCTTCGTAGCCCATTTCGTTGCCCACCAATGATGCGGTCTGGGCGGCCCGCTTCAAGGGGCTGGACAAAATGACGTCTACCTGCGCATCCAACGCAGCCAGGGCGCGTCCCACATAGCCACATTGTTCGACCCCGGTTTCATCGAGCGCGCGCTTTTCGTCCTTCTTGAGATTGCTCACCGGCACACCGGCACTCGCGTGCCGCAGGAAATATATGATCATTTCGCGTTACCTTACCGTTCCTTCCGCACAAACGTTCGGTGAGCCCTGCGGGCGGAGGGCGCGGGGATCGATTCCAGTAATTGTTTGCCTTCCGCGAGTCCCAGCAGAAAGTCCTGCGCGTTGAAGGCGGCTGCGCCTACCGGCGGCTTGCGCTTACCTTCCGCTTGCCAGCTCCGCACGTAAGTTCCGTCCTTCCGGAGCACGCGGCATTTCACACTGTCGGCCAGGTAGGCGTCCAGAATTTCATGCCGCACACGCTCGCTGTGGAACTCATCTTTCAAGGGGAACATGACTTCCACGCGCTCGTACAGATTCCGAGGCATCCAGTCGGCGCTGGCAAGATATACCTCGTCCTGGCCACCGTTGGCAAAATAGAAAATGCGGCTGTGCTCGAGGAAACGGCCCACAATGCTGTGGACGCGAATACGATCGCTGACGCCACGCACGCCGGGTCGCAGGGCACACACCCCCCGAACGATCAAATCGATTTGCACGCCTGTTTGCGAGGCCTTATACAGGGCCATGATGATGTTCTTGTCCAGGAGAGCATTCATCTTGGCGACAATGCGCGCCGGCCGGCCGTGACGCGCGTGCTCGGCCTCGCGAGCGATCAATCCCAGGCAGCGCTCCGCCAGGTCCAGCGGCGCCACCAGCAGCGGATTGTAGTTGGGATGTTCGGCATAGGCGGTTAAAAAACTGAACACGTCGTGCACCGAGTTGGTGATCGCCGGATCGGCGGTGAGCAGACTTAAGTCGGTGTAAATCCGCGCAGTGTTCGCGTTATAGTTCCCCGTTCCCAAGTGGGCATAACGGCGCGTCACTCCGTCGGGGTCGCGGCGCACCAGCAGCGAGAGTTTGCAATGGGTCTTCAATCCGACCAGTCCGTGAAACACCTGCACTCCGGCGTCTTCCAGATCCCGGGCCCAGCGAATGTTGGAATCTTCATCGAAGCGCGCTTTCAGCTCTACGACGGCCGTGACTTCCTTCTTTTCCGCGGCCGAAATCAGCGCTGGAACTATCAGCGAATGCTCGTTGGTTCGGTAAAGCGTCTGTTTGATGGAAAGCACCCGCGAGTCCTGGGCCGCGGCCTCAATAAAGGAAACCACCGTGTCGTAGGAATCGAAAGGATGGTGCAGCAGGACATCGTGGCGGCGAAGCTCCTCAAACAAATCCTGGGATTTGTTGGTGAGCCTGAGCTCCCGGGGTGTGAAGGGCCGGAATTTGAGCTCGGGGTGCGCCGTCTGCTCGTAGATGTTGAACAGGCGCGACAGATTCACCGGTCCGTTCACCGAAAAAACCTGCCAGGGCTCGAGTTCGAAGTTGGTGCGCAGCCGTTCGATGATTTCGGGATCTGCATCGGCTTCAATTTCCAGGCGTACCGCATCCCCTTTGCGCCGGTTATGCAACTCCGTACGAACCGATTCCAGCAGGTTGCGCGATTCTTCCTCCGCCAGGTAGAGGTTGCTGTTCCGCGTGACCCGGAACGCGGCGGAGGAAACGATGTCGTAACCGTGATACATCCGCGACGCGTGGAATGCCACCAGATCGGCGAGAAAGATGAAGTCGTCAGTGCCTTCCGAGGGCAGGCGGATCAATCGCGGCAGGGCTCGTGGCACCGTGACCACGCCGGTGTAAGTCAGCGCCGAACGCCGCCGCCGGCGCAGCAGAAAGGCCACGCACAACGCTTTGTTGATCACCCGTGGGAAAGGATGCGCCGGGTCCACCGTAACCGGCGTCAGCAGCAGGTCAAGTTCCTTCTCGCAGTATTCTTCGACAAAAGTCTTGGCACGCGAATCCAGTTCGTGCAGGCCGAGAACCCGGATTCCATGGGCTGAAAGCGCCGGGCGCAGGTTATCGTTCCAGCAGCGGTACTGGTCGTCCACGAACTCGTGGGTCTCGCGGGAAACCACATCGCGCTCTTCCACCAGAGTGAGACCGTCCGGTCCGGCTTCGGTGTATCCATCTTCGATCTGCTGCACCAGTCCGGCCACCCGCACCTCAAAAAACTCGTCCAGGTTGCTGGCTGAAATCGAAAGAAATTTCAAACGCTCGAGCAGAGGGTTCTTCTCATCCTGAGCCTCTTCGAGGACGCGGCGATTGAAGGCCAGCCAGGAGGCTTCCCGATTGATGTAGTAGGCCGGGTTGTCGAGCGTGAGGCGAGCCATATTTCCCAGCGACGTTCCTAGCCACGTTCGCGGCTACATTCCAGGTCAAAAGCAACCAAAACGGAACCCACAGAGTACCGAAGGAATCCAGCCGCCGATCAGTTCTGGACGGGTGCGGGTTTGGGAGCCGTCGTTTCCGGCGTTCCCGGGGTGCGCTTCAGAACAATCAACTGCAGTTCAATACCGTCCGGCCCTTCCACAAACAGATGACGTTTGTCAGCGACTCTAATCTGGACTGCGGTGTCAGGCAACCAGTCCTCAGGCAGCTTGTCAGCGGCGTGCCGGGGAGTGTATTCGCAGTCGTACACAAAGTTATTCAGTTGCAGCAATAGCTCATAGTAGGGATCTTCCTGCGTCACCGGAGTGTTCACCAGGTAGTACAGAATTTTTTCGTGAGATTTCTTTTCAACATTGACGATCCGGCCCGATTGGTACTGCTTGTCCGCCGCACCCAGGTTGGGAACCGAAACCAGAAATGACAGCATCATCGCACCAGGCAAGAGGTACTTCATGCAAAGGCAAGTATAGAACAGCTACAGAATGGATGGGGCTACAGCGTTCACGCCGATCGATTGCCGGAATAGGTCCCTGTGGAATCGGCGCGTAATAAAAATCCACCGGTGCAGGCAGGCTTTCGACTGCAAACTGCACCGGTGTTTTTGAAACCCAAAATGCGGGCCGCGTCCGCTACTGCACTTGCTTGATGGCGCCTTTCACCTTTACCGCGACATTTTCCGGCAAGGGTGCGTAGGTTAGGTCAGCGGTCATTTTCTGGCCGTCATCGACCATCCAGGTCAGGAAATCGGCGAGGATCTTGCCCTTTGCCGCTTCCTTGGACTTCTCCGGTATCAGCAGCCACGTGAAACTGGAGATGGGATAGGCGTCCTTGCCGGGCGCATTGGTGATGGACACGCGAAAGTCAGCCGGCATGCTCTTGGCCGACGCCGCGGCCGCGGTAACGCTGTCCAGGGAAGCCTTCACGAAGGTCCCGGACGCATTCTTGACGCTACCGTAGTCGATCTTGTTTTGTACTGCATAGATGAGTTCGATGTAGCCGATCCCGCCCTGCATCTGGCGAATTAATCCGGCCACGCCTTCGTTGCCTTTGCCACCCAGACCGACAGGCCACTTCACCGAAGTCCCCTTACCCGGGCCATTCTGCCAGTCCGAACTCACCTTGGAGAGATAGTCAGTGAAGATATAGGTGGTGCCGCTGCCGTCGGAGCGATGGATCACGATGATCGGTTGGCTAGGCAGGTTGACTCCGGGGTTCGCCTTGGCGATGGCGGGATCGTTCCACGTAGTGACCTTGCCCAGAAAGATGCCCGACAGGGCTTCTGGAGTGAACTTCAGTTCGGTGGCAACGCCGGGAACGTTGTACGCGGGGACCACAGCCCCCAGAACCGTGGGAATGTGCAGGATCTTTGTCTTCGCCTGGGCCAGCTGCTCATCGGTCATGGGGCCATCGCTGGCTCCAAAATCCACGGTCTGCGCCAGAACCTGACGAATGCCCCCGCCGCTGCCAATGGACTGGTAATTGAACTGAATATCGGGATGGGCCTTGTGATATTCGCTAAACCATTTTTGATACATCGGATTCGGGAAAGTTGCGCCTGCCCCATTCACGGTGGTCTGTCCCAGGGCCGGCAGGGCCAGAGCGACAGCGACACACATAAGCACAATGCGGCGAATCACTAGATGGTTCCTCCTTAATATTGATGGGGCAGTTCTACGCTGTGAATGTTACAGGAGTGTTACAAAGCAATGAATTTCGCATGAACCAGGGTGGAGAGGGCCTTGTGTTGCTGCAGTTGTTCGCAGATCGTGAAAACTCCTCACCGACCTCTTAACGTCAAAACCCGCGGGCGAGGGCACCCGCGCCACATTACTAGTGGATGGCGTCCAGGCGGGCAATTTCCTGCGCGAACAGGGGGTTCTTGGGAAACTCGTCGCGCAGAGCTGCCAGCACGCCTCGGGCGCGGGCGTTGTCCTTGTCGCGCACGTAGGCAATGGCCAACAGGATGCGCGCGAAGGGTCCCAGATAACGGCCGTGGTCCGCGGTCAATTGCAGTTCGGCGAGTCCCTGCTTCTTGTCTGCCGAGAGCCCGCCCAGCCGCAGGAACCAGCGCACCGGCGCCGCCATGCTGCCGATAATGTACTTGCTGAAGCCAGTTGCCACGTTAGCATCGTAATAATTGGGATCGACGGCCAGCAGCTTGGCCGCCCAGTCATTCGCGTCACGGGTGTAGTGCAAGGAAGAAAGATTGCGTTTCTCGATCAGCGCAGCGTAATCCGCCTGTAGTCCGGACGAAAGGGTCATGGCAAACAACGCATCCTTGTCCTGCGGACTCGTGGCAAGGCGAGTAGTGGCCGCACTTTGCGAACGGGCCAGAGCCGCGTTGAAGCGGTCGCGCACGCCCGGATCGGGATTCACTTTGTTGCGACTCAGGAATGTCTTGTCATTTTCATAGAACTGGGATTCCAGCACTCCCAGCCGATGAAATTCGGAGAACAGCAATCCTGCCGCCTCCGCCGTAGGCCCCAGGGGATCCCCGGGATGATCGTGTTCCCAGGAAAGAAACACAACGTGCGCCTGATCGAAATCCAGGTCGTAAAGCAAACGAAAACCCTGATCCAGCGGTGTATGGGTTGGAGGCACGTCAGCCGCGAATGCCGGAACCGGCAGCGCAGCAAGACAGAATGCGCTGAGTAAGACCGCCTGGGTCAATCGTCGCGTGAGGAGGTTGGTTCTCATTTTGGCAAACCGCAGTATTGTGCCTCTCTTCCAGCGGCAGTGCAAATTACTTAAAGCTTAGATGCGAGCGGGCCCGAGCGTGGTCAGGGACTTGCAAAAAGTTTGTCAAAAACTGTCTTCAACCACTGACCGAGGATCGCCTGTTTTCGGCCTAGGAAGGGCCCAAATCGGTCTCGAAATTAAACTGGGCTCATTCCGCACGGGCGGCGGCCTGCATCACGTCTGAAACAACTACGAGACTGCCACGCGGCGAGACTGGGACTGCTTAAATTTGCCGTTTTTCGATTGGCCCTTTCTGTTCCAGCCCCCAAGATCGAGCGCCACCGCGATGCATGCGGCGCGCAGTTCATCCGCAAGACCGCGGTCGACCATGGTCCTGGCCACCACCATGCCTCCGATGGACAAGGCAGCGATGCTTTGTGCGGTGGTGCGGCGACGCCGGCCATTCTGGACCAGGCTCCGCTCCAGGACACTTACCATGGCTCTGAACACGGTCTCGAAGGCTCGCTTCGCACTTACGCCGCTACGCGCGACGTCGGTCGGCAATGCCACCATTGGGCAGGAATTCTCCACGTCCTCGAAATGCTGGCGAGACAGATAGGCGCGAACAACTTGCGGCCCTACGTCGGTCGACGAAAGGTCGACGTGCACTCCTTCCCAGCAGCTCTTCCACTCCGGGTCAGTAAAGAAGCACCCTAGAACCTCCGCATACAGGTCGCTCTTGCTTTTGAAATAGCTATAGAATCCGCCGTGCGTCAGGCCTGCACCGGCCATGATCTGGTTGAGAGAAACGCTCTCAAAGCCATGCCGATTAAACAGTCTGCGTGCACTGTCGATGATGTTCTTCTTGACTGCCGCGCGATGACCAGCCGGGTAGGACATGAGGACTCCTTGACTTCCCGCGCATTGAAGATTGCCTGCGCACTGAAGTATGCCTCAAAGGGTTTTCCTCGCCGGGAAAATATTATCTTGAACATATTTTCACCCGCTGTTTTTATGCGGGCGAGGGCTTGAATACAGGAATTCGGAGAAGGATGCTGAGCAAGAGAATGATGACCGACAGAATGATGGGGGACAAAACGATGCGCGATACAACGAATCTGGAAGCGCTGGCCAATGAGCCCACGCGCCGGCAAGCCATCATCAGTGTTGCGATGGCGTTCGGGGGACTAGCGATAGGCTCGACCAAGGCTAAGGCAGGAACTGAGGAGGAGGTTTCTCACACGGCGGAATCCATTCACCAGGAGCCTTTCTTTAAAGCAACCAGGAAGCGCGTCTACGAAGCGCTCACCGACGCCAAACAGTTCGACAAGGTCATCCAGCTCAGTGCGGCCATGAAGACGATGTCCCTGGGAAACAAGCCCACGGAGATCAGTCGTGAAGCAGGCGGTGCGTTCGCGCTCTTCGGTGGCTACGTTACAGGACGACACATCGAACTTTTACCGGACGAGCGAATCGTCCAGGCCTGGCGAGCGGGCAGCTGGGAGCCTGGTATCTACTCGATCGCGGCGTTCGAGTTGACTGAGCGGGACTCGGGGACCAAGATCATCTTCGACCATAAGGGCTTTCCCAAAGGCTTGGGCGAGCACCTGGCGGAGGGATGGAGAATTAACTATTGGGAGCCGCTTGAGAAATTCCTGGCCTAGCGCCGCGCACACACGCGATATATCCCAGAGCCACAAAACAACCAGCTAGCGCCGGGCTTCGCAGCAAGGATTGCTGTGACCCGACTGCTCGTCAGCGTTGAGTTGTGTGGCGCAGTCCATTTCGTCGGCAACTCGGAAACTCTGGCGGTTCATGCGGCCGACCCCTGCAGTTCGGTCAGTCCCTCACAACGAAAGTCGAAGTTTTCTATGTGAGAGGGATGAAAGATCAATGCAAATGCTGCCGTGCCAGAATCCATCACCGATATCTGCTGCGGACTAGTGTTTCCAGATCGATACTCTTGAACGCTCGGGTAGCCATAGGAGTTGCGTTCGATTTGGACGACGTAGTTCATTTCCTGGGCGGTGGAGTTCCGTCTCTTTCCATTCTTATCGATGTCAATCTGCTCAATCCGCTCATTAGCGCTAAAACGCTGCAGGCTTTCAATCAAGTCCAGCGTGCGGTCGCTCGCTTCTTTCAGGATCTTTGCCAAAGGGCAGGCGCCGTTTATTACCGGAGGAACTGCGGCATCGATGTCCGGCGGTCCCACCTCTCCTGTCGATGAGCGAACCGAACCTTCTAACTTGCTACCCGACAGGGGATCGACGTTGCCGATGCTCGCGGTACGCGCTTCCAGCTTTGATAGATACTGCTCCACCATCGCAATGTCGTCGGCACTGCCGGAATATTTTAGATACTCTCGCAGTTGCACAGCTTCGTTGGCATCATCACCTTTCGCTTCATATATTTGGGCCAATACGAAGTGCACGCGAGGCTCGCGATGGTCTTTGTCAATCGCGACGGCTGGTAATCCACTCTCTTCGGCACTGGCCAAATTGTGCAGATTCAAGTTAGCAGCGGCATGGTACTCATACGCGACAGCATTGGCTGATGGCTGTAGTTCGACCGCGCGTCCACTCAATTTCAGCACTTCATCCCAGGCGTGTGCACGTGCGGCTATATCCGCCAGACAAAGAAAAGCAGGCACGAATCTGGGATCAGCGATTGTTCCCTGGAAACAAGCACCGCGGGCTTCGTCGTTCCTCCCCTGCGTGGCCAACACCTGGCCCAATGTCACCCACGCCGCAGAATACTTCGGGTCTTCTTTGACCGCATTGCGCAAATGTCTTTCCGCATCGGCGATTTTTTTGTCCTTCAAAACTGCGCAAGCTTGCTGATATTCCTTTCTCGCCTTTGCTGCGATTCGCAACTGGTCGGCGGCAATGGTGGGACTGTTCGTCAGTGTGAGGGGAGGGAGCAGGCAGGTGGTATCGTTTTCGGCGATCGTTCTTCCGGTGGTCGTTCTTCCGGGCTGAGCATTGCTCGGACTATTGCTCAAGTTAACCCGATCAAACGTATCGGTGATGGGCTTCGGAATGTTGCTCACGTCGGACGCGGGAGCGCCCGGAGCGTCCGGTCGTTGCGCAGACGCGGGCGAGGCGGAAAAGCCCAACACTACAACCCCGAAAAGGGCTAGCGCTGCACCGGTCGCGAGCGACCGCCGCCGTTGCGCTGTCGATGGTCGCATGGCACGATCTCCGGGTCAGAATGATAGCACTGGTTTTGCCGAAGACGATCCAGCGGTCGTCGCCAAGCGCGTTGTCGAGTGGCTGACGTGATCGAAATGGAAGTGAATACCGTGATTGACGATGCCGCAGCGGTAGAGCGGCGTCAAGCCCCGCGCAGGAGGCGTCTGCAATCACAGCGTCCAGTGACCTCCGTCACTGCGTCAGCCCGAGTGTCAGGAGTAATCAAAACCGATAAGAGAAACTATCCGACTGGCGACCCAGCCGGGCAGCTTGTCTGGCGCTCGGGAGGTAGGTATGACGTTTCCGACATGGTCGCTGCTTGTATTTTCTATTCTTGCTCTTGCCATTTTCCTGATCAGCATGTTCCCGATCCTGGCTTTCGTGGTCCCAGTGTCGGTCGCGATCTGGCTGATGATAGCCGCGCACAAGGCAGCAGCTACAAAGCCGCAGGGTAAACTGGCGCTCGGGGAGAACGAGGCTCAGGCAAATGCTGCTCCTGACGAACCGACAAGAACGGGGCCGACGGAGCCTAGTGACGCCGACGCAGCCTAGTGACCATGCGAGCAGGGAATTTCCTCTCTGTGCCTTTCTGGCCTTTCGCCTGCTCGATTTACGCGTTGCCGGAATTACGACTACACTTCTCCCGGCTTGTTTGACTGCCCTCCCGCCCTTTGTTACCTTCAAGAGTTTCCACTCCCTGAGTGCCTGCCCTTGGTTCCTGGCAAAGTTCGCAGCAAGAAACGCGGCGAAGAAACAGAAAGACTAAAGAGAAGCTGATGGCCATCAAGTTCCGGGGAGTTGATTTCCTCGAATTCGACTCCCTGCTCACGGACGAAGAGCGTCTGGTGCGCGACACCACCCGCAAGTTTATAGAAGACAACCTCATTCCCATCATCGAGGAGTGCAATCGCGCCGGCCGCTTCCCCAGCGAACTGGTGAAGCCCATGGCCGACCTGGGTTTCTACGGCGCCAGTCTCAAGGGCTACGGCTGTGCCGGAATGTCGAATGTCGAGTACGGACTTGTGATGCAGGAACTGGAGCGGGGCGACAGCGGAATCCGCTCCTTCGTGAGCGTCCACTCCTCGCTGGCCATGTATCCCATTTACGCCTTTGGCAGCGACGAGCAGAAGCAGACCTGGCTCCCCGTCATGCAGAAGGGCGAGAAAATCGGCTGCTTCGGACTGACCGAACCAGATTTCGGCTCCAATCCAGGCGGCATGCGAACCCGCGCCAAGAAATCCGGCAAGGAATACATCCTCAACGGCGAGAAGATGTGGATTACATCGGGATCGATCTCCGATGTCGCGATCATCTGGGCCAAGGTCGAAGACGAAGACAACAAGATTCGTGGCTTTCTGGTCGAAACCGATCGACCGGGCTTCCGGGCGGAGGATATTCACGGCAAGTGGTCGCTGCGCGCTTCCGTGACTTCCAGTCTGTCCATGCAGGACGTGCGCATACCGGAATCGAATCTGCTGCCCAAGACCGGTGGCTTGAAGTCCCCGCTGATGTGCCTGAGCCAGGCACGCTACGGCATCGCCTGGGGTGGTGTAGGCGCGGCGATGGCATGTTACGACTGCGCCTTGCAGTATTCACTGTTCCGTAAGCAGTTTCGCGATCAGCCCATCGCCTCGCACCAACTGGTCCAGCAAAAACTTGCATGGATGATCTCTGAGATCACCAAAGCCCAATTGCTGATCCTGCAAGTCGGCCGCCTCAAAGATAAAGACACGGCTGAACCACAACACATTTCCATGGCCAAGCGGAATAACGTCTGGATGGCACTGGAGTGTGCTCGCATGGCGCGCGACATTCTGGGCGCCAACGGCGTGGCCGACGAGTATCCCATCTTCCGCCACATGGCAAACCTGGAGTCGGTGAAAACCTACGAAGGCACGCATGACATCCACACCCTGATCATTGGGCAGAGTGTGACTGGCATTGACGCGTTCTGATCAGCCCGAATAGAGATTGGGGATAACCTTCAGCCGCAAAGTCGACTTCGTTTACCAAACTTTAATACTGCTGTAACAATCCCTCCGTATAGTGGCGGCCAGCCTTGACCAGAAAGTATCCGGCTCGGGCTTAGGAGACTACGGCTATGGCTACCGCACCCACCTTGCCTGCTGCGCCCAAGCCCGGGCCAGTGGCCGTCCCCGCACTCGAAGCCAAGCTCGGCAAAGGTCCCGGAAAAATCGGAGTCCTCACTTTTGCAGTGGTTCTAATCATCGGAGTGGTCTATGCCGGATCGCATCTGCTCTCCGATCTCTCGGGCGTCCATAACGCGTCGATCCTGCCCTACGTTCTGCTCGGCATCGCGCTACTGGTTGCGCTCGGATTCGAGTTCGTGAACGGATTTCACGATACCGCCAATGCGGTGGCCACCGTAATCTACACCCACTCCCTGGAGCCTCACGTCGCCGTGGTCTGGTCGGGCTTCTGGAACTTTATGGGTGTACTGACCTCGTCGGGGCTGGTTGCGTTCGGAATCATTTCGCTGTTGCCAGTCGAACTGATCCTGCAAGTGGGCAGCAAGGCCGGGTTCGCCATGGTGTTCGCCCTGTTGGTCGCCGCCATCATCTGGAATCTCAGCACCTGGTACTTCGGGTTGCCGGCATCAAGTTCGCATACTTTGATCGGGTCAATTATTGGAGTCGGTATTGCCAACCAGCTCATGTCGGCCAGAACCGGTACCAGTGGCGTGGATTGGGCCCAGGCCCTGAACATCGGCAAGTCGCTCCTGCTTTCGCCAATCGTAGGGTTCCTGCTGGCAGGTCTGCTGCTCCTCGTGATGAAAGCGGTTGTGAAGAATCGAAAACTCTACGAAGCCCCGGAAGGTACCGAGCCGCCACCGTTCTGGATTCGCGCCCTGCTGGTGCTCACTTGCACCGGCGTGAGCTTCGCACACGGATCCAACGACGGACAAAAAGGTATGGGCCTGATCATGCTGATCCTGATCGGAACCGTGCCCACCGCCTACGCCCTGAACCATGCCGTGACCAAAAGGCAGTCGCAGGACTTCATTGCAGTCTCGCAACAGGCCGCCAACACTTTGGACAAATACGTGAGCCCGAACGCCGTCATCTCTGACGCGCGCGAAGACGTCACTACATTCATCCGCACCCGGGAATTTACGCCCAATACGATGCTGGCGCTGCGCCAGTTGGTGAGCGATATCGGCAATGAGACGGTACTGTTTGGAGAGTTGGCCAGGGTTCCTAATGACCGGGTACGCAACTTCCGCAATGACATGTACCTGGTGAGTGAAGCCCTTCGCCTGATGCAGAAGACGCATCAGCCGGATATTTCAACCGCGGACTGGCAGGTTCTTGCGAACTACAAGAAGCACATCGACAACGCCACCAAGTTTATCCCCGGCTGGGTGAAGGTCGCGGTTGCAATGGCCCTGGGATTGGGCACGATGGTGGGCTGGAAGCGCATCGTCGTAACCGTCGGCGAAAAAATCGGCAAAGACCACCTGACCTACGGGCAGGGCGCGGCCGCGGAAATCACCGCCATGTTCACCATCGGCGCGGCAGACTGGTTCGGTTTGCCGGTCAGTACTACTCATGTGCTTTCGTCGGGTATTGCCGGCACCATGGCGGCGAACCACACCGGACTGCAGTGGGGGACGGTGCGCAATCTGGCTATGGCCTGGGTGCTAACCCTGCCGGTCTCCATGATGCTGGCAGGCTTCTTGTTCTGGGCCTTTAAATACGTGTTTTAGTCCAGAAAAAATGTTCGTGTGGGCCGCGGGCGACGTGCCCGCGGCTTTTTGTTGCGCCCAAAGCATCAATAATCCCACGGAC
This sequence comes from Terriglobia bacterium, assembly GCA_963801545.1. Lineage (GTDB taxonomy): Bacteria > Acidobacteriota > Terriglobia > Terriglobales > Acidobacteriaceae > JAIQFF01. Next base: position 52,311 of record CAWDFF010000015.1, on the reverse strand, counting down.
TCGAACCAACCAGGACTGCTGTACCGGACTGATCGCAGCCCCCGCCCGACACCGTGTAGTCGCCGGTAATCTCACTTGTGTCCGGGTTCAACGTCCCGAGGAAAGCGACGGTGCCGTTGCCAGTCTCAATTACAAACGCCACAGACGTGCCCATGATGTAGCTGCCGGAGGGAAACGATCCAGCGGTGATCGTCCCCGAACTGAAGCAGGCCTTACTGAAAGTAACGGTTCCGCTGATCCCAAAGCTACCCTCATCGGAACTGGCGGCGTTCTGACCCATGTCGCCTGTCACGTCGAATGTTTCTCCCCCCGTGGCCGTGAAGGTGCCGTTCAGGATGTTGGCGATATAGCCTATCTTGAGGCCGTTGACGTTTCCCTGCTCGCCGTTGGCACAGCCACCGTTGATGGCATACGTCCCGGTAAACCGTCCCGGGGCAAACACATCAGCGAGGGCGTTCTCGGTGACATTGCCGGTAAGGGTAATGACCTGCCCAGCAACAGACGTGGCGATCAGCGACAGGTTGCCGCCAGCCAACGTACCAGTCAGGCCGACAGGGGTCATCCGATCAAAACAATTCGACCCGTCGACATGCACTACACCGCTTACTGAGCCGTCGGATTGACTCGATACTGCCGGCAATCGTCAGTGTCGACGCCGTGCTGAATTGCCAATTACTTACAATGCTCGAGTCCTGTGGTGTTGGCGGTGGTGTTGGTATATCCGAAGTTGGACCCAGAATTGGACGTGCCGCTGGGCGTAAAGTTGGATCTGAAGTTCTTACCCCTCCCCCGCACCCACAGAGTAGAACCAGAACTAAAGGCCACAAAATGCTTTCCAGGTGTTTCATGGACATCTCCTCCTGCGTTGATTTGGGCGTACTCGGGGGGAATGCGCGTCGAATCAGTCCGACGGCACCTTTCGGTCTATTTTGCGTTCCGCTCTGCGACCTGCGAGCCTGGGGCCTCGAATATCTCAGTCAGGACGTGGCCCTTCATCTGAGTCGGCTGTGCTATCCCGTATAGTTTCAGGATCGTCGGAGCGATGTCGAAGACGCTGACGGTAAACCCCATCAGTCGCACGTCTCTCTTGATATTCGGCCCTATCGCAATGAAAGAGCCGGGCACATCATCGCCATCCTCGTAGTCGTGTTTGGCAATGATCGGAGTGTTGCCGCCGTGATCATGAGCTGAGTGGTACAGGTGCCGGCTTTCTTCAAACTCCCGCAACGGCTTGATTCCGTGGTCAGAGATGATGAACAGATAAGTGTCTTTGTCTACGTACTGCAGGATCTTTCCGAGAACCTGGTCAAAGGCACGGTACTGGTTGGGGAACGCATCCACATGCACGCTGTGCAGCTTGGGGTCGTAGCCGACGTTGTATGGCTGAATGGGATAAAGCCAATGCCCGACGCGGTCCTCGCAGGATTGCGCAAACATGGTGAAGTCGGTTCGATGGTGGCTTAGCAGGTAGTCAAACAACTTCGCCTGCTGGGCACGCACTTGCGAAACCTGCAGCAGCCAGTGGTCGATCGTCTCTGCTTCTTTGCCTTTCAGTTCCTCAGCGGACGGCATGCGCGAACAATCAATCCAAAAATCGCCGACATTCGTCTCCAGTTCAGCCGCCAGGCTCGGCGGATACACTGCCGCTCCCCCTTTCACCTCCGACAGTCTCGGCGAACATAGAATCCCGTCATCGCAGCCTTTGCCGCGGGTAAGCATGCCACTGATCATGTAGCCGTTTAACGGCATGACCGGGAAGGTTGCAGGCACGTTCGCCATGCCGACCGTTACGCCATGCCTGGACAGAATCGACCACAAGGGTTCCCGTTGGAGCATATCGGTGCTGGCGGTCCTTCCTTCAACCACGAAACCCGTGATGCCGTTCTCCTCGGGAGGAGTACTCGTCGCAATGGCGCTATATATCTTGGGACAGTTCGGGGCGGAGAGTGTCCGCATTTTGCCGTACACGCCACGCTGGATAACTTGAGCAAAGTTGGGGAGCTCGCCTCTTAACAACAAGGGACGAACAATGTCCCATTCCATTCCGTTGACCCCAATGACGATGACGTGGGGGTGCGGTTCGGTCTGGCCACCAGCCGGGATGACTCCCAGGATGAGAAGAGCAACAACGCCGACCAGGAAATTCAGGAGATTGTTGGTGCACCGCATAGCTGTTCCCGATGACATCATTCCCGCTTGTCTCGCCCGTCTATTTGTACAACTCCGCCGAATCGACAGAAGAGTCACAGACAATGACTGCCAAACAATCTGATCCACCGCTCACCAGCACTCGACCATCCTGCAGCAAGACACCGGCCGGAAACGCCCGGGCTGCTACCATGCTTCCTGTTTGGGTAAATGTTCCGCTCCCGGGGTTGTAGAGCTCGGCCGTGACGGCGCTGTTGTCGCCAGGCACCAGCGTACTTCCATCAGGCGCGAAGTCGCTGCTGCCGCCCGCCACCAGCACAGTTCCATTTGCCAGCAGTACGGCAATGTGGGAATCGCGCGCCGCTATCATGTCTCCGGTTGCCCTGAAGCTGCCAGCGACAGCGTCGTAAACCTCTGCGCTCGATAACAAGCCGCTACCGGCTGAGCCCCCAGTTACAAGCACGTTACCGGAGCTAAGCAGCGTAGCTACTTGAAACGCACGCTTACTCACCATGCTGCCAGTCGCGCTGAAGCTTCCGGTTGTGGGGTCGTACAGTTCTGCTGTGGCCAGGTCACCTACGGAGTTGGAGCCGCCAGCGATAAGGACGTTCCCGTTCGCCAGAAGGGTCGCGGTATGCCAGGCACGGGCCGCGGCCATCGCACCAGTGGCCGTAAAGGTCCCGCCGCTTGGGTCGTACAGTTCGGTGGTAGCGAGCGTCCCGCTGAGGTTCTGGCCACCTGCGATGAGTACTTTTCCATTGGCCAGAAGCGTCGCCGTGTGGGCACTGCGACCAACGCTCATGCTGCCCGTAGCGGCAAACGTCGCGGTAGTCGGATCATAAAGCTCAGCACTCGCGTCATGCCCACCTGCTACCAGCACCTTTCCATTACTGAGCAATGTAGCCGTGTGGAAAACACGCGTCACCTTCATATTCGCAGTAGAGGCGAATGTCCCGGCGCCAGGATCGTAAAGCTCCGCAGAGGAAAGCGGACAATCCTGGTAGTAAAAACCCTCGAACAGGCAGGGGTCGCCTCCGGCCATAAGCACTTTTCCACTCTGCAGCAGAGTGGCCGTGTGCGCATCGCGACTATCACTCATATTCCCAGTGGGGCGGAATCCGGAAGGCACAATGGTTACGTTGGCAGTTCCATTCTTGGTTGCATCCTGGACACTGGTGGCTATTACGTGGAATAACCCGGTGTTGTTTGGAGCTGTGTACTGACCGCTGGCCGTAACTGAGCCACCGGCCGTTCCCTCTTGCACGTTCCAGGTGACATTTGTGCTTAAGGAAGTATTCACTATAGGGCTGAAGACCCGAACCCCCAGTGGTCCTAACAGGTCGCTTGGTGGAAAGATCGACACCAAGAGCGGCGCCACCGTGACGGTTGCCGTCACCTGACGGGCAGTATCCGCTTGGCTAGTCGCAATCACGTGAAACGTTCCGTGGGTCCCGGGAGCCGTATAGATGCCCGAACCCGTGATGCTGCCGCCAGACCCACCTTCTTGTATGGACCAGGAGACGACCGTATTCACCGTCCCGGTGACGTTCGCGACGAACGTGAATTGATTACCGACGTCAATCGTTACGGCGGTTTGGCTTAAGGAAACGGCAACTGGAGGAACGGTCACCACGGCCGTAGATGACTTGGTCGAGTCGGCCTGGCTGGTGGCGATCACGTGAAAAGTGCCGTTCTGGTTCGGGGCGGTATAAACTCCGATGCTCGTGATCGATCCGCCTCCAGCTTCCTGCACGGTCCAGTTCACAGCACGGTTACTGGTGCCGCTGACCGTGGCGGTGAACGACTGGGTTGCGCCTTGAATAACATCTGCGGTCGGAGGAGAAACAAAGAACGCGACAGGTTCCGTGCCCCCCCCACTGCCCCCTCCCCCACAACCCGGGAGCACAACCAGCAGAACGAGCAGCACAAGAGCCCCAATCCTGGCGCTCATGAGAGCCTCCTTGTTTGCACACCGCACCGGAGTTTGGCCAGGGCGCCTGTGCTTACCGCCACGAGGTCCGACGTGTCACCTATCAGAAACCCACCTTCCTCATGAGAGACCCTCCAAGTCTGAGTCCTAGCTTGCGCTTATCGCCCTTCGGGGATTGGTATTGCAATGCAGACCCTATGAAGAAGAGATGAAGTTCTGGTGAACCCGTAAGCTACTGGTGCAGTTGCTTCTGAGCGGATCATGGGGCATTATGGCAGCGCACAAGTAAGGGCCTAGTGGGAGGATTTACGGCCCAGGAATTCCAATTCGGCGATTTCACACTCGACCAGGCCCAATATCGGCTCCAACGGGGCGAACGTCTCCTGCGCCTGGAAAAACTCCCCATGGAGTTGCTCATCCTGCTGGTCGAACGGCGCGGGGGGTTGGTATCCCGCGAGGAGATCGCCGAGCGCCTTTGGGGCAAAGACGTCTTCCTCGATGTCGATCACGGCATTAACACTGCGATCCGCAAGGTCCGCCTGGCGCTGCGGGACGACCCGGAGAAGCCACGTTTCGTAGAAACCGTGGTGGGCAGGGGATACCGCTTTGCCGCCCCTGTGATCTGCAGCAACGGAAATTCCAACGGCAATGGGAACTCCAACCCACAGGCGCAGCCACTCCCATTGCCAACTCAGGCGGCTTCGGGCCCTGCGGTTCTATCTCCTGAAGTTCCGTCTCCCGCGGTTCCATATAACGAAAAGAAAATGGCTTTCGTCCGCCTGCCGGTGTTGTTGGGCGGAGTAGCTGTGCTCGCAGTGTTGGCTGTCGCCTGGGTCCTGCTCCGGAGCCGATCAGGGGAGGCGACACCACCCAAAATCACCTCCCTCGCAGTACTGCCTCTGAAAAACCTCTCCGGCGATCCCGCCCAGGAGTATTTCGCGGACGGCATGACTGAGGAGGTTATCGGACGCTTATCCATGATCCGCGGCCTTCGCGTGATCTCCCGAACATCGGTGATGCGGTTGAAAGACACCCACATGTCGACGCCGGAGATCGCCAGGACGCTGCATGTTGATGCCATTGTGGAAGGATCGGTAATACGAGACGGCAGTCGCGTCCGCGTCCATGCACAGTTGATTCGCGGTGCGACGGACGAGCACTTCTGGTCGGAAAGCTATGATCGCGAAATGCGGGACGCGCTTGCGCTCGAGAGCGATGTGGCGCAAACCATCGCTCGCAAAGTGGAAACCACGGTCACTGGCGAGGAACGCCAGAGGCTTAGCGCGGTGCGTTCCGTCTCCCCCGAGGTGTATGAGCTCTATCTCAAAGGTATGTTCCCCAAAGACGAGGGCAAATCCGGCATCGCGGAGAGTATTGGCTATTTTGAGGACGCGATAAGGAGAGACCCGACGTTTGCCCCAGCTTATGTCGGTCTGGCAAATTCGTATCGGGCACTCGGGACAGTTTTCATGGGCGGCGGTCCACCCGAACAGACGCGCGCGAAAGTAATAAGCGCGGCCCGGAAGGCACTGGAACTTGATCCGCAATTGGCCGAAGCGCACAACATTCTGGCAGCTATGGAGCGGGCACAGTGGCAGTGGGCGGAGGCCGAAGCTGAATACAAGCTGGCTCTGGAGCTGAGCCCGAACGACGCTGGTGCACATATTGAATACGCTGACTGGCTTCTGTGTCAGGGGCGTACGGAGGAGGCAGTGGCCTGGGACACGCGTGCCCGCGAGCACGACCCGCTCGCAGCTTTCTCCGAGGTTCCAATCGCAGAGCCGTACATGAAATACGCCATCCTGATGTTCCTCGTGTTATCGCTGGTGACGCCCACCATACTTTGTGCGCAGGTTCCTACCGGTGCCATCACTGGGTTCGTCACTGACGCAACCGGTGCGAGGATTCCCAGCGCCAGCGTCGCAGTCACGAATAAAGAGACGGGGTTGAATCGCACTGTGGTTACGTCGGACGCCGGCGACTACAGTGCGCCAGCGCTACTGCCCGCGCTGTACGAGGTCAGAGCGGAGGCGCCGGGATTCAAGCGCGTCGCGCGAGAAGCGACCGTGGAAGCCGGCAGCACGACGACTGTCAACCTCGCTATGCAGGTCGGTCCTAAAACGGAAAGCCTGACCGTGGAAGGCACCTCGCCCGAGATTCGCTATGAATCCCATGAGGTCGAGGGCATGGTCATCCGTTCTCAAATCGAGGGACTGCCGCTCAATGGGCGGAACTTCCTGGAACTGGCCAAAGTGGAGCCAGGGGCGCAGCAGCCGGCCAAGGTAAGCACCAATCGAACCCTGGTGCCCCTGCTGGGCGCCCCAGTGGGCCTTAACGGACGCGGAACGCGCGTTACTGTGGACGGCGGCAGCGTCATGGAAGTCGGGAATGGTGGAACGGCGATGGGGTTTTCGGAGGAAGCGGTGCAGGAATTCCAGGTCTCTACCGCGAACTTCGATCTGAGCACCGGAGCAACCGCAAGCGGGGCGGTGAATGTTGCAACTCGCTCCGGCAGTAATCAACTTCATGGTTCCGGCTTCTTTTTCTTTCGGGACCACCATCTTTCTGCTTATCCCGCACTGCATCGGGACCCGTTCAACCCCGATCCTTTTTTCCAGCGCCGGCAGTATGGGCTGTCGATTGGGGGCCCAATCCGCAAGAACCGGGCCTTTTTTTTCGGCACTTTTGAACGCCTGGAGCAGCGCGGTGTGGTCAGCACGGAGATACTCACTCCCGAGTTTGCTCCACTCAGTGGAATCTTTCCCAGCCCGACTTACGTGAATCAGTTCAGTGTCCGGACCGATTTTCAATTGAACGAAAAACAATTGATGTTCGTGCGGTACTCGCACGAGGGCATCTTCGCTTTTGCACCCACGAATCATAGCTATCCTTCGACCTGGCCAAGACAGCACGGATGGAACGACCAAAGCATTCTGGGATTGACCTCACAGTTGGGTGCCGGGCTGGTGAATGATGTGCGCTTTTCCTATTTTTTTGTCAGCTACGCCCAACAACCGGCGGAGACGGCGGACTGTCCAGCGTGCCTGGGAATGGGTGCGCCCTCGATTACCGTGAGCCCCCAGCTCTCGATTGGCACGTCCAGTACCACCACAGTGCTGGGACGGCGTTTTCACCTGAATGACGTTGTCAGCTGGCAGAAGGGTCTGCATCAGATCCGGTTTGGCGGTGATTGGGAGACGACTCGAGGCGGTCGGACCGATGTCGGCGATCAGCCCGTCACCATGAGTTTGTTTTCGCCCAAGAACGTCAGAGACTTCAACGCACAGCAGCCGCCGGATTCACGGATTCCGTTGCCGGCAACATTCCTCACCTTGCCGGACATACTGCAGTTGCCGCTTCAGAATTTCAGCGTCGGCATCGGTGATGCTTTCGTACCCCAGGCAGGATTTGGAAGGGCTCGTGTTTCTCCGCTCATTCATCTTTTCTACGAAGATACGTGGCGCCTGCGCCCGCGATTCGTCGTGAACTACGGCCTCGGCTGGACGTACGATGGTTCTCTCAACTACGACCTCCACAAACCGGCTTACCTGGCGCCCGTTCTTGGCGCTTCGGACTTGTCTCCAACCCGCAAAAACTGGACGCAGTTCTCGCCGTCCTTTGGCTTTGCGTGGAACTTGAGGAATGACGGCAAAACCGTTATCCGCGGCGGCGTGGGCGTCTATTACGATTTTCAGACGGCGTACCCTATCGCAGATGGTGAAAGGGCTTCGCTGGGCCCGCGCGGAGTCGGTCGCGGTTCGTACTTCAGCGGCGGCATCCGCGACCCGGTCAGCGGGACGTTCCTGGACTTCAACACTCCGACGTTATTTACCGGTGCTACGACGCTACAGGTTCTGCCCACAATTCGCGCGGAACTGGCGAAGACTCGCGGTGACCCGAACAATCGTGATTTTTCAGTTACGAACATCGAGGTGGACAAGCAGGGTCCAGTGGATGCCAGCAACCTGCCCAACCCGTCCGCGACACATCTGAGCCTCGGAGTGCAGCGTGAGATCGCTCACGATCTAGTGATCAGCGCGGATTTTGTCGTGCGGCGCTTCAATCACATCAGCCCCCCCGACATGGTTGACGCGAATCATTTCTCCAGTATTCTTGGCCCGGTGCTGCCGATCTGTTCCGAAACCCAGCAGAACGATCCCAAGGCACTCTGCTCGCTCGGACCGATCTCCATAACTTCCGACATCGGCAGCGCGAGATACGAAGGTTTGCTGGTGCGGGCTGAAAAGCGCTTTTCCAACGGATTGCAGTTTCTTGCTTCCTACGCCTATTCCAGCAATGTGGGAGACAATTTCGCCAACGGGTTCGACAATGACCATCCGGTGGAAAATAAAGGTCCGCTCGATCGCGACGTCCGCCATATTATGAGTATTTCCGGACTTGCCCAACTGCCCAAAGGTTTCCATGTGGGACTTTTCCTGAGCTACGTCAGCAGGCCGCCATTTTCCGCCTACCTTGGTGGGCTGGACCTGAACGGCGATGGCACAACCGACGACCTGCTTCCGGGCGCACGAGTAGATCAATTCAATCGGAGTTTGGGAAAGGGAGATCTACGGCGTCTGGTGGACGCCTTCAATAGTACCTACGCGGGTGGACAGGACGCCGTGGGAAATGTCATTCCGGCGATCACATTGCCCTCAAAATACGAATTCGGCGATTCATTCTTGACGCAGGACCTGCGGTTGAGCCGTGATTTCTCCTTCAAAGATCGCTGGCGGGTAACCCTGATCGGCGAAGTGTTCAATCTATTCAATCTCGCGAACCTTTCCGGGAGGAGCGGCGATCTGCTGGATGCAGGATTCGGTCAGGCAACCAGCCGTGTAACACAAGTGTTCGGTTCGGGTGGTCCGCGGTCGTTCCAGCTGGCGGCGCGCATCAGTTTCTAATCTGGTTCGCCGAGAACACCGCGCAGGTCGGAGCGCCCCGGTATTTGCCGCGCTGCCTGAGCGCTTCCTTGAAGACGGGTGCGTATTGCTTCAACGCGCAGTAGCGGCTTTGCGAGCTACCAGGTCAAAGCCCTTGTCGCGTGCGCTGCTCTCCAGCGCAGCCAGCTGGGTTCGCGCTGCCGCGGCATGTCCTGACCTCTTCTCCAGTTCCGCGAGGTCCAGCCGGGCCTCAAATTCGATGCCCGCGAATCCAAGTCCGTGGGCTTCTCGAAGAATCTTTTCGAGCTGTGCCCGCGACAATGTTGCCTGGTCGGATGCGGAGAGAACGCGTGCCAATGCCAGGTCGAACTGGAAGCGGGCAAGGCGATTCTGGCTGTGCGAGGCCAGAGCCTTGGCAGCTTCCATCTCCTTTTTGGCATCTCCATCGTTGCCCTGGGCGAGCAGGGCCTGGATAAGCGCGGCGCTCGCCGCCAGTTCGTCATCGGTCTCCTGCGCTTGATGGAATTGCTCTTTGTATTTGTGTAGCGCCGCTGCCGCATCGGCAGCATGACCTTCCTCGATGGCGAGAAGCGCCAGGGCAACCTCGGTTTCGCCAGCGGGTTGGGTTTCGCCTAGCTGCTTTCGCAGCGCCAGTGACTCTTCGTAGAACTTGCGTGCGGCGGCCAGGTCGCCGCGGTCAGCCAGGACATCGCCAAGTCCGGTAAGCACATAGCCCACCGCGCTTTTATCATCGATTTCCTGAGCCGTTGCTTTAGCCTGCTGGTAAGTCGTCTCGGCAGTCTGCAGGTGGCCTTGCTGGCGCGACAAGTCGCCCAGATTATTCAGAGCCAGCGCCACCCCCTCTTTATCTTCCACATCCTGATAGGCGGGGATCGCCTCTTCCAGGATTTTTTTGGCTTCCCGCAGGTCACCCTCGGTGAGGTGCAAGCCTCCGATGTTGCTCAAAGCGGTAGCAACCCCATCCGGATTGCCGACTTCGCGGAATTTCTGGATGGCTTGACGCCACATCCTCTCCGCCTCGGACAGATCGCCCTGCTGGTAATAGAGGCCGGCGATATCGGTCATCATCATCGCTTCACCGTTAAGGTCTCTGGCGGCGATGGAGCTCTGCAGCGCGATCTGACATTCGCGCATGGCATCAGCGGACGCACCGATCGAAGGATCCTGCTGGCAAAGAATGCCGTACGTCCTGGCGACCAGAACGTGCGATCCCTGCGCGCTGGCTTTATCGATCGCGCGTTGCGCCGCGGCCCGGGCCTTCGCGAAATCCGTATTGATCAGTGCTGAGGCCTCCATCATGTCGATGCGCGCATCGTCGCCCGCCGGCGGCGGCAGATGGCGAAGCCCGTCCAGCGTCCGCAACGCGTCGGTCGGTTTGAGGTTCATCTGCGCCGAGGCCAGAAGCAGTCCGTAATCGAGGCGGTCGGGAAAGAGACCAAAGAGCGACTGGTAGGCCTGCACTGTTTTTGGCCAGTCTGCAATCGCCCGGCGATATTGTCCCTCTACCAGCAACTGCTCTTCGCGCGGCAGGTGCTGGGAGAGATCCAGAGCCTGCTGGGCCTCCTCCCGTGCTTTGCGTACATACCCCTGATGCCACCACGCTTCGGAGAGGGCGGAGTGAGCCAAAGGATAGCCGGGATCGGCTGCAATCGCGTTGATTAGCAAGTCGCGCGCGCCCAGGAAATCGAATGCCCATAGCTTGGCGCGGCCTTCCGCATACAGGCGGACAGCGCGCTCGTTCAACGGCAGGGTCGCCCGCATCGCATTTGTCGCCTCCGGGGAAATCGCACCCACACCCAAACTCTGCCGCAGGTCAACGCCGGCGTGTGCGGCCAGTTCGAAAAGTTTGTCTTCGCTGCCGGTGAGAGCTTCTTCGGCAATCGTTTCGCCCGCCGCAGTGTCTTGCAGCCGAACGTCCAGCCGGATACGGTTCCCGGTCTTACCCGGCAGTAGGGTGTAAGCGCCCAGCACAACCACATCCGCCCCCGGATTGGTCCGAAGTCTGTCCAGCGTGGCCCTGGCAAGAGTGTCTTCATCGGCCAGAGGCAGTTCGCGCTTGGCGCGGGCAACGTCTTCTCCAGGAACCAGGCGGAGGCCACCACCGGCCGCCAGTTCGGTGCTCAGCATTTCAGTGAACGCGGTCGAGAGCCAATTATCGTCTGGACGTCCGGCCAGGTTGCGGAATCCCAGTACCGCTACCGCGCGGCGAGGCCGTACGAGTGGTAATGGAGTCCCGTTCTCGACCTTGGCGGCGGACTGCCGCGGGTTTGACTGGAATTCGTAAATCGTAATTCCCACCATCAGCAGGACCAATGAAGCGATGATCAGGTAACGGCTGCGCCGGGATGAAGGACTAGCCACCGCGCCCGAAACCTCTTCCACTGGAGCCGGAAAACCCGTGATACCCCTTGGTTGCGCCCCGGGTTCTGGGGCCTTCTCGAGAGCGGGTGGATTCCCCAAATCCTTCGTTGTGACCGGAGCCACAAAGCGGTAGCCCCTGCGCGGAATCGTTTCGACGAAGCGGGGGGCCTCGGCGTCATCCCGCAAGGCTTCCCGCAGTTTGCGCACCGCCACGCCCAGGCTGTTGTCAAACTCGACGAACGTATCCTGCGGCCAGAGCCGGCTGCGAACTTCTTCCCGCGTAACGATTTCCCCGGGCCTTTCCACCAGCAGGACCAATAAGCGGAATGGCAAGTCCTGCAGCTTTACCCGGTTGCCGCTGAGCGAGAGCTTGCCTTCGACTGGATCCAGTTCGAAGAGGCCGAAGCAGTAACGGATTTGTTCCCGAAGGGGGCCAGCCATGATCCAGTTACCAAGATTCTCGCTGCAAGCGCGGAGAAGCGCCCAAATCTTATCACGGGAAATTGCCGCCACATGAGTTAAGAGATCGGCCTAACCCCTTGCCTGACGGCCATTTCGCGGTTAATGCAGGCTTAAAGAGCAGTTTCATTGACTCCCTCCGTCATTTGCCTCAGATTCGCCCTGGTCCGAGGTACGCCAGGCGCGGGCGCAAGGGTTCGGGGGAACTGGTGCTTGCGTCTGGCAGCTTTTCCCCAAGGTGCGACTCGAGATCGGGTGGTTTGACTGGCGTTGTCAATCTAGGGAGGCGAATGGTGAAGAGATTTCTGCTCGCGCTGACGGGTCTTCTCGCTTTCTTTGGCGGTTTCGTGCAAGCCGAATCAGAGGCACCCCGTGTTCGCACCTATTACATCGCCGCCGACGAAGTTGAGTGGGACTACGCTCCCGGCGGCGTGAACAAAATGATGGGCATGAAGTTTGAAGGCTACTCCAAAGTCTTTACCGAGCGCGGATCGCATCGCATCGGCACGGTTTACCGGAAGGCCCTTTACCGCGAATACACCGATGAAACATTCTCCCAGCTTAAGCCGCGTCCCATCCAATGGGAACACACCGGGCTTCTCGGGCCCATCCTGCGCGCTGAAGTCGGCGACACCATCCGCGTGGTCTTCAAGAATAACGCCACCCACCCCTATAGCATGCACCCTCACGGTGTGTTTTACGACAAAGACTCCGAAGGCGCGTTATACGACGACGGCACTTCCGGGGCAGACAAGGACGACGACGCGGTTGCGCCGGGCAAGACCCATATCTACATCTGGAAAGTTCCGGAACGAGCCGGCCCGGGACCGAACGATCCCAGCTCGATCGTGTGGCTGTATCACTCTCATGCCAACGAACTGAAAGACGTAGAGAGTGGATTGATCGGAGCCATCCTCGTCACCCGGCGCGGCATGGCCGAGGCCGATGGCAAACCGAAGGATGTGGACCGCGAATTCGTCTGTCTATTCATGTTGTTTGACGAGAACAGCAGTTGGTACATCGATCACAACATCCAGACATTCACCGGTGACCCGAAAGGTGTCGACAAGTTCGAGTTTAAGCCCGACGACGGCTCCGGAAACTTCTCAGCGCTCGGGTCTGGATTCACCGTGTCCAACGCCAAGTTTTCCATCAACGGCTACATCTACGGCAACATGCCGCTGATGACCATGGAGAAAGGCGAACGGGTTCGCTGGTATCTCGTCGCCCTGGGTGAACAGTTCAGCGTCCACACGCCACACTGGCATGGCAACGTCGTGCTGCAGGACGGCAAGAGGACCGACGTCGTCGAGCTTATGCAGGCCCAGATGCTGACAGTGGACATGGTTCCCGACAATCCGGGAACGTGGATGTTCCACTGTCACATCGACGACCACATGGAGGCTGGGATGGCGACGCTGTACAAGGTCGAGCCGTAAAAGGAAAGAAAGGATTCGGTCTGGGGAGCGAGGGAGGGTGACTGGCCAGCACTCCGGTGGGGATTTTGATGAAGATCTCTTCATCAAATCGATTCGAGACGGCCGCGTCGGGGGCGCGGCCGCTTTCGAATCCGATCAGGATTTTTGTAGCGCCGGCGTCTCGCCCACCGAGCGGTATTCGGGAGAGAAGACAGACCGAGCAACAGGAGGAACCATGGCTAACTTTTGCAACAAATGTGGAGCACCGGTAAGCGGAATATTCTGCGTGAAGTGCGGAGCCGACACCCGACTGGCAGCCAGCTCGCCGCCACAACCAGCCGCCCCGCCACCAGCTCCAGTTCCGACACCACCGCCGGCTTCTGAGTCCGCGAGCTCGAACCCTCCTGCGGCGAGGTTCTGTAACGGGTGCGGAGCGCCTTCAAGTGGCACAGCGTTCTGCAACAAGTGCGGAGCGGACATGCGCCAGGCGGCAATCCCGGCCTCGCCATCCGCGGCCATTCCAGCCGCCCAGACCCCGTCTCCGACGTTGGCGGCGTCACAGATGCCTTCACAAGCGCAAGCCAAGGGCAGTCCCCTGACCAAGATTCTTGTGGGCTTTGCCGTGGTCGTGATTACCGTCGGCGCTCTGGCCGCCGGGGGCGTGTATTACGTGGTGTATCGAGTGAAGCAGAAGGTTCATGAGGTCGCCCGTGATGTTCCCGGGCTGGGCTCCAGTTCGGACAACAGCTCCAGCTCCGGCGGCGGCTCGCTCATGGGCTCCATTTCGAAGATGGTTTCGGGCAACAACGGCAGCTCCAGCGGTAGCGAATCCAACGGAGGCATCGGTGGCGATCCCTGCCGCCTGTTGAGCAAGCAGGAAGTTGGCCGCGCGATTGGAATCGAAATCGTTGCCACGGAAACCTCCGAAGCCGGCTGTGCCTATCTGGCGCAGGGCAACTCAAGCGATATGACGGCCAAGCACATGGCCGCCATGATGGGGGCGAAAGGAGCCGACGCGCAAGACCCAGCAGACGATCCAAAGCCTTACTGGAGGCCTCGCCAAGATGGTCCAGAGCGAAGGCCACGACACCGGGATGGACAAGAACGGAAATGTCCCGGTTTTTATGTTCAGCGTGGATAACAACTCTGCCGAAACCCAAATGCGCCTTAACGCGAAAGTGCTGGGAAGTCTGGGTCCCGGCCAGCAAGGCATTCCGGGCATCGGCGATCAGGCCATGGACGAGTCGGGCGCCATGATGATGATCCGCAAGGGCGACAAGCTGATCCGCATCATGTATTCCACCTGCCCGTGTTCGGTGGAAGCCATCAAGCCGCTGGCCAAAACGCTGGCTGATCGCTTGTAGCCGTGATTCAGATTTGACGGTGAATATTTCTCCACGGAGGAAGGACGTGCGAAATCGCCTGTGGTTTCCGACAGCGCTACTTCTCGTCCTGATGCTGTGCACCGCGACTGGCTGCAAGCATAAGCAAACCCAGGAGCGGGAAGAATCCGCGAGCGGCATCCAAAGAGCGGCGACGGATATCTCCTACTTGCCGCAGGACGTGTTTGGACCGCAGGCAGTGCCGGGCGCGACAGTGCTGAAACCGATCAATGTCTACTCTTTGTCCGAAAGCGAATTGAAGTTCGGCATCGCGCCCAGGCGCTCGAGCACAGTGGAATACCAGCCGGACGTAATCGTCATGGAACAGGGAGACAAGGCGATCCGCTCGATCTCGAGCAACGGACTGCAATGGGAGTTCGCCGCCAATGCTCCGCACGTCAGCGAATTTCAGGAAGGCAAGATCGTGTTTGCCACCGGTCGCGCTGTCGGCCGGATTGTCGCGCTCAAAAAGGGAGGCGATTCGGTCACCGCGGTACTCGGGCCGATCCAGCTCACGGACGTCATCAAAAACGGCAAGTTCACCATGGACCAGCCGATCAGCGCTGACAACATGATTTCGTACGTTGCGCCGGATTTTCCGCAGGAACCAGAAGACCACGCGGAGGAAAAGAAAAGCTCAAGTTCAAACTCGAATGATTCGGGCGACTTTGTGCCCCGAGTTGAGCGCGCCATAGTTGTGTCTCGAGTTCAGGGCGGGGTCTGGACACCAATGTCGGCGGCGGAAACTTATTCCGACGGACGCCGAGTTACCTTCCAGAAGATCGGCGATTACTGGAGATCGCCGCAGGTCTCGACGGCGCGAATGGATCCGGCGCTGCTGGTCAACCCCACTCACAATTCCCTGCGGTATGTCGCATACCAGCAATCGCCCCCGCCGTTGGATCCGGGAACCGGGTTGCAATTTCCGCAAGCGCCTGTGTTCAAGAATCCCCAGATGCCCCCCGCTAAAACGGCGGGCACCCCGCCGGTGGTAGACGTGGGCGACATCCGAACCGAGGCCATAGCCAATCCTTCGTACATCGGGCTCCAGTTCTATTCCAAAAACATGGCCGGCGGCCTGTTTGTGTTTGCCCAGACGTTGATGTACGTCAACGGTATTCATCTGCGCTTCGTCCTGGACATTGTCAACGGCCGGATCGTGAAGTGCGGCATGGATATGGGCGGAGCCCTGGGCGTGAAGCTGTACATGGACTCCCACAGCACGAAAGACTTCCAGGTCAATCTCCACAAAAAGTGGTGGGAGCCGGTCGATCTGACCATCCCTCTGGGTCTCGGCAACACACTTGGCATTCCGTTCAGCGTGACCTTCAACATGATGCTGGACGTCAACAGCGGATTCAGCGCCAAACAATCCATTCTTCACGCGGAAGGCGATTACACCTACAAGGGCGGTCTGTGGGCTGGATATAACAACGGAGACTGGAAGGTAGCCACCGCCAGCGACCTAGTCGCGCAAACTGACATGGGCCGCTCGATCCAGGGAATCTCACTCGGGATCAACTCACTGGTGATGGCGTGCTCGGTACGAGCCATGGTGGGGATTGGCGCGTTTGGATTCAACACCGGAGTCTTTGTGGGGATGAGGTTCGATGGAACCATCCTGCGCGCACCCGACGAAGCATGGCCCTGCAAACAGGGGACGATTGAGGTTTACATCGACTCGGGAGTTGGCTATTCCCTGCCCGGTTTTGTCATTGATGTCCTCAACAAGGTGCTAAGTGCCTTCACGTCGTATCAGATTCAGCGCGCGGGAACCATCTTGAAAGGCCCATCGAAACTCCTTTTCCACGGCAACACACAAATGCCTGGCAATTGCGCCTCGGCGAAACAGGGTGGAGGCTGATTGAGATGAGCTTCTGCACAAACTGTGGTTCGCGATCGCCGGAAGGCTCGGCGTTTTGCAGCAGTTGCGGCAATCCGCTCGCTGCTGCACCAACCAGCAAGTATTACAGCAGCAGTGCGCCCACGCCGCCTGTGCTGGAGATGCCCGTGCCTGCACCGGTTGCTCCCGGCGCGGCGCCGCCAGCACCAAGAGCAACTCCCTGGGGCAAGATCCTGGCGGTTGTGATCGTGCTCGCCCTGCTGCTGGTCGGATCGGTGATTGGCGGACTGGTCTACGTGGGCTACCGGGTGAAGAACAAGACTCACGCGATTTTTCATAGCGACGGCTCTGAGCGAAACGATGCGGCTGCTTCGAGCAGCAACTCGGATGAGAACAAGTCCAACCCGAATGACGGGAGCGGTGGCTCAGGTTCGCAGGAATCTTCGAAATCACAGGACAACCCTCTGGCCGGATTATTGGGCGCGCTGGGCGGAAATGGTGGCCAAAGCAGTCCCATGGGCAACCTGGCGAAGGGCATTCTCGAGGATGCGGGAGTAAAGAATCCGGATATGCCGCCGGACCTGGTGCGAAACATCCCTTACTCCGCGCTGACCACACCGCTGCCGTGTCCGCATGGCGGAGGGCAAATCGATGTCGCAGGGATGGCCGCAGGCAAAATTCAGATCAAGCCGGGGACGCTTCTCACCACTTCGTGGTCAGTGCCCGCCGGAGATCTTGAAGAGACTGACCAGATCATGGCGGTTTCCCCCGAGAATCTCGATTTTCTGGAGGATGGGCCCACTCGACCTCGGGTCGGTGAACCAGGGCAATTGGGGCATGCAATCCTGGCCAATAAAGTTTGCAGCAAGGACATCGCCGAGGCAGACACTTTTTCCACCGGATGGGTATTCAACTCGGAGGACAAAGCGCCAGGTCTGTATCCGGGAGTTTCACGAATCTTCTTACCTATCGAGAAATTTCAGACGCTAAAAGCCTCCGGCACGCTGCCCATGGTCTTTGGTTACTACGACTACATGGACGCGCTCACGGAATGGGAGCTTCTCGCGTGGAAAGGGACGTTGACACGAGTGGAGCCCAACGACGTGGCGTTTCCTCTCATTATCAATGACCAGCCGGTAGATGTTCCCGCCATTCACGTGCAGGGTTCCATGAAAGTGATCGAAACCGGGGGCAGGTTCGGGACACGCGACCAACCCGCCGACGCTTACATCCTGGATGATCCTGCGACGCCGGTGATGCTTTCGTGGATGTTCGGCGAAAACCTGAAACAGGACGACGCCTTCCGGGTGCGTTTCATCAAGGTCACGTATCCCAGCGCCAAAAAACCGACGATCGAGCAGCAACTGGAGAAGCAGAGAAAAGCCATCACCTATGGAATTTACTTCGACTTCAACAAAGACGTGATCAAGCCCGAGTCGGAACCCGTGCTCAAGGAAATCGCGCAAGCTATGGCCGACAAACCGGACTGGAGGCTGACGATCGCGGGCTACACCGACAACATCGGCGGCGACAAGTACAACCTTGATCTGTCGCAGCGCCGGTCGGCGTCAGTGAAACGCGCGCTGGTGGAGCGTTATCACGTGGACGGCAGCAGGCTCTCGACCGCGGGCTATGGCGACGCCAGTCCGATCGACACTAACGAGACGCTCGAAGGACGGGCGCGCAACCGAAGAGTGGAGCTCACGCTTGATTGAACAATGCGAACTACGATTCCGCCTGTACGAATGGAATTTACGTTTTGAGCAGCGACCACAAATTATCGATGACGGAAAGGAATAACCGAAATGTCGACCCGCATAACTAATTTTCTTTTACTTCTCACCGCCAGCATCGTGCTGGTCTTCGCCGTCTCAGCCTTTGCCACCGGTCCCGCCAACGATCCCGTAAGCGGCCTGCCGCTGGCGCCAGGCATGACGCCGAGTAACGAGCCGATGAGCATTACCATCTGCGGAAAACCGGCACAAGCCAACCAATACTCGCTCATCTTCGGCGGCGACACGGTGCCCGCCGACATTGCCTGGTACAAAGCTCACCTTCCCGGATACCACATGGTCCACGCATTCTGGGACAACCGGTCTCAGGACACGTTCTTCAGTCCCGATGGCACGAAGGGCGTCAACATCACCGGCGTCCCCAAGAGCGACAAAGTGTTTTCCGTGATGTACCTCACTCTGAAGACCGGGCTGACCGAGCATCAGTGGACCGTGTTCAGTCCGTCGAACCCGAGCTGCAAATGAACTTGTGCGTTGTAGCCGAGCATTCACTTTACTCGCAACCTCCAGAATTCCCGAGGAGACACACCATGAAGTTCTCAAGAGCGCTTATTGTAATTCTTGGCATTGGCGTTGCCGTCTCGGCCAGTGCCGCGATCCTGACCGCCGATCCGCTGACTGGCCTGCCCCTTATTCCCGCAACCGAGAACCGGGCCCACCCGGGCAACAATGACCCGGTCGATATGCCCGGTGGGCAGTTTTGCAAGAGCAAGATGCGGGCCGAATTCTACTCCGTGTATGACTCCAAGATGGACGCCAGTGTCGCCTGGTACGACGCCCACCTTCGAGGCTTTCACAAGGTGTCTGACACCAGCGGGAGCAAGGACATGTTTTACAACGACGCCGGCACTTTGGCTGTGCTGGTGATGGGAGGTAACGACACAGGGACTCGTTCGGTCGCGTACTACCACTTTGAACCGGGCGTTTCGGCCAAGGCGATCGTCTCGATGACCCAGGCGAAGCTCGTCTGCCAGTGAGCAATCAAACGACTGGACTCGCCCCGTCGCTGCAGAATTTCGGAAGGAGTCGAACCATGAAGCTTCGAAGCGTGTTTATCGTGATACTCGGCTTGGCCTGTACTCTTGCTGCCAATGCCGCAACCCTGACAACAGATCCATTGACTGGGCTTCCTATCGATCCCGCGACCGATCCGAGTCACCTTGGCAACGAGCCTATAAAAATACCGGACACGCAGATCTGTAGAAGCAAAATGCAGGCCAACTTCTATACCATCGTCGATGCAAAGGTCGACGCCACTTCGGCCTGGTATGCCGCGCACCTGCCCGGCTTTCACAAGGCTCACCAGTACGTGGACAACCGCCCGCAAGACAAGTTTTATAACGATGCGGGCACGTTATTGGTGCTGGTTCTGGGAGCGGTCGGAAAGGAAGGAGAGAACGTCGATACCTATGGCGTTACTTATTACAGTTTTCAGCCTGGTCTTCCCGCCAAGGCGAGCAGTTCCTTCGGACAGAAAAAGATGGTGTGCCAGTGATTCGTTATAGCGAGCGTTCGCAAAGGAAAAACGGAAACCGATGATGTCCGAGCAGTCTTCGCAATGTTAAACACGAGGAGAGATACTATGTCGCGTTCTACCTGGTTATTGTCCGCACTGGCTGCGGTGGTCTTGGCGGCCTTCTTCCTGTCTACTCCAGCCTTTGCCTTCGCTGCAGACGCTGCGTGCCAGCCTGTGTTTGACGCTGCGACCAAACTCCTAGGGGTGCCTGCGCATTCCTACAGTACGGAAACTGCTCGCGACGGCAAGACCAAGACCAGCGAGGCAATCTATGCCAACGGCGCCATCTACATCAACTACAACGGCAAATGGATTCGCAGCAAGATGACGCCGCAAGACATGCTCAAGCAGGAACAGGAAAATATCCGAGACGCCAAGTCAACGTGCCGCCATGTGCGCGACGAAATGGTGAACGGCGAAGCGGCCGCCTTTTACACGGCGCACAGTGACAACGATGGGATAAAGTCGGACGCGCAGACCTGGATCTCCAAAAGCAAAGGACTGCCTCTGAAGACCGAGGAAGACTTGGACACCGGCGACGGCGACAAGCGTCACGTGTCGATCCGGTACGAATACGGAAACGTGCACCCGCCGGCGGGCGTGCAGTAACCGGAAAGACATCGCTGCCACGAGACTAAGCGGGTGGAGCGGGCCAATTCTGGTAAAGAGGAAAGAGGGGAGTCACGACACAAAATTGGGAAGCCAGCAGGAACACCTGCCGTAAGTGATTGAAAACTTGGTGGAGCTAGTCGGGATCGAACCGACGACCTCATCGTTGCGAACGATGCGCTCTCCCAGCTGAGCTATAGCCCCGTTTTGGTGGATTCGGCAACCTGATTTTAGCAGCGTTCCCCACCCAAGACCAAGGTACTGTGGTACTTCCGGAACATTTCGTACAATCATGTTTACCTGACGAGCGGTTCAACGTCTAATGCTATTGAAAAGGGGTGCAGTTCGCCCAGATGTTTACTCAAGTCCAATCCGGCGATCGCCAGTACGGGCCAGCCGCGTTCTGCGTCTCCGCGGGAATGCACTGTCTGTTCGCGCTGTGGCTCCTGCACGTGCCCAGTCCCAGCATCGTTGCCCCGGCCTTCGTTGCGAACGGCGATCATGGAACCTACATCGCCCATCTCTATTGGCCGAATCAGCGCAGCCTGGTGGCAAATGATGTCTCTCCAGGTACCTCTGGAGAATCGTCGCAACAGCAATTGAACTCGCACCCCAGCTGGAAACGCCACGCCAAAACAGCAAAGGCAGTCAAGCGTGATCTGCCACGGCCCAGAATTGGAACCGATGCCGAAACCAACGCACCCGGACAAGCCGCTCAGGTGCATGCGGCAGGCTCACCGCTGGGCACAGTTCTCGAGGGACCCGTGACCGGGGAAGAGGTTCGCCCGGCTCTGCCTGTGGTCTCTCCTGACCCGGCCGTCGCCGCCGTCGAGCTGAACGGTCTGCAGGGAGATGTGGTGGTCGAGGTCACGATCGACGAACAAGGCAACATTGTTCAGAAGGTTGTGATCCAGAGTTTGGCTCCGGCGATCGACGGCAAAGTGCTCGAGGCCCTGGAGAATTGGCGCTTTCGACCTGCCACCCGCAATGGCGTTGCCATCCCTTCCAAGCAGGACGTGTACTACCACTTTCCCCGCCTCGGCAAAGGTTAGACCGGCGCCGCCCGCTATAATGGCTGAGTGTCCTTAAATATTCGACAACTCGCCTCCGCCGACTTCCCTACCCGCTGGGGCAAGTTCCGTATCCACGGTTTTCGGGGAGAATTCGGCACCGGCAAGAGAACTGCGGGAGGAGGAAGCCGTCGCCCTGGTCATGGGTGACATCCATTCGTCGCCTCCACTGGTCCGCATCCACTCACAATGCCTTACCGGCGACGTCTTTGGATCGCTGCGTTGCGACTGCCGCCAGCAACTGGAGATGGCGCTCGCGATGATCGCCGAGCAAGGTGTGGGCATACTGATTTACGAGCAGCAGGAAGGCCGCGGCATCGGCCTGATGGCCAAGTTGCAGGCTTATGAATTGCAGGACCAGGGACTGGACACCGTCGAAGCCAACGAGCGTCTCGGATTCAAGGCCGACCAGCGCGAGTTCGCACTGCCCGCGGAAATCCTGAAAGCGCTCGGCGTTTCACGCGTGCGGCTGCTTTCCAACAATCCTGACAAGGTGGCCGCGCTGGAAAACGGAGGCGTGGCCGTCATCGAACGCGTCCCCTGCGAAGTCACCCCTTCAACCTATTCCGAGGAATACCTCAGAACCAAAAAAGAAAAACTGGGTCACCTCTTCACGTCACGATAACCCAAGATAACGCCTGTCATCCTGAGGAACCGAATCCTTCCAGCTACTAGCTTCTGGCTCCTGGCTACGAGCGCAATCGCGAAACCACTGCTTTAGCTAAAAGCTAGGAGCTAGTAGCTAGAAGCTAGAAGCTGCCTTCAATACAGCGGCACTTTGGGATCCACGGTGCGGGCCCAGCCGTCGATCCCGCCTCGCATCGACTGTACCTGCTCGAATCCTTGCTGACGCAACCAATTCGTTACGCTCAACGAGCGCACACCGTGATGGCACACCACCACGATATGCTCCTCCGGATCGAGCTCCTGATGGGCCCGCATGGGAATATCTCCCATGGGAATATTCTTACTTCCCTCGAGACTCGCCTTGGCCAGTTCCCAGGGCTCGCGCACGTCAAGCAGAGTGAATTTGTCCCCATGCTTGAGCATGGCTTTGACTTGCCCGGCGCTGATTTCGAAATCCATAAAGGCGCTGCTAGCGTCTAGCTACTAGCCGCTAGCTTCTATCCGCGGGTACTGGGTTGGCTAGAAGCAGGAGCTAGCAGCTAGAAGCTCAGTATCCAAAATCCGTCTGCGCGGCGTACGCGTGCTGTTTCACTCCCAGCTCTTCCACGCGGCACGCACCCAACTGGTTCATGTAAGCCCGGCGATCCGCGACGCCGTAGACCCAGCGCTGCAGCCACGACTCGCTGTCGGCTTTCGCTTTCGTCTGCTCGTGGTATTGCCGGAAGAAGGCGTCATCGCGTTTGTAGTATCCCTGAACCGGCGAGGGATGCGCGCCAAACCTGGACTCGACTACCGCATTGACCAGAAATCCCGGAATCACCGTGCGATTGGGATCGCTTGCAATCACTTCGGGTTCCACGATCTCTTCCGCCACCACAATCACCCGCTTGGCAGCACGAACCGCTTCGATCATGATTCCGAAGTTTCCCCAACAGTGAGCGTTGCCGTCGCGGTCCGCACGCTGAAGGTGAACGATGGCGACGTCAGGCGAAAGCGCCCTCACCGCATGCAGCTTCACATGCTCACGTAGGGGCGAAGTCCCACGTCCGCCCAGACGAGTCGAAGGCTCGTCTGCCTGCAATTCGGCAAACGGCGACTCAATCTCGGCAAAGAAACTGTTGTCCCGGACAACATCACTGCCCAGGGCGCTCCACGTCGGCAGAAATGGCACGCCCGTCGCGCCCGCCTGCAGGGCCAGCGCCACTGTGAAATTGGTCATGTTCACCATCTTCACGCCGCCTTGTTCCACAGCGCGACGAAAGTTGTAGGCCGAGCCCATCATCACATTTCCCACCCACGCCGCAATCACCTGCTTGACGCACCCCGCTGCGATCATCTGATCAAACAGAATGTCGGAGATCGGTCCAATCAGGGTGAGATCGCACTTCTTCTGGCGAATGATCTCGTGGCCAGCGGAAAAGGGAATCATCTGCTCCATCTGCAGGCCGAGCGCAAGTGATGCGCCATCCGGCACTAACTCGGCAATGGCTTCGTTCATGGTGAGAAGCTTGGACATCCCTGCCCTCACTTCCCTTTCCACACCGGCGGCCGTTTTTCCAGGAAGGCGTTGATTCCTTCCTGAACATCCTCGGTCTTCATCAGCTCATCCAGATAGATCTTTTCCGCGCGCGCCAGGCCCTTGTCGAAGTGCATCGCGTTCCAGACATAACTTGCCTTCTTGGTGATCGCGAGCACTGCGGGGCTTAACTTCGAAAGCTGCCGTAACGATTCCTCCACCACACCCCCAACCTCAGCCTCGGGAAGCGCGCGGTTGGCCAGTCCGATACTCGCTGCTTCCTGACCAGTAATGCTGCGGCCCGTCAGGATCAAATCGGCAGCCCGCTTTTGTCCCACCAAAGCCGCAAGCGCCGTAACCGCTACCGGCGGATAGCATCCCAGCTTGATCTCGGGGAATCCCCACGAAGCAGCCTCCGCGGTGTAAACCAGGTCGCAGACCATGGCCAATTCCGCGCCTCCACCCAGGCAATGGCCATGCACCGCGGCGATTGAAACCTTCCTGCTGTTGACCACGGCCAGAACCACCGCGTGAAACTTGGCCAGCATGCCAGCGACTTTGTCCGGAGTGTGGGCGGCGACATCTACGCCGACGGAGAACGCCTTCCCCGATCCGCTCAGAACCACCGCGGACACGTCATCGCGAGCCTCGATCTCCGCCATTGCACTCCCCAACTCTTCCATCATGGCGATGTCGATAACATTGAGTGGAGGATGGTTCAGGGAAATCCGCGCCACTGGAGGGCTGAGTTCCAGGCTGATTCGCGAATATTTTGTCGGTGCTTGGGAGGCCACTATTTTGTCCAGAACCCGTCTTTGTCGTATTCGCGGATCGCACGCAACTCTTCCGCGCTCGGCTGCGGCGTCGGTTTTAGTTCGTCAGATACCCGCAACGTCCAACCGGTGTTACACAGAACATCTTCGATCTCAATACCCGGATGGACAGACGACAAATACGCTTCTCCATCTTCACCGAAACGCAATAAAGCCTTGGTGGTGATCACGGCCGTCGGGCCGCCTCGAGGCAGGCCCACGCGCTGCCGCCATCCTCGACCATCCCCATTTCCCGGGCTGGTCACATACGACACTCGTTCGGGCAAACGCTCTTTGCTGTGCTCGAGCAACACCACGAACCGCTGGGCCAGTGAAGCGATATCACACGCGCCTCCCGATCCCGGCAATCGCGTCAATCCCTTGGGTCCGCGGACTTCGGTCGAGTTCAAGTTGCCAAAGCGATCCACTTCGGCGGCTCCAAGAAAACCCAGATTCACCCGCCCCGATTGCAGCAAACTCATCACTCCCAGCATGTCCAGACACTGAGTCGCACCGCGAATATTCGGAGGATCAGCCATGGTGTAGATGAGTTCGGGAGCAGGCGTGGACCGGATCACGCCGTTTTCGAACAGCCCCACGGCATTCGGAGCATGGGTCTTCTTGGCCACAACGAACGCGATCAGCGGCAATCGCATTCCGACAAACACAACTTCACCGTCGCGAATCTCCCGTGCCGCGCTGGCCACCATCAATTCGCCGAGGGTGTAAGACTTCTCCCGCCTCGCCGAAATCGTGTCAACAGTCGTAGCCATACTGAGAACCGGGAACTAGGAACTACCAACTGGGTTTTAATTCAGTCCATTTACGATCGTCGCGACGTAGCAAGCGACGTCACAAATTAATCGCCGACTTGCGAACCTCGCCAATCGAAGCCAACGGATCGCGCGCTCCTTCTTTCGGTGCAATCCATTTCTTCTCACTGCTGATAATGTCCAGCAGCAACTTCTTGTCTTCCGCCGACGGCATATATTCCTTCAAATGCTGTTCGTAACCCTGGTCGTCGAGCGCTTCGCCGCTCTGCGCATGGAACTTGTGCCCCGCCCAGCGTCCGATGTTGCGGTTGAACTTGATATCGGGTGCATAAAGTTTTGGCTGCCCAGCAGCGAGGACGCTATTAAAGCGAGCGATCAGTCCCGCCACCTCATCGTGATAAAGGTGTCGATTATAGTCGTTCAAATCATCAAGGTCCGCCACCTGCGCGTTCTTGGGCTCATCGTAGCGTCCTTTGATGCCCCACACGTAAGCCCAATGTGCGGATGAAGAATGGTCCGTTCCGAACAGATCGTAAGAGCTCGAAATCCACTTGTTGAGATATTTCTGGATCAGCCAACCCGGAATCACGCCCGCCTCCACGATGCGGCGCAACCCGTCATTGCCCGTCCCCATATGGAAGGCTTCCTCACGCAGCATGTACGACATCGACCGGCCGAGCGGCGCGAAGGCAGAATACTTGAACATCTGCAACTGAAACTTGCCGTCACGATCGACAAAGTCCGTGTAGGTGAAGAAATCCATCCAGTTGTCAACGTCTACGTTGAAGGCTCCCAGCAGACGTTTGTTCTCAAACGCCCGCCGCTCCAGCATCTTCTGCGCTTCTACCTTCCCCGAATAGCCGAAGTGGTCAACCAGCAGCGCGCACATCTGCCAGCCGTGCCGCATTTCTTCGATCATGACCCGGGTGATGGCACGGCGGTCCCAGTCAGTCGGCGCGCTCTCGAACAGATAACGCTGCTGCTCGACGCTGGCAAATTCCGTGTCACCCTGATAGACAATCATGTTCATCAGCGCGTCGCGCATCTGTTGGGTGGGGATCTGGCGCAGGTTTTCCCACTTGCGGCGGCCCTTGAAGTGACCGAACTGGATTTCTTCCGTGTCGATCGCGCCATAGAGCGTGTCGAACTTGAAGCTGGCAATCTCGTCGTGGTTCACGCCGATATCTTTGCGCCAGTCGTCAAACAGTCCCACCCAATCACTGAACGTTCCGATCTTTGCGACCTTACCGGGCATAACACCTCTTCACTCGTAGCGCCGGCGTCTCACCCGCAGCCGGGCGCGGCCAGCGCCATCCTACTTCGCCTTGAATGTCGCCGGCCGCTTCTCCACGTACGCGGCCAAACCTTCTTTGGCATCCTCGCTCTGGAAAAGAATCTGCTGATTTTCCCGTTCCACCGCCAGCGCAGATTCCATTGGAATTTCCCAGCCCGTCTGCACCGCGCGCTTGATGCGTCCCACGGCCTTCGCAGCCTTGTTGGGCGGGCAGAACTGGCGCGCGTATTCCATAATGTTCTCCATGAAATTCTCGCGCGCATAAATGTCGTTGATAATCCCCATCTCTTGCGCTTCTTCGAAGGAGAACGTATTCCCCGTGACCATTAGTTCAATCGCCTTGCTCTTCCCCACCATGCGAGAGAGCCGCTGCGTCCCGCCGGTGCCGGGCAGAACGCCCAGATTCACTTCCGGCAGCCCGATCTTGCCCGACTCCTGCCGCGCAATCCGAAGGTCGGCAGCCATCGCGATCTCCAGTCCGCCGCCTACACAGTGACCGTTCAGGGCCGCGATCACCAGCTTGGGCGTATGCTCCAGGCGCAGCAAAGTCTCGTTGGCATGCAGACAGAAGTAATACTTGAATGTGGGATCCACGCTGGCCAGCATCTTGATATTTGCGCCCGCGGAAAAAAACTTGTCGCCCGCGCCGGTGAGCACGATCACGTGCACATCATTATCCATGCGTGCCTTGAGAATCGCCTCATCCAGCTGCCGATTCATCTCGTAGGTGTAGGTATTTGCCGGCGGATCGCACAATTCGATCACCGCCACGCCCGCGTCGACACGGTAGTTGATCAACTGTTTCGTGCTCTCGCCGCTGGCCGGCTGCACTGTAGTCGCCATTGTCAGACTCCTTTTCGCAATCGTAGTATGTCGTTTCGATTCGAGAATGCAGATTTCTTCTTCTGTGACCCCTTGTTCTCTGACCCCTTGTTCTCGGAACTCCTGACCGCAGCGTTGCCAATACCCTGCAGGAAAATATCTCCCATCTCGCGCGCCAGTTCGGAGGCGTCCGCATCGACCCGTGCGTTGTACCAGGTGTAGATCCAGTTCATCATCCCAAACAGGGTAAGCACCGCGGTCCGGCTGGAGAATTCCAGCCCCTTGCCGCGCTTATAGTTGTCCAGCAACTCAATGCAGATGCGGTAATACTCGCGCTTGATGGCCGCGATCTCGCTGCCGAATCCGTTCTTCAGCACCTCATCTTCATGGGAGAGGACCTTCATCGCTTTCTGATTGGCGAGAAAGTATTCCAGATGGTTGAGGATGAACATACGAATTCTCTCGGCAGGATGCTCGACTTCGTCCAACCTCGCGCGGAGCCGCGCCACGATGGTGGCGAAGGTGTGCTTTTGGATGAGGTACAGCAGTTCCTCTTTGGATTCGAAATAGTAGTACAGGCCGGAGAGCGATACTCCGCTGGCGCGCGACAGATCGCGCATCGATGCGGCGGCGTAACCCTTTTCGTAGAAGACGTTGGTGGCGTGGACCAGTATCTTGGCCAGGCGCCGGTCAAAACGAGTCTCCAGGCTCGGTCCCGGACCGCCGCGCGCAAGCTGAGACTGGATTGGAGAAGCCGTGGCCATTGTTCGAACGTTCGTTCAAATAATACAACAACCTGGCCCCGCTGTCAGCTGAGAACTGCGAACAATAACCTGACAACTGGGCCATCGCAGACAAACGTCCAGCACAGATGTCTTTGCAAGTGCGGATATTTGGTGAACGCCAAATCCCTAATTCCTGATATCCCCCAGCAGTCGCTCCACTTCGGCCTTCAGATCCGCCGTAAGCGGCAAGAGCGGCAAGCGCGCCGGACCTCCGTAGTAGCCGTTCAGATCCATCGCGTACTTCAAGCCCGGAATGCCGAGTTCCCCCGACACCCGCAGGGTAGCGTTCGTAATTCGCTCCTGCTTTAAGCGCGCCAACTCCGCATCGCCTTCCTTCCATGCAGCGTATATCTCGTAGCAGGCAGTAGGCGCCGCATCGGCGAATGCCAGAATCCCCCCTACCGCACCCGCCTGTAAAGACGGCTCCAGCTTCTGCGCCAAACCCACCACGATCTGGAAGCCGACTTCCTTTTCCCTGGTCTTGATCCCACTCACCACGGTGACCGCGGCAGAGGATGGTTTTGTGCCGCCCAGTGCCGAGACTTGCACCAGTTGCCCGCCCTGTCCGTTGCCGCCGCTGGACGCTTTAAGCATGCGTGGAGTCATGGCTTCAAAAGTTTCTGTAACCTTGGCGGAGCGTTTCACCTGCCGCGTTCCTTCCGCCATCCGGCGCAGTTTCTCCACGTCGCCGCCCGACTCCTTCATGCCGATGATATTGGGATGCCCCGCCAACTCGATTACCACTTCCGCGGGAATGTCGTATCCGGTAAATCCCGGAACGTTGTAGATCATTACAGGCAGTGGCGAGCGGTCCGCCACGGTGCGATAGAAAGCCAGCATGTTGGCGGGATGCATCACCTTCCTGTAGAAGTGTGGAGTGCGCACCAGGGCCACATCGTAGCCCACTTCAGCCGCATACTCGGTGAGCCGCAAGGTCTCGACAGCCGACTCAATGCCCGCTCCCGCAATCAACACCTTGTTCGGCGCAGCCGCCTCCCGCGCGGCTTTCAGCACTTGCCGGCGCTCCTCATCCGAGAGCATGACTGCCTCGCCGGTAGAGCCCAAAACAACAATGCCCGCAACCGGAGTCTTGGAGTAGCGCTCGACGTTGTGCTCGAGCTTCTTGAAGTAAACATTGCCGTCAGGATAAAACGGCGTGGTGATTGGAGGAAAAATACCTTGAAGAAGCATGGGATTTTCGCTCTAGGCGGCTGGATCGCTACGCCATCAAGCTTATCAAATCCCGGTCATAACAATGTCATCCCGCAATGTCATCCTGAGCAGAGCCCGTGCGTTCGCTCGCGAACGCACAGCGGAGTCGAAGGATCCCTGCCCCAAGATACGCTCTCAAACTCTAGAATGAGCGCTGACCAAGACAACCCGCTACGCCGATCGTCGTTCCGCTGCCGACTTCACAAAATGCGCTGCCGGAACCGCCCCGATCTGCACCAGCAGACCCAACTGGTCCCAGTTGTCCCAGCCCTCCACAATCCTTCCGCCCGACATGCGCTGAATTGACGTGCCAGTGATGGTTGCTTTCTTTCCACTAGGCGCGAATCCGAGGAAATTGCCCTTGTGAGTCATGGTCGCCGTCCAGCGGGCTACCACCTTGTCCCCTTGCTCAATGATCTGATCGATCGTCACCTTCATGTCAGGAAACGCGGTGAGCAAATCCTTGGCAAAAACCCTGAACGCCTCAAGCCCCACATCCGTGTCATGCTGCGCTTGACCATGCCCGATTACGTCAGGTGACGCCATCTCGTCAATCGCTTCCATTCTCCCGTGGTTCCAGACTTCGTCAAACCAGCGTCGAATCAGAGCGCTATTTTCTTGCGCCATACCATACCTCCACGGCGGACTATTCGCTTCGGCCTCTCACTGTACGCTCCGCGTGCAACTGCTGCAATGCTTGCACCCTCACTTCTCCGCTCTGCAGCGCGGCGATGCCTTCGGCAGCGGCGCGAGCCGCCGACAGCGTGGTAATAGTGGGAATGCGCGCCATCACCGCCGCGCGCCGGATGGCCTGTTCGTCAAACCAGGGATCGACCCCGTGAGGGGTATTGACGATCAAATGTATGCGCTCGCCCTTTATTAGATCCACGGCGTTGGGCCGTCCTTCTTTCACTTTGTAAACCCGCTCCACCGTCATGCCCGCGGCTTCCAGTACGTCGGCGGTACCGGCTGTGGCCACCAGCTTGAAGCCCATGTCCACAAACTTGCGCGAGACCTCGGTCACGTTCGGCTTGTCATGATCGGTCACGCTGATGAAGACCGTGCCCTGTGTGGGCAGTTTCTGGCCGGCCGCAGTCTGTGCCTTTGCGAACGCCTCGCCAAAATTGTCGGCCACACCCATCACTTCGCCCGTGGATTTCATCTCCGGACCCAGCACGGTGTCGACTCCAGGAAACTTGTTCCAGGGGAAAACCGGCGACTTTACGTAGTAGCAACGCCCGGTGTCGAGATCGGCGCCGCGCTCGATATACTCCGGCAGGAACTCTCGCAGCTTGCGTCCAGTCATAAGGCGGGCCGCAATTTTCGCCATCGGAACGCCGGTCGCTTTGGAAACGAAAGGCACCGTTCGCGAAGCCCGAGGGTTAACTTCCAGAACATAGACCGTGACTTGGTCTGTGTGGGGGCGGGTCGCAGACCCGTCTAAAACTGCACTCGCCCTCGGAATCGCGAACTGAATATTCATCAGCCCGACAACTTTCAACGCGCGGGCCAGCTTGAACGTGTACTCGCGCATCCGTGTCAGAAGCGCCTCGGGAATATCCACGGCTGGCAGCACGCAGGAAGAATCTCCGGAGTGAATACCGGCCTCCTCAATGTGCTGCATGATGCCCCCAATGACCACGTCTTCACCGTCCGAAAGCGCGTCCACGTCCACTTCAATGGCGTCTTCGAGAAAATGATCGATCAGCACCGGACGGTCCTGCGAATACTCGACTGCTTCCTTCATGTAGTGGACGACCATCTCTTCATCGTAGGCGATCACCATGGCGCGTCCACCCAGTACGTACGAAGGACGCACCAGCACCGGATATCCCACCCGCTTCGCCCCTTCAATCGCCTCTTCCACCGAAGCCGCCATCGCGCCGGGAGCCTGCGGAATTTCCAGTTCGTCGAGCAACTTGCCAAAGCGCTTGCGGTCTTCCGCCAGGTCAATCGACTCGGGTGATGTTCCAATAATGTTGACGCCCGCTGCCTTCAGCGGAAGCGCCAGATTCAAAGGTGTCTGCCCACCGAACTGCACGATCACGCCAACCGGCGCGCCCGAAGTAGCCTCGTGCTCGCAGATGGCGAATACATCCTCGAGAGTGAGTGGTTCAAAGTAGAGACGATCGCTGGTGTCATAATCGGTCGAGACGGTCTCCGGATTGCAGTTGATCATGATCGTTTCATACCCGTCGTCGCGCAAAGCAAACGCCGCGTGGCAGCAGCAGTAATCGAATTCAATTCCCTGCCCGATCCGATTCGGCCCGCTGCCCAGGATGATGACTTTCTTCTTCCCGGTCGGCGTGGCCTCGTCCTCTTCCTCATAGGTGGAGTAAAGATATGGCGTGTAGCTTTCAAATTCTGCCGCGCAGGTGTCCACCCGTTTGTACACCGGGGAGATGCCGCGCTTCTTGCGCAGATGTCGAACCTTCTCGGGCGCACCCTTGCCGTTCAGCCGCCAAACCCCCGCCAGACGGCCGTCGGAGAAGCCCATGCGCTTGGCCTCGCGCAACACATCGGTCGGAATCGACTCCATGGGATGCTTCTCCAATTCCAGCTGCATGTCGTTAATCTCTTTCAGCTGGTACAAAAACCAGGGATCGATGGACGTCATCTTCGCCAGCTGCTTGACGGTGTGGCCCTGGCGCAACGCATAACGGATATAGGAAAGGCGTTCGGGATGCGGCGTGACCAGACGCTGGGTGAGAATCTTCGGCTCGATTTTCTCCGAGCCTGTCTTCTTGCCGGTGTCGAGCGCCCGCACTCCCTTGAGCAGTGCCTCCTTGAAGGTGCGGCCGATGGCCATAACTTCGCCCACCGACTTCATCTGCGGCCCCAAGCCTTCATCCGCGCCGGGAAATTTTTCGAACTGCCACTTGGGAATTTTCACCACCACGTAGTCCAGCGTGGGCTCAAAACAAGCCGGCGTTTTGCGCGTGATGTCGTTAGGAATCTCATCCAGCGTATAGCCCACAGCAAGCTTGGCGGCAATCTTGGCAATCGGAAAACCTGTCGCCTTCGAGGCCAGCGCCGAAGACCGCGAAACCCGCGGGTTCATCTCGATCACGACCATGCGCCCGTTCGTAGGATGAACACCGAACTGTATATTCGATCCGCCGGTTTCCACGCCAATCTCGCGGATCACCGCAATCGCCGCATCGCGCATCGCCTGGTATTCGCGGTCGGTAAGCGTCTGCGCCGGAGCGACCGTGATGGAATCGCCGGTGTGCACGCCCATGGGATCGAAGTTCTCGATGGAGCAGATGATGATGACGTTATCGCGGAGATCGCGCATCACTTCGAGTTCGTATTCCTTCCACCCCAACACCGACTCCTCGATCAAGGCTTCGTGTACAGGCGAGAAATCCAGTCCGCGAGCCAAAACTTCCAGCAGTTCTTCGCGGTTGTAGGCGATGCCGCCGCCGCTGCCTCCCAGGGTGAATGACGGCCGAACAATGACTGGAAAGCCGATCTTCCCGGCGAATTCGAGCCCGTCTTTGAGATTGTTGACCAGGGCCGACTTGGGAACGTCGAGCCCGATCTTCTGCATCGCGTCTTTGAAGTACAACCTGTCTTCCGCCTTCTTGATCGCGGCCACGTTCGCGCCGATCAGTTGCACGTTGTACTTGTCGAGCACGCCGCCGTCAGAAAGCTCAATCGCCAGATTCAGCGCCGTCTGCCCGCCCACGGTGGGCAGGATGGCGAAACCCGCCCCCGGCGACAGCTCGCGCTCGATGCGAATAATTTCTTCCAGGTACTCGCGGGTCAGCGGCTCGATGTAGGTGCGGTCGGCAATCTCCGGATCGGTCATGATGGTGGCCGGATTGGAATTGGCCAGCACCACCTCAAATCCTTCAGACTTGAGCGCTTTGCACGCCTGTGTCCCGGAGTAATCAAACTCCGCCGACTGGCCAATAATGATAGGGCCAGAGCCAATGATCAGGATTTTCGAAATGTCAGTGCGTTTCGGCATTAGTCGTTAATCGTTACTCTTTTCTCCGAAATAACTCTGTCACCCCAACCTCTAGAACCCTGTCATCCCGACCAACGCAGTTGATTCGCTTTGCGAATCAAGTGGCGAGTGGAGGGACCTGCTTATCGGGCGTGTATCGATCTCGAACAAACCACTCTGCCGCCAAATCTTCCCAAGTGGTACTGCTTGGAGAATCCTTCGACCATATCCTTCTTGTGCTCAAAGAGCCGACGTTCCATACAGCAGGTCCCTCGACTCCTCATAACGATTCGCAAGCGAATCGCTATGCTCCGCTCGGGATGACAGATCAGTTTTGGGGCTCACCTCGTTCATACCATTTGCCGTGGTATCCCTTTCGGCCCACCGAGGTTCCACATGTATTGACTCCCAAAGTTACATACAGCGGCTGCTTGCAAGCCTTGATCGGTTTAGACTTGGTTACTCTCAGAGGCCAGTACAACGGGGCCCAGCCTTTCGGGCTTGCGGTTATCTGGTACTCGCCCGCCGGCAGCACAGAAAACATGAAGCCTCCCTTCGAATCCGTACGAACATCGGCCACGGCTAGCTTCTGCGAATTCAACAGTTGCAACTCCACATCAGCAATCACATTTCCCAACGGGTCGCCGACTCGCCCACAAACCGAGGCCACAGGTATGGGTTTAGGGGCAAGGCACTCATTCGCACCGAGCGGCGCCGCGTAAAGAGCAAACAGGACAATACTTGTTCGCGTCGCCTTCACCCTTTCCACTCCTCCATCATCTTCACAAAATCCTTGAACAGATAATGCGAATCATGCGGCCCCGGCGACGCCTCGGGATGATATTGCACACAAAACAGCGGCAAATTCCGGTGCCGCATGCCCTCGAATGTGTTGTCATTCAAATCGATGTGCGTTAGCTCGACTTCGCTCTGCGGCAGCGAATCCGGATCCACGGCGAAAGTTATGATTGTGTGCCGTGATCTCGATCTTCCCCGACTGCAACTGTTTCACCGGATGGTTGCCGCCGTGATGACCAAACTTCAGCTTGAAGGTTTTTCCGCCTAACGCAATCCCCGTGAGCTGGTGTCCCAGACAGATCCCGAAAATCGGTTGCCGCCCCATCAAGCGGCGAATGTTGTCGACAGCGTAGGTACATGGCTCCGGATCGCCCGGCCCATTCGACAGGAAAACGCCGTCCGGCTTCAGCGCCAAAACGTCTTCCGCCAGAGTCTGCGCCGGCACCACGGTGACCTTGCAGCCCTCGCCGCGCAGCTTTCGCAGGATGTTCTGCTTGATGCCGAAGTCGTAAGCCACCACATGAAATCGTGCCGGCTCGTCCTTCACGCCGACCACTTCCACCGGCTCGTGCGAACGCTCCCCCACTTCCCAAACATAAGGACGATTCGTGCTGACCACTTTCGCCAGGTCCGTACCATCCATCTTCGGAATCGAGCGGGCCTTGGTCACCAGCTTCTCGGCATCGTCTTCCAGCGTCGAAACTACGCCGCGCATTACCCCGTGGTCGCGCAGGTGCCGCACCAGTGCTCGGGAATCAATCTCTGCCAGCACCGGGACCTTGAATTGTTCGAGATATTCTTCGGCGACCTGCTGCGAGCGCCAGTTGGAACTGACTCGTGAGAACTCGCGAACGATCAATCCCTCGATATATGGGCGCGTCGACTCGCTGTCTTCCGCGTTGGTCCCGTAATTGCCGATTTCAGGATTGGTAAGAACTACGATCTGACCGCAGTAGGAAGGGTCGGTGAAAATTTCCTGATAGCCAGTGATGGAAGTATTAAAAACGACTTCGCCGTAACATTCGCCTTTGGCACCGTAACCTTTGCCTCGAAAGACGCGCCCGTCTTCGAGTGCAAGCGTAGCCTGCATTCAAGCTCCAGGGAGTGGATTTTAGAGATTTTAGCAGGGATACTGAATTCACGAAACAAATGATTTCGATGACTGAGATTTTCTTTGCGCTCTCTGTGTTTTTCTCAGCGCCCTCTGCGGTCAAAAGCTTTTAACCGCAAAGATCGCAGAGAAACCCGCCAAGCACGCACAGAAAATCTCTCAACGCACTCTGCCCATCTTGTCCATCGGCCAATACCCGAACACCGCTTTGCCGTAGATGTAGCCAACGTTCACCGGTCCAAAGTCACGGCTGTCGTTCGACATGGTGCGGTGGTCGCCCAGCACGAAGTAGCTGTTGGCCGGGACTATGATCTCGGAATATGAGCGCTGGTCGGCGTAAGCGGGAGGAACGTAGTCTTCATCCAGCGCAACGTCGTTGACCAGTACCTGGCCGGCCTCAATGCGGATACGGTCGCCGGCCAGCCCGATCACGCGCTTGATAAAGCTCTTCGAGGGGTCGCGAGGATAGCGGAACACCACGATGTCGCCTCGCTCAATCGGCTCCAGGCGGTACACGTACTTGTTGACGAAGATGCGTTCCTGATCATCGAGAGAGGGCATCATGCTGGTGCCTTCCACCTTCACCGGCTGATAAAGGAACACGATAATGAATGCCGAGATCGCCAGCGAGATGATCAGGTCGCGAACCCAGACCGAGAGCACTGGAATTGTGCGCGGCGAAACCGGAGGGCGGCACTTGTCGGTGCGGGGGCGCAACTCCGCGAGACGGGCTTGTTCCGGCATGCTGACTCTATTATACGGGTCCGGCGTATCCGGTTACAGCTTGTGTTGCCTGTCACCCGGCTGCGCGATGGTTACCCTCGGGCTACTGCCGCCGCTCCCGAATTCGAGTTACAATAAGAGTCCACTCAAGGAAACCGGAATCATGATGAAGCGCGGAATCACCATGGCCTTTCTCGCCTTGACGATCCTGGCGGTGTCGACCCCGTGGGCCACCTCCCAACAGGAGGGAGCGGTGCCGGCCTACAATGCCGGTCCGCCCGCCAAGGGCGAGACCCTCCCGCCGATCCTCGGCAGAGAGCAACTTTGGGCAGGAAACGCCCAGTATCCGTTTCAGACCCATGCCTATGAACTGGCGGCTAAGATTCCTGCGGTGTTGCATCAGCAACCTTGCTACTGCTATTGCGACCGCGGAATGGGGCATAACAGCCTGCATAGCTGTTTTGAGGGCACGCACGGCGCCCAATGTTCGGTTTGCCTGAAGGAGTTGTACTACTCGTATTCGATGCATCAGAAGAAAAAGACCGCCGTCCAGATTCGCCAGGGAATCATGAAGGGTGAATGGAAGCAGATAGACCTGCAGACGGCCGCTTCCATCAACTGACCGTGGGTGAATGATTTGGATCGGGTTGACGGAAAAGCGAATGCGCGTATACCCTGCTCATTCGGGGTGGGTCAAGCTTTTCCACAGGCGATATTCGCGACCCCTGACCAGGGGTCACTGCTCTGCCGGCGGAAGGGGGCAAAACCCTAGCAGTTGTAGTTGAGCTGATTTCTTCCAAGCATATCAAAAAGGAGAGCTTACGAAGAGTTCAGGAAGAGTGTTGCGGATGGCCCAGAAAACTCCCACCAAAAAACCGGTCAGCGACGATCCGCGTTTTG
The DNA here is from genome assembly GCA_963801545.1 of Terriglobia bacterium. Taxonomy (GTDB): domain Bacteria; phylum Acidobacteriota; class Terriglobia; order Terriglobales; family Acidobacteriaceae; genus JAIQFF01. The sequence goes on along the minus strand of CAWDFF010000015.1, from coordinate 15,550 downwards.
CACAGGCTGTGCAAAACTACGAGGCTGGACTGCGGGCCATGCAGGAGCACAAATTTGAGAAGGCCAAGCTCCACCTGCAGAAGGCCGTAACCGGCGCCAGCAGGGAATTAGCGGACCGTGTCACCGTTCACCTCAATACCTGCAACCAGCATCTGGAGCGCGCGGCTAACCAGTTCAAGAGTCCGGAAGAGCACTACGACTACGCCGTTTCGCTCATGAATGTCGGCGATTACGTCACTGCCCGCGAGCATCTGGAAAAGCTTTCCAAGCAGGTGCCGAAGGCCGACTATGTGGCTTACGGCATGGCCGCTCTCGACTGCCTCACCGGGCATCTGGAAGATTCCCTGCGCCATCTGGATGAGGCCATTCGGGTGAACGCCTCGCTTCGATTCCAGGCGCGAAACGATTCCGATTTCCAGAACCTGGCAGAAGATCCCCGGTTCACTGAATTACTGTATCCCGACCCAGGGGCTGAATTCTCCTCCGAGTCCCCGGCCCCAGAGGACAATGGCTAGCCGTGTCTGAACCCTACCGGCACTCGCAGCGTTCGTTGCCGCGGAAGTCCTATTCAGCCGGAAACATTCATGTGGTCGCCATCGGTGGCGGCACTGGTCTCTCCACTCTTCTCAAGGGACTCAAGCGCTATGTCACCCGCCCAGGTACGCTGCGCAAACCTAACCAGCCCGAGATCGGGGAACTGTGTGCGATCGTTACCGTCAGCGATGACGGCGGCTCCAGCGGACGCCTGCGCAAAGAGCTCAACATGCTGCCTCCCGGCGACGTCCGCAATTGCATCGTCGCACTCTCCGAGGACGAGGCCCTGCTCTCCCGCCTGTTTCAGCATCGTTTCGTAAAAGGGTCAGGTCTGGAGGGTCACAGCTTCGGCAACCTGTTTCTGGCCGCATTGACCTCGATCACCAGCGATTTCAGCGAGGCGGTGCGCCTGTCCTCGGAAATTCTGCTTACCCGCGGACACATCTATCCTGCCACCACCTCCCACGTGGAGCTCGAGGCCTTGATGGAAGACGGCAGCAAAATCCGCGGCGAGACCAAAATCACCGCCAGCAGCGGGCGCATCAAGCAACTCTTCCTGGATCCTCCGGATGTTCAACCCCTGCCCCAAACTCTGGAAGCAATGGCGCGCGCTGACCTGATTACAATCGGTCCCGGATCGCTCTTCACCAGCCTGATCCCCAACCTGCTTGTCCCCGGAATTGCTCAGGCCATCGTCAATTCAGCCGCGGTAAAGGTTTATGTCGGGAATTTGATGACCCAGGCCAATGAGAGCTTGGGCTTGACCGCCTCCGACCACATCCGCGCCCTCAATCGCCATGCCCAGACCAAGCGCATCTTTGATTTCGCCCTCATCAATCGCGCCCCGGCACCCCCTGAACTGAAGGCCAAATACGCCCTCGAAGGCGCCAACCAGATTGTGGCCGATCTGGATGCGATTGAAGAACTCGGCGTAATCCCGGTCCTCGGAGACTACCTGGAGCAGGGCATGGTCGCCCGCCACCGAACCGACCAAATTGCCGCGGATCTAATGGAACTGGTCGCCCAGGCTCCCGGCGGCACCCGCGCCGCCACCCCGTAGCACGAACCACGTAGGGGCAGGTGTCCTCACCTGCCCTGCCGAGCGAAGCTCGGCAGGTTTTTGCCCCAACCAAACCCGAAAACCCACCCAGTAACCACGGTAACCAACCCCTGCTACGCGGCGAATTCTCGCGGTATATTGGATCAAATGCCGAAAACCAAAAATGACAGTGCCCCCCGCGTCGCCATCGCCATCCTGGCCGCCGGCAAAGGGACGCGACTGAAGTCCAAACATCCCAAGGTGCTGCACGAAGTCGGCGGCAAGCCGCTGCTCGCGCACGTCATCGCCGCCGCCACCAAAGTCGTTCCAGCAAACGACGTGTACGCCATCATCGGACACGAAGCCGACCGCGTTCGCGCCGCAGTGGCTTCATCTGGAATCGGATTTGTTCATCAGAAAGAGCAGCACGGCACCGGTCACGCCCTGATGGTCGCCCGCCAGGCACTGGCACCTTACGACCTTGTCATCGTGCTCTATGGTGACGCGCCCCTGATTACTCCCGAGACCATCGAGAACCTGCGCAACTTCCATGCCTCGAAAAAAGCCGCGATGACCATCCTGACCGCCCGGCTCGATAATCCAGCCGGCTACGGCAGAATCCTCCGGAAAAAGGCCGGCAGTGACGACGTAAAGGCCATTGTCGAACAGAAAGACCTGACGCCTGCGCAGCAGAAGGTGCACGAGATCAATGCGGGCATCTATGCCTTTGACAGCCAGCAGCTATTCAGCCACATCGACGAATTGAACACCGCCAACCACCACGGCGAGTTCTATCTCACCGACATGGCGGCGATTCTGGGTAAGGCCAGGCAACGTGTCGTGGCCGTTGAGGCACGCAATCCTTACGAAGTCCTGGGCGGCAACACCCGCGCCGAACTTTCCGACATCGACCAGCACATGCGCATGGCCAAGTGCCGCCAGCTGATGGCTGAGGGTGTGACCATTCTTTTTCCTCAAACCTGCGTGATCGATTGCGATGTCGAGGTCGGCGCCGACACCGTGATCGAGCCTTTTGTCCAGCTACGCGCCTCCACTCGCGTCGGCAGCGACAGTCGCATCGGGTCCTACAGCGTGATCATTGCCTGCGAAATCGGCGACCAGGTGCTGATACAGACCGGCTGTGTGCTGGAACATTCCACGGTACGGGCCCGTGTCTCGCTCGGACCGTACAGCCACCTACGTCCCGGCTGTGAAATCTGCGACGAAGCTCATGTGGGAAATTTTGTCGAACTGAAGAAGACTCGCCTCGGCAAAGGTTCAAAGGCCAACCATCTCACTTACCTGGGTGACAGTGAAATCGGAGAGAAGGTCAACGTCGGCGCGGGGACCATCACCTGCAACTACGACGGCGTGAGCAAGCACAAGACCGTCATCGAAGATGGCGTGTTCGTTGGCAGCGACAGCATCCTGGTAGCTCCCATCCGGATCGGAAAAGGCGCTTACATCGCCGCCGCCACCACGGTCACAGAAGATGTCCCGCCAGATTCCCTGGCCCTGGGAAGGGCACGCCAGATCGTAAAAGAAGGCTGGGCCAAAGCCAAGAGAGAGAAAGCCAAAGCACAAAAAGCCAAGTAGCACTCTCTAGTGCGACAACCTCAGTACTCTTGGGGCCCCCAGTCGCGCCTCTTAACATATCCTTTCCGTCCGTGCCCTTCCATTTTGACGACATAACGGTCATGTTTCTACTGTGGGTCTTGGTATTGCAACCCGCGGCGGCGTGGCGCGGCTACAAAAGGCTCGCACGCGGCGAACCCCTTGGTTCCAAGGCGTACCGGTTTCGATTGAGCTTTTACGTGATTTTGTTCTCCACCTTGATTGCCGTCGCGGTAGCAGTGGCCAGGCAACTCCCCCTTCCCTGGGCGGCTTCACCTTCCTCGTTCACGCTCGGACTGATGTTCTCGGCCGCCTTCGTGATCTCGGTAACGCGCAAGCGCAAAACGGTCGATCTAGCACAGCAGCAACGAATTCGCCTCTTGTACGCTCCTACCAGCACGACCGAGTGGATCTTGGCGGTATGGGTTGGTCTCTGTGCCGGTGTGGGCGAGGAAATTGTGTATCGTGCCGTGCTCTTTCAGATCATCGCAGAGGTTACGTCGAGTACCGCGGTCGCCCTACTGGTTTGTGTCCTGACTTTTGCCGTGGTTCATTTGCCACAGGGCACGCGCGGCGCCTACGGCATAGCCTTGCTCGGGATTTGCTTCCACATCCTGTATTTCGTAAGCGGTGGGCTGGTGGCGCCGATTGTCGCGCACGCCACGTACGACATGGCGATTTTCACCGTCTTATATCGTCGCGAAATCCAGAGCGCCAGAAGCATCGTGTTGCACCAGACTCTGGAACAAACGGTCCCATAACAAAAACCAGCTTGAGGGTTCGTCCACTTCTTCGCTGCTCGTCTACGCTACTTCGACACCGCCGCAAACAACGGCGAATGCAGCAATCCCTGGAACTGCTTGTCGTCGGCCTTGAAGTGCATCTGAAGATTCGAACTGTCCGAATTGACAGTCACGTTGTCCAGCGCCAGCTTTTCCACCGGCGTAGCTGACATTTTCTTGTACAGCATGCCCGCCTTCAGCAGCGAAGACAGCGTGGTTGCGGTCACCGAATCCGAGGTCACGACGTCGAGATCGAAATTCACGCCGCTCTGGAAGTTCATGGTGTATCGCGAACCCAGAATGCGTTTCTTGATCGTGTCATAGTCGGCCAGCCCGGCGGCATCGCCCAGGGCCGAATGCAGCATGTTCTGCGTTCCCTGCTGATCGAGGACGCTCCACACCGTACCCGACTCCACCGCTCCAATCATGTCCGCAATCTGGCTGTTGCTGTCCAGAGTGTAGGAATAGCCGTCGCGCGCATCCAGCGCCCCGCGCACCGCCCCGCTGTCGCCGAACAATAGTGTATTGTCATCCAGAAATGTCATCTGCATGCCGGCTGGCATGGGGTAGATATCGGAGTTCCGCAGTTTGACCGGCTTTACCTTCTGCAGCCGCATCTTCTTCAGCACGGCAGCCATGGCAAACTGCCCTTGCGCTATGCCGACCACCCGCACACCCTGTTTGCCGCTGCGATATGAAGCAAACGTGAGTTGCTCCACGTCCTTGTCGGGATCGATCCCCACGCCTCTCAGGGCACCCTCGAACTCCTTGAGGCTGGGCGGCAAAACCTGGTCCTTCAGCGCCATTGCGGTGTCGGAATTCTTGAGTGCGCGGTAGTCCACCGAAATGATCTGCTGGATGTCGGAAGGAATCACTGTCCGGGTCGAACTGCCCAGCGGCATGGACCACGCTGCGGCGCTCAGCACCAGAAGAACACACAAACTGCCTTTAAGTGTTTTCATCAAAGCCTCGAAAGAATATGCGCGGTTAGATGCGATTTAGACGCGATTTGTACCCTTATTGTATGTCAATTTCAAAGGAGAAGGGCCAAACCAAAGGTCACATCGTGTAATCAGGGAGGTGCATGACCCGAAACCGCGCTCAGGCCCTTATCAGCGCAGCCTGGTTGCGCGTTTCGGCGACAAATCCAGCGTCCTTCATCGATTCCAGATTGATCTCCACATTGGCCAGCGCTCCCTCAATGGCTGCCCGCGCCAGGGCCAGCGCCGTGGTGAGATCGGATTTCATGTTCGGATTGGTAATCGGTTTTAGCTTTTCCGCGATTCCGGCCACTTCCCTCGCCCGCTCCGCCACTCCCAGGGGCACGCTCGTGGCCTGCTTCAAAGCAGCGTCAATGATGCCGTCGGCACTTGCAGAGTCCCGGGCCTGCTTGTACGCCTTCATCACGGCGTTATATGACTCGGCGTCGGCATCGATCGCCGCCTTCAATTCTTCGCGCAATTGCGCCAGCCGCGCAATCGCCGCGCTCAACTCCGCCTCGTGCTGCAGATACGCCTTCTTTCCCCGAGACATTGAAGCCACCATGTTGGCCAGCCCCGCCGCCATGGCTCCGCTGGCTGCTGCCGCGCTGCCACCGCCTGGAGTGGCTGTAGGCGCGGCCAGTTGTTCTACGAAGGGTTCCACTCCAGCCCTCAAGCCGCCGACCGCGACCTTGCCGCTCATTACCGCACTCAAGCGGTTCTCAAGAATCAATGACGAATCGAAATTCTCCACCTGCAGAAACCATTCCGCCGCCGACTCCAGCGCCTTCTTCGGAATCAGCCCGACAATCTCGCTGCTCACCGGCACAACGCCGTACCGGGCCGCCTCCCGCTTCACTACTTCAAACACGCGGTGCACCGGCGTCTGCTCGAAGTCGGTCAGGTTCATCGAAACCTGCGCCAGGCCGCGCACGAGAAACCCCGCACCTTTGACAAAGCGCATTCCGCCGTTCGAGAAGCGCACCACCTTGGCAATCTTTTTCGCAATCTCGACATCCGGCGTGTTGAGAAAAACGTTGTATGCGATCAGAAACTTCCGCGCCCCCACCACGGTCGCGCCCGCCGTGGGATGCACCCGCGCCTCCCCGAAATCAGGCTTGCGTGCCGGATTGGTCGCAATGTCCGCCCGTATGCCCTCAAACTGCCCGCGCCGGATGTTTTCCAGATTCTGCCGCTCCGGCGAAGTCGCCGCCGCCTCGTAGAGATACACTGGGATCTGATACCGCTTCCAGATTTCCTCGCCGACGTGTTTCGCCATAGCCACACAATCTTCAATGGTTACGCCGTCAATCGGTATGAACGGCACCACATCCGCCGCCCCCATTCGCGGATGCGCTCCCTGATGCTTAGTAAGGTCGATCAACTCCGCCGCCTTGCCCACGCCGCGAATAGCGGCTTCCTGAATGGGCTCGCGCTCCCCGACCAGCGTGATCACGCAGCGGTTATGATCGGCATCCATCTCCCGATCGAGGAGATACACGCCGTCCACCTTCATGGACGCGACAATCGCATCGACCTTCGCCGCGTCGCGTCCCTCAGAAAAGTTGGGAACACATTCGACCAGTGTTGACATACGCGGAAAAGAATATCACTTACCCCGGATCGCAACGCTTTCTCAAGCTTTCACCAAGCTGTCATCCTGAGCGCAGTCTTTCGTCTCGCGAAGTGGAACGAAAGCAACCGAAGGACCTATGCATTCCGCTCAGGAGTGAGTGGAACGATCAGAAGTAGGCAAGATTGTGGGACTGGAATCGTCAGGCAATGTAGAGGTCTTTCGTCGGGAGCTCTTCGCGTAGCGAAGAGCTCCGCATCCTCAGGATGACAGTCCGTAGAACGAACACTGGAGCGTAAAACGGCTACTGATTTGGTACAAAGTATTCTGTCATTTCTTGGTCGCGCTTCCGCCCCCGAAGAATTTCCCGATCCCCAGCCGCACCTGCACCGTATTGATGCCGGAATTGCGGTCCGCCAGGCCGGCGTTGGAGATATGCATATACCGCAATTCCACACTCCAGTTACGGGAATCGCCCAGGAAGTGCGTGCCCAGGGCCGCTGCGGAGGTAAAGTTCACGCTGTTGGCTCCGGTCGGAACGTCATGGTTAGTGAACAGGGTTCCACCACTGAGTTCGAAATACGGCACGATCCGCCCTCGCGTAGCAAAGTTCCACTTCAGGTTCAGAGGATTGAAGCCGGCTCCGAAGGCGGTGTTGGCGGGCTGGAAGACCACAAATGCCGGCACCGCATCGAGCGCGTACTCAAATCTCCCTTTCAGAAAGCCGGGCCCGTGGGGACGGGTAAGGATCCATCCGTAGCGCAGGCCGACGTTCCACACACTCGTGTCCGACGTACCTCCGGCGACCGAGTGGCCGCCGCCGGTCCACAATTGTATTTCGTGGCCGCCATCCTCCACCCGGGCCTGGGCCCAGGTCAACGAAGCACAGAACAGCAGAATGACAACGGAGAAGTTCTTCATCAAGCTTCCGAACCTGCACAATTCAGGGGTAAGATTGGCCACAATACAGCAAACCTGGAGGCCTGACAAATAAGCAATCCGGGTGGCTCAGAGTCCCAGCCCACCATCCACCGCGAGTATCTGGCCGGTGATAAAGTGTGGCGCGGTAGCAAAAAACAGGACCGCCGCCGCGATCTCCTCGCCCTTGCCGTTACGCCGCATCGGAGTCTGTCCAGCCATCTTTTTCATGAACCCCGCTGCCGCCTTCTCCCCGAGGTCGATCATTCCGGGCGCGACGCAGTTTACCGCGATCTCCGGCGCCAGAGCCTTGGCCATCACCTTGGTCAACATATGAACTGCAGCTTTGGACGAACAGTAGTGGGCGTGATCGGACCAGGGACGCAGTCCGCCAAGCGATCCCAGGTTTACGATTTTCCCGTTTCGCTCCCGCAGATGCTTCAGCGCCTCACGCGAAACCAGAAATGGGCCGCGGGTGTTGGAAGCAAATATGGCGTCCCACTGTTTGAGGGTCAGCTTGGAGAACTCGGCAGTCTCGTAGTTGGCGGCATTGTTGACCAGAATGTCGATCCCACCCAGTTCCCTCGCGGTTTCTTTGATCGCGGACTTGACGCTCTTTTCGTCGGTGACGTCGCAGCGCAAGGCCACGGCCCGCCCACCGAAGCTGCTCACGTCGATAACAGTGTGCTGCGCCTCGCGAGCCGAGTTGCGAAAGGTGATGGCAACGTCCGCCCCCGCCTCCGCCAACCGCAGAGCAATGGCCCGCCCCAAACGCTTGGCCCCGCCAGTGATCAGGACGGCCTTCCCCGAGAGTGGTCTGTTCTGACTGCGATCCATGCAGTGGATTGTAATTGAGCGGCAGGAGTTGTACTGATGAAAGACCGGAGTTCAGCCAAGTGCTAATTGCCACATGCCTGCTTTTGGGTGAAGCCCTTCAGCGCTGCATTAGAAATCCCGCGAAAAGCGGCTTCAGGCGCTGAGGTACCCGGTTGCGCTCGGGTCCAGCCAAGTGCCAAATGCTAATTGCTAAATACTTCTTCCCACGCTAAACTCCGCCCATGGAGGAGCTGCGCCAGGTAATCGTCTACTCCCGCAAAGGCTGCCACCTTTGTGAAATCGTTAAGGAGACGCTCACCAAACTGCATCGCCGCGGTGGCTTCGCCTGGCGCGAAATCGACGTAGAGAGCGACGACGAATTACGCCGCCAGTTCACCGACGAAGTACCTGTCGTCTTCATCGACGGCCACAAGGCCTTCAAGTACCACATGGACGAACGCGAATTCCTGCGCAAACTCGCCAGCTAGCGTCAAAAAACTTCAACGGTATTGTCATCTCGACCGGAGCGCAGCGAAGCAAGCGAAGTGGAGAGACCTGCTGATCCCGCCGCCTCAGCTTGCGCGGCGAACTTCCGGACAGCATTCAACTTAGCCCGTCTGTTCTCTGACACACACGTGTCTCTTCTGACACAAACCACTATGGTCGCTTGATCTAAGCTCTTTGTTTCGAGCCCGCCTCCGACGGGAAGCATTCGTGCTCTCACCAGTTCCATGAGGTGGTTCATTTGATACGCCAAATCGCCGCTCTGGTATTTATCTTCATCTGCACAACAATTGCCTGGATGATCCTGGGGGGCACGATCTCGTCCCGCACCGGATCCAGCAACGAACAGCTTCAGGGTCACGTAGCTTCTACCTGGGGCACGCCACAGGAGCAGACTCCGCCGACGGCCGCTTACACGATCACCGAAGTCAGGAACGTGGCCCGCTGGGAGAATGGCGCCTCAGTCGTCCATGCCGAAAAGGTTGAGACCCAGGTTCCGGTTGGGCTCAGCGCCAGCCGGGTTCAGGTGGACTTCCATCTCGATCCCCGTCAGAAAGGTTTACTGTGGTACAGCACCTACCAGGTTCAGTTCGCCGGCGACTATAGCTTCCGCAATAACAGCGCCGAGTCTCAGACTTTCTGCTTCCGTTTCAAATTTCCTGCCCAAAAAGCGCTTTATGACGGCCTTCTGATGCAGGTAAACGGAAATCGCATTTCTCCGACCACGGACGATCAGGGCGCAAACGGACAAGCGGTTGTGGGGCCGGGAGAGACGACTGTCTTCCATATCGCGTATCGTTCGCAGGGTCTTGGCAGCTGGCGGTACAAGCTCGGGGACGGAGTCGCGCAGGCGCACGACTTCGCCCTGAATATGAAGACTAATTTCAAGGACATCGATTTCGCCGACGACACCCTGTCGCCCACTGCCAAGCAGCGGACGGCAGACGGTTGGGACCTCACCTGGCATTTTTCCGACCTGATCTCCGGATTCCAGATCGGCATGACCATGCCGGAGAAACTCCAGCCCGGGCCTCTCGCGGGCGAAATCAGCTATGCCGCCCCGATCTCTCTGTTCTTCTTCTTTTTCCTGATGTTCATCATCACAACCATGCGCAACATCGACCTTCATCCCATGAATTACTTCTTCCTGGCCACCGCGTTTTTCGCGTTCCACCTGCTGCTCGCCTACCTCGTAGATCACATTTCGATCCATGCCGCGATGGTTATTGCTTCGGTGGTCTCGATCGCACTGGTCGTGAGCTATCTCCGGCTGGTGGTCGGCATCCGCTTCGCTGCCTTGTGGGCCGGGACCGCACAGTTGATCTATCTGGTTGTCTTTTCCTACGCCTTCTTCTGGAAAGGATTCACCGGGCTCGCCATCACTGTGATTTCTGTGATCACGCTTTTTGTGGTGATGCAGGCCACGGGAAGGATTCGCTGGTCGGAAAGATTCGCCGGACGCGACGTGCCGAAGCCATTAGCCGGTCGCTGAGAACGGTCGGTGAGGGTGGCCCACTCAAGCCCGATTTTGGCTTGAGTGGGGATGTTCAGATCTCCCCAACTCTGTCATCCCGACCGGAACAGATCATCGCAAAGCGATGATCTGTGGAGTGGAGGGACCCGCTGTTGTGACCTCGCCCGGTTGTGAGGGACGCTGGAGATCGAGTCGGAATAGACGGCGCGAAACACGAACGAGCGGCCGGAACATTCTGTCCAGCTCTGAACTGCCCCACTCATGCCAAAATCGGGCTTGAGTGGGCCACCCGCCGCTTCCCACAGCAGGTCCCTCGACTCCTCATAACGATTCGCCAGCGAATCGTTATGTTCCGCTCGGGATGACAGGTCTTCCTAGGGCTCAGTCATTCCGATTCACACGTCGCTCTGTCGTAGCTGATCGAAGCAGGGTGCTCGCGCTTTTGCGAGAGGTGAGGCCTTTGGTGATCAGATCCAAATCATTCCCCGGTCAGAAAATTGAATTGCGCAGCCCTCAACGGCACCACGCTCAACCTGCCCTGCCGCACCAGCGGAGACTCCGCAAAGAGCTTGTTCGCTTTTACGTCGGCCAGTGTCACCGGCTTCACCGCGCTCCCCACCTTGATCTTCACCTGGGGAGTTTTGGGATCCGACGAATCCACGGAAATTACCGACGCCGTCCCTACTGCGCTCTTTTCATCGCCGGTGTGATAGACCACTAACCGGTCGCCCGGCTTCATCTCACGCAGATGCTTCACCGCCACTGGGTTGGTCACACCATCCCATAGCGTGCTCTTGTCCCGCTGCAAGTCGGCAAATGAGTAGACAGAAGGTTCGGTCTTAAGTAAGTAGTCCATAGGAATATCTTAGATTGAAGATTTCAGATTTCAGATTTCAGATTTCAACCAATACACAGACTAAAGTGAAGTCGCGTCCCGCCCATTCAATCTGAAATCTAAAATCGCAAATCCGAAATCTGCCTTTCTACTGTGGCTTTGGCTTAGAATCCGGCCCCGCGCTCTTGTCGTCCTTCTTGTCGTTCTTGTTCTCCTCCGGATGTTCCTCGTAGATCGAATACTGCCCTGCCGGCCGCTTAATCTTGACCGTGATTTCCATCGTCGGTTTGTCGATGTCGTAATCGGCGCCGAAAGTCTGGAAGCCGGGCGCCAGCACCTGGATCCGGAGCTTGCCGTAGGGCGCACCGTCAAAGCTGGCCTTGCCGTCCGCGTCGGTCTTGATCTGCAGGCCGCCCTTGGCCTGCTTGCCGTCTTTGGTCACCGGGTGCATCACCACGCTGGCATTTCGCACCGGCTTGCCGTTGTAGTCCCGGAGCACGGTGAAGTTCAGCAGGGCGCTGTCGTCCTGGGCCAAACCCGCACCTGAGGCTACAAAGAAGAAGAGGAGAAGGGCAGTGAATGCGAGGGCAATTTTTCTCATGGCCGAATCCGCGCATGAACAGCATAACCAATGTCGGCGCGGGCGTCCACGCCCCCTGTCAAACTCTCACAACCAATGATGACATGCGATGTAAGCCATGCATTATCAACGCCGTACGCGTCTAAGTTGACAGCGCGGCGCTCTTTTTACTACAATTAGCACTCGCCAACAATGAGTGCTAACAATCTGTTCGGCGAGTTTCCCTGCTATCTAACCAAGGATCTCAAAACGACCGAAAGGAGTCTGCAAGTATGGCTAAGTTCACCCCGTTACACGACCGTATTCTCGTCCGCCGTATCGAAGAAGGCGAGACCACCCGTGGTGGCATCATCATCCCCGACAGCGCCAAAGAAAAGCCTCAGGAGGGAGAAGTCATCTCCGTAGGCAAAGGCAAGAGCAATGACGAAGGCAAGGTGTTCCCTCTGGCGGTAAAAGAGGGCGACCGCATCCTGTTCGGCAAGTACTCCGGTACCGAAATCAAGCTGGATGGTGAGGATTTCATCATCATGCGCGAAGAGGAAGTACTCGGCATCCTGACCGGCGCCGCCAAGAAAGAGCTCGCCGGATCGCGCCGCTAACTGTTTTGTTGTCATCCTGAGCGAGCGCCGTTTTTGCGCGAGCGAAGGATCCAAGTGAGCGACCGCGCGTTTCGTGAGCAAAGCGAACGGAACAATAAGCGCGACGCGAACATCCAAATCGCAGGCCAGACCTGCCAATACACCGATAGGAGATTTCAGATATGGCAAAGCAGATCGTACATGGCGAGGAGTCGCGACAGGCGATTCTCCGCGGCGTCAACTTACTGGCGGACGCGGTAAAAGTCACTCTCGGCCCCAAGGGCCGCAATGTGGTCATTGAGAAGAAATTCGGCTCACCGACCATCACCAAGGACGGCGTCACCGTCGCGAAAGAAATCGAGCTCAAAGACTCGCTCGAAAACATGGGCGCACAGATGGTGCGCGAAGTGGCTTCGAAGACCTCGGATGTTGCCGGCGACGGCACCACCACCGCCACCGTGCTGGCCCAGGCGATCTACCGCGAAGGCGTGAAGACCGTCGCAGCCGGCGCCAACCCGATGGCCATGAAACGCGGCATCGAGAAGGCCATCACCGCAATTTGCGGCAGCCTCGACAAAGAAGGCAACCGCATCAAGGGCGAACTGGACAAGTTCTCCAAGCCCGTCACCGGCGACATGATCGCGCAAGTCGGCACGATCAGCGCAAACAACGACGAAACTATTGGCAACATCATTGCCCAGGCCATGAAGAAGGTCGGCAAGGATGGCGTGATCACCGTCGAGGAAGCCAAGACCCTCGAGACCCAGCTGGACGTGGTTGAAGGCATGCAGTTTGACCGCGGCTACCTCTCTCCTTACTTCGTGACCGATCCCGAGCGCATGGAAGTTTCGCTCGAGAACGCGTACATCCTGATCAACGAAAAGAAAATCAGCTCGATGAAAGACCTGCTGCCCCTGCTGGAGCAGATCGCGAAGAGCGGCAAGCCGCTCCTGATCGTGGCTGAAGACGTCGAAGGCGAAGCGCTCGCTACCCTCGTCGTCAACAAGCTGCGCGGCACTCTCCAAGTCGCGGCCGTCAAGGCTCCCGGCTTCGGCGATCGCCGCAAGGCGATGCTGCAGGACATTGCCACCCTCACCGGCGGCAAGGCCATCACCGAAGACCTGGGCATCAAGCTGGAGAACGTCCAGATGTCCGACCTCGGCCAAGCCAAGAAGATCACGGTGGACAAGGACAACACCACCATCGTCGAAGGCAAGGGCAAGCACTCCGAGATCGAAGGCCGGGTGAAGGAAATCCGCAGCCAGATCGACAAGACCACCAGCGACTACGACCGCGAGAAGTTGCAGGAGCGGCTGGCGAAGCTGGTCGGTGGCGTGGCTGTGATCAAAGTCGGCGCTGCGACCGAGACCGAAATGAAAGAGAAGAAGGCTCGTGTCGAAGACGCCATGCACGCAACCCGTGCGGCCGTGGAAGAAGGCATTGTCCCCGGCGGCGGCGTGGCATTGGCCCGTTGCGTCCCTGCACTGGACAAACTGAAGCTCGAAGGCGATGAGCAGATCGGGGTCAACGTCGTGAGGCGTTCCCTGGTAGAGCCGCTGCGCCAGATCGCCGAGAACGCCGGCGAAGAAGGCGCAATCGTCCTCGGCAAGGTCAACGATGCCAAGGACCCCAACTACGGCTACAACGCCCTGACCGGCGAGTACGAAGACCTGGTCAAGGCGGGCGTGCTCGATCCGACCAAAGTGGTGCGCACCGCACTGCAGAATGCCGGCTCGATCGCGTCCCTGATGCTGACCACCGAAGCCCTGGTAGCGGAGATCCCGGAAGAGAAAAAGGGAGCTCCAGCCGGCGGCGGACACGGCGGCGGCGGTATGGAAGGATGTACTAAGAAGCAGCTTCTAGCTCCTAGCTATTAGCTTCTAGCTTGAAACTTAAGCCCCGCTTTCGAGCGGGGCTTTTGCTTTTGTAATACCACAACCTGTGTGGGGACGGGTCTCCGACCCGTCCAGGCCGAGCAAAGCTCGGCAGGCCTTTGGCCGACGTAATTCAGTACTTGGCAGCGAGCGACAGGTCCAGCGGGCTGGCCGATCGAGCCACTGACGACATTCCGCCTTTTCTCCACCGGCGCAGCAGCACTGCATCCAGCGACCATTTTCCCGGACCGTTCACCAGCAGAAAGATGACCGTCATAATCTGCGCATAGTCGGACCGGATCTCGTGCAACACGGCCCAGAAGCCAACCTGTGGCAACGCCGGCGGCAAGGGCAAAGGCGACGTTCCCAGATATAGTGAGATCTTCGTCGATAAGATCGCCACAATCATCTCCGCCACAAACGGGATCGCAATCAGCCGCGTCATCAGACCCGAAAGCAACAGCAACCCGCCAAAGATCTCGAGATACCCGATGAAGGCGGCGGTGAAGTGGGGAAACGGGATCCCAAGTTTTGTGAAACGCCCGACTCCCTGGTTGACATACACGAATTTCAGCAGGCCTTCCCAGAAAAACACGCCTCCCGCCATCAATCTCAGAAGTAATGTGGATTTCGGACCATCGGTTGGGGGATTCATAATCCATACGAAAATCTTTTTCATTTTGGTTGCTCCTTTCACTGCATATAACTGGAACAACCAAAGAATATTCCGTGAACGAATTAGCTTCGGCTTCTGGCTTGGACAGGAGTGGCAGGGTGCAGTGCCACCGCCTGTGTGGGGACGGGTCTCTGACCCGTCCAGGCCGAGCGCAGCTCGGCAGGCTTCTGGCCTGCTATCCCACCTTTCGAAAGGCGCGAAAGGTGGGGCACCCCGCTTTCTTAGCCATTTCCCCAGCTATTTCCCCCCGCAGTCGTACAGCCTTCCCTGTAGCGCAGATTTGCGCGGTGACCCGCCGAAACTTCTCGTCTTTTATCTCGTGCCTCCGTATCACACACAAAACGCGGACCCTTCAGGCATGGCCCTTCCCTTGCTCTTACATGGAGTGAAACTAATGGCGAATGCAGGAGGAAATCATGCCCAGCATACATATTGATAACGTTGGTGACATGGCAGTGGTGGAATGCGAAGGCAGGCTGGTGCGCAGTGAGGACGCCTACAAGTTACGGGAGGCGGTCACTGCTCAGGTCGACGCCCAAGTCGTCGTGTTGGACTTAACCGAGGTTCACGCCCTCGGTGGCGGCGCGATAGGAATGCTGGTGTATCTGCAGCGATGGGCTCAGGATCACGACATCCGCTTCAAGCTGTTCAATCCCTCCAGATCAGTGCGCGAGAAGCTGGAGCACACCAACTCAATGTCAGAGTTCAACATCGCATCACTCGACGAAATGATGGCGCTACTAGGCCGCGCCGATCCCCGCTACGCGCTTGCT
>CAWDFF010000014.1:0-39282 GCA_963801545.1 Terriglobia bacterium | reverse complement strand
CAGATCTACGAGGAAGACTTTCTCGGCTTCTCGTACGGTTTTCGCCCGGGGCGCAGCCAGGGCGTCGGCGCTGGATGCGCTGTCGTACGCGCTCTTGAAGAAGAAGGTGAACTACGTTCTTGATGCCGACATTCGAGGATTTTTCGATAACCTCGACAAAAGTTGGATGGTCAAGTTCGTGGAGCATCGCGTCGCCGACCCCCGCATCCTGCGGCTGATCCAGAAATGGCTCAACGCAGGAGTAATGGAGGAAGGCAAATGGTCGGACACGCAGACAGGGAGTCCGCAAGGTTCGGTGATTTCACCGCTCCTGGCGAACATCTACCTGCACTACACTTTCGACCTCTGGGTGGACGTGTGGCGCAAGAAATGGGCGCAAGGCGACGTGGTAGTCGTCCGCTATGCGGACGACATCATCCTAGGATTCCAGCATCAGACCGAAGCCGATCGTTTCCTGGAGAACTTTCGGGAACGTCTGGGAAAGTTTGGGCTGGAGCTCCATCCCGACAAGACGCGCCGGATCGAGTTCGGGCGGTATGCCGAACAGAACCGGGAGCGAAGAGGGGAAGGCAAGCCGGAAACGTTCGACTTTCTAGGCTTCACGCACATCAGCGGGAAGAACGGATTAGGGCGATTCATGGTGCGGCGCACCACCATCCGCAAGCGCATGCGAGCCAAGCTGCGACAGGTGAAGCAGCAACTTCGCGAGCGCATGCACGATCCCGTGCCCCAAACCGGACAGTGGCTCAAGTCGGTCGTGCAAGGCTACTTCAACTACTACGCGGTACCGGGCAACCTCGCGAGTCTGGGGGTGTTTCGGGATCGGGTGCTGGCGCTCTGGTGGCGAACTCTTCGCCGCCGGAGCCAGAAACGCCGGATCTCATGGACCCGCATCCTCGTTTTGGCTCAGCGATGGTTTCCTCAACCGCGAGCGCTCCATCCCTTTCCAGATGCTCGCTTCGCCGCCAGTCATCCGAGATAAGAACCGGATGCGCTAATAAGCGCCCGTCCGGGTCTGTACGGGGGGCAACCAGTGATGGCTGTCCCTACCGTGATCGCCAACAACTCTCCTGAGTTACCGCCAACTCCAAGGCTGTCATTGACTTGCCGATTTTACCCACGTAACATTTTTTGTCAGTGATCGGTCAAACCATCTCGCACTACCGCATTGTAGAGAAGCTCGGTGGCGGCGGAATGGGCGTCGTCTACAAGGCCGAGGACACTCGCCTGCACCGCTTCGTAGCGCTCAAGTTCCTGCCGGAGATGTTGCTCGCGATCCGCAGGCTCTGAGCCGCTTCCAGCGCGAGGCTCAGGCTGCTTCCGCGCTCAACCATCCCAACATCTGCACCATTCACGACATCGGCGAGCACGGCGGTCATGCGTTCATCGCCATGGAGTTTCTTGATGGCGTGACGCTGAAGCACCGCATCGCCGGAAGGCCGGTCGAGATCGACGTCTTACTGGGTCTGGCGATCGAGATTGCCGACGCGCTCGATGCCGCGCATTCCGAACGGATCGTGCACCGCGACATCAAGCCGCCAACATCTTCGTCACCAAGCGCGGCCATGCGAAGATGCTCGATTTCGGCCTGGCGAAAGTGACGCCAGCAGACCGTAGAGGTTCAGGATCGGCCGCAACTACCGCGCTGGACGACCGCGATGACCGACGAGCACTTGACCAGTCCCGGGCAGCGACTCTCGGTACGGTCGCGTATATGTCGCCGGAGCAGGTGCGGGCGAAGGAGCTTGACGCGACGAACCGATTTGTTCTCGTTCGGGGTCGTGCTCGTACGAGATGGCGACGGGCGCGCTGCCCTTTCGCGGTGACAGCTTCCGCGGTGATCTTCGACGCCATTCTGAACCGCGCCCACTGCCGCTCCAGTGCGCGTGAATCCCGATGTGCCCGGCGAACTGGAGCGCATCATCGACAAGTGCCTGGAGAAAGATCGCGACCTGCGCTACCAGAGTGCGAGCGAATGCGTGCGGACTTAAAGCGTCTTAAGCGTGACACCGAGTCTGGGAAAAGTGCTCTACCGGAAGCGGCGTCCAAGTACCAGCGCAAGCGCCTGTTGCTCCCCGGCGGCTGCGACGTCTCTCCGTCGCCGGCATCGTTGCGGCGTTGGCGCTCGTGGTCCTCGCGGTCGCGGCTTTCTTCCTTCGGAGCCCGCTTCCACCTCCTGCACTAGTTGGCACGGCACAGCTCATGTCTCGTATGGGTTTCCCAAAGTTGGCTTGATTACCGATGGCAGCAGGCTGTACTTTACCAACCTTTCCGGCGATCACTTATCGTTTCGAATGTATCGCTAACGGCGGACGAGAATGCTGCAATTCCAGCCCCGGTGGCAAGCTCTATAGTCCTGGATGTCGCGCGCGATTCCTCGCAACTTCTTTTGGGAGGCTCAGTTCTTTCAATTGGACAGCCCTTTTTGGCTGCAGCCGCGTCGGCTGGATCGCCGCGAAAAATGGAGACCACAGGGCACAGTCCCATTTGGCTACCCACCGGCGAATTGCTGTTCGCCAAAGGTTCAGATGGGTTTCGCGGCGATCATGATGGCGGAAATGCGCGCAAGATACTAACGGCTGCAGGTATTGTCGGCCGCATAAAGCTTTCCCCGGACGGGTCGCGCCTGCGCTATACGGTTTCGCTAACCACCGCAGGTGTGTCTTCTTTGTGGGAAGCCCGCGCCGACGGGACTAGTCCGCATCCGGTGGTTGCCCCCCGACTGGAACACGCCTCCGCAGGAGTGTTGTGGCAATTGGACATCCGACGGACGGTACTTCGTATTCCAGAGTACCCGCAACGGACTCTCCAGCCTTTGGGTGCTGCCCGATCGGAATCCATTCTGGCGTAGTGCAGCACTACCCCATGCAGCTGACATCTGGACCTTTAAACTTCGGTAGCCCACTCCCGAGTCGAGATGGCAAGAAGCTGTTCGCACGGGCTGGCAACCGCGCGGGGAAATGGTGCGTTATGACGCCAAGTCCGGTGCATTCCTGCCCTTCTTACCCAACAGCGACGCAATCCAGGTCGACTTGTCGCGCGACGGCGAGTTTGCGGCTTATGTCCGGCTGAGCGATGCGACCCTGTGGCGAAGCAAAGTCGACTGAAGCGACAAGATTCGAACTGACCTATCCTCCGCTGCAGGTGACCGTGCCTCATTGGTCGCCGGATTGTAGAAATCGCCTTCAGCGGTGCGAAACTGGGCGACCCCAACAGGATCTATGTTATTTCCGCTGAAGGCGGTAGCCCGGAACAGATTTCGTCGGGGAAAAGCGACCTCGATCCTACTTGGTCCAAAGATGGAAGCGCGTTGATGTACGCGTGCTCCCACTCCCGGTCCCCGGAGCCATCGGAGAACGCTTCCAGACCCGATCGTCGGCAGATTAATTTGTCCCGATGGTCTTGAGCCGTTGGCAAGCATATTGCATACAACCTGAATCATTTCGTTAGCATATGACCACTGGTGCTCTTCTGGCGGACAAGATCGGCACCATCGGCTACATGAACTGGTCGCGAACATCAAGTACGTGGAGTTCATACATCGTTCTCTGTCGATCCAGCATTTTTCGAGCAGTCCCGCCGATGCAAGAGCATGCAGTTGAACTGAATTCTGGCGGTTCTTCCCACAACGGCGCGAATTGAGCGATGTCAGACGGCTCGCCCCTACTTGTCCGGGATCAACTCCGCATGAGATCTACCCTGGTTGGAGTTACCGTAGAATCTTCCCAACGCTCTCCAGAACAGTCCTATCTTCATATCCTGCGAAATCGATCCCCCTTGCGAATTAGTCGGATTGAGCAGGCGATTTCGCTGCCGTTACCATGATTTCAACGCGCAACGCCTGCGTGCCAGAGCGGCGAGCGATCATGAGTCCGCATAGGAGGATTTTGCCGATCGACCCAGTCGTTCCAGACTGTGTTGTGATCGGCAAAATCATCATATCCGCCAGCCAGACCGCTGCCGACCAACAGTGCGTACTTGGCGGTACCAGCCATTTGTAAAAGCTGGTCGATACGCTCCAGCACCTGTCTGGTCTGCGCCTTGACATCGCCGACTGGGTCACCAGGAATACCGCAGAGACTAACGACGTCGTTATGCACGAGGGCATA
This sequence comes from Terriglobia bacterium, assembly GCA_963801545.1. Classification (GTDB taxonomy): domain Bacteria; phylum Acidobacteriota; class Terriglobia; order Terriglobales; family Acidobacteriaceae; genus JAIQFF01. The sequence goes on along the minus strand of CAWDFF010000014.1, from coordinate 35,173 downwards.
GCTGATAATCGGGACTGTTTTCATCCCCGGAACACTCATGCCTTCGGTTGTTCCCAGCCGTTGAATAGGCCTCTGCTTCCCTCCTCTCACACCGGTATTTGTCTCTAGAATCCGTGTCACACGCCGGAAGTAAAGCAGTACAACTTTTTCGTTAGAGCTCGGATAGTTGATGTTACACGCATTATAAGAGGGCGCCCCTTTAGGAGTAGGTTGTGATCGTTCGCATCATTACCTACGAAAGGAGCACCCTCCTGAACAGCGAAAAGTATATTGGGCTCGACGTTCATCAAGCAACCATCTCGGTGGCCGTGATGGATTCCACTGGCAAGTTAGTCATGGAATCCATCCTGGAAACGAAAGCCGCGACCATTCTCGAGTTCTTTGCGGGATTGCGCGGAACTTTGTCGGTCACCTTCGAAGAAGGAACTTGGGCCGCCTGGCTGTACGATCGTATGTCCAGAAGAAAGCTGATGTATTCAGTGGGAACCAACCCACCAGAGGAAGAGTCAGATCTCTGTAGCTTGGATCGCATTCGTGGAGGAAACGAAGCGAATGAAGTCGATCAACAAAGCCATCCTTGGGATGGTGAGCGAGTCATTGGGCCGTAACGAAAGTGAACGCACAGGTGACCCCGAAAAGCCAGGCCCCAGAGGCCGAGCTCGCGGTCGTAGAGCGAAGGCAGTATGGACCGACGCAAACTGACTGATGCGCCGGGACACTCTGGCGGGGCGATAGCGACAGCACGATGACAAGGATACATAGAGCAACTGGAGAAGCCCTACCCGTCCCGGCGAGAAATCGGCGGAGCAGGAAACCGTATAACTGGCATTACCAGGAAAGCGGTGGAAGACGAGAGGGTGGCGGAAGGGCCAGTAATAGCAGTGAAGCGGGTAATGACCGTGGAGCGAAGAGGCCCTGCTGCTTGCAAGGACTCCGACGAAAGGAAGGCAAGGGTGAATGATAAACGCACCCATTAATTTGCAAGACCTGAGAAGGAGGATATACGTCAAGGCGAAAGCTGAACCAACCTGGCGTTTCTGGGGACTATACGTTCACATCTGCAGGAAGGAAACTCTTCAGGAAGCCTACCGGATGGCCAAGAGTAATGATGGCGCGCCTGGGATCGATGGGGTCACTTTTGATTCCATCGAGAAAAACGGAGTGGAGAATTTTCTGAAACAGATTCAGGACGAACTGGTTCACAACACGTATCAACCCATGCGGGTGCGGAAAAAGGAAATCCCGAAAGACGGGGGCACCAAGGTCCGCGTTCTTTCCATTCCCACCATTCGTGACCGTGTGGTCCAGGGGGCACTCAAGCTCATTCTGGAGCCGATCTTCGAAGCTGATTTTCAATCGGGGTCGTTCGGATACCGACCGAAGCGGACAGCTCACGAAGCGGTACTCCGCGTGGACAAAGAGATCGTGGAAGGGAAGACACGAATCATCGATGTTGACCTCAGAGCTTACTTCGACAGCGTTCAGCATTATCTGTTGCTAGAGAAGGTGGCCCGACGGGTGCAAGATGCAAAGGTGATGAGAGTACTCAACCTGATCCTGAAGTCGACGGGGAAGAAAGGAGTCCCGCAAGGCGGAGTGATTTCGCCTGTCCTCAGTAACCTCTATCTCAATGAGGTAGACAGAATGCTGGAGAAGGCGAGAAGCACAACGCGGCGCGGAAGATACACCCATGTGCAATACGCGCGTTTTGCGGATGACATGGTGATTTTGATCGACTCCCATCCGCGAAATAACTGGCTGATGAAAGCGGTGGACAAGCGACTGCGAGAGGAACTAGCAAAACTCAAAGTAGAAATCAACGAAGAAAAGACCCGGATGGTCAACCTGACGAAGGGAGACAGTTTTGGTTTCCTGGGATTTGAGTACCGCCTGATTCGAAGTCGTCAAGGAAGATGGCGGACGCAGCTGGTGCCCAAGATGAAGAAGCGAACGGCACTGCTGAGAAAGCTCAAGCCCATCTTCCAACGGTATAGGAGCCAGCCGGTAGGGCGGGTGATCGAAGAAATCAATCCGATCCTACGAGGATGGGTGAACTACTTCGCAGTAGGACACTCGAGCCGGTGCTTCTCGTTCATCAAACACTGGGTGGAGAAGAAGGTTCGGCGGCATCTGATGCGCGCCCGGGGACATCGGGGATTCGGCTGGACGCGGTGGAGCACGGAATGGCTTCATGACAAGCTCGGCATCTTCAATCATTACCGAGTGAGTCGACAATGGGCCTGACGGCACGTCGCCCAGCGGCATAGGCCTCATAAACCTTGACACGAAGCAAGCAGGAAAGCCCAGTGCTGGAAAACAGCACGCTGGGTTTGATGCGGCGGGGGCTGGAAACCAGCTTACGGTTCGGACAATGAGGCACTCTCAACGGAAACGGAGAGCCCCAGCTAGGCTGAACCTAAGGAGTATGGCGCCAGTCCTCGACCCTACTGCTGAAACCCCACGTCGACCGGCTGGTGGTCTGTGATCCGCGAAAGGCTGCCCTGTTGAAAGATGGCAACAAGAGTGACCGCATCGACGCGCGCAAGCTGGCGGAGCTGTTACGCACCAACCAACTGAAGCCGGTCTACCACGGAGAGCATGGAGTGCGCACCTTAAAAGAGCTGGGGCGCAGCTATCTGACCCTCACCCAAGATGTCACGCGGGTGATGAATCGGATCAAAGCCCTGTACCGCAGCTGGGGCATTCCCTGTAGCGGTACGACGGTGTACGCTCCCCGGCATCACGCCGAGTGGTTGGCCAAGATCGTGGAACCAGGAGTTCGGGTTCGAGCCGAGCGTTTGTACCAGCAACTCGATAGTCTGCAACCGGTGCGTCTGCAAGCGCGACGCGAACTCCTACTCGAAAGCCACAAGCACCCTGCCGTGAAGTTACTGCGTCAGATTCCTTCGATCGGTCCGATTCGCGCCGCCCTGCTGGTGGCCTTGCTGCAGACACCCCACCGCTTCCGTACCAAGCGACAGCTGTGGGCCTACAGCGGTTTCGCGGTCGAGACGCACGACAGCGGCGAGTACCGCTGTGTGCGAGGCAAACTGCAGCGCAACCGCGAGCGCATCACAGTGCGCGGTCTGAATGACAACCACAATAAAGATCTGAAGAGTCTCTTCAAAAGTGCTGCCATCTCTGCCAGCACGCGTCCTGGCCCCTTGCACGATTTCTATGCGGCTCGGATTGCCAAAGGGATGCGGCCGACGATGGCCCGTCTTACCCTGGCACGAAAGATTGCCACCATCACTTTAACCATCTGGAAGAAAGGAGCAAGGGCCACCCCGTCGGGGTGGTTGTATGACTCAGAAACTGTATGAACAAAGTGTGGGATGAGTGTCAAGCAGTTTGGTCCGAATTAAAATCTGAGGCACAACGAGACTCGGCAGCTAAGGCCGCATAACGTCTCTGGCGCATTCCTGCCCGATAAAGGAGCATGGCTCCGGTACTGGCGATTGTATAGATGGTGGCGGCGTTGTTCTGAAAAGAACAACGGCCCGACCCCGATGGAGAGACTGTGTAAGGGTCGCCGACCGGGCCGAGCCGAGTTGAATTCACTGCGGAAAGATTAGCATGAAACCTAAGCGAGTAGAGAGCAACAAGAAGGCAAGCTGCCGCCCAACACCAAATAACTGGCACAAGATGAACCGCAAGCAACGGCGGGAGATGACGCGGAAAATCCAGAGCGAAGACCTCAGCTTGGAAGTGGTCCATCCCGACGCCGCAGGCATTGATATCGGCAACGAATCCCACTATGTGGCCGTGCCGCCGACACGGGACAGCCAACCCGTACGTCGCTTCGGATGTACTACGTCGGAACTGAAGGGGGTGGCGGTCTGGCTGAAGCAATGTGCGATTCGAACCATAGCCCTGCAATCGACTGGGGTGTATTGGATCGCGGTCTACGACATTCTCGAAGAAGCCGGATTCGAAGTGTATCTGGTGAATGCCCGGGAGACGAAGAACTTACCGGGACGCAAAAGCGATGTGCAGGAGAGTCAATGGCTAATGAAGCTGCACACCTATGGTCTGTTGCGGAACTCGTTTCGGCCCTCTCAGGAAATCCGCACGATGCGGACCTATTGGCGGCAGCGCAATGACCTGGTGCGGTCGGCTGGGCGGCATATTCAGCGAATGCAGAAGGCGCTCACGCAAATGAATATCCAGCTCGCCAATGTGTTAAGTGACGTAAGCGGAATGACGGGGCAGGCGATCGTCAAAGCCATTCTGGCCGGCGAACGCGATCCCTATGAGCTGGCCGCGCTCCGGAATTGGCGGGTGAAGGCGAGCGAGGAAGAAATCGCGCGCAGTCTGGAAGGCAACTGGCAAGAAGATCTGCTGTTTGTGCTGCAGCAGGAGCAGGATGGCTACGAGTTTTGCCAGAAGCAGATGGCCGAATGCGATCAGCGGCTCCAGCAGTATCTCCAACGCTTAGAGGACCGAAGCCATGGAGCCGGTCTGCCGGAAGAAAAGCGCAAGGAACGGCTTAGGAAGAAAAAGAAGGGGAATGCGCCACAGTTCGACCTGCGCGCAGAACTATTTCGCATGACCGGGACCGACCTGACCCAAATCGACGGGATTGACGTCACCACGACCATGACGATTCTCAGTGAAGCAGGATGGGATATGAGCAAGTGGAAGACGGAACACCATTTTGTTTCCTGGCTGCGGCTGTGTCCAGACAATCGGATCAGCGGAGACAAAATCATTGGGAAAGGCAGATTGCCCACCAACAATCGAGTCACCAATGCATTGCGGATGGCAGCTAGCACCCTACGTCTAAGCAATACCTATCTTGGAGCGCAGTTTCGCCGACTGAGAACTAAGCTCGGGGCTCCCGTTGCCATTAAGGCTATGGCGGCCAAGCTGGCTCGATTGGTCTATCGCATGCTGCGCTACGGCATGCCATTCATTGACCGAGGAACGGAGTTTTACGACGCCCAGCACCGCAAACTCCAAATTAACTATCTCAAACGCAAAGCCGCCAATCTCGGATTTCAAATCATCGAAGCTCCCGCAGCGTAGTTTCTGGAGAGTGAGTTTCGACCCCCAACAATTGCATCGGCAAGCAGCTTGAGCGTCTCTGGTGAACGGGCCTTTCCATCTCGGGAGTTCACTCGGATGATGGTCGGTCGGGTTCTGGAGATGCTCGGTTCGAGGGGAGTATCAGTCAATGAGATCGGCCCCGTGTGCTTGGGCACCGAGTCACCCATTACACGCTATGCCCCCTCGGATAACCAGAAATAGCCATAGGCCACGAGCCTCGGATAGAACCATGGTTGACCTTGAGCACCAGTTTGGCTTGCCGCTCTTTCGAACTCGATGGCATCGCCACCATCCGCGGAGGAAACTTATGAGCATGGGCAATCGGCCAAGCTTCTCCAGACAAGCGCAACTTCAGTGGGCTGGATCTCGAGAAACAAATCTCGCCTCCGGTCGAGGCAGAACTTTTTTCTTGACATCCCTTTTTATAGAACTCATTGAGCCCTGCCCTGGCCCAAGAACCAACCCCGGTCCTGGTTATGGGGGTGTAGGAACTTTCCCGGTGCCTATAGCTATCCCCGACACCAGTTTGACCCACTCCCTACCCTCCAATAAACTGAAAACACTCCACATCGAAACTACCTTATGGCAGACACCATCCACGTCAAACTTCCTGACGGGTCCGTGAAAGATGTTCCCAAGGGGACGACCGCGCTCGATATTGCGAAATCAATTGGTCAGCGCCTCGCCGATGCCACGCTGGTGGCCAAGGCGCGACCCTTCGCGCCGTCAGAACAAAGCCCCAACGGCGATCTCATCGACGTTAGCCGGCCGCTGGAGAAGGACACTGACCTTCGCCTGCTGACCGATCGCGATCCCGAGGCGCTCGAAGTTTACCGGCATTCGTCCGCTCACTTGCTGGCTGCGGCGGTGCTGGAATTATTTCCTGAGACCAAGCTGGGGCATGGGCCACCGACCGACACTGGATTCTTCTACGATTTCTATCGTCCTACTCCGTTCACGCCGGAAGATCTGCAGAAGATCGAAAAGAAGATGCAGGAGCTGGTGCAGCAAGACATTCCCTACGCGCGCGAATTTCTGCCGCGCAACGAAGGCCTGGCGAAGTTCAAGGGTGAAGGCGACTTCATGAAGTGCCACTTCATCGAACAATTCACTAAGCCCGATGAAAAGATTTCGATTTATAAGACCGGCAAGTTTCTCGACTTCTGCCGCGGCCCGCATATCCCTTCGACCGGGAAGATCAAGGCGTTCAAGCTGCTGAACATCGCCGGCGCGTACTGGCTGGGCGACGAGAAGAACCCGCAACTGCAGCGCATTTACGGCACGTCATTTTTCTCGAAGAAAGACCTCGACGATTTTCTCAACAAGCAGGAAGAGGCCAAGAAGCGCGACCATCGCGTACTGGGCCAGCAGCTCGATCTGTTTTCCATCCAGGAACTGGCGGGGCCAGGGCTGATTTTCTGGCATCCCAAGGGTGGGATCATCCGCAAAGAAATGGAAGACTGGATGCGCGCCGAGTACCTGAAGCGCGGCTACGCGCTGGTGTACACGCCGCATGTGGCGCGGCGGCAGTTATGGCAGACCTCGGGGCACGAGGGCTACTACGCGCAGAACATGTTCGACGTCATGGAGCTCGACGACGCCGAATATCGCATGAAGCCGATGAACTGCCCGTTCCACATCCTGATTTATAAAGACTCGCTGAAATCGTATCGCGATCTGCCGGTGCGCCTGGGCGAGCTGGGCACGGTGTATCGCTACGAGCGGTCGGGCGTGATGCACGGCCTGCTGCGGGTGCGAGGATTCACTCAAGACGATGCGCATATTTTCTGCACGCCGGAGCAAATCGAAAAAGAAATCGCGGATTGCGTCGAGTTTGCCCGCGATGTGCTCAAAGACTTCGGCTTCGATCAGTTCCAGACCGAGCTTTCGACCTGGAACCCGAACGACCGTAGAAATTTCGTGGGCAGCGACGAACAGTGGAACAGCGCTACCGCTTCGCTCGAAAAAGTTCTCAAGGAACTGAACATCGAATACACCACCATCCCTGGAGAAGCTGCATTCTACGGTCCGAAAATTGATATCAAGCTGGTGGACGCGATCGGGCGCCTGTGGCAGCTTTCCACGGTGCAGTTTGATTTCAATTTGCCGCAGCGCTTCGGCCTCGAATACGTCGCCGAAGACGGATCGCGCAAGCAGCCGGTGATGGTCCATCGCGCTTTGTATGGGTCTGTCGAGCGCTTCTTCGGTGTGCTGATCGAGCACTATGCGGGAGCGTTTCCGGTCTGGCTCTCGCCGGTGCAGGCAGTGATGATTCCAATCTCCGAGCGTCACGCCGAGTATGCCAACAAAGTTGCTGATCAGCTCAAAGCAGTTGGCGTGCGAGTGCACGTGGACTCGCGCAACGAAAAGATGAATGCCAAAATCCGCGAACACGCCATGCAGAAAGTGCCATTCCTGCTGGTTGTAGGAGACAAAGAAGCGGAAGCCGGCAAAGTGAACGTTCGCACCCGTGGGAAAGAAAAAACTGAAGACATGCTGGCGGCAGAGTTTGTGGAAAAGATCAAGGGGCTGATTGCGGGGAAGAGCCCGGGGCTGGAATAGCCACGTGGGGACAGCCGCCCCCGGCTGTCCGGGCGAGCAAGGCTCGCCAGGCTTTACCGTATTTCCCATTCTGGAATTCTGACGACTTATTTCGACAATTCTCCGGTGCCCCAAGTCGCACTCTCTTTAGAATTTCAGACCTGCGGAGCTTTGCTCCGCCGGACAGCCGAGGGCGGCTGTCCCCACGCGGTTCTTGCTAATCTTCAGTTCATCGATCAACCTACGGAGTGTGATCGTTGGCATCATTTCCGATACTCATGGCCTGCTTCGTCCTGAGGCTCTTGCCGCGCTGCGCGGATCTGATTACATCATCCATGCTGGCGACATCGGCGATCCTGACATCGTGAAAAAGCTGGCCGAATTTGCGCCGGTGACTGCCATTCGCGGGAACGTGGATCGCGAGGCCTGGGCGCGGAAGATTCCCGCCACGAACGTGCTAGAGGTTGGCGACGTCTCCATCTATGTACTGCACAATCTGGCTGAGCTGGATTTGAAGCCTGAAGCTGCGGGATTTGCCGTCGTCGTTTACGGACATAGTCATGTGCCCAAGCAGGAAATGAACAACGGGGTGCTTTACTTCAATCCTGGAAGTGCAGGGCCGAGGAGATTTCGGCTGCCGGTGACGATTGGGCGGCTAAAGGTGACGAAGGGCAAGGTCTCGGGAGAGATTGTTGAGATTTGTGGTGGAAAAAAATAGCCGAGCTTTGCTCGGCCGGGCAGCCGGGGGCGGCCGTCCCCACGCGGTTTGTGGCGAAAATCCTTCCTATGCTGGTGCCGGAGCGGCTGGGGCGGGGGGCGCGGGAGCGTTACCGCCTCCGGTATTGACCAGGTCTTTCAACTCTTTGCTGGGCTTGAAGAACGGGATCTTTTTGGCGGGAACTTCGACGCGCTCGCCGGTTTTTGGATTGCGCCCGACGCGCGGTTTGCGTTGGCGGGTGCGGAAGCTGCCGAAGCCGCGGATCTCGATCTTGTCGCCCACGCGAAGCGAGCGCACGATGCTGTCGAAGATGGTCTCGACGATCACTTCACTGTCCTTGCGTGTCAGCTCCGCCAGTTTGGAGACCTCGTCGATCAGATCAGCTTTTGTCATACGCCCCTCAGTCGGTCGTGATTATATGTGATGGCGGCATTATAGGGCCGCAATCCTGTATAAACTTCTCAAATTTCAGGGGTTTTGTGCAAGTTGCTTTTCCCTGTCCACCTCGCGGCTCAGTTTCAGTGCAGACCCAAGCTCCTACTTCTGCGAGCCGAAGCCCCAGCCTCTACAATGGTCCAAGCTCTACTCTCACAAAATCGCCCAGCTCTTACTTCCACAAATCACCAAACTACTACTTCCACAAATAGTAGAACCCGGTGTGCTGGTCCAGCAGCTTCTCCCGGCTGGGCAGCCATCCGGAAATGTCCCCGAAGAGCAAATCGAGCACCGTCTTACGATCTTTTTCAGGATGAACTAGAACCGGTTTGCCGCTGATGCCTACCGCCTTGGCGGTATCGTCCACTGCAGCTTCAAAGTCAGCGATCTGATCGATCATGTGCATGGAAAGGGCCTGCTCACCCGTCCATACCCTGCCATCGGCGATGGATTTGATGTCGTCCACCTTGGCGTGGCGGCCTTCGGCGACCGCACTGACGAACTGGCCGTACATATTATCGATCAGGGACTGCAGGTAGGCCCGCTCTTTGGGAGTCATGTCACGCGAAGGATCGCCGGTGCTCTTGTACTCGCCAACGGTCAGAACCTCTGGTTTCAGGTGGGCCCAGCGCATCAGGTCGCCGTAATTGACCCACTCGGAAATCACCCCGATCGAGCCCACGACGCTGCCGTTATCGGCATAGATCTTGTTGGTCGCGGAAGAAACGTAATACGCGCCGCTGGCACCCACAGTTTCAATCGCGGCCACGATGCGCTTCTTCTTTTCATCGCGAACGCGCTTGACCTCGCGGTAAATCTCCTCCGACGCGGCCACTCCTCCTCCGGGCGAATTTACATGGATGATGATGGCTTTGATGGAATCGTCATCGCCGAACTTCTTGAGTTGCTGCACCACCGTACTGGGATCGAGGATGACGCCTTCGAGTTCGACGACGCCGATCTTGTCCCCAAAGCTGCTGCGCAGGGAGGCGCTTTCTCCTCCGGCATGCAGCGAAAGATAGACCAGGGCAAATACCGCCATCACGAAGAGGAAGAAGGCTCCTCCTCCGATTACGATCCAGAGCAGGGTGCGGGAACGTCTGTTTTCCGACATAGCAGATTGTTTAGTTTAGCACCGGAACGGGATGGAGGCCTTGTTTCAGGTTTGCAGTTGCTGGTTTTCCAGACTCCGGTTTTCAGATTCCAGTTCTCGGTTCGCAGTTTCTGAGGCCAGCTATTGGTCCAATGCCCCTTGACGTGCGCTCAAGGCCTTCGTAACATTGCGCCCCTGCTGGCTTTGGAAGCAGGTGATCCGGGGGGAGTGTTCATGAATCGCGGCCGGACGGCTCGGCTACTGGTCCTGGTAGGGGCTGTCGTGCTGTTCGCGACCTGTTCGCGGCAGAAGAACGGGTCTGAGTCGTCCCAGCTAGGTTCTTCGCGTCCCAGTTCTCCAACTGGTCTCAACCTCGCGCCTGATCTGAGCACTATGCCGGGAAATACTTTTCAGGCCACCTTCACCGACAAAGTGGTGAAGATGGAGCAGGCTGCGTTTATAAAGTCCATCCGCAGTGTCAGTAGCGATAACACGACTTTTCTTTTCGATCCTTCCGACGTGGCGGCTTCGAGCCTGCATGAGGGCAGTATCTTGTTCGTGCCTGGGGTCGCGTTGCGCAAGGTCGATATCGCGACCAGGCAGGAAAACAATCTGGTGGTGGTCACGGAAGATGCGTCCCTGCTGGAGGCTTTGAAAGACGCCAACATCAAGTGGAGCGCTCCAGTGAATTTTGGCGCAGTGGCGCGGGCGGCAACGACTCCTGATGTGCCGCTTACACTTCCCGACCAGATATTGGGCGGTCTGCATACCGCGGTGTACGCGGACAGCGGCGGGCTCAGCCTCTCAGGTGAGGATGACGGCTGGGCCTACACGGTTAAGGCCTCTCCGCTGCCGGACAAGCTCAACCTCGATCTGGACGTTTCGCGCAAGTACAACGGCCTGGTCGTCAAAGTGACGGGCTCGGGCTATGTGCAAAATTTTGAGACGGCTGCCACCATCATGGTCAAGGACAGCCAGCTCAAATATTTCGACTATCAGAACAAGAACCTGAACGGTCAGGTGAATTTCGGCTGGGAAGCGGCCAAGGATGAAGCCGGCGTTGAAGCGAACGAGCAGAAGATCAAGCTGCCTTCTTCTTTCACTATTCCTCTGCCCATCGGCGGGCTCCCGTTTTCGCTGGAAGTAAGTGAGGCTCTGCTGCTTCATCCCGCGTTCACGGGCGGTAAGGAAGTTGCCCGCGGCCGATTCAATGTGGCCTACAACGGCGTGCAGGGATTCAACATTGATCAGGGCAATGTGAACCAGGATGGCCAGGGCAACGCGGAAGGTTCGATCGTGGACAATTTTTCACTTGCCCCGATCGCGCCCGTGGGATTCGTCGCAGCCGTCGCCATGCCGCGGATCGAACTGAAGCTGGGCACGGACACGGTCTTCCAGGTGGTGAAGCAGTTTGCGCCTCCGGGCCTGGCTGACGCCGCTTTGAACCTTCTCAAGAAGACTCCGTTCGGAAGCAAGATCCAGCAGGCAGTGTCGGATAAATTGAAAACCACCGGCGCGGCCTACGCCCAGGTAATCATAACCACGTCGACCATTGCGGCGGGAGCGGGCTCGCTCATACCCTGCCAGAAGGCGCGACTGATCACCACCATCCAGGTGGGCGCCAATGCTACGATCCTGGGCAAAGACAAAGGCAAAGTTTCGAAGGACATTTTTCATCAGGAAAAGACTATCGTGATACCGCCCACGAAATCTTGTGACGTTTAGGGGAGCGGGAAAGTTCTAAAGGAGATCAATTCATGGCAGCATTCTGTGTAAGTTGTGGAAACCCGCTGGCCGATGGAGCCAAATTCTGTAGCAAGTGCGGCGCCACCCAGCCAGCTGCACCGGCTACGCCGGTGGGGACGGTTATGTCTCCAGCGCCCGCTGGTTCCGCTGGCAAGGGCAGCAGCACCGGCATGAAGATCCTTATCGGCGTGCTGGCGTTTTTCATGTTCCTGATCCTGGTGGTAGCGGGCAGCTGTGTCTACATTGGCTACCGGGTCAAGCAAAAAGCGCACGAGTTCAGTCAGTCCATGGGGGGCGACGTAAAGCCTTATACCGGCAGACGGCAACCTTGCGCCATGCTTTCGACGAGCGAGGCCTCCGAGGCATTGGGCGAGCCGGTTGCATCGGTCGAGCAGCGTGGGACCACAATTTGCGCCTACTCCTATGGTCCGGGCGGGAGCAAGACCTTCGATGTTGACTATGCCTGGAGGGGGGGCGGCATCGCCATGGGGCTTACGCATGGCGCCATGAAGCAAGTAGCCGGCGCGGGCACTTTTACCACGCTGGAAGGCATTGGCGACGAAGCTTACCTGTCTCCGGAGAACTCGTCCCTGCTGATGCGCAAGGGTGACGTGATGGTCACGATCGATCTACGTCAAAGTGGGATCAGCGCAGATGCGGCCCAGCAGATGGCTCGCAAAATCGCAAGTCACTTGTAACAACGGCGGACGAGGAAGCGAGTTTCAATGGCCAGATTCTGCGGGCAGTGCGGCTCTCCGGTCGGGAGAGGTCCAGTTCTGCAGCAAGTGCGGCGCCCGCTTGCCCGGGACGGTTCCGGCGCCTGCGGCTGTCACTCCTCCTTCCCCCGCCGTACAGGCGCCCGTTGCGCCAGCACCGGTTGCGGCCGCGCCAGTTGTGCCCGCTGCGGTCCCGCCTGCTATGGGCGCGCCCGCGACACAGCCCGCATCGCAGGGCAGCAGCGTGATCGTCAAGATCCTGGTGGGATTTCTAATTTTTATTCTGCTGATTGTTCTGGCGGTCATGGGCAGTTGCGTGTACATCGGCTACCGCGCCAAGAAGAAGGCCGACGAAATCTCGCAGGCTTACAAATCGAACAACCTGGATAAACTGGCGGGCGCGCTGGGCGTGGGATCTTCGAAGAGCGATTCGGGTCCCCATGGATCTGCTGGAAGCGGCGGCTCCAGCAATTCGGCGCCACTTTCTTTTCCGGCATGGACGCCATCCTCCGGAGCCGAACCCGGGTCTACAATTCCCCTCCGCCCCGGACTGACAGTGGTAACGGCGATCGCGCAGTCTCGCGGCGACTACGAATCCATCAAGCAAATTCAACAAGTATCCGCGAGCGGCGTGCATCTCTCTTACCGCGCCGACAGCGTCCCCAATCCTATGGAGGGCCTGCAGAAATCAACTGGAGCCCAGGCTCCGAAAACCAGCGGGGGCGTCACTGCCTCGCGCACGGTCCGCACCGAAGACCTGCAAACCGCGCACGATTACATGCAGGAGTTCGGTCAAAACCAGCCCGAAGTCATGCCCGGGTCAACGGCTATCAGCATCTCCCATGAAGTTCTGACGGAATTGAAAGAGAAGGGCGAAACCCAATTAAGCTTCCGGGTCGGAGGCCTGAAGGGAATGGCGGGCTCATTACTCGGCGCGCTGGGACAGCTGGCGGGCGGCGGCACTCCAGGCGTTCCCAAAGGGACCAAAGATCTGGCGGATATGGGCAAAGCGGAGTGCACCCTGAAGCGCGCTGGCGGGTTGACTTCGTTCCCCGTCCTGCTGAACTCCGAGCGGGTCACCCTCCCCGCGGTCCATGCGCAATGCAATACCGACGACGGTCTGGATGACTTCTACTTTCTCGACGACCCTGCCAATCCGCTGGTGCTGGCTTGGAAGTTGGGTGAAGGTACCACCCTCCAGGTGGTGAAGATTTCCTATCCCCCACCAGCAGCGGCTTCTCAGGGCGCGGGTTCATCCGCTGCCACTGCTGGTTCTGGCGCCGGCACCGGTGGCGGTGCTGGGGGAGGCGGCCAGCACATCGAGCAGGAACTGAAGCAGACGGGACAAGCCGAGGTCTATGGCATCTATTTCGATTTCGCCAGCGACAAGATCAAGCCGGAATCGGATCCCGTGTTGCGCGAAATTGCAGATGCGCTCGACCACAATCCCACATGGAAGCTGCGTGTCGAAGGGCACACCGACAATATTGGCGGCGACGATTACAACATGGATCTTTCCCAGCGCCGCGCCGAGGCAGTAAAGCTAGCGCTGGTCACGCGTTATCACATAGCGGCAGCAAGGCTTACCCCCCAGGGATTCGGCGCGACTCGGCCGAAAGAATCCAATGACACGCTGGCGGGGCGCGCACGTAATCGGCGGGTGGAACTGGTGCGGGAGTAGGAAAGTCCAGTTTCTGGTTTCTAGTTTCAAGTTTCCAGACTGATGGTTACCGGGGCGGCTCCATCGACTGCATCAGCCGGTGAAGGAGGCGGCTGACTTCTCCAGATACTGCGTTCAGATGGTCCTTCACGTCGCAAGACAGTTAGCCCAAATTTCCTGCTATTGCGATCTGGGTCTCCATTTCGATCAGAGAACCCCGCGCATGGCCGAGGAATTGACGAAACTCCCGCCTGGAAAGCCTGCCCTGGCCCTCGGCAATATTGCTGGCTACCGATATAGCCCAGCGTCGTAGCTGACGAGTTAGTCCGAAGGTCTCTTCCCCTGGGAATGCCTTAGTTGCCCGATAGACTTCTGTGACCATCGAAACCGACTTTTGCCAAACAATCAAGTCTTTGTAGGAGTGCGACATATCCTGCAGCTCCGTATAAATAGAACTCTCACTAGAAACTAGAAGCTATGGGCCTGTCTGTGACGAACGAACAAGTTTCTCCGTTGGCGAATTCCGCGCCTTCCGGGAAGGTAGTTGGAAGCCAGAAACTGGAAACTAGAAACTGGAAACCGGCCTCAAAAGCCTGCGCCAACGATTACTTTCAGAGCCGCCTTCTCCACGCTCACCTCTACCGGGGTGCGGCAAACGTACTCGCCGTCGGCATAGACGTCTACTGGCTCTTCGCTTTCTAAGCGTAAACGCTCCGACTGGAAATATTTGACTTCAGGAATATGCAGATGGCTGCCCGAATAGACCGAGGGGAAGAGTCGCAGCAGGCGAGCTTTTGCCATGCTGGCCACTACGCAAATGTCGAGCTTGCCATCGTCGAGTTGGGCGTCGGGAGCGATCTTGATGCCGCCACCGTAGGCGGGTGCGTTCGCGAACGCGGCCACGATCGCGGGACCGTCGTGGCGCGCAACCAAAGCGTCCACCGGGTCCGGAGACGAAGCCTGGAGACGGATGAGCGGAGGCTCAAAGCCCCACAGCGCCGGCAAAAGGCTGAGCGGGTAGCCGCCGTGCCCGCGAATCCAACGCGGAAGTCGATTGGCGCGGCGTGCAATTTCGACATCGAGTCCGACCCCGCCCACGCAACAGAAATAGCGCGGCGCTCGGGTTGATGTCGAAGTGCCGCTGTCCGGCTTCTCCGGAGGTGAGATCACGCCCAGATCGATCTGGCGCACGTTGTTTTGACCGGAGCAAAACCTGTGCCACGCATCCACCGAATCGCGGACGCGGCGAAGCTTCAGTGCCCGGGCAAAGTCGTTGCCGCTACCGCAGGGAACAACGAGCACGGGAAGCTGCAGCTGGCGCAGTTGCGTCAGGTGACGGTGCACAGTGCCGTCGCCGCCCAGGATCAGAATTGCATCCGCCGCGCTTGCACTGGCGGGCAACCCAAGCTGCCAGTTCGCATCGGAGTTGCGTGCGAACGGATGCAGATGTTTGGTCGAAGAGCCCAATCCAAGGATGGCGGCAACTCGCATTTCGCCGCCCGAGATTAACAAAACTTAATCGGTGAAATATAGGCCGGCACGGGTTTGCGCCCGCCCTGGGCCGAAAAATGCATAGCTCGTCGGAGGACAAAATAGATTTGCAGTAACCTGCCAGCTTCTTCCGGGTTAAAGAGCTGTAAGTAGTTGTTTTTACACAGATTAGCGGAAATTAACGACGATCTGGTCACCTTCCGCGAAGAAAGATTCCGGTCTGAGCCGATGATCCGAGACCTTGTATTTATGCGCCGAAACAGGCATAATTTTCTTCCTGGCCCAACAATAAGTACCTTATTACTCTGCCACTTCCACAGGGAGTCTCCAGCCATGCGTGTACGGACTTGGGTAGCTGTGTGTTTGTTGACGTGTAGTGCTGTGACTCTGACGGCTTGCGGTGGCGGGACGACGGCTTCTCCGACGCCGGCTCCTAACCCACAGGCAACGGCTCCCGTAATTCTGACCCACCCCGCCAGCCAGGCGGTTGCACTGGGCCAAACGGCAACGTTCTCGGCTGCCGCCAGTGGTACCAGCCCTTTGACCTATCAGTGGCAGAAAAACGGAACTGCGATTTCGGGCGCGGTCGCAGCGACTTACACCACGCCTCCCGTAATCATGGGCGACAGCGGCGCCAAGTTCCGGGTGCTGGTCAGTAATTCCCTAGGCAGTGCGACCAGCAATGAGGCAACCCTCACCGTGAACCTCACGTCGGCATCGACGACCGACGTAGTGATGTACCACAACGACGTCGCCCGAACCGGGCAGAACCTGAACGAAACCATTCTGACCCCGGCCAATGTCAACTCGACGACTTTCGGAAAGCTTCGCTCCCTGCCGGTGGATGGCAAGGTAGACGCCCAGCCGCTCTACTTGTCCGGCCAGAAGAATATTGCCGGCGGGACTCACAATGTGCTCTACGTCGCCACCGAGCACGACAGCGTCTACGCCTTTGATGCCGACAGCGGCACCCAGTTGTGGAAGGTTTCGCTGCTGGGCTCAGGTGAAACTACCAGCGACGCGCGGGGATGCGACCAGGTTGTGCCCGAGATTGGGATCACAGCCACTCCGGTCATCGACCGCACCGCGGGGGCGAACGGCATTATTTACGTTGTGGCAATGTCGAAATCGGGTTCCACTTATTTTCAGCGCCTGCATGCGCTGGACGTCACCACCGGAGCGGAAGTCCTCGGGGGCCCAAAGAACATTCAGGCTACTTTCCCAGGAACCGGAGATAACAGCTCCAATGGCAATGTGGTCTTCGATCCGGCGCAGTACAAGGAGCGCACCGCGCTACTCCTGCTGAACGGGGTGCTATACACAACCTGGGCCTCACACTGCGATATCCGCCCCTATACGGGCTGGATCATGGGATACAACCAGACGACTCTGGCGCAGACCAGCGTGCTGAATATTGTCCCCAACGGCAGTGAAGGCGCGATCTGGATGGCTGACACCGGGCCGTCTGTGGACAGCTCGGGGAACATCTATGTACTGGTGGCCAACGGTGATTTTGGCACGACCATGGATGCCAATGGATTTCCCAGCAATGGCAACTTCGGCAATGCGTTTCTCAAGATTTCCACTTCCGGCGGATTGGCGGTGGCGGATTACTTCGAGATGAGCAACCAGCAGTCGGAGAACGGCTCTGACCTCGATCTGGGCTCCGGCGGAGCGATTGTTCTGCCGGATCTGACGGATGGTTCCGGGAACGTACGGCACCTGGCCGTCGGGGCCGGCAAGGATGGGCACATCTACGTTGTGAACCGGGATGTCATGGGCAAATTCAACTCCAGCAGCAACAACGTTTATCAGGACCTGACAGGAGTTCTGGGCGGAGTGTTTTCCATGCCCGCCTACTTCAACAACACGGTTTACTACGGAGCGGTTGGAGACGAGATCAAGGCGTTCAAGATTACCGGCGCCAAGCTGTCGACCAGCCCGAGCTTTCAGAGCAGCAATAGTTTTCCCTATCCGGGCTCGACGCCCAGCATCTCCGCCAACGGAACCAGCAATGCCATCGTCTGGGCGGCGGAAAACGGCTCCACTGCGGTCCTGCACGCCTACGACGCTACGAACCTGCACGAGCTGTACAACAGCAACCAGGCCAGCGGCGGCCGCGACACATTCGGAACCGGCAACAAGTTCATCACGCCCATGGTCGTAAATGGGAAGGTGTACGTAGGGACGACCAACAGCGTGGGAGTATTTGGGCTGCTGCCGTAGCGATCTGTCATCCTGAGGAAGTCTGGCCCTTCGCTTTGCGAAGGGCCAGCGACGAAGGACCTGTGCATTTTGCACCGAGCGGATAGTGCACCCAGCGGAGGCGCAGCGCAAGAACAGCAGGTCCTTCGACTCGTTTTGTCTTCGCAAGCGAAGACAAAGCCGTCGCTCAGGATGACACTCGGGTTTTATCCGTTTTTCGTTCTAAATCCGACCACTGGTTTGGCGCGGAGTACCCTAGGTCTCTGCTTCCCTACTTGCAAGATTATTAGTTCGTCGATGTTCAACGGAATCAGGGGATCAGTTTTTACTTCGTCGTTCACCCTCACCGCCCCCTGCTTGATCTTGCGAACGGCGTCTGTTATCGAATCTGCTAGGCCCTCTCGCCACACCAACTTGTCCAACCTCACTCGCCCATCCGGCGTCAGTTCGACGCTCGCGTCATGCGGTTCCGCATCATCCGGAACTTCATTACGATTGATCCAATCCTCGCCTGCTTTGGCGGCCGCTTCCGCCGAGTGGAAATCGGTCACGATCCGGCGAGCCAGATCCTTCTTCGCTTCCATAGGATGCGATTCGCGTTTCATCTTCTCGATCTCAGGCAACTGAACATCCGTCAGCAATTCATAGTACCTCCACATCATCGCATCCGAGATAGACATCACCTTGCGGTACATATCGAATGGCGGTTCCTGGATACCGATGGCATTGCCCAGCGACTTTGACATCTTCTGCACGCCGTCGAGGCCTTCGATGATGGGCGTGGTCAGCACTACCTGCGATTCTTGCCCGTAGGCGCGTTGCATTTCGCGACCGACCAGCAGGTTGAATTTCTGGTCGGTGCCGCCCAATTCGACGTCGGCCTGGAGCGCGACCGAGTCGTATCCCTGGGCCAGCGGGTAAAGCAGTTCGTGCATGGCGATGGGCTTTTCTTCCTGGAAGCGCTTGTGGAAGTCTTCGCGCTCGAGCATTTGCGACACGGTGAACTTGGCGGTGAGGCGGATCCAGTCGGCCGACTTCAGCTTGTCGAACCACTCGCTGTTGAATCGGGTTTCGGTCTTCGCCTGGGAAAGGATCTTGAACACCTGCGCCATGTAGGTCTTGGCGTTGCGCATGATTTCTTCCGGGCTGAGCGGCGGACGCGTGGCGGAGCGTCCGGTGGGATCGCCAATCATGCCGGTAAAGTCGCCAATCAAAAAGATAACGGTGTGGCCGAGGTCCTGAAAATGTTTGAGCTTGCGCAGGAGCACGGTGTGGCCGAGATGAAGATCGGGCGCGGTGGGATCGAAGCCGGCTTTGACCCGAAGCGGTTTGCCGGTAGCGAGAGATCTTTCCAGCTTGGAGCGCAGCTCGGACTCTTTCACGATTTCAGCCGAGCCCTTCCTGATGTAGGCGAGCTGTTCGTCAACCGGGAGGAACGTGGGCATAGGGTAAAGATTATAGCGGCGGAGAGGGTGATTGCAGGTTCCAGGATCAGATTTCAGCTTGCGTGTCAGATCAGTCTTGAAGGATGACGAAAGAGATGGATAGAATTGCCGCCTGCTTGGGGGCTCGGAAATTCCAAGTCAACCCTGATTTAACGAGAATTAAGTTCCAAGGAGATTCCAAATCATGTCCGGACATCAGGCCATCCTCTTTCGCGCCTCGCTGGTCCTTGCCCTGGCTCTAGCGCTGCCCAGTTGTGGGGGCGGAGGTAGTAGCGGCGGCAGCGGTTTAACTGGCATCGACGTCTCACCCCTAAGCCAAACCATAGCGGTTGGAGATACTCTGCAGTACAAGGCGACGGGACACTTCAGCAACGGGCCGGACCAGGACCTCACCAGCAATGCTACCTGGTCGTCCAGCGTCACCAGCGTAGCCACCATCCAGAACGTAGGCACTCAACCAGGCCTGGCGACCGGCGTTGCCGCCGGCCAGACCAGCATCACCGCCAGCTTTGCCCAGGGTTCCAGTTCGGTGTCTGCCTCGACTGATTTGTCCGTTGCGGCCCAGGGTGCGGTGAAAGGGGACGGAACCGCCACTGTACTCTTCCAGCTACAAGTGCCGGTTGCGAGAAGTGAAGTCAAGGTGGACGGTCGCGCTGTCGAGTTCTCTGACGGCGGTTTTGCCTCCGTGGAGCTTCCCGCCGGAGTGCACCGGTTGGTTTCTGTCGGTGGGGCGCACACCTTCACTATCAATCTTCGGGCGGGGAGAACCTATTCCTTCGAGGTCGCTGCGACGGGATTAGCTTTGGTTGGGCCGGAAGCGGACAGTCGCGATTGATCCAGGGTTCGGATGGGCTTATCTCGCTGGGAGTCTGGTCACGAGCCTTCTGCCCAGCACGTCGTATTTCTCGCTTAGCACAATATTGATTGCCTCTGAATAGGCCGCGTGCTCCTGCTCCAGGATCCTCGCGGCCAGCGTGTGTTCGTCGTCTGTGTCCAGCACTGCGATGGCTTTTTGCACGATGATGGCTCCGTGATCGAGTTCTTCGTCGACGAAGTGCACGGTGCAGCCGGTTACTTTTACCCCGTAGGCGAAGGCCTGCTCCTGCGCCTCCAGACCGGGGAACGACGGCAGCAGCGACGGGTGGATATTCAGGATGCGCCGCGGAAATTGCTGCACGAACCAGGGCGAGAGCAGGCGCATATATCCCGCCATGCAGACCAGATCGACTTTGTGCTCTTGTAGCGCCGCTACCACTTCGCGATCGTGCTCTTCCCGCTGCTTTCCCTTGGAGGGGATGACCAAAGCTTCCAGTCCTATGCGCCTTGCGATTTCCAGGCCGCCGGCGTCGGGTTTGTTGGAGATGACCACCGCGATGCGTGCATTGGGAATCTTGCCGGAAGCAACGTTATTGGCGATGGCTTCGAAGTTGGAGCCACGTCCGGAGAGCAGGATGCCCAGGTTTTTCATGAGGAGCTTTTCAGCAATCAGCTTTCAGCCATCAGCTTTGGACCGAACATGATAATTCACCGGCGGATTGGCTCGTGCGATTCAACTCCAGCCACGTTGTCATCCTGAGCGAAGCGAAGGACCTGTGCATTCCTCGGCGACTGTCCCCGACTGTTCTGTCGCCCTTTCAGGGCTGAGTCATTTGCTGTTCCTCCCAGGGCTTGCGCCCTGGGCTGCATTCTTGCGCCGCTGCGCGCCTGACGCTGTGAAGGCAGTCGACTCCCGGCAGATTTTAAGTTGCCATTCAGACTCTGGAAGACGCGTCGTACGCTTGTCTCCCGCGGCGGTGGCGGGACGCCGGCGCTACGTTGGGTTCCGGTTTGCTCGGCTCGTCTGGTTGATATAGTTTTTACAACCATGTATCAGGATTTTCATATTGTCGATCGCTGGAGTAAAGCCAATCTGCACTGCGTGTATCAGGCGCTTATTGTAGCCATTGCTACGCGTCACGCGGATGCGGTCGACATCAAGTTTCTGGTGGATGGGCGGCCGGTTTGGGTAGCGCTGCCGCTTCCGGCGTGGGTGGAGTACAAGAAACGCACCGGCCGGGTAATCACTGACACGCTGGCGGTGGAAATTGCCGGACATTATTTGAAATCAGCGGCGGAGTCTGGCGAGGGCCTGGGGCGGGAAATGTATTCGCTGACCGTGGAGGAGACGCTGCGGCATCTGGAGGCTGTGGCGAATCAGCCGGAAGCCCAGTCGGTAACTTAGTTTCAATGGAGGACGGGCGTCCCGCCTGCGTCATCAGCACTCGTGACGGGCGAGACGCCCGTCTCTCCATCGGTCTTATTTTCTTCACAGTCTGCAAATCAGCAGTTCGCGTTCGTAAATCATCTCGGGCGGAAGATGGGCGTGCAGAAGAATGAACAGTTCTTCGTGGCCGACCACTTCAGAGCGCCACGCTGCCCGATCTACAGCTTGCAGCTTGTCGAATTTCTCTTTGGAGAAATCCAGGCCCTTCCACTCGATGTCGTCGTAATGCGGAGTCCAGCCGATGGGCGTCTCCTTACCCTGGGCGCGGCCGTTGACCCGATCCACTATCCACTTGAGCACGCGCATGTTGTCGCGGTATCCCGGCCACAGGAAATTGCCCTCGGCATCTTTCCGGAACCAGTTCACATGGAAAATCCGAGGCGTCCTGCTCAACCTGCGCTGCATCTTGATCCAGTGCCGGAAATAATCGCCCATGTGGTAGCCGCAGAAGGGGAGCATGGCCATAGGATCACGACGGACTTTGCCGAGTTCTCCACCCGCCGCCGCGGTCGTCTCCGAACTGAGAGTGGCCCCGACGTAGACTCCGGCGCTCCAGTTAAACGCCTGGTATATGAGGGGAATGGTGTTGGCGCGGCGGCCGCCGAAAATGATGGCGCCGATGGGCACTCCGCTGGGATCTTCCCAGGCCTCGTCTATAGTCGGACACTGCGATGCGGGAGCGGTGAAGCGAGCGTTCGGATGCGCAGCCTTGGCGCCGGTGGCCTTCGCGATTTCCGGCGTCCATACCCTGCCTTGCCAGTCCTGCAATTCGGCGGGCGGCTCGTCGGTCATACCCTCCCACCACACACCGCCTTCGGGGGTGAGCGCCACGTTGGTGAAGATGGTGTTGCGCGAGAGCGTGGCCATCGCGTTGGGATTGGTTTTCTGCGACGTCCCGGGGGCGACGCCAAAGAATCCGGCTTCCGGATTGATGGCGCGCAAACAGCCTTCCGCGTCGGGCTTGATCCAGGCGATGTCATCTCCGACCGTCCAGATTTTCCAGTCGCTCAGTCCCTTGGGCGGCACCATCATGGCGAAGTTGGTCTTGCCGCAGGAACTGGGGAAGGCAGCCGCCACGTAGGTTTTCTTGCCCTTGGGATCTTCCACGCCCAGGATGAGCATGTGCTCCGCCATCCAGCCTTCGTCACGTGCGATGTTGGAAGCAATGCGCAGGGCAAAGCACTTCTTACCTAACAGTGCATTCCCACCGTACCCGGAGCCGTACGACCAGATTTCACGCGTCTCCGGAAAATGGACGATGTACTTTTCGGGATTGCACGGCCAGGTGACATCCTTCTGTCCGGGGGCCAGCGGTGCGCCGACACTGTGGATGCAGGGCACAACGCGTTGCTCGTCTTTGTCGATTTCCTTGAAGACGTCGATCCCAATGCGAGCCATGATTCGCATATTCGCCACTACGTAAGGCGAATCGGTGAGCTCGACGCCGATCTGTGACATGGGTCCGCCCACCGGGCCCATGCTGAAGGGCAGCACGTACATGGTGCGTCCCTGCATGGCGCCGTTGAATTTCTCCTTCAACTTGCGGCGCATGACGTAGGGGTTTTCCCAGTTGTTGGTGGGACCGGCGTTGTCTTTCGACAAGGAGCAAATAAATGTGCGGTCCTCAACGCGGGCCACATCGCTGGGGTCGGAGCGAGCCAGGAAACATCCCGGCCATAAATCCTCGTTCAGCTTGATAAATGAGCCGGTGGCCACCATGTCGCGGCAGAGTTTGTCGTATTCCGCCTGCGAGCCGTCCACCCAGTGGATGGCTTTCGGTTTGGTCAATTCGGCAGTTTTTTCGACCCACTTGATAAGGTGGATATTGCGCGTGAGTGGCCCACGCGAACGTGCAGTTTTCATAGCCATCCTGGAACAGGGGTTAGGTCGTCGACGCTGGAATAATAGTTTGTACATTCCATTCTGCCAGAGAAGTTGCAGGAATGCTCGTCATCCCCAGTTGAGCAACCGGAACGAAGGCCTAAGCCGCTGCAACCATTAGGCTTACACTTTCGGCGGCGACCTTGGCCGGGCACGATGGAAGTCCGAACTCCCAAGTTGGTTTCTCTCATTTCTGCAATAACCCAGGCCTCTCACCGCATCTAACCTGGAAACCAAACCTGGAAACTATTATGTCCCAATCGCGTCCTGGAATGACCGTGGGAGAACTTTTTGCCGCCTGGGGAAGCATCCTCAGCGGCAGGGCCCCGATGCTGTCCATCGAAATAACCCGTGAGTGCCCCTTAAGCTGTCCGGGATGTTATGCCTACGGTGAATCGCACCTGGGAGGCGAGAAGAAGCTTGCGGAATTGGCGGATCTCCGTGGAGATGCGCTGGTAGCGGGAGTTCTGGCGCTGGTAGAAAGGCACCGTCCGCGGCACGTCTCGCTGGTCGGCGGGGAACCGATGATCCGGCACCGCGAACTCAGCCGCATTCTTCCGGCACTCAGCGCGCAGAATATTTTCACCCTGGTTGTGACCAGCGGAATCATTCCCATACCGGTCGAATGGATGGGATTACGCCGGAGCCGGGTGGCTGTGTCCATTGACGGGTTACCCGAGCATCACGACCCGCGTCGCAAGCCTGCAACCTATGCTCGCATCCTGGAAAACATTCGCGACCGCGAAGTGAACATCCATTGGACCATCACCGGACCGATGATGAAGCGGCCCGGATATCTCGAAGAGTATGTCGCGTTCTGGCAGGCGCGGCCGGAAGTGAACCGAATATGGGTGAGCCTGTACAGCCCCCAGCAGGGCGAGCACACACCAGAAATGCTGACCCTGGAGGAGCGGCAACGGGTAGCGCGGGAATTGCCCAGTCTGCGCGAGAGCTATCCCAAGCTGCTGATGAGTCCGGGTATCGGAGAAGCTCTGGTCGAGCCGCCGAGAAATCCGCAGGAATGTCTTTTTTCCAAAATGTCGACCAACTTCTCGGCTGACCTGACTACCCGAGTCGAGCCCTGTATTTTTGGCGGCACGCCGGACTGCAGCCAGTGTGGCTGCGTGGTTTCGAGCGGACTGCATCATGTGCAGAAGAGGAGCGTTGTGGGTCCGCTGAAGATCGGACACCTGGTGCGCGCCTCAACCGCCATCGGATCGCTGATGAACCGGCTGCGCTCCGGTGCCGCGAACCCGTACCGCTGGAACCTCACGCCCAGACCTTCACCTCCCCCCGAGTTGGTGCAGATCGGGCCCGGCGGATCCGACTAGCAACTCTTTTCGGCCCGCGGACAGAACGCGAGCTTCGCCCCGCCGGGCAGACGAGGCTGGCTGTCCCCACGTGAACTTTGTGGATCAATTCTGTGGTTAAATTGCTACCTATGTTTGCCCGCAGGATTCGCGTGGAATACGAGGAGAACGGACGGTGCCTGCCTTGTCCGCTGAAGTGGCTGGACAGTTTTTCCATGCGCAATTTCACCAACGCCAGCGTGTTTGATAACACCCTTCCCGTAGCCGATGGAGCGATGGAAATCGGTACCGCCGTACCTATCGATGAACTGAAAGACGCGATGGAGGACTGGTTCCGGAAGAAGAGTTATCTGCCGAAGGCGGCGCGGCTGGTGGTCTTAGAGTAGATGGGAAAAGGCCGCCGAGACCCACTCGAGCGCCGATAATCACCGACTGCGAACTGAGATCTCAGAACTGAGAACTGGTTTTCAGAAGAGCAGTTGTCAGTTCGTGGTTGTCAGTTCCCTGTTCTCGATTTAGTGAACAACCGCCGTCGAGACTGGGACAATGTCCTACTGGTCGTAGTGCAGCAACGAGAATACGTCGTATTCCTTCAACCGGTCGCGCCCGTTGAGGAAGTCGAGCTCGACCACGAAGCCCAGGCCGGCAATTTCCGCGCCCAGCGAGTGGGCCAGCTTGGCGGTAGCCTCGGCGGTGCCGCCCGTAGCCAGCAGGTCGTCGACAATCAGCACGCGCTGGCCTTTCTGGATGGCGTCCCTATGGATCTCCAGAGTGTTGGTGCCATATTCCAGCGCGTAGTCGAACTTCGCAGTGGCGGCGGGAAGCTTGCCGGGCTTACGCAGCGGAACGAAGCCCGCATTGAGGCGATAAGCGAGTGCCGGGGCGAAGATGAAACCGCGCGCTTCCATGCCCAGCACCAGATCGATGTCGTGTTTGATGTAGTGTTCCGCCAGCGCATCGATCAGTGTGGCCAGGCCGAGCTTGTCCTTGAGCAGAGTGGTGATGTCGTAGAAGAGAATGCCCTTCTTGGGGAAATCGGGAACTTCGCGGATCAGCTTCTTCAGCGGCTCGCAGTCGAGCCGCGATGGCTGTGACGCGGGGTTCGGCATTTACCAGGCTCCTTCGATGCGGAAAGTTGTCAGGCCGGCGATCAGTTTGGCTTCGAGTTCCTCGACGTCATCCACCCGAGCGGCACGCGGACCAGCCCGCAGGCGCGATTGCAAGCCAAGCAGTTGCTCGCGGGATCCAATAGCCAGGACTTCCACGCTGCCATCCGCGTTATTGCGGACCCATCCGGCGATGCCGAGGACATGTGCTTCACGCTCCACGAACCAGCGAAAGCCCACGCCCTGCACCCGTCCGCGGACAAGGAAGCGGCGGGCCTGTGTAGCTTTTTCAGTGGAAGGCATTCCTAACTCTAAACATTCTGCTTACGCTCGCGACAGATATGCGCCTTCCGCGGTGTCCACGCGGATTTTTTCGCCCTCGTTGATGAACGGCGGAACCTGTACTACCAAGCCCGTCTCGGTCTTCGCCGGCTTGGTGACGCTGGATGCGGTAGCGCTCTTCAGTCCGGGCTCAGTTTCGACGACGGTCAGCTCAACTGTCTGCGGCAACTCGATGCCCACGGCTTTGCCGTCGAAGAATTCGACTTTGATCGTTAGATTGGAAATGAGGTAATCCACGGCGTCACCCAGAATTTCCTTCGACAGGTGGGTTTGCTCGAAGTTGGTCGTGTCCATGAAGTAATAGCTGTCGCCGTCGGCGTAGAGAAATTCCATCTCGACTTCGTCGACATTGATTTTCTCGATGGGATCGGGAGAACGGAAGCGGTGCTCGAACATGGCGCCGGTCCGCAGATTGCGCAGTTTGGCCTGAATGAAGGCGCGCAGGTTGCCCGGGGTGCGGTGCTCGACGCTGAAAACGGAATGCAAATCGTTGTTGTGCTTGATGATCATGCCGGGGCGAAGCTGCGTGGCGGGGATAGCCATTGCTGGGTAAGTCTCCTTGGCCAAATTATTGCGTGATTGCGACTCTCGTCGTGCGATGACAGTATCGCCGACGGAAGGCGGGCAGGCCACATTTCCGCCGGACACGAGGGGTCAACTGCTCAATTTTACACGGGCTTGAGCTGATTTGGGAACCGAACCGGAAGGGTTACGCGGAAAAACCCAGAAAGAAAGCCGCGAACCGCGGACAGGCAGCTAAAATCAGAGTAACGGAATCAAACCGAATCGACTTTGAAAGGATCTTTTATGCGTACTGGAAACTACGAGGCTTCAGAAGGCGGCAGCTCCGCTGGGACTGCCGTGACCTTTTTGCTGATCGGGTTGGGCGCCGGTGCCCTGCTCGGCCTGTTGCTCGCCCCCAAAGCCGGCAAGCAGATGAGAAAAGACCTGCGCCGCACCTATGAGAACGCCAAAGAGACGGTGGAGGAGTGGACCGACGAGGCCAAAGAATTTGCCGAAGAGGCCATGGAACGGGGCGCAGAAATGGCTGATGAGTTCAAGGAAAGAGTGGCTCCCCTGACCAAGGCAATGCGGCGGTAGAAAAGCAGGCCTCGGGCTTCGGACCTCGGGCGTCAGACCTCAGACCTCTGACCCAGACGTCAGACCTCTGACGACCTGAGACCTCAGACGCGGTGGCGAGTTTCGACCAAGCTACCTCAGCGGCCTGAGCTTCGCCGAGGGTGGGGCATCCCCTCGCGTCTAACCAGAGCCCGCCCGCCCAGATGGTCTAAGGTCCGACGCCTGAAGTCCGACGCCTGAGGTCCGAGTCCGCCTGCTACTTGAACAGCCGCGCGAAGAATCCCTTGACCTTGCCCATCGCGCTTTTGCGTTCCTTCGAGTCTTCAGGCGGGGGCTCTGCTGTGGTGAGCAGGGGGGCCTGGCTGCTGGAATGCGACATCGGCAGCGTGCCTGGATCGAGGTCGGGCGCCGACGTGGGGGGCGAGTCCGTGGCCCGGAAGACAAACGGGGCTTCCACCTGCGCATGGGGTGCGCTGGGTTCCGGGGCGGGCAATTCGGCGGTATCAGGAGGAGACACGGTGAGCGTGACTTGCGAGCTGGGCGCCTCACGCAACGGCATCCCGGATGATGACGGCGCCGGCGGCACTGGCTTGGCTTCGTCCCCGGGTTGCGCCAAGTGCAGCGCTGGCGGGAGATCTTTCTCCGAAACTGTCGGCACCGGCTCGGCCGCGGCACGCATCGCGGGAATGGGCGGAGCGGGACAGCCACACTCATCGGGCACGGTCGCGTCGGTCAGGTTGACCCGTCCGGAGCGGAAGACTACCTGCTCGTTAGGTTTCACCTGGTAGGTGCCATCGCCCATCAGTTCGGAAACAATCACTGAAGCCGTATTTCCAGGCAGGGCGCGGACGCAGGTGTTACCACGCACGTCGGCGCTGATGGCGTAATGGAACTCGCCCGGTCCGGCGAGCAGCATGCGAAAATCTGGTGTGAGTACCGAATCGCCGGAAGCCTTCAGAGTGTAATTTGCTTCCAGGGCGCCAGTGCTCATGCCCAGCATCACGTCGCTGCCATTTTGCGATGTCGTGACTGACAGGGTGGTCCCGGGACACACGCGCACTTCGCCTCCGCGCGCCAGATGCAGGACGGTAGTTTCCACGCCCGCGGTCACGGAAGAATCACCCGCCATCCGGCTTCCTGCCTCGACTACGGCTCCTGAACTCGCCGAAGCAACTGGAACGACTGCCGGCTCCGCCCCTTTCGTCAGGGCAGTCACAGATGGTGGTTCAGGGATTGCCTGCCTCGCCTCAGCCATGGGGTGGAGGTGCACCAGCAGTCGCTGGCCGGCGCCGTCGGTGCTGTAACCCACGGGATGGAGCAGGTCCACGACCACGCGCGTTACCGGCGGCGACTCCTGAAACTGATTGATTCGCACCCGGCTGATCTGCTCGCTGCCGACCGCGATCCGTTTGTTCGGCAACAGCGTCCGCGTGTTCGACAGGTCGATCACCAGGCGCGGCGGGCTCTCGAGGCTTTCAATCGTAGGATTCGGAGGCTGGCTGGAGATGATCTCGACCGCGGGTCCCTCCGCGTCGGAGATTACTTTCACCGAGCGCAGGATACCTGCGGAACCCCGCTTGGGTCCGGTCGCAGCGGGCGATGATTGTGCCAGGCCTAGAGCACCCAGCGATCCCACCAGCAGCGAAAGCCGGAAAATTTGGCAGGCGATGCGCGGCAAAGACGTTATCTCTCGAGGAAAGGGTTCTGTAGCTAGAACGATACCACCGCGGCTTGGCCCGGGAGAAGTGACGGAAGGCGGACTTCGGACCTCGGACGGCGGACCTCAGGTTCAGACCTCAGGCTTCAGACCTCAGGCTTCAGACCTCAGACTTCGGACCTCAGGTCTACAGACGAGAGAGAAACAGAGCGAACTACTAGACGGCTTTTTGGGTATCGCAAGCAAACTGCCGAGCTTTGCTCGGCTGCGGCGGGTGGGACACCCGGCCCCTACGTGGGCGGTGGTGGTACTTGCGCAAGAGTGGTCTGAGCAGGCTGAGATCTGAGGTCCGAGGTCCGAGGTCGAGGTCTGAGGTCTGACGCCTGAAGTCCGGTTCTAGGGTTCAGCGAGGAATTCGTATTCGTCGATTACAGCGGCGACGGCTACTTTGCCATCGCCATCATCGACTCGTACTACTTTGCCTTTGCAGCGCACCCGAATACTTTCGGTGAGAGTAATTTCAGGCGGAAGGGTCAGGGTGAATTCTATGACCGAACCTGGGGCGATTGCCGAATCCACGTAAAAGCAAATGCCGCGCGCACTGACATCGCGAGTCTGCGCCGATTTCTCCTGCGATCCGTTGTCTGTGTAGGTGACGGCCACAGGCAGCCGCAGCGCAAAACGGCGGGTAGCCCGCTTCTCAGGTTCGGCTTCGGCCATGAGCTCTCCGTGAGGCTGCATAAGCATGGCGTCTCGGGTCCGGCGTGTCAAGACTGTACTTTTGGCATGTTTTGATTCGAGATTCCGCAGGCTGCGGAGATGCGCATGGACACTGCCGGTTTGCCTTCCCCTGCAAAGTTTTACAACATGAATGTACGACATCTGCACCCGTGGGGTGATTTCGCGGCTTTGCCAGCCTAAAGACTTTAACCGCAAAGTTCGCGAAGGCAACACAAAGATCGCAGAGAAAGAACTCCAGTCGGCATAACACTCCACTTTTGTGCCGGCTGGTCGGCAGCGGTTTTTCTCCTGGTATAAGCTAGAGATCGATCTGTCAGCGTATGGTTTTCGTCCTCGACAATTACGATTCGTTTACTTACAACCTGGTCCAGTACCTGGGCGAACTGGGGGCCGAGGTCGAGGTACGCCGGAATGACCAGGTAACGCCTGCGGAAGTGGAGGCGATGCGTCCTGAGCGGATTGTGCTTTCGCCGGGGCCATGCACGCCGCAGGAAGCCGGAATCACCATTCCGTTGATCCGGCACTTTGCGGGCAAGGTGCCAATGCTCGGCGTGTGCCTGGGACATCAGGCGATTGGTGCGGCCTTCGGAGGTAACGTGGTGCGCGCGCCGCATCTGATGCATGGTAAAACCAGCGAGGTGCAGCACGACGGCAAAACCATTTTCGATGGTCTGCCGGTTCCCATGACGGCGACCCGTTACCACTCCCTGATTGTGGAAGAGAGAAACCTGCCATCCGATCTGGAGGTGAGCGCGTACACCATCGAGCGCGATGGATCACGCACCATTATGGGTTTGCGGCACCGGAAACTTCCCATTGAGGGTGTGCAGTTCCATCCCGAGAGCGTGCTGACGGCGGCGGGCAAGAAGCTGGTAGAGAATTTTCTGGCGATCTAGCTCTGAAGATTGCTCGGGCGGTTCTCGCTCAGTGCAATTCCGACTTACTTAAGCCAAACCTCCCATACCTAGAGTCACACTCAGATGTCATTCGGTTTCAGGCCGGTGTGTTTGGCGATGCCTTTGCGCTGGGCCATCGAGTCACGCCGACGCGCAAGTGAGACTGATAGAGTCAGGCACTGTGTTGGACTTTTCCACCTGGTCAGCAATTACTCGCAGGGCCAGGGCGTAGGCGATTGCCTTGGCCTGCTTTTCGGTCCGGCCATAGGCCAGGACGCCCGGGATGTCAGCAATCTCTGCGATCCAGCGGCCATCAGCTTCGCGCTCAGTATCAATATTGAATCGAAACTGTTGATTCTTACCGTTGCGAGGTATCTTTCGATTCGCCATGCTCACTAGAATACTCCAGGATACGAGGCTGCAGGCAGTTGGCGAATTACATCGAAATCTGGTCCCATGGTTGAAAAACTGCAGAGCGTTGCTCCGCTGGGCAGACGAGGACGTCTGCCTCTACGTGATTCGTGATTGGCCTACGTGCGGAATGCCAGCAGCAGCAGCCAGGCGTTCAGGATTGCGATCAAAATCGCTGCCACCCAGGCGAGGAATTTCAGCCAGGAAGGGTTGGCGAACTCGCCCATTTTCCGCGGATCGTTGGTGAACATCACCAGGGGAAAGACGGCGAAGCTTAGCTGCATGCTTAGAATTACCTGGCTGAAGACCAGCAGCTTGGCAGTCCCACCTGTTCCCCAGAATGCAGTGACTACGACGGCGGGAATAATCGCCACCACGCGCGTAATCAGACGGCGCAGCCAGGGACGCAAGCGAATGTTGAGGAAGCCTTCCATCACGACCTGACCCGCCAGGGTGCCGGTCAGGGTGGAGTTCTGGCCGGAGGCGAGCAGCGCCAGGGCGAACATGGTGCTGGCCCCGGTGACTCCGAGCAGAGGGGTGAGCAGTTTGTGGGCGTCGTTGATCTCGGCCACGTTGTTGTATCCGTTGCGGAAGAACGTGGCGGCGGACACAATCAGAATGGCCGCATTTACCAGCAACGCGAAGGTGAGGGCGATGGTGGAGTCGATGGTGCCGAAGCGGATGGCCTCGCGCTTGCCTTCGGGAGTGCGTGCGAAATTGCGCGTCTGCACCAGCGCCGAGTGTAGATACAGATTGTGCGGCATCACCGTCGCCCCCAGGATGCCGATGGCGATGTACAACATGCCGGGATCACGGATGATCTGTGCCGAAGGGATGAAAAATCCGTGTGCAATAGCCAACAAGCTCGGCTTGGAAAATAAAATCTCCAACCCGAAGCAGATTCCAATGATGCCAATCAGGGAAATCACCAGCGCCTCGACGAAACGGAAGCCCTTCTGCTGCAGAAACAGAATCAGGAGCACGTCGAGCGAGGTCAGACACACGCCCAACAGCAGCGGAATACCAAACAGCAGGTTCAGAGCGATGGCGGAGCCGATCACTTCGGCCAGGTCGCAAGCGGCTATGGCGACCTCGGCCATGATCCACAGCACAAACGACACCGGGCGGCTGTAGTGATCGCGGCAGGCGGAGGCCAGGTCGCGCCCGGTCACCACCCCAAGTTTGATGGCCAGGGTCTGAAGTAAAACAGCCATCAGATTGGAAAGCAGAATGACCGAAAGAAGCGTGTAATTGTATTTTGAGCCGCCGGCGAGGTCAGTGGCCCAATTGCCGGGATCCATATAGCCCACGGCCACGAGGTAGCCGGGTCCGGCAAAGGCCAGAAGTTTGCGCAGGAAGCCCGCCGATTGCGGGATGGGCAGACTGCGGTAGATCTCGGGCAGACTGGGAGTGCTGACCGCATGCCGCCATCCCGGCTCCGCAGAGGTTTCCGGGCTGGACAGAACCTGAGGTTCAGGCGGCGACAACATTAGCGTAAGTGTACACGAATATGTAAACCATGGTTAATTACTTTTGTGCAAGGCTTGAAGGCTTGGCGGAAGACGATGGTAGGATGACGTTGCGTCGGTTTCTGCGGTCTGCTGCCGTGACCCAGACTTTCTCGGCCGCTGACCCACCCAGGGAGACCGTGCCGGCGTCGGTGACCAGGGTCAGTGTGTGGTCATAATTTCGCCCCGAGACGTGAACCTGAGCGCCCGGCCGGATGCCGCGCTGCTCCAGAAACTCCAGCAGACGACGGTCACGCTCGTAGATGCCGCTGACCCGGTACCCGGTTCCGGCTTCGGCGTGGGCGAGCAGCAGCAAACCCCGGCGGCGCCGGCTGGTGGGACTCTCCAGTTCGCTGAGATTGCCGTGAGGACAGGCGCCTCCGCGGCCCAGCTTGGCCAGCAGTTTGGCCTCAAAATCAGTGGAGACAGCGTGCTCCAGCCGCTCCGCTTCGTCGTGGACCTTGTACCATTCCATACCGAAAATCTCGGCCAGCATACGCTCGATAAGGTGATGGCGCAGCGTGAGTTTGCGCGCGATCTTGCGCCCCGCCGCCGTAAGGCTGACCTCACCGCTGTTCTGCACCCGAACCAGGCCATCTTTTTTCAGCCGGCGCAGGGCCATGGTGACCGCGGGCGGCGAAACTGAAAGCCAGTGGGCCAGCGTGGCGGAGATAACAATCTCGCCTTCGCTTTCGGCCTCCAGGATGGCCTTGAGATAGTCCTCTTTGGAGACGGTAATCATGCAGAGAACATTATACGTTAAGCATAGTTAACGCTATTTCAGATTGAAGATTCTGGATTGCAGATTCTAAAATCGAGTGCCCCGAGACCAGGAAGAATCTAAAATCTGAAATCCGCGATCTGAAATCTGTTTTCCCCGTTTGACATCGTCCGCACGTCCCCCTAACCTTGTCGTCTCCAGCTATGAAAGTTCTGGTCATAGGAAGTGGCGGACGCGAGCACGCCCTGGTGTGGAAACTGCGGCAATCTCCGCGAGTTTCTCAGGTGTATTGTGCGCCCGGGAACGGTGGTATCGCGGAAGAGGCCGAGTGCCTGCCCGCAGATGTGAAGAGTATCGATTCGCTGGTGACGGTGGCGAAACAAGTCGGTCCGGACCTCACCATCGTCGGGCCGGAACTGGCTCTGGCCCTCGGGGTGGTGGATGAGTTTACCCGGCGGGGCTGGCGCGTTTTCGGGCCGAGTAAGGCGGCGGCGCAACTGGAGTCAAGCAAGAGCTTCGCCAAGGAGTTCCTGCAGCGGCATCACATTCCCACCGCGCACTTCGCGATTTGCGATTCCATCGACGAAGTTCTGGAAGGCTTACCGCATTTTCATGCGCCGGTGGTGGTGAAGGCGGACGGGCTGGCGGCGGGCAAAGGCGTGGTGATCTGCAAGACGAAGGAAGAGGCCGCCTCAGCCGCGGCTGAGATGTTCAGCGGGAAACGCCTGGGCGAGGCGGGGCGGCGGGTGGTCCTGGAAGAGTGCCTCACCGGGGACGAGCTTTCCTTTCTGGTGTTGAGCGACGGGGAACGAGTGGCGCCGCTGGTGGCCGCCCAGGATCACAAGCGCATTGGAGATGCCGACACCGGTCCGAATACGGGTGGGATGGGGGCTTATTCTACTGCCAACATCGTGGACGAGCAGATGACCCAGTGGTTGTTGCAGCACGTGGCGCGGCCGGTGGTGGCAGGAATGAAGGCGGAAGGCGCGGAATATAAGGGCATCCTCTATTGCGGTCTGATGATGACGGCGCGCGGGCCCATGGTGCTGGAATTCAATTGCCGTTTCGGCGATCCCGAGACCCAGCCCATTTTGATGAGGCTTGAAAGCGATCTGGTGGAAGCTCTGGAAGCGTCCATCGAGGGCCGGGTGAGCGAAGGGGATTTTCGATGGTCGCAGGATGCCTCGGTGTGCGTGGTGATTTCTTCCGGCGGGTACCCCGGTACCTTTGAAGTTGGCAAGAAGATTCTTGGCCTCGACGATGCCGGTAGGGTTGCGGGTGTCAAGGTGTTTCATGCCGGCACGACCCGGCACGATGGAGCGTACTTTACTGCGGGCGGACGAGTGTTGGGAGTGACGGCGCGGGCGGCGGATTTGCAGACCGCGGTGAATCGGGCGTACGAGGCAACCTCGAAAATCAGGTTTGACGGAGCGCATTACCGCACCGACATCGCGGCCAAAGCATTGAAGAAATAGTTTCCGGTTTCTGGTTTCCAGTTTCTTATTTCAAGGACATTCATGAGCGCAAAACCTAGAGTTTCGATTGTGATCGGAAGCGATTCGGATCTCGACATCATGCGGGAATCGGCGAAGGCGCTGGAAGAGTTTGGAATTGAGTACGAAATGGACGTCACGTCAGCGCATCGTTCTCCCGAGCGCACCGCTGAGTTCGCGCGCAAGGCAGCGGCGCGGGGGATTCGCGTGATCATCGCGGGAGCCGGGGGGGCCGCGCACCTGGCGGGCGTGATCGCCGCGCACACTACGCTCCCGGTCATCGGCGTGCCGATTCCGTCCACTTCGCTGCAAGGTATGGATTCTTTGCTGGCGACGGTGCAGATGCCGGCCGGCATTCCGGTAGCGACCGTGGCCATCGGCAAGCCCGGCGCTACGAACGCGGGAATCCTGGCGGCGCAGATCCTGGGGCTGTCGAGTGAACCGCTGGCGCGGAAGCTGGAAACGCACAAAGAAAAGCTGGCGAACAGCGTGGATGAGAAATCGAGGAAGCTGAAGATTACGCTCGGCGCGGGGTGAGGCCGCGGCGGCCGGCGTGCTCCCCACCGCGCCGAGGGCGGGACGCCCTCGGGACAGCCGGCGGGACGCCGGCGCTACTAAAACCACGTAGGCCAGGACGCCCACGTCCGGGCGGGCGAGCGTAGCTC
>CAWDFF010000013.1:0-48771 GCA_963801545.1 Terriglobia bacterium | reverse complement strand
CGGACTTGCTGAGTCGGGATCAAGGTTCACCATCGAGCAGCGAACGTCGCGCATCGTGACAGCTCTCGAAAATGGGAAGGAAAAAAAACTCTCCGAGCTTAGAGGTGCTCTTGCTACTGTCCGAGCGCTTTCATCGGAGCGTGGACTGGATATTGCGAGGAGAAGGGAACTAGTCAGACCCAGCGTCCGGTCAGCCCGAGCGAACCGGCCATGACGTGGGTCGCCGCATCCGTGAGATGCGCGGCCTTGATATGACGCGGCAGGAGTTCGCCGAACGCCGCCCATCGGGAGATTCCTTGAGGCAAACGGTACCAACTACAAGAAACCAAAAACTAGACCGGGCTGGGAATCCGTTTGTGGAGACATCAAGCGTAGTTGCTGGTTACCCCGCGGACTCATGGAGAGTGATTGCCTCCGGCCGACCCGAATTCTTCCCGATTTATAATGGCCGGCGCGTCGGGCGGCCACGTTTACAGCGCGGCTGTGTCAGCGGCTCGCCCACTAGCTGATTATACGGCGCGGATTATGCCGAACGACGATAGTGTTGCGGTTCCTCTGGAAGCCGCTCAAATACTGTGGCAGTCTCCGGTGATTTGACTCGTAAATCTCTCAACAAAGTCATACAGCAAAGACATGAGTGGGAATTTCAAAGAAGACACTGAACGCCTCTCAGGTAACCTTCCTGGCGGGAACGGGGCGCAATATTCGTTTCAACTGTTGGAAAAGGCGTGCGCCGATACCGAGACCGTCCTTAGAGAGCTTGAATCACGATTAGACGGCTTGAGCCAGGCGGAGGCCGATTCCCGCTTGAAGCAGTACGGACTGAATGAGATCGCCCGCGAGAAGCGTCAATCAGCCCTGATGCGGCTCCTGAGTAACGTCAAGAATCCATTAGTCCTCCTGCTCACGGCGCTCGGCGTGCTTTCTTTTCTGACTGGGGACCTGCGGGCAACGGCGGTGATTTTCGTGATGGTGGTTCTGGGCGTGGTGTTGCGGTTCTTCCAGGAGATGCGGGCCGACAACGCCGCCCAAAAGCTCAAAGAGATGGTCAGCAACACGGCTACGTTGGTGCGCGATGGCAAGGAAGCCGAAGTACCACTCAAGATGCTGGTGCCGGGCGATATCATTCGGCTGGCCGCCGGCGATATGGTCCCAGCCGACGTACGGGTGCTTTCCGCTAAAGACTTGTTTCTGAATCAGGCGGCCCTTACCGGCGAATCCCTACCCGTGGAGAGAAAAGCTGACGCCACGTCCGCCGACGTTCAGAACCCGCTGGAACTGCCCAATATATGCTTCCTGGGCTCCAACGTGGAGAGCGGCTCCGCAACGGCCGTGGTCATCCATACAGGAGACAAAACGTACTTTGGATCGCTGGCTGCCAGTATCGTCGGGCAGCGTCAGCTGACCAGCTTCGATAAAGGCGTCAACCGGTTCACTTGGCTGATGATCCGTTTCATTGCCGTGATGGTTCCGGCGGTCTTCCTGATCAACGGGCTGAGCAAACATAACTGGTTGGAAGCTTTCCTGTTTGCGATGGCAGTGGCAGTCGGACTCACCCCCGAGATGCTACCAATGATCGTGACGGTCAACCTGTCCAAAGGTGCCCTGGCGATGGCGCGCAAGAAAGTAATCGTCAAACGTCTGAACGCGATCCAGAACTTCGGGGCGATGGACGTGCTATGCACTGACAAGACCGGCACCCTCACCCAAGGCAAGATCGTACTCGAAAAGCATTTGGACGCAAACGGCGATCCCAGCGAGAAGGTGCTGCAGTATGGCTACCTGAATAGCTACCATCATACCGGGCTGGAGAACCTGCTCGACGAGGCGATCCTCGACCATGAAGAGCTGCAGGAACGCCTGAAAGCGAAAGACAAGTATCGCAAGATCGATGAGATCCCGTTCGACTTCGTGCGGCGCCGGATGTCGGTGGTGGTGGAAGATCAGACCGGCTTGAACACGTTGATCTGCAAGGGTGCCGTCGAAGAAGTGCTCGGCTTGTGCACTCGGGTGGAAGTCAAGGGAGAGGTTATCGAGATCCTGCCCGAGCACGACGCCAAACGCCGGTTGTTGGCGGACGATCTGAACGGTCAGGGCTTCCGTGTGATCGCCCTCGCGTACAAGCAAATGCCGGGTGCGACGGACGAACCCGTTTATGCGATCAAGGATGAGTCAGACCTGATCCTGCTAGGTTTCATGGCCTTCCTCGACCCGCCAAAGGACAGCGCCACGGAGGCCTTGAAGCGGCTCCACAACCTGAGCGTGGACGTGAAGATCCTCACTGGCGATAACGAGATAATAACTGCCTACATCTGCAAGGAAGTGGGAATGCCGGTAGAGCACCTCTTGCTCGGCTCTCAGATTGAGGGGATGACCGAGACTGCGCTGGCCGAAGCTGCTACCAAGACCAGCGTCTTTGCCCGGCTGGCCCCAGCCCACAAGGAACACATCATCCGCGCGCTCCAAAGTAAGGGACACGTGCTGGGATTCATGGGCGACGGCATCAACGACGCTCCGGCCCTGAA
This sequence comes from Terriglobia bacterium, assembly GCA_963801545.1. Lineage (GTDB taxonomy): Bacteria > Acidobacteriota > Terriglobia > Terriglobales > Acidobacteriaceae > JAIQFF01. The sequence continues at coordinate 46,246 of CAWDFF010000013.1, read as the reverse complement.
GGCCGCTGATGTGGGCATCTCGGTGGACAGCGCGGTAGATATCGCCAAGGAGTCGTCCGACATCATCCTGTTGGAAAACAGCCTTCTGATATTGGAGCAAGGCGTGCTGGAAGGCCGGCGCATCTTCGGCAACATCGTCAAGTACATCAAGATGGCAGCCAGCTCCAACTTCGGCAACATGTTCAGTGTCGTGGGGGCCAGTGCGTTCCTGCCATTCCTCCCTATGTTGCCGATTCAGGTGCTGACCAACAACCTCCTCTACGACTTCTCACAGACCACCATCCCCACCGACGAGGTGGATACCGATTGGCTGATCAAGCCCCGCAAGTGGGAGATTGGCGGGATTCTTCGTTTTATTCTGTTTATCGGGCCGATCAGCTCGATCTTCGATTACCTGACATTCTTCATGATGCTGTACGCGTTCAATTGCTGGCACAACCCGGCCCTATTCCACACCGGCTGGTTCGTCGAGTCGCTCTTCACCCAGACGTTGATCATTCACGTCATCCGCACCGACAAGATCCCATTTCTCCAGAGCTGGGCTAGTTGGCCACTCATCCTCACTTCGGTAATCATCGTCGGGGTGGGCGCCGGGCTGACGGTTTCGACCCTAGCCGGTGCGCTCGGATTTGTCGCACTTCCACCCCGGTACTGGTTGCTGCTGGCGGTGATACTGGTGTGTTATGTGGTCCTGACTCAGTTGATGAAGACCTGGTTTTACCACAGGTTTGCCGAGTGACGGCGGGGGCGAAGAGCAGGTATTCCTTGACACGGGCTGGGAAAACGACGGGAAGGTATGGTGCCGGACGCGAGAGCCATTCGCTTGCTCGCTGTGCCTCTTCGAGAGCATCCGACCACGCGCCGTGCAATTGCAAAAGTTCAGCTCGCCGCACCAGGCAGTGACCGCGGAAGGGAACGAGGTCCGGCTGCGACGCACACCACTTCTCTAGCGCCGCCGTCCATTCCTGTGCACGCTGCAGGTCGAAGATCTCACCCACTGGTCATTGATGCGGATGCTGTATTGGCCCTTTCGGTTCACTTTCAGCACTTCAAAGCGGTTGCCCGGCAATACGGCAAGGTCGTTAAGCACGACGGACGAAGCCTCATCGCGTCCTCCAAAAGCATAACTTAGCCAGTATTCTAGCCAACATGTGAATGGCTGCTGAAGTGCTTCCAATAGGGATGTTTGCGTAAGTCATAATTCCACCTCGGGATGTGTGAACAGCAAACGGCACGCCAACGGGGACGCGCCGCGCACGTCTTGCGCCCGCCGCTTGGGATGTCCGTCCGTTAGAAATGGACAGCGGTCTTCCGAGGACAGAGGGCACAGCACGGCTTGGCTCTTCTCCTTCCGTTTCCTAAGGAAGCCCAGGGTCCTCTCTACGAGGGTTTTGCCTCTTCGATCTGTCATAACCCCACCTTCATGAAAGCTGCGACCGTGTTGCTATTGCTGTTGGTGTTGCTGTTGCTGTCGAGGGAAGTGAAGAAGTGAAGATGTACCTTTTCCACATTGAAACAAGAGGAAACGAAAACAAGGCGATCAACACCGCCATTCCACACCTAGTCTTGACCATTAGGATCTCCAGATGAAATTAGAGTTTGTATGGTAAGAACGTTCATATAGCGTCCACGCTTAATTGTTGGGGGAGCATTCACAAAGGACCCCTTCCTGAAGAGTAGGGGGTGAGGAGGAACATAGTTTAGCCACGAGCGTGGGCATGCAGCTGTGACCCCCGTCACCATATGCAATGATTCTGGTCACGAAGGGACGGACTGCCTTCTCTGCAGCGTGGGTTACGAGGTTGCGCGTACCGCGTTTGCGGTGACCTCATCGGGCGCGATGCGACACGCGCGTGAGGTGACAGCCTATGAATAGAGCCGAGAGGTGCTAGGTTCCACTGGCTTCATTGAGCAGGCCGCGGAGGACCGTCGCTGATTACCAAAGTAACCCCGGCGGGCGTCCTCCGGCCGCGCCTTCATTGGACTTCAAAGACCCGCTACTGTAACGCCTCATTTTTTTGTGAAATACGATACATGTAGGATCGTTCCGGCAACCGGCAATTCGGAAGGAACGCGGATTGTTTTCTGTTTACCGACTACACAGCCCCAGAGTCAGCGGGAACAGTTATTCCGACGCAGGAAAGGCCGTGATAAGGTGCCTCGTACTGGAATTTCCCACCAGCTGGAGAGACCCTATGCAGAGACGCACATTCATGAACGTTACAGCCGGCGCCGCGACGGCGCTTGCCCTCAAACCTTGGGCGCTTGCCGAGGAGCAAGAACGGAACCGTCAAGTGGTCTATCCTGATCCGGCGGTGGAAGTGATTGATCCGCGCTTTGCAAAATACAAGGTCGGCAACGCTGCGGTCGAGCGCTTATACGCGGGCACGCGGTGGGCGGAAGGGCCTGTATGGATTGCGGATGGACGGTATCTCCTCTTCAGCGACATCCCCAACAACCGAATGCTGCGATGGCTCGAAGAGACCGGAGAGGTCAGCGTTTTCCGCAGCCCCTCGAACTACAGCAACGGCAACTATCGGGACCGACAGGGCAGGCTGCTCACCTGCGAGCACGACACGCGCCGGGTAACGCGAACCGAATACGACGGCACGATCACGGTGCTGATGGATAGTTTTCAGGACAAAAAGCTCAACGCGCCGAATGACTTGGCGGTGCATTCTGACGGGGCCATCTGGTTCAGCGATCCTGGTTACGGCATCATGTCGAACTACGAAGGACACAAAGCTCCCTTCGAGTTGCCCGCCAACGTTTACCGGCTCGACCCGAAAACGCGCGAGGCGACCGTCGTCGCGACCGACATGGATAGGCCCAACGGTCTGTGTTTCTCTCCCGACGAGAAAAGGCTCTACATCGTGGATACGGGAGTTCCAAAACACCCCGGCGACCCGCTTCCGATTCGCGTCTATGACGTGGATGGCGTGCGACTGAAGAATGGCCGGCTGTTTGTGAATATGTCGCCGGGCTCATCCGACGGTATTCGTTGCGACGTGGACGGAAACGTCTGGTCCGCTGCCGGATGGGCGGGGGAAGGCTACAACGGAGTGCACGTGTTCGCACCCGACGGCACGCTGATCGGGAAGATTCACCTTCCGGAAACGTGTGCGAACCTCTGTTTCGGCGGCGCCAAGAGAAACAGGTTGTTCATGACCGCGAGCCAGTCTCTCTACGCAATCTATGTCGAGACTCAGGGCGCCCAGATGCCTTGACAGACATAGTCCCTCCTCGACCTCCGCAGCAGCGAAAAGCACGATGTTATCCTAGTCGAGACGCCGCCGCCGCGAGAGCGTGATCTTCCATGCCCAATCCAAGCAGTCCGGAATCCCGACCCATCAACGAACCTAACGAGTCGTTCAAAGACATTCTTTCCCAATTCGAGCAGAGCAAATCGCGCAAGCCTGCGGAACCCGGACAAGGCCGTGAAGGCACGGTGATCGCCGTTACCGTCGATTCGATTCTTGTCGACATCGGTTTCAAGACCGAAGGGATCCTGCCGCTAGCAGCATTCCAAAGTCCCGGCGAAGCCGTGAAGGTCGGTGACAAGCTGGTGGTCTCGATCAAGGGTCGTGATCCAGAAGGCTACTACGAGCTTACCCTCGGCAAGATTGAGCGGCCGAAGGATTGGGCGTCACTGGAGAAAGCGTTTGCCGAGAAGACGACGATCGTGGGCACAGTAACAGGCGTGGTCAAAGGTGGCCTGAGCGTGGACGTGGGAGTGCGGGCGTTCATGCCTGCTTCGCGTAGCGGGGCCCGCGATGCAGCCGAGATGGAGAAGTTGGCGGAACAGGAGATCCGCTGCCGGATTATCAAGCTCGACGCGGCAGAGGAAGACGTGGTCGTGGATCGCCGCGTCGTTGCCGAAGAGGAAGAGAGCGCGGTGAAAGAGCACCGCTACACGGAGGTCAAGCAAGGCACAACGGTGCAGGGCACGGTTCGCAGCCTGACTGATTATGGTGCGTTTATCGATATTGGCGGGGTGGACGCACTGCTGCATGTCAGTGACATCTCCAGAAGCCGCATCAGCAAGCCGGCGGACGTGCTTTCGGTGGGGCAAGAGATCGAAGTCAGGGTTCTGAAGATTGATGCCGAGAAGCGGCGTATTTCTGTCGGCATGAAGCAGCTTGAGCCGGATCCATGGGATTTGGTGGCGGCAAAATACAAGGCGGGCGAACGTGCTCACGGCACTGTGACGCGCGTACTCGATTTCGGTGCGTTTGTAGAAATCGAGCCCGGGATTGAGGGGTTGATCCACATCTCGGAAATGTCGTGGGCAAAGAAGGTAAGGACGCCCAGCGACGTAGTTAAGGCGGGCGAGAACGTGGAAGTCGTGATTCTGGGTGCGAGCGTAGACGAGCGCCGCATCTCTTTGGGCCTGAAGCAAGCGCTGGGCGACCCGTGGGCGGACGTAGCACAGAAGTTTGCGGTGGGCTCGGTGATCGAAGGGTCGGTGACAAGCCTGACCAAATTCGGAGCGTTTGTGCAGCTTTCCCAGGGTGTCGAGGGCATGATTCACATCAGTGACATAAGCGCCGAGAAGCGCATCAGTCACCCGCAAGACATTCTGAAGGTTGGGCAACTGGTAAAGGCGCAGGTGCTCGAAATCGATACTGAAAAGCGGCGACTGAAGCTTGGGATGAAGCAACTGACTCCGACCAGCATCGAGGAATACATCGCCGAACGCCAGGAAGGCGACGTCGTCTCGGGCCGCGTGCTGGAGGTTTCGGGTCAACAGGTGCGCGTAGAACTGGGCGAAGGCATCCAGGGCACGTGGCGAATCCCGGTGGAGGCTACCGCGAAACGGGCGGAAAAAGAGACGCCAGCCGGATCGAATCCCGATTTGTCATTGCTGAGTTCCATGCTGCAAGCACGCTGGAAGGGCGGTGCCGCGGGAGGTCCATCCAAACCCGACGGTGTCCGTCCAGGACAGGTCCGCAGTTTTCGGGTCGCGAGGCTGGATACCACTACGAAGAAGATTGACTTGGATTTGGCGTAAACCGCCAACCCCGGATTCTTGCGCGCTACGATCTGCGAACGGCCACCCGCGACTTCCAAACCGTAGTGGTTCACGGTTGTTGCACTTGGCTTGCGCCCGCCGAACGGTGGACGTTGTCCCTGTATTGCAATTCACCCAGTCGTGACCGCCCTTCTGATCTTTCTGACCCGTGATCTTGTGGATCATTTCACGAGCAACCGGGTCGGAATCAGCCGGGAGTTTGGCAAGTCTGGATTGGTTGCTGACGGGGAAGACACACATTGAATCAAAAAAACGGGCACCAAAGATCCGGCCGAACTCGAGTAGTTTCATCGCCCAGACGGCCGTAGGGGTATGTGTTGGTCTCCGCATCCGGAAAATGCGAGGTGATAATCACGCAGGCGGAGTTTGCCGAACGCATTGGCATCAGCCAGAACTATCCCTCCACGATAGGAACGCGGCAAGGTGGAGATTCGGGCGGAGAATCCTGCTTCGAATCAGTCGGGAGTTTGTGAAGAGTATTGAATGGCTGCCGACGGGGGAAGAGTAGCCTCTCGACTCTTGTAAACCGCACCGCCGACCTCTTGGCCTATGGCCAGTTGGCGGTTATGGAACCAAGGGCGCGCGCTGAGAGGTCAAGGCAATTCCACACCCTGCAGTGCCATATGAAACTCAACGTCTAAAAAACCGGCGTTCCAGGGCGGCCTCTGCGCGGTGGATTTTTTCCGAGCACGCTGCTTCTGGTTTTCTTTTTCGTTGTCTTCGCTCATGGCTTATGCTCCTGAGAAATTTGTTCAATTAATCGTGCTCTGTCGTTTTTCAGAACAAGAGTTGACTACTTTTGTCCGTCGTCTTTGTGACGGTGATCTCGCCAACTGTCACTTTACCCGCCCAACCACCGCCTCTAGGTTTGACTCCGGCAACGCGGACGCCGATGTTTCCTCGCTGGGGGTTCCCACGTTCCCTTCATCTTCTTTTTTCTTATTTCTTAGTTTCTTCGTTCATTGTTTTTCTCCTATTTAACTGGGATTTCCTTTTGGAACCCGGGCAGGGCGGAATTGTAGACCCCGCTTCCCTTCCCAGAACAGTGAGAAAAACCGGGGGCGGCTTGTTTCTACGCGCTAAGGGCTTTGATCGGGAACGCGTAATTCAGGCAGGCAAAGACTCCATGAGCGCTGCTGAAATTCCCTGTTCGTCACAGTCACTAGCCTGCGTTGGCAAACCTGCAAGGCGTGAAAACAAGGTCCCGTGCCTGCTCCCGGGCCTAAGCCCGTACCTACCTCTGCTCTTTCTTTGCCCGGTACTTGGCCCATCGTGCTCGTGCTGCGATTTTTGCAATCCGCTTGCGGTGGGCCGCGCTGAGTTTTTGGTTGCGGCTGCTGCCACCCAGCTTGCCGATTTCGGAAAGCTGTTCCGGGCTGAGGTTTCTGGCTCTGGCCTTGCCCCCGAGGCGTCCTAACTGTACCGCTGCCTCTGACTTGTTCATGGTCTTATCGTATCGCTAGGAAAGCACAATGGTCAACCCAGCCGTGACCCGGGAAGGCCGTGGAGTACAGGAGCTCACACTCTCCCGAGGGTTCGGTAATATGGGCGGTCTGGGCGCATATAAGAAGTACCTTGTCGACGGCCGAATGGCTGGACGGATGAGGAGGCTACATTTCCATGTACTGATTTCTGCGGTACTTTTTCAAGATGGCGAACGAACAAGCCGAGCGATTCGGCAGCGCTCCATCCCCTTATATTTTAGGTTTCTCCGAAGAGGTAAAACATGAATTCACTTGGCCTATCGGTTTTGTCTTTTATCAATGGGTTCGCTCAACGATCGTTTAGATTCGACCAAAGTGTGGTCTTTCTTAGCGACTATAACTCGTTCAAGGGAGCAGCAGTTTTCGCGCTCATCTGGTGGCTATGGTTTCAGAGCGAAGATGTTCGGAGGAAGCGCGAAGCTTTGCTGGCAGCAATGATTGCTAGTGTCCCGGCTCTGGCGATTGCCTGGACTTTGTCCCGGTTGATCTTTCGTCCCCGCCCGTTGAACGAGACACAATTTCTGTTTCGCGCGCCCATTGGCGAAGACCCAAGCGGCTGGGTAAACGCGAGTTCCTTTCCCAGTGATCATGCCGTGCTGTTTTTCGCCTTGGCGACCGGAATCTTCTTGGCCTGCCGGCGAGCGGGCTGGTTCGCCTTCGTCTATGTCACAACAATGATCTGCCTGCCCCGACTGTATATCGGAGCGCACTATCCGACCGACATTCTTGCAGGTGGTGCGATTGGAATCTCCCTGGCATGGCTGGCAAATCGTCAGGCTATTCAAAAACCACTGACGAGTTGGGCAATGCAGTGGCTGGATGCAAGGCCGGCACAATTCTACGGCCTCTCTTTTCTCGTGACCTACGTGATGGCCGAGCTATTCGATCCGATACTTAAAACGCTTAAGTTCGCGAATTTGCTCATTCATGGACACTCTCCCCCTCCTTAACGGGCGGCCAGCTCGAACAGGGCGCGGCCCTCGTCGTGGGGCCGCAGGAATATCCCTGGTTCGCATCGGCACTCCGATTGAAATAAGAATCGGTCCAGCGAGAATTGACCTTCGTACGCTACCGCGCGAATCAACTAAAGTGTGACAGACGCCCGTGGTCTTGTGTCATACGGTCCTGAAATGTCCATTTCGGAACCCCGACTTAAGTCGCGGCTAGAGGGGACGTGCAATGCGGGCAGCGAGTCGCCTTGATCGCAACCGTAGAAAAGCAGAATGGGCAGTCTCGCATCAACGGGACGGATGCTTCCTGTTCGCTCTTCAGTCGATTTACCTGCCGGACAAGCATGAATACCGTGAAGGCAACAATTAGGAAGTCGGAGAGAGCATTGAAGAAGACACCATAATTGAGCGTGGCCGCCCCCGCAGCTTTCGCCTCAGAGAGGGTGGCATAGGCATGCCCCGAGAGGTTGATGAATTTATTTGAGAAGTCCGAGTGGCCTGAGAACAGGCCAATCGGGGGCATCAGAATGTCGGAGACGAAAGAACTGACAACTCTCCCGAAGGCTGCGCCGACGATGATGCCGACCGCCATATCGAGCATGCTGCCGCGCATTGCAAAATCTCTGAATTCCCCGAGCATCCCGTGACCTCTTTTCCCCAGCAATACCTTCGGGCTGCCCAGGTGGGCCATTCCTAGATTATCGAGAATAGGGTCGTTGCCTGTTGCCATGACACACCTCCATACTGCGGCAATATGCTGCTCGGAGCTGCGGAGCATGTCAAGCAAGACGGAATGATGCAAGCGGATTCCCATTTACACTCTGATAAAAGGGCAAGATCGACCGCCCGATCAACTCCCGGTTAGTCGGCCAACCGGTTATACAGGCACCCATGCCAACTTCTGGCTTGCCCGTGATCCGACAAGAACCGCACGCTCAGTTCCAGAGCCCGACTCGATCGACTCAGGTCTTGACTACCGATCCAAGACCCCGCGATGGAGAAAAGCATTCAGAGCCTTTCGATCAGAACGCGGTTCAGCTCTGCGACTATGGGCTCAGGCCCGAAAAACGGTTGTCGGTGCACTGTCCAAATCATTAGGGGATAATTCAGGTCGGACACGCGTAGGGCGCGCAGGCGCGACCGCAACCGGCGATGGATCTATTGTTTCGAACACTTTGTGATGGCTACGTAGCGCGAGGGCGTCGGGAATTCAATGCGAATAATGGTGCACGGAAAGCGCGATAGGCAGGCCGACGCAAAACCAGTGCTCGACGAACTCGAAAGCCATGTAAACGAATGGAGTGTCTCCCTTCGGGACAGCCGAGAGTGGTAACACGATAATATGCATGAACAGGTAAACCAGGGCGCCGTAAGTGAGGCCGGAAGGAACGGCGTGACTGACTAGAAATTTGAGTCGCCGGCTGCCCAGATAGTAGACCGTGGCCGCACCGAGCGCGATTACGAACTGCAAGACGATTCCGAGCACGGAGCTGTAGGTGCCTTCGCTATACGACTTAGCGCCGAGGATACCGCTAGCGATGGTCTGCGGAATGAGAATGGGGTGGCGAGGACTGTACACGGCAATCGCGTAAAGAAGATCCACCGCGCCGACAATCAGACCACCGACAACGATGGCCGGAAAAGGGCGCGGGTGCGCGGAGGACGAAGCTACAAGACCGGCCTGCATCGAATTTGCCATTTCGAACGGTACTTCGACGAACACAGACTTCTTTTGAGATCCGTGCGCTATCTTGAAGTCGTCACCGTCCGCTCGTCCACGTTCGGTGTCTCCGGAGTTCGGTGTGTCCCGAAGACAGCTGTCGGCTCACTGACGACCGCAATCTAGAATCATCATGTCTACCTGCATGCATCGCCAATAGCCACTTAACAGATTTCGATCATGACCACGTTCTACAACTCGGGACTTCTCACTTCATGGCGAGCAGGTTGCGGAGCTTGCGTACAGCATTTGGAATCTCCGTCAAGCTAGTACCGCCAAAACCCAGGATGAAGCCCTGGCGCGACGCCTCGCCCATGTAGGAAGGAGACAGCGGCCATAGCGAAAGGTTCAGGCGGGCGGCTCGCTCGGCGATTTCCAGATCGCGACTCCCGTTTTGCAGCGTCACCGCCACATGCATGCCAGCTTCGTCCCCGAGGACCTCGACCAAAGGGCTCAGCTCTCTGCTGAGGCTGACTACCAACGCACTCCTTAGCTCGCCGTAGTGAACCCGCATTCTTCGGATGTGGTGCGCAAAATGCCCTTCCCGAATAAAGTCCGAGAGCACTTCCTGATAGAAGCTCGGGGGGCCAAGGTCCATGACCCGGCGGATGGCGTGAAAACGCTCAATGAGGTCCGAAGGAATAACGATATATCCGACACGCAAAGACGGAAACAAGACTTTGCTGAACGTCCCGATGTAGATCACGCGAGAGTTGGAGTCGAGCCCCTGCAAGGATGCGATCGGCAGGCTTTCGTACCGAAACTCGCTGTCATAGTCATCCTCGATGATCCAGGAGCCCGAGTTCTGTGCCCAATCCACCAACTGCAGGCGGCGTGAGGCGCTCATGGTTACGCCCAGTGGAAATTGATGAGAGGGCGTAACAAATGCGGCTCGCGCCTTGCGACATTGCTTGATGCCGGCGGCAACATCCAGACCTTCGTTATCAACCGGTACGGCCACGGGATGACAGCCGGTCAGGGCAAAGACATCTCGCGCCAAGCGGTAACCCGGTTGTTCCACCCACACGCTATTCCCAGGATCGAGGAGGACCCGAGCCGAAATCTCAAGCGCCTGCTGGGAACCTCCGACGATCATGACCTGCTCCGCTTCGCAGTGCAACGACCGCGCGGTTTTCAGATAGTTTGCGATCGTTTCGCGGAAAGCCACGGAGCCCATCTGATCGCCGTAATGAAATGCATGCGCGTCCATACTTCGGCAACGGCGCGCGACCAGGTTGGACCAGACGTGGAGCGGAAATTGGTCGAACGCCACCTGCCCTACACGAAATGCTCCCCAACTCTGCAGCCATGGGAAGCAATCAACACGGGGAAGGGTCGAACAGCGCCTCGCGATCGACCGCGGTCCAGAATGGGTTGGGACGTGGGTGCTGCCGACGGGCTCGCTCGACGTCAGTTGGTCTGGAAGGGAACTGGCAATAACGGTTCCTGCGCCCACGCGGCTCTCGAGATAACCTTCCGCAAGAAGCTGGGCGTACGCATTGAGAACGGGAAAGCGCGAAACGCAAATTTCGGAGGCAAGCACTCGGGTCGACGGAATTCGTTGCCCTGGCCGGAGGCTTCCATCGACAATTGCCGCGCGATAGGCGTCATAGATCTGCCGATGAAGAGCCTTCGGGGCCTTCCGGTTGACCGTGATCATAGGGAGAATCCCGGAAGCTACCCTCTTCATTTCCTCGAATCGTAATGGTTATGTCCAAATCCAGTCAAGTGGGTATTGCTTCCGACCATTTCCGGAACCAGTCTAGAAGCATCGATCGGTGTACCACTAGTCTCCATCGGGGTATTTCTTATGTTGCGTATTCGCCATTGTGTGGAATGTCCGAAGTGTCTAACGCGGTATCTCATTGCCTTCAGTCCTTATAGCAATGGATCCTACCTGGTTCCCACGGTGTATGGCTCTTCGGAGGAATACAGACTCTATTGCTGCTGCAGAGGATTGCCGGTCGTTAGCACTTGGAGATGGAGAGAAACGAAAGCCTGTGAGGTCTCGGACGAGGCTTATGATCGTGGCTACGGAACACCCGAAGAAATCTTGCCGTCAACCAATCAGCCCCCCTGGTCATTTGACATCTCTCGATACCTCGATTCGAAACCGATGGAGAAAGGGAGGCATCCGCGTTGAGTTCGGTACGGACAGTTGTTTTGCCACGTCACCGACCACGGAAGAACCCGTCCTGAGCGAGTGGTCAGCAAACCAGAAATTAATCACAGATATCACACCGGAAGGCCGATATTCCCAAGGCAATTCTTGGGGGATCTACTGCGTCAGGTTCGCACACTCGTCGGATATTTTTCCCGATGTCGATGACTTGAGAGGAGCGGTCTCCCTCCCACAGGGAGTGTACAATAGAGGTCTCCAATTTTCACTTGCGGTACGAAACGACGATTAACCGACAGCTCTACCAGGCCATCAATCAGCTGGAAAGGTTAACGTTCGACACACGAGGTTGAGGCAGAGACTTCGGCCGTTGTGCCCAGTCTCCTCTGCGACACGGGTAGTCTTGACTTATCACCTGAATAAGGACAGAATCCGCCCGGATAGGCATAGGCCCGAAGAATCGCTCCAATTCCACTATTGAATCGCGGGCCGGTTCAGGTGAGTATCCTTCGGCCCCTCGGTTCGAGTCCTTGGCCGCATACCCGCCGATAGGCGTTTGTCGTGAGTCGCGCACCTTTCATCCCGAACAACAGCTCAGAAGCCGTCGAATCATCAAATGTCGTCGCCTTTCCAGGGCTGCCCAACCTGGCAATCTCGCACATCGAAGCAACAAGGAGAAAGATATGTCCCTCAGCATCCAGAAGAGGCGCGTTGGTGCCGATGTAGTTGTATTAGGGCTGGTAGGCAGAATCACGCTGGGCCGCGAGCACCAGGAAGTGGAGTGGCAGGTCGAAGATCTGCTGAAAGGGCATGAGAAGAAGATCATCCTCGATTTTTCTGAGTTGAAATATCTGGATAGCACTGGAGTGGGCACTCTTGTCATGTGCTCTGGCAAGGTGAAGCAAGCAGGTGGCGAACTGAGTGTCGTTGGAGCGCACGGGATCGTGGAGCAGACCCTGAAAATGACACGCGTGGATCAAATCGTGACTCTCTATGCCACTGTGGAGGCGGCGGCAGAAAGTTTGACGACCGGTCCCCGGCTCGGCCAACCTGCAAGAGGTTCTGAATCGCGGGACGGGGATTTTGTGCGGATGCACGCTGAAACCCGAAGAATTGGTGGCGTCGTCCTGATCACCTGCTGTGGCCGCATAGTCGCCGGCCCCCAATCAGAGTCTCTTCGCGAACAAATCAAGAACTTTCTTCCGGAAAGCAGGGACATCGTCTTGCATTTAGGGGAGGTGACTTTCATCGATAGCAGTGGCTTGGGGATGTTAGTGCGTCTTCTTGCCAGCGTTCGGGCCGTGGGGGGTGATATCAAACTTTGCAACGTTCCTCGTGAAATCCATCACACCTTAAGGATTACAAACTTGATTACGTTGTTTGATACACATGAAACCCAGCTAGAGGCAATTTCAGCCTCTTATCAGCGCACCTCGTCTAGCACCAGGGTGACCCCGTCCGAGGTTCCGATCTTGTGCGTAGACAGATCCCCTGATGTCCTAGCATATCTCCGGGAGTTGCTGCTTCGCGGGGGCTACAACCCGCTAACCAACAACAATATCCATGATGCGCTAATCCTGCTTACGGCAGCGCGACCAAGGCTGGTGATTCTTGGTCCTAACCCACCATCGGACCATCCAGGGCAGATCTGGGAAAGGTTTAGAAAAGCCGCCATGTGTCTTCCCGTCGTTGAACTGGAAAATGACTTCTCAAGCCGCGAAGCAGGACAAGCAGGAGCCCAACTGCTCGGGACCGTGCGTGGCCTGCTTAGTCCTAAGTCCCGAGCAGAAGCGCAATCGTGATATGAATTCCGGGCTCAAATGCTCGTCGGCTCGAGACCCGCGGAAAGGACCGGAGACCCTCTAACGAGACTTTACCCGAGGGCAATTCCAGCATGGCCGGCTACTCAGCCGTGGGGTCGAGGTTTGGTGAGGTAGAAAGTGCTCTCGATCACGAAATCAATCGCGACAAAGAAACAGCCCAGGGAATAGCAGGGTCCTGGGTAGGTCGAAAAATTGGCCCAACTCTGGCGGTTGGGCCTTTGGAGGCATTGATGTTCATTTGTTGAATCCCATTATAACGCTGGATAACGTCGCAGCTGCAAAAGGATCTTTTCCAAACTGCACAATCGAATAGTCATCTTGTCCCCAATTCCCCTTTTTCTTCTGACGGCTGATTCTCCTCAATTCTTCAATTTCTGGCGTTGACAGGCCTCCACCGTCTGCGTCGGGTCGATGGCAGCATCGTCAACCTGCTCATTAATGATCTTTCCTGATTTATCGATGAGGAAGGTTGCGCGCCTCGCGGTTTCCATCGGAACACCCTGGATGTCAAACGTCTGAGTCAATCCATACTGGCTGGTGACCGGGCCTCCCCAATCGCCCAGGATGGGAAAACTAATTTCGTTTTGTTGGGCGAAGGCAAAGTTTGAGAAGGGGCTGTCCATGCTCACACCCAGAACCTGGGTGTCCGCGCCCTCCAGCTTAATGAGATTCTGCTGGAGAGCTTTCATTTCACGGGTTCAACCACCGGTGAAGGCGAAGACGAAAAACGCCAAGGCGACATTCTTCTTTCCTTTGTAATCCTGCAACGATATTTTCTTTAGTTTCTTCCGATCGAAGGCAAGCAGGGTGAAGTCTGGAGCAGTGTCGCCCACTTTCAGCCTCATCGGCGCAGCCTCTTTCTCAACCTTGTTCTGAGATTTATTCTGGGCCTGCAAGAGAGATGACGACACCGGCACCAAACTAAGATTCAGAAGCCCCAGACAGATAACATGTCTCCACTCTCGCTTCATTGACGCACCCATCAGGAAGGCGATCAGCTCACCGTAGTTCCATTCTAAAGCTGATGGACCACAAAGGAAGGAGTTTCGTTCAGATCGCACCATTCTTGTCTTCATCATCGTAAGACAGATGCCCCCTTCTTAAAGATGCTCCTTCTTAAAGAGGTTTTCCACCCGGGGCACTCAGGTGCGCAAGGTTGCCGTAGGCTTACAATATGGCTGCAAGAGCCTAAACGCAAAGCATGGTATGTAGGAAGCTAGTGCCGATGGCGTGAGCGAAAAAGGGCGTGTCGCAACTTGCCAGGGGATTCGGTAAGCTGCTTCGAAGTTCGACCGAAATTTAACAGCGAGACGACTCAAAATAGCACGGGAGGTTAGGTGCGATTGCTTAGCGTTCGCCTGATTGTGTCGCTCATCTTGGGCGTTACTCTGGTTTCGCTGTTCTCCACGTACTACGAGGTCCGTAGGGAGAAGCAAGGCCTGCGGAACGAATTGGAGCGCAGGGCTGAGGTCCTTGGGGAGAGCCTCGTCGGCAATATCGAGCCTCAGCTCGACAAAGGATCGCTTAGAGAACTCAAGCGGGTCGTTGAGCGGTTTAGCAATCGGGAGCACTTGGCCGGAGTCGCCGTCTTCAATACGAAACTGGAACCCATTGCAGAATCCTCGGGGCTAACGCAGGGTCTGCAGCTCCGGTCGATCGCGGTTCCCGAGGCAATCGTACAGAACAAGAAACAGAGCCAGTTTGTTCGCAGAGCTAGTGGGTCTGTACACATTTATGCGCTGCCCCTTCACCAGCAGGATCAAGTTGTTGGGGAACTGGTCATTGTGCACGACGCCAGCTACATTAACGCGCAAAGCGCCCATGTGTGGCGCGAAACCTTCTTGCGGGTGCTGGTACAGGTTGTTCTGATCGCGTTGATTACGCTCCTCATGGTCCGCTGGAGCATTGCCGGGCCGATTGCTCGGGCGGCGCAGTGGATGAAAGCTCTCCGGACCGGTAGAGTTGGCGGCGTTCGTGCCGCTATGCCCGACTTGGATTTGCTACGACCCTTAGCGAGAGAGATGGAGACCTTGGCGGAAAGCCTGACGGCGGCCCGCTCAGCCGCGGAAAAAGAAGCGCAATTACGCGAAGCCGGAGAATCGGTTTGGACACCGGAACGACTCTCTGTGCACGTGCGAGGTAAGCTTGGCAACAGTCGCTTGTTTGTGGTTTCCAACCGAGAGCCTTACAGCCACATTCGACGCGGTAATTCGGTCCAGGCCATTGTTCCGGCCAGTGGACTTGTAACGGCCTTGCAGCCGGTCCTTTGTGCCTGTGACGGGACATGGGTTGCGCACGGCAATGGCGATGCAGACCTAGAGATGGTCGATGAGCACGATCGCCTGCGTGTCCCTCCCCAAGAACCGAAGTACACGCTACGAAGAGTCTGGCTAACGAAAGAGGAAGAAGAGGGTTATTACTACGGTTTCGCCAACGAGGGCCTGTGGCCCCTTTGTCATATTGCTCATACACGGCCGATGTTCCGCGTATCGGACTGGGAGCACTACAGCAAAGCGAACGTGAAGTTTGCAAAAGCAGTACTGGAAGAAATGGCCGGCACAGAACAGCCGGTTCTCTTGGTCCAGGACTACCACTTTGGACTATTGCCACGTCTGGTGAAAAAAGCGCGGCCGGACGCACGCGTGGCCATTTTCTGGCATATCCCCTGGCCTAACCCTGAGACCTTCGGAATCTGCCCCTGGCAGCGCGAGTTATTGGAGGGTCTGTTAGGTGCCGACCTGATCGGGTTCCATATTCAGTCGCACTGCACAAACTTTCTGCAAACCGTGGATCGTACCCTAGAATCACGCATCGACTGGGAACGCTTTGCTGTTAACCGTGAGGAGCATCGTACCGCGGTGAAGCCATTTCCAATCAGCGTCGAGTTCACTAGCACCTCACGTACCCAGCCCGAACAGAGCACTTACCTGGAACGGGTAGCTCTATTGCAGGAGGCGGGTGTTGAGGCCCTGTTCTTGGGAGTGGGCGTGGATAGAGTGGACTACACCAAGGGCATCCTGGAGCGCTTTCTGGCTATTGAGCGGATGTTGGAGAAATACCCTATCTATCGGGAGAAGTTCACTTTTGTGCAGATTGGCGCTCCAAGCCGCACGCACATAAGGCGCTATCACGACTTCCTTGCCGACGTAGAAGCCGAATCCGAACGCGTCAACTGGCGCTTTCAGACTGGCAAGTGGAAGCCGATTATCTTCCTAAACCGGCAGCATAGTCATGTCGAAATTGAGCGTTACTACCGGACTGCTGACGTTTGTCTGGTCACGTCCTTGCATGATGGAATGAACCTGGTTGCCAAGGAGTTCGTCGCCGCTCGCGACGATGAACAAGGTGTACTGATCCTCAGCCGCTTTACCGGGGCCGCTCGTGAGCTGCGTGATGCGGTGCTGGTGAATCCCTATGATATCGAACGCACCGCTGATGCCATCCGGTATGCCCTGGAAATAGGGCCTGAAGAACGAACCGCCCGCATGCGACGTATGCGCAAGGTGGTCAAGGAGCAAAACATTTATCGCTGGGCAGCAAATCTGATCGGGGATCTCTGTGACGTTCGACTCGAAGTCAAAGCGGAGGCCAAAGCAGAAAGCAGGGTTGCGGCCTCCACTTCCTAAGGTTGGTTGCAAGGGAACGACGATGTATGCTGCTGTTCTGCACACGCTAGGGAAACCGCCGCGGTACGAGCAATTCCCTGAGCCAACCGCTGGTGACGGCGAGGGCATCGTACAGGTTCACGCCGCGTCGCTGAAACCGATCGACAGACGACTGGCCAGCGGCTTCCACTATGCCGGTCCGCGCGACCTTCCTTATGTGTGCGGCACAGACGGTGTGGGGCATCTCAGCGACGGGCAGCGCGTGTTCTTCGGCGGAGCGCGAGTCCCTTACGGTGCAATGGCACAACGCGCGGTCGTGCGCCGAGCATTCTCGTTCCCGGTCCCCGAAGGTGTCGATGATGAGACCGCCGCTGCCCTGCCCAACCCCGGCGCTGACCATTCTCGGGACTGCAGGGATTCCACCTCACGACATTCTGGTCGATGCTTTGCAACAGGTTATGGCGCATGCTGCCAGTGGGGATCTTCGTCTGGAAACGGAACGTGTGCGGCTCGCGGATATTGAGAATGTTTGGCAGCGCGACCCAAAAGGCCGCAGATTGTTAATCACGCCATAGCGGCAAGGACAAACGGGCCGCACAATTGACCTATTATCGGCAACTCGGAAGTGATCTTGTGCGTGAATTGCGCGCATTTCGAAGAGTGCGGCTGACCCGCCGAATACCACACCGTAAGGAGACAACATTTGGGATCGTCCTCGAATGCGATATTCGAGTATTTTTTTGCACGAGCTAATTTATGTGTGTCCGAGAACATCATTGTTTTCATCCATTGATCTTGTTGCCTGCCGCTTACTTTTTTCAGGAGGTCAGAAATGTTAAGTCTCAAAATCTGAGTCATTCGGTCTTGTCGTGGTCGCGCTTCTCACTTTTAGTCGGCGAAGCTCGGCACAGACCATTTCGTGTTCCTCGCCGAGCGTATCTGCGCTGAACAAGGGGCAAGGCCCATGTTGCTGACTCAGAGTCTCTACCCAGTTATGAAATTGACACCATTCCGTTACCCTGCCATCGTTTTTCGTTACTCGGCTCAGGTTCCAACGCAGGTCCTAGGAGCGGCAGGGGGAATCATGAAACATCAGCTTGTTGCGGGTCTTTGCTTCGCGGTTGTTATTGCGGTGCTTGCTGGAGACAACGGTTACATCGTCAAGTATGACGCCGGCTCATTGTCGGATACTAGGGCTGGTACTGAATTGAAAGTGTATATCGATGCAAACCAAGTCCGGTTTTTGAAGGACAACGCAGAAGTTGCCAAAATACCGGCCTCGGCTATCACTGAAATCACCTACGGACAGCGTGTCCAGAGGAGAGTCGGCAGCGCCGTTGTCGGTGGCGTGTTTCCATCAGGACCCGGAGCTCTAACGGCTTCTAGCAGATCCGAGAATCATTTCGTTGGTGTAACCTGGGCGAATGGCGATCAAAAAGGTGGTCTTGCCGTGCAATGCGACAGGAATGACTGCCGAGGCGTCTTGGCACGACTGGAAGGCATATCCGGAAAGAGAGCCATAAACTCGGAATCAGTCCTCGTCAACAACTAGCAGAGATCCCGCCAGGACCAGTCGAGAGTTTGCCTAAATTGAATGGCCGCTGAGGCGGCAGGGCTAGAAGCCATCTCCTAAAATACCCGCCAACGTTGTGAATGAACGGATTGATGAATGGTCGAATTGAGCGTTTTTGAACAGACTTCGACGCACCGAAATGATAGAGTTTTTTTTATCACTCGCTGTACATGTACGACCCCAAAGGAGCCATGACTGAGAAGCCGAATACGACCCCGCCCGGAACTGTCGAGAAGATCATAAAATCTCTTTTTCCCGGCGAACCCGAAAAAAAGCACAGATCGCCGTCGAGGGGGCGGATCATCTGTATAAGGAACAACGTGTTGAGAACAGCTTGACCGACGAAAATGGCGTTGAAGTCCAGTTGAAACAGGGTGACAAAGTGGAGGTCACGGTCGAAGCAAAGCCTGAGAACACAAGCGCCACGAGTGACGACAGGCGCTCATAGTTTTCGGCCACCTAGACATTTCGTCCAGACTTGTCCGGGCGGTGACCGTCCCGTTGGAAGGGGCTTCAGAAAAGGCTTTGCGGCTCGTCGAAGATTAACCCGTTCTGCCAACATCTCACCCCGTTTCCGCATCTCGATACCAGCAAAACAATCTTAGGAGAGACACACACACATGAGATTCAAAAAGCGAGAACCACTTTTTAGCGTCCTGCTCGATACCGGACTTAATGTGCTTGATTCCTTGCGGGAACGTCTGCCGGACAATGCTGACGACATCAAGGATAGAGTCAGGGACACGTATGACACCGCGTCCGACCGCGTGAGCCGCGCCACCGACGCTCTTCGTGGCGAACGAGATTCCCACATATTTAGCACAATCGGTGCTCTGGTGATCGGAGTTGGCATCGGGGTAGGCATCGGCCTGCTAATTGCACCCAGCAGCGGTGAAGAAACTCGAGCCGACATCACCGATAAGGTTACGGATTTCGGCGACAAGGTCCGTGAGCGCACCGGGAAGAAGCCGCAGGGCGCAACCGGGACTCATGGCGAGTAGGGACGCTTTGAACGTCGAAAGGTTTCACGCTTGGATGTCGAAGTCAAACCTTTCCACGTTTCCGACTGCGTTGCGGGCAGGAATTTTAACAGTCAGTAGTTCGGCCAAACGCCAGGAGTGGCGAGCTCCAGCAGGTTGGCGTCCGGATCTCTGAAAAACAAACTCGTGCCGCCTCGATCCCACTGAACTTCCGATTCAAGTGCAATTTCGCGCTCACGCAACCGTATTCGCCAAGCCTCAACCGCGTCAGCGGAAATGGCAAAAGCGAGATGCCCCTCGCGGCGGGTCTCATGCGGAGGGATGATGCCTCCGGGTATGACCACCGGTTCGTTGGATCCGCCATGGGTGAAGAACAGCAGTACATCCGAACCAACCCGCAATGCGCAGAAGCGCTCGTCGCTGACCATAACCGCAAAACTAAACAGCGATTGATAGAATTCGCGCGCACGAGTGATCTCCGCGACGTTGACGCAGGTTTCGACGATTCCATGCACCTGCAGATGAGGATTCGCTAGCGGTTTGATCATTTTCCAAGCTTAGCAGTATGCCTTCAACATGGAACATGGTAACGATAGCTAGACAAGGGCGCCAGAATTTGGTGGTCGGTTCTTTGTGCGAGATGGCTCTGGTTTCGCAAATTCCGGTTTGCGGATGAGATTTAGAGCGAGAAGAGAAGGCGCGCGCACTTCAAAGAAAATTCTTCGGGCGTTCTGATACCCCATCCAGATCATAGGATTGACGCGCCACACAACGTACCGCGATGGGGCGGCAAACTGAAACCATCGCGACTGGAGGTTGTGGAATGCGTGTGCAAAACAGGGTCTTTGCCATCTTCACGCGCAACAATCCGCACGCAATCAATCGATTAAGCGTTTCAAGAAGAGAGCCATCGTATTCATGGTTTGCACCGAAAAGCGGCATTGACAACCATCGGCTAACCGTTTAACTTTCGCACCGTCGACGATCGAAAGGGTTGGCTCAAATAAAATTAGCCAGTCCGAAGTAGATTGGGTGATCAGCTTGGTAGGGCGACCTGCCGGGCAGCCGAACCCGAAAAAACCAACAACTCTGCGAGGAGTGGTTGGGGTTTGGAACTGCGAAAGCAGTGATTACATCAGGGGCCGTGATGGTGCATGCCTCCACGCTGTTGGCTTCTTCGCAGGAGCGAGCGGCTAGGGCGTAACCAATATCACGGCCTTTTCATTCCTTAAGATCTTCCTCGCTCAATAACCCTTCCTAAGTCTGTGGTGGTGGATGCGATCAACCTCATGCACCTGGTTCGGAAGAGGAGAAGTCGCCGTGAAGGAACTACTAGAGAGTGTTGTCTCGCAAATGTATAGAGCCGGCGTGCGATGCTCTGAAGCGGTGCGAGAGTTTCGAAAGGCTTTCATCCTCACAGTGCTCAAGGATCAAAGAGGGAATCAGTGCAAAGCTGCCGAGAAACTCGGCATCCACCGGAATACGCTTCGCCGCACAATCCGAGACCTGGAGATTGACATTGGCCCAACACGCGCAATGCGGAGGCGGCGCCCAGCGCAATCGGAGGTTCCAATGACGCCAGTGCGGCGACGGGCCAATTAGGTACCCGCCTCGGGCCGTCCCAACCAGGGTGCTGTATTCGCCTACCTACTCGTCCATCCACCATCGATGAGAATAGTTTCGCCGTGATGAGCGACGCTGCGCTGGATGCAAGGAATACGGTCACGCCCGCCGCATCCATTGGCTCGCCAATGCAGCGCAGCAATGCGGTCGATCACGTCCGAGCGGAAATCTGGTTTGGCCAAGCGACCCTCTGTCCTGGGAGTCCGGACGAACCTCGGCGCGAACCGCGTCCACCGTAATGTTGTACTTCCCACTCCACAGCAAGGAGTATGGACCTTGGTCTCACGTCACTAGGGGGGCATTCGCAACTCCGGCCGTGCCGAACACGCG
Organism: Terriglobia bacterium; assembly: GCA_963801545.1. Classification (GTDB taxonomy): domain Bacteria; phylum Acidobacteriota; class Terriglobia; order Terriglobales; family Acidobacteriaceae; genus JAIQFF01. Next base: position 25,007 of record CAWDFF010000013.1, on the reverse strand, counting down.
CCGATAGCGTTCAATTTCTGCTGGTGGGCCGAGCGACTTCGCGTAGTTGTCGGAGAGCTTGACCGCCGGCCGGCCTTCGACATCGCAGACTTTGCAGATCAGGCTGATCGGATCAAACCCACTACCGCCGGCGGGGTCACATCCCCGAAAGTCGTTGGTCAGCAGAGTGCCCCAACCTGCGCTGAATCGAATGCGCCGATCCGGGCTCCACTTGCGCTGGTCGAGAAAGTCGCCCGCGCCATGGAAATCCTTAGGGGTCATACCGCGGCCGGGAACCCCACCGAAGTGGGCATGAAGGCTCAGTATCTGATCAACGTCGAGTGCGTCGGAAGCAATGATCAGTTTGTCATGAGGCTCCCGCCCGCGCTTCGCCAGCCATTCGATGTACTCGTCACCCGCGACATACGGGTTCTTGCTGTCCATGCGTTGGCCGGTCCAGTCTGCTACCCAATCTGGCGCATCCTGCAGGAACTGCGTCGTCCCAAAAGTGTCCGGCAGCATGATCCGGAGCGCTCCCTCGTAGGTGCTCTGCCATATCTCCAGGACGCGGTACTGAGAAGCTTTCAAGGCCTTGTCATCAGGTGCAAGTGCCGCGAGGACCATGGGGATCTCATGTGCATTCGTTCCAATCGCCTCCAAATCGTGCTTATGAGCGAGAAAGGCGTTGGACGTTCCTGTAAAAGCGGCACCCAGATTCGTTGCCATAGCGTCGACCACGTATTCCTGCCACAGGAAGCTGTGGCGCCGACGGGTCCCGAAGTCGGCCACGCGAAGATCGGGTACGCCGCAGAGCTGTTCGATCTTGCCCCACAGCTTCGTCTTCGCCCTCGCATACAGAATGTCGAGACCGAACGCGCTGAGCTTCTTTAAGGCGGCTCTAGTCTTCAGTTCGTCGATAATGGAGAGGGCATAGATCTCCCACATCGTCGTCTCAGTCCAGAGACCTTTGAAGGAAAGATGGAATTGGCCGTCTTTGACCAACAGCTCGTAGTCCGACAATCTGAAATCCCGTTCCAGCCATGCAAGGAATGCTGGTTCAAAGATTCCGCGTTGACCATAGAACGTGTTGCCAGCGAGCCAGATAAGTTCCGATTTCCGGAACCGCAGACTTCGGACGTGTTCCATCTGCTGGGCGAGTTCCTCAGGTCTGAACATGTCTGCGAGGCGCACCGACGTAGAACGGTTGAGTAGCGAGAACGACACAGGCGTCTTTGGGTACAGCTTCCAGATAAACTGCAACATCAGCAGCTTGTAGAAATCGGTATCGAGCAAGGATCGCGTGACCGGGTCCAGTTCCCAGTTATGGTTGTGCGCTCGCTCGGCGAAGTTTACGATCATAGGAAAATATTCACTTCTGCAGTCCTGACCAGATCTATCTCATCGTACTGTTCCATAGGAAACATGTGACCCCTGGGCTTCTTGTCTTTCTCCGAGCTTAGAGATAGTCAACACCCCCTGTTCATGGCGTGTCGCTGGCGAGATGCCCCGCACCAATAGCACGAACTGTTTCCTCCAGTGACATCCAGACACCCCGCATCGCCGTCGAAGAAGGCGGCTGGAGTCGCTTGAGAAAGAAAATTCTTAATTCGGATTTCGTTTCAGTTAAAGAAGTTCGCTTTCCTGCAGGTTCAAATTAGGGTTGCAGGACTTTTGCCGGACAATGCGCCAAATCAATACTTCTGCTTCCAATACTGGGCGATCAGCTAGGTCCAACCCGATGGATGCTCTCCAAACCTGGAGATCCTCCAGATCTGGCATCGGGAAATCAGTCGAGATGTGCAGAGAAGTTAACACCTGCTCACCGCAAAAAACACCGGACTCGTTGTGGTCAACGGCAGTCCAAAGTCCCAAACAAGAATGTGCCGCCCAGTATAGAGCATCGTTAGAGGGACAGAATGGCTCGAACGAGCTATTGGGACACGCGCGGTTATCGGAACTACCTTCTTCGATGTCCAAATCCCTGTGTCTTTCTCTTCCGCACCCCCGAGACGAAATAGATGGCAGTCTTCTAGAAACTGATAAGGCCAGTCGGCGAGCAGCGCTTGTGCCCTAAATGCGGACCACGTACCCGATGGTCTCCTCGTGACGCCCTGCAGCGTTACCTCGGTCACTTGGTGTCACTTCTCCGCGGTCGTTATCGTGTCTCTTAGCCGGATGTGAAGTTTTCCGCGCGGGGCTTTCCACCCCTCCGACTGTTGCACCTCCGGAGGGGGCTCGCGAGTTGCTTCACTCCGGTAAAAGATCTGATTCTGGACTCACTCAATGGGCCGTCGCTTTGTTCTCTTATGCTTGCTGCTGTTGGCGGTCGCAGCTAATTTTGCGTTCGCCCAGGGTTCGGAAACTTCCCGGCAGGGGCGCAACATCGTCAGTAAGGTGACTCCGGTCTATCCTGATCTGGCCAAACGGACGCATATTTCCGGTGTCGTGAAGCTCCGGGCCACAATTGCTCCCAATGGTTCGGTCAAATCGATCGAGTCGGTCGGCGGAAACCCGCTGTTGATCAAAGCCGCGCAAGACGCTGTCACGAAGTGGAGGTACGCACCCGCTGCCGATGAAACGCGGGAGTTAATTGAGCTCCGCTTTGACACGAGGTGATGTCCGCCGCCGATTGCGATCATTCCGTTCAGGGCATGTTACGTGACAAAATATTGGCTTGATCAAGGGGGCATCCCGCAGTGTTTTCGAATTCAGATGTCTGCTCCACAGTGAGATTGTCTTCAGGCCGCAGCCGCTCCACGGTTCCGTGGTTCCTCAATCACTGGAGGCCTCGACGATGCCTGCGGGACGGAAATGTGCCAGAGAGATACCATGCGAGCGGATTGCCAGGAACGAGGTTTTGGAAAATCCGAGCGTCGGCCATGATGTTCAGCAAGACAGGTAACAGACCTCGGGAGGTCGAGTTTTCAGATGATGAGGAGGTGGCTTAAGGTAGCGCGCGAACGCGCGCCGCACGTTTCACGGTCGTCGTGACGCCTGTCGGGGCACAGTTATCCACAGGCTGAACCAGCCGCGTCACTTCTGGCCCGCCTGTGCTGCGTTTATTTTGTAGTTCGCTCGACGTCAGGAGAATTCAGCACGATGGATTGGGCTAAGGCACGCGATGCTCACTTTCTTGGTTTGCAAACCGCTGTACTATGCGTGGCCTGCGAACTGATCAGCGAAAACAACACGCCGTATTGTCTGGCGTGCGGGAGTCAGGCGGTAATTGGGCTCTCGCGCGTGCTGGGTGGATCCTTGCGTGGCCAGCAGACTGCGCATTTGATCGCGGACGTGGAGCTCGATCGCCTGGTGCGCGACCTGCTGCGCACCGTGCCCGCCCCTTCCACGCCGGAAGCGGAGGATCATCTGCCGGTATCTTTCGCTTCGCTGGCTCCCGGGCGGAGCCACGCGAGATGTGCCTCGACGCCTGCGTTGCAGATGCTGTCCGCGGAAATCGACCTGGAACCCGCTATTAGCGTGATCGCTGAGCGCGCGCAAGCCCTAACCGGCGCGGGTGGCGCAGCGATCGCCTTGCGCAGAGGCGATGAGATGGTGTGCCGTGCTCGCGCCGGCCGCACCGCGCCCGACCTCGGAGTTCGTCTCCAGTCTGACTCCGGTATTTCGGCCGATTGCGTTCGTACTGGCGAGGTCATGCTTTGCCATGATGCGGAGAAGAATCCGCAGGTGGATCTGGCCGCCTGCAATCGGTTGGGTGTGCGTTCCATCCTGGCGGCCCCGCTGCGCCATTTCCGCCGGACGCTGGGCGTTTTCGAGGTTTTCTCCGCCGCTCCGTACGCCTTCGCTGCGCGCGACGTAGCTACCATGCAGCTGCTTTCCAGCGTGATGGTGGCCGCCATCTCCCGGCTCTCCGCTCAACAGCTTTCGCCACATCGCAAGATGGCCTGAACCAATCCCACGCAACAGTCATCCTGCAGGATTTCAGTCTGATTAGGGAGCCTGAAGAGCTCGCGAATAAGGCCCATCCATCCACAGCGTCGGTCTGGGTTAATATGTTAAGAACTTTGTATGCAACCCATGGGGCCCAAGCCGGCTGACGCCGTCCGGCAATCCAAACCAATCAGGGAGCGCCGACACAGTCTGCGCCACAGGGTGCATAGTCCCGCCTACGCTGACTTGAACGAATCCTCCTCGGCGACCACCCGGGACCTGAATGAGATCCTGGACATCAGCGAAAAGGGTATGTCCGTCCAGACCTCATCTCGACTGGAGGTCGCCCGAAATCTGAATGTGTGCCTGGATCTTTCGGAGACGGGGGCGCGAATCCGCACCAGCGGGCAAGTGGTCTGGTCGGATACTTCGGGGCGGGCAGGAATTCATTTTCCGACTTTATCGGGTCGATCGCTGGGCCGGCTAAAGGAATGGCTTTTTGTCAACGTCCTGACCGCCTACGATCACGCCCGCGCATGGGCGTTCGAGAGTGAGGATTCGTCGGAGCACTCTTCCGCTGCTGCGGTGTCGTATGATAGACGGAGGCGTGAGTTCGCGTCCCCGACTCCGGAGCCTTCCGGCAACGGCGGCAGCCTGGCTGAGCCCACGCTTTTCCAGCGAGAGGTGAAGGCAGGCGGGTACGATCGCGAGGCGGCTTTGCAGTTAATTGCTGAGCGGGCACTGACATTTACTCGTGCCACCGGCGCCGCGGTCGCCCTATCCGAGGGCGATGCGATGATCTGTGTGGCCAGCGCCGGCTCGGATGCTCCGCCTCTGGGCACCAGGCTTCAGGTAGGTTCAGGATTTTCGGCTGAGTGTGTCCGCACCGGACGATCGTTGCGATGCGATGATTCGGAGACCGACGACCGTGTCGATCGCGGAGGTTGCCGCGCCCTGGGCATTCGTTCGATGGTGGCGGTTCCGATTCGTCTCGGAGGCAAGATCGCTGGACTGCTGGAAGTTTTTTCCTCTCAGCCCTACGCCTTCAATGCCAATGACATCAGTGTCCTTCAGCAGTTGACCGGGAATATTACGTCCGCCCTAGGGCACGGCACTCCGATTCCAGGCCCGGCGGCTGAAAAGCCGAAAGCGCCGCCGGTGAAGGTGCGGTTGCCGCAAGTCGAGAATCGACCAGTGGCCGAAACTACCGCTGTAAGCAAGACAGCGGCTAAGCCTTCTCCCCATCAGGCCCTGCACAAAGTTCTTCTGGTGGCGGCGATCTCAACTTTCGTCTTTGCGTTGCTTTGGCTGATTGCCCCGTGGATTTCAACCCACATTCGCTCGGAGCGAGCCATCGCTCAGGTACAGCGCCCGCAGCCAACGGTTGCCAAGGCCGCCAGTCTGCCTGCCGAAGCCAATATCAACGACCTGGCCGGTTTGCGTAAGTTGGCGGAACATGGCGACCCCGCCGCCGAGTTCGCTTTGGGTGCGCGCTACGCGACAGGAGAAGAGGTCAATCAGGATTACACCGAAGCCGTTCGCTGGTTCAGTCAAGCCGCCGATCGAGGGCACATCCTGGCCCAGGCGACTTTGGGCGCGTACTACTGGGCGGGTCGAGGGGTGTCGCCCGACCTGACCAAAGCCTATTTCTGGTCTGTTCTGGCTCAGGCGGGCGGGGATCAAGCCAGCAAATATCGCGTCGCAGTTCTCGCGTCGCGGATGACTCGCAGCCAGGTTCTGGCGGCACAACAGCAAGCCAACGACTGGTTGCGTAACCACCAGATCGCGGGCAACGTTCCTTCCTCGGAGTAGGCTCCCGAGTAGTTTTCCCGGTGTTCTCCCCCCGCTGGAAGCAGGTTTACAATAAGAAGTAGGGAAAGTAGCGTCGGAGCTACGAGATTCAAAGAGGTTCCCTGTGCCAACCCTGCGCGACATCGTTTACCAGAACGTCCGTGAGGGCGATCTGTACGAAAAACTCGATCGCAATCGGGTGCGCTGTTTTGCCTGCGGACACTGCTGTCCCATTCCCGAGGGTCAGCCGGGAGTTTGCAAAGTGCGCTATAACCGGGACGGAACTCTGTACGTTCCCTGGGGATATGTGGGCGGGGTGCAGTGCGATCCAATCGAAAAGAAGCCGTTCTTTCACGCCTACCCTGGAGCGCTGGCCTACAGTTTTGGAATGCTGGGCTGCGATCTCCACTGCGGCTATTGCCAGAATTGGGTGACTTCGCAGGCGCTGCGTGATCCGGATGCCGTATCCCCGCCATTGCAGGCCTCGCCGGAGGATCTGGTACAGGATGCGGTCCGCCAGGGAGCCAAGGTTCTGGTGAGCACGTACAACGAGCCCCTGATTACCGCCGAGTGGGCGGTTGAGATTTTCAAGCATGCTCGCGCCGCCGGCCTCATCACCGGATTTGTTTCCAACGGCAACGGCACCCCGCAGGTGCTGGAATACATTCGCCCGTGGGTAGATCTCTACAAAGTTGATCTCAAAAGCTTCGACGATCGCCACTATCACGAGTTGGGTGGACGGATTGGTCCGATTCTCGACACTATTCAGCGTCTGCACGACATGGGAGTGTGGCTGGAGATCGTGACTCTGCTGATTCCTGGATTCAATGACTCGGACGACGAATTGAAAGGTCTGACTGAGTTTCTGGCCGGCGTCTCCCCCTTCATCCCCTGGCATGTGACGGCGTTTCACAAAGACTACAAAATGGACGATCCCGAGAATACGCGTCCTCAAGATTTGCTGCGGGCAGCAGCGATCGGCAAGAAAGCCGGGCTGAAATATATATACGCCGGGAACCTGCCCGGTAACGTGGACGACCTCGAAGACACGCACTGTCACCAGTGCGGTGAAATCTTGATCAAGCGCCACGGCTATTTTGTGCAGGATTACCGCCTGACACCGGACGGCAGGTGTCCATCCTGCAGTGCTCTGATTCCGGGACGGTGGGCTGCCAAATTCGATGGTCAGATTGCCGACCATCCTTTCTTGCCGCATCAGAGCTCGCGTTTGGTTACAATCCCCAGCTAGGATGCCACGACGGCAAGTTGCTCTCATCCTCGCGCTGCTGTGCTCCGCGGTTGCCTGCTCGCCTCGCGACTTTCTAACCCGGCGGCTGGCGACGGATCTCATCGCCGGTTCCGATACCTTCAAGACGACCCAGCTGTTCTGGCTGCGCACTGGCGTCATCTCCAACAAGGATTACGGCTCGCCGGAATATCTAGTGTTGCGCCGCCACGGCTGGATTACCGGCAGCGGCGTTGCCTGCCCTCCTGATCTCGCTTTCCCGCCGTGTTGGGATGTGGTAATCACGCCTCTCGGCGTTGACGCGCTGCGCGACTGGGTTGCGGCCACGGCCGCCAGTTCGCAGTACATCAGCGTGCCGGTGGCGCAGAGAGAAATGCTGGGAGTGACCGGCATCCGCAGAAACGGTAGTAGCGCGGACGTGGATTTTCAGTGGCGATGGAGCGCGGTCAATGAGGTGGGCGCGGCTCTCTACGCAAAAGGCACGGAATACAATTCCACGGTTGGTTTTATCCACTACGACGATGGCTGGCGGGTCATCGAAGGCAACGCGCTGAAGAGCAGTTTGGCCCTGGGTGAAGCGTTGAAGAACGCGGAGCCCATACAGTAGCCTGCCGAAAATGGCGCTCTGAGGTTTGCGCCGGTTGCGTCAGCCGTGTAACCTCAACCTTTCGCGCCTATGACCATCCCAAGCTTCCGTTTCCTTCCCCTGCTTGTGGCTTTAACCATCATTTCCGCACAAGCCGCCGATCATCCTAAACTTACCCTCGACGAGTTTTTCAACTACGTCGCAATTACCGGAGTAAAGCTCTCGCCGGACGGTCAATCGGTTGTGATCGCCACCGACCGAGCCGACTGGGACCAGAACGAATTTCGCGACGACCTGTGGCTCTACCGCGATGACGGCCACGGCCTCACACAGCTCACGACCTCCGGCCACGACAGCGGCCCACAGTGGTCTCCGGACGGCCGCTGGATCGCTTTCTTCTCCGAACGCGGCGGCGCAAAAGGAGGACGGTCCTGTGAAGAGACAACCACCGACGACCTGGTGGCGCAGCTTTATCTCATTCCGATTACGGGCGGCGAGGCGATCCAGGTGACCCAGGGAGACGAAAAAGTTCACGCCTTTGCTTGGTCCTCTGATTCCAGCACGCTTTACTTCGCCACGCGGACACCCTGGTCCAAAGTGCAAAAAGAAGCGTACGAAAAAGAGTGGAAGGACGTCTGTCAGTACCGTGCCGCCGAACGCGGAGACCAGGTCTTCAGCGTGAGCTTGGCCGACGCGTTGGCGCGCCAGGCCGCGGCCGGCACCATACCGTCTGATCCCGATAAAGCTTCCGACGCCACTCCCGGCTCGCGTGCTCTGGCCAGCACTCCATGGCGCATTCATCAGATGGCTGCCTCTTCGGACGGACGACGACTCGCGTTTCTGACCGAGTCCGTTTCCGAACGAATTGAGAGGGCGCAAGAATTTGAGATCTACTCACTCGATCTCACTCGCGCTTCATCCGATCAGTCGCCTCACCCAATCACTCACAACGAAGCGATCGAACAGGACATCCATTGGAGCAATGACAGCCGCCACGTTTTCTTTCAGGTGGACTACGGTTCCGTGGAAGGGAAATACAGCGACACCCAGACCCGCCTTTACTGGGCGGACGCTGACACCGGCGAAGTTCAGCGTTGGGCCGCTGACTTCAACGGACAAATAGCTCACTATGCGGTCGCGCCCGATGGCGGCGTGATCGCCGCCGCCCGCGTGGGTACCGAAGTCCAAGTGTACGCTCAAGCCAGGCCTGCGGCAGCATTCACAGCGCAGCCAGGCTCGGCGGGCACTTACGAGCAGGTTGCTTCTTCCGCGCACTCCCCGCGGGTCGCGTTCATACACTCAGCCCTGGGAAAGCCGGCTGAAGTTTATCTGGCCGAGAGTGCGGACAAACTTTCGGCGGCTCGTCCGCTCACTTCGTTCAACAAGATCTTTCTCGAACGCGACTTACCACAGGGCAAGCCCTATCGCTGGAAAGCGGATGACGGCACGGCCATTGAGGGCATGCTGATGTATCCGCCGGGAAAGTTTGAAGCCAGGAATCTGCCTATGTTCGTTTTCATTCATGGTGGTCCGAACGAGGGGTGGGGCAACAGCTTCGAGGCCGATTGGTACGTGTGGGACCGCCTGGCGGCGACCCAAGGATGGCTTGTCTTCGAGCCCAACTACCGCGGCTCGGTCGGCTATGGCGACAAGTTTCTGATGGACATGGTGCCGGAAATTGTCTCCCGCCCGGGCAAGGACATTCTTGAGGGTGTGGATGCGCTGGTGAAGGAGGGGATCGCCGATCCGGATCATCTGGCGGTCGGTGGCTACAGCTACGGTGGATACATGACGAACTGGCTGATCACGCAGACCACTCGATTCAAGGCTGCAGTGACCGGGGCGGGTGCGGTGGAAAATGTGGCTAACTGGGGCAATGACGACTTGACCATCGACGACGCCAATAATCTCGGTGGCCGTCCCTGGGAGGCCCATGCGCGTTACGACAGCGAGGCTGCGATCTTTCAGATCGATAAAGTACGCACCCCAACCCACATGGTCGCCGGCGCAGACGACGTTCGGGTCGCCGTGCTGGAGAATTACTTGCTGGACCACGCGCTGCGTTCCCTGAAAATCCCAAGCACTCTGCTGATTTTTCCCGGCGAGGGACACGAACTCGATCAAGATCCGTGGCACGGCAAGATCAAGGTGCGTGAAGAACTGAAGTGGCTGAAGAAATACGGCGGTATTTCAGGAACGACGACTGTTCCCTAACGATGTGGTTTCAGAGACCCTTGGGCTTGCTGGGAGCGCTGGCGATATTTACCCGGTGGGATGTGGCGGCATAGTGCGCGATGCCCTTATACAGCGCCTCCGCGATCTTCTGGCGGTAATTTGAGCTCTGGAGTTTGGCTTCGTCCGCGGGACTGCTGACGAAGGAGACTTCGGCAAGAACCGCCGGCATCGAAGTTCCCGTGAGCACCACGTACGAAGCCTCTTTGATTCCGCGATTGCGCATGCCTGGGATTTGTGACGCCAACATCCCATAGAGAGCGTGCTGCACTGCGATGGCGAAACGGCGCGACTGCTGTACCTTTTCGCGAATGTCGACATTGGTCCAATTGATATTCTCGGGCGGAGTGACGTCAGCGTCGGTTCCGGGAGTGCGCGCTCTCACCGACGAATAAGTGTTGGTGTAATAAGTTTCGGCGCCGCGGGCGGAGGAATCGTTGCTGTAATTGGCATGAACGGAGACAAACATGTCCGCCTGCGCCACGTTCGCGATTTCGGTCCGCTTTTCGAGCGGCAGATACGTATCGTCCTGGCGGGTGTAGATGACTTCCGCGCCCAGACGGCTCTCGACCAGTTTCCCCAGACGTCCCACAATGTCGAGTACCAGATCTTTTTCCATCAAACCCTTACGTCCTACCGTTCCCAGGTCCCACCCGCCATGACCAGCGTCGAGCACAAGCCGAAATTTGGCGACCGGTGTGCGTACTTGCCCGTCATGTTTGTTCGCGGCCTTGGGCAGGAGCGGGAGCGACCGGTGAAGGCTGAGGCGTGACCGCAGCTCTCATCTCAGTCGGGCGCTGATCCGCAGTCAGGCCGGACTCAGGCTTGACTGCTTTGCGGATCTGCACCACAAGGCGGTAAGGGTTCGCTTGCACGCTGACCGAGAAGTCAGAAGCTCCAGTGGTTTCGAGGACGACTCGGCTCACGCCTTTCCGGGGCTGCGCGATGCGAACTCGTGCCAGTCGCGGGTCTCCCACTTCGATCGTCTTGCCAAACAGGCCGGGCGCCAGCGCTGTGTCATGGAGATCGAAATAGATGCGCTCCGGGTCACTGAGGCGATGGGCCTCATATTGAGCTTCACCCTGCAAATCTATGTACACCGTGGTCGAGTCTGCCGATGAGACGTGCCAGATGCCGGTCACAAGCGGCCGTATGGAAGACTTCGCGTCTGCCTTCGATGACGAATCGGACGATGAACCGGAAGAAGGCCCGGGGCCATTTACAGTTTGCGGCACTGCCGCAGACTGTTCCTCCAGCGGCGAAGAAATCGGTGCAGCGACGGCAACAGCGGCGTGAGTTTGCGGCGTCGCAGGAGCCCGCCGGTAGAATTTCCACCACAGTCCTATTCCCAGGGCCAGCGCCAGCGCCGCCAGCAATAACAGAATGGTAAGGCCCGGCCGTGGTTTCGGAGCCTCTCCGTATTCCCGGAACATCGCGGGAGCAACATCCGGCGCGGCAACTTCGGACTCATCAATTACAAGCCTCTCGCCGTCTTCAGGGACCGCGGTCGGCGCGGCGCTGCCCACATTCTGCGCTGCGTGAGCCGGAGCTTCCTCCACTTCGCCTGCAACCACGCGCTGTGAAATTTCGGCGAGCCGGTTCTCTTCTTCCGGCTTCATCGCGGCAAGGATCAATTCGGCGAGAAGGTTCAAGCTCCGAACGTCGCTGTCGTTGAAGCCGTAAGCCTCAGCCGAGAACGCTTCCAGCAAACCGATGGTGCCGTGCGCAGACGCAATCGGCACGGCTACGATGGAACGAGTGCCCAGGCGACGGCACACCGCCACGTTCACACGGGAATCGTTCTCCGAATCGTCACAACGCACGATTCCGCCCGTGCGCAAGCAGGCTCCGGAGAAGCCCGATTTTGGATCCAGGCGTGCTCCGGCTTCAGGTGCGATACTGCCCGCGGAGGCGCGGCAAACAATTGCATTTCCCTCAGCCAGCGCAATGGCAACGCCGTCCGCGCCGGTGAGGGTAAGAGCCCGCTCGGCTACAAGGTGCAGCACCTCGTCCAGTACAAATTGTTCCAGCTCCCAGACGTCGGCTGCGTCCGGGGGGTCGCCGCGTCTCTCGCGGGCGCGCCTCTGGCGTATCTGTTCATGAAGGCTGGAGAAGGCCAGCAGAGCTTGCAAAGCTTCGTGGCCGGGCGCATGGCTTACGGATGGAGCAGCCGGACGAGAAGCAGGCGAAAGCACGCCGGTGGCTTCGGCGCTCGATTCGCCGTCTAACTCTGTGCTCGCGTTATGCGGATTGGCGCTCATCGCTTACTGGAAAATCTCTGTGGATATTTTTCCTCAAGGCTCGGAATCACGATGGGAACGTCTCTCTTGTCCAGACTTGCGCTTATCCAGACTTGCGCATCCAAAGATCCGGTACGGCCATTGGGGGAATCGCCGAACTGACAGCTTTTAAGTTACAGTGGAATTGTCCTGATCGCAATATTGACCCGGCACGAAGGTGGGGTAAGCCGCGGCTGCTCTTTGGTAAGCAATTTGGCAAGGAATACCGGGTCCAGCCGATGATCTGGACCAGGAAAGATTGGACCGCATCGGTGTTTAAGCGTATCCTTCTGAAATAGAGGAGTTTACAGGCTGTGGCAGACGAGTCGAAAAAGAAAAAGTCGCGCTGGCTTTGGCCTTTGGGTGTGACCGCTACGGGTCTGACCGGCGCCGCGGTTGTGCTCTTTCGTGGTTGCTGGCACAGCAAGATGAGCTGGCCAGTCCGGGTTCACGGGTATACCTACCAGGTGTGCACCGGATGCGGGATCAAGCGCCTCTTTGACGAAAAGGCGTTCCGTGCTTACGGGCCTTACCGTTACGACCTTAAGGGCTTGATCGCCTGGGATCGCGCTCAGCATGACGATGCCTACCCCCAGGAACAGCGTCCGGCTTCGTAGGGTCCGATCCCTGGGTCCGAACCAGCGTCGGTACTGAGACGCCCTCGTCCTCTTGGCTAAGATTTGGCCATGGATTCCCGGCGACTGGCCCAGCCTCCCAATGCCGCCGCGGTTGGCCTTGCGCCACGCCGGCAACGCGCCCAGTACCGCCACCAGATTCGTAGCTTGGCGTATGTCAACCTGAGTCAAGCCAACCCAGATCAGACTAACCCAGATCATGCCAACCCAGATCTTGCTAACGGAGGAATCATCCGCAATCTGGGTGAGGCGGGTATCGCAATTCAGGCCGTCGCCCCTTTGTACGCCAACCAACAGGTGTCGTTGCGCTTCGACATGGCGAACCCACGGGTTCGGATCGAAGCGACCGGTCGCGTGGCTTGGGCAGACCGGGCGGGGCAGGCAGGGATCGAGTTTCTTTCGTTGCCGCAACGTTCCCAGCGTCTCTTGAAGGAATGGCTCTTCGTCCAGCTCCTGACGGTAGCTCATCAGGCAAGCGGAGAAGCTGACTTCGTCTACCGCGAAAGCGGAGAAGAGGCACTGTTGTTTTCGGTGAGTTCGCGCCCAGCGATCCGTTTTGAGCCGGCGCTGCCGAACGCGTTGCCCGCGGAAGAGAATGGGCTGCGCCCGCCTTCTCTGCAGCTGCCCTGGCTTCCGTTCCCGATGTCAGCCGTTGCCCTTTCCTGGCTGGTGGATGGTTTGATCCTGCTGTCGGCGCTGTTGCTGTTCGCGGTGGTTTGCATGGCGATGATCGGGGCGGTTCCACCCTGGCCGATCACGCTGGCGCTGGGAGTCGGTGTGGCCGCCGTTCTCACCGCGACGTATCGGTTTCTGTTTTTCTTGCTGATCGGGGGCACGCCGGGCTACTGCGTCGCAGGGCGCACAAGCGATCCAAGTGAAGGAAGAATCCGGGAGCCAGATGAGAGGCCAAGATTCCGGTAAGGCAGTCTTCAGTCTTCAGTCATCGGTCGTCAGCCTGGAGCGTCTAAAAGCTGGGGTCCGAGGTCAGGTCCGAAGTCTGAGGTCCGATGCCCGGGCTGACGACTGAAGACCGACGACTGACGACTTTCAATGCATGAAGTACTGGCGTTCGAGCCAGAGTTGTAGTTCGCGCTTGGTGCGCGGGCTGGCTTCCACGAATCGGATGCCCGCGTTGCCTCGCTTGTCCTTCCATGCGACTTCGCCCACAAGCTTCATTGCCAGCTTGGTACCCGGCAGTGTGAATTTCACCATCACTGGGCCCAGAGTGCGATGAGGCCGTTGCAGGCGCACGCCGATGCCACCCTGGCTCAGGTTCATGAGATGTGCGCGATGCCGGTCCTTGGCGGCGTAAGTAAGCGACACCGGTACGTCGAGAGTCTCGCGATGGTAGCGGAGCCTTTCGTCCAGAATCATGTTCCGTGCCGCCGATAGAGTGTGGACGGCCTGTTCCACTGAGATCGGTTTCTCAAAAATGAAGGAAGCGCCCTTGGACTCGAGGTGCTTCCGGCCAGCGGAGCCGCTGACGATGATGAGCGGTACTGCGTTCCGGATGGCGCCGTCCTGTAAGCCTTTCAGGAAGCTTGCCGCGCCGGTGAGGTCAAAATCGATGATGAGAGCGTCGATCTTCGACTTGGCCAGCTTGACCCGGGCGCGATCGGGTTCCGACTCCACATCTACGCCGATGTGCAGACCGCCGAGGATGCATTCGAGCACGCTGACTTCCTGCAAATCGCGCGAGACCACCAAAGACGAAAGTGTCATGCCGCAACTTTAGTCTGCTGCGTAAGCAGTCCCTAGATAACCAAGGTAACGGCGCGGGCTTCGGACCTCGGGCGTCAGACGTCAGACACTGGGTGTCGTGTCTGATTGCTTGGGGAGAGGTGAATTCCAAAAAAGTGAAGGCTGACCCCTCAGGGCCGAGGTCTGACGCCCGAGGTCCGGCGCCCAGTTCACGTGATCACAATCTTCACGATGCTGGCGCAGGTTTGTCCCGGGGTGAAATTTGCCTGAATGGTCTGCTGCATGGGGAACCGGCTGCGTTCATCGCCGCAAAAACCAATCGTGGAGGCGGCGCCATTTTGCAGGAAAGTAACAAACGTGACCTGCACTGTCGTCCCGCTGTCACCGATGATCGCAGTGAGCTGTACAACGCTGACCAAACCGCTCACGCTTGAGGTTCCGTTGACAACGGCGCCGTTGATGAAGATGTTCCCGCATCCGGCACTGACCAGGACCAGGCAAACCGCGAGAAGGGCTGACAGGAGGCGTTTCAAGGGTCACCCCCAGGAAGAATGAGGAAAGTCTACACCCGCTAGCCCGTCGTGGGTGCGGTCACGGCTGGACACACGGCGTGGTCAGCGTTCTCTTCCGCCATTGTGATTCTGGCTCTTGCCAATCAATTCCGCAAACTCTTCTCGAGTCAGGCTGCGATTGCTCTGAAAGAATTTTGCTACGGCATTCAGAGCCGCACTGACGTCTGTAATCATTAGCAAACCTGTTTCCGCCGCCGATTCCGGCTCAGGGTGAGGCGACGGTCCGCCGGCCAACTGATGCAGAATGTCCTCGAGATGCACCACATCTGCGTCCGGGATTTCGGTGAAGGCTATGCCCATCCCCAACAGCGGGTAGCAGGTCTTCACCGTCCCTTTAGCGTGCACGCGTATTCCTTTTACTTCGATTACCATGCTGACCGCGGTGTTCAGGGGAGAGGTTGCCTGCATCTCCACGTAGCAGCCACTGCGGCTGAGATCCGTGACCCGGGCCCAGGTGCGGACATCGAAGCCTTCGGTGCGGAACTCCGCGCTGCCCTCGCACTTATAACGTGGATCATCCCGCTTCTCCCCAACGCCAGTGGAGCCGGGTTTTTGGGCGCTGTGGCGCGTCAGTGCACGCAGGTATTCCGAGTCGCTGGTCGGCATGGCGTCGGCTCCGCTACTCAGCCCTTTCCTTTCGGAAGTCCATACCCTGCTTCTGGCTCAACTCCAATGGGGAGAGCATGAACTTCAGGTTCTGCTTCGAGTCTACGGAGCGCTTGTTGGTTGGGCTGCAACCACAGGGCGGGAGCTGGCTTACGGAAGGTCGGCGGATTCCCCTTTCGGGAAGGAGTTCAAAATGGGGCGCCGCGAATGGCTCTCCACCCCGCCCTGGATCTGCCGCCAGAGTTCGTCGCGTCCGTCTCCCGTCCTGGCCGAAAACGGAATCACCCGCGCCTGCGGATATTCCTCGGCCAGGATGCGAAGAGAATTCCGCAACTGGTTTCCCGAGAGCCGGTCACTCTTGGTGGCAACGATCAGCGTGGGGCGTCCTATCCCAGACAGAAAGTCCAGCAACTGCCGATCTGCGAACTGCGGCGGCAGGTTCGCATCCACCAGTGCCACACACAGCGCCAGGCAGGGACGTTCTTTCAGATAGGGATCGATAAAGCTCGGCCACTGTTGCGAGATTTCCCGCGAGATCTTGGCGTAGCCATAGCCCGGCAGGTCGGTGAAGACCAGCTCCGGCTGCGGCTTTCCCGGCCAGCGGATTTCGAAAAAATTGATGGACCGGGTGCGCCCGGGAGTGGAACTGGTTTTGGCTACTTTCGAGCCGAGAAGAGAGTTGATCACACTGGACTTGCCCACGTTCGACCGGCCCAGGAAGGCCACCTCGGGCAACACCGGAACGGGGAATTGGCTGGGATCGCTCGCCGACAGCATGAATCGAGCTAGAACGCGCATAAATCAGTTTGCAGTTTCGCCTGGGAAGTTGCAAGCGGAGCATCTCGATATTGCCTTGGC
Source organism: Terriglobia bacterium (assembly GCA_963801545.1). Classification (GTDB taxonomy): domain Bacteria; phylum Acidobacteriota; class Terriglobia; order Terriglobales; family Acidobacteriaceae; genus JAIQFF01. The sequence goes on along the minus strand of CAWDFF010000013.1, from coordinate 8,634 downwards.
AAACCGCCCAGTCCGAATCTCTTTCCTACGGCGCGCCCTGACGTCCGGCCACCCATTCGGGCCTCCATAGGGCATAGCAGGCCTGCCGTGACTTAGGTGTGATCACGACAAATATCAACTCAGGAACGAACGCTCGTGCTTCATCCAACTCATCCACCGCAGCCTGCACTGATATTTCGTCGTCGATGTCGATGAAGAGCGTTCTAGTTACACGGGCAGCATAGATTTCCTTTAGCCACGGTCCGATTTGTACTGATTTGCCGAGTGGTATATCCCTGATGGCTGTCCGGCCATCTGGCAGAACCTGCAGGACAATGGCACGGGAGGCGTCATCTGCATGTTGAGCGTCACATTCCGTTCCTACCATACGGATGGTGAAGCCATGCAGGGGCGGACGGGGCAGGAATTTGAGTATCAGCAATATAAGAGCTACCAGAACAAGCAAGCCGCGAAGAATTGGGTATCTCGTTTTTCCGCGCATTACGTAGAAAATTGCGAATTCCTACGGTCAGCTTAGTCCGAGCGGCCGCTTGTTTTCGACTTCTTCCGCTTTGATCGGCTTGTAGCGATTCCACAAATAGAGAATGGCGGCGACTATTACGCCGATGCCCAGGCTGCCGAGAAAGAACCAACGGTAGGCCGGCAGCCAGATCAACAGGACAAACACCAGCGCTACTGCGACGATAAAACTGGCGCCGCCTCGGAGATAGCTTCTGCGCGCTTCTGGCCCAGGATTCCGGTCCATGCGATGATCGTGCCATTATTTTACTGGAGAGACAACGAGATACGTTCCAATACGACCCACCTAAGCTTTCTTGATTTGAATTGGCATGAGCTAGCCGTGTTCGACGCGCGCCTTTATATCCGAGTACGCAGCGTCGATGAGCCTCCTTAGGGCCGCGGCGTCGTTCGTGGCCGTTCCCGGTCTCAACTTCACATGGCGCATGAACTTGCCGTTGCCTTGCAACAAGCGGGCCGGGTCCGGCAGGTCTGCGCCGTGAAAGAACCCCACGTTTACGTGCGAAGCGAATACATTGACGTAGCCGAAGGGCGCATCTCCCAAACATGCCACCGGACAGCCGTCATGCAGAAGTTCCCGGACTTCGTCCCCGCATTTTCGCATCACCTCAAACCATCGATGCGCGATGACTCCCAATTTACCTGCATGCTCTTTCATCCACACATCGATGGCTGGATCCCGCTCGACAGCGCCGTTGAATCGCAGGAATTCCGTTCTCATCGTCGCTCCACGCTCCGCTTTCGGGATCTGTGGTTATGTACCTGAGACAGGACTACAAGTTCGCGCCGAAGGCAAGCAGTCTGCCATCGCGATCCTTCACCACAAACTCACGTGAGTGCGATGGCGTGTTGGCAAGTCCCCGCATGAATTCCACGCCTCGAGCTGCATACTCAGCGTAAAGCGCGTCCGCATCTTCGATGAATACGTACGCGTCGAGCAGTTCGTCCGAATACTTGTTGGGATTGGCTGTGGGAGGTTCGGCGCAGCGGAAGTGAATCGCCTGCTGATCGCGCGCAACGATCGCGTAAACCGGCGGGTCCTGCCACGTGCCTAAACACTTGAAGCCAAGCTTAGCTTCGTAATAGGCAAGGGTGCCGGGGATGTCCAGTGTGAAGAACTGAGGCGCAATCCGACGAATCATCGGGCAAGTCTACTATAGGCTGGGTGGTGCTGGCCGCGGCCGACTTGGTCGACGCCCCAAGCTGCAGGACGGAAAGAAAAACAATATCCTCGCGGTAAAAAGGCCCGCTTGCGCGGGCCTCCCTTTGAATCTGAACGCCGAAACTATTGATGCGCCGCCGGACTCTCTCCGGGAGGTGTGATCGCCGCAATAGGTTGCGCGACTTCCTCGCTGATTTGCGGCAGGGGTTGCTCCAGGGCCACAGCCAGTACCTGGTCCATGGTCTCCACGAAGTGCAACTTCATGGCACTGCGCAGGTTTTCAGGTACCTCCGCCAGGTCCTTCTCGTTGTCCAGAGGCAGGATCACTTCGAACAATCCGGCGCGATGAGCGGCCAGAAGCTTCTCTTTCAATCCGCCGATCGGCAACACTTTGCCGCGCAGCGTAATCTCGCCCGTCATGGCGAGATCACGGCGCACCGGAATCTTGCTCAGCGCGCTGGAAATCGCGGTCGCGATGGTGATTCCGGCGGAAGGCCCGTCCTTAGGGATAGCGCCTTCCGGGACATGCACGTGAATATCAAGAGTGCGGTAGAAATCGCGCTGCAACCCAAGCCGGAGGGCACGTGAGCGCACATAGGACATGGCTGCCTGTGCCGATTCCTGCATCACGTCGCCGAGTTTGCCGGTCAGCGTGAGTTTGCCCTTGCCGTCTACTACGGTTGCTTCGGTGCTCAGGATGGAACCGCCGACTTCTGTCCACGCCAGGCCGGTGACCAGCCCAACTTCACTCTTTTCGTGGGCCAGCGTGTCGCGGAACTTGATCACGCCCAGGAAGTCATTGACGTTGTCATTGCCGATGGCGACGTTATAGCCGTCGCCTTCCTTCACAACCCTGCGCGCCACTTTCCGGCAAACGTTGCCGATTTCGCGCTCCAGATTGCGAACGCCGGCTTCCCGCGTGTAAGAGCGAATCAGCGCGGTGATGGATTCGTCGGTGAACTTGAGGTTCTTGTCGGTCAACCCGGCCTGCTGCAACTGCTTCTTGACCAGGAACTGCTTTGCAATCTCGACTTTCTCGTACTCGGTGTACCCGTGCAGACGCAGCACTTCCATCCGGTCTTGTAGAGCGGGTGGAATGGTGTGCATGACGTTGGCGGTAGCAATGAAGAAGACTTGTGAGAGATCGTATTCGACATCAAGGTAGTGATCCACGAACATGAAATTCTGTTCGGGATCGAGAACTTCGAGCAGTGCAGCCGACGGGTCGCCGCGGAAATCCATCGACATCTTGTCGACTTCGTCCAGCATGAAGACCGGATTCTTGGTACCGGCTTTCTTCATCATCTGGATGATCTGACCCGGCAGGGCGCCAATGTAGGTACGGCGATGGCCGCGAATCTCGGCCTCATCGCGCACGCCGCCCAGCGACATGCGGACGAACTTCCGGCCAGTAGCTTTGGCAATCGACATCCCCAGCGAAGTCTTGCCGACGCCGGGAGGCCCAACGAAGCAAAGGATCGAACCTTTCGGATTCTTGACCAGTTGCCGCACTGCGAGAAATTCCAGGATGCGGTCCTTGATCTTTTCCAGTCCGTAATGATCTTCGTTCAGGACTTTCTCGGCGCGAGTGATGTTGCGGATTTCCTTGGAACGCTTCTTCCAGGGAACCGCCAGCAGCCAGTCCAGATAATTGCGCGAAACCGTGGACTCGGCCGACATGGGCGGCATGGCTTCCAGTTTCTTGAGTTCCTGTACCGCCTTGTCGCGCACTTCCTTGGGCATGCCGGCGGCTTCGATCTTCTTTTTCAGTTCGTCGAACTCGCTCTTTTCGCCCCGGCCCAGTTCCTTTTGGATGGCCTTGATCTTCTCGTTGAGGTAGTACTCTTTCTGCGCCCGCTCCATTTGCCGCTTCACCCGCGACTGTATGGTGCGGTCCATGTTCAGTTTTTCGATCTCGATATCGAGCACGTCACCGATCCGGGTCAAGCGCTCAGCCGGGATCGAAAATTTCCAGCAGTTCCTGTTTTTCTTCGATGGAAAGCTGCAGGTTGGCGGCGATGGTGTCGGTCAGCTTGGCCGGATCTTCCATCCTCACGGCCGCGATCATGGTTTCGTAGTTGAGCGACTGGCACAGCTTTACGTACTGCTCGAAAAGCGCCGTAACCCGCTGCATCCCAGTTTCGATCTGCGGGTTGGTTTCCGTCGCGTAACGTGCCACGCGGACCGAAACCTGCATGTAGCCTTCGGTCTCGCTGATCTGCAGGACTTTGCCGCGCTCGATACCTTCAACCAGGACCTTGATATTGCCGTCGGGCAGCTTGAGGCTCTGGACAATATTTACGATGGTGCCCACCTGGTAGATCTCGTTGGGCTTGGGCTCGTCGATGCTGGCGTCGTGCTGGGTGGCGAGGAAGATTTTCTTGTCCGCAGCCAGCGCTTCTTCCAAAGCGCGAACGCTCGATTCCCGACCCACCACAAACGGAGTCATCATGTAAGGGAAGATGACTACGTCCCGGATGGGCATCATGGGAAGTTTTTTGGTCTCGAATTTTTCCTTGACTATGCTCACTATTTCTCCCGACCGCTGGTTTGCGTTCGCGACGCTTAATCCTGGCTCCCACCCAAGGGAGCCTTAGTTTACCCCGCCTTGTCCATCATTGCGAGCGTAACGCTGCGCTTCTCCACCATCTCCCGGGTGACTTCAAACTCCTTCACCTTCTTCTGGCTGGGCAAATGGTACATGAGATCGAGCATTAACTCCTCCAGAATCATACGCAATCCGCGGGCGCCGACTCTGCGGGCCATGGCCTGCCGCGAGATCGCTTTCAGCGCCTCGTCGCTGAACTTGAGCCGAACATTCTCGAATTCGAACAAGCGCTGGTATTGCTTGATGATCGCGTTTTTCGGCCGGGTCAGAATTTCGATCAGAGCGAACTCGTCCAGATCTTCCAGTACGCCGACCACGGGTAAGCGTCCCACAAACTCGGGAATCAGGCCAAACTTGATGAGATCCTCGGGCTGGATGTCGCTGAGCAGTTCAAAGTTCCGCTTGCGGTTGGCGGCTGGAGTTTCTTCCGGCTCACCTTCCTCCGCTCCCACCTTGAAGCCCAGCGATTTCTTGCCTACGCGCCGTCCGATGATCTTTTCCAGTCCGACGAACGCTCCACCGCAAATGAACAGGATGTTGGTCGTATCCACCGGAGTGAACTCCTGGTGGGGATGCTTGCGCCCGCCCTGCGGCGGCACATTGGCGATCGTGCCTTCGAGAATTTTCAGCAGCGCCTGCTGCACGCCCTCGCCGGAAACATCGCGAGTAATGGACGGGTTCTCATCCTTGCGTCCAATCTTGTCCACTTCGTCGATGTAGATGATTCCGGTCTGGGTGCGGCCGACGTCGCCGTCGGCGGCTTGCAACAGCTTGAGGATGATGTTCTCCACGTCCTCGCCGACGTAACCCGCTTCGGTCAGGGTGGTTGCATCCACGATGGCGAAGGGCACATCGAGCATGCGGGCCAGAGTCTGAGCCAGCAACGTCTTGCCGGTCCCGGTCGGGCCGATCAGCATGATGTTGGATTTGGTCAGTTCAACGCCGTCGCCGGCGCGCTGGCGGTTCATGTAAATCCGCTTGTAGTGGTTGTAAACCGCCACCGCCAGTTTTTTCTTGGTCTGCTCCTGGCCGATTACGTATTCATCGAGGAAACTCTTCACTTCCTGCGGCTTGGGGAGTTGATTGGGGGTGGTGGTGGGAGGCGTCGCGGTGCGGTCATCTTCCAGGATGGAATTGCAGACCGCCACGCACTCGTCGCAAATGTAGGCCCTGGGATAATCGCTGGGGGATGAAATCAGTTTGGCCACTGCGTCCTGCGACTTGTGGCAGAACGAACAGCGCAACATCTCCTCGGTGCCAGTCCTGTTTTTCACTCGGCTTTACTCCTTCGTTAACCCGCTCTCTCCCGCTCCATCGCCCTTTGTGCCGGTCGGCGGGACAGATCGTTTCACGCCGAGACTGCTCGGAACTGATCGGGCGAAAACCCGATCATACCCTTATCTCGTCTTATAGATGATATCGTCTATGATTCCGTATTCCTTAGCCTGCTGCGCGTTCATAATGAAGTCGCGCTCCACATCTTTCTCAACCTTTTCCAGCTTCTGGGCAGTGTGTTTGCTCATTAACTGGTTAGTAATCTCTCTCATACGAAGAATCTCACGAGCGTGGATGTCGATGTCCGTGGCCTGACCCGACAGCCCACCCATGGAGGGCTGGTGGATCAGAATGCGCGAGTTCGGCAAGGCCAGTCTCTTTTTGGGCTCGCCTGCGGCCAGCAGCAGCGCCGCCATGCTGGCCGCCTGGCCGATGCAGATCGTGGTGACATCGTTCTTCACGTACTGCATGGTGTCGTAGATCGCCATGCCGGCTGTGATCGATCCGCCTGGAGAGTTGATGTAAAGCTGAATATCCTTTTCCGGATCTTCCTGCGCCAGAAACAGCATTTGCGCAATCACCAGGTTGGCGATGTTGTCGTCAATCGGCGTGCCGATGAAAATGATGTTGTCCCGCAGCAGCCGGGAATAAATGTCGTAAGCTCGTTCTCCCCGGCCAGTCTGCTCGATGACCATGGGGACCAGCATCATTTTTGGATCGTTCACATTCACCGTCCACACTCCTGTTCCCGACTACTTGCTCTTCTGGGAGGATCGAAAATTGTCCGCGTCAGGCGGACTGGCGATATAGAAAATCGAGGGTCTTTTCGCTGCGGATTCTATTTCGAATTCTATCGAGTGCTCCATCACGTGTCAAACGCGCGCGAATTGCTTCCGGCGTTTGTTTCGACTGCGTGGCGAGCGCTTCGATCTCCTTATCGATCTCCGCATCGCTGACCTCGATCTTCTCCTCCTCCGCGATCTTGTCCAGCACCAGTGAAGCCTTTACTTCCTGCAGCGCCTGCTCCCGCTGTCCGACCCGCAGCCGGTTCAAATCCATTTTCTTGATGTCTTCAGCTTTCATGCCTTGCGCCGCCAGCGCGCGCAAGCCGCGCTCCAGGCGCACATCGATTTGCCGGTCCACCAGGGCTTCGGGCACTTCGAATTCGCTGCGCTTTACCAGTTCCGCCACCAGTTTGTCCTTGGCCTGGTGCTCGGCGGCATGTTTGCGCTCGGCTTCCATGCTTTCACGAATGCGCTGGCGCACTTCGTCCAGGTTCTTGAACTCTCCCAGTTGCGTGGCAAACTGATCGTCCAGTTCCGGCAGCGTTTTCTGCTTGATGGAGTGCACTTTCACCGTGTAAGTGAAAGTCTTTCCCGCCAGGCGTTGTTCGGTTGCATCCTGGGCGTACACAACTTCGAATACACGCTCATCGCCGGCGGAGGCTCCGCGCAGGTTCTCGGTAAATTCGGGCATGGTGTTTTTGCCCGCAATTTCCACCATGATTTCATCCATGTGAACCGGCTTGGTGTCGCCATCTTTCTCTTTGGGCTGGCCGTCAAGCGAGACCTGGGCATAATCACCGTCAGCCAGCGCCCGGCCTTCCACCGGGGTGAAGGTGGCATGCTGCTCGCGCAGATCGTTCAATGACTGCGCAACTTCTTCGTCCGTGACCGCGATCTCAGGCTTCTCCGCGCGCAATTCTTTGTAGCCGTCTACCTTGATCTCCGGCATCACTTCAAAACTGGCTTTAAAACGCAGCGGCTCGTTGTCCTTCAGGTGAAGGTCGGTAACCTGAGGTTGCGAGACCGGGATCAGTCCCTGCTTATCAGCTTCTTTGCGGAAATAGCGCGGGACCAAAGCTTCGACCACGTCGCTCTTCAGATCCTCGGCAAAACGCTGGCGGATGATAGATGCGGGGACATGTCCGCGGCGGAAGCCGGGGATGCGCGCCAGCTTCTGATATTTCTGGATCAGGGATTCAGTCTCGCGATTGACTTCGGCGACGGGAATTTCAACCTGGATCTCCCGCCGGGTGCTGCTGCTGGTTTCAGTGGGGCTCACGTTTACCTTTCAAGCTGCGACTGAACCAACCGTCCCGTTTTGGAACTGAAGGCAGGGGTCGATCACAATCGGTCGCAACTCTGAGTGTAAAGACTGAGGGAGAGCAGCGTCAAACTCGGGAAGCCGGAAAGAAGGTAACAAACGTAACCTTGGCGGGGGGTCGAACCACTCAGGCAGATTGATCTCGCCCGGCCTGGCTCGTAAGGCGCGTTGGTTGTGCCCGCCCAAAGCATTTAACCGCAAAGGTCGCAAAGAAAAGCCGCAAAGGACGCAAAGAAAACCTTTCGTGAGATTTCCTTGGCGACCTTTGCGGTAATCTTTTGACGCGAAAGCTTAATCAGGAATCGAATAATGCCCGACTGGCTGGCTCAACTCAATCGCGAAGTCGTCGCCTGCACGCGCTGTCCCCGCCTGGTGGAATATCGCGAAAAAATCGCGCGCGAGAAACGCCGCGCTTATCTGGATTGGGACTATTGGGGAAGACCGGTCCCCGGATTCGGCGACCCCGATGCGCAGGTGCTGGTGCTCGGCCTTGCACCTGGCGCCCACGGCTCCAACCGAACCGGACGGCCCTTTACCGGCGACGCCTCCGGCAAGTTCATGTATCCCATCCTGTACGAAGCCGGATTTTCCAATCAGCCCCAAGCCACAGACCGCAAAGACGGGCTGGTATTGAAGAATCTCTACATCACCGCGGCAGTGCGTTGTGCGCCACCCGATAACAAGCCTCTCCCGCAAGAGCTGGCCAACTGCGCATCCTATCTCGATCGCGAAATGGAAGGCCTCAAGAAGGTGAACGTGGTGGTTGCGCTTGGCAAGATCGGATTCGAAGCGTATCTCAACTATCTGAAGCGCCGGGGCCTGCTCCAAAGCAAGAAGCCGTACGTGTTCCGCCACGGTGGTGCGTACAAAATGCCGGATGGCAAGACCCTGCTGGCCTCCTACCATCCTTCGAACCAGAATACACAGACCGGAAAGCTCACACGCCAGATGTTCGCCGACATCT
>CAWDFF010000012.1:0-129614 GCA_963801545.1 Terriglobia bacterium | reverse complement strand
GGTGTCGAGGGGTAGTGGGCTGTTTTCAAACCAGCCCGCTGCCGTGAAAAGCTACCGAGGATTAGCAGGAAATGGCAATTGAGCCATTGTTGATACGAACGGGTCAGGCACGGACTTGATGTGTTCTTGCCTCAACTTATCCACTAGCGCCCTCAATTCAAGCGATCCCACGTAGATTCTTCCTCTTCGTTCCCCCGTGGGTATTAGGAGTCCCGCATCCACAGCTGCTTTCAGATCACGGCTAGCCATCACATCGTTCAGTTCAGCCAAATTGCGATAACTGGAATTCCGGACACTGTACCCGATAGCTCCATCGGCAATCGCAAAGATCAGCCGTTCCGGAAGGCCGCGACGAGAAATCATTAATTCCAGTTCCTGCCAAAGCAAGTCCATCACCTTTGTTCTCATCAGCAGCGTGGTCGCTTGGCGAAAGTGAGCGGTCAAATTAAACTGAATCCATCCGCGTGTACTATTCCGTGGATGCCATGCTCCTTCGCCGGTCTGAGCCAGAACGTTGTAATAATCTTGCGTATTGCGCCCGAGATATTCCTCAATCGACGAAAATTCAGGTTCAAGAATTCCCTCCCTACCAAGGACAAGTGTTTGCAGGCACCGCGCCATTCTCCCGTTTCCGTCGGAAAAGGGATGAATCATGACCAAGTTTAGATGGGCCATCGCCCCCTTGACGAAAGCGTGTGGACAATCGTCGTCATCATTGAGGTATTCGGTTAACTCTTCGATCAGCCCGGGCACCATTTCAACATCAGGGCCTTCATACACTACTTCTCCTCTTGCCTCGTCACGAACGTAAACAGTTCCGGGTCTCCAATTCCCTGGATTCTTCTTGAGATCGTGCTGCACCATCATGAAGTGCAGTCCGCGAATGAAGCCTTCGCTATAGATAAACTTTGGGTCTTTAGTCAGCTGAAGGACGAACGTCATAGCAGTGCGGTACCCGGTTACCGCCGACCAAGACTCCCGATCTGCGGTCAATGGTTCTTCTCCCTCAACTGCTGCAATGGCATCTTCGGCTGTGACGTTATATCCCTCGATACTGTTTGAGCCGCGAACGGCGCGAGCCAGAGTGTTGCGGCGAAGTAGTCCCTTCCATCTTCTCGGCGTGGCCAAGTTGTACTTTAGCGCCCTTCGGGTTTCTTCAATTCTGGCAACAACGTCCTTCTCCGACTGCGTGAGTTTTTCCGCTTTGAAATACATGCAAAGTAATGTATGTTACTTTTATACTTTTGTCAAATACTATTTGACGTAACGCAATTAGTATCTTACTATCTTTGAAATAGAACTCATCATCGGGGTCGTTTGTTATGGACAAAACTGACATTGAGGCGGCGATTGGCACTCTTGACACGTTGATCCAAGTGTTTGCAGTTCTCGTTGCTATTGGGATCGTGGGCGAAGTAGGGTTCGGTGTCAGACATTGGATACTCAACAGGCGGTTGCACAGAATTCAGTATTCGGAGGATCTCCACCAGCAAGAAGAAATAGCACGTTTTAACAAAGAGGCGGGAGAGGCTAGGAAGTCTGCTGGTGAGGCCATTGAGCGCGAGGGTAAGGCAGAAGAAAATTTGGCGGGTGCGAATGAACGCGCCGCCCTGGCGTAACAGCATGCAGCAGAAGCGAACAAGATAGCCGAAGGGGAACGTATAGAGCGTCTCAAACTCGAAGCCAGTATTAAGCCGCGACGATTGACCGCTGAGCAAAAAAGCAAACTGACATCTCTGCTCCGACCTTTTGCGCCAATTCCGATTAATTTGGCCTGGGCCGGTCCCGGTGGGCAAGAGTCCGCAGACTTAGCCAGCGATGTTATCGACGCGATAACCAGCGCGGCAATTCCCATTCCCAACAGGAATATCCTGATGGACCAGAATTTTAAAGGCGTGTTTATGCGTGCTGGAACCGCCAGGTTGGCGGAAGCCGAGATAATTGCAGCGTTCCTGATAGAAGCTGGTCTCGCCCAGAAACCGGTTCCAGTAGAACCAAACTCAGACCCACACTTCCTCACTGTGCTGATCGGGTCGAAACCCTGATTAGCAATCCCAGAGCCATTGATTTCGCTCTTTTTATTCAACTGCACCATCACCGGAGCTTGCGAAGAACCTGCCCTAAGCGAAGTCGCCGGGACTGGCGTGTTGCAATTCAGAAGCCTGCCCTGCCTGTAAGATGATACCCGCCAGCTCCTTCGTGGCCTGAAGGGCGCGGGTTCCAAACTGCCCCAATTCCGGTGCAGTTGATCATCCAGACGAACGCAGGTAAGCTTAGGGGGCACTTCTTTCCTTCGAGGCAAATCATGGACAGGACTAGAGAAAACGCTGATCGCACCCTCGGCCGGCGAGAGCGGGTTACCTACGAAGAAAAGCTCATCGCCAGCAAACTGGAAATGCAACTGGAAAAGGCTCGCTTGCAACGGCTCAGTGCCCGGCTGGAGGAGCGAATTCGGCGCGGAAGCGATAACAATGGCCCGAGATTCGCTCAGGCTTAGCGCCAGGCATTCCAGATAGAGATTCCCAGCCCAAGTCCCAGCCCAAGTCTATGACGACCTCACGAAGGGCGTTCCTGCAGCTCTCTGGCGTGGCTGCGGTCGGCTCGTTCGTCCCTCAGCTTCATTCGCAGGCAACGGATGCGTCGCAAAAGGCTCTCCGCCAGAAACTGGCTTCTGACCCCTTGCGTCCCCAGTACCACCTGCTGCCAGCTTCCAACTGGATGAACGATCCCAACGGCCCCATCTTTTTTCGCGGCCGGTATCACATGTTCCACCAGTACAACCCCAAAGGCGCGGTCTGGGGGAACATGAACTGGGCGCATGCCACCAGCCCGGACATGGTGCACTGGTTTCACGAGTCGATTGCCCTGGCGCCGACTCCCGGCGGTTACGACCGCGACGGCGTTTTCAGCGGCAGCGCGGTGCTGGATGGCGGAACGCCGACCGTGATCTATACCGGCGTCCTGCCGCCCGCCTCGGACAGCGAGGCCACGCTGCGCGATGGGACGCACGTGTGGCGTGAAGTGCAGTGCCTGGCGGTTGCGAAAGACGATGAACTCCTGACCTGGAGCAAGCTTCCCGAACCGGTGATTGCCAGCCCTCCGCCGGGTCTTAAAGTCACTGGCTTCCGCGATCCCGTGATGTGGCGCGAGGGTGACTCGTGGATGCTGATTCTGGGGTCAGGATTTCAGCACCGCGGCGGGGCCGTCCTGCTTTACCGGTCTTCTGATCTCCGCCACTGGACCTACCTGCACACGCTGGTCGAAGGCCCGGGAAACGGAAAAGAGACGGTGAACCCGGTCGACAATGGCGAGATGTGGGAGTGTCCGGATTTCTTTCCGCTCGGCGACCGGCACGTGCTCCTTATCTCTACCATGGGCAAAGTGTTGTGGAAGGTTGGAACCTATAAGAACCAGCGGTTTTCCGCAGAGAAGGAAGGCGTGGTCGATTGGGGCGCTTACTATGCCGCCAAGACCATGCCTGACCGTGACGGCAATCGCATGCTGTGGGGATGGATTCCGGAAACACGGCCGGAGGCGGAGTACAGCGCCGCCGGCTGGGCCGGAGTGATGTCGCTTCCGCGCGTGCTGTCTCTGAATGCAGAGCACGAACTGAAGATGGAAGTCGCGCCGGCGGTCGAGCAACTGCGGCGCTCGCACACCGGTTTCAGCGGGAACATGAATTCCGCGCGCCAGAAGGTTCTTGACGCGGTGCGCATCAATGACCTGGCCGCGGAGCTGAGTGTGGAGTTTCAGCCCAACCCGGAGCAGACTTTCTCTGTTCGCTTGCGTCCGGAAAGCGGCGAGGACTTTGCTGTCATCACTTGTACTGATAAGACCGGCGGGCGCGAACTTCATGTGAACAATTTGGTCGCTCCGCTTGCCGGGGTGCCGGGCTCGCCAGTTCGTCTTCGGATATTTCTGGACGCATCCGTGCTGGAAGTATTCGCTAACGGCACGACGGTGATGACGGCGCGGATTTACCGAGCCCCGTCTGGGCCGTTGCGCCTGAGTTTCCACGGCGAGGCGGAAGTGAGTTCGGTGGACGTCTGGCAGATTCAGCCTATTTCCAGAGACCGGCTGACCACGTAATGACGTGGGGACAGCCGCCCTCGGCTGTCCGGCCGAGCCTCTTGCTCGGCAGTGGTTGGGTCAAGTTATGGGATTGCGAGGGCGAGACGCCCTCGCGACAGCCGGCGGGACGCCGGCGCTACGAAAAACTGCCGAGCTTTGCTCGGCTGGACAGCCGGGGACCTGCCCTGAGCGGAGTCGAAGGGGGCTGTCCCCACGCAGTTCGTACCGATATCGGCTAGAATCCATGCGTTGAATATCCGTCCAATTTATCAGCCGTTGTTTGTGGAAAGGACAGTCACATGAATGACTTTGTCAGCCGCCGTCAGTTTCTGCGCGCTACGGCCATCGCCGGCGCGGGACTTGCCCTGCCCAAGGGAGCGCTTGGCTACGGGAAAAAATCTGTTCTGGTTTTTACCAAGTCTTCAGGGTTTGAACACACCGTGGTGAAACAGACCGGCGGGGCCCCCAGCATCCTCGATCAGGCCGTGACGAGTCTTGGAGCGCAGCACGGTTTTGACGTGACTTCCTCAAAGGACGGACGGATCTTCGATTCGAAAGATTTCCGAAAGAAGTATGCGGCTGTACTCTTCTTTACCACCGGAGACCTGACCAAGACGGGGACAGACGGAAATCCGCCCATGTCGGCGCAAGGCAAGCAGGCGCTGCTCGACGCGGTGCGCGGCGGACTGGGATTTGTGGGCGTTCATGCCGCCAGCGACACCTTCCACACCGAACCCGACACAGAGGACAGGGCGAATCGTTATATCGCGCACGGCGATCAGTCTGATCCTTATCTGCGGATGCTGGGTGGCGAGTTCATCACCCATGGGAGCACTCCCCGGCTGCAGACTGCTGACCTCATTGTGAAGGACGCGAAATTTCCCGGACTGGAAGGCGTGACTTCTCCGGTAAGTTTCACCGAGGAGTGGTATTCGCTTAAGGATTTTGCCCCCGATCTGCATGTGATTCTTGCGCTCGAGACGCAGGGGATGAAAGGCGCAGCCTATCAGCGCGCACCGTACCCGGTAAGCTGGGCGCGCATGCATGGCAAGGGCCGAGTATTTTTCACCGCGCTCGGTGACCGTCCGGAGAACTGGTCGATTCCGTTCTTCCTGAATCATCTCGCTGGCGGAATTGGCTGGAGTATCGGCAATGCCAAAGCCTCCGTGGACAATAATCTCGCGCAGGCTACGCCCGGTTATGCGGAGATTCCTCCCAAGGGGACAATAGAGCTCAATGGGTCAACTGACGGATTAGAGCCACTTCCTTCGCGTCGTACGGAGTTCCGTCTTTGCGGAAGATGTCGTGGAACCAGACCGGGGGCTCGGCGGTATAGGCCTTTTCCCAGGAGTCCCAGGGATAAATCGTCTGCGATTTCCCGTTCACGAAGCCCCAGTTATAGGCGCCGACCTTTTCTTCTTTCAGCAGCGGCAGGATAGCAGCGAAGGTGCTCCCCCGCGGCCGGGCCATGTATTCGGTACAAATCACCGGACGGTTCAGGCGCCGCAGCGAGTCGATGCGACGCTTCATTTCCTGCGGCGGCTCATAACTGTGAAACGTGATCACATCTGAGTTTTGCAGTTGAAAGCTTGCCATCTCGCTGAGCTTGTCGTCGCCCGACCAATCGCCTTGCCACACGCCACTGGTGAGGGGCTGCGACGGCTTGGCGCTGCGGGCCCAGTCCCACTCTTGGCGGAGTAGTCGCAACGCAACTTCCGCTTTGTTCGGCAATTCGTCGGCTTTGTACGAGCCATTTTCATTGTCCGGCTCGTTCATCAGGTCCCACATCAGGACTCGCCGGTCATCACGAAAATGGCCGATCACGCCGACGATGTAGGGTTTCAGTTCCAGGTTCCAGCGGGATTCATCTTTCAGAATTTCCGCGCCGGGGGCCTGCACCCAGCCTGAGTTGTGCACGTGCGGGCGTGGTTCGCGCTGCTTGCCAAGCTTGGGACGGGGATCCCAAACCGAGTCCAGAAGCACGAACATGATCCGAATGTGGTGTTTGTCCGCAACCTGAAGAAACTGGTCCATGCGGCGCAGGAAGCCCTCGGAATCCTGCTGCCAGAGCAGGTTGTGGAGGAACACACGCATGGTGTTCATGCCCAGCCCCTCGGCCCAACCCAATTCACGATCGATGGTGGGCAGATCGAAAGTGTCGGCCTGCCACATCTCCAGCTCGTTGATGGCGGTGCTGGGAATGAAATTGCTTCCCACCAGCCAGGGTTGATGGGCGTACCAGTCGTTGGCTTGCTTCTCCGGCCAACGGGGCACTGTGGCGGCCGATGCGAACGCGAGGAGAACGAGGCTTACGGCGATTGCCTTGCCGCATGCGGCAGTTAAATTCTTGAACCACCAAGGACACGAAGGTGCACGAAGGCTGAATTCAACTGTTGGCCCCGGTGCGCTGTGCTCGATACTCATGCTCCCCATTGAACCACAGTGTAGGAGCGCGGCGGGACTTCAAACTTCGCCCGTCCTCCTGCGATCGAAGGTTTGTCGAGGGTGCGCGGAGACACTCGTTGCGGCGCGTCAAAGCTGTTGAAAGCCTTCAGATCGTCACCGGTCAGCAGCACCGCGGACAGGGCTCGCGACGGGGCCTTGTCCTGCCAGTTCACTTCGATGGCGTGAGCCTTGGATAAATCACGATTCAGCACAAAGAGAGACATCTTTCCGTCCTCTGTACTGACAGTGCCGGCCACATCCAGATACGGAACCTGGCCCATTCCCGAAACCTCGTAAGCGGGGGAATCGACTTGAAGATTGAGCACCGAGCCACGCGCCAGTTGAAGGGCCCAGCTGTACGGATAGTAAATCGTTTGCCGGAGCAAGCCGTTGGAATTGGTGACGATGGGGGCGATCACATTGATCAACTGGGCGAGGCAGGCGATCTTCACCCGGTCGGCATTGCGAATCAGCGAATTGATGAGCCCGCCAACCAGCAGGGCATCTTCCAGGTTGTAGACTTCCTCGAGCAGATGCGGGGCTTCCTGCTCGTGGCCGTTCACCGCGTCCCCGGTACGGGCGCGATACCAGACGTTCCATTCGTCGAAAGAGAGCCACAACTTTTTCGGAGATCGTTTGTGCCCCCTCACCATGTCGCAAACCGCCAGGGTTTCCGCGATCTGGCGCTCCATGCTGAGGTTCATGGCCAGAAACTTTGAGCTGTCGCCGCCCGTGTCCTCCTTGCTGTTGGTGAAATAGCGATGCAGGGAGAGTCCGTCAACGTAGTCATAACACTGCTCCAGAACTTCACGATCCCATTCCAGGTAGGTCGGCATGAATGGGCCACTGGATCCGCAAGCAATGAGCTGCAGTGAAGGATCGACATAGCGCATCTGCCGGGCCGCGTCCTGGGCTTTCAATCCGTATTGCGTCGCGGTCATGTGGCCGATTTGCCAGGGGCCGTCCATTTCATTTCCCAGACACCAGTGCTTCACCTTGTAGGGATCCGCGATGCCATGCTTGCGGCGCAGTTCGCTCCAGCGTGTGCCCTTTTCCACGTTGCAATACTCCACCAGCGCGGCGGCCTCTTCGGGCGTTCCGGTGCCGAGATTGAGCCCCATCAAAGGAAGCGTGCCGACGGCCTTGCACCAGGCCATGAATTCGTTAGTGCCAAACTGGTTGGTGTTGAGGGAATTCCACGCTTTGTCGAGCACACGAGGCCGATCCTGCTTCGGGCCTACGCCGTCCAGCCAGTTGTATCCGGAGACAAAATTTCCGCCAGGATAGCGAATGATGGGAACGCCCATCTGGCGGATTTCATCCATCACATCTTTGCGGAACCCATTGGCGTCCGACAACTTCGAGGCGGGATCGTAGATGCCCTCGTAGATGGCGCGGCCGAGATGCTCCAGAAACGAGCCAAACAGATTGCGGTCCAGGGGAGCCAGCGTCCTTCGAGTGTCCACGTAGACCCGAACGGCTTCGGCGGGATTCCCGGCCTGGGTTTGAGCCGACAGGAAACGGCCGAAGGCGAAATTGGCGGAGCAGGCGATTCCGGCAGTAGAAGCTTGACGCAGGAAACGCCGTCGATTGGCCGAAAACATGGTTGTGCCCTCCTAAAATGTCATTGGCGATATCAGATCGCGGTGGGACGGATTTTCGATGGTGCGCAGATCGAAGCTCCCCTTAAAACAACCAAGACCGCCCGAAATAGTAAACGTTTACCGGGATTTGCGCTACAGTTTATTGCCGGTATGATTTGCGTCGTCAATGGCCCGGCCGAGAATTCCCGATGAAAATTAAAGAAATTCGCACCCGCGTCGTGCGTTGGCGGGGAAAGACAATTCCGTTGCCTCCGCATTTCTGTACCAACCCAATCGATTTGCTGCAGCTGCCGGAACCAGCCATGCAGACATTCACATTCCATGGTTGGCTGCTGGTCGAAGTCTTCACCGACGACGGACTGGTCGGAATCGGCAATGCGGCGCTGGCGCCCCAGGTTACAAAACAGGTGATCGACCTTTACTTCAAGCCGCTGTTACTCGGCCGCGACCCATGGGATGTCGAATTCCTCTGGCAGAACATGTATCGCAAAACTATGGCTTTCGGCCGCAAAGGAATCGGGATGGTAGCGATCAGCGCGATTGATATCGCGCTGTGGGATATTCTCGGCAAGTCGGCCAAACAGCCTATATACCGGCTGCTTGGGGGCAGGACCAAGCCGCGCATTCCGGTTTATGCCAGCAGGCTGTACAGCCTCGAACTGAGCGAACTGGAAGCCGAAGCAAAACGTTACAAGAAAGAAGGCTACAAAGCCATGAAGTTGCGCTTTGGGTGGGGGCCGGCGGACGGCGCGGCCGGTATGCAGCGAAATCTCGACCTGGTTCACACCGTGCGCGAAGCCGTGGGTGACGGCGTTGACGTCATGGCGGACGCTTACATGGGATGGACTCTCGATTACGCCAAGCGCATGCTGCCGCTGCTCGAACCGTTTCGCCTGAGGTGGGTGGAAGAGCCTGTAATTCCAGATGATCTGCATGGATACGCCGAGTTGAAGTCTTATGGTCGGGTCCCGATTGCAGGCGGCGAGCACGAATTCACCGTGTACGGGTTTCGCGATCTGCTGCAAGCACGTGCGCTGGACTACATCCAGTTCGACACCAATCGTGTTGGCGGCATAACGCAGGCCCGCAAAATTACGGCGCTGGCAGAATCCTACTCAGTCCCGGTGATTCCCCATGCCGGCCAGATGCACAACTATCACGTGGTCATGGCCAGTCTGAATTCGCCCATGGCTGAGTATTTTCCCGTCGTCGATGTGGAGGTTGGCAACGAGTTGTTCTGGTACATCTTCGATGGTGAGCCAAAAGCGAAGGACGGTTTCGTTGATCTCGACGAAAATGTTTCAGGCTTGGGGCTAACGATCAACGAGGCTGCGCTGGAGAAGTTCGATGTCATCGAATAGAAGTTGACGCCTGCGTCATTCCCACCCCAGTCTGACCAGAGAAATCGCTTGCCGGGGCAAGGCCAATTGCAGATGCGTCGCTCCCTGCGTAACTGGAACCCTGGCGGGTGAATTCAGAAGCTGCAGTTGTCCTGCGCGCTGCAACTGTTCGTATTGCTGCTCGGAAGGCGACTGCGGGGATCCCATTTCTTTCCACGCGGCGAACGCGTTGCTGTGGCTGGAATCGATCCGGAACTGTTCAAACAGAACGCGGCTCGCTTTCGCGGGTAAGCCACCGATCACCAGGTCAACATGGGCCGCGGGGGCAGGCAAATCATCGTCGTGATAATTCCAGATCAGGATCTCGACCTCACGTTCCTTGCGGGTGGCGATTACGTTAATGTCTGGCTTTCCGCGAACTCCCTCGCGAACCACTTCGTCGGATGGGAGCGCCCCTGAACTGGTCGCGATCACTCGCTCTGTGCCCAGCAGGCCGAACATCCGGAAGGCATTCAGGACCGGCTTGTCCACTCCATTCGTCGCCAACGTACGGAACCCCTCAAAATATGGCTGGTCTTCGAATTCAAACGCCCAGGTCACCGCGCCCTGGAAGTTGATGCGCTTGCGATCGGCCAGAAAGAGGATGCTGTTCAGAGTCTCCGCCGTGTAGGCGGCGTACAAAGGACCATTGCGATACGCATTCTGCGGGTTGGTTCGGGCCGAGCAGGCGGCACATCCTTCCGGATCGGATTCTCCGAGAATGATCGGCGTGCGGCTAAATTCCGGAAACGATGCCACAATTTGAAATCCCTTTTCGATCGCGGCCAACTGATGCGCTATCCCCATTTGCACGTGATCGCCTTGCCACTTCGGTGATCCCTTGGGATGAAAGCTGATGAAGTGCAGGGGTGAACCCGTCTTTCCACTCACGTAGTTTCGCTGATGGGAACAGTGATCGAGGAACGATCGTAAGAATTCCGCCGCTTTGGGATTGGCGGGGCCGGTGCTGTCCGGGCCACCCACGCGAGCGCCGGGAAGCGCGCGTAAGACCGCGTCGACGCTGAAGTCATAGAGCTTGAAGTACTCCTCCGGCGTTCCCTGCCAGTAGTCGATGTCGGGTTCATTCCAGACTTCCCACATCCAGGTGTTTACCTCGGCGTCGCTGTAGCGTTCGCGAAGATGATGGACAAATTGAAATACTACTTCCGACCATTTCTGATAATCCTTGGGAGGGTACGCCCATCCCGTGTAAATCGGGCCCTGTGGAAAGTTGTGGCGATAGGGTTCAGGATGCGTGGAGAGCGCCTTGGGCATGAAACCGATTTCCACCAAAGGCTTGATCCCCGCTGCGATGAACGTATCAAAGATGTGATCGAGGATCGTCCAGTTGTAGACCGGCTTTCCGGCCGCGTCTTCGGTATAGACGTCGGTGGATCCCCATTTCAAGGACGCGGAGCCGTCGCCCGTAGTCAGAAGATTATGAACCCGAACATACGCGGGCACCGGACAGAGCGCGGACAGTTCTCCGAGCAGCTTTTTACCATTCGGTGCGTAGGTGTAGTTAGGTTCGTCATATCCGAAATAATTCCAGATAGGCGAAATCTGTCCGTGAGATTGATCGACATGCACCTCGACCTTCACGCTTTCCGAAGCCTGTTGTGCCCAGGAAACGGGAACCACCGACATTAGCAAGGCCAATACAGGCAAGAGAACGCCGCGAAGATTCAGACGGAGCCGGTGTATCGCTCCGTGTCTTGAAAAATTGAGATTCGAGAGACGGCGAGTCATAGGCGAGGAGACGGTGTGATTGGAGTGACGAATAAAAGCGCGCCATTGTAGCGCCTTCTGGGCCGGCGCCGCAAAGGCCTCGCGTCAGGAACCCGTAGCGCCGGCGTCCCGCCGGCTGTCCCGAGGGCATCTTGCCCTCGGAGTACTCGCGGTTACTAAGATCCGCGCTTCCCCCGCCCTGTCTCTCCAAAGAACGGAGAGACGAGGACGGCGCACCCAAGACTTTACGGATAACGTGGGTTTATCGAGTCCAGCCGTACGATGCCGCTACGGTGCCGTTTTCCTCGATCACGAGCATGGCCGCACGGCCCGGGTCTAAGCGTCCGGAGAATTGCTTCCCGCTGAGTCGATCCTGGAAGGAGACGTCCATCGATATCTGTAAAAACGATATTTGTGAAAACCGGGTCGGTTCTGTCGAGGGCCTGAGCCAGAGTCTTGTGCGCGACGGGCTGACTCGCCACCGTGGGAAAGCCATCCCGCCAGAATACGACTACCTTGGCGAAGCCGAATGAAGTCGCGAGAAAAACCAAAATGCTCGCCACGACGACATTGCGCATGTAGTTCCTCAGGCTATTTCCTGGCGGCATCTTCTTCCGGTATCAACTGGTAGCTCACGAATGCCAGTTGCTTGCTGTCCGGGGACCAGGAAGGAACGTTGATCGTCCCTTGCCCGCCGAAGAGTTTGGCCAGCACGCTGATTTTCTTGTCCGTCAGTGACATCAGACGTAGGGCTACATCCTTATTCTCGGGGTGTCCGGTGACAGTCTTGTCATAGGAAAGAAAAACCATCCACTTTCCGTCAGGGGAGATGTGGGGAAACCAGTTGTTGAAGTCATCGAAGGTCACTTGCTCCTGTTGGCTTCCGTCCGCCCGCATACGCCAAATCTGCATCATTCCGCTGCGCTCGGAGTTGAAGTAAATGAAGTCTCCGTCGGGAGAATATTCTGGCCCGTCGTCCAAACCCTTGGCCGTTGTCAGCCTAGTCTCCTCACCGCCGGCCACGGGAATCGTGTAGATGTCGAAATCGCCATCGCGTTGGCCGACGAAGGCCAGCGTCTTACCGTCGGGCGACCACCCATGCCAGTACGAAGGAGAATTTTTGGTAATGCGCCGGGGCGTGCCGCCGGCGATCGGCACGATGTAAACGAGAGAATGATGCTCTTCCTGCGATTGATCGCTGATCGCGAGCTGCGTGCCGTCCGGAGAAATGCCGTGATCGTTGTTGCAGCGTGTGGCGAAGCCCGTGTCGATTATTTCGGGTGTGCCACCCTTTACCGGCAAACGCAGAATGCGTCCATCCCGGTTGAAGATGAATGATGCGCCATCGCGAGTCCAGTTCGGCGCCTCGAAGTGTTCTGGCGCGATATAGACTACGCGCCGGTCCCCAGATTCGACGGGAACCGCTTCCAGAGCGCTGTACAGCCTAGGTTTGCCGGTAGACGCGGGCGGAGTCGCCAGGTCTACATTGGAAAATACAGCCTTCTCTTCGGCATCCTGATCGTGAGCACAAACGCCGATTCCGACGTAGAAGGTTCCCTGAAAGGGCAGACGGAGCCATCCACCCGCCACCTGCGGATCGCCTCCTGCGTCGGCGGCAACGGAAATGTAAACGTAATCGCCCCGCTTTGCGATGCGCACACGCCGGGGCGCGGATACATTCGATTGAACCTCTCGCGTGTTCATGCCCTTTTCGTCGCGAAATTGCAAGGAGGTTAAGCCACTCCCGTGCACCGCGACGTCAGCGTAAACGGAATCCGGATCGAGACTCTGACGAACGATTAGCACCGCTTTCTTGTGCGCATTTCCGCCGGTGTTCGCGAATGCAATATCAGCCGTCAAGATGGCATCTCCCGAGACTTTCTTCCAGACAAACTGAAAGGCATCTGCCGCGAACCACATGTTCGATCCGCTGCCGGTGACGGTGTAGCTCTGTTTGGACGCGTCGTAAACCACAGAGCCGGGATGCAGGACCGTACCCACGTCAGTGTGATTCTCGAATATTCCCAACGAGGCGGCGGACTGCGCCCAGGAGTCGCTCGGCGCCGCGCAAACCAACAAAGAAATCATGGCTAAAGCGGGCAGGAACATCGTTCTTTTCTTCGATCTCTTCTGGCTCACAGTGAAACCTCCCTCGGCTACGACTCCGGAAGTGTCTCCTATGCCCGTGTGTGCTGGCAAACGTATGCTAAGACCGCAGAGAATTCTTCGGGGCGGGCGCTGAAGAGCCCGTCGGATTATCTCAGATATCGTCAGCCGCACCGTCAGTCTTGCAGTCTTGCTGAAATCAACCGTTAGAATTTCTCGTTTGACATTCTTGTGCAATTGCTTCAGTGTCCTGTTCGCCTCCTCGCGAGGCCGCCGCAATCATCAATCAGCCAAGGAAGAAGTCATGGTCGCCAAGCGCTCAGAGAGAAGGGATTTCCTCAAGTTCACGGGAGCCGGGATCGCCGGCTCCGCGTTGGGAGCAGCTACCACGGTTCGGGCGGCACCAGCAACGACGAAGACTAGCGCCGCAGCCGGCAACACTCTCGACGTGAGAACCTTCGGCGCTACCGGCGATGGCAAGACTCTGGATACTCCAGCCATCAACAAAGCCATCGAAGCCGCGGCCGCTGCGGGTGGAGGAATTGTTCAGTTCCCGGCTGGGAACTATCTCTGCTACTCCATCCATCTGAAGAGCCATATCACTTTGTACCTTGATCCAGGCGCGACGATCGTGGCAGCCGACACCGGGGCCAACGGCGGCTACGATCCGCCCGAGCCCAACCCCTGGGACAAGTTTCAGGATTTTGGCCACAGTCATTGGCATAACAGCCTGATCTGGGGCGAAGAGCTGGAGAATATTTCCATCGAAGGCCAGGGTTTGATCTGGGGCAAGGGTCTCAGCCGTGGAGATCGCGACCTCACGCTGGCTCCCGGTGTCGGCAACAAATCCATCAGCCTCAAGAACTGCCGCAACGTCACCCTGCGGGACATTTCGATTCTGCACGGCGGACATTTTGCCATTCTAGCCACCGGTGTGGACAACCTGACTATCGACAACCTGAAGATCGACACCAATCGAGACGCGATCGATGTTGATTGCTGCCGCAACGTTCGCGTGTCGAATTGCAGCGTGAATTCGCCCTGGGACGATGGCATCTGCCTGAAGAGTTCTTACGGCCTGGGATTCGCGCGCTCCACCGACCACGTCACCATCAGCAACTGCTACGTCACCGGCGGCTATGAAGAGGGCACCCTGCTCGATGCCACTTACAAACGATTCGCCCCGGATTTCAAAGTTCCCCGCAACGGACGGATCAAGTTCGGGACGGAGAGCAACGGCGGCTTTCGCAACATCACTGTTTCCAACTGCGTGATTGAGGATTGCCGTGGAATCGCGCTTGAGTCAGTAGACGGCGCCCTGCTCGAGGATGTTGCCATCACCAATATCACCATGCGGGGCATCGTTGACGTTCCCTTCTTTTTGCGCCTGGGCAGTCGTATGCGCGGTCCGGAGGGAGTTGCGGTGGGAGAATTACGGCGCGTGCTCATCAGCAATGTGGTGGTCTCCAACTGCGCCTCCCGCCAGGCCACGCTGATCACGGGAATTCCCGGTCACTTCATCGAGGACGTCAGGCTAAGCAACATTCTGTTGTTGCACCAGGGCGGAGGGGCGAAGGACGATGCTGCGATCCAACCGCCGGAGCTGGAGAACGTCTATCCCGATCCCAACCGCTTCGGAGCGCTGCCGGCCCACGGCTTCTACATCCGTCATGTGAAGGGAATCGAGATAAAGGATGTCGAAATCAGACCCATGAAGCCGGACATGCGGCCTGGGTTCGTCCTCGATGATGTTACGGGAGCGGAGCTCATTCACGTCAAGCTCCCCCACAACGCCGAGGCCCCGTCGCTGCTGCTCAGGAACGTCAAGGACTTCAGCATCTCGCAGAGCAAGCCGGTGGCGGACACACACCTGGAGAATGCTGAAGAGAAAACACTCTGAGACGTCATCGGCGGCCCTGACCCTAATTTCCGCGCAAGGGTTTGTTTCGCGCCGTCTGCACGATTCGCAAGAACCGCCTTGCCAGTTCGCTGATCCGGTCGGGCTCCCGGTGTTCGATGGCAACTTTCGGTATTAATCGGCCCCCGATTCCGAGGGCAGTTGCTCCTGCCAGAATGAAGTCGGCGGCCGTTTCCTGGTTGACGCCTCCAGCGGCAATCATCGGCACCTGCGGAAATGGGCCCCTTAGCGCTCTTATGTAGGCTGGTCCCCCGATCGGCGTGCAGGGAAAAACCTTCACCAATTCTGAGCCCGCCTTCCAAGCCGTAATCACCTCGGTTGGCGTCATCGCACCCGCGATAATCAGAATATTTTCTTTCACTGCGAACTCGACGATTTTCAAATCGAGGCCCGGACTGGTGAGAAATCCAACTCCCGCGTCCAGACAGCGTCGCGCACTCTCAAGATCCAAGACAGTTCCTGCGCCAACGATTACGTTTGGGGAATTTCTCACCATGTGGGAAATTACGTCAATTGCCTTGGGCACGGTCATGGTGATTTCGACGATCGGAATTCCGCCCTTGGCGATGGCTTCCGCGGCAAACCTGCCATCCTCGGCCGAGGACGTGCGGATCCCGGGCATGATCCCGATCTCGCGAATCTTGGCCAGAACCTCTTCCTTTTTCACTGACTGTTCTCCCCTTCTTGCCCCGGCTTCGGGCTCAACAATATTGCACTCTGCATTGCACTCTGCCCGCGTGCTATGTACTATACCCCCTTAGGGTAGGCGTGCCGGGATGTCTCATACCACTGCAGAAAAAATCGATCTGGTTAACCGCACCAAAAAAATCATTGGCCAGCTCGAAGCTGTGCTCCGAGCCCTGAATGACGACGAACAATGCGCGGAAATGCTGCAGCGCCTTTCCGCTGCCCGCGGAGCCATCAACAGTCTGATGGGAGAATTGATGGAAGATCACATCCGCAACCATATGCCCCGGAATTCGAAGTCGTCGGAAGAAGCGGCGGACGATCTCATCACCATTGTCCGCACCTATCTGAAATAACGCGGCCATCCACCGGTCGTCGGACTGAACTCTGGACTCAACTCCGAACTCAAAAAGACACATCCCAAATTGCCGCAGCCTCTTCAAGAGTCACCAGCGCATTCGCGTGGTCAGCCAGCGCCTGCGAATACGCCAGATAAATATTTGCTGACGTTTTCTGCGCATCGATGACTTCGAGCAGAGTCGCCCCTCCACGCTGGTAGGCATAGAGTCGAGCCTCCAGGACGCGATCCGCCTCCTTTAGCACACCTCCTTGATAAAGCTTCAGACGCAAGACACTGGCCTGATAGCGGGAGTAGGCATCACGCACCTCGGATTCCACCTGGATCTGGGCGGAGCGCAGTTGGAGCTCAGCCTGGGCCCGCGAAGCCCGCGCGGTTTCGACTTCACCCTTGATGCCGCCATCGGGAAAATGGAAGATTGACCGAGAGCGAAGCGCCCAGAGTGTTGTCTGGCGGTTGCACAAATCCTGCTGTGCCTGTCCCGGTATGAGAATACGATCCGCTCACCCCGAGGTCGGGAATCAGATTCGCCTGCGCCAGCTCGATACGTAACTCTGCGGCCTGGACGGCACGCTGACGCGAAAGAACATCAGACCGTTTCTGCAGCGCGGCGGCCACCAGGACATCGGGATCGAAAGTGCGGACGGGAACTTCCAGGCTTCCCGTTGGTACGGGCATCTGGGTAGACAATTTGTCCGCCTGCCCTAACTGCTGGGCTAAAGCCAGGTCGGCACTATAAACATCCGCTTGGGCGCTGATCACACCCGCTTTGAACTGGTCGCGATCCACCCGGGATTGCATGAGCTCGATCTCCCCTATGTCGCCAACCCGAACCCGTTGTTCATTGACCTCCACAATCCGGTCGAACTGTCCCAGACTCTTGTAGCTCGATTGAAGAATGTCGCGGGCGCTCAAGGACGAAATGAAAGCGCCCGCTGCGGTTGCCCGGATCTGCCGCACCGCATCGTCGTAGTCGAAGCCAGCGGTGGAAACATCGGCTAAAGCGGCGTGGACGCGCTTTCCACGTTTGCCGCCAAGTTCGATGGGGACGTTAAGCCCCGTGCTGAAGTTGGTGGGCTGTCCCTGATTTGAAATATCGACAGTCGGCAAACCAACATCCACCGACCAATCGGGCGTTACTTTGGCGGAAGTGACCGCAGCTTTCGATATATCGACACTCGATCGCTGGATGGCGAGGGCAAGGTTCGAGCGCAGGACCTGGGTAACATAATCCTCAAAACTAATATGCGGGCGTCCCGATTCCGAGGGCTGGCTCAGCGTTTGGTTGGCTCCCTGAACGCTGGTCTGGCTCAAAGCGATGATCGGAGTCAGGAGCGGGCAAAGAGCAAGTGCCGCAACAAGCTGTCTCAGTTTCATCAGACGTCCTCCTGATCAGGCGAAACTTTGGGATGAGCCAGCTCGAATCTGCGTTCCAGCAGCAAATACATGGATGGAACCACGAGAAGGGTCAATAGTGTTGCCGTGACCAGTCCGCCAACGATCACCGTGGCCAGCGGACGTTGCACATCGCTTCCAACTCCGCGGGCCAGAGCGGCCGGAAGCAGACCGATAGCGGCAACTGTCGCGGTCATCAGCACCGGCCGCAGGCGCTGCGAAGCCCCAAGGACAACTCCATCCTGCAGATCCTTGTGTTCATGGCGCTGATGGTTGAGGCTTGCCACCATGATGACGCCGTTTTGCACGGCGACGCCGAAGAGAGCGATAAATCCAACCGCGCTCGACACGTTCAACGTCATTCCGCGGAACGTCAGCGCAATCAGCCCCCCAAGAAGCGCCACCGGAACGATCGTCAAAATCAGGCCGGCGTGACGCAAAGTGCCGAACGAGGAGTAGAGCAATACGAAAATCAGCGCCAGCACACCGGGCACGATAAACGCCAGGCGCTGCTGAGCGCGCTGCTGGTTCTCGAATTGTCCGCCCCATTCAATCTGATACTTGGTTCCATCAAACTTCACTTCGTGCGCGATCTTTTCGCGCGCATCGGCAAAAAAGCCAGACAGGTCACGGCCTCGCAGGTTGAGTCTGACCGTAAGATGCCTGCGATTCATCTCCCGGGTAATGCTGCTCTCGCCGGTTGCGGTGCTGATTTCGGCCACTTGCGAAAGCGGGATGCGGGCACCGCTCGGCAAAGTGACGGTAAGACTGCCAATCGCGTCCGAACTCGAACGGACGGATTCAGGAAAGCGAACCGCAATATCGTAGACGCGGTCACCGATAAACAGTGTGGATATCGCTTTGCCTCCGATGCCAGACTCAATGATGGTGGCAATGTCCGCAATGTTGATGCCGAATCGCGCGGCGGCTTCCCGGTTCACTCTCACCTGAATCTGTGGCAGGGGTGGTTCCTGGTCGATGGTGACGTCTGACGCTCCCGGAATCTTTTCGAGTAGCGCAACCAGTTCGCTTGCGATACGGCGCAGTTCGCCGAATTCATGACCAAAGATCTTCACCACAAGATCGCTGTGAGCGCCGGAGATCTTGTCATTCACTCCGTCGATCATGGGCTGCGAGAAGCCCACGGTCACACCTGGAATTCTGGCGTAGCGCTCGCTCATTCGTTTGATCAGATCCAGTTTGTCGCCGTGGTTGGGCCAGGTGTCGTAAGGTTTCAGGCCGACAAAGCACTCGATATGGGACGGAGTCCACGGGTCGGTACCATCGTCATTGCGGCCGAGTTGACTGACGATAGTCGAAACCTCCGGAAATTCCAGAGTCGCAGCCCGAAGTTCGTCAGCCATA
This sequence comes from Terriglobia bacterium, assembly GCA_963801545.1. GTDB lineage: Bacteria > Acidobacteriota > Terriglobia > Terriglobales > Acidobacteriaceae > JAIQFF01. Next base: position 110,558 of record CAWDFF010000012.1, on the reverse strand, counting down.
GTAGCGGCTTTTGCGAGAGACAGACCGGGCGGGAGTTGTACCTGGAGCCAGAGCGAGCCTTCATCCAGATACGGCAGAAATTCCTTGCCAATGGTCACAGACAAAACAACCGCAACGATTCCGGCAATAACTGCCGGGAAGGATGGCATGCATCGGGTGGTGACGTGAGATGCCGTATCGCGCGTGCATAGTAACGAGAGATCAGTACCAGAACCGGATTGTGAAACGGTTTGGCCGGGCCGCTGATAGGTCACGAGTGCAAGGCCGGGAATAATCCCCAGAGCCATGAGCAAAGCTCCAATCAGCGAATACCCCACGACATACGCCATGGGAGAAAATAACTTTTTCTCGACGCGCTGAAAGGCAAACAGCGGCAAGTACGCTGTAATAATGATGAGCGTCGCGAAGAAAATCGGGCGGGCCACCTGGATAGCAGAGGCCACCGCGTCGTCTTCACTCATGACCCAGTCCGGATTCTCCTCCCGGTGACGGAGAATGTTCTCCATCACAACGATCGAGGCATCCACAATGATGCCGAAATCGATTGCCCCAAGGGACAACAGGTTGGCTGGGATGTCGGTGAAGCGCATACAGATGAACGCAAACAGAAGTGAAAACGGAACCGTTACAGCAACCATAAGGGCGGCCCTGGCGCTGCCCAGGAAAAGAATCAGAACAATCAGGACCAGTCCCATCCCTTCCAGCAGAGTGTGGCCTACGCGAGTAACCGTGGTGTGAACCAGATCGGTGCGATCGATGTACGGTACGACTTTGACATCCGGAGGCAGAATGCCGTTGTTCAACGCGCTCGACCTGAGCGTGAACACCTTCCAACACCTGGGACGGGATTCATGCCGCGCAGCAGCAGGACAATCCCGGACACCCCGTCGTGGTTCGCGTCCTTTCCGAGGATTCCCCGTCGTTCCAGCGCACCAAGTTGTAATGCCCCAAGATTCTTCACAAAAACGGGCGTACCGTTCTTTGCGAGGATCACAATATTGCCGAGATCCTGCAGGGACCGGACCAACCCGATGCCACGCACGACGTAGCCTTGCTCGCCGCGCACCACAATGCTGCCGCCGGCATTCGCGTTGTTGGCCTGAATGGCGGCAATCACCTGCTGGAGTGAGACGTTGTACTGCGCGAGTTTGGCTGGATCCACGATGAGTTGAAATTGGGTGGTTTCGCCGCCAAAGTTGGTAACATCGGCAACTCCCACCGCCTCTTTCAGCCGTGGAATGACCACCCATTGCTGCAATTCGCGAAGTTCGCGCTGGTCGCGGAATTTGGATTCCAGCGTATACCTGTAAATTTCACCAATCGGGGAGGTCAATGGATCGAGGCCGGGATTGGCATTGGGCGGAAGACTCACTCCGGCGATGCGCTCCGTAATTCTTTGCCTCGCCCAGTAATCGTCGACCCCATCCTGAAATACCAATGTGATCAAGGACAGGCCAAACGTGCTGTGGGAACGCATGATCTGCAAGCCAGGAATTCCATTCAGTTCCCGCTCCAGAGGTACGGTGACCTGCTCTTCAACTTCTTCGGCTGCATGGCCGGGATACTGAGTGATGACCTGAGATGAGACATCAGCGATGTCCGGATATGCTTCGATCTTTAGCGCCTTCCACGAGGAATAGCCGAAAATCGCCATCAGAACAGCGATCAGCCATACGACTTGGCGACGTTTCAGGCAGAGCGTCACGAAACGGTCGATCATTGCAGAAGTGCCCCTTCGCGAATGAGGACCTTTTCGCTAATCTGCAGGCCGTCCTTGATAACCGTCCGCTGTCCGATCTGCTCTCCGGTGCTTACCCGTCGCTGTTCATATGTGTTTGGAGAAACCTGAACAAACACAGTCGTCTTGTCGCCAGAAAGTACCAGCGCCGTCGTGGGAACGGTCAACTCTTTGGTATCCCATGTCTTCAACGTGACCGTGGCAAACATGGCTGGACGCAAACGGCCATCCCGATTGGGATATGCGATTCGAACTTTCGCGGTGCGGGTGTCGGGATCGAGAACGTCGGCAACGAACAGAACCTTTCCGCCAAAAGTTTCTGTTGGGTAGGCGCCGAAAGTTGCGACTGCCGGATCACCCCGGTGAACAAAGTGGATGTCTTTTTCCTGAACGTTCGCAGTCACCCAAATATCGGAAAGATCCGCGACGGTCATGAGCGGAGCGGTGGGATCGTTTCGAAATTCGCCGGTGGCAGCCAAGATGTCGAGCACCTTGCCGGTGAGCGGGGAGCGCACGATTAGTGGGGAACCAAGAGTCGTCTTGTCAGGGTCCATGCCCAGCAGTCGCAGGCGATCCTTCGTGCGATTAAAGTCACTCTGCGCCGAGTCACGATCAGTCTTCGCCTGTTCGACCTCGCGTTGTCCTACGATGCCATGCGATGCCAGGTCTTGCTGCCGCTCCAGGGAATGTTCAGTCTGAGTCAACACTGTGCGAGCGCGCGTATAGTCGGCTTGGGCGCTTCCGAAGTCTGCGGAGTCCAGCAGAAGCAGCTCGTCGCCCTTCTTTACCGAGTCTCCAGGATGCACAAACAACTTCAACACTCGGCCATTCAAGGGCGGAAGTATCCGGGCATACCGTGCTGGGTCGGCCTCAACCGATGCTGGGGCAGTAACCTGGCGCGAGATGCTGGTGAGTTGGACCGATTCCACCTCTAAACGATTGGCCTAGCGGAGAGGAAGGCGGAACGATGATGCGATTGCCCTGATGCTGAATCGCGGCGGCGTCATCGGCCGAAGCTTTCTTAGGCGCGTCAGAGCAACCCACCGACGCGAGCATTGCTAGACACAGGAGGGGTGACGATCGGAGTAGTCGCAGCATAAGCTCTCTCTGGCTTTCACTTCTGACTGGACCGGAAAACATTAGAACTGACGATCATTAACGGCATGTAAACAGCTCGCCACAGTATCCTACCCGGGTAGGGTATGTCAAACTTTCGCGGCAGTGGAAATGGCAACAGAGAAGGAGGTACTCCGAAAATCACCTGCCTCCCAGGTGACACTGCTCACCCGGGGAGGTGAGTTCGATCACGGAAGCAAGATCTTGAATCGCAGAAGATACGAACAGGTGTAGCCATGAAAACTGATGCCGTTGTCATTCCGATTGTTCCTGACATCGCAGTGAAGCGAATCCTGTACGCGACTGACTTCTCCGAGGCATCGCTTGCGGCCCTGCCACTGGTTTCGACCATTGCCAATAAGTATGGATCACACGTATTCGTGGTAAATATCTGGACGCCGGTAATCTACACGATGGTCAGTCCCGAGGCCGCTGGCCTTCTGCAGCGCAAAGACGAGCGGGAAAATCAAGCTAAGGCGCGACAGCTATTGAACACGAAGGAACTGGCCGGGCTATCCGCGACCGCGATCGTTAAATCAGGAAGTCCGGCGGAGGAACTAAGCCGGCTGGTGCATGAAAAGAACATTGATCTTGCGATATTGGGCACCCACGGCCGCACTGGCCTGAAGCATCTGCTGATGGGGTCGGTTGCCGAAGCGCTTTTCCGGAATTTGCCGTGTCCGGTGCTCACGGTTGGACCCAACGTCTCAATGCGTTCGATGGAGGCCACTGGAATCAAGCACGTCCTGTTTCCCACCGATCTTTCGGATGAATCCCGGGCGGTGTTTCCCTACCTCACTTCGCTGGCCTCAGAATACAAGGCACTCCTGACGTTGCTCCATGTCTTACCCATCGAAACTGCCACGAACCCCGATGCGATTTCGCTGGCAGAGCCGCTGCGCAAGGAGATGCAGAACATTTTTTCTCCTCAGATCGATCCGCGATGCCAGGCTGAGTTCATCGTCGATTTTGGAGATACCACAGAGCGCATCCTTGCTCATGCCGAAGCCGGACGTGCGGACTTTATCGGGCTGGGCGTACGGAAAGCTGGAGAGATCACGACACATTTCCGCAATACGGTCGCTTACCGTGTAGTCCTGCAGGCGCAATGCCCGGTCCTGACGTCCTGCCAGTCAGACTAGAAAACAAGCTCAAGTGGACCGAACCTAGGCGACCACCATCGCTTCAAGCGCCGACTTGTCTCTGATCAGCACGCTGGGACCTTTGGTGGAGATCAGCATCCTGGTTCTCAATTCGGTCAGGGACCGGGTTACGGTTTCGCGTGTTACTCCTACAACCTGGGCGATCTCTTCGTGGGTCAAGCTCAAATTGAAGCGGACGCCTTTGGGCGTCTCCTGACCTTGGACAGCCGACTCGAGAAGGAAGCAGGCCATTTTCTCGGTCGCCGAAGGGGTCAGGCCAAGGTAGCGAATCTGGTGGCACGCTCCGCGGTAATAGTTGCTGAATTGCCGCATCGCGCTGATCGAGGCATCACCGTGTTCGTGTAACAGCTTCTTAAAATCATCGCTTCGGATGAAATCGACCTGGCATGGCTGCAGAGTCTCAGCCGTGAGCTCGTGGGCGTCTCCGGAGATAGCGGAATGCAGACCCAGCAGTTCGCCCGCTTCCACCACCCGCACGATCACGGTTTTTCCACCGGGCGAGGCCATCGTCAGCTTCACGCGCCCCTTGCAGAGCATGTATACGCCGCGCGGCACCTGGCCCTCGACGAACAAGACAGCCCCGGCTGGATACGAGCTGGTGAATTTCATTTTCTGGAAATCTGCCAAGGTTTCTTTGCTCATCTGGCAAAAGAATCCATCTTTTCGCATGGGGCAGGTTGCGCAGTCATCTGTCATTTCCATCCCGTAAGGCGCGTGCGTTTTCATTGTGAGCTCCTGTCCGTAGTTGTAACTGTGTGATTTCCGCTGCCGTCGTCCAGCATTTCCCGAAGGAAACTGGAGGCCCCCTTCAGAACCACCCCCTCTTTCTGCATTCGCAAAAGGAGGTCCCGCCCCCTCGTGTCGACAAAACTCACCGCGCCCAGGTCGACACTCACTGGCTCTCCATCCGACATAATTGCTGACGTAAGCCAGGCTTTTTGCAACTCTTCGACCCAAGGCCCCTTGACGCTGCCTTCCAGCTTCAGGAGGACGACACTTGATGTGTTCTGAATGGTGATCCTAAGCACGCAACGGTATAAAGCAATGCTCACGCCAAAAGCATTCGTTCAGGGAATGTAATCTCTAAGTTACTGTGCTGAAGTCAGATAGGTTAGATTTCAGGATGGAAAGGCAGACGAGTACGGGAACAGATGACGAGACGTGACGAGACGACATCCCGTCAGTGGCGACATGTCGTCACTCGCCGATGCATGGAACCATTAGATCGGACAGGCCGAAACCAGATCGCTCCGGGTTTGCCCGCCCTTACCCAGCGCCAAGACTAGGCGGCCTTCGACTTGACCTCGATCGTTTTCGCCCTGGCCGCTTTCGGCAGGGTCAAATGCAAAACACCATTCTTCAGAGTTGCGGTTGCCTTCGCGGTGTCGACGTTAGCGGGCAGATCAACGATTCGCATGATCTGGTCCGAGCAAAGTTCTGAGTAAACCGCCTTGCCTTTCTTCTCTTTGCGGGTTTCCCGCTTACCCGTAATCGTCAAGCGGCACGGCTCGACGCTGACTTCAATCTCCTTTTCGTTGAAACCAGGCACCTCGGCCTTGACTTCAAGGTCATCATCGGACTCGGTAATGCTCACATGAACGGGATGGAGCAACTCCATTTCGGCCTTGAACCAATCGTCGAGGTCACGCCCCAACCTGCGCCCGTTAGCCTCGAAGATCTCATATGCCCTGCGTGTAATTGCCTGGGAAGCCTGGCTGATTTTGTCCATTAGACTCTCGACTGGGGTAATGGCGACTGGCTTTTCCTCGGAGCGTTGTACAGCAGTGGATTTTTCCGCCATGGTAAGGTCCTCGCTTTCCTGCGGGTATCGGAGCTGGCGCCGGTCGTTCGGGGATGTCAGTCCGGTCCTGCGTCTGGCTTAGGCAGGAAAAAATGGAACCCGCGATGCAAGTAACAGACTCGCAGAAAGCAACCAAAGGCACAGTGACAGACGTCACGGCTCGATGTGACATGGGGCACTCGAACACCGCGAGATACAGGATCAGAGATGTTTGCGGGAAATTTTCAGCTTCTGCATTCGGGAGTTTAGAGTCGTACGATTCATACCCAGGCGCTCGGCTGCGCCGCCGGGGCCGCCGATCTTTCCCTTGGCTTCGCGTAGCACCCGGATGATGTGTTGTCGCTCGATGTCTTCCAGAGCAGAAGAATCGGAAGGCAAGCCGGTCTCTGCCTGAACAGACTCGAACGCCGGGACCTTCAAGACCGGCCCCTGGGACAAAATGACTGCGCGCTCGATGACATGCTCCAGCTCGCGAATATTCCCCGGCCAAGAATACCCGCACAAGGTCTGCATCCCCTCCAGCGGCACGGTCTCGATGTGTTTCTTCATTCGCTGGGAAAACTTCGTCAGGAAGTATTGGACCAGGAGCGGAATATCTTCGCTGCGCTCGCGAAGTGGTGGCACCGTGATCGGGAAAACATCCAGCCGATAAAACAGGTCACTGCGGAATTGCCCCGCAGACACCAGTTTCCTGAGGTCGCGGTTGGTGGCGGCGACGATGCGAGCATCGGTTGTAATCGTGCGGGTGCTCCCCAGCCGCTCGAATTCCTTTTCCTGCAACGCTCGCAGCAGTTTTGGCTGCAATTCAAGCGGGATGTCCCCAACTTCGTCGAGAAAAATCGTTCCCTGATGGGCTAATTCCAGCCGCCCCACCCGCGTCGCGATAGCGCCGGTAAACGCGCCTTTTTCATGACCGAACAATTCGCTTTCGAGCAGGCCGGCGGGGATGGAAGCGCAATTGACGCGTACGAAAGTATGGTCGCGGCGCGGGCTGAGATCGTGAACCGCGCGGGCCAGCAATTCCTTTCCCGTACCGGTCTCTCCCAGAATCAAAACTGTAGAGTCAGTGGGCGCAACGGTTTCGACCTGTTTCAGCACCCGCCTGATCTGCTTGCTGTGGCCGATGATTTCATCAAAATTGAACTCGGTTTTCAGCTCGTCTTCAAGATATTGTTTCTGGACCGTCAGTTGGTCCTTGAGTTCAGAAATGTGCTGGAACGCCATGGCATTGCCCAAGGCTATGGCCACCTGGCCAGCGATCTGAGTGAGTAGATTCACGTCGTCATCGGTGAAGTTTCCCGGACGCCGGCTGAACAGGTTCAGCGTCCCGATCGCACCATCCCGCCCGATCAACGGAATCCAGCAGCCTGACTTCAGGGATTGATGAGCCAGTTGTGGCAGCGTTTCGAAGGGCCACTTTTCGCCCGACTGTCCTTTAAGCAGCAGAGGCTTCCGGGTGGTGTATGCCCAGCCCGCCGGTGAGCTGCCGAGGGACGCCATAGCCTCTTCCCCTGAACTGGCGTGGACGTCGGCGCCGGTCGAAGATGGGAGCACATGCGTGCGCAGCTGCTGGGTTGACGCGTCATAGAGCGCGAGGTTCGCGTAGTCGAACGGTTTCACCTGGCGGACGCAGGCAGCAATGGCGGAGAGCAACTGGCGTATGTCGAGGTTGGAGACCAGCGCATTCGTCACTTCCAGCAGAAAGGATTCCCGGGCCTTTTTTCCTTCCGTGATGTCTCGCGTGACCTTGGTAAAACCCTGCAGGTTGCCCTCCTGGTCATGCAATGCTGTGATCACCACATCGGCCCAGAAGCGCGAACCGTCTTTTCGGACTCGCCAGCCTTCTTCCTGCCAGCGGCCTTCCGCAGCGGCGAGTGTCAACTCCTCGTTCGGCTTGCCCCGTTCGATGTCTTCGGACAGGTAGAAACGTGAAAAGTGCTGCCCAATGATCTCCTCGGCGGTATAGCCCTTGATTTTTTGCGCGCCCTGGTTCCAGCTTGCAACGATTCCGGCAGCATCGAGCATGAAAATGGCATAGTCTTTGACTTCTTCCACCAGTGACCGAAAACGCTCCTGGCTTTGTCGCAAGGCTTCTTCGGCTCGCTTGCGTTCGGTTACATCGCGAATCGCCGCCGTAACCAGAACGCCGCCCTGTTCCTCCAAGGGGCTCAGGCTGATCTCGACGGGGAAGCTGCTGCCATCCTTACGTCGTCCGAGCAAAACAAGGCCGGTCCCCATGGGGCGGGGATGGGGCGCTCGGTAGTACGCCTCCCGGTGCTGCGGATGCTGATCGCGGAAGTTTTCGGGAATCAGGATTTCTACAGGCTGATTGAGCAAGTCTTCTCTGCTATAGCCGAACATGCTCTCAGTCTGCGAGTTGATCAGCACTATCCGCCCGGCGCGATCCACGATGACCATGGCGTCGGGCGCTGCTTCCAGCAGACGGCGAAATTTTTCATCCCCGTGGCTCAAACCCTCATTGTATTTGGATTCTGGCTGGCCCATCAGGTGGGAAACTTAGCACTGCACCAGCTTCAGAGCAAGCCCCCCGCAACCCTTAGCTTCGCGAGACACAGGCTTAGTTTTGCGTTCGCGCAACAACAGACAGGACGAGGCATCTCGTCGCTTACTCGCGACCTGATCATCACTCCCATGCCCAGGCAGCATTCCAGATCGTGAGTTGGAGAGCATCCGTCGCAAAGCCAAAAATGCCTGACGCAGGAGACCGCATTCTCACCGCCCGATTGATTGCTGTCAAAGCGAAACAGCCGCCCCCGGCGATAGTCGAAGGTTCTCTCGCAATCCGGATTTGAACACTTCAAGAACATTGTCTTCTTATCCCAGACGTTTCTTCTGCGGGCTTTTGGGGGCCAGGCCGCCCAAGTCAGCCTGGACTTGAGTCTGCTCCATCTCCAGTGTCTGAATCATATTCATGAGCCACTCGCTCACTGCCATCTCTATCTCCTCGGGAGTGGCAGATCGATACAGCGACTGGATGGTGTCGTGCCGTTCATCCAGCGGAATGTGGCGACAGGGGACCGTTGCTTCGCGAAATTCCGCCGGCACCAGCTGCATCAGGACACATTCGGAACATGGTCGTCGGTGTTCCGGGTGCCCGTAGTTCAGGCAGGTAGGAGAATCTTCGAAGATGAATTGCGGACGCCACGAAGACAATTTCCGGTAGCCTCCACTCTTAAGGAACTCAAGTTCAAGCCGTAAGACGTCCAGAAGATTGCGCTTTTCCCTCGCCATGGCTATCCTCCAGGCATCCTTCCGCTTAGAATATTCCTTCTATTGACCTTATAGCCGTGATTCGCGTCACCGGGCAGCGTGATACGGCTCACGTACGACTCCTGGTTTCGGGTGGAACAGGGTGCAGCAGAACCCTACAGAGCTGGAAATGGTTCCTGTTTTTCGCCGCTGCGGGAAGTTACTTGGTTAGTGCCAATATCGGTGTTGCTAGGGAACGATTACGGCCGCACCATCGATCGCGTCACGCTTCACGGCGGCCAGAGCCTCGTTGGCCTGATCGAGCTTGAAGACCGTTACCTTGGGCCGAAGGCCGATTTCAGCCGCAAGTTGAAGAAAGTCGCGTGCATCGGAGCGAGTCATGTTTGCCACGCTCCGAATCTGACGCTCTCCCCAGAGCAGGCGGTCATAGTCAAACTCGGGAAAACGGTCCAGGTGAATCGCGTTGATCGCGACCACCCCGCCCTTTCGCAAACAACCGAGAGCGGCCACAACTACGTCACCACTGGGCGCAAAAGTCACGGCACGGTCCAACTCGAGCGGCGGCTTATCCGTTTCATTTCCGACCCAGGTTGCGCCAAGCGATTCCGCCAGTCGCCGATGAGATTCGCCGCGAGTTGAGACATACACTTCACACTTCCACGCGCGCAGGACCGCAATGGCGAGATGCGCTGAGGCTCCGAAACCGAACAGTCCGACGCGCTCACCGTGCTGCACCCCTGCCACTCGAAGACTACGAAAACCGATGATGCCGGCACACAATAGAGGGGCAGCATGCAACGCATCCAGCGTTTGAGGGAGAGGGAAAACAAAGTCAGCCCGAGCCAGTGCGTACTCGGCATATCCGCCATCAACCGAGTAGCCTGTGAACGTGGCCGAATCGCAGAGGTTCTCCACGTCGTGTCGGCAATACCAGCAAGTCCCGTCAATCCCACCAATCCAGGAAACTCCAACACGCGTCCCCAAAGGAAGGACGGGCGTCGCGCCCTCGACGATCTCACCCACGATCTGATGACCGGGAATCAGCTTTTCGCTTAATCGTGGAAGTTCGCCTTCCACGATATGCAGGTCGGTTCGGCAGACACCACAGGCGCGCACTCGCAGAAGTACTTGCCCGGCTTTGGCTGAAGGTTGTGGAACTTGCTCAATCCGAAGAGGATGCTTGGAAATTTTCTCCGGAGAGCTCAGGACAGCGGCTTGCATGCAGGACTCCCTCGAGACTTAACCAGCGACCATTTTAGAACCAGCAGTGGGATTTGGGATCAGTTCTGGCCCCTTGTATCGCACCCGGCGGGTTTCATTGCTCCTGGCGTATTTCCTGTCCGATCCTGCTCTTCACTTCCAGCAGGGTTACAGCAGGAGTGCGGCCTTCCTGCATGACAATGGAACAGGGTTGCACCGGCAGATGGCTTAGCCGCTCAAAGAAATCTCCGACATAGAGATCAGGAAGATAACTGCTGACCAGGAGTATGTCGTACTCTCCCGATTTCAAAAGTTCAAGTGCTTCCAGCCCGCTCCATGTCGTGTTCGAAGTGTGTCCTGCCCGCGTTAACATGACCCCAAGCGTACGCGCTTCTTCTTCATCATTGTCCACGATGAGGACCCTCTTGTTCCGTGATTCTGCCATAGCAAGACTCCTTCCCCTTTGACAGCTAGAATGAGGCGACAGGCTTATCGAAGGCAGTGAGGCCAGTCACCCACCAGTGTGATCGGTCAAATCAGGAGAGTGTACGAAGGTCTTGCCCTCGTACCGTGAGAGGTCACATTTCAGCGAACAACGTAGATTGAGAATGAGCTGGAAGCACCCACAGCGACACTGAAGGAGGGGCAATGGCGGACACGGGAGAAGGTCGTGAAATAAAGGAACGAACCGGTGCGAAAGAAGCGGAGATCGTGTCGGAATCAAAGAAGCTGCTGCAGAAGTCAAAAACAGCGAAGGACAAAGCATTGGGCGGACGCCGGCGCGGAGGCAAGCCCCAAAGAGCATCCAAGAAATGATAGCGGCCCGCGATGACAGTCAATTCCCGGCAAGCTCGCGAGCTTGCTGCCCAAACATCTAACCCGCCTTGTGTACCACGTATGAGCTGAGGACGCGCATGTAATTGCCACGCTCGAAAGCAGCCGGATCGGATACAGAGCGCTGGCTCATGCTGCCGCGCATCTGCTGGACCGATTCGTATTCGTGCTCTTCCATCCAGCGAATCATGTCCCTGAGAACGGAAGCCACATGGTCAATTCCATTCTGTAAGAGCGCGGAAGTCATCATTGCGACATGGGCTCCCGCCATCATGGATTTCAGGACGTCCGGAGCACTGTGCACCCCACCTGTGATCGCGAGGTTGGCGCGAACCCATCCATAGAGAATGGCAACCCAGTGCAGCCGCAATAACAGTTCTTGCGGACGGCTCAAGGTCAGGCTGGGCACGACTTCGAGAGATTCAATATCGAAATCCGGCTGGTAAAAGCGGTTGAAAAGAACCAGACCATTGGCGCCCGCCGCGTCCAGCTGTTTGCCAAAGTTAGCGACTGCACTGAAAAAGTGCGAAAACTTCACCGCCACGGGAATGCTGACGTTGGCTTTGACCTGGCGTACCAGATCGCAATAGTTCTGCTCGACATCGGAGCCGACGATATTGGGGTCGGTAATAATCGCGTAGATGTTCAACTCGATCGCGTCCGCCCCGGCTTGCTCCATCATGCCGGCGTAGCGCGCCCAGCCGCCGGGCGAGACCCCATTTAAGCTGGCGATCACCGGAATCGAGACCCGTTGCCTCGCCTTCCGAATGAGCTCCAGATAGCCATCGGCGCCCAGGTTGTATGTACTGAGATCCGGAAGATAGTTGAGCGACTCCGCAAAGCTCTCGCTGCCCCGCGAAAGATCGGAATCAACCGACTGGCTCTCGAGTACGAGTTGTTCTTCAAAGAGTGAAGGCAGCACGACCGCGCCGGCACCGGCGTCTTCCAGATGCCGTATGTTCTCCAACGACTCGCAGAGCGGAGAAGCGGAAGCCACAATGGGAGACTTCAACGGCAAACCGAGATAGGTGGTTGTGATGTCGATCATTTCTGTTCTCCTGCGGTCGCGGGTTGCGGTGTGGATGAGGCCGGCTGCGGGTGGGCGCTGGTGGGTGGTTCCGCGTCTCCAGGCATGGCGGCGCGGTTGGCATAGACACGCCATTGCCGGTGAACATCTTCCTGGGCAAGCTGGAGCAGTTCACGAGCGACTTCAGGATTACTTCGCGCCAGCATGGTGTAGCGGGCTTCCTGATAAGCATATTGCTTGAACGGAATACTGGGCGCCCGGGAATCGAGCTGAAATGGATTCTTCCCCTCGAGGCGCAGTTCCGGGTTGTAGCGGATCAAGGGCCAATAACCGGAGAGCACGGCAGCTTTTTGCTGTGCGATGCCCTGGCTCATGTCATAGCCGTGGGCAATGCAGTGGCTGTACGCGATGATCAGTGACGGCCCGTTGTAGGCCTCGGCTTCACGGAACGAATTTACGGTGTGGGTATCGCTGCCTCCCATGGCCACGCGGGCAACGTAAACCGATCCGTAACTGATGGCTTCCATGGCCAGGTCTTTCTTTCCCGCGCGTTTGCCCCCGGTGGCGAATTTTGCCACTGCGCCGCGCGGCGTTGCCTTGGACATCTGGCCGCCCGTATTCGAATAAACTTCCGTATCCAGCACCAGAACGTTGATGTTCTTCCCCGAGCCCAGGACGTGGTCGAGACCGCCGGCGCCGATGTCATAGGCCCAGCCGTCGCCGCCCACAAGCCAGACACTCTTGCGTACGAGCGTGTCAGCCAGCACCAGCAGATCACGCGCTGCGGGCTCATCCAGCGATACCATCTTCCTCTTTACTTCGGCTACACGTTCCCTCTGAGCCGCGATTCCAGCCTCGCTTGATTGGTCCGCGTTGATAACCCCGTTCACCAGGGCATCACCGAGGTGTGGCGCAAGCCGGGTCACGAGTTCGCGGGCATAGTCTGCCTGTTTGTCGACCGCCAACCGCATCCCCAGACCGAACTCGGCATTGTCTTCAAAAAGCGAATTGGACCAGGTCGGTCCCCGGCCTTGAGCATTGACGGTGTAAGGAGTCGTCGGCAGGTTGGCGCCGTAAATGGACGAGCAACCGGTCGCATTTGCGATCATCAGGCGGTCGCCAAAAAGCTGGGTGAGCAGTTTGATGTAAGGCGTTTCACCACAGCCGGCGCATGCTCCGGAAAACTCGAAGAGCGGCTCCAGAAGTTGCACATCCTTTACCTGATTGTGGGAAAGCTGATCCCGGTTCGCATCCGGAAGTTTGCTGAAGAAATCCCAGTTCGCGCTCTCGGATTCGCGAAGAGGCGCCTGCGGTTGCATGTTGATGGCTTTGTGTTTCGCTTCGCTCTTGCTCTTGGCGGGGCAAACCTCGACGCACAGCTCGCACCCGGTGCAGTCTTCAGGAGAAACCTGCAGTGTGTAACGCTGGCTCTTGAATTCCAGCCACCGCGGCCTTTCCGACTTGAACCCCGCCGGCGCATTCGCCAGCAGCGGGGCGTCATAGACCTTTGCCCGGATCACCGCATGCGGACATACCAGTACGCACTTGCCACACTGAATGCAAAGGTGTTCATCCCAGACCGGAATCTGTTGTGCGATATTTCGCTTTTCCCAGGTCGCCGTACCCGTCGGAAACGTGCCATCTATGGGCATTGCACTCACCGGCAGCAAGTCTCCGCGTCCGGCAATCATGGGACCAATCACGTCCCGGACGAACCTCGGTGCACGCTCGGGAACAGGAGGCAGAACCTTCAACCCGCTGGTCGCCTCAGACGGAGTGGTGACCTGGAACAGATGACTCAGCGTATGGTCCACCGCGGCACAGTTTTGGTCTACAACCGTTTGGCCGCGTTTCCCATAGGTGTCGCGAATGGAATTCTTGATGGCTTCGATTGCCTGCTCGCGCGGGAGCACTCCGCTGATGGCAAAGAAGCAGGTCTGCATAATCGTGTTGATTCGGCTGCCCATGTCGGTTTCGCGCGCGACCTTGTAAGCGTCGATCAGGTGGAACTTGAGTTTTTTCCGGATAATGACTTCCTGTACCGACTGCGGCAGGTGGTTCCATATTTCGTCTACACCAAAAGGGGCGTTCAAGAGAAACGTGGCGCCAGGTTCGGCACAATCCAGAACATCCATGCGCTCTAGAAACTGAAACTGGTGGCAGGCAACAAAGCTGGCCCGGGTGATCAGATACGACGACCGGATCGGATGCGGACCAAAACGCAGATGTGAAACCGTGACCGACCCCGCCTTCTTCGAGTCATAGACGAAGTACCCCTGGGCATAGTTGTCCGTATTCTTCCCGATAATCTTGATCGAGTTCTTATTGGCCCCCACGGTTCCATCGGAACCAAGTCCGTAGAACAGCGCGCGGACCGTCTCCGGCTCTTCAGTGGAGAACTCGGCGTCGTACTCCAGGCTGGTGTGGGTAACATCGTCGTGTATCCCAACCGTAAAGTGATTCTTGGGCGTGGCTTTCTTAAGTTCATCGAAGGTGGCTTTCGCCATCGCCGGCGTGAACTCCTTCGAAGCCAGACCATAGCGTCCGCCGATCACGCGGGGAAGAATCTGCGAAGCCGAACCATCCCCGAGCCTCGACTCGCTCAGCGCGGTCACCACATCCTGGTAGAGCGGTTCGCCCAGGCTGCCCGGTTCTTTGGTGCGATCGAGGACGGCGATGGTCCGCACCGTCTTCGGAAGCGCCGAAAGAAACGCTTCGATCGCGAAAGGCCGGAAAAGCCGTATCTTCAGAAGCCCCACCTTTTCGCCCCGCTTCAACAACTGTTCTACGGTTTCCTCTACCGCGCCTGCCCCCGAACCCATTATCACAATCACCCGTTCGGCATCGGGAGCCCCGACATAGTCGAAAAGACGGTAGGCCCTGCCGGTACGCTGCGCAAACCGATCCATGACGTTCTGTACGATCGTCGGACACGCCCGGTAGAAAGGATTGATGGCCTCACGCGCCTGAAAGAACACGTCGGGATTCTGCGCCGTGCCCCGCAGCAGCGGGTGATCAGGTGACAATGCGCGCTCCCGATGCTGGCGGACCAGAGTGTCGTCGATCACGGCACGCAGATCGTCATCCTCGGGCAACATGATCTTGTTTACTTCGTGGGAAGTACGAAAACCGTCGAAGAAATGCAGAAAGGGGATGCGGGACTCCAGCGCGGCCGCCTGCGCAATCAGCGCAAAGTCGCCGCTCTCCTGCACTGAATTCGAGCACAGCATCGCGAAGCCCGTGGCACGCGCTGCCATCACGTCGCTGTGGTCGCCGAAGATCGAGAGCGCATGGGTAGCCAACGCGCGCGCGGCCACATGAATCACGGTCGGGGTTAATTCGCCTGCAATCTTATACATATTGGGGATCATGAGAAGCAGACCCTGAGACGCGGTAAACGTCGTCCCCATCGCCCCCGCTTGAAGCGCGCCATGCAACGTCCCGGCTGCGCCTCCCTCACTTTGCATTTCGATGACTGTGGGAACCGACCCCCAGATATTCTTGTGCCCCTCCTCCTGCCACTGGTCCGCCCACTCCCCCATGGGTGAAGCCGGTGTGATGGGGTAGATGGCAATCACTTCATTGAGCCGGTACGCTACCGAGGCGGCAGCTTCGTTCCCGTCAAGAATGGCTGTGTTTTGAGTCATTTCTCTTCTCCCTCAGTCAGCATCGATAATCCTTTTTACCGGGTGGAGGGCCGAACAACAAGTGGTTGGCGTCACCAAGGGAAGTGATTGCGGTCACTGCCGGATTTTCCGGTGCTGGCTATAAACGGGTTGAGGCAAGAGCACTGCCATCCTGAGAGGAGGCAACCCTGTGGAAACCCTTCGCACCAACACGCCTATTTCGCTCAGTAATATCCTGGTCACCACCGATTTCTCGCAGGTTTCGAAGACTGCCCTGCCGTATGCGACAGCTCTTGCCCGTCAATATGAGGCCAAGGTTGTGGTGGCGCACGCGCTCAGCCCAGAGCCACAGCTCAGTGTGCCGATGGATCCGGTGCCGCTGGAGGGCGATCCGGTCTGGCTGCAAGCGGAGGGGAAACTCGCAGAGTTTGCTCTCGGCAACTCTCTGGGAATGAGACCTGCCAAGATGCTTGTAGAGCGCGGGGATTTTTGGAGCGTGATCTCCAGCATCATTCAGAAGAACGACATCGACCTCGTGGTTACCGGCACGCATGGACGTCAGGGACTGAGAAAGCTGGTGTTGGGATCGGCGGCAGAGAAGATCTATCGCAGAGCAACTTGCCCCGTGCTGACCATCGGCCCCCAGGTGCCCGCGCTCTCTGGCAGTGATTGGACGCTCAAGACCATTCTCTTCCCTACTGACGGCTCGGAGGTTTCCCGGAAAGCTCTTCCCTACGCGTTGTCTCTGGCCGAAGAGAATCAGGCCACCTTGATTTTCCTGCAGCTGATGCCCCTGGTTCCTTACCAGTTTCAAGAATCTGAGGAAGCCAGCGCCCGCGAGTCGCTGCGGACCCTGGTGCCGGAAGAAGCCGAAGTCTGGTGCAAACCGGAGTTCGTCGCGCGCTTCGAGTTCCCGGTGGAGGGCATCCTGCGCCTCGCACAGGAACGGGACGTCGATCTGATCGTGATGGGAGTCACGAAATCGCGCGAGAACGCCTTGCAGGAACATCTGCCCTGGCCCATCGCTTCCCGGGTGGTTGCGCAAGCCCGTTGCCCGGTACTGACCGTACGCGGATAAGACCGGTGGTGAGCCGCGAGTTTGGTTGTTTAGCGGGGCTTCCCTGCTTGAACCTGCGTGCGATAACGCCCTCCTAGCCTGGCCATTTCCAGTTGCGAATCTCTTCTTTATCGATGCCTTCGGCGTGGGCATACTCGACGCTGTCGATGATCTGTCCTTTCAGCCATTCCTTGACGTGAGCACCGATACTGCGCAGCCGCGGAACGCGGTCAATGACATCGATTGCCAGGTCAAAGCGATCGACCTGGTTGAGGATCGCCAGTTCAAGCGGTGTGTTGATATTGCCTTTTTCCTTGTATCCCCGCACATGAATGTTGTCATGATTCCTGCGCCGATAGCTCAGCTTGTGGATGAGGGAGCTGTAAGAGTGAAAGTTGAAAATCACTGGTTTGTCCACGGTGAAAAGCGAGTCAAAATCGCGGTCGGAAAGCCCATGTGGATGTTCGGTCTCCGGCATAAGGCGGAAGAGGTCGACCACGTTGACGAACCGAATCTTCAGGTCGGCGAAGTGCGCCTTCAAGATTTCGACCGCCGCGAGGGACTCCATGGTTGCGATGTCGCCGGCACAGGCTATTACCACGTCGGGTTCGTTGTAATCGTCTGTGGAAGCCCAGTCCCAGATACCGATGCCCTTGGTACAGTGCTTCAGCGCGTCTTCCATGCTCAGGTATTGAAGATGATCCTGCTTGTCTGCGACGATGACGTTGACGTAGTCGCGTGAGCGCAGGCAATGATCCGTCACGCTGAGCAGGCAGTTGGCGTCAGGCGGCAAATAGATGCGGACCACGTCGGCGCTCTTATTCGTTACAACATCGAGAAACCCAGGATCTTGATGGGTAAAACCGTTGTGATCCTGCCGCCAGACTAGAGAGGTGATCAAGAGATTGATGGACGGTACCGGCGCGCGCCAGTCAAGTTCTTTCTTGGACTTCTCCAGCCATTTGGCGTGCTGATTGAACATCGAATCGATCACGTGCACGAAGGCTTCATACGTGGAGAAGAAGCCATGGCGACCAGTGAGAACGTAACCCTCGAACCAGCCTTCGAGGGTGTGCTCGCTGAGCATCTCCATGACCCGCCCGGACGGGTCGAGTTCGCCCCCGTCTGCGTCTTCCGGCTTGTATTCAGCAAGCCAGGTCTTCTTCGAAGCAGCGTAGATTGCCGTCAGTCGATTTGAGGCGGTTTCGTCCGGGCCGAAGACACGGAAGCTGCTCATGTTGCGGCGCATCACCTCGGCCAGATAGTGAGCCAGAACGTCGGTGGGCGGAGCATAGAGGGCGCCCGGAGCCTTTACCTTGACCGCATACTCGCGGAAATCCGGCAGTTCCAGCTCCTTGCGAAGCAGACCACCGTTCGCATGCGGATTTGCGGAGATGCGGCGCGCACCGGACGGTGCCAGTTCCTGCAGCTCTGGAACCAGGGTCCCATTGGAGTCGAAGAGCTCTTCCGGCTTGTAGCTGCGCAGCCAGTTTTCGACGATCTTGAGACTATCGTTGTTCGTGGCTGGATCGAGCACTGGAACCTGATGGGCGCGCCAAAAGTTTTCTACCTTGTGTCCCTCGACCTCTTTGGGTCCGGTCCATCCCTTGGGAGAACGAAGCACCATCATGGGCCACCGCGGACGCGTGGTGTCGCCGCTGGAACGCGCGTGTTGCTGGAGCGAACGAATCTCGTTGATGCACAACTCCAGTGAGGAAGCCATCTGCTGATGCATCCTGGTTGGATCGTCGCCTTCGACGAAGTAGGGTCTGTAGCCGTATCCGGTCAACAGCGCCTCCAATTCGTTATGCGGAATGCGCGCCAGGATTGTAGGATTCGCGATCTTGTAGCCATTCAGATGCAGCACCGGCAGAACGGCTCCGTCGCGAATCGGATTCAGGAACTTGTTGGAATGCCACGAAGTCGCGAGCGGGCCAGTCTCGGCCTCCCCATCCCCGACCATCACGGTGACGATCAGATCGGGATTGTCGAATGCTGCTCCATACCCATGTGAGATGGAGTATCCCAGTTCCCCGCCTTCGTGGATGGAACCGGGTGTCTCCGGTGTGCAGTGCGAACCTATCCCGCCGGGAAACGAAAACTGCTTAAAAAATTTGAGCATGCCCGCTTCATCGCGGCTCTTGTCCGGATAAATCTCCGAGTAATGACCTTCCAGATAACAATTGGCGAGCGTGGCCGGCGCGCCATGACCCGGGCCAGAAATATAGATCATGTTCAAGTCGTATTTCTTAATGAGGCGGTTCAGGTGGACCCAAAGAAAGGATTGGCCAGGATCTGAGCCCCAATGGCCAAGCAGTCGATTCTTGATGTGCTCTCGCTTCAGAGGCTCGCGGAGCAGGGGATTGGCACGAAGGTAAATCATTCCCGCCGACAGGTAATTGCAGGCCCGCCAATAGGCGTCGATCTTTCTCAACTCTGCTAGGGAAAGTGGTGTCGAAATTTCAAGTCTACTCGCCATTTCGGTTCTCCGAATCAATAACGCGCCAACGCCGCTTCGGGCAGGCGATGCTACTCCTACAGACTAAATGCTTCCCTCCCGGAAGAAAAACGCTCGTTGATTTTGTGACCCTTCTCCGGGAGTGCCGATTGAACGGAAAAGACCTTATTGTCCGTCGGCCAGGATGATTAGACTTCGCAAGTTCACCACCTTGCGTGAGGCTAATCACAAACTGGGGTGACAGAGGACACGGCGCTCGTGCGAGAACGGCGTGATCCTGACCTCTAGGAATTTCAAGGAGGTCCCCCATGAAGGCACTGGAAGTATCAAGTCACGCCATGATTTCCCTGAAGAACATCCTTTTTGCCACGGATTTTTCCGAGGCCTCCGAGGCGGCTCTGCCTTATGCCGCAGCCATCAGCCGCCGCTATGGCAGCCAATTGCACGTGGTCCATATGGTAACGCCAGCCAGTTACTTGATTCCGTATGCGCCTGACGTTCCGTCGACCATCGAGACCTTACACGACGCCGCCCGCGCTGACGCTCGCCAACGGATGGAGACTCTGGCTGCACAACTGACGCCTGCTCCCTACCGCACTTACGTTCGCGAAGGAGAAGTGTGGAAGGGTCTCTCCGAAATTATCCGGACCCAAGAAATCGACTTGCTGGTGGTCGGAACCCACGGGCGCACCGGTGTGGAGAAACTGGTACTGGGATCCAAGGCGGAAGAGATTTTGCGTCAAGCCCCATGTCCCGTCCTCACCGTTGGCTCGAAAGTGTCCGGTCGAGCCAAGCTGCCGGCGGTGGAGGGCGAAGGAAAGCACCTCACACCGGTTGACATTTCGCTTCGGCAGATCGTGTACGCCACCGATTTCAGCCCGGAATCCCTCGCCGCTGCTCCCTTCGCAACGTCAATGGCACAGGAATTCCAGGCCAGGCTGATCCTGCTTCATGTGATCGAGAAGATCGGGGATCTGGACCCCAGTTCGAGGCCCATCGACAACGCTCTACAAAGATTGGAGAGTTTGGTACCGACGGAAGCCCGCCTGTGGTGCTCAACCAAACCCTCGGTCCAATTTGGGCCAGCGGCTGAATGCATACTGCAGGCAGCTCTGGACTCCAAAGCCGATGTCATCGTCCTCGGAGTGCAGGCTGCGGCTGGCCATCTGGGCGTCGCCACTCACCTGCCTTGGACAACCGCGCACAAGGTGATTGCCCACGCCCATTGCCCGGTGCTTACCATCCCATTTACGGCAGCTCCCCAGGCGAGGAAAGACAAAGATGGATTCTACGAATTTGCAGGCATGATCCAATGAAAAACCTCACAGTACCGGATCGGGAAAAGGCTAGGAACGAAGGACTCACCCAGGTCGAACTGGCAGCTGAAATCCGGCTTCGCGCCTATAAGCTTTACGAGCAGCGAGGCAGAGTAGATGGGCATGCGCAGGAAGACTGGGCTCAGGCGGAAGCAGAGGTCCTCCAATCAGCGCGGAGACCGACTGCTGCTTGAACGAGTTCCTCGGGACAGGAAATATCAGGCCCTGCGGCCGTGAGGTGTGACGAAGATCACAGACGCGAGTGATGGCCCTCACCGAGGGTCGAGGTGAACTTTTGCGACCCTATTACAGGATCGGAAGGTGACTTATGGCGCAAGACAAACGCGATGTACTCGAGTTACTCCAGTTCGAGCTTAAGTTTCTGGAAGATGGGGGCTACGGGCGATCTCCTCATGCACCTCGGCGCGAACCTCAGATGTTGGAGGATTCGCCCACCTGTCTGAACTTCGGCGAGCCGGACAAGCCACATCCCTGCAACGAATGTTGGATGATCGATTTCGTCCCCGAAGAACAGAAGAGCCGGAACGCCCCGTGCCATTTCATTCCGCTGACCCAGAAGGGCGAAACTCTCGATGACTTCTATCGGCGTGGCAATCAGCTACAGATGGAGGAAGCCCTCGGCGCATGGTTGCGAGCCGAGATCAGCCGGATTGAGGATGAGCGCGCAGCAGCTAGGGCCGTGATCGCGAAAATTTAAAGCGTTTTCCAGGTTTGCCGATAGCGGTAAGGGACGAGAGAACACTGCTTGGGCAAGACCGGGCGGACCGCCAAGAATACTGTTGCGAAAAAGTGTACTTGTGCCGAAAAGTGGTCAATTTTGAACAGTTCGGGGGAGTGCCCTTAGCGTATTGTCCGCTAAAAGTTGGAGCCTGCCCGCAAGAGAACAATCTCTGTTTCCCTTGTTAGTCCCAGGGCGAAGCCGCAAGCGATTCACCCTTATGCGCGTGGAGAGAGATCGATGACGCAGCCAAAGATGCTCAAGCAAATGTTGGCGGTGCGGCGGATCCTGTTTGTTTTTGCGCTCGCAGGCGCCCTGGCGATGACCGTGTTGCGAACTGCCGCGCAGGAAAATAATAAGCCCGTTGCCGCAGAGCCTTCCTCCGCCGCTGCCCAGCCTTCAGCCAAGCCCGATGGCGATTACGTCGGCTCAGAAGTCTGCGCGACCTGCCATGCCGACCAGCAAAAAAGTTTCGTTCATACCATTATGGGCAACGCCATGGCGCATCCCAGGACTGAGTTGGACAAGCTTGGCTGCGAAGCTTGTCACGGACCTGGCAAGGCCCACGTGGAAGCGGGGGGCGGCAAGGACACGATTCCGGTCCGCTTCACCAAGGATTCCACCACCCCGGTCGAGGAACGAAATGCGGCTTGCCTGTCCTGCCACACCAAGGGGAATCAGATGTTTTGGAGGGGTAGCCCACACGAGTCCCGGGCTATGGCTTGCGTGGACTGTCATCAGGTCCATTACGGCAGCCCTGCCGAACGATATGCCGAGCTAGCTTCCGTTGACTCGCGGTACGGCGCACCCCTGACCGAACACGTTGGCACCAAGAAGCCGCAACCGGAATTGTGCCTGCAATGCCACCAGATGCGGCGGGCGCAGTTGCAGCGCTCCTCGCACATGCCCTATCGCGAGGGCAAGGTCACCTGCACCAGTTGCCACAACCCGCATGGAAGTCCGAACCCGAGCCAGCTGATTCAAAGTTCGATCAACGAGAACTGCATCAGTTGCCACACCGAACGCCGGGGCCCGTTTCTGTGGGAGCATCCTCCGGTGATGGAAAACTGCGCCAACTGCCATGAGCCGCACGGCAGCAGCAATCCGCAACTATTGAAGGTCCGGATGCCACGGGTTTGCGACTCTTGCCACGATTCGAGCCGCCACCCCACACAACCGCAGCCGCTAGGTTCGATCAAGAACTTCAACCGGGGGTGCACCAATTGCCACTCTGAGATCCACGGATCGAACCACCCCTCAGGAAACGCCTTTTTGCGTTAGCAAGGAGAGAGCGATGAAAACCGCTAGAACGCAATTCCTGTCGCTGGTGTTCATACTCCTGGTAGCGCCGGCTTTATTCAGCCAGGACCAAACCCCTCCCGTGGCCGGGGTGGTCGAAATGGGCAGCCGCTGGAGCTGGGGTGACGTGTACGGCCGCCCTGACCTGCCGTTTGACCCCTCTCTGAAAACGTCGAAGTACAACGAATATCGTGATGTGCGCGACGGATTCTTCATCCCCAAGGTCCGGTTGAGTATGGATGGCATCGCCGGGTCGAATTACTTCCTGGATGTGCAATCCAATAATGCGATCTACCTCGACCAAAGCTACCTGGCGACTTTCGGCAAGTGGAACCGGTTCAAGGTGCAGTTCCGCTACGACGAAATTCCCCACACCTATTCGAATACCGCTCGCACCCTCTACACCGAAACCGGCGGGAAGAGCACGACGTGGGGAGTTCTCACCATCCCGTTGCTCACCCGGAACGCTCTGCAGGGTCTGGCCGCGTCTACTTCGCTGCCCAGCACCATCCAGACCCAGTTAGTCCCGAGCATGAACTTCATCGTTCCTGCTATTGAGCGCCGGGCAGGGACGATCTTGTTCGCCTATGACCTCACTCCGGACTGGGACCTGCTGGCTTCTTATGGGCGTGAACATGAGACCGGCACCCGCCCTCTTGGCCTGATCTTCAACTCCAGTCCCAGTGCTTCCCTGACCGGGGGCTTTGGGGCGGAAGTACCGGAGCCAATCGACTACTTCAACAACACGGTGAGAGTCCGAGCTGAGTACGTCCGGAAAAGATTGGCAATACAAATCGGGTATACCGGTTCGTTCTTTCAAAATGATCGAAGTGCGCTGGTTTTCGACAATCCGTTCCGCACCACCGATTGCGTCGCGCCCAACGGTTGCACGGCCGCGACCCAAGGACCGGCCGCGGGCCTGGTCGACCTCTACCCTGACAACCATGCTCATTACATTAATTTCGCGGGTTCGTTCTTGCTGATGAAGCATCTGCGCCTCCTAGTCAGCATCAACGCCGGCTGGCTGCGGCAGAATGATCCTTTTGTGCCTTACACGACCAATGCCATATTACTGGCGGGCACCGGTCCTCTGCCGGCTTCGAGTCTCCACGGAGAAAAACAGACTCTGGCGATGAATTACAAATTGATCCAGAGCCTAGGCAAGAAGTTCGAGATCAAAGCTGGTTATCGGCAATACGATTACAACAACGACACTCCGGTGCTCAGTCTCACCCCCGTAGAGGGCGATATGGGTGCCGCAAACCTTGCCAGCCCGGTCGAAAACACCCCGTTTGGATACAACAAGAAGAATGTCGAGGTGACCGGTAACTGGTACTACGCCAAGAAGAGTTCGGTGAAAGTGGGCTATGAAGGCGAGATCATGGACCGTTCGCATCGCGACGTCGAGCATTCGACCGAAAATGGATTCGTAGCCGCGATCGACTCGGCGCCCCGCAAGGATTTGTCGTTCCGGGTATCCTACCGCTACTCGGCCCGCAATCCGGAACAGTACCAGGACGACGAAGCGCTGGCCACCGGAGGCGGGATTACCAACGACCAGATCTTCAGCCGACGTTTTGACGAGTCGGCCCGAACCCGCAACCGCGGGGACGCCGAGATCCAGTACAGCCCCACCGACCGGCTCAGCTTCTCCGGATTCGGCGGGACATTGCAGGACAACTACAACCAACGGGGCGGGGTCAACAGCCCCACGCCGCTGAACTTCATTGCCGGCACTACCTATCCCTACTACTTGTATGGAGTACTGAAAGATCTTTCGTACAATGCCGGCTTCGATAGCGATTTCACGCTGACCAACGCAATTACCCTCTTTGCCGAGTACTCCTACGAGCGCTACTACAAAGCCATGGCCTCCAGATACCGGGTGCCTGGCGGAGCTACCCCCTTGCCGCTGGACTGCAGCAATGCTGCCCGTGGTTGCGATAGCGCCAACAACGATTGGGGAAGCACGGCGCGCGACTACGTCCACATCTTTGCCGTCGGCTGGGATACGCACTTCAACAAGAAAGCCGATCTCAACACTTATTACTCGTTGTCCGCAGCGAAAGGCAATGTCGACAGCCGGCCGTTCGGTGATCCCACCCTGCTCACTGGTCCCGACAAATTCTTACTGACCGGTACCAACGCAGCCGTGGATTACCCGGAGACCGTCAGCCGGAACCACCAGGTTGTGGCCGTTTTCCGGTATAAGCTGACCAAGAACCTGACGTCCAAGGTCGAGTATCGCTACCAGCAGTTTGATTCCAAGGACTATCAGACCAGCGCCATGACGCCGTACATGGGTTGCGTGAGCCCACTGCCGCCGGGAGCGCCGGTACCGGGATGCGCCAGTCCGCAGCTGGGCACCCCCAGTCCGTTTTATCCTTACTTCCTGGTGGGCGACACCAGCGCAGCCAGATATTTGTTTCTGGGGGCCGACCAGCCGTCATACCGGGCGCACTATCTCGCAGCGACAGTCGAGTACCATTTTTGAAACGATGGGCCGAATTGGCGTTGATGTTCCGCAGTGTGATTCTGTGGCAGGACAGTTCCAACTCGGGTTAAAAGCTGGGCACATCAGGAGGATGACGATAATGGCAAGCGCAAGAATCAATCTGCTTTGTGCAGTGATGTTGACGATGCTGGCCGCCAGCCTGGTTCTTTGGGGCACTCCCGCCGCCGCGGACGATGCCGCCGCGACCTACAAGGCAAAGTGCGCCATGTGTCATGGCGCGGACGGAAAGGGCGACACGCCGGTCGGAAAGAAGATGGGCAGTCACGATTTCGCCTCGCCGGAAGTGCAGAAGATGAGCGACGACGAACTGATCACCGCCATCACCAAAGGCAAGAATAAAATGCCTGCCTATGAGAACAAACTAAGCGCCGCGCAGACCAAGGACATCGTCACCTACATCCGTCAGCTTGCCAAAGGTAAGTGAACCGGGCTGCAATGATGCGCGCTGGGGCCGGGATTTGGAGCCCGCTCTTGGTCCTGCTGTGTGTCGCCAGCGCCGCTGCTGCTCAGAAGCCCACGAACGAAGACTGCCTCGCCTGCCACAGCGACGCCAGCCTCACCCATGACGTTAACGGCAAGCCCGTGAGTCTGTACGTCGATCCTGTTAAATTCAAGAACTCGATGCACGGCGGCATGCTGTCCTGCGTGGATTGCCACACCGACGTCAAGACTTCCCCCCACGAGACTCTGCCGGCCAAAATTTCCTGTGCGACTTGCCACAGCGAGCCCCAAGCCGCTTACGACCGCAGTCTGCACGCCCAGTCCATTCAGGGCAAGCAGCCCGCGGCCACCTGCACCGATTGCCATGGCAGCCCGCACGAGCTGCTGCCTTCGAGCGATCCCAAATCACGGACCAATCACGCGAATATTCCCGCCACCTGCGGCAGCTGCCACAGCGTGAAGTTTGTGATGGAAGCGACCGGCGGCACCACCCAGCCCTTTGTTTCTTACCAGCAGAGTGTGCATGGCCAGGCCGTGGCCAGAGGTGTGGAGAGGGCAGCAGTCTGCACCGATTGCCATGGCGCGCACGACATCATGACCGCGGCTGACCCCAAGTCGCCGATATTCAAGTTCAACGTTCCCCATACCTGCGGCAAGTGCCATGGCCCGGTCGAACGGGAGTTCCAGCAGAGTATTCACGGCCAAGCCATCGCGCGCGGAGACTGGCAGGCGCCGATTTGCACCGATTGCCACGGCATCCATTCCATCAAGTCACATAAAGACCCCGATTCACAGGTGTCGACGCAGAATCTGGCGTGCGCGCATTGCCACGAAGGCGTGCAACTCTCCCAGGAATTCGGTTTTGAGGGCAACCGGGTTACCACGTATCTGGCGAGCTACCACGGTTTGGCCTCGCGGCGAGGCTCGACGGTCGTGGCCAATTGCGCCAGTTGCCATGGCGTGCACAACATTTTGCCCTCCAGCGATCCGCGCTCCAGCGTCAATTCAGCCAACTTGGTCAAGACCTGCGGCCAGTGTCATCGCGGCGTGACCGAACAATTTGTCGCCGCGAAAGTGCACGTCAACGCGCCACTATCAGGCGACACCGGCAGCATTGTAGTCCGCTGGGTGCGGCGGTTTTATGTGTCGCTCATTGTGATCGTAATTGCTGGCATGGTGACGCATAACTTTATTATCTGGAGGTTCAAGGCCATCGCCAGCCGCAGAAGACATGGCGGGCGCACCGTCACCCGAATGAATCGGGGACAGCGCATCCAGCACGCCGTCCTGTTTGTCAGCTTTACAGTCCTGGTTTTCACCGGCTTCGCTCTGAAGTTTCCTGACTCCTGGTTCAAGTATCTGGTGCTGGGAATGAACGAAAACCTGCGCAGCATCGTCCACCGCATTGCGGGCTGCGTGCTGATCGCTGCGGCTTTTTACCATCTTGCCTATCTTGGGTTCTACCGCGATGGTCGCCGGTTGCTGCGGGACATTCGGCCTGCGGCCGGCGATGTCCCCGAATTCTGGAACAATCTCCGCTATCATCTGGGTCTGACCGCAAACCGGCCTCCCTTTGGACGTTTTACCTACGCGGAAAAGGTGGAATACTGGGCTCTGTTGTGGGGCACTCTTGTCATGGCGGTCACCGGTGTGATGCTCTGGGCCGCGATCACGGTAGGCAGACTGGGTCCACGCTGGTGGCTGGATGTAGCCACGGCTATCCACTTTTACGAGGCCGTGCTGGCCACCCTGGCCATTGTCGTGTGGCACTTCTACCAGGTCTTCTTTGACCCGGACGCCTACCCCATGAACTGGGCGTGGTGGGACGGGCAATTGCCGCTCGACCGTTACCAGGCGGAACATCCGTTGGATTTGCGATCGGTGCTGGAAGCTGGACACGCCCCGGCGGCGAAACTGGAGACGCAACCGCCGGAGCCAGGGAAAACGGAAGACTCCGGCACAAGGACCAAAACCACGGACAAGGAGCATGAGTCGTGAATACGATGCACGGAGTGGCAGCGAATTGTCAATTTCGCTGGACTACGGGCCTCGGGCAGAATCAGAGACAGGAATACAATTGGGCGGTTCCCGCGACAACTTGAGACACGGAGGAGGAGGAAATCATGAAACGTGAGAAAAAGAACGCGCTGCCTGCTCTGCTGACAGCAATCATAGTTGTAACGGTGGCGGTCACCGGCAGCACTCCATTGGCTGCGCAGGATGGACCAACCTTGTACAAAACAAAGTGCGCCATGTGCCACGGCGCCGATGGCAAGGGGGAGACCCCTATGGGCAAGAAGCTGAACATCCGCGATTTGACTTCGCCAGAGGTACAGAGGCAGACCGACGCAGAACTGACCACCATCATCTCGAAGGGCAAGGGAAAGATGCCACCCTTCGAAGGCAAACTGACGGCTGAGCAGATTGGACAGGTTCTGGCTCACATTCGGGAACTGGGGAAGAAGTAGATCGCGAACTGGAGACGAGGACGAACATGGAGAACACAGTGGTTCCTGAGGCGGGGCCCACACGTAGGCGTGTAGTGGAACTATTCCTGGGCAGCAGCCTGTTCGCCTCTCTCGTCTCGTTCATGTATCCGGTGCTCCGCTATCTGGTCCCGCCCCCGGTGGCAGACTTGGGTGGCGACGAAGTCAGTCGCGGCCAAGGTGGGAGACCTGAAACTGAATAGTGCGAAGATCTTCCGTTTTGGCAACCGTCCTGGGATCCTGCTTCGCATCGGAGAAGGTGAGTACCGGGCCTTTTCCGCCACCTGTACGCATTTGAGCTGCACCGTCCAGTACCGTGCCGATCTTCATGAAATTTGGTGCGCCTGCCATAACGGCATGTACGATCTCAACGGACGCAATGTCTCTGGCCCTCCACCGCGCCCGCTGGAGAATTATCGGGTTCACCTGCGTGGTGAGGATCTTGTGGTCAGCCGGAAGCGGGAGGCCTGAACTTGCTTGCCAGTGTCCGCGAGTGGCTGGATGCGCGCTTTGACTGGGATGCATTGACGGCGCCCTTGCGCAAGAAGACTGTCCCGGTCCACAAGCTCTCGCACTGGTACTTCCTGGGCGGCATTACATTGTTCTTGTTTGGCATCCAGGTCTGCACTGGCATTCTGCTGCTTCTCTATTACCGCCCCAGCTCGAACGAAGCCTTCGAGAGCGTGCAATACATCATGACTCGAGTGCAGTTTGGATGGCTGGTGCGCTCCATCCACTCCTGGGCAGCGAACCTGATGATCTTCACGGCCTTCTGCCACATGTTCAGCGTGCTGTTCCTGCGCGCCTACCGCAAGCCACGGGAACTTACCTGGGTCAGCGGGATGCTTCTTTTGTTTCTCGTCATGGGCTTTGGCTTCAGTGGATATCTGCTGCCCTGGAATACGCTGGCATTCTTCGCCACCAAGGTGGGCACCGACATTGCCGGGCAGGTGCCGCTCATCGGAAAGTCGTTAATGATTTTCCTGCGTGGCGGGGAAGAAGTCACCGGCGCCACACTGACCCGCTTTTTCGGATTCCACGTGGCTGTCCTGCCCGGCATCACCACCCTGCTGATCCTTGTCCACCTGGCACTGATTCAGCGGCTCGGCATGAGTGTTCCCCCTGCTGTGGAAGCCCAGCGCACGACCCTACCCGAGCAGTCGCGGGAGATGCACTTCTTCCCGAACTTTCTCCTGCGTGAACTGATGGCTTGGTACATCGCGCTGGGCGTCCTGGGTGCGTTGGCCGCTTTTTGGCCCTGGGGACTGGGTACAAAGGCGGATCCCTTTGCGCCGGCTCCGGCGGGAATCAGGCCGGAGTGGTACTTCATGTTCATGTTTCAGACGCTGAAAATGATTCCCGCCAAGATCTGGCGGCTGGACGGCGAAGTCATCGGCATTCTGGTGTTCGGAGCGGCGGGACTGATCTGGACGCTGCTTCCGTTCCTGGAGCGCAATGGCAAGGGCCGCAGCCAGCGTTGGATTTTGGGCGCGGGTATTTTTGCCCTGGCGTATATGGCATCGATGACTGTCTATGGATACCTCGCGAAATAAGTACGTAGTGAGGCTGCTTTCTGTCGCTCCTGGCGACACTGCTGCTTGGCGCCGGCGCTCGCGCCCAGACCCCGAACTCTTGCCTCGACTGCCACTCCGTACTCGATCCGCCCTATAAGGTCACCGAGGAGCAGTTCTCCCAGGGATATTCACGCTCAGAAGGGTCTGACCTGCGCCAGTTGCCATGGTGGTGACCCGAGCAAGGACGATCAGGACGCCATGAGCAAGAAAGCAGGCTTCCGCGGCAAGATCGCGCGGAAGGACGTCCCGGCGCTGTGCGGGCGGTGCCACTCCGACAGTGCCTACATGCGCCAGTACAACCCGTCGCTGCGCACCGATCAGTTTGCCCAGTACCTGACCAGCGTACACGGCAAGCTGCGCGCGAAAGGTGATGATAAAGTCGCCGTCTGCACTGATTGCCACGGTGTTCATGATCTGCGGCCGGCAAGTGACATGCGTTCGAAGGTCCATCCTTTAAACATTGCCCAGACCTGCGCCCGCTGCCACGCCGATGCGGCTTACATGAAGGAGTACTCCATCCCGACCGATCAGTTTGCCGGTTATAGCGCCAGCGTCCACCACGAAGCGCTGACGGTACGTGGGGACTTGAGTGCTCCCACCTGCACCACCTGTCACGGCAACCACGGCGCGGCACCGCCGGGTGTCGGCACGGTGCAGAATGTTTGCTCTACGTGCCACGTCTTCCAGGCGCAACTGTTTGAATCCAGCCCACACAAGGTTGCCTTTGAAGCAGCTTCGCTTCCGGGATGTGTCACCTGTCACAGCAACCACCGGATCAGCCATCCCACGGACGCGATGCTGGGCAACGGTCCGCAGTCAGTTTGTACGAACTGTCATACGGACGGCGATGCCGGGTACCAGGCCGCCACTCAGATCGCGCAGCAACTCGGTCGTCTGGACGCCTCGGTAAAGGATGCCGCCGCAATTCTGGATCGCGCTGAGTCGGCCGGCATGGAAGTCAGCGACGCGCAACTGGAACAAGACCAGGCGCGCGACTCGCTCACCAAGTCGCGTGTTGCCATCCACAGCTTCAACGCAGCGCGGGTGCAGCAGGACGTTGACGCAGGCATGCAGATCACCGCGAAGACTCACCAGGAAGGTGCAGGAGCACTTCAGGAACGGGATTATCGACGCAAGGGCCTGGCTTTGTCGCTGCTCGCAATCGTGGCGGTGCTGTTTGGGCTGCGTCTTTATGTTCGGCAAATCGAAAGGCGGCCGAGCTGAGGCGAGTCGCGATTTGTCCTGCAAGAAAATACACTCTGGATTCTGGTAGAAAGCAACCATGGCGCCTGAAAATCAAACGTCCCACCCCAAAGAGCATTGGCACAAGCTGCGCCTGCTCCTGCGCAACCCTATCAGTCTGGCGGGCGTGGCGCTGGCGCTGGTCAGTCTGGGCAATGTTTTCCTGTTCTCCTTGATCGGGTTGATTGCGGAACGACCCAGCCCGTACATCGGTATCCTGGCTTATATGGTGGCACCCGCCTTCTTGATTGGCGGACTATTGCTTATCGGCGTAGGTGCCTGGCGAGAGCGGCGAAAGAAAACCGGCGAGGTCCCCCTATACCCCCGTATTGATCTCAACGATCCCGGACAGCGCAGCGCTGTGATGTCTTTCGGTGCGTTTGTAGTGGTGTTTGTCATGCTCAGCGGGGTGGGCAGCTATAAGGCCTACGAGTTCACGGATTCGGTTCAGTTCTGCGGACAAACCTGCCACACGGTGATGAAGCCGGAATTCACTGCGTACCAACTCTCCCCGCACGCGCGTGTGGGATGTGTGGAGTGCCATGTGGGTTCAGGGGCGACCTGGTACGTGAAATCGAAGCTGTCAGGAACGCGGCAATTATTTGCCGTCATGTTCAATACTTTCCCGCGGCCCATTCCCACCCCGGTACACAACCTGCGTCCAGCCCAGGAAACCTGCGAAGAATGCCACTGGCCGAAAAAATTCTATGGAGCGCAACTCAAGGTTTTCACCCACTACGCCAGCGACGAAAAAAATACTCCACGCCAAATCCGAATGCTGATCAAGACTGGGGGAGGTGATGCGGCAACGGGTGCGCCCGAGGGCATCCACTGGCACATGAATATCTCCAATGAGATTGACTATGTCGCAGCGGATGAAAAACGGCAGGTCATTCCTTACATCCACGTTAAAGATCCGCAAGGCCGCGTGACCGAGTACTACGCGCAGGATTCCACCTTGAGTAAGGAGCAGGTCGCAAAGGCCAGCAGGCATCGCATGGACTGCGTAGATTGCCATAACCGTCCAACCCATATTTATGTACCGCCCGATCAAGCTGTGGACCAGGCACTAATAGCGCACAAATTGGACGCATCCCTGCCCTACATCAAGCAGCAGGCGGTCACGGCGCTGACCGGCAAGTACGCCACCACCGAAACAGCGGTACAGGCGATTGCGCACGACATCGAAGGGTTTTACGAAAGCAAGTATCCCGATGTTGCAAAGAACAAGCAGCTTGAAATCCGCAATGCGATTGCCGAGACCCAGCAAGTTTTCCAAAGAACCACCTTTCCAGAGATGAAATTGAACTGGCAAACCCATCCCAACAATCTCGGCCATTTTTATTTCAATGGCTGTTTCCGCTGCCATGACGGCCAGCACGTCAGCCCGGAAGGAAAAGTAGTCAGCAAGGATTGCAACATCTGTCATACCCTCATGGGACAGGAAGAAGGCGGAGTCAGCATGGCGGCAGCTCCCAAACTCAGTTTCCAGCATCCGGTGGAACTGGGCGATCTGACCCAGGTAAATTGCAGCGATTGCCATACCGGAGGGGCGGCGCCGTAGGCCCCTCGTGGTTCTGCGCGGCTGCGGCCTGGGGGGAGCCCTGGAACTGCCCGTAACCCGTCACATGCCGGCCCGGGAAGAACAACTATGGAGATACCAGCAAGAGCTGATACAAAGACCGGCCTGGATGCCTTGTTTCTGCCTGACTCCGTGGCGGTAATTGGAGCCACCGAGCGACCCGGCACAGTTGGACGAACCGTCGTCGAGAACCTGCGTCATCCTTCATTTCAGGGAAAGGTTTACGCCGTCAATTCGCGGCACTCCGAAATTTGCGGACTCAAGGCATACCCGAACATCCGCAACGTTCCTGAAAAGGTGGACTTGGCCATTGTGGCCACGCCGGCACCCACAGTTCCGGGCATCATCGGCGAATGCGTCGATGCCGGCGTGAAATCGGCAGTCGTGATCTCCGCGGGATTCAAGGAGAGAGGAGCGGAAGGCGTCGAACTGGAACGCCAGATTCAGGAACAACTGGGTCGCGGCGCCATGCGCCTGATTGGTCCCAATTGCCTGGGGATTATGAATCCGACGATCGGCCTGAACGCCACGTTCGCCAAAGACGCACCCCGGCCCGGCAACGTTGCTTTCCTGAGCCAGAGCGGCGCGCTGCTGACCGCTATTCTCGATTGGGGTCAACTGGCGCAAGTGGGGTTTAGCGCGATCGTCTCGACCGGATCGATGCTGGATGTGGGTTGGGGCGACCTGATTTATCACTTCGGCGATGATCCGCACACGCACAGCATTCTGCTCTACATGGAGTCGGTCGGTAACGCCAGGTCATTTCTCTCCGCCGCCCGCGAAGTGGCGCTGCGAAAACCTGTAATCGTGATCAAGGCGGGCCGCTCGGAAGCGGCGTCGCGTGCCGCCGCTTCGCACACCGGTGCCCTGACCGGGAGTGATGAGGTTCTCGATGCCGCCTTCCGGCGCTCTGGTGTCTTGCGGGTCAGCGCCATCGCTGACCTGTTTTATATGGCGGAAACTCTCAGCAAGCAACCTCGCCCAAAAGGGCCCCGGCTCACGATTCTTACCAATGCGGGTGGACCTGCCGTCCTGGCTACTGATGCGCTCGTCGCGAATGGCGGAGAACTATCCGTTCCCTCCAAAGAGACTCTGCAGGCACTGGATGCTTTTTTACCCGCGCACTGGAGCCACAACAATCCGATCGACATTCTCGGCGACGCAGACTCCGAGCGTTACGCCAAGGCCCTTGAAATCGCCGCCAAGGACCCCAATAACGACGGCCTTCTGGTCATCCTCGCGCCGCAAGGCATGACCGATCCGGCTGCAATTGCGGAACGTTTGAAACCTTATGCCAAGTCGTCGGGGAAACCTGTGCTCACCAGTTGGATGGGAGGCGCCAGCGTTGCTGACGGGGAAACAATACTCAATGCCGCTGGCATCCCCACGTTCCCGTTTCCCGACACAGCTGCCCGGGCATTCACCTACATGTGGCGCTACAGCTATAACCTGCGAGGTCTCTACGAAACTCCGACGTTGGCGGAAGGTGAGAGTCTCGATCCAGGTTCCCGGCGCCAGGCCGAAAAGATCGTCGAGACCGCCCGCGGCCAGGGCCGGGTGTTGCTGAACGAATTCGAATCCAAACAGTTTTTGTCGCACTACGGCATCCCCACCGTTGAAACCCAGATCGCTCGGACTGAAGACGCGGCGGTGGCGTGTGCGCGTGGTCTCGGGTATCCGGTCGTGCTGAAGATTTTTTCTGAGACGATCACCCACAAGACCGACGTAGGCGGCGTGAAACTGAACCTGGAAGATGAATCATCCGTCCGCTCCGCGTTTCAGGCGATTAAGACCTCGGTGGAAAAAATCGCCGGGCCCGATCACTTTTCCGGTGTGACCGTGCAACCCATGGTGCGTCTCGAAGGCTATGAGTTGATCCTGGGTAGCAGCGTTGACCCACAGTTTGGCCCTGTAATCCTGTTTGGGTCCGGAGGGCCACTGGTCGAGGTCTATCGAGACCGCGCCCTGGCGTTACCGCCCCTGAACAGCACGCTCGCCCAACGGATGATGGAACAAACGCGAATTTTCACCGCTCTCAAGGGCGTGCGCGGTCGCCGGCCAATTGACGTGCCGGCGTTGGCGGGGCTGCTCGTACGCTTCAGTCAACTGGTTGTCGAGCAGCCCTGGATCTCGGAAATCGACATCAATCCCCTGCTGGCTTCACCCGAGCGGCTGCTGGCGCTCGACGCGCGGGTGGTGCTGCACCCGCCGGGCACTGATGCCGATCATCTGCCCAAGCCGGCGGTCCGGCCCTACCCTTCGCAATATGTATCTTCGTGGGTGATGAAGAATGGCACCGAGGTTACCCTGCGGCCGATTCGTCCCGAAGATGAACCGTTGATGGTGAAATTTCACGAGACTCTTTCTGACCGCAGTGTGTACTTGCGGTATTTCTACTCACTCAGCCTGAGTTCGCGGGTGGCGCACGATCGTCTGGTGCGCATTTGTTTTGTGGATTACGACCGCGAGATGGCGATCGTTGCCGATTGGAGGGACGCCAATACAGATGAGCACCGGATCCTCGGAGTCGGCAGGCTGATCAAATCACATGCCAAGAATGAAGGAGAAGTTGCCGTCTTGATATCGGATGCGTACCAGAACCAGGGCCTTGGAATCGAACTGTTCCGTCGGGTCATACAGGTAGCACGGGACGAGAAGTTGAGCCGGGTAGAGGCGGAAATCCTGCCGGACAACTTCGCCATGAAGAAGATCGCCAAGAAGCTCGGCTTCCGCGTGCAGACGCCCGACGATCCAACTGCGATGCGAGCGGTTCTTAATCTTTGAAAACAATTTGATTCGGACCGGTGATCCGCTTTCCTGGCCGAGTCGAGCTGTTATAGTGAGCCGTACAACCGGACGAGGTATCCTACGCGCATGTCTTTAGCCCGACTCTTCGTTTTCAGCCTTGCCCTAAGCGCCGTCTCGCTGTTGTGGCTTGCGGGTAGCTCGCGAGTCAGGGCACACCAGACCACTCCACCACCAACTCAGGATCAAGGCACAGGTATTCCCCTGGATGGAGGCAAAATTTTCCGTAACCATTGTGCAGCCTGCCATGGCGCAAGCGGTAACGGAGACGGCCCTGCTGCACCAGCTTTGAAGACGAAAGTTCCGCGGCTTGCTACTCTTGCGCGACGAAACCACGGTACGTTTCCCACTGACCGAGTGCGCAGCGTCATCGCCGGTGACGAGGGTTACGCCGCCCACGGTTCACGGGAGATGCCGGTCTGGGGCCCCATCTTCCATCAAATCGACAATGATCAAGACCTGGGATACGTCCGCCTCCGGAATGTCACGGAGTATCTGAAAAGCATCCAGCAAAAATAGAGTTCGAGGCTGGAGGTCAACGAGTTCCACAACCTCAGCTATCGCCCAGGGCGCTTCGAGCCTATCGGCCGCTTTCGCGGCCCTGGCCTAAGTTGCCACGCATCAGCCATGGACGGTGAGAACTGGGCAAGGGGCGTTCACTACCACGTCGTGGGCAATGGTTAGCTCGACATGGGTGGATGCGCCATATCCGCCACCATGGTGCACGCCGAGCACGATCAAGTCAGCATCACATCTGCCGGCCGTATCAATGATGTTTTTCCCTGGCTCGCCGTATTTCACCAACAGCTCCGGACGGCTGCACAGCCCCGCGTCTTGCGGCAACATTTGGATCATGTAGTGCGTCGCATCGACCGCGGATAGTTCTCCCAATATTTCTTCCTTCTTGAATTGACGGATAACGTGGAGGAGAACAAGGTGGGCCCGGTACTCTCTCGCCATGGACACTGCATAAGGCAGCCCCGCCAAAGACTCCGGCGTGAAATCCGTAGCGAAAAGCACAGTGTGGAATTGCACGACGGGATGGGAGCGGCTGACCGAAGGGCCAACGGTGAGCACCGGTACATCCGAGCGTCTCCAAATCTCTTCCGCCACCGAGCCTAGCAGAAGCTTTTGCACGCCCGTGCGGCCGCGCGTGCCCAGGACGACGAGGTCTATGTTGTTTTTCTGCACCACCCGCCGGAGAGTCTGCCAAACGTCGGATCCCCACTCAATAATCGTCTCATGCGGCAATCCGGTCAGCCCTGTCACGACCTTCTGCATTCTCGCCTGTGCTGCCTGCTCCAATCCTGCGGTGACCACATCGCCAAACTCGGGCGTCAGGCAGGCGTACACATCGGGAAGCAGGATGTGCGTGGCGTAGACTCTGGATCCATATTTGTCAGCAATTGCCGTCACGAACGGCAGAGCGGCTTCAGCAGGTTCCGAGAAATCAGTCAGGTACAGAATGTTGTTCAGTTTGATTTCGCTGGCAGTCTCGATGCTTGCCTTCATCGCCCACCTCCCTTTCTCACAATGAATCAGACCGACTGGAGGCGGCAGTGACCCGGATCACAAATACACATGATCGCTGTCACCTGATTGAATGGGGGCTGGTGCCAGACTGGAGAGTCCCGAGTACTGGGGCGTTATCTGTAAGCGGGGCGGCGATGGGCCTGCAATAGCAGGAGTTTTGAAAGCAACGACTGAACGACTGGGTTGGGAAGGGAACAAAGGCTATGAGAGTCTTATTGGCAATTGACCCTTCAAACGGATCGCAGCACGTGCTGAACGAAGCCGCGGCACGCCCTTGGCCGACTGGCACCACGATCTGCGTCCTGACCGTTGTAGACGTGGGGCGTGGGAAGGGACTGCCGGTGGTCAATTCGGATGCGAAACGCGCGGCGCAAACCCTGGTGGAGGCAGCCACAGAAAAACTTGACCATCCCGGGCGCGAAGTTTTTTCTGACGTTCAGTTGGGCTCTCCCAAGAAGGCGATCCTGGGTTTTGCGCAGGAATGGAAAGCCGACCTGGTCATGGTGGGCTCACGCGGGCTGGGTACTCTTTCACGATTTTTCCTCGGTAGTGTGGCGCAGGCAGTGCTGCGTTCCGCGCCGTGTTCGGTAGAGGTCGTGCGGCCCGCGGCTCATGAGTCGCCGGCTTCATCTCGGCCGATGAAGGTTCTCCTGGCCACCGATGGATCGGAGTGCTCCCAAATGGCAGCAGGTTCCGTCGCGAATCGCCCGTGGCCGGCCGGAACCCAGATTAAGATGATTTCGGTTCGTGAACTTCTGGATCTGGAAAATCCGACGAACGCATTTTCGCCTTGCCCAGTTTATCCCGAGAGCCTTTTGAACGAGATCCTGGACGACGCTCGTCAGCGCGCGGAGAAGGCTGTCGCCGAGGCACGCCAAACCTTGAGTTCGAAGGGGCTGAAGGTATGCGACGGTCCCAGTACACCGGTGGGTGATGCGCGCGCGGTCGTATTGGATGAGGCCCGTGCCTGGGATGCGGACCTGATCGTTCTTGGTTCGCACGGCAGACATGGATTTGATCGCGTGCTTCTGGGCAGCGTGTCTGAATCGGTTGCGCTTCACGCTCACTGCTCAGTCGAGGTCATCCGGGGCTAGGCAGCCGTTTTGTCGGTATATCAAAGCCGACCATATCCACACAGGTCACGCCCGTGACCTGCTTACCACGACCGGCGCCACCCACTATTAGTCTTTTGCGAACCGGTACGGTTACCGCATCACGAGATGCAGTGTTCTTTGCAGAGCGGACGGGCCGCGCTTAATTGCCAACCTCTCATCCCGAATGCCGATTGGTGCTCACGAATCCTGAGAGTGTAATATTGCCTACGCAAAAGTGTGGTGCAGAAACTGCCGCATCCAGGGTTGTCTTCAATCCTGCTCGCATTCACTCTGTCGGAGCGAGAAATCATGACTCCTCGTCCCCCGCTGCCTCCGTTTACTCACGAAACCGCAATCCAGAAAGTGCGTCTGGCCGAAGATGGTTGGAATTCCCGTGATCCGGAAAAAGTTGCCCTCGCTTACGCGCTGGACGCCCGCTGGAGAAACCGCGCAGAGTTTGTCAATGGAAGACAAGAGATCATCGCTTTTCTCACCCGCAAGTGGACTAAAGAGCTGGACTACAGGCTGATCAAAGAGCTTTGGGCTTTCACAGAAAATCGGATTGCCGTACGTTTTGCCTACGAGTGGCACGATGACTCAGGGAATTGGTATCGCTCCTACGGCAACGAAAATTGGGAATTCAATGACGATGGACTGATGCGATTGAGGCTGGCATGCATCAATGATCTTCCCATCAAGGAGTCCGACCGCAAGTATTGCTGGCCCCTTGGACGACGTCCGGATGACCATCCTGGATTGAGCAACCTTGGTTTCTAGCTAACTCCGCGCTGGCGAACCTGTGTGAAAAGCGGAATGAGGGAGCACGAAGGCCGTATCAGCAGTTTTGAGAAGGAGTTATGAAATCACTGCTGCATCGCAAGTGGTGCTGCGGCAGGCCGGCTCTTCGAGCGTTCGGTAAAGAGAGACCCGAGGTCCTGAGCCCAAGATATCGCGCCGTTCGAACAGTTGAACTCGGAGCGAAGTTTAAGTAACGCTTCCACCTGAAGGAGTCGGACTATGAGGAGCTTGCAGAGTTCAGATCGTCTCGGATGGTCACCGCTCTTCTGCGTTGCTGTATTTGTGACAACTACTTGCATGTCGCTTGCGCAGAATTCTGCTGACACTCCTTCGTGGATGTCCAATCCACATGCCCGGGAAAATGCCGAACAGGTTGCGGCAATTTTGGGAATATCTGATCTGGTCAGCAACACCCGCATCATGGAAGCACAGACCACTCACGAGTGCGCCTCCACGGTTGAAGAACTTTCGATGAGGCAAGACATATTGGAGAGAGTAGTGGAGGCCTCATTTGAGGTCGATGGCGCTCTTGCGGAGCTGGAAAACGAGCGTGCTCGTCTTACCGAATTGAGTGCGGCCTCGCAAGCGCGGAGAGATCGGGCGGTGAATCTCACCAGCATTGCGAACCTGGTTACCGGTACCGGCTTGGGGATAGCAGTGAACGCCATGCAGTTCAGCAGTTCCACAGCGAACCTCGGCAACGGTTTGGGAGTAGGTTCTGGAGTCGGCTCTACCGTGCTCTCAATTATCGGGATTCGTGAGCAACGCGGTCCGCAACACAGCGTAGGCAGAATACCCAACATGCTGGCTCCGCTGTTTGCAAGACAACCGGTATTGAACAGTTATTATCCTCAACCGGTATTGGAGTATCTGCGCAGCACTCCACCGGGCGAAGGTGCAGAAAGCGGATCGCGGCTCGGCCAACTCATGGCCGAGTGGAGACAGGTTGGGCGACTGGGGCCTCCTGGCTCAGCACAAACCGAGCAGAAAATCACGCGGCTCACCTCGAGCTTGGATGACAAGACCAAGCTCTCAATCGACGATCTGTCGGATCGAATCGCAATGCTAGGCGACGTGACTGGGCGAGTTGCCCTTATGAAACGCGACCTGGCTGAACTTATGCTGTCAGTGCGCAGGCAGAGACGGTGTGGAACCAAGTGAATCTGATTCGACTAGAGGAACGCCGGACGGCTGAAGGGTGGTCACTGCCAGAAGTTGAGGGTGAATCTGCGAAACGAAAAGTGAAAATCCTAACCCGATGATAAGCTGGTGAACCGAAATCAGTCTTTCAATTCAAAGGAGGAATCAAGTGCCAGAACCCAAGTCCGCCGCAAACGAGAATGAAATTTCCCGCGACCGCCTCGCCGAGTTGTTGAACGAGGACCTTTCCCGTGAATATCAAGCCATCATCGCCTACGTCGTTTATTCCCAGGTGCTCAGCGGCGCTCAATATATGGACATCGCCGCCCAGCTAGAAATCCATGCCAAGCAGGAGCTCGATCATGCCCTGATTCTCTCCCGGCAGATCGACTATCTGGGCAAAATGCCGGTGGTTACTGCCAAGCCGGTGCGCACGTCGAAAAACCCGAAAGACATGCTCCGGTATGATCTCGATAATGAAAACGAAACCATTCGCAATTATCGCGATCGCATCCGGCAATGTGAAACGCTTGGGGAATACGCGATGGCGGAACAGATTCGCCAGATCCTCATGCAGGAGCAGGATCATCAAATCGATTTGGCCACTGCCCTCGGCGAAGAAGTTCCAGACCTGAGCGGTGGCCCCAAAGGACGCAGCCTGCGCAAGCGTCGCTGACACTTAGGAGGAAGTCATGTCACGAGAATCGCGAATGTTCGCAGGAATCCTTCTCGTCGTTTTCCCCTCAGTGATGTACGGAGGGTTGACTCTTCTGGGTTTGCTAACGGGGAATGCGCCCGGGTATGCCGACAATCCGCTGCGCCAAAATCTGTGGCGCGCCGGTCACGCGCACGCCGGCGTCTATCTTGTCCTGTCGCTGGTCATGCTTCGATATGTTGACGAGGCGGTGCTTTCGGGCTTTTGGAAGTGGATCGCCCGAACCGGCGCGCCGATCGCGGCAATTCTAATCCCTGCCGCGTTCTTCCTGTCCGTCGTTTCTCCTACGGCGAAGGAGCCGAATGGTTTGATAAATCTCGCCTACGTCGGAGGATTGTTTCTCGCGGCTGCCGTTCTAAGCCTCGGAGTGGGCCTGATTCGCGCCGCGCGCCGCGCGCCGCCTGGAACCATGACACGGGTGCCGGGGCGATCGTAGGGGACCGAAAGATGGACGCGTTATCAGGAACTGGACCCAGAGCTGCTCTGAGCGACTACCTGGCTGCGGAGCGAACGCTCCTCGCATGGATTCGTACGGGTCTGGCGTTGATGGGATTTGGTTTTGTGGTGGCGCGCTTCGGGCTTTTCCTGCAGCAACTTCAAGTCATGCAGCGGGCCCCTGCAGCTCAATCTTACGGACTTTCCTTGTGGTTCGGCACAGGGCTGATCGCAGTTGGAGTAATCGTAAATATTCTGGCCGGATGGCACCACGTCCGGTTGGTCCGGGAATTGGATCGCAACGAAGCAGTACACTCTCGTCCTTCCATGCAGGCGGTCACAATCGCTTTCATTCTGGCATTGGTCGGGCTGGCAATGGCGGTCTATTTGATTTCGGTGCGGAATTCTACTCTTTCGCAGCTCGGAAACAGAGAGGAGACATCTGTGACGCTTGGTAAAAGCGACGGGATCATCAATGTGCCCAGTAATCACTCGGTAGACCAGACGGTGGAAAAACTCAAGGGGATCCTGCAGGCGAAGGGAGTCACCCTGTTCGCTCTGGTTGACCACAGCGGAGAGGCAGAAAAGGTGGGCATCAAAATGCGGCCCACCAAACTGCTGATCTTTGGAAGTCCGAAAGCCGGCACACCTCTGATGCTGGCCGCTCCCAGCATCGCCATCGATCTCCCGCTTAAGATTCTGATCTGGGAAGACACCAGGGTAAAGTCTGGGTTTCCTACAACAGCTCCGCGTATTTGCAGGAGCGACACGGGGTGCCGCAGGAATTGCTGCGAAATATCGCAGTTGTGGAAACACTGGCATCCAAGGCTGGCGAGTAACTCCTGCCAAGATCATGAGCGTCACAGAACATTTCGGGCAGTAGTAAAGATTTGGTCAGCTACTTTCTGCGATTTTCCGTGAGTTCGGCCAGGTACTTCTTGACCATCGCCACTTCCTGGGGATCGGTGGCAGATTTCAGATATTCCTTCAGTTGGTTTGCTTCGGCATCCGGCTTCCTCTCGATTTCGTAGATTTGAGCCAGCAGGAAATGTGCCCGGGGTTCACGATTCGTCTTGTCGATCCCAATCGCCTTCAACGCGTTTTTCTCCGCTTCCGGCAGCCGATGCAGCCCAAAGTATGCCCCGGCGGTATAGAAATAGGCGTGGGGATCGTTGGTCGGATCAAGAGCAACCGCGGTCTCCGCATAGTGGAGCATCTCTTCCCATCGATGTTCGACCGCGCAAAGATCGGCCAGGCAAAGATCGGCCGGAATATAGTTGGGGTCAGCTCTTACGGCTTGGGCGCAGGCGTTGCGGGCATCTTCCGTTTTCTGTTCTGCCTTCAACACCTGGCCGAGCAATACCCACGCCGCCGGATATTGTTCATCCGCATGGAGAGCCTTTCGAAGATGCTCTTCGGCTTTTGCCAGTTTTTTGTCCCCTGCCGCGCTGCAGGCGCGTTGAAAATCCTTTCGGGCCGGGCCAGGCACTTCCAGGGATGCAACTCCCGCGGTGGAAGAACGAATCCCGGTCAGCGGCCACATGAAACAAGATTCGTCGGCGGCCACAGGAGGGGGCGCCACTCTATCTGGACCCGTGACTCGATCATCAGGAACTGGCGGAAGCGGGCTGTGGATAAGAGAACCCGGCTCTTTGCTCGCTGAACCATGATTGGCCTGCGCAAAAAGGAGCGGTGCCCACAACGCTGTCACCACGCAGATCACGACCCATCTGGACCATCGTGGCCGTAATGCGGCGAAATCGCCCGGTCCGCGGCTACTCCGGACACTACACATACCGTCCGAATGTTACCCCTGAATTACATCCGCAGAACGCAAAAAAAGACGAGGCCGCTCATGCCTCGCCGATTATGCCTCGAGAGATATCTGCACTTAAGTGCAGGCACTTCCGCAAGCTTCGACCTCACACTTTGGTGTTCTCCGAATCTCTACCGAGGTGGCTTCTCGTGCGCTAGGATTTCGCCGGAGCCAATCCTTAATATGGGTCCAAGAACCGCAAGCATTTTGGTCGTGTTGTTATTGGCAGGACT
Organism: Terriglobia bacterium; assembly: GCA_963801545.1. Classification (GTDB taxonomy): domain Bacteria; phylum Acidobacteriota; class Terriglobia; order Terriglobales; family Acidobacteriaceae; genus JAIQFF01. Next base: position 67,544 of record CAWDFF010000012.1, on the reverse strand, counting down.
GACCTTCGGCTGCGGGGGAGGGCTAAGTTCCAACAGCGGACCGGTCACGACTCCCGCCACGTCCACGGCCCCCGCTGCGCCCACTGTCCTCACCGCCACGCCAGGGAATCAGCAGGTCAACCTGACCTGGATGGCAAGCAGTGGCGCGACCACCTACCACGTAAAGCGCACTACTACGAGCGGTGGGCCGTACACACAAGTTGGTTCTGGGACGGTAACCAGTTACTCCGATGCCGGTCTTACCAACGGCACAAAATACTTCTATGTAGTCTCCGCGCTGAATACAGCGGGCGAAAGTGCGAATTCCAGCGAGGCTTCGGGTATTCCGACGTCATCCGCTCCGCCCCCGGCCGCTCCAGCCGCGCCCACGTCCTTGACCGCCACAGCAGGAAATCAGCAAGTGAGCCTGACCTGGACGGGAAGCAGCAGCGCGACCAGCTATCACGTAAAGCGGGCTACTACGAGTGCCGGGCCATACACCCAAGTGGGTGCGCCAACAACGACCAGTTACTCCGATACTGGTCTCATCAACGGCACGCAATACTTCTATGTAGTCTCCGCGCTGAATACGACCGGAGAGAGCGCAAACTCGAGCCAGGCCAGCGCGACACCCGCCGCAGGGGCGCCTGATGTGACCGTTAACGTGGATCCGACGAACACCAAGCCCATTTCGCCGTGGATCTATGGACTCAACTTTTATACCGGCATCTCTGGCGCTCCGCCGCACCTCACCCTAGACCGTGCCGGCGGCAACCGCTGGACGGCATATAACTGGGAAACGAACGCCTCCAACGCGGGCAGCGACTTTCTCTACGAAAACGACAGCTTCCTGACCTCGAGTACAACCCCGGCTGAAGCGGTGCGCAGTTTCGTCGCTGCTGATCAGAGCCTGGGTATGGCGAGCGTGATGACGGTCCAGTTGCAAGGTTTGGTATCAGGCGATGAGAGCGGGCCGGTGAGCGTAACCAGCCCACCCGATCTGACCCGCTTCAAGCAGGTGATCGACAAGAAGAGCACGATTACTCCGGCTGCGTTCACCGAAACACCACCCACCAATGACGCCAACGTCTATATGGACGAATTCCTGTGGACGATGGACCAGAAGATCCCGGGCCTCTTTGCGGCCGCTGCGCCACTGCCCACCTTCGTGAGTCTGGATAACGAGCCGGAGCTCTGGAATTCGACGCACCTTGAAGTCCAGGGCCACAACCCGATCTCGTCGGACAACTACATCGCCAAAACCATCACACTCACCAAGGCATTGAAAGACCAGTTCCCCGACATGATGATTTTCGGACCAGTGCACTACGGGTTCGAAGGAATCTACAGCTGGCAAGGCGAACTCTCGGCCACACCCGATGGGGCGAACTGGTTCCCGGACAAGTATCTGCCCGCGATCAAGGCCGCCTCCGACGCGTACGGAAAGCCGCTCGTCGACGTCTATGACTTTCACTGGTACTCAGAGGCGACTGACGGCACAACGCGCGTCACCAACCTGACCGGCTCGACCTTGACCGCCGCGCAGGTGCAGGCCATTGTTCAGAGCCCGCGCAGCTTGTGGGACCCAACGTTCACCGAGAATTCGTGGATCACGAATGACGTGCTGGGAGAACCGCTCAAGCTTCTGCCGCGGCTGCAGGCAAAGATCAATGCTGAATTTCCGGGCACCAAAATTTCCATCACCGAGTATGAAAACGGCGGTGACAACCACATCGCCGGAACCATAGCCCAGGCGGACAATCTCGGCGTCTTCGGAAGTCAGGGAGTGTTCGCAGCGACAATGTGGCCGCTGGGTACGTGTCCTTACATTCTCGCCGGATTCCGCGCCTTCCGCGGTTTCGATGGAGCTACAGCCAGCTACGGCGACACCTCGCTGCAGGCCACTTCCAGCAAGGTGCAGAACGTAGCTGTCTATGCGAGTTCGGACAGCACCCGGCCGGGCCGATTTGTTTTCGTTGCTATCAACCGCTCCACTTTGCCTCAGGTGACGGCGATCAAGGGCGTGACTCTGTCGGGAACCGCTTCCGTCTTTCAAATGACCGCGTCTTCGGCGCAAGGTCAGAACCCGATCCATCCCGTCCTGGTGCAACAAATGCCGGCGAGCGGTACATCGCTGACGATCACGCTTCCGGCGCTGAGCGTCTCGACGATCGAGGTGCAGTAAACGTGGTTTCCGAGTGAACACGAGCGTCCGAGCGAGAAATCATCCTCTACATTCGATTGGTTCAGTCGAACGCATCGCCCGACTCAAGTCGTGTGCGGGTGGGTGAGATAGTGCTGTTTCAATAGATCCTTCCCGTAGTCGTTGCCGTTGGGCGTTCGCACAACACAGTGAATATGCTGCTGGGTCGGCAATTTGGGGTCGGCGGAAAACTTCGCCAGATTCGCTGGCCGCTGGTGGTCGAACTCAACCAGAATTACCGGGCTCTGAATGCGGTAATAAAAGGCGCTGTCGGGCTTCGTGCCGCCGATCCAGCTGAACCACGTGTTGTCGATGTGCCGGTCGACGTCGTCCATCTTCACCCGGGTGTGGCCGTCGTCCATGTTACTCACGTAAAGCTGGATCAGATCGCGCAGGCGGCGACGCGCCGGAGTCGCAAGATCGTTTGCTCGTAAGCCGGCGTAGTTCAGAATGACATTGTCCTGGAAGGCCTCGGTCAAGTTGTTGTTGCCTGTCTTGGAAAAACTGAGTATTGCCTGTTGCCGCTGAGCATCCGAGAGTGCCTGCAGCATTTCCAGACCGTCGTTCTGTTCCTGCTGAAGGATCACCAGCCCCTTGTACTTGCCCGACGTGGCCCGGACTGGCTCTGAACCCAGAAACAGCGGCGTCATAACCACCTGATCGCCCAGGACGAAATAGTTGATGATGGCGTGATGCCCATCGAGCTGCCATCCCCACGGTTCGGTCGCGGAGGGCTTGCCCATGATGGTGATAAAGTACAGCCATTCGCCGAGAAACACAGGGTCGTTGGCCAATTCCGCGAGTGTCTCGTTCAAGCGCATGATGTTACGTGTCAACTCAAAACCGTTCGCGCTAAGCGATGCACGCATCAGGCCGAAGGCAGCATCCCGCTGTACCTCGCTCATCTCCTGAAAGCTGATCCCGGGGCGCGCGTAAAAGTGCTGATTCATCCACTTTCGCCATTGGATGTCGTCGACCGGGAACATCGTTCTGGCGAGTTGCACGTTGGTCAAGGAAGCGATGAACTTCTCTGCCGCGTTTCGTACGGGTTCGGTGGAAACCCCACTGGGGCTGATTTCGAATAACCCAGGCATCACCTTCCCATCGGTCGTGATTCCTCGGAACGGCGCTGCGAGGCCGTCGTGCTCAAAGTCCTCGGACATCTGGCGAAAGCGTTCAGCCATGTCGGTCGGACTCTGTGTCTGACCGAAGGCCCAAGGAACCAAAGCGGCGGCCGAGATGAGCGATGAGAGAAAGTCTCGACGCGTGGGAGACCCGGACCTGGAGTGGGTGTGACCCGGATGATGCAGTGTGTGCGCCACGTTCACCTCCGCTATAAGAAGTCGCGGCACGATAGCATGCACATCGCAGCCCAAGCAATACGATGGAGCTGCTATGCCTACGCGAGGCCGCTCTGTCTGGCGAGCTTTAGCGCTTCCAGAGCCGCGCCCCGCGCACCAGCAGTGTCGCCATTCGGCATCACGTGGATTGGAATGCCGGCCTGCTCCTCGCGCTGCGCCGGCATTCCCACGCGAATCTCTGCAATGAACCAGCGCTGGAACTCCTGACTCGTCTCCAGGGCGCCTCCACCGACGATCAAGGCGTCGGGATCGAACGTATTCACCATTTCGTCGAAGAAGAGTCCCAAGCCATGGGCCTGAACCCGGAAAATTTCTTTGCACATGGGGTCACCCTGATCCGCGAGTCCGCGTACCAGTTTTGCCGCCTGGTGGGGATCCAGTTTTGCCAGATCATGTCCGGGAAACCGCGACAGAAAATACGGCACGAGAACTCTTTCGATCGCGGTGAGTGAGCAGACCGACTCCAGATCACCGGTTCGTCCGCAATTGCAATGGGGCTGCATTCCGTCGGTTCCAGCAATGCTCTGGTACGGAATCAAGACGTGGCCCAACTCCCCGCCGAATCCATTCTTCCCCTTCAGGACGCTGCCCTCGAGGATGATGCCGCCGCCATTACCCGTGCCGATGACGATCGAAATCGACGTCTCGCGGCTGCTGCTGCCAAAGATCGCATAGTGTCCCCAGAGCGCGGCCGCATTTGCATCGTTCAAATAGGACACTGGCTTGCCAAGTCTGTGTGCAAGACCCTCGCGGATGTCAAATCCTGCCCACTGCGGATGCACGAAGTTCGTGGAACCTCGCGCACTGAGCCGGCCGGCCGCACTGGCCGGGCCCGGAGTGTCCAAGCCGACGGCGACCACGTCCGAAAGAAGGACGCCGGCTTTTTCGGTCGCGATCCTGAGACCATCTTCGATCTGCTGCAGGCAGACGCTTGGTCCTTGCTTCGAAAGCGCGGGATGCTCGCAGAGCCCCTCGATGAGAAACTGCTCCTGCTGGCTCACTAACGTATAGTTGATTGCAGTTCCGCCAAGATCCACTCCGGCCACTACTTGCACGGTTTTCGCCTCCATCCTTCGATGCCTGCCCTGCGCAGACCTATCTGGATAAACAACTCGACGCCTCTTTATATCAGGAACCGGAGATCAGGAACGAGAGAGTGACACCGCCCGAGGAACGGGAGGTAACGGCAGCCGCCACGGCGACGGCCAGGATCGGTGATGGCGGCATGTCGAACCGCTAGGCTTTACCGCTCAATCGCCGGCTTTCATTTCCCCGCGAACGTTTCCTTTGGTGACCTGCTCGTACCAGAGCCGGTGATGAGTTTTCGCCCACGCCGTGGAAACTTCTCCACGGATGATCGAAGTGAAGCCGCCGCGGACCATGGCGGTGCCCATGTAAACGTGAATAATGAAGCCGCCTATGGTCGCCAGCGCCGCGACGACATGTACCGTCACCGCCAGATAACGCAGCCAGCGCAGACTCCAGGGGATAGATTCAACGAACCAGAGTCCTACGCCCGAAATCAGCAACAGGATCACGCCCCAAAACATGAGCCAGAAAAATAATTTCTGGCCGTAGTTGAAGCGGCCCTCGGGCGGTAAGTTCTGATCGTCATTTTCGATGTAATGTTTTATCGCCTTCGCCCAGCGCCGGTCGGGTTCGGTGATCTGCATGTCGCGATCCCACATCCTGTACATCCAGAACACAGACGCCGTGAAAGCCAAGCCAAGCCAGGGATGCCAGAAGCGTGCTGCCGCACCGCCGCCCACCAGCACCGCCAGCCAGAACATATAAGGTGACCAGAAAGCCAGGCCGGTAATCAGGCAGTACAAGTAAGTCAACGCGGCAACCCAGTGGTTGACGCGCTCGGCCAGCGTGTAGCGCAGGATGCGTTCTCCGGGTTCGCCTGTGGTTCGTGGTGAAGAAATCGCGTGCGAACTCACGACTGCCCTCCGTTCTCAGGCTTCTCGGCATGAACTTCCTTCGGACCATACCGGAAGTAGTGGAGCGTTACGCCGAGGACGCCGCCCAGCATCGCCAGATTTCCGATCCACTTCGCCGGTCCTTTCCAGAAGCGGACCACCCACGGAATGTGAGGATCCTTCGGCAGACCGCCATACGCCTCGGGATTGGTGGCATCGTGCAGCACGTAGATGACACCTGTTCCGCCCACGCCCGCCGGATCGTAGACGCCCGCTTTCTCGAAGCCGAAGTTCTCGCGAAGCTGCGTGGCACGAGTCTCAGCCAGATCTTTCATGTCATCCTTGCTGCCGAAATGTAGACAGCCGGTGGGACAGGACTTGATGCACGCCGGTTCCAGCCCCTCGCTCACCCGGTCCACGCAGAGCGTGCACTTGAACATTTTTTTGGTGGCCGGGTTGAACTTGGGAATATCAAACGGGCAGCCGCTGACGCAATATCCGCAGCCAATACAGTTCTCCTGCTGAAAATCCACAATCCCGTTGGTGTATTGCACGATGGCGCCGTCGGCAGGGCAGGCCGCCAGGCAGCCGGGGTCGGCACAGTGCATGCACTGATCTTTACGCATGAGCAGCGAGATGCCGCCATCTTCGCGCTCATGCTCGTTAAACTTGATCAGGTTCCAGTAATTCCACTGCGTCTCCGGCATGGTCTGATAGCTGTTGTCGAAGACCGTCTCGGAGAAGGTATAACCGTTCCACTCGAGGCAGGCTACTTCACAGGCTTTGCAGCCGATGCAGGTCGTAGTGTCAACCAGTTTGCAGACCTGATAGTCGCGCTCCACGCCCGCGCCGGGAGCGGCTCCGGCGTGGCCGGATATTCTGCTGATCGCCAATGTCGCCTGACTCATGTGTACCCCATTGGGAAATTGGGTAATTGAGTAATTTGGTAATTACGTAATTGAAAACCGCTAGTTCGGCCGTTGCTTTTCAAAATTGCCCAATTACCAAATTGCTCAATTACTCAATTCCCTTCATGCCTTCTCGAGTTTCACCAGAAACCCCTTAAACTCTGGCGTGAAGGCGTTGGGATCCACCACCGTCGGCGAAATCCGGTTCAGGATCGTTCTGGCATTCCTCTCTTCGTCTTCCTGAATGCCTCGATAACCCTGATGGATGGGAATCCCGATCTGGTAGATTTTCTTTCCATCGATCATCATCGGCTTGATGCGTTTGGTGACGAAAGCCTTGGCCACGTAGTAGCTTCTCGCGCTGGTGACCTTCACTTTGTCGTTGCCCTTGATGCCCAGCTCGCTAGCCAGTTCGACTGGAATCTCGACGAACGGTTCGGGAATGAGCTGCACGTTCATCTGATTATTTTTCGTCCAGTAGTGGTAATGTTCGGTCAGCCTGTAGGTGGTGCAGATGACATTGAAGCCGTCGCCCGGAGTGGCATATTTGTCCGCCGCCGTCTTGAGCTTTTTGACCACGGGACTGTTCGACTGGTTGGGATGCAGCGCATTTTGCACCGGACTTTCGATCGGTTCGTAGTGTTCCGGAAAGGGCCCATCGTTGAGCCAAACGAATAAACGGCCCAAGCCCTCCTGGTTCATGATGAACGGACCCATGTGGTCCTTGGGCGGGGAGTCGGCCTTGAAGTCGGGCACGTCGTTACCGACCCACGTCTGCTTGCCTTCGTCCCACCACACCTGCCGCCGCGACGGATCCCACGGCTTGCCCTCCAGATCACAAGAGGCGCGGTTGTACATCCCGCGGCGGTTCGCCGGCCATGACCACGCCCAATTGAGATAAAGACCGAGACCAGACGGATCGTCGGTCCCGCGACGTTGGGTCATCGCGCCGGCTTCCGTCCAGGAACCGCAATACAGCCAATTTCCAGAGAGAGTGGTGCCGTCATCCTTCAGCCAGGCAAAACCCGGCAGTTGCTGGCCGGCCTTGATGACCTGCTCGGTTTTCGGATCCGTCAGATCGGCGAGCGCCTTACCGCTGATCTCCTTCGCCAGTTCCGACAGCGAGGGATTGTTCGGCCTGGTGTACGGCCACCAGGCATTGAGAATTGCATCCGGGAACTTGCCGCCTTCCTTTTTGTACAGTTCGCGCACTCTCAGAAAGATTTGAGCCACGATATCCTGATCCAGGCGAGCCTCGCCCGGAGGAGGAACAGCGACATTTTTCCATTGCAGCCAGCGCGCCGAGTTGGTCATTGATCCGTCTTTTTCGGCGAAGCCGGCGCAAGGCAGACGATAGACCGTGGTATTGATGGTCTTCATCTCCTCAGCCGAGATTCCTGGGGACTTCCAGAATTCGCTGGTCTCGTCGGGATAAATTTCACCCACCACCAGCCAGTCAGCTTTTTTGAGAGCTTCTATGTTTTTCTGCGAGTCCGGTCCAATAGCAACGCCGTTCATGCCGAACGCGAACATGCCCTTTACCGACCCGCGGTACATGTTGTCCCAGATCTGCGTCCAGGAATAGTTGCGGTCCACCTTCGGCAGGTAATGGAATGCCCAATCGTTTTCTTTTGTCGCGGCCGGCCCATACATCGCCTTTAGAAACGAGACCGCGAACTTGGGAGTGTTGGAGTAGTAGTTGAAGGAATCCCACCCCGCCGGTTTAACCGTCAAAGGTGTAATGCGGTCAATGTAAGTCTTGAAATCCGTGTCCGCGGGAATGGGGACTTTCAGGTATCCGGGCAGGCTGTCGAACACTCCCGCCATGTCGGTGGCGCCCTGAATGTTGGAGTGGCCGCGCAGCGCATTTACACCGCCTCCGGCCCGCCCCACATTGCCCAGAAGCAGCTGCAACATGGCCGCCGTACGAATAATCTGCGTCCCGTAGCTATGCTGCGTCCACCCAACTGCGTAAATCACCGTGGCAACTTTTTTCATGTCGCCATCTTTGCGGACGGAGGTGAACAGGTCCGCGGCTTTCAGGAACTGGTCTTTAGGAATTCCAGTGATGCGCTCCACCATCTCCGGCGTGTAACGCGAATACTGCTGCTTGAGTAGCTGGAAGATGCAGCGCGGGTGCTGGAGAGTGAGGTCGTAAGCGACCTTCTCTGGCATGAGCGGGATCGGGAACGGAGGTTTGGCGGCGTCAGCGGCTGGCTTGTGCGCCGGGCCATGCGACGTAGCGGCAGCGGCCTTGCTCATGTCGCCGCCTTCCTCATAGTTCCACGTAGTTCGGTCATAGGTCTGCGTGGCCGGATCAAATCCGGAGTAAAAACCGTCCTCCGGCAGTTTGAAACTCTCGTGCACCATGAGCGCGGCGCTCGTGTAATTGAGCAGGTAATCCTTGGCGATGCGGTTGTTCTGGATGACGTAGTTGATCATTCCGCCCAGAAATGCGATGTCAGCGCCGGCGCGAATCTGAAGGAATAGATCTGAGGTCGAAGCCGTCCGCGTATAGCGCGGATCGACCACGATCAACTTCGCATTGCGGGTCTTCTTGGCTTCGATGGCCCACTTGAAGCCGCAGGGGTGATTCTCGGCAGGGTTTCCGCCCATGATCAACATCATGTCGGTGTTTTTGATGTCGATCCAGCCATTGGTCATGGCCCCGCGTCCAAATGTTGGTCCCAAACTTGAGACCGTGGGGCCGTGTCAAACTCTGGCCTGGTTTTCTATATAGGTAAGACCCAGGCTACGCATGGTCTTGACGACCAGGTAGTTGAATTCGTTGGTATCAGTGCAACCACCGGTCCACGCGATGCCTTCGCAGCGGTTCACGGTGTGTCCCTGCGCGTCTTTCTCGACGAAAGAAGCATCGCGCGTTTTCTTCGTCCAGTGCGCGATTTCATCAATGGCTTGCGACCACTGAATGTCTTCCCAGTGGTCCGAGCCGGGCCGTCGCACCTGCGGCTTCAGGAGCCGCCGCGGATTCATGATGTCCTGCTCCAGCGAAGCTCCCTTCGGACACAGCGTGCCGCGATTGATGGGATGGTCCGGGTCGCCCTCAACGTGGATGACCTGCGGCGTTACGTTCTTGGCTTTATCGCCAATCGTGTAAATGAGGACGCCACAGCTGACCGAACAATACGGACACGTCGATCGCGTCTCGGTTGCGCGCGCAATCTTGAGTTCTTTTAGTTGCGCAACCGCGGGAGTCAGATCAAATCCCAGGAGAGAGAAAGCCGCGCCGCTACTCAGCGCACCTTTGAGGAAGGTTCTGCGGGAGAGTTCCATCGTGTCCTCCAACCGCTATCGATCGCAATTGGCGACGACCGCTGAACCGACGCGGTCGCGCAGCATCTGAAAATTACGAAGACTATATTCCCGGCTTTCGTCCGAAGTCAAACGGCAGTCCATCGGTGTCGCACACCAGACTACGCAGTTGCTTGCTGCGAGTCGAAGCCCCATAATCGCGCGGTGGCTAAGAATCCCTGGGAGCAACGCATCCGGCGCGCTGGACAACTCGTCACCCAGCATCCGTTCGCTGCTGAAATCCTCAACTTCTATATTCACCTAGCCCGCTTCCAGCAAGGCCTGCATCAGCGGATCCACCTCACCTCTGCGAACCAGGGTTCGGGCTCGCTGTCTAGCTATCCGGAATTTCCGGATCTGCTTGGCAACTTTTCGCCATTTCTTTCCCTGGTTGAAGAAAAGGCTCCGGCTCGCTTCGCCGAAATCGCCCGCGATCTCCGCAATTCTCCTTCCGGCCCTTGGTCTGATCTGCTTAACCAGTGCTGGTCCGCCAGCCACGAGCCGCCTTTCTCACCTCAACAATTCCTCGCTCTCGCCTTTCTTCAGCCCTACGCCGAACTGGTCCGCTCGCGCGGCGGTTTGCAGCTTGATGGCTATACCCGCTCACTCTGTCCCTTCTGCGATCGCAGGCCCGCCTTCGGCGTCCTCCGCCAACTAGGCGACGGCGCCCGCCGTAACTTGCTTTGTGGTTTCTGTCTCTGTGAGTGGGAGTTCCGCCGCATCGTATGTCCGGCATGCGGACAGGAAGATCAAACCAAACTCCCGATTTACACCGCTGCCCAATTTCCTCATATGCGCGTCGAGTGTTGCGACGCTTGCCAGACCTACATCAAATCCACCGACCTGACCAAGAACGGCTTGGCTGACCCTCTGGTCGACGAACTCGCTTCCGTCCCCCTTGACCTCTGGGCGCAAGAACACGACTATGCGAAGCTCTGTCCCAATCTCCTGGGAATGTGAGCCAAGCGAACTGGCGGTATTGTCTCTGCGCTGGATTCTCCGTAGGCTTCCAATTCACTCGATATTCATCAGATTTTCATCAATCGTTAATAATCCGCGTATTAGTGTTCGCTTTCTGTCTGCACTCTCGTTTGGGAGCGGTAGCCCCTGTTTGGGGCTCCCAAAAAGAGTGCATATTTGATCTCCCATGGAGGAAAAATGAAGAAAGGCATGGCTTTGGCCTTGTCCCTTGCCCTCGCCACCGGTGCCTTTGCGGCCCCGGCCCCGCAAAGCACAGCTGCGGCCACCACAAAAGGTACAAAGAAGAAGGCCACTACCACAACCAACGCGGAGATCCTGCGTCGACTGGAAGAAATGCAGCAGGCGCTCGGCGCACAGCAACAGCAGATCCAGCAACTCAAAGACCAGGTGCAAACCCGCGATACCGTGATTCAACAACTGCAGCAGCAGTCCAGCCAGGCTCAAACTACAGCCGGTCAGGCTGAGCAAAAGGCGGACACAGCGCTTTCGCAAAGCACGGCGCAGCAGCAGGTTGTTGCCACTACCCACAGCGAAGTCACTGACCTGAAGGACAACCTCACCAACACCGCGCTAGCACTACAGGAGACACAGAAGGCGGTCAATGAGAGTCCGTTGGCCATCAAATTCAAAGGCATCACTCTGACACCCGGTGGCTTCATGGCAGCTGAAACCGTGTGGCGCCAGCATGCTCTGGGATCGGACATCAATACTCCGTTTAACTCCGTGACGATGCCCGGCGCTGCCGCAGACAGAATGAGCGAGTTCTTTGGTTCTGGGCGGCAGTCGCGTATCTCTCTGTTGGGTGAAGGCAAGCTCGACCGGGCCAAGCTTACCGGCTATGTGGAAGCGGACTTCCTCTCAGCCGGAGTGACATCCAACAACAATGAAAGCAACAGCTATACCCTTCGTCAGCGACAAGTGTGGGGGCAAGCGGCCCTTAAGAGTGGCCTTACCTTCACTGGCGGCCAGATGTGGAGCCTGGTCACAGAAACCAGGAAGGGCCTCGACAATCGCACCGAGGCTTTGCCCATGATGATTGATCCGCAGTACCACGTTGGCTTTAGCTGGGCCCGGCAATACGGATTTCGGGTTACCCAGAGTCTAGGCAAGAAATTGTGGCTCGGATTCTCAGTGGAAAATGCTCAGACCCTATTCTCAGCGAGTGGCCAGGCCCAGAACTTCCTGCTGGGTTCGGCGGGTACTGGTGGCGGTCTCTACGACGGAGCCGCGACTTATAGCTTCAACTCCTCCCCGGATTTTATCTTCAAAGCGGCGGCTGAGCCGGGATTTGGACATTTCGAAGTCTTTGGCGTCGTAAGGCGTTTCCGCGACAGAATCTATCCCAACGCGACCGCGGCTGCACCTTCTGCCGCTGGCGCATCGAACTTTGCGACCACGACCGGCGGAGTCGGTGCCAACGCGCGTATCTCGCTTTTCAAGAAGCACGTTGATGTCGCCGGCCATTTCCTTGGAGGGGACGGGATGGGGCGATACGGCACCTCTACGCTGCCTGACGTGACCGTAAACCCCGATGGCACGCTCGCTCCGCTTAAGAGCGCTCAGGGTCTGGGAACGCTTGAGTATCACTCGACAAAGTGGGATATCTATGCGAACGCGGGCGCGGAGTTTGTTGGACGGCACGCTTCGCTGAACGCAGCGGGCAAACCCGTAGGGTACGGATCTCCACTGTTCGTCAATACAGGTTGCGGCGCGGAAACAGTCCCGGGCACCCCGGTCGGCGGCCAGTTTCCCACATCTTCCAGCGGATTTCTTCCTGGCGGGCTAGCCAGTTGCGCGGCCAACACTCGCAATGTCATCGAAGGCACCATCGGTTTCTGGTACCGCTTCTACAAGGGCCCAAAGGGAACCATCCAGTTCGGTCCGCAGTACTCGTACGTTGTACGCAATACGTGGTCCGGGACGGGTGGCACCAGCGGTTTCGGGCAACTGGCGGGAATCGAGAACATGTTCTTAACCTCGTTCCGCTACTACCTGCCGTAAATTGTGTCAGCGTCTCCGGTGCGGTGCGAATGCCGCGCCGGAGCCGCCTGACCTCAGCTTCAAGAGACCGTCAGAGCGCCGAACTTGCCGCTACCGGAGGAGGTCCGCCAGCGGGTATGCAAACGCAACCATCTGAAATATCACTCTGCGAAATGCTGGGCAACGCCATCAAGGAGCTCGAAAAAATAGAGGATGACCCGAGAACTCTAACTTTCGTTGCCCGGAGGCTCGGTAACATCGTCAAACACATGAAAGATCTCTGCGAAGATCTGCAACCTCGTGGACGAAACGGGGCAAGCTCGCGTGCCCCCGAGACCAATTTTCGGCCGCCGCAGCGAATTGACACGATGCGATAAAGGTCACGCTTCGAAAAAAAACAACCAACGCAATAAGCGGTTGCCGGTATTCGTCTGGTTCCTGGGCAGAGCTGGAGCCGCCACGTCGCTCTTCACCGCTTCCAGAGCAAACACCTCGACTAGTGAGATCCTGCCCTTTCAGCGCCCAGACCGGTGTTGGAGCGCACTAGCAGTTCGTTGAACTTGTGCTCCGAGCTTGGTTCGTGGCTGAGGAGCGTGCCCAGGACCGCACCGAGAAAACCGAGCGCGATGCTCAGGATGCCTGGATTCTCCAGCGGAAACCACGCTTTGGCCTGGATCAGGTGTCGCGCAGCGCCAGTGACGGTTGGAGGATCAACGGCCATCAGGCTGGGACCAACAAGAATCAGTCCAATTGAAGCGAGCAATCCAACAGCGAGGCCAGCGACTGCGCCCGCAGTGTTAAATCTCCGCCAGAAGATGGAGAGAACAATCACCGGCAGGTTGGCTGAGGCTGCGACAGCAAACGCCAAAGCCACCAGAAAGGCGACGTTCGCGGTAGGACCCAGCAGAATTGCAATCGTGATGGCAACCGCGCCGACAACGAACGCGGAGATGCGCGCCACCATAACTTCCTCACCTGGCTTCCGCTCGACACCCCGGTGGATGACGTTCGTCCAGAGGTCATGCGCGAAAGAGGTCGAAGCACTGATTGTGAGTCCCGCGACCACCGCGAGGATGGTCGCAAAGGCGATGGCGGAGATGAACGCGAAGAAAATGTTGCCTGCCAGTGCCTGCGCCAGCAAAGGAGCGCTCATGTTGGTGCCGCCGTGCGTGGAGATGAAGTCGCGCCCAACGATGGTAGCCGCGCCGAAGCCGAGGAAGGTGGTCATGATGTAGAAGCTGCCGATCAGGACCATTGCCCAGACCACGCTCTGCCGTGCGGTCTTGGCGTCAGGCACAGTGTAGAAGCGCACCAGGATGTGAGGCAGGCCGGCAGTCCCAAAGATCAGGGCAAGACCTAGTGAGATGAGCTCCAGGGCTCCGTAGGGGGGCTTGTAGCGAAGACCGGGCTGGAGGAAGTCCTTAACGACCTCTTGCCCTTTCTCGTGATAGGTGACATGGCCGATGGCGTTGAAGAAAGCGCTGAGACTGAAATGGAAATGGGCCATGACCAGAATGCTGAGGAGGATGGTGCCGCCCATCAGCAGAACCGCTTTGATGATCTGCACCCAGGTGGTCGCCAGCATTCCTCCAAAGACCACGTAGCCGATCATCAGAAGGCCGACACCGATGACCGCGGTTTGGTAGCTGATGCCGGAATCCTTCAGCAGGAGCGCGACCAAAGCACCAGCCCCGACCATCTGCGCAATCATGTAAAAGGTACTGACGGTCAGCGTGCTGATCGAAGCCATGGCCCGCACCGGGCGCGGGTTGAGGCGGTAAGCGAGGACGTCCGCCATAGTGTAGCGGCCGGCGTTGCGCAGAGGTTCGGCAACGACGAGCAGGACGGTGAGATACGCAACCAGCCACCCGACCGAAAACATGAAGCCGTCGTATCCCTGAAAGGCAATGATGCCGGCGATGCCCAGGAAGGAAGCGGCGCTCATATAGTCGCCGGCGACCGCGATTCCGTTCTGCCAGCCGGTAACGCGACGGCTGGCCGCGAAGTAGGCGCTGCTGCCTGCGGAGCGTTTTGAGGCCCAGTATGTAATGCCGACAGTGATGGCGATGAAGATCAGGAACATCACGAGTGGGGTAGACATTTACCGGACCTCCGGCCCGCTCTGGACGTGGCTTTCGGCTTGCTTGATGATGTCCTCGGCGAGCCTGTCGAAGTTATTGGCCGCTTTGACGTACAACCAAGCGACGGTCCAGGCCATGAAAAATTGTGAGAGCGCGAACAGGTAGGCAAGGTTTACTTCCCCGATGACCTTGATCGCCATGAATTGCGGAGCGTATCCGACGAGGATCGGCAGCAGAAAATAGTAAACAATGAAGAATACAAAAGCGGGAATGATGAAGGTCTTTTTGGTGGCCATCAGATCTTTGAATTCCCGCGTTTCGGCGATGCGGTCCCATTCGGTTTTGTCGGCTTCGTAACGCTTGGCGGTTTCGCTCATACAGTTCTCCTCGCTCGCTGAGGACACACAACGAGTGTGGCGCCTGCCAGGTCGCACAACCCAGGTCACACAACTAAGAGTCGCTTACTCGATGATTCGGAACTAGAATCCCACGAAGACTGCGGTACACATTTCGACACCTGAAGGGGTGTGCAGAAAGCCTACACACCAAACCGCCGCAACGCAATTGCCCTTGACCGTGTTCCGCAGCATCAGGAAAACCCCCGGCCGTTACGCAGACAGGATCATCCTTCGCGCCCCCCGGTTCGAGATGGTTTCGACCATTCGTTTGGCTTTCATGACTTCAGGCAGGCGCTGGCTACGATGCTGTTTCAAGCTGAACTTGGGTGCCGTGCCGGCACGAGCTACCGCCGATTAGTCTCCCGACTTCAGGGCGGTCTTTACCAACGTTGCTTTGTGCTCTTTGCCATCATCGTCCTGGGTGACGATCTTGCCCTTTTCCACGGCAAATTTCACGGGTTCGCCCAACTGAATATTCGCAGGTTTCGACCACGGGAAAAGCAGGTGTTCGCTGGCTACATAGATCTTGTTCCCGCTTTCGATAGTGTAGAACTGATAGGTCTCCAGGTTGTCGGTTGTGGTGGTCGTGGTGTTGCGGGAGTAGTCGGTCCGATTGCCTTTGTCTTTGACCGTGGCATCGGTATTGCTCGTTCTTGTGCTGCCTTCTGGAATTTTTTGCTGCTCAGTTTCGGTTAACTTGCCAGTCTGCCATTTGTGCGAATCGCCTGCCAACAAGGTAATGGGGGCCACACTCAGGAGCCCGGCCAGAAACAAAACAGTCCCGATCCTCATTCGCACGCCATCCTCCTTGTGGTTATCCGACGTCGCTATTCGACGCCGCTATCCGACTTTTCGCGCTTCCTGGGAACGTGTCACCTGCGTAGGAGCTTCCTCGCCAAAGCACGCGCAATCGTGGTGGGATGAGTCGCCAGGATGGAGATTTGTCCCAATATGCTTTGTGGCTCGTGGAAAACACCGAGTTGTCGTAACACCGTCCCCCGGTCGTAGTAGATTTTTTCCCCAGCCAGATGGTCATCGGCGTCGAACGTGTACACACCGCAAAGTGGGAACTCGACTCGTCGCCCCGTCGCCGGGAGACCACGCCACCCGCCGAGGTGCGTACCGCGAATCATAACTTCAACAAGAATAGCGTCGTCCGCGACATGTCGGCGGTGCACCTCGATTGCAAAGTCAGGCAGCGCCTTCATGAGCTGCTCGTAAAACTGGCGGACTCCATTCCGGCCCTCATAGTGTTCTCCCCATGGCTCATCATCGTACTGTGCGGAATCGCCGAAGGTGCGGAGAACACCTTCAAGGTCGTGCTCGTTCTCAAGTCGAATGTGCTGCTCGACAACCGCGATACGAGCCGACACTCTATCTTTCGGAATCGATGCGCTTGCCACTTTCACCTTCGCTCGCTTTCACAACATCTGGGCAAAGCCTCAAACCAGCATGTTCTCCTATGCTTAAGCCGCGCGCTTGATTGTCCATCTAATCCGGCCTGGATCGAAAACCGCTCTCGCACGCTCCGCCCGATACAAATATGCTCACCGCGGCCCCGCAGCAGCCTCTTCGCTCTCGGCGCGGGCGCGAAGACCGGTCACCGAATCAATCTTGATGCGAAAAAAAAGTGGCTCAATCCAGTCGTCGGTTGATTTGGCCCGGCGCTCGGCCATCGCATTCAGCCACCACCGGTGCCGCTTCTCCAATAACTTGCGCGCATGCGCGCGCTCAGTGGAATATTGCGGCTCGACCAACTCCTGGTAGCTGCCGTTGGCAATCACGG
Organism: Terriglobia bacterium; assembly: GCA_963801545.1. GTDB lineage: Bacteria > Acidobacteriota > Terriglobia > Terriglobales > Acidobacteriaceae > JAIQFF01. Next base: position 50,633 of record CAWDFF010000012.1, on the reverse strand, counting down.
TCATCCACTCAGGCTGTGTCGGAGCTTCCTCAATTTCTACACAAACCTTGGGATTCGCGCGCATCCACTTTATTTTTTGCCCGAATGTTGACAGGACGTAAATGTAATCTTGCTCATATGCGAAGTAAACCGGCACGACGTAGGGCTGGTTATCGAGAGAGCAACCCAGCCTTCCCATTGAGGCCCTTGCCAGAACCGCCTGGCACTCTTCCCTAGTCATTTCATGAATCACCATGTCTTGCGCTCCTACTTTAGTTTCCCGGGCGACTGCGTCCACTCCGCTTGTCAACACGGCCTTGGCGTCAAACCTGAACACGTCTTTCGTCCCTGTTTCGTCCCTGGACCAAGTAACGAGATTACCCCACTTTTTAACTATTGCTCCCACTCAACTTCAGAATACGCGCTAACCATTTCCCAGCGCAAAACATGAAGGCCGCGGCAGGCTGCGAAAGCCTTCCAGCCCGTTCTTCTTCGTCGACGCATTCACAAGTTCGACTCAGGTGATCACCCTATGAAGATCAGGTAATTACTGTATGGAATTTACCGCGGTTCGCTGCGAGTTCACCGAGTCCGGTACCTGCGAGCAGACATCCAAAAATTCAGTGAATGACTTTGATGTACGCAACCAAACAGATCGATCCATGAAGATCGGATTTCTTTCGGGAGTGCTAGTAACGCTCATCACGCTCGGCATCATTCTCATCGGCGTGCGCGAGCTTTTCTACCCTTCAATATGCGCGCGGCAATTCGGCGTGCCCTTGCTTGATCCGCATGATGCTGATTTCCTCGCCATAAAGGCTGCTCGGGAGAGTTAATAAGTTCTGATACTGGTATCCGCGAGTTTCGAATTGGAACATTATTTGGCTTGCGGAATCGGCCTCGGAAGCCTGGTCATTAAGCCGATATCGGGGCCTGGGAGAGAACGAGAAGCGCATCAGGGATTTCCTTTGAGGGTTCTGCCCGCCTTCTGCATAAGACTGCGATAAGAATGCGATCTTGTTGCCGGTGGGGAACGAGTCACCCCGGTCTCAATCTCCTCTTTTGACCTCCACTGGGAAGTTCGTCCGCTCAGTACTGTCCGCTTCCGCGCTCGAATGTATAAGAACTTTCTTCCCAGTGGCGAAGCGTTTAGAGGTCGAAGTCACTAATGAGAGTTGCCGATCGGACGATAAGGAAATAGAGAAGAGGTAGAGATCGATCGCACTGTTCGCCAGACCTGAAACCTCACTCACACTCGGGAAGGACGCCCCCTAGCGGCGCAAGAAGACAGGCAGCCGCAAATCGGGGCCCGCCAGGAAATCACTCCCGATCTGGAAAGGAACAATAACGATGAGTGAGAGTGACATCGTCCAGGATTTCCTGGTCGAGAGTTACGAGAACCTGGACCGGCTGGACCGGGACCTGGTCGGTCTGGAGAAAAATCCGAAGGACAAGGAAGCCCTGGCGGGAGTGTTTCGTACCATCCACACCATCAAGGGCACCTGCGGATTTCTGGGTTTCAACAAACTGGAGAAGGTGGCGCATGTTGGCGAGAACTTGCTTACCCGCCTCCGGGACGGGCAACTCACGCTCAATCCGGAAATAACCACGGCGCTGCTCAGCATGGTGGACGCGGTCCGCCAGATGCTGCGCGAGATTCAAGCCACCGGCCAGGACGGTGACGCGGATTATCCCGAACTGCGGGAAACCCTCACACGGCTGCAAACTTCAAGCGTAGGAGACCTTGAGCAGGTCACTCCTGCCGCCCTGGAAGCGGCGGAGCAGAAGGGTACTGAATCGCAGCCGGCGGAGAAGCGGGATGAACCCGCGGCCTCGTTGAAACAAGCAGACCTTCCTGCACCGGCGCTAGTGTTGGCCAAGCCGGAGGACGTTCTCGCTCTCCCGCCAGCCGCGGAATTGAAAGCTCGCGACGCCGCGCCCGAGACCATCCGGGTCGGCGTCAACCTGCTGGACAAGCTGATGACGCTGGTCGGCGAGCTGGTGCTGGCGAGAAACCAGCTTCTGCAAATCGGCAATACCTCGGAAGACACCGGTCTTCAGGCGGTCTCCCAGCGCATGAATCTCATCGCCACCGAGCTGCAAGAGGAAGTCATGAAGACTCGCATGCAGCCCATCGGGAACATCTGGGCGCAGTTTCCACGGACGGTACGCGACGTCGCCCTCACTTGCGGCAAACAAGTCAACATTGAGATGGAGGGCAAGGAGACCGAACTCGACAAGACGATCATCGAGGCGATCAAGGACCCGCTCACTCATCTGGTCCGCAATTCCGTGGACCACGGAATCGAGCTGCCCCAGGACCGTGTGAAAGCGGGAAAAGATCCACATGGTCGCCTGATTCTGCGCGCCTTTCATGAAGGCGGGCAGGTCAACATCGAGATCAGTGACGACGGCGCCGGACTGAACGCGGAGCGCATCCGCCAAAAAGCGGTCGAGCGTGGAGTCATCACCGCCGAGCAGGCGGTACGCATGACCGAACGCGAAATCTTCAATTTGATCTTTCTGCCGGGATTTTCCACGGCGCAAAAAGTGACCAACGTATCCGGTCGCGGCGTGGGCATGGATGTGGTGAAGACCAACGTGGAGAAGATCGGGGGCACGGTGGATGTGCACTCAACCGCGGGCCGGGGCACCACCGTTCGCGTCAAAATTCCTCTGACCCTGGCCATCATCCCGGCGCTGGTGGTGACTTGCTGTGGCGATCGCTATGCCATTCCCCAGGTGAGCCTGCTGGAGTTGGTGCGGATCGAAGCCGACCACAGCTGCAAAGGCATTGAAATGGTGCAGGGCGCCCCGGTGTACCGGTTGCGTGGCCGCCTGCTGCCCCTGGTGTACCTGGACCGCGAGCTGCGCGTGGGCGCTGAAAAAAAAGCAGGAGAAGCGGCCCAGGCCATCAACATCGTAGTGCTGCAAGCCGATGACCGGCAGTTCGGCCTGGTGGTGGACGAAATCAATGACACCGAAGAAATCGTGGTCAAGCCCCTGGGCAAACAGCTCAAGGGGGTGAATACCTTCGCCGGCGCAACCATCATGGGGGACGGAAAGGTCGCGCTCATCCTGGACGCGCTGGGACTGGCGCAGCGGGCCAATGTGATCAGCGAGGTCCATGATCGTGCCGGAGCCGAGAAGGAACGATCTGCAGGGGAGAAGTCTGCGGGCAACCGGCAAACCCTTCTGTTATTCCAGACCGGTGACAAGGGAAGGATGGCGATCCCACTTGCGCTGGTGGCGCGGCTCGAGGAATTTGCCCGCAGCGCGGTGGAGAACACCGGCCATCAAGAGGTAGTGCAGTATCGCGGCCAGATCATGCCATTGATCCGGGTCTCCGAGGTCGTCGAGCCCGCGGAGAACGCCCATTCCGGAGGCTCGAGCAAAACCGCCGTCGACCCGCAAGCGCCGCTGCAGGTGGTGGTGTACGCCGAGCAGGGACGCAGCGTCGGCCTGGTGGTCGAGCGCATCCTCGACATTGTGGAAGAAGAATTCGTGTTGGAGCGTCCGGCCGAGCGGGCCGGGATTCTGGGATCGGCGGTCGTCCAACAGCGGGTCACCGACCTGCTGGATGTGCAGGCCGTGGTGCAGGCAGCGAATCCGCGCTTTTTTGCAAAAGTGGCGGGGGCATAAGGACGGAAGGCTGGCATGGCGCAAAACGAACAGTTCTGTACTTTCTTTCTTGAGGGGCACTTTTTTGGCGTGCCCGTACAGCAGGTGCAGGAAGTGATCCGCTATCAGGAAATGACGCGCGTGCCGCTGGTGCCACAGGTCGTCCGCGGACTGATCAACCTGCGCGGACAAATTGTCACCGCCATCGATTTGCGCCGGCGCCTGGGCATGGCCGAACGTCCCGCGGGCCAGCTTCCGATGAACGTGGTGGTGCGTACCAGCGACGGGGCGCTCAGCCTGTTGGTGGACGAAATCGGTGACGTCATCGAGGTCGAGGAAAAGACTTTCGAGAAGCCGCCGGAAACATTGAAGGGGATGGCGCGAGAAATGATCCGAGGAGTACACAAACTGCCGGAACGTCTGCTGCTGGTGCTCGACACTGAACGAGCGGTGGACGTGGCTGATCCCGCTCCGGTTGTGGAAGACAGGGAGACCTAAGAATGCTGCATCTGGCATCGACGCTCGTTTGTACTCCTGCTGGCTGCGGGATTGTGGTTTCGCCATCGGCGGCCAGATCTGCATCTGCGCCTGATGATTTCCGCCTTTGTGATCGACCTGTTTCTGGTGCTTTATATCGAGATTTCACGTCACGCGGTAGAGAAGGTCGTGGCCCGGGTCAGCCCCATGATCTGGTTTCACGCCGGAGTTTCATTGGGAGTCCTGATGTGTTACGTGGTCATGATTCTGCTGGGCCGCGGCGTGCTGGCCGGACAGGCGAACTCACGTAAATGGCACTTCGGCGTGGGCATGACCTTCGTGGCGCTACGTAGTTTGAATTACGTGACCAGCTACATGGTGACTTAGAAAGACATTCTGCCTAGAGGAGTAGGAGCATGGCGCTGAAAACAACCCCGGCATCTCAACCTGCAAGCTCGATGTTTGCCCGATTGGGGGGACGGGACGCCATCGCCGCGGCGGTGGAACAGTTTTACCAAAGAGTCCTGGCCGACCCCGAACTCAAGCCGTTCTTTACGCGCACCAATATGACATGGCTAAAGCTGCGCCAGAGCCAGTTCATGGTGCAGGCCCTGGGCGGTCCAGCCGAATACAAGGGTAAGGCCATGAAGCCGGCCCATGCCGGGTTGGTGATTGAACCGCGGCACTTTCAGGGTGTCACCCGGCACCTTTCGGAAGCGCTCGCCGCGTTGAAGATCGCCAAACCACTTATTCAGGAAGTGATGACCGCGGTTGCGTCGCTTGAACCAGACATCGTGACCAAGCCAATGACGGATCCGCCAATTACCACCAAGGAGAATTGAACATGAGGACCGCGCAGTTGGAAAAAAAGAATGGCCGACCCGCGGCCACCCGCATGAGTTCGGAGGCGTCCCGGCTGAAGGCGATGCTGGAAAATTCTTCGACCAACATTTTGATGGCCAACCCGGACCTAGAAATCACCTACGTCAACCCGGCATCGCTGAAAACGCTGAAAACCATCGAGCATCTGCTGCCCGTGAAGGCCGACACAGTCATGGGAGCGAACATCGACATCTTTCATAAGGATCCAAGCTACCAACGAAAGATTCTGGCCAATCCGAAAAACTTGCCGCACCGAGCCAGTATCCACATTGGGCCCGAAGTTGCGGACCTACTGGCCACCGCCATTTACGACGACCAGGGCACTTATTTGGGTCCCATGGTGGTGTGGGAACTGATCACCGAGAAGCTGAAGACTGAGAACGGTATGGCGCAGACTCAGTCCATGATGGATAACCTGCCCATTAACGTCATTTTCGCGGATCTGGATCTGAAGATACAGTACATGAACCCGGCCTCGAGCAAGACGTTGCAGACCCTGGAAAAATATCTGCCGATCAAAGTCTCGCAAATGCTTGGCCATCCGATTGATGTATTCCACAAAGACCCATCCCATCAGCGCAAGCTGCTGGCGAACGATAAAAACTTGCCGCATGAGGCTGATATCAAGCTTGGCCCGGAGACGCTCCACCTGCTGGTCAGCGCGATCTACGATAAGGACAAGAAATACGTGGGTGCGATGGTGACCTGGGAGGTGATCACAGAGAAACTCCGCCTGGAGGCCACCAACGTCGACTACGCCGCTCAGATTGCAGCGATTGGCAAGTCGCAGGCGGTGATCGAGTTCAAGATGGATGGGACCATCGTCACTGCTAACGACAACTTCCTTAAGGCGATGGGCTACACGCTGGACGAGGTCAAGGGAAAACATCACGGCATGTTTGTGGACGACGCTTACCGGCAGGGTTCGGACTACAGGGAATTCTGGGCCAAGCTGAACCGGGGCGAATACGTGGCCGACGAATTCAAGCGTATCGGCAAGGGAGGAAAAGAAGTCTGGATTCAAGCTTCCTACAACCCAATCATGGACCTGAACGGCAAACCGTTCAAGGTCGTGAAGTACGCCACCGACGTCACCCAACAGGTGAAGACCAAGACTGAAGTGGCGCAGGGAGCAGAGCGCGAAAAACTGGCGGCCCAGGAACTAAAGCAGAAAGTGGACAGCATTCTGACCGTGGTAGCGGCCGCCACCAAGGGCGACCTGACCCAGGAGATCCAGGTGCACGGCAGCGATGCCATCGGCCAAATGGGAGAAGGGCTGGGAAAATTCTTCACCGACCTGCGCAAGAGTATTGGGAGCATCGGAGAGAGCGCCGTGAACCTGGCATCCGCGTCCGAAGAGCTGACCACCGTCAGCCAGCAGATGAGCGCCAACGCTGAAGAAACTTCGGCCCAGACCAAAGTGGTTTCCGCCGCCACCCTGCAAGTCAGCCAGAACCTTCAGACCGTAGCCACCGGGGCGGAAGAGATGGGCGCCAGCATCAAGGAAATTGCCAAGAACGCCACCGAAGCCGCCAAAGTGGCAACCGCTGCCGTCAAGGTTGCGGAAACCGCGAATGCCACTGTGTCCAAACTGGGCGATTCTTCGACCGAGATCGGTCAGGTGATCAAGGTCATCACTTCGATTGCCCAGCAGACCAACCTGCTGGCCCTTAACGCCACCATCGAGGCGGCGCGCGCAGGCGAAGCTGGCAAGGGTTTTGCGGTGGTCGCCAACGAAGTAAAAGAACTGGCCAAGGAGACCGCCAAAGCCACCGAGGACATCAGCCGCAAGATCGAGGCCATTCAGACCGACACCAAAGCAGCCGTAGATGCCATTGGCACCATCAGTGAAGTCATCAACCAGATCAACGGCATTTCGAACACGATTGCCACGGCTGTGGAAGAACAGAACGCCACCACCAACGAGATGGCGCGCAATGTCAGCGAAGCGGCGCGCGGCAGCGGCGAGATTACCAGCAACATCAGCGGCGTCGCTGAGGCTGCGGCGAGCACATCGCGCGGAGCCGATGACACGCAGAAGGCAGCGCAGCAACTGGTGGAGACTTCCGCCGAACTACGCCGCTTGGTCGAGCAATTCAAGATCAATGCTCAGACTAGCGGGAGCGGGACCAGCGCAGGCCGGTCAGGGAGAGGCATGGCGGCGCGTGCGAGCTTATAGGCTCTGGACCTTAACGTCCGGCGTGTGAGTGAGCGGAGATTAACTCAGTTATGGCTCGCATTCGTATCCTGGTCGTGGACGATTCGGTGGTGATCCGCAAGCTGCTCTGCGACACCCTGTGCAAAGATCCGGAACTGGACGTGGTTGCTTCGGCCAGGGACGGCCGAATCGCGCTGGCCAAGATCTCGCAGCTCCATCCCGACCTGATTACGCTTGATGTCGAGATGCCGGTGATGAATGGCCTGGAGACGCTTGCCGAGGTGCGCAAGCTTTATCCAAGACTGCCAGTCATCATGTTCAGCACGCTGACCGAGCGCGGTGCGGCTGCGGCCCTGGATGCGCTCTCGCTGGGAGCGTCCGACTATGCCACCAAGCCGAGCAATACGGGTAGCCCGGCCGAGGCCATCGAAGCCATACGCGCCGAGCTCATTCCCAAGATCAAGGCGCTGTGCGCCGGCCCTTCCACGAAACTCAAAACGTTGCCGCCACCTCGCCCTTCCGTGCGGGTTCGGGTGCCGGCCAACCGGCGCATTGAAATTGTCGCCATCGGCACTTCCACTGGAGGTCCGAACGCGCTGGCCGAAGTCCTGCCCCGCATTCCGAAAGACTTTCCCGTCCCCATCGTCGTGGTGCAGCACATGCCACCCATCTTCACACGTATGCTGGCGGACCGTCTCGCGAGCCGCTCGGCGATTACGGTGGAAGAGGGCAGCGCGGGCGTGGTTCTCTCGCCCGCGCACTCCTGGATTGCGCCGGGAAATTTCCACATGACCGTGGCCCATGCGGGGGTGAACTGGCGGCTGGATCTCAACCAGGATGCACCAGAGCACTCCTGCCGGCCGGCAGTCGACGTGCTGTTTCGCTCGGTCGCGGCGGTCTGTCGAGCCAACGTTCTGGGCGTCGTGATGACGGGGATGGGATCGGACGGAGTGCTTGGAGCTCAACACATTCGCGAGGCGGGCGGAGAGGTAATCATTCAGGACGAACATTCCTCGGTGGTTTGGGGGATGCCGGGCCTGGTGTATGCGGCTGGGCAGGCTGATGCCGTCTATCCGCTGGACCGCTTAGCGCCGGAGATCACTCGCCGCGTGCTGCACAGCCGCGCGCCGGGCGCCACTGTCGTCTCGCACAGCAATGCCGGCCTGGAGCCTCGCGCAAAATGATAACCGGCACGAAACCCGCCACTACGCCAATGGTCACCAGGGTCAGTAAACCTGTAGACCCCATCTTCCGGCAAATTCGCGATTTAGTGTACAAGGTGTGCGGCATTTTTCAGCTCGAGGAAAAACTGTATCTGCTGGCTGATGCCTGTGCCCGGCGGATCAAACAGGTGGGTGCCTCCAGCACGCGTGAGTACTGGGATCTTCTAACCGCGCATGCCAGCCGGGAGGCGGAACTCCGGCAACTGCTGAATGAAATCACTATCGGCGAAACCTGCCTGTTCCGCAGCCAACCCCAAATCGACGCCTTGCGCAAGGTGATCCTGCCGGAGATCGCGGCGGAAAAAGCCAAGCAAGTGGTGAAACGCCTGCGCGTGTGGAGCGCGGGCTGCTCCACCGGGGAAGAGTCCTATACGTTGGCCATGAACATGCTTGAGGAAAGCGAGCTTCTGCTCAAGGGGTGGACGGTGGAGATTGTTGCCACCGACCTGAATGACCGTTCGGTTGAAGCCGCCAAGGCCGGCATTTACGGTGACTACGCACTGCGCTCGACCACTGAGTATTTCAAACGCAAATATTTCTTACCCATCGACGAGAAAAAACTGCAGGTGCGTCCGGAGGTGAAAAAACTGATTACCTTTAGCCGTCTGAACCTGCAGGATGATTCAAAAATGCTTTTCATGAAGGGCATGGACCTGGTTTTCTGCTGCAACGTGCTCATCTATTTCGACGGACCCTCGAAGTCGAAAGTGATTGACCATTTCTTCAGCAACCTCAATTTTGGTGGTTACTTTTTTCTCGGTACCTCTGAATCGCTCATGAAATTAAATGACAAGTTTCACCTAGTGCATTTTCCCGGGACCATCGCGTACTGGAAACCATCCCTCAAGAGTGGCAAGCTATGAGCACAGCCATCGCCGCGACGATTCGTGAGCGTGTGAAGCGCATCGAGACTACCCCTTCCATCCCCGCAGTTTTTTTGCCTCTGCTGGAGCTGCTGAACGCACCCCCTGAGCGGGTGAAGCTGGAAGAGGTAGTCAAGTTGGTGTCCTATGACAACACCATCGCGGCACAATGCCTGCGGGTGGCCAGTTCGCCCCTGTTCGGCCTGACCAAGTCACCCGAAACCATCAAGGCGGCAGTGCTCACCCTGGGATTACGCAAGGTCGAAACTATATTGCTCACCTGTTGTCTGGGGCAGGCCTTCCCCAAGGGGAACTGGGCTCTGGACCCAACCATCTTCTGGCGGCATTCGCTCGGCTGCGCCATGGTATGCCGGAAGTTCAGCGAAAAGCTGGCTGCCTCTGATGACGATAAGGCGTACATGGCGGGGCTGCTCCATGACATCGGGTTTCTGGTGAACTGCATGGCCTTTCCTGAAGAATTTGGCAGGTCTGTCAAGTGCGCTCTCGAGCAGCAAATTCCGCTGCATGAAGCGGAGAGCGTCACCATGGGCTTTACTCACTGTGAGACGGGGCGCGCACTAGCCGAGAAATGGTACCTGGCCAGCGACATTGTTCAGGTTATCGCGCACCATCATGCGCCCGAGCAGAGCCCGCAAGCCCAGCCCCTGGTGGCGTTGGTGCACTTGAGCGATCTTCTCTGCCGCATGCGGGGATTGGGTTACGGATACTACGAGCGGCATAAAGCAGACTTGGCGCACAACCCCGCATGGACCATTCTCCTGAAGGAACACCGCGACCTCGAGAAGATGGACCTGGTGCGGTTCACATTTGAACTTGACGAGGCGGTGGGAGAAGTCTTTGAACTGGTAGCAACGATATTCGGGGGTGCCGCCAGGCAAAACTGAAACCGACGTCCGAAATCGTCGGTCCCAACCAGTGAACCTCGCGCTGCCATAAGCCAGAAATAATCAGGGACGCGGCACGACCTGCTCCGTTTGTCCAAACGTGACAGGTCAGTGCCTTCCAACTGAAGCTAGCCGTGGACCTGAAGGGAGATAACGATCGGCATGTTTTCAAACAGCAGCCTGGCCTCGAGCGGGGGGTCGGCCAGAGAATGCAGACTGTAGTCGCTGCCGGTGATGACTGTAGGAGGCGAGAGCATGCAGCCTTCCGCGAGGCCGGCAATCTTGTTCTTGAAGTTGCCCGCCACCATATTACAGACTTCGCCCAGCGCATCCGCCGTTTCCGGGCCGACCTTATCCAGTTCCATGCCCAGCATCTTGGAAGCCATGAGCGCGGCTGCCTTCCCGCTGCAGCGGACGCTTAGTACGCCGCACAATTGCCCGGCCAGTCCTACCATGGAAGTAATGCCCAGGTTGGCCTCCTCCGGCGTGGTCGAGACGGTCAGTTGGCTGTTCAGCATCAACTCGAAGACTTCCCGAGCCGCCAGTTCGAGCAGGGGAGTCCATTCTTCATGGCGGTCATTGGGGGCCAGTAATGGATCCACGGATCTCATAATTTTCCCGCCAACACGGGGAGAACATGGTCCTTGACCTGCTCCGCCGTAAACGGCTTGCGGATGTAGCCGCGGGCGCCGCAGGACAGGGCCTGCACCACATGCGCCTCGCTTCCTTCGGTCGTAATCATGACCACGGGCACGTCTTTCGCGTTCCCGACTGAGGAAAGTTGTTTGACGAATTCCAACCCGTCCATCACCGGCATATTGATGTCACAAAGAATGAGATCGACAACGTTATCCTGGACGACGGTGAGCGCCTCGGCTCCATTCGCAGCCTCAAAGACCTGTTTGAGGTCGATACCTGCCTGGCGCAGGGAGCGCTCCACAATCTTCCGCATAACCGAGGAATCATCCACGATAAGGACACGTATGCTATTCATGAAGCGGGACTCATTTTGCTATCTGGGACGAGGGTTTTGCATTTCTTCCGCTTACGTCCGCTTCTTGGTAGATCGGCAGGGAGCGAGAAAGGCTTTAGGTCAAAAGGGCAACACCGGGCGCAGCGTGGCAGGTGCACTTGGCTGGCGGGTGTCCCATGCGGCACAGCCGGGCATCCCTTGAAACCCAAGTCACAAGCCCCCGACCGTCCGCGGCGGCGAGACAATCTCCAGCACCCGTAAGCCGTAGTTCCCATCCACTACCACGACTTCTCCGCGGGCGATCAATCTGCCATCCAGGAGCAAGTCGGCCGGTTCCCGCACCTGCCGGTCCAGTTCGACTACCGAACCTGCGTCCAGCTCCAGGATTCCCCGCAACAGCATGCTCCGGCTTCCGAAACGGAGGGTCACGTCCAGCTCCACATCCATCAACAGGTCGAGCTTGTCGGAAGTGGGCACCTCTGCCTTGGCTGGTTCGCTTCCCGGCAGCTTTTCCGGGGGTGGCCGAAGTGCCGCGACCAACGCGGAACTCAACTGCCATTCCATCAGCAGACGGCTGGGAGCCCCGGGAGCTGAGACCAGCCAGCCACGTGCGCCCGCTGCCCAGGTTGGGGCCGCTCCCTCTTCGACCCGCAGTTGCGTATCACCCCATCGTGCACTTAGGGCGGTGGCAACCTGACCTGCGGTCTGGCGCAGCAACTCCTGCAACGCATCCCGGTGGTCCGGTTTCAGCTCGGCGGTGGCGTCCTGGGATTCTTGCAGAAATAGTTGTCCCACCGCGAGCACCACTGCGCGCGGCACGCGTAACCTCATTTCGCCGCGCAGGGCCCCAGCGGCCGCCACCGAGGCCTGCAAGTCGTGTTCCTCGGGGGCGGGAGTTTCCGGCGGCGCTGCCAAAGCCGACTCCATGGTGAAAGGAGCCCCGGCAATCTGGGTCAGCACCTGGCCCATGTGCTCGGTCCACATGCTCAAGTACTCGTTGACTTCGGCGTCCGGCAGGGGCGGAGCAGAGGAGGCTGCACTCATCGATTTCTTCCCGGCTTAAGATCCTTTTCACGGACACTTTCTACTTCGTTTTCCCGCAAGTCTCCTCCCGAGTTCAGCGAGAGTGAGAGAGCAAATCACTGGCCGGAATTGGGTGCTGTCTCGCACCTCGAGCGCCAGCAGATAGTTGGCGAGAACTGCTTATCTGGCTTGCAGATGCAGCGCGAAAGGGTTCGTCGTCGGGGCTTGGAATGCCGCGCAGCTCAGGTGCGCGAGTCGCGGATTAAGCGGCTTTCATTAGAGACGGCTGATAAAGCTGGCTGTGTCATCTTGGTGCGCAAATAAAACTGCAGACTCGAATACGCTGGGACGCGACATTAGTTCGCCAACCGGAAGTCTACTGCTACGGTGGTCTCTACTGTCGCCGGCTTACCATTAATAAGATACGGTTCATAGCGCCACCATCGGACTGCATCGATGGCTGCGAGTGATAGTGCTTCGGGCCCGCTAACCAATTTCACTTGTGTAACCACGCCCTCCGGACTCACGACGGCATCCAGCACCACCGTGCCTTGCACTCCCGCCTGTCGAGCATCCTCCGGATACTCGGGTAAGACCTCGTGTCGGATCCGCCGGTGCATTGCGTCGGCTGGCACCTCCAACTGGGGCTTCGCCACGGCAGCTCCCCTTGCCGGAAGCTGCGCTTCCAATGCCGTCCATTCTTGCTGCCATCGCCACCATCCCAGCATGGCCGCGATCACGATCATGGAAACCGCAAACGCAACAACGCGTCGGCTGCGGAACCCGCGTCTTGGGCCTTCAGGGGTTTCGAAGTCCAGGAGCGGATTGGGTTTGGCTGCCTCCTCTCCCAACGTGACCCCCGTCTGTGCAGCTCGGGGCTTTTGCGCTATTAACAACATCTCACCCTCGCGCCGCGTCCAGTAACGGATTATCGATTGATGTTCTACGGGCAAACGGAGAAACTGGAGGCCAACACACAGTTCCCGCTGATAGCGCACCACCGCCGTGGCCCGCACTGGCGAGGTCATGTGTGGAAAAAGAAACTCGACGCGAACGGACTCGCCCGGGAGGAGTTGTGACGCCACCACAACTCCCATTCCGCCCTCACCTATCTCGAGGGTGCGTCCGGGAATATTGTCAGGGATGCCCGAGCGCAATACGGTGAGATTCAAAGGTACGGTTAGCTTGTACCGAGGGACCCTCCGCGCGGGCGTAGTTCCTGGCGAAAATGCCGGAGTGGTTCCTGTACTCACCGTCCACCTTCCGTTAGCTGGACAACGCAACCCTTCGTCGGCGGGGTGGAGACGAACTGATACTTTGAAATGAAACCGCTCTGCCTCATGACCGGCGAAATGGCAAGAGCCAGCGTAGCGTCGCACACACAGTAGTGCAACATTACGCCCGTAATGATGGACGGCGTTGCATATCAATAGGCAACCTCGAGTTCACCGATGGAGTTCAACCAGTCCTTCAGCCTCCTGGCGGTCCTTGGGGAAGAAATCTCCGCGGCTGAGGACGAGCACCACCGGATGTTGTCCTTGCAACCCGGAGCTTCCGGTGTTGCGCGGTGTGGTCGGAAAGCTCGTAGTCGGGGAAGATAGCTCCTGGAACAATGTCAGATCGGATATGAAATCCTCAATGGCTGTCCGCTCGTCATCGGCTCACCGATGATAAGCAGCTTGCGTTCTATAGCGGCATCAACCGGCGCGCCGCGTCTGCAACTCCCCACGTGAAGAAGTGACAAAGGCTTTGACGAGTGCGGCGATCTCATCCGCAGCCGTGTCCAACGCGAAATGACCGGCGTCAAGAACGTGAACTTCAGCGTTCGGAACGTCCTGGCGGTAGCGTTCCGGTTCGCCGAGATCGAACGACAGGTCATACTTACCCCAAATCACCAGCAGCCGCGGCTGCTTCTCGCGCATCCATGCTTGCCATTTCGGATAGGCCTCCACATTCGTTCGATAGTCGTAAAACAGGTCGCTTTGAATCTCGGCTTGGCCGGGCTGGCTGAGAAAGGCAAACTCATCGGCCCAGAGATCCGGGTCATACAGTTCCACGTTGGGGTCGTTTCCGACATGGCGGGTACGCGTCGTAGCCAGCGAGAGTAGATTTGTGCGAAGGGTGCTTTCGTTAGCAGCACGGTCGGCCCAAAAGGCCCGCCGTGGCTTCCAGTTCGCGCCCAGACCTTCGTTGTGTGCGACTGCGTCCTGGACGATTAAAGCCTCGATCCGGTCGGGATGGGACAAGGCGATGCGAAAACCAACGGGGCCGCCGTAATCCTGCATGTAAAGCGTGTATCGCGAGAGCCCGAGCGTTTCGGTGAAGTGATTCATGATCTCGGCGTAGTGATCGAACGTGTAAGCGAATTTCTTCGGGTCCGGCCAGTCGCTGTGTCCGAAGCCCGGGTAATCGGGTGCGACCAGGTGATAGCGATCGGAAAGCCGGGCAAAGAGCGGCTCGAACATCCGCGAGGATGAGGGAAGTCCGTGCAGCAGGAGAAGCGTCGGCGCGTCTTTCGGGCCGGCCTCTCTGTAAAAGATGGAGAGCCCATCTATCTGTATCGTGCGATAAAAAGTCCTGTGTTCCATGGGACGTTCCTTTCCTTGGGCCTGGGCCAGCAATTGAAATAATGCGAGCATCACAGATACCACCAACGCAATGCAAGAGACCCGCAAGCATCGAGTCCAACGGGAAGGGTTGAAAAGACGCATGGTTTAGCTCCGCTTGTGCGAACTCGTACACCGACGCACTCTATTCGCCCTGGATCAGCCGAAGGTGAACGAAAAAGCCTCCACACCTGAATCGAGAAACTCGATCTCGAATTGCCGGTCAAGGATGGGCCCCGGTTGCCGGATTAGCTGATACATGCGTGGCTCGGTGACCGTGCCCTTGCCTTGGTCGTCCACGTCTACCCCGTGAGCTGCGCCTGGCGGCTGTCCATCGATGAGTACGCGAAATCGCACAGAAGTTCCTGGCGCTGCAGGCCCCATTACCAGATGAAGATCGCGGGCGTGAAATCGGTACGCAATCCGGCCATTCGCCTTGTTCAGCACAATGTCGTTCTTTTGCATTGTCCAATCACCCGAGAGGACCCAGTGATTGAGCGCCAGTCGCGCGGGCACAGCATAGATGCTACTTTTGTCCGGTATTGCACCGCCGGGAGAAGCAAAGTTATCGGTTCGCTCATAGCCGACATAGTTTTCCGGAGATCTCAAGTCGGTCCAATCGGCGGCAGCTTCAGCACCACGGGCATTAACCGAAACCAGTTCCCGGCTGCCACCGCTTGCTCCGGCCTCGGCTAGCAATTGTTGAATAATTCTTTCCGACTGTTCGTATTCCCCCTCGCCGAACTGACGATGTCGGATACGTCCCTGCGCATCGACGAAAAAAAGCGCGGGCCAATATTCATTGTTGAAAGCACGCCATATTGCATGGTCGTTATCGATCACGATTGGATAGTCGACGCGAGTGTCCGTGGCGGCTCGGCGAACGTTATCAATGTTTTTCTCAAACGAGAACTCGGGGGCGTGTACGCCGATTACCACCAGTCCTTGATCTTTGTATTTCTCGGCCCAGGCGCGGACGTAAGGAAGTTGGCGCCGCCAGTTGATGCAGGAATAGGTCCAGAAGTCGATCAGGACTACTTTTCCGCGTAGGCCGTCCACAGTCAATGGTGGCGAGTTGAGCCACTCTGTCGCAATCCCAAGAGAAGCCAACTCACTGCTGACTTTTCCATCCACCGAACCGATCATGCCGAGTTGGGCGGCGGCAATCGTCATGGCCGCCGTGACAAGAAATTGGCGGCGATCATGGCTGATTCCTTCGAACATGTATCCCTCTCCAATTCGGAAATAACCTGCCCCGACAAACACGGTCAGGCGACAGCGTAGCGGGTTTTACGTGCGATGCGCGCATGTAATTCGTTCGGATCGTTACACAGGTACGATTAAGCCAGAAGCGTGGAGGCGAGTCTATTGGACGAACGTATCGACCGATACCTTGATATCAGGTGGAGCGACGAGCGGCGTTCGATGGGGGAGGACTACAAGTAGAACTTGGGCAAGGCCGACGTGGCTGGAAACATGATCTTCGACCGTCTTGATCATGAACTCGGCGCCGACTAGTGTCTGCCCGGAGTCGAAACAGGAGAGCCTCTGCCTTCGAAACTCTCCTGCTTCTTTGCGAACCGTTAGCTAGCTTTGGCCAAGTTCACGTCCGACGTCGCCACACCTGACCGCAGTGATCGGAAGCCCGCGCGAACCTCTTCTGAAAGGAGTTGCGGCTGTTCCCAGGCCGCAAAGTGTCCGCCTTTGTCGAGCTTGTTGTAATGGATCAGTTTGGGATACGCCTGCTCTGCCCAGCTCCGCGGGGCTGGATAGAGTTCGTCAGGGAAGACGCTCACGGCAACCGGGATGGAGACGCCTTTGGCATTGAAATACCCGAGTTTGCCCCAATTCTCCCAATAGAGACGGGCGCCGGAAAGCGCCGTGTTCGTCAACCAGGTGATCGTGATGTTGTCGAGGATGTCGTCGCGCGTGAGGCCTTCGGATTTTCCCTCAAAGACGCGTGAGATCAGCTCGTAGCTGCGCGCGTCGTGATCAAGGAAATAAGCCGCCAGGCCGACGGGTGAGTCCGCGATTCCGTACAACGTCTGCGGTCGCAGCCCCATCTGGTACCCGTAGGCGATTCCCTTTTGATATACGAACTGCAAACGCTCGTAAGCGACCTTCTCATCGGCTGAGAGACCCGATGGCGCCGGCGCCCCGGAAAAAGCCGCCTTGTCAATGTCGGCTGGAAAGATGCCAGGCATGTTGGTGTGAATGCCGAGCAACTCCGGAGGCGCATGCAGGCCCATTTGTTCGGTGATGACCGCGCCCCAATCGCCGCCTTGCGCCACGAATTTCGTGTACCCGAGGCGCTTCATCAGCACGACCCAGGCACGCGCGATGTGGGCAACATCCCACCCGGTGGTGGTCGGTTTGCCTGAGTATCCGTAGCCCGGCATTGACGGAATCACCAGATGGAACGCATCCGATGCGCTGCCGCCATGTGCCGTGGGATTGGTCAGCGGATCGATGATCTTCATCTGTTCGATGATCGAGCCGGGCCATCCGTGCGTAACGATCAGCGGCAACGCATTTTCGTGTTTCGAACGGACGTGAATGAAATGAATGTCCAGCCCGTCGATCTCGGTGATGAACTGCGGCAGGGCGTTCAGTCTCGCTTCGACCTTGCGCCAGTCGTAATCTGTCGCCCAATAGCGCGCGAGTGCCTGAATCGTCGCGAGCTGCACGCCTTGCGATGCATCCGTGACCGTTTCCCGTTCAGGCCACTTTGTCGCGTTGATGCGCCTGCGCAATTCGGTAAGTTCCGCTTCCGGAACATTCACATGAAACGGACGAATAGCATTCTTGTCAGCTGCCTGCTTGCTGCCTTGTTGTCTGGCACTGGTGTCGGTCATAGGATCCTCCTTTGAGTAGCTTTGGATTTTGGTTTGTGCTGCAGTTGATTTGTGTGCGGTCGTCGTCTCATTTCTTTCTGCTGTGGATCTAGGAATTCAGGTGTGCAACGGGTGAAGACCAAGTCGCGAGCTTTGATGGTCTCGTGGTCGGGAAGACAGGTTTTGAGCGGTTCCTCTTCGGTAGGTCTGACATAGAAAAACCCTTTGCTTAGAGTTCAGATCGAATGTACAGCAGCGATTAAGCCAGAAGTGAGGAGAGGAATCTATTGGACGAAGGTATCGACCGAATACCATCGCATCAAACGGCCCAAGCTCAGGCCCGGTGCAAGCGCAGACCACGGCAAAACCAAGCAGTCATGCCGCTCGGGCGAAGTCTCCGAGTGGAGATACGCCGCGAGGGGTGCACCCTAGCTTGGCGACAACTCGCCCAGAACCTGACTGAACTGTTTACACCAAGTGGATGGATGGAACAGAGATAAACTATCAGGGCCTCCATGACCACGCCCAAGACTAAGGTTCGTATCGCAATGTTGGGATCTGGGTTCGTCGCAGGCTTTTACATGCAGGGTCTTGCCAATGTTGGAAGCCAAGAGGTTGTCGCGAATTATTCCAGGAAGAAACACCGCGCCCGGAAGTTTGCCCAGGAATGGTCAATTCCAGAACCAACGACAGAGCTCAACAAGCTGATAGAGCGGGACGATATCGACCTCTACGTCATCGCCGTTCCGAACGAAGAGCATCTTCCGGTTTCCTTGGCGCTTTCGCGTGCGAAGAGAAATCAGGTATGTACGAAACCTTTGGCACGCACACCCCGGGAGGCGCACGCCATGCTCAGGGCTGCTAAGCGTTCCGGCGCTCTGCATGGTTATGCCGAAACCGAGGTCTTTTCTCCTTGCGTCGTGAAAGCTCGGCAGATTGTCGCAGAGGGTGGGATTGGGAAGGTTCTCTGGGTGCGTTCCAGGGAGTCGCACGGAGGGCCACACAGCCCCCACTTTTGGGATTCAGAAAAAACCGGTGGTGGTGCCATGCACGATCTTGGCTGCCACTGCATCTCTGCGGCACGTTTGTTTTTCGGCAAGGACAATACCATCGTCGAAGTGATGGCGTGGGGAGGCCGTCTCGTTCACAAGAAAACTAATTGTGAAGACAATGCCCTGTTGCTTCTCAAGTTCGAAAGTGGCGGAATCGGCCATTGCGAACTCTCGTGGACGACAAAGGGCGGGCTTGATCTTCGAAACGAGATACATGGCTCCGAAGGCTCCATCTTTACAGACGTCACTAGAGGTACACCCATCTCCGCTTTCACAACACGATCCGCGGGTTACGTAGTCGAGAAAGCTGAAATCGATTTTGGCTGGACCCGACCATTGCCCGAGGAAGCGTTTGCATATGGCTATCAGGCGGAAATGCGTCATTTCGTTGAATGCGTTCGTGACGGAACGAGTCCTCGCGAAACCTATGAAGACGGCTACGTAGTGAACTGTGTCTTGGCTGCCGGTTATCAGTCGATGCGCTCCGGCCGTTGGATCCGGGTGAGATACAGGGGATAGTGGTGAGAGCAAGGGTCGGCTTGATGATGGTCGAAAGGTCACGGCAATGAGTGCAAATGGTGATTTTTCGCCAACTACCCTTTCGATCGACCGCCAACCCCACGGCTTTCATTGACTTGCCTACCCTTCCGCCATAGCATTCTTGCACATGATCGGCCAAACCATTTCGCACTACCGCATCGTGGAGAAGTTGGGCGGTGGTGGAATGGGAGTGGTCTATAAGGCCGAGGACACAGAACTCGGTCGCTTTGTCGCTCTGAAGTTCCTGCCTGAGAACGTTGCACGAGATCCGCAAATGTTGGAACGCTTTCGCAGAGAGGCGCGTGCCGCGTCGGCCCTCAACCATCCCAACATATGCACCATATACGAAATCGCGAAACATGAAGGCCGGTCGTTCATCGTGATGGAATTCCTGGAAGGGATGACGCTGGGGTATCGCATTGCGGGAAAGCCAATGGAGACCGAGACCCTGTTGTCGATCAGCATCGACATTGCTGATGCGCTTGATGCAGCACATGCAAAGGGCATTGTTCACCGCGACATTAAGCCTGCAAACATCTTCGTAACCCAGCGGGGACACGCCAAGATTCTGGATTTCGGCCTGGCCAAAGTAACAACTGTGGGTGGCGGGATAGCGGGAGCAGAGGGAATCACGAGCGCGGCCACCGCCGCAGCCAGCCCGCAGAACTTGACCAGTCCGGGAACAGCCCTGGGAACGGTTGCCTATATGTCGCCGGAACAGGTAAGAGCCAAGGTACTGGACGCCCGCACGGATCTGTTTTCCTTCGGGGCAGTCCTCTACGAGATGGCGACCGGCGTATTGCCCTTTCGCGGAGAAAGCTCGGGAGTTATCTTTCGCCAAATTCTGGATCGTGATCCGGTTCCAGCAATCCGCCTGAACCCTGACCTCCCGCCAAAGCTGGAAGACATCATCAACAAGGCTCTGGAGAAAGACCGGGAGCTGCGTTACCAGCATGCATCGGAAATGCGTGCCGACCTGAAGCGACTGAGGCAGCAAACCGCATCACACCCATCTATCGCAGTGCCCAAGGCTGAGGCGTCAGAGGCGCGACACGGGTGGCCGCACCTGCGGTGGCTTGCTCTGCTGGGCGGGCTCGCAACCGTGGCGATTATGGCACTTGCGTTCTGGCTTGGAGCGCCTTTGCCGGCACCGAAAGTGCTCGGCTACACGCCTCTGACCCACGATAGGGAGCGGAAGTTCCCTCCTTTGGTGACGGATGGTACGCGCCTCTACTTCATGATGCCCAAGAAGACCGGCTGGACGATTGCGCAAGTCTCGGCATCGGGTGGAGAAACGGCATCCATTCCCTCGCACTTCGATGACATTCAACTGGCTGATATCTCGCCGAATGGGTCTGAGCTGTTAATTGGGCAGTTCAGTTTTCCAAGGGACGTGCCAATCTATATTTTGCCCTTGCCCGCCGGTTTGCCAAGGCGCGTGGGAGACATTCTCGCCCATGATGTCAGCTGGTCACCGGACGGACAACAAATCGTCTATGCGCACGGTAGCGAGCTGTACCTGGCAAAACCCGACGGTAGCGAGTCGCGGCGGCTCGCGACTCTGGCAGGCGTTGCTTTTTGGCCCCGATGGTCGCCTGACGGAAAAGTATTGCGCTTCACCGTGGAGGATTTGAAAACCGATGCCCAGGCGCTGTGGGAAGTGACCACTGACGGGACGGGCTTGCACCCCTTGTTGCCCGGCTGGAGCAGTCCACCGGCAGAGTGCTGTGGCAACTGGACTCCGGACGGGAATTACTTTGTCTTTCAGTCCGACCGCAAACAGGACCTTTGGGCCATTCGGGAAAAGAGTGGATTTCTACGCAAGCACAACTCAGAACCAATACAGTTGACCACTGGCCAAGGCGCGATCGTCGGATCGGTGCCGAGCCGGGATGGGAAGAAGCTTTTTGCGATTCAAGGAGCTCCCCTTGGCGAACTGGTGCGGTACGATGCCAAGTCTCAGCAGTTTTTCCCCTATCTCTCAGGAATATCCGCCATTCATTTAAGTTTTTCGAAAGATGGGCAGTGGGTCGCCTACCTAAGTTATCCAGACAACACATTGTGGCGCAGCAAAATGGACGGGACGGAGCGACTTCAGCTCACTTCTCCCCCCATGGACCTCGTACAGCCCAAATGGTCACCCGATGGGAAGCAGATTGCATTTGCCGCTTCCGTACCTGGCAAACCCAAGCACATCTACATCGTGTCGGCGGATGGTGGAGCACCCAAAGAAGTTACCAAGAGCGAGCGCGCGGAGATCATTCCCAGCTGGTCGCGGGATGGTGATTCGTTGTTTTTTAGCAACGGGTCAACTGACATGGCGAAAGCCATCTATCAGCTGAACTTGAAGACCAACCAACTCGCGACCTTGCCTGGCTCTGAAGGCAAATGGTTTCCCAGACTTTCGCCGGATGACAACTACATCGCTGCTCTTTCTACCAAGGGCCATCTCACGCTTTTTGACATGAAAGCCCAGAAGTGGTCGGAGCTAACCCAAAACACGGCGGACGACCCAGCATGGTCGCATGACGGAAAGTACGTATATTTCAGCTCCACTGCCGAGGGTGAGCCCGCTTTCTACCGCGTACAAGTCAGAGATCACAAGCTGGAACGCGTGGCCAGCCTGAAGGATGTGAAGCGCCCGACCTCGGGAAGCTTCGGAGATTGGACTGGCTTAGCTCCCGATGACTCTCCACTGGCTCTGCGAGACATCAGCTCTTACGAAATCTACGCGTTAGACTGGCAGCTGCCCTAGCAGTTTTTGGAACCATCTTTGCCTGGTCGGTTCTGGTGGTTGGACGATCACCGCAGCGTTCCAAAGATATTACCCGGATTGTTGTAACGAGCGACCCGGCGGCCCCAGACAGACGAGATGCTCAAACCTGCATCACGTGGTAACGCGGCCTAAATCCCCTCCAAATATTGGCCCGACTGCCAGAAAAAGGAAATGGCTGCTCTAAGGTCAACTGTCGCTATCGGGCGATTTCACTCACAACCGGGTTACTGGTGAAAATGGCGATGTTTCGCCAAAGGCCAAACCTCAAGTCAAATTCGTACTCTTAAGACAATTTTCCAGCAATGAAGAAGAGAGCAGCGGCGGCAATCCGAAAACGACCTGAGACTGTGATGCCCGCGTATTTTGTCAAGAGTCACGCCGTTAGCGGACAAGCTGCAAGACCCTTGCCATAGTGAGGGAGACCGCGTATCCATGCCAACGTGCTTAAGGTGGCCTTAACAGGTGATTACACCAACTACGACCCTCAAGCCTTCTTCAGCGTCGGTTCCACGGTTGTGAGTGTAATCTCGATTTTTCGCCAGTTGAGAACGATTGCCGGCGGCTTGAATTACTTCGGGTTGGCCGACCATCCACGAACTGGCTTGGCTTGCCTATAACGGCATTTGTCGATGCCGACCTGCAATGTCATCTCCTGGATCAGAAGACGCAGGTTAGCCAATATGCCGTGACTTGTAGTAGGATTGCCGGATCAAGTAGGAGATCATGAAAGAGCCGCGTCTTTCAAAAGCCGAAACCCGCATTCTCGAGCAGTACTGGAAACTGGGGACCGCGTCGGTGCGCGAGGTCCTGGAAAGCCTGCCGGAGGACGAACGTGTCGCTTACACGACGGTCCAGACGCTCGTCTATAGACTTGAGGAGAAGGGCGCTTTGAGGAAGGTAAAAAAAATTGGCAATGCCCAGCTCTTCCAGCCGGCCCTCGATCAGAGCCAGTACCGCAGCAGGCTGGTCCGCGACTTGCTGGACCTGTTTGGCGGATCGCCACGTCTTCTCGTCTCGAATCTGATCGAGAACGGTGCCCTGACCTTGCGGGACCTTAAGACACTACAGGGTTCGGCTCGTGGTGATAAGAACGGCCACAGTCGTGGAGGGAAACGTGCATGAGCATATCGCCCGCGCGATGTATTACTTCAGCGTCCACCTGCTGTATGCATCGATTGTCGGCTGTGCAGCCTGGGTGCTGACATCATTCCGGCGAGCCAGCGCTACCACCAAATATTGGCTCTGGGTTGTGACGGTTTTCAATTTCGTCGTGCCGGCAGGCGCGGTAATCGACAAGCTTTGGGCGCCGCATTTGGCATGGGCCGCACCGCTCGGTGCTATTGGCGGACCGGTGTGGGACATGACACAAGGTCGGACGGCCGTCGTACTTGCCGTGGCATGGATGACGGGCGCACTTACCATGCTCGTCCGATTGATCTCGCATTTGCGCAGAGAGCATCGCGAGGTTCAAGTCCCTGCCGACCGTCATGATGTGACATCCAGCTTCGTGGCAGATGGCATACCTGTGAGCTTCGACAGCAGGCATCCAGCTCCAGCAGTCGGCGGCGTCCTGTATCCGCGTATCTTGCTTCCTGCCGGCATCGATCGATTGCTCAACCGACAGGAATTGAACGCTGTGCTACTTCATGAAGTGGCCCACGCAAAAAGACGCGACAATTTGATCCGTCTGGTCTACGAAGTTTCGTTGTGCGCATTGTGGTTCCATCCGCTCATCTGGCTCGCAGGAACGCGGATGGCACTCTATCGCGAGCTCTCCTGCGATGAATCGGTCATCCAGCGCGCGCAGGGACAAGCACTGGTTCGAGCGCTCGCCAAACTTGCAGTCCCTGAAGAAACCGATGTTTCTCCAAGCGACAGCCTCGTCGCATCTGAGCCATCGCTTGGCGCGCCTGGCCGGATCGGCACCACCGGCACACCGCGCAGCAAGCCTTCTACTAATGTCGCTGTTCGCCGCGGTGATCGTGGGCGGCGTCTTTGGAACGGTCGCACACACGGCCTGCTGTTTCGTGTTGAAACACTGAACACCGCATAATCCTCGCTCACCGACGTGACCCAGCCGCGTCTAATTGCATAGAAAACGGATTGTGTAGTAGACTAGCCTTAGTATGTAGTAGATTAACAAGTGCCGTGATTTGCCCTTTTCAGTCTCTATAGAGTGGTAGGATGATGCGTTCCTGTCGGGCAAGTCTTAGGCGTACGGAGGCCAAAATGGCGACGCTGGGACCCGCGCAGTTACCGGCGGAAGCTTCCGTCTTGAGCGGTGTTTCGACCGCCCCAGTCACGAAGCTTGCGCCCAGACACTCTGCCCTTGTCCGCGTGACGCACTGGATCACCACTCTTTGCTTTTTCGCCCTGCTCGTCACCGGCATCGAAATTGTGATCTCGCACCCGCGCTTCTACTGGGGCGAGACGGGCACGGTGTTGACGACTCCGTTGTTTCAACTGCCAATTCCTTCTTCCAGAAGATTGGTGCCGACGGGCTACGGCTACGTGCTGCCCGACCAGAACGGCTGGAGCCGGGCGCTGCACTTTGAAGCGGCCTGGATCGCGGTGCTGACAGGCTTGCTGTATGTAATTTCCGGTCTGCTTACACGGCATTTTCGAAAAGACTTGGTCCCCAGCAAGGCCGATCTCTCTTGGCGGGTGCTCTTGACCTCCCTTGCAAAACCGTTGCGCTTTGAACGGCCGAGTGCGGCAGAAGCTTCTTCCTACAATGGGCTCCAGCGCCTCACGTACCTATTTGTGATCTTTGTTCTATTCCCCTTGTTAATCTGGAGCGGGTTGGCGATGTCGCTCGGCTTTGCCTCCGCCTTCCCTTGGTCCGTTACTCTGTTGGGCGGCCGTCAATCCGCTCGCACGATTCACTTCTTTGTCTCGCTGGCCCTGGTGCTGTTCCTGTTTGTTCACGTCCTGATGGTTTGCCTGGCCGGATTCTGGAGCCGCACAGGAGCGATGATCACAGGCCGCACTGGCACGCATAAGGAGCAGACATGATCAACCTTTCACGCCGAAAACTGATCGTCTCCGGGCTCGCAGCGACCGCAGGTGCATCCGGATTGGCAGTGGCAGCGCGCCTTGCACAGAAGTATGGATTGGTTCCGCCCGATCATGGCGGAATCTACGGCCTCGGCGAAACGCTGACTTATGCCTCGCAGCGGCTGCTGACGAGGCATTCACTGGCGCGCGAATTCCCTCGAAACCGAATTTCGCCGCGTCCATTCCCGAACGAACTCGGGCCCCTCACGGAAGATTTTAAGCGTCTTCAGGCGGACGGATTCGCGGACTGGCGGCTCTCCATAGATGGCATGGTCCACCAACCTGCGTCGTTCTCGATAGCTGACCTCAAGAACTGCCCGTCTCGCAGCCACATCACCGAACTCGCGTGTGAAGAGGGCTGGTCCTACATCGCCGAGTGGATTGGCGTGCCTCTCTCCCACATCTTGCATCTTGTCGGGGTCCACCCACAAGCCCGATACGTCGTGTATGTCTCGATGGAACCCGATACGTGGGACAGCATCGATATGGCCGATGCTCTGCATCCGCAGACATTTCTCTGCTACGGCATGAATGGCAGCGACCTTCCGGTGCCCCACGGTGGACCGCTTCGCATGCGGCTCCCTCGGCAAGTCGGCTACAAGAACAAAAAATTCATCTCGCACCTGACGGTCACAGACAATCTGAAGAGGTTTGGTAAAGGCCTCGGCTGCGTGGATGCCGAGTATGGCTACGCCTGGTACGCCGGCATCTGAGAGGCCTGACTGTCGAGGTTCAGGAAGACTTAGATCGTCGGCAACCTGGAAATTAAGGACTGCTCGCTTCTGCAGCACCCCGCAGCATTTCGGCACACAGCGGGCTCTCGCATCTCCGCAAGGGATCCCGACTAATCCGGGATGCCGAGGCCAGCCCTAGGGAAGGCGCTCTAGATTGGCTTCCGCACGATTGTCTTTGCCATTCTCACATATGCCAAGCGCGAATGTTTGGAGCCACCTAAATCACTTCGCCGGCGAATCGATCGGTGAGGCCAATAAGTTTATAGCGAGCATCAAAGACCTCTTCGATCCGTCATTCGAATGCGCCCGCCGTTTCCACCTGGAAGGCCAGCCAACTCCCGCGCCGCAGGAGGGCGCTCCTGGTCCGTTTGCTAACTTCTCTCCGAGAGCAGCGTTGTGTCAGGACGCTAATTGTTTCCGTGGCAAGGCAGTCCTCCGAGCGCCGAGCGCGCATCCCACGTCCTTCTTCTTGCACTCTTTGTCTTCTTGGTCTTCTTGCGTTCTTTGTTAACATGAACTGCCTTTAACATTGGCGTTCGGGGATGAACATTCCTGCCCGGAGGGTTTCATCGATGGTGAGCATCCGTGCCTGCGGTCTAGGAACGACGTTGCTGGTTTCTGCGCTGCTGCTGGTAGGTGTTTCTCCAGCGTCAGCGCAGGCAGCCAAACCAACCTCTCGGCCTGCGCCGGCGCGCGGCAAGTCGCTTTTTGCGCGGGATTGCGCCTTCTGTCACGGGCGCGATGCCGCTGGCGGCGAATCCGGTCCCGACCTGACGCGTTCTCGTCTGGTGGCGCGTGATGTCAGGGGAGACAAGATACGCGCGGTGGTGCACGACGGGCGTATCGAGAAAGGCATGCCGGCGTTCGCCAGACTTACCGTCCCTCAGGTCAACGACCTTATCGCCTTCATTCGCGACCAAACCAGGAAATTGAATTCCAAGCCGGGCGGCCGCCGCGGCGTCGACGTCGCTGACCTGCAAACTGGCAACATCGAGCAAGGTAAGGCGTATTTCAATGGTCCCGGGAAATGTTCCTCTTGTCATTCCCCCACGGGCGATCTGGCGGGGATTGCCACCCGGCGCGAGGGGCTGGAACTCGAAATGCAAATGCTCTATCCCCAGAACGCGAAGGCCAAGCTCGCAGTCATCACCACATCCGGCGAAACTTTCACCGGCACGCTCACCTATAAAGACGAGTTTTACATAGCAATGACTGATTCCGAAGGATGGTACAGGTCGTGGCCGATCCGCGCAGTTGAATACAAAATCGATTCGCCCTCGGACGCTCATATCGAGCAGTTCGAAAAATACACCGACGACGACATCCATAACCTGATGGCCTACCTGCAAACGCTGCGCTAGGAAATATGAAATCTCTTTCTAAGAAAAGGATATTGCGTGCCATCGGTCTGCTGTTGTTTTTCCCGGGCCGGCTTCTGTCGCAAGGGCTTGATCCCGCCATCATTGCAAACCCGCCGGCCGACTCCTGGCCGAGCTACCACGGCGACTATTCCGGCCGACGACACAGCCCGCTGACCCAGATCACTCCCCAGAACGTTGCATCTATCGGGCTGGCGTGGGCGTTTCAAACCGGCCAGGAAGCAACCATCAAGTCCTCCCCGCTATTGGTCGACGGCGTGCTGTATTTCACCGTGCCGGACAACGTCTGGGCTGTCGACGCCCGTACGGGCCACCAGATCTGGCACTACACATACAAGCCAAACGCAGGTATGCACCTTGGGCATCGTGGGGTCGCTATGTACAAACAGTGGCTCTACTTCTCCACTCCCGATGCACACTTGATTTCGCTCGAAGCAAAGAACGGCAAAGTCCGTTGGGATGTGGTCGTCGGCGATATCAAAAAGGGATATTGGACAACCATGGCGCCGCTGGTGGTGCGCGATCACGTGATCCTGGGTGTGGGCGGAGACTTGGACAACATAGGCGCCTACGTGCGGTCTATTGATCCCGAGACTGGCAAGACGCAATGGCAATGGGACACGACGCCTCCTGCCGGCACCCCGAATTCGACCACGGGTGGCACCATCTGGATGACCGGGACCTATGATCCCGATCTCAATCTGTTCTACACCGGCACGGGCAATCCGACTCCGGTATTGAATGGCAAGACGCGTCCCGGGGACAACCTCTATACGTGCAGCATCGCGGCCCTGAACCCGGATACCGGAAAGCTTGTCTGGGCCTTCCAGCCTTCTCCGCATGACACGCACGATTGGGATGCCATCGAAGTCCCGGTTATAGTCGACGCCGACTTTCACGGAGAGCCTCGCAAGCTGCTGATGCAGGCCTCGCGCAACGGCTACTTCTTCGTGCTCGATCGCACCAACGGCAAAAACCTTCTCACCACGCCATTTGGCCCGGTGAACTGGACGTTGGGCATCGACAAAGAGGGCCGCCCGATTCCCAATCCGGACAAAGAACCGGCGCCCGACGGACGCCTGATCGCGCCCGACGAAGGCGGCATGACCAACTTCCGCTCTCCGAGTTTCGATCCCAAGAACGGACTGTTTATCGTTTCCGCGCGCGAAAGTTATTCCCTCTATTTTGCCAAGCCCGCCGACGGCGCCTATGGCTGGGCTGGCGCGGACTACGGACTTTGGGGCAAAGGCATCATCAAGGCCATCGACTACCAGACCGGGAAAATTCGCTGGAGCCATGATATTGGGGAAGGTGCATCCGCCGGCGTGCTGACTACGGATTCAGGCGTCACGTTCAGCGGCGACTCCAGCGGCAATGTTCTGGCCCTCGATAGCAGCGATGGCAAAACTCTCTGGCACGCCGGCACCGGCGGCCAGATCGCGAGTTCTCCGATCACCTATGAACTGGATCACCGGCAATACGTTCTGAGCAGCGGCGGCGGGGTGCTGTTTGCCTGGAGTCTGCCGGAGGGTAAGTAAAAACGATCTTGCCTTCCAGTGTCATGGACGGGTTGCCGCATGAGCTCGTCCAGGGTGCGAACGCTCTGCATGCTTCAGTATCCAGCAAAATCTTCCGTTCTGCTGCAGAGACTGCAAAGCATTCTAGCTGGCGATTGTTCCCAAGTAACGGAATCCCTGAGACCAAATCCAGAAGTTGGCTTCTTGCAACTTGAGTGAGCCGATGTCTGGTCGGGGTTCCGGAGCAAGTTTTTGAAATCATCCGAAAACCAGATCAGCACCGACAAAGCGCTAGCGGTGACCGACCGATTGCTGGCGAGAAGCCGACATCTCGGTACATCCACTTTATCTTTGTAGCGGGGTTCAATGTGATTCAGGACCAAGGGCTTTGGCCCGAGTGGCCTGAGCAGAACGCAGCACTCCGTGTTCGCGCGCGCAAGATCAGCCATATGCGCCAACCACGCCAGGCTATTATTCTGAAATGTGACTGAAGAGCCAGACACACACCCCAAGACACCGCTTGGCAAGGATTTTCTCCGATTCTTTGTTCGATGGCTTGCCATCGGCGTGGTGCTTGTTTGGTCGCTTGCCGCGCTGATCGTTCTGGCCGCGCGATGGATCGACCCACCGTCAACCGCGGTGCACATCCAGCGCCGCTTGCAGGCCTGGATTCACCACGCTCCGTATCACGAGCAATACAAATTCATTCCACTCAACCAAATCTCACCTGATCTCCAGCACGCTGTAATCGCCGCGGAGGACGCGCGCTTCTACCAGCACCATGGGTTCGACTGGCACGAGATCCAAATCGCTGCCGAAGACGATTTGGAAGGCGATCGCACTCGCGGAGCTTCAACCATTACGCAGCAACTTGTAAAGAACCTATTTTTCGGAACGGGCCGCTCTGTCCTCCGCAAGGGTGCAGAATTCACACTGGTACCGGTGGCCGAACTCGTCCTCGGCAAGCGGCGTATTCTGGAGATCTATCTCAACGTGGTTGAATGGGGCCCTGGTATTTATGGTGCAGAGTCGGCGTGTCGTTACTACGACGGAACCGCGGCTGGGAATATCGGCCGGCAACAGGCGGCCCGGCTCGCCGCGATTCTGCCGGCTCCCCTGAAGCGACGGCCCGAGCGCATGAACAACTACAGCGCGGCCATCCTGGACCGGATGCGCCAAATGGGTTGGTAATCGCGCGTAACTTCTTACCAATGCAGCGCGTATGATTTTTCTCGCCTTGGGCTCTGGCCGGATGGTTGGAAATTACTACCTCGACGACAGAGCATATGGCCGGAATCGAGGCGCCACGATTCCTGAGATACCCGGGAAATTTCGTGCCGATAAACGCGCTTGTGTCCACAAAGGGATTGCTTCCTGCAAGCCGACTTCACAGGACTAATCCAGTCGTGGAAGTTAGATAGCTTCCGGTTAGCTGACCATTCGGAAGTTGGCTAATCAACAAAAACGGTCACTGGTTGCGAAGCACTGCCCTGATCCTGGATATCAGGTTTATCTCAATTACTTCCGTTATCTTTCCGGTCCATACCGAGCGGTCCAGAATTGCTTCCTCAACCGACATCGAGAAGTGAAGACGGTTATGAATATATTGGCAAAGATCCCCGGCTTCGGGCGAGCGCAGTTTTCTGCCCTCCAGCTGTTTTTCCTCTGTCTTGTTTCTCCACTCTTGTTGGCGCAAGCATCCACCCCTGATATTCAGAAGGCCGCCGCTGCCGGGAACGCCCAGGCGCAATTTGCCCTGGCGAATGACTATTTTCGTACACGGTACGTGACACTGAACTACGCGGAGATGTTGACTTGGTACCGCAAGTCCGCTGCCCAGGGCTTTGCGCCGGCGCAAAATCAGCTCGGCAGCATGTACGAAAATAACATCGGCGTGCCGCAGGGTTACAAGCGCGCCGCAACCTACTACCGTCTGGCCGCGAATCAGGGCTTTGCGCCGGCGCAGTACAATCTGGCGGCTTTATTCGAGGCGGGCCACGGGGTCCATCGTGACTATAAGCAGGCCGTCACTTGGTACCGCAAAGCGGCCGACCAGAGTCTCCCCGCTGCCGAAAAGGAAGTCGGGTACTTCTACCAGTGCGGACTTGGGGTCAAGCGTGATTATGCCCAGGCTCTAGTTTGGTATCGCCGCGCCGCCGACCACGGCAACTCCGATGCGGAAAACCAGCTAGGGTACATGGCCGCGGAAGGATGGGGCCAGCCACAAAATTACGCCGAAGCTCTTTCCTGGTATTACAAAGCCGCAGAACACGGCAACGGCCAGGCTCAGGAAAACATCGGCTATATATTTCAGCATGGCACGGGCGTGAAAACCGACTATGTGCAGGCGATGTCGTGGTTTAACAAAGCTGCAGCGCAAGGCAATGGCGATGCGGAAAACCAGCTCGGCTGGATGTATCAATTCGGACAAGGCGTGGAGACCGACAACGCCAGAGCTTTGACTTGGTATGGCTTGGCAGCCGACCTGGGAAATGTCCAGGGCAAAAACAATCTCCAAAGTTTCACCGACGATCTCATGGACAACGGAGGAGAGTGGCAAAATGCCACTGTCGCGGTCAGCGATGCCGTCATCGCGCAAGCTCAACGCTGGGCGAAGATCCGTGACCTTCACGGTCGTATTGACAAAATCGAAGCCGAGGCCCTGTACCAGGACGATCTCGTCGAACAGCTCACACATACAGGCAACGGCAAGACTGGTGCTGTCGTCAAGGTGATGAACGCGATGGGCAGCGTCGGCGCAGTCAAGTTCCGTATCGAAGCTGAAAAGTATCGCGCCGAAGCTGCTGGCCTGCGTGATCAGCTCGCTCAAATCGAAGCGCAAAACTAAATCCAGCGTTGGCCCTGCTCCCTTAAGGTCTTCCAAACTCGGATGGTGCGACGTGGTCTCGTAGTTTCCCGATATCACGAGCCAAGCGATTTAACAAGATTCGTGCCCGAGTTAAGGGCAATCCGGAAAGTTATCGGTTCGTCCGTCGGATTAGTACCGATAAACGCGCTTATCGTCACATTCCCCGGATTGTCAGCGAGCAGGAACGAAGAGTGCGATTTCAGCAGAGTTTTTGGAACCGGGTTTTGACACCTGCCGCACCGGCAGACGGTCAACCTGTCTACTGTAGCGACTTGGGATCGGATTTGTTCTTTGGCGTCTTTTTATTCAGTAGGGCGATGAGGTCATGCGCCGCAGGCGGGGCCTTTACCTTGCCGCCGCGGATAATGTCCTTTGCGCTGAGCTGCTGCTTGTACAGCTTTTCATTGGCGCTGCCGTCCGAGCGCAGCGTGGATCCCTCCAAAGAGATGCCAGCGAACAGCCCCTTGGATCGCGAGTAGGATAAAATTTCAGCCTTCATCACCACGTCGGTGGCCGCCTCGGCAGTGCGTCCTTTTGGACCCGCAGCCGCGGATGCATCCGCACCTAGCTTCACCTTGCTGGTTAGCAGCGACTCCGCTCCTTTGGGATTCATCACCAGCAGCACGAAATCCGTCGCTTGACCGCCCAGTTGGAACCCGATATTGATGCCTTCCAGAGCGTACAGAGCGGGGGCTCCCCAGGGCCCGGTGTAGTGAGTGCCGCTGCGGCAGATCATGACTCCGCGGCCATAGCTTCCCCCGATTCCGAAAGCTCCTTTCTTGACCGAGGGCAGGATCACCATACATTCCGCCTCGTCGAGCAGATCCTGGGGAATGTCGTCTGGGATATTGAGGATCTCTTTCAAGACCACTCCCGATTCCTTGACGCGGTCCTCTTCCCTTTCGTCGCTAGCTGCGAGTGCGGGGAGCAGCAGGGCACAGGTAAGGAGCACTACCAACGAGGTTTTCATCAAGTCCTCCGATACACAGCACGTTATGAGAGGCTAGTTCGACTCGCATGAGTGCATCGTGATCAGTGGTGATGGTCGTCGTGATCACGATGGTCGCGATCATGATCGTGGTCTCGCCGGTGGCCGTTGTCGTGGTCCTCATGGTCCCAGTGTCCCTCGTGCATTTGCCAGCCCTCCCGGTAGTGGTCATAGTGCGGATGACTCCAGTATGCCCCTTCAAATGGAGGACGCTCCCACCGTCCCCGCACCCACCTGTAGTGGTGACCAACTGGTTCCCAATATCCATCCACCCAGACGAAACCTGGACCTGGAGTTGGTCCATACTCCTCATAGCGGATCGGCGGTGGCGGGGTCCCTATGTATACCGAAATCTGTGCTGAACTCGGTGCGGCAATAGCGGTTGCGAGCAGTGCGCCATACATCCAATTCAGTCTCATCAGTATCTCCTTTTTAGAAGTTCAAATTCTTATGATCGTTCCAGGTTGCAATTCCGTTCGGAGTGGCGACATGCGTTTGTTCAGCACTTACAGACCATTATCTCTATCTAAGCAGTCGCAGGGAACGTTACCGGAGTCATCCTTAATGTGAAGAGCCAGAAAGAAGTCTGACACTGCTGGCCGCAAGCATTGGCCTAAGGATCCCACCTCTTCCCTACTCTTTTTTGTAGCCAAAATGTACCAACCGCGGAGACGGTGTTTGCCTCATCAAGCAACTGTCCCGTGGACGATGAACGAGCATCCAGCTGTTTGACAGGTGTTGCCCTGCCGATGGCAGGCGATGAAAGGACCTCGTCACGCGCTCGATTGGTCGCATCGTGTACCAAGGCCGAGGTGGGCGATTCTCGTCCAGGCAGTGGTGCTCGTCCTCGTTGCGCTGGCTCCAAAGGCGCAGGCTCAGGGGTTGACCACTCCGCCCGCTGCTGCTGCCACTTCGTCGTCGTCCAGCCCCGCCGACCGTGTCTACCGTAACGGCGTCATCTTCACGGCGGATGCCCGGAACAGAACCGCCGAGGCTCTGGCGATTCGCGACGGACGAATTGTCTACGTCGGCAGCAACCAGGGCGTTGCGCCTTTTGTTGGTGCGGCCACGGTGTCCGTGGACCTAAAAGGTCAGTTCCTGATGCCCGGCCTCGTCGACGGCCACATGCATCCGCTCGAGGCCGGGCTGAAGCTCCTGAAGTGCAGTCTCAACTATGAGTCGCTGACGATCGCCGAAATGCAGCAACGTATCCAGATCTGCCTTGACCACTCGGCGTCCGAAGATGCGAATGCCTGGCTCGAGGTAGTGAGCTGGTTCCAGGAGAGCATGCGACCTGCGGGCGTGAAAACGAGCCGCGCTACACTCGATGCTCTGAAAACGACTCGACCGATTCTCGTCACCTCCTCGTTCGGGCACACCGCACTCGCCAACACACGTGCCCTCGCACTCGCCAGGATCACGGCTAGCACCCCGGACCCGATCGGCGGCCAGATCTGGCGGGACGATCATGGCGAGCCTACGGGCCTACTCGAAGATAGCGCGTATGACGTGTTCTCCGATCTCCTGCCGAAGCCGACGGACGCAGAATACGTGGCAGCCGCAACGGCAGCACTCAAGGCGATGAGCCGCCAGGGCATCACAAGTTTCCTCGACGCTGCCGCTCCGTCGGAGTCCATGTCTGCATTCAGGGCTGTGCGCCGCGCCGGAGGCCTGACGGCGCGGGCGCACTTCGCACCCGTGATCGATCCCAAGGAGGCTGGCGATTTGCCCGGCGCTGTGGCACGGGTCGTCGCATTTGCGAAGCAATATGACGGCGGCGCGATCGCGCGCTCGCCCGGCATCACGGTGCGAAATGCAAAGCTGTTTCTCGACGGAGTGATCGCCGCTCCGGCGCTCACGGGCGCGGTTCGCGAGCCGTACTTGATGAACGCCGGGACGGCGGAGAAGCCCCACTGGGTGCCCGGCCCCAGTCGCGGACCTGCAGTCTATTTCTCCGCAGACGCTCTGGCGACCGTGCTCGTGGAACTCGGTCGCGCCGGGATCGATCCCCACATGCACGCTGACGGGGACGGCGCCGTCCATGCGGCGCTCGATGGCATCGAAGCACTCAGGAAGGCACGGCCCACCGCCGACATCCGTCCGGCCATCGCGCACGACGAGATTGTCGAGCCTGCGGATTTCCCGCGCTACAAGCTGCTCGGCGCAATCCCGGTGTTGTCGTTCCAGTGGGAAAAGCCTGCGGAGGATACGCTGGGCCTCACAAACTACTTCGGTCCGGCGCGAATGAAGATCCTGGAACCGTCTGGGCTCCTGGCAGCGGCCGGGGCCGGCATCGCCTTCGGCAGCGACTGGCTCGTGGACAAGCTGGACGAATGGTTCGCCCTCAAGGTGGGTGTGACGCGAACGAACGCGACCAGCGCTGGGCCCGAGTACAGCGGCCGACTCGGTGACGATCCCGGCTTGTCACGTGAAGCTGTGCTGCGAGCAGCGACCATCGACGCGGCCTATGAGCTTCACGAAGACGAATCGACCGGGTCGATCGAGGTCGGTAAGTTCGCTGACCTCATCGTGCTCGACCGCAATCCACTCAAGGTGCCAGCCGAGGAGATCGCGAACATCCAGGTTCTGGAAACCGTGGTAGGAGGCAACATCGTGTACGAGGCCTCTGCGGTCCCTGGCGTGCGGTAACCCTGTCCGATCCGCCTGCGGCGGATAACGAGCAAGCCAGAAGTTATCGAGAAACGCCCTTGTAGCAGATGGTACTTCGGCTCAACCCTATCAACCGGGGGATTGTGGACTCGCCCTCTCGGCCGTTGGCAGCGGTTCGGCGCTTCCGCATGGTCGATAACGCAACCGGCAGTGCGTGGCGTCAGATTCGGGCCGGGCATCCCATCAGCTTAGGCCGGAAGGATACACTACGATGTCCGAATGGCGCCTCGGGGAGAGGAACAGAGAACATGTCGCCTTCAGAGAAAGATCGGTTAGCGGCTGAGGCGATGCAAAGCTGGGCCGATTTCCAGGAAGGCCTTTCCTCGGACAAGCGAAAATATCCCCTGCAACAGTTTCGAGCTTTTTGGGCGGTCACAAAACGCTACGCCGAGTTGACAATGTCTGATCCTCTGATCCATCGGAGTGTCGCGGGTGCTGTTAATGGACTTGTCGATTTCCTCGAAGCGGAACGTAAGTGCGTTCCAGGCGACGTTCTTCGAGATGCTGAGCGCCTGGAGTGCCTCTTTTTTAGCGGGTATGACCCGCATTTCGAGAGAGATGAACCACCGGGCTTGTAAAGAGAGACGACGGAGCCTACTACCCATGCGGGCTGCGGTTGTTGCCGAGTCACTCTTTTCGTCATTCGAGGTTTACCCTCGCCAACCGCATCACTTCAGTATTGCCGACAATCCGGGAGTTATCGTTTTGTGGCTTGAATCGAAATACTGACTGTACCCGCTCGACTGTCGGTCTATCGTGTCGATCCTTGCGGACCTGCCACGCGGCATACTTGCGTGTCACACACCCGCTGATCGACCCAGCCAAGATGGGCAGTGAGACCAAGGCGTGTCGTTGATCGCTTAGCCCGTCGAGCCGCCCGGCAGCCAAGTTTGACCTTTGCTCGACGCCCCTCTAACATTCCCGCTCAATGGCAACTCCGCCCCAACCCGTAGGGCAGACGGTTTCACACTACCGCATCCTCAGCAAGATCGGCGGTGGCGGCATGGGCGTCGTGTACGAGGCGGAAGACCTAAAGCTCGGTCGTCACGTCGCTCTGAAGTTTCTTCCCGACGAACTCGCGACCGATCCGCAAGCCCTCAGCCGTTTTCAGCGGGAGGCCAAGGCTGCGTCCTCCCTGAACCACCCGAACATCTGCACGATCTATGAGATTGACGAGGCCGGAGGACGAGCCTTCATTGCCATGGAACTGTTGGAGGGACAGACGCTCCGGCACCTCATCGCTGGCAAGCCGCTGGAGATCGAATCGGCACTCGATCTGGGGATCCAAATCGCCGATGCACTGG
Organism: Terriglobia bacterium; assembly: GCA_963801545.1. Lineage (GTDB taxonomy): Bacteria > Acidobacteriota > Terriglobia > Terriglobales > Acidobacteriaceae > JAIQFF01. The sequence continues at coordinate 14,203 of CAWDFF010000012.1, read as the reverse complement.
ACGCGGCTCATTCGAAAGGCATCGTCCATCGGGACATCAAGCCAGCGAACATCTTCGTCACGAATCGAGGTCACGCGAAGATTCTCGATTTTGGGCTAGCCAAGGTTTCCCTCAAGCCAGAAAGCGTCGCCATGAGCGCCCCGACCATCGACTCTGAGGAGCATCTGACTAGTCCCGGCTCGACGCTCGGAACCGTCGCCTACATGTCGCCGGAGCAAGTGCGAGGGAAGGAACTCGATGCTCGCACCGATCTGTTCTCGTTCGGCGCTGTATTGTACGAGATGTGCACCGGGACACTGCCATTCCGGGGCGATACCTCAGGGGTGATCTTCGAATCGATTCTCAATCGAGCGCCAGCCCAGGCAGTCAGGTTGAACCCCGACGTGCCTCCCAGGCTGGAGGAAATCATCAATAAGGCGCTGGAAAAAGACCGCGAGATTCGCTGTCAGTCGGCTGCCGAACTGCGAGCTGATCTCAAGCGGCTGAAACGCGATACGGAATCGGGCAAAATGCCTCTCGCCACTGCGGCGGGTCCGTGGTCGCGTCCGAAGACACTCGCGATGTTTATTGCACTAGCCGCGATCATTGCTGCCCTGATTACAGTGGGACGCAATTATTTTGGTCGGGCCCCAGACCGAATCGACTCGATTGCTGTGTTGCCATTCGTGAACAGTGGCGGTGATCCGAATACTGAGTATCTCAGTGATGGCATTACCGAAAGCCTGATCGATAATCTGTCTCAGATTCCCAAACTACGCGTCATGTCTCCGTCCACAGTCTTTACTTACAAAGGTCGTGGAGTAGATCCCCGCGACGTGGGACACAACTTGCACGTGGCCGCTGTCCTGCAAGGGAAGGTAACGAAGTTCGGCGACGCGCTGCGAATCAAGGTCGATCTGGTGAATGCCACCGACGGCACAGAGCTGTGGGGTGAGGAATACAACCCGAAGATGGCCGATATCCTGAGCGCACAGGCGGACATATCGCGAAAAATCGTCGTCAAATTGCGGCTTCGGCTCACCGGAGACGAGGAGAAACGCCTGGCCAAGCCCGCCACCGAAAACCCTGAGGCCTACCAACTCTACCTCAAGGGCCGCTACTACGCGGAGAAGTTCACCAAGACGGAGTACAAAAGGGAATCGAGTATTTTCGGCAGGCGATCGACCTGGATCCAAACTATGCCTTAGCCTATGCTGGATTGGCTTTTGCGTATTCTGACGGCGACGACGATTTTTTCCTATCGCCGCATGATTCAATGCCCAGGGCGAATGAGGCGGCAAAAAAGGCTTTGGGCCTGGACGGCACGCTCTCCGAAGCTCATCTCGAGATGGGGAAAATTCACTACTGGTATGACTATGATTGGAATGCGGCCGAGAAGGAACTCCGGCGCGCAGTCGAGCTTGGTCCGAAGGATGCCTCGGTTCACGCGTACTACAGCTGGTATTTGATCTCCGTGGGACGGACGCAAGAAGGCATCGAAGAGAGCAAGCGTGCCCTGGAGCTAGATCCGCTTTCCACCGAAACCGACACGGTTCGTCGGCCAAGACTTCTACTGTGCGCGTCAATACGATCTGGCCATCGACACGCTTCGTAAGACCCTCGACATGGACCCGAATTATTGGCTCGCGCGCATGTTCCTGGGGCTGAGCTATGAGGCCACCGGTGACCTTCCGCGTGCTCTAGCGGAGTTTCAAAGGGCCAATGGAACGACACACCATACCTTGGGCCTCAGCTGAGCTCGGCCACGCCTACGCAATCTTAGGGAGGCAACGCGAGGCTGAAGAAATCCTGGAGCATCTCAAAGATCGTTCCAAGCAAAGCTACGTACCCGCTTATGGTTTCGCCGAGATTTATATCGGGCTCGGCGACAAGGAGCAGGCCCTGGCCTCGCTCGAAAAGGCATATGCGGATCGATCCATGCTCATGACCTTCATCAAGGTTGATCCCCAGTTCGACAGCTTGCGCTCGGACCCGCGTTTCAAGGACTTGCTCCGCCGCGTTGGCCTGCCGCGGTAAACCATTAGCCCCTCAACTCCAACAGTTCTAGGGCGCTCAGTACGATTTCTAGGCAAACCGGAGATGTGGTCCACTTGGTGAACCTTTGGATTTGTGCCTGGATCACGGGCAACCCGGAAGTAACCGAATTGCTTCCGGCTTGCCGACCACTCGGGAGTTGGAAACCTCAGCTCACGCGAAGCCCTGTCATCGTCCACTGAGAAAAGGAGCACTGAGTGAATGATTCCGGATGTGAGCTCTACTTCGGGCGGTCGCAGCGGCGGATATCTAAGGAGGACGTTATCGCCACCAGTCCCTGTTCATTCGCGGACATCTTCCGGTGAAACCGGACATCCAATTCGGTTCCATGCACCTGCGAGATCCCGCAAGCCACTTTTTTTCATAAAGTTGCAGGCACCACACTTTGGCTCTCGAATTGCTTTTCTCTCCATGTAGCCTAATTGTCACCGAGAGCCGACGATGACCACTCTGCTGCAGGATCTGCGATTTGCCCTTCGCCAGTTGCGCAAGTCTTCCGGATTCAGCATCGCCGCGATTTTGACGCTGGCCATGGCCATTGGCGCAAACGCCGTAGTCTTCGGTGTCATGAACGGACTGATCCTCCGCCCACTGAATGTGCCTCAGGCGCAGAGCCTCTATGCCATCGAGCGCGCCAGCGACAAGGATATGGCTCAGTCCTATCCCAACTATCTCGATCTGCGCGACCGCAACCGCAGCTTTGATGATCTGGCGGCTTTCAGCATAACTCAGGTAGCGCTGGATACGGGTGAAAGTCCATCCCTTACATGGGGCGTGGAAGCCAGCGGGAACTACTTTGACGCATTACGGATTCAGCCCTATCTCGGCCGTTTCTTCCACGCCTCCGATGAGCATGGCGCGAACAGCGCTCCGTTTATTGTGCTCAGCTACTCCTATTGGCACAGCCATTTTAACGGTGATCGTGGCGTGATCGGTCGTACGGTTCAGGTGAACAAGCATCCTTTTACCATTCTCGGCGTAGCGCCGCCTAACTTTCGCGGGACGATAGTGTTCATCTCTCCCCATTTTTTTGTGCCGCTAGTGAACCACGAGCAGGTGGATGGGGCGACTGACATGAACGACCGCGGAAGCCGCTGGGTTTTCATGGTCGTCGGACACTTGAAGGCGGGAGTCGCTCTGGCGCAGGCAACCACCGATCTGAACTCGATTGGCTCGTACCTGGAGAAAACTTATCCCAAAGACGAACGGCAAATGAGCTTTTTATTGGGGCGTCCAGGTCTTATGGGCGATCAGTTTGCCCCCTCGGTGCAGGCATTCCTTGCGGGATTGATGCTGCTGGCGGCGTTGATTCTGCTGGCGGCATGCGCCAACCTGGGCAGTCTGTTTGCCGCGCGAGCCGCGGACCGTTCCCGTGAGGTTGCTCTGCGACTCGCGCTCGGCTCCAGCCGCCAACGCATTCTGCGCGGGCAGTTTACCGAAGCCGTGCTGATTTCGCTGGTCGGCGGCGCCGCCGGACTGTGGATCAGCGTTTTGCTGTTGCGCTGGCTCAGCGTCTGGCAGCCGTTTGGCAATTTCCCGGTGCATACGCCCGTGAACCCGGACGCCAGCGTTTATGGAGTAGCTTTGCTGCTGAGCTTAATCAGCGGATTCCTTTTTGGAGCGGTCCCCGTATTCCAGGTACTCCGCACCAATCCATATGAGGTCGTGAAGTCGGGATCGGCCGCGAGAGTTGGGCGCCATATTACTGCCCGAGACGCATTGCTGGCGGTGCAAATTGCGATCTGCGCCGTGCTTGTCACTTCCGCCATGGTTGCGGTGCGTGGGCTGGCACACGCGCTGCACGGCAATTTTGGTTTTGAACCGCAGCACGCGATGCTGGTAGGCGCTGATCTGAAAACTGCAGGTTACAGCGGCGATCGAGTGGCCCCCATGCAAAAGCGCATGATGGATGCCGTTGCGACGATTCCCGACGTAGAGTTTGTGGGACTGACCGATGCGCTCCTGCTAAATGACTCAAACGGCTCGAATATCTTTACCGATAGCACGACAGATCTGCGGCCATCGAATGCCGCCGCCAACGTCTACATGTACCACATATCTCCCGAATACCTTCACGCCGAGGGCACAACGTTGCTATCCGGCCGGGCTTTCACCTGGCACGACGACACCAACTCGCCGCGAGTAGCGGTGGTGAATCGGGAGTTTGCGCGCAGAATCTTCGGCTCCGTACCCAATGCGGTCGGCGGTTATTACAAGATGCCGGACGGTACGCGCATACAAGTGGTCGGTGTTGCAGAAGACGGAAAGTACGGGAAGCTCACCGAAAATCCACAACCGGCCATGTTTCTCCCCATCTTGCAGTTTCCCGGCAACTCCGCATGGCTCGTGGTGCGCTCCAGCCGCGATCCCCAGCAACTGGGGCCGGCCATCAGGAGCACGCTTCACCAAATAGATGCAGAGTTGCCGGTTGTAATTGAAATGCGGATCGATGAAATCGGCGGAAATCTGTTTCCCGCCCAAATGGCCACGGTGTCGCTGGGTGTGATGGGTGTGATGGGCGCGATGTTGGCAGTAACTGGCATGTTCGGAATGGCTGCATATTCGGTCAGCAAGCGTCTGCGGGAGTTGGGAATCCGCGTCGCCCTCGGTGCACAGCGTAGGGAAGTGTTACAAGCAGCGTTGGGACGGGCTTTCAAAGTGCTGGCATTTGGTTCGGCGGCAGGATTGTTCCTGGGGATTCTAGCGAGCCGGGTGCTCGCTCTCATCGTATATCAGGCAACTCCGCGCGATCCGCTGGTATTGGCGGGCGTGGTTGTAGCTATGGGGCTGCTGGGGCTACTGGCTACGTGGCTTCCGGCGCGACGCGCGCTGTCGGTTGATCCTATGATACTGCTGCGCGAGGAGTGAATCGGCTTCATTGAAGGAGTTTCAGCGCATTCAGCGCGGTGTAATACGCCTACGCTCTTCTCATGTAGAAAGCCCAGCAGCAACCTTGTCGGGGCGAAACCGCAATCTACAGATATTGTGCCCGAGTGACGGGCAAACAGGAAGTTGATCACTTACCCGGCTGTAGTTCCCAGTTTCCGAATCGCCGACCATCCGCCGACTGGATGCACAATTATCGTACTGTTGTGTATGCTTTTGCTCGTCAGCTTGAGATGCGGGCGCCCAGAATCTACGCGAGTGACGCATACCAAGCTTCCCGATCGTGATTTGGATCCAGGCGCCTTCGACGAACTTGGCTACAAGCACCACGGCAACGGTGATTGCAGTCGCAACCGCACCGATGCCATTAACGAGCATGCTCTTCCACGCGCCCGCGCCGCCGGTCTTTCTCCAGTGCACTACCATTCCGGCCTGCGACAACGTGAACGCCAAAAATGCGCCCACTGCATAAAGCGGAATCAGCCGGTCGGTCACGCCGCCAAAAATTATTAGCAGAACAGCCGTCAGGATCGCCAGGGCATAGACTCCTTCCGCGAAGACGAGACGCCGTCCGCGTACCGTGAGCGGGTGGGGCAAGAAGCTGTGCTGAGCGATGGCGCGGCACAGCCGCGGGAAGTCGGCGAAAGCGGTGTTGGCTGAAAGCGAAAGGACTACCAGAATCGAGCTTGCAACGACAAAGTGCTAATCGTAAGCAACAAGTCATAACGGGCATTGACCATTTCCTTGGCAATGGAATTTCCGACAGAAATATCGCCTTGCGCGTTGAACTTGTCTATGACGATCGTTTTGCCGTCAATGAACCCGTTCTTGGCTAAGCCGTCTATCGCGCCCCGCGTGCCCTCGTCCAGCAGCATTGTCGAAGCATGCTGGAGAAGCCCGACGTGCGGCACGCTCCGGGCCTGGGCGGTTCTCCGTCCAAGGTCGGAAAGGAGCAGCGCCACAGAAGCCGAAACGATCAGGATGAAACCCAAAAGGAGACGCTTGATAACAAACCGCATCTGCCGACCTTGCGAAGGAAGCGTTAAAGTCTGGCGGTGAGTCTAACACTCCCGTGTGGGCAGTTGCAGATGATAGGAAGCAATTGATTGCGCTCAAAACTCTTGGTTGCTTGGACAATCGGACCTATTCTGGTCGGATGACAGGCACTACAGAAACTGAGTCTTAGCGGGTAAAAACCATGTAGTTTCGGCCCTCCATATCTTGCCCGGCACGAGTCTTGGATATCAATTCTTTACTGCAACAGACATTCGAAGGGTTTCGGCACAGGCCAGGTGTGGACAGCTGCGGGAAAGCCGCTGTGGAGACAGTTGTTTGCTCACCAAAGTGCGGTCCAACGACTCCTTAGGGCTCTCGCGTCTCAACACTTAGGCCACACGGTGTTGCCCGCAGAAGATCAGGGAAGCACCGCAGGCAGCAATCTCCTGTAACGAGACCCTCGTCAGAGAACACTTCATAGCGAAACGAGGCGGGGTTGGACCGGCACAGTTCACAAACTGGTTGTGACTCAGAGAGCGGCAGATCAAGATTCGACAAGGCGCTTGGTGTATCCCCTTTCCGCTTTTGCCGCCGAGTCGTTTTCAATAACACCAGGTATCTCTTAAATCGTTAAGACGTATTTTGTCAAGCATCGATTCGAGTCAGCCTCGGAGAACCCGGCTTTGGGATTGAAGATTCGCACCCGGTTTGTCTGGGCGCTAGCTTCGGAATCAGATTGACAATATTGTCTTAAGTGATTAAGACTTAGAGAACGGGGCGGCATCATCCTTAAGAGCTTTCCTGGTCAACTGGAGCGCATCCCATGTGTGGGATTCTCGGTTATTCACATGTCGCGAAACCCTTGCCCAAAGGTGTTCTATCGTCAGCCCTGGAAGCTCTTGTTCACCGGGGTCCCGACCATCAAGGCACTTTCTGCTCTGAACGAATCTCTCTAGGAGCGACCCGCCTACGAATTCTCGATCTGGACGGGGGTGACCAGCCACTGTTTAGTCCTGACCGGGATGTAGTCGTCGTGTTCAACGGAGAAATTTTTAATTACCCCGAATTGCGGGCTGAGCTAGAAGGCGAGGGATTCGGGTTTGAAACGCGGTGCGATACTGAGGTGGTCCTCAACGCTTTCCTGCGTTGGGGTGGTTCGTGTTTCTCGCGTTTGCGAGGAATGTTCGCGATCGCGATCTGGGTACGGTCAGAAGGTCGCCTCATCCTCGCGCGGGACCGCATGGGAATCAAGCCTCTTTATTACTGCCTTCAAGGCGGCGAAATCTATTTCGGCTCCGAGCTTAAGTGTATTCTCCTGCACCCCGCGATACGCCGCAATATTTGCCTCGCGGGTCTTAACTGCTTTCTCAGTCTGAACTACGTTCCCGGGCCTCTCACTTTGGTGGAAGGCATCATAAAGCTCATGCCGGGACACTATCTAGAATGGCAGAGCGGCCGTTGCAGCCTGCACTCTTATGTCGATGCCGGGAGTCCACAAAAGGCCCCGAGCTCAATCGATGCCGCTTGCGATGAACTGGACGGCCTGCTGACCCAATCGCTAAAAGAACAACTTGTTTCCGACCTGCCGGTTGGTATCTGGCTCAGTGGAGGCCTGGACTCATCTGCCATCCTGCACTATGCGGCGAATGTGCATCAGAGTCCTCTGCAAACCTATTCCATTACTTTCCATGGGCGTTCGTTCGACGAAAGCAGATACATCAGGGAAGTCAGTGGCCGTTTCGGCACACGGCACTCGGAGTTCGATCTTAGCGAAAGCGCCGACCTTGTGGATGCTATCGAACGGATCGCCTTCTACTCTGACGAGCCCAGCGCAGACGCAGGAGCCTTGCCGCTCTGGTTCCTCGCCCAGATGACGAGCAGAGATGTTACGGTCGTTCTTACGGGCGAAGGAGCGGATGAGCTGTTCGGAGGCTACCTTACCTATCGCGCCGATCGCTACTGCGAGATCGCTCGCAAGATTCCCGCTCGATTGCGCAAGGCAGCCTTGGCAATTGCGACACTCCTGCCCGTGTCCGACGAGAAGATCAGTTTTGAGTACAAGCTCAAGCGATTTCTGCGGGGTTCCTTGTTATCGCCAGAATCGGCGCATGTGTTCTGGAACGGAACATTTTCGCAAGCCGAAAAGGAGCGCCTATTCTTGTTTGCCGATCCCGGCCCGCTAGAGGCTGTGCTCGACAGCATGGCTGGCGGCCGCGGTCTACAGCGCTATCTGGACTTCGACCAGCGGTATTATTTGCCCGACGATATTTTGTACAAGGTGGACCGGATCAGCATGGCTCATTCGCTGGAAGTCCGGCCGCCCTTTCTCGATCCACGAATCGTCGACTTCGCTGCCGGCCTGCCGGAACGCTTCAAGCTGCGGGGATCTCAGTCCAAGTACGTGCTCCGCCGCCTAATGAGAGACAAATTGCCTCGTAGTGTGCTGCGACGGCCAAAGATTGGTTTCGATGTCCCGATCCATGAGTGGCTGCGCGGGGTCCTCCGCCCTTTGCTGCTCGACACGCTATCGCAGGAAGCTGTCTTAGCGACGGGGCTGTTTCATTGGCCGGCTGTGAAGCAACAGATCAGCGCGCATCTGGAAAGAAGAGCGAATCTGGGGTATCACCTATGGGGCCTGATGGTCTTGTTGATCTGGATGAAGCGATGGAAGATCGAGTCGGCGTCAGAGGAAGCGAGACCATTGATCCCGAGCGTCGAAGTCCTCGACGGGGCTGGATTGTAATACTCGTAGCTTCCTTCGTTTTTTTCGTAAACGTGGTTAGCCCACCTCGTCTTATGGACGATGTGGATGCAGTCCAGGCGCAGATCGCTCGTAACATGCTGGCGTCGGGCGACTGGGTGACAGCGCGGCTGGACGGCGTCCCCTATCTCGAAAAGGCGCCGCTTATCTACTGGCTGATCGCACTGTCGTACGAAACTTTCGGGGTTCATGATTGGGCTGCACGTATGCCCGTTGCCTTGGCAGCTGTGATTTTGTGCTGGGTTACTTATCGTTTCGCGTGCTGGGCGTTTGAGGAGGAAGCAGGGCTCTACGCCGGTGTCGCTATCGCCACCTCGGTCGGACTCTTCTTGTTCACGCGGATTCTGATCCCTGATGCTGCGCTCACTTTGACCATCACCGGCGCCATCTGGGCATGGCTGTCGCTGCTTGAACCAGAAGAACGTCTTCCGCTTCGCTGGTCGGTCATGTTGGGTGTGTGTCTGGGAACTGGCTTGTTGCTCAAGGGTCTGATCGCCGTGGTTTTTCCGGTGCTGGCGGGAATTGCCTACATGGCCCTCACTCGACAACTTTTCTGTATCGAGGCGTGGCGTCGATTGACTCTGGGGACGGCAATCACCATCACTCTGGCGATCGCCGTGCCGTGGCACGTGCTCGCAATTCGATACAATCCACCGTACTTCGCGTTTTCGATGCATAGCGGGCCAGGCGAATACCGCGGATTCTTCTGGTTTTACTTCATTAATGAACACCTTTTGCGTTTCCTAAACCTACGATACCCGCGTGATTACAACACTGTGCCTAGGCTATGGTTCTGGCTGCTGAATCTGGTTTGGTTGTTCCCTTGGTCGGTTTATCTGCTGGGTGTCCCGAGGCTGTCAACCAGTCCCTCTTCGCGGGCTGATCGAACCAAATTGATGGCGGTTTGCTGGGTAGGCGTGGTGATGTTGTTTTTCACTTTCTCAACCACACAGGAGTACTACTCTATGCCGATCTACCCTGCGCTGGCGCTGCTCGTTGGATCGGCCATCAGCGCTGGAGGTCGAAGAGTGCGAGCGGCCACCTACGTTCTCCTTGCGGCTACGACGCTCCTGTGCGCAGCGCTCACTGTGCTGCTTGTGCTGGTCTGGCCGCTGCCTGCCCGGGGCGACATCTCCGGGGCGCTAACCCAACACCCCGAACTCTACACCCTGTCCATGGGACACTTGCGAGACCTGACTCTCAATGCATTTGCCTACTTGAAACTCCCACTGGCCATGGCTGCTCTCGCATTCGGAGGGATTGCGATTGGCATCGTCAGATCGCGAAGTAATTTCAAGAGACTAGTCCTCGTTGTCGCCGCTGGCATGGTCATCTTCTTTCAGGCTACCCGGATCGCGCTCGTCCGCTTCGACGCGTATCTGGGTTCTTATCCGCTGGCTCGCAGCCTGCAGCTGAGTCCTCCAGGACAACTGATCGAAGCCAATTCTTACTACGCTTTCTCGTCCGTGTTTTTCTATACGAGCCGCACGGCACTCTTACTGAACGGTCGCAACAACAACCTGGAGTACGGTTCTTATGCACCCAGTGCCCCCAGTGTGTTCATTGAGGACCGCGAGTTCGTGTCGCTGTGGAGGGGATCGGGCCGCTGCTACCTTCTCGCCTACGGTAGGGAACTGCCTCGCCTGGAGCAACTTGTTGGCCGGCCCAACCTGCGCATCGTAACCGAGAACGCCGGCAACTACTTGCTGACCAACAATGCGCTTCCTTGACGCAAACAAAAGACGCGCGATCCGGTGGGAGGAGAGCGTCCATTTTGCTTTGTGGGCTCTCGCCAGCGATCGACTGAAGGCTTCTCTCACCATGCTGGGAGTGGTGATCGGAAGCGCGGCGATCGTGTTGGTTGTCACAATCACTTCCACCGGCAAGGTCTACATGATCTCTCAGGTCGAGGGGATCGGTGCCAACCTTGCTTATGCCACTCTTGATCGAAGTGGGGCCTCTTCTGCGCTGGAGGACGAATTGACGCCAGATGACCTTGCAGCCATGCGGCAGATGCTGCCGGGGGTCGGTGCCGTCGCTGGTACGTATGACATTCCGGTTGACTTCCAACTCCACGGCAAGGCGTTCCACCCTCGCTTAGTCGGAGTCACCCAGGGTTTTGAGGAAATCCGCAACCTGCGGATTACGTCTGGCAGATATTTCGACGGGGAAGACTTTCTGGCTCATTTCAAGGTTTGTCTGATTACTGACCGCATGGCTCAAACGGCATTTGGTGTGAACCCCGCTGTGGGCAATACCATCCGGGTCGACCAATTTCGTTGCACTATCATTGGAACGTTCAAAGAGGGAGTACCCACCTTTGGGCAATCCGAGATACAGGAAGAGACGTTGCTCATTCCCTTTCCTCTGGTGAAAAACATCACAGGCGACAACTTCTTTCAGGTTCTGTATGCGCAGGCACAATCGCCCGACGAGGTGCCGGCTATGACCCGGCAAATAAACCGTTTGTTGAGCGGCCGCCACCGCAAAGGAGCCCGTTACTCGGTCGAGAATCTGTCTTCTCTTCTTCAGACTGTTAACAGGATCGCAGTCGCCATGAGTATTGTCCTTCTTGCTATTGCCGCTTTGACTTTGGTCACCGCCGGAACGAGCATCATGAATATCATGTTGGTCAATGTCTCACAGCGAACCCACGAAATTGGCCTCCGGAAAGCCCTGGGGGCACGACCAGCTCAGATTCGAGTGCAATTTCTGCTGGAGGCATTCTTCATCAGCCTGGTTGGCGCCGTGGCGGGGGTGGTAATGGCAGTCGCCCTCGTGTGGTCTGTGGCCCGACTGATCAATGATGTCTTACCTATCGGCGTTTCTTGGATGGCAGTGTTCGTCGCGCTGGTCGTTTCTAGCGGAGTTGGCGTGTTATTCGGATATCGGCCCGCCAGCGAAGCAGCGAACCTGAATCCTATCGACGCGTTGCGGATGGAGTGAGTTCAATTTTAGTCTTATTCAGTTAAGTTGATGGGGCTTCGTCAAGGTGTTAAGCTCCAAATGCTCGGCTCCAGATGGAAGTTGCGTTCCCTCGATGAGGGACTCGCGTCCGGTAGGTCTTCATCTCTGAGAGAGGTTCAGGTGTCTCGACCAATAGTCATACCGACTGCAGCAGAGTTCCGTCTCCTCGAAATTCTTTGGCGTCTCGAGGAAGGCACAATTGAAGATTTTGTGCGAGCTTCGGAAACGGATAGTCCGCTAAATTACAAGACTGTCCAAACCGTATTGCGCATCATGGAAAACAAAAAATTTGTCACTCACTCGCTCCGTGGGCGGGCCTTCGTCTATCGACCGCGGGTGAAGCGACACGAGGTCAGTCGGGTTTCTTTGCGGTCTTTGCTTGAAAGGTACTTCCGGGGCTCGCGGTCTGAACTTCTCGTGAATCTGCTAGAGGACGAGCGGATTGGGACAGGAGAGTTGGAGGAACTGGAAGGCCTGATCCGCAGCTATCGCAAAGCAAGCACTGTTGGACGCAAGACCCATCGCTAAAGGTTGGAACATTATGTGGTTCGACGGCTCGCTCGCGATTCTTAGCGCTTGGATCACATATTTTCTGCAGGTCGTCCTGGGCTACCTGGCGACACTGTGTATTTGTGCTTTCATCCGTGATGCTCGCATCCGCGTCCGAATGTGGGGCGGCTTTTTGCTGTTGGCGACTGTCGCGTGGATTTTCTTGTGGGTACCAGCCCGGGCAGGTGGTCCGACTCACTTCGCGTTTCGCTCAGAACTCCGGCCGCCGATGGCTGCGCTGCATCTGGCCATCCCTGTGGAAGACGTCTCGGCTTCGAACTTCGGAAAGCTGGCCCCCACGGCCGGGTACTCTTACGCCTTCCTACTACTCGTCTTATTGTTGCATTTGCTTTTCAGATCAGTGCAACTGAAAGCGGTGCTGCGACTCACTCAACCGCCTTCACCCCAACTGGAGGGGCGCTTTCGGCGACTTTGCCAGCAGTTGAATGTTGGCCGCTGTCAACTGGGCCTCGCTTCAGAGCTGCGCTCCCCCGCCACCTGTTACTGGTGGCGGAGTCATGTCTTATTGCCCACCGAACTCGTTCCTTACCTCGACAGCGACCAACTCGATGAGGTTCTGAGGCACGAACTTGTTCACGTGAGACAGCACGATTACTTGTGGGATCGGCTTGCGGCTTTGGGATGCCGGCTGGTTTTCTTTCATCCCCTGGTATGGATAGCGTATCGACATCTCCGATGGGAGCGGGAATTGGCTTGCGATTACGCGGTCGTGCGGGATCGCACTGACGCACGCCTGGGGTACGCCGAATGCCTTACTAGACTCGCCCGCTGGTGTATGGAAGGGGGAAACCTATTCGCGGGAATAAGTTTCTTCTCTTCCAAGTCCTTGCTCGCAGTCAGAGTTCGCGCTCTCTTGAGCGAGCCTTCCGTCGATTCTGCTGGCAGAGAAGCCATCCGAGCAGGATTCGTTTCAATTGTTGCAAGTGTTGCATTACTGTTAGCCTCCGGCTTGGGACTTTCTCTCTACTCACCGACTCATCTGAATCGTTCCTTATTTCGACCTCGCAATGCCCGTTCGGACTCTGCCCGGAAAAAACCTGCCGGCGCGAAGCTGGCACATTCTTCTATGCCCAAAGCGCCGACAGTTGAAACCCCGTTGATCGCGCCACAACCTCCGCCGCCTCAATCAATCAACTTGGCTTTAGACTTCCCGGCGAAATCGCTACCACTACTAAAGTCCTCTACCACAGCCGAGGATATTGTTGAGACAGGTTCCAGATACGTCGTTGACGATGTCGGACGACAAAGTTCACGCGGCGTCTGGAACGAGGCACCCATGCCGCTCGTCACGCCCCCGAAATGGAGCACTCTGGTCGTCGGCGCAATTACCGGCGGCGCGGGTTTGGCGGCTGGCCGAATTGACGTGGACGGCGTTGATGGACCGCGAAAGCGGACTCACTAGCTGCCGGGTTAGGGATAAGTACGTTCCAGGATCCACTCCCATGGACGACTGTCAAGGCTTTGTTTCGCGAAGCAGCGCGGCCTTCGCGTCGCCGCGCCCGTGTTGTATCACCCCTGTAAGCACGCAGCGTAAGAGCTAAGGGGCAACAGAGGAAAAGATGAAGTTTAAATCTTATGGATATAAGACTAGACAGTCAAACGTTTTAGGCGAAGTGTCGCTCTCAGGTTCCAGCTGACCGCATGATCTCTTTCAACGGCAACAGGCAGCGATGGCGCGCAGATTGTGCTCTCGCGAGACTACGAAGAAGCGGGACGGCAGTCGGGAGCATTAGCCGCGCGGATCATGCGGGGAAGAGGATCCAGCCCCGCGGGTTTGCTAAGCGTCAGCCTTCGCTCGGCCGAACGATAATTAGTGCTTTACTGAAGCCAAAATATAGGCATTCAGGATCTTTTTCGTCTGTGCATCCATGGCGGGTGGGCCACCCGCGGGGATTGACCTCGGCGGCATAGCCGCTGCCCGTTTCGTTTTGATTCCAATGTAGACCGCGTTATAGGCGGTATCGCCCAAGTTCTCGACCTCGTGTTTAA
>CAWDFF010000011.1:0-177219 GCA_963801545.1 Terriglobia bacterium | reverse complement strand
ACGATGTCGCCTGAGGTGAGCTGCACTTTGAACTGACTGCGCTCGAAGCTCTCCGGGAAGTCCGTTGCAAGACTTAGCGATTCGATCCGCTCGATGATTCCGCGGCGGTCCCCCTCCGGCTTGGAGGTGACCACGCACATGCACCCAATGAGCTCATGTATCTTCGATGTGATCTGTGCTTTTTGGTTGTGATCCTGTCTTTCGGTCATCGCCCGCCTCCTCGGAAACGCCCACAATAGGTTCGTGTGTTCCTTTCACTCGATTAGTGCAGCGTTGTACGTCCGCTGATCAAGGCGAGATTTTTCCGGATATTCGAGGGCATGCGCCAACGCCAGGCTCATAGCGACCCCAACAAGAGATACAGTGACAACCTGGAGGGTGGGCAACATTCTTGGAGCGCTGTTTGGCTCGTCTCGAATACGGATGCAGCGAGATATTCTTCGGGTACGCCATCGACGATATCGGACACCTTCTCATCCGGACGGACAACCTGTGTTTCTGTGATGCAGTGGGCTTCTATGGTGTTGGTCATCACTCAGCACTTCCATGCACTTTTCAAGGAAAGTTATTGCTTCGTGTCACTGCATCGTCGGCATGAGATCATCCAAGTTGAATCTGAGCTCTCAGATGTCGCCACGCTCTACCAACACCTGAAGTCCGCCACATCAACAGAAACCAGCTTTCTAGGAGAAGTACTTATCGGTACGGGCGAGCATCCCAACCTCACGCCATTTAATCGAATCGTGAATCCAGGTGAAGAAATGAATTTCAGTTCCATCGTAAGCATCACACCTGTCCGCGTAACCTGTCCGCGCACTCATGGCTGCACTCCTGGTGCTCTCTGTGGCGGGGCTGGCGACAGATGTATCGCCCAATAAATCCACGAACCGCGCCGAGGCGGCAGCAATCATCGCCACCGCGCGCAAGATCCTCGCCGCAAATGGAATCGAGCGGCTCGAGAAACTCCGTGTCAGCGGAATCTGAGCAATGGGTGTCGGTAGGAACACAGATCGAAACAATCCGGTACTCCTGTACATCCATGGCGGTCCGGGTTATGTCTCGATTCCAATGAGTTATGGTTCTCGCGAGGATTGGAGGAATACTTCACCGTCGTTCAATGGGACCAGCGCGGCGCTTGAAAAACCGATCGGTCACCCATCCTGACAAGATCGTGCCCACGCTCACAACTGAGCGCATGATCTCCGATGTTGAAGAAATGACGGCGTGGGCGCGTCGCGAGTTCGGCAAAGATAACATCTTTGTTCTCGACCACAGTTATGGCAGCTCCCTCGGCCTGCAGTTCGCACAGCGTCATCCGGAATGACTTTACTCCTATATCGGCGTTTGCCAATCGATTAACGGACCGGAAAACGAGCGTCGCGGCTGGAGTTTCGCAATGGATGCAGCGCGTCAGACAGGTAACTCCGAGGCCGTGCGCCAGCTCGAAGCAATCGCTCCTTATGCGGCAACTGGACGCCCCATCCCGATCAAGGACCTGTACGTCCAACGCGAATGGGTCGGCTACTTCGGTGGTGCATGGGTGATCCGGACGAGTAATCGAGCGGACGGTGATCTCGCAGCTATCACCCGATTAATTGGAGGTACATCTGGGATGGCAACAATTTCTTTACACCGTACTTGCTTCCTGACTTGTCTCGGCAAGCGATCTGAGTTCGGTCGACAAGATCGCCGTACCGCTGAAAAAACACCTGGTCTGGTTTGAACATTCTGGTCACATGCCAATGACTGAGGAGCCCGGAAAGTTCCTGCTCTCGTACGCGAGACCGATTGCCGCCGCAGAGGGGCGTGCCTCGGCGGAGATAGCCGGATGGCGGGTAGCTTACGGCGCCTGCCGGAGTACAGTGCTGGGTTGCTGTCCTACGAAAGTCTTTCACTGATCCCGATCTCAGCGTTGGCCCTGCCCTTCAACGCATTACAGCCGTCTTCCGGTTCTCGGCTCTTGGAACGCCAAGAAACAAGCAGCCAGGGTGACGACCAAAAAGCGGCGATTTGTCACAAATCCTCCACTACACCACCAAAATGAGGGAACAACGGCGCGGTGTCTCCTAATTCCCAACCAGATGTTGCGCTTGACAAACCAAAGCTGCTATCGGTTAAACACCGTAGAGTAATTGAGAACAAGCGTGTAGCGAGACTATTAGAACTATGCTCGCCTGTTTCGGCGGACTTCCGCAGCCAATTGAATCCAGGCGTACAGGATTTACCTGAGTCCGGCCGCAGACACCCGGAGACCCAAAGCTGGGTGCGTGAACAAAGTGCAAGCAAACCGAAGCCGTCAACTTTTCCTGAGCATCGAGGTTCGGGCCCAGCACACATGGCGGAGAGTGACGCTTGCACCCACGTTGGAACGATACTTACACAATTCTCTGTCTGCTCGTTATTCGCGTGCACGCTGTCTCCGGACAGCGCCCGTGGCCAAACGGAATCATTTGAAGCCTTGCCATCTTTGCCCTCTCCGGTAAGAAGAAGACACGTTTCGGATCATCCCGCGGGCGGAAAGTTTGACATCTCGACCATGCCTCCGGGAGCGTTTGAACGAGACGCAAAGGGAGAAGACTCGGATGGACACGACGCGACGGAAAGCTCGCTGGGGCCACAGAGCCAAACGCTGAAGTCCGATCATCAAGGACTGGTAATGCACGCTCTGTGAAGAGAACCTTGGAGGACCAGAGGGAACTCTATCGCGCCCCCTTCAAGCCTTCCAACTTTAAGTGGACGCCCTAGTGCTAGGAGGAACGGCAGCACTTTTGGCCACGGACCGGCACATTGAGAACCACATCGGCAATGCACATTACACGTTTTATCAAGCCACTTCCGACGTTGCGATTGCGGGGCTGGGAGCGACGCTGGGTGGGGTGTGGATATGGGGCATCAAGGGCGATCATCCGCACGGCCAAGGAAACGGGAGTGCTGGAACTGGAAACGTTGATTAACACATTCCGATCTACACACCGATGCAGTTACTGGCGGCACGGCAACGCCCGGATGAAGGCAACGGGAATGGAGATTTCTGGAAGCACCACAACATCAACACTTCATTTCCAGGTGGACACGCTATGTTCACCTTCGCGATGGCGACGGTAGTGTCACACGAATATCGAGCAAAAGTGGGTACAGGCGCGGCCTACGGGCGGCAACCATCGTGACGGTCACCCGGTTCATGGCCCGGGATCACTGGTCGTCGGACATGCTGGCAGGATCAGCGTTGGGAATCGGAATCGGAGCTCATGTGTTTCACGCGCACTGCAATCCGGAATTAAGCGATTCGTGCAAACACCACGTTCGGTGGATCTTCTGACGAAGAGAACAATTCTTGAGTGTTGGATGTCAGGATCTTAGCGGTTTGACCGTCTCTAGGCAATAAGGGGGTATATCTGCTTGGGAGTCTGGAACGCCTTCGGAGATTCAGGACTTCGGAGGCTTGGCGCCTTTCTTATTGAACTTCCCATAATCTGAGGTTGAAGAGCTGTCCGGTGACCGAAATAAACTGCGTCCGGATGTATAGAACAACTCTCTGCCCGCATTACCAGGGCGGCTTCCGCGTCAGCGATGCGCTCCGGCAACTTCTTCACATCCGACTCGGAGCATGGCGGCTTGGAAAAGGTCTTTCCATGACTGGGGATATAAACCCTTTCAAGTGGCGGTGTTCATAGTGGCGATTCCTTGAGACAAGCGCGAGGCTCTGCAATGAGCGACGCGCATGTAGGGTCGATGGGACTGAATGGTGCCACGCGTCTTGGCGCTTATCCATACAGTGTTTACTGTACCGTTAGGGTATGCTGCCACGAGGGGGCTGCTAGGTTAGATCGTCTAGTCTTTTTCGCAGATCCTCTGGCCATTAGCGGATGCAGTCAAACCCCTTCTCCAACTCACAAAAATCGCAAGCCCAGGGGCAATGAAGTCCGCGGGTTCGTTTTCCGCAGCCTGCTAGAACTTTGGGACCGTCAGCCGCCCCAACGGACGTGACGGCCCAATCTTTGATCATTACTCGCTAAAGCCAGAGGATTTCTTGGACACAGTGAATGCTATTCTAGGCGACACTGCATTCCCTCCGATTGGCACTGTGACTGCCATGGCGGCTCCAGAAGGCTCAGAGGCGGTCACGGGCTGCGATACCAACTTGACTGGAGGCGCGGGAGCAGGCGATGTTGGTGTGGCCTTGACTTCGGTTCGCCGAAGGCGGTCAGTGCGCCGCGTCCGAAGCCTCCGGGCAAAGCCTTTGGTACCTGCGAAACCCACGTTGTCGCGTTGATAGGCCGTCCCGTCCAGAAGCTTGATTCCGGCTTCCGTCATCATGCGCATCAACTCAACCTGAGCTCCACTTTCATAATCGTGCGTCCCCAACACAGCGACGATAGGCAAACGTAGCCGCACCAGAAAATTAAGTAACGGTTCCATCTCCTCGGGCTTGCCATAGTTGGTGAAGTCCCCCTGCAATCACCAGTACGTCTGCCTGGTCTCGAACCTGGCCGAGCTGATCGTGGACCACGCCAAACTTCGGAGAGACAAAATGCAGGTCGGCGGTGGCTCCGACTCTCATTCGTCCGCTTTCTGAGGCCGCTGGCCTCCCGCCTCGGAGCGATGGGTAACCAGCGCGTTCTCCATCCCCTACTCGGCCACGTCAATGGCGAACATCTTGTCATCGACCAGACTGCCCCTGAACTTGGCGGAAGGATCGCGGTTCGTCAATTCATTGGCGAAACGAATCAGCAGTCGTTGCCAAATCCAGAACGGCACGTAGCGGCTGTGCGCCGGATATACGTAGCGATATAACACCATGGCGAACAGCAAGATCTCCCAGTGCTCACCCACTAATGCCAGAATCCGCTCCCAGTCGAGGTTTCCCTGGCTGGAGTAGATGATATGCGCGATATCGGCACGGTCGAACCGCTCGCGGCGGACCACGAAAAGCTTCGAGACCAGCAATTCTTCCGCAGAGAGCACTCGGGCTTACATTGAGAACAACGGCGGGGCGCGAGTTCTCGATCCACAAACGGTCTACCTTGATCACGCCGTTGCTCATGCCGGTAATCAGGTCAATGAAGAAGCCGTTGCGATGCGCCTTGTACAGCCAGACTGAATCTTTGACCTGGCAGCGGAACCCCTGCTTTGAGAGAGCGGAATGCGGCAGGTACATCTTCCGGCGTGAAAAATAAATCCAGGTCTTTGGTGGCGCGCCAGATCCCAGCGTGAATTTGCAGCGCGAAAGGCGCCCGACACGACGTAAGGAACGCGGCCGCGATTTAGCGCCATGAGGGCTTGTCGAAACATCGCCGCCTGCTTGGCAGCGAACTTCGGCTTTCGGCGCGAGACTCACCGGAGTTTTATTGGCTTTGACACGACAGGTTAGATGTCAAAGCAAGACAAGACGTTGCTGAACGCGCGGCTGAACAAGGCGTTTGGGCCGCAGAGCAAAACGGCAGCCTAGCTCGGGATCCTGTCGCTGGCTGACATTCATGCGATTAATCGATTCGGAGTCAGCGAGGTGAGGCGGTGCCCAAGAAATCAGTAAATGTGATGTTGCCAACTGTACCGCCAGAGCCGAGACTCCAACAGGCAATTCGCCAACGTGATCCACCGGTGGGGTAGGAGAAGCCTCTCCAACTCTTCCGCGCACTCACTTCCCATTACAAGAACGTCGCAACGGAAACTCCCTGTTCGTCACATTCAGCAGATGCGCTGAGAGACGGATACCGGAAGTATTCGCGTTTCGGAAAGCAACTTAATGGCGAGATTCCTTATCAAGGAAATCTGAATTCGGGCTAATTATGTCAACAGTCGATTTGAAACCCCACGTCGAATCCGAGCCCGAACTCAACTTGCTATTTCCGAAGACCACCTTGGAACAGCCGTTGTGGAAGTCGCTGTTTCAGAACCTCGATGAATTTTTCTTCCCCAAGAAGTTACCTCTGCTGGTGCTGATCTTGAATGCAGTCCCGGTCAAGGATATCTGGGGATTTTACGATTACAAGAAGAACGGTGTGTTAGGATCGACGATAGCGCATGTGGTGGTGATCGCGGCCATCATCGGCATTACGCTGATGGGTCGAAGAGTGGTTCAGAGATTGTGAAGCTCGCACGAGTCCATCACTCTGGTTTCTCCCGACGATGTTCCTCCTCTGGCAGCACTCCAAAACGCAGGTCGGTGGCGGCGGTGGCGGTGGCGACCGCGACAAATTCCAGGCACCCAAGGGCAAGCTACCCAAGCAGTCGATGGAGCAAATTACGCCTCCGATGGTGGCGGGCTCCGGATGACAACCCCAAGCTCACAGCTGAGCCCACGGTCGTCATTCCACCCCAGGTCAAGCTGGCTTCGAATAACTTGCCAAATCTTGGTGATCCGATGTCACATCTGCCTTCCGGGCCTCCGTCAAACGGAACCGGTTCTGGTGGCGGAATTGGATCAGGTTCTGGCGGCGGCGTCGGTGTAGGCACCGGGTCCGGCGTTGGCGAAGGCCGCGGCGGCGGCGTTGGCGGCGGAGTGTTTCGCGTAGGCGGCGGAGTGAGCGCGCCGCGGGTCATCTACCAGCCCGATCCCGAGTATTCGGAAGAAGCGCGCAAGGCGAAGTACCAGGGCACCTGGGTCTCCTGGCTGGTCGTGGGTCCGGACGGCAGGCCGCGTGATCTTCGCGTGGCGCGGAGCCTCGGCTTGGGATTGGACGAGAAAGCGATCGAAGCAGTGAAGACCTGGAAGTTCGAGCCGGCCATGAAAAACGGCCAGCCGGTCGCGGTGCAGATCAACGTGGAGCTAGCTTCCGGCTGTATTGGAGATTTTCGCGAAACCCCAAATCCTAGTGCGCCGGGTTTATTCTTTCAGTTCCATGTGGTCCTTCCCCCCACCGTGAGCATTCCGCCAGTGCCGCAAGCGCAGTCGTAGAGTGGGTAGTGCCGGAGTTCGATACTCACTATTGTTGGGTCCTGCGAATGAGCTGAGTGCCTCATCCGAAGCCTGGAAAAGGATCGAGTCCGCCCGTTTCTGTGGCCGATCGAAGGGCGATGGTCTGCCGATCATGGGTACAAAAACGCCGTAGTCGAGCTGCTTCGTCTGTCAGAATCGGTTAGCGGGTCTGACTCCCGCTAACCGGCCAGACCGAAATGCAAAAGAATCTCTCGAAAAGCCCCGCCGGAGCGCGGATTCGGGTAAATTTCTTGAATGGCTACCCAAGCCTTCCCAGGCAACCTCGTGCAGCCACCATGTGTTCGGGAGGAACCCGGGGACTCACTGCACTGGGAGCTCCCAGAAGCCAACTTCTAGTGGGAAATAGTTCCAGCAAGCTCGCCGCGAAATAACACGACTGGTTTTATCATTTGGACAGGTACAGTAAACGACCGAGTCCTTCTCTCTCGGGATGAGGGTGGAATTCTCCAGCAGGTCTTTGGGGGAAGTCGATTCTGCGCTAAGATGATTTCAGGATCGGCTAACAAATCGAGCGGCCTGCCGAACATCAAAACCAGGCTTCATGATTTGAGACCATCCATCGCCCTGATAACGTTCATTGACTCCTGCATAATCCAGATTTTCGAGGAGGCAAAGCTGGTCAAAAGTGAACAGTTTTCCCTTGAGTTGCGACCTAAACACCATTCAGGCAACCCGCCATGTTCGCGCCATTCGGTCTGATATCCTCCCGGCCGATGGCATTCCAGCCGATGCCGCTGGTCTCTCAAGCCTGCGCCATTCGATCATCCAGAGTGGGTGTTCGAGTTGAAGTATGACGGCTTCCGCTCACTCGCGGTGATCCACGACGGGCGCTGCGAACTGATCTCCCGCACGGTCACCCCTTCTCATTCGATTCCCTCAAAGACCTGACCGTGCCGTGTTCATGATGTTAGATCTCGATGTGGTGGCCGTGAGTCCGGCGAGCGTATGGCGCGTGTTGCAGCAAGCGGGACTGCTGTCGCGCTGGAAACCGAAGCCGTCGCGAAGGGACCGGCTTCGGGCAGCCGCTCCAGCCGCACCAGCACTGGCATGTCGATGTTTCCGACATCAACCTGTCGGGCACGTTCTATTACTTGTGCAGCGTGCTGGATGGATGCAGTCGTCTTCTGGTGCATTGGGATCTGGGGAGTCGATGAAGGAAGCGGACATCGAGATGATCTGGAACGGAGCCAAGGAGAAGTATCCGGAAGCGAAGCCGCGGATCATCTCCGACAACCGCACCGAAATTTATCGCCCGCGACTTCAAGGAGTTCATTCGTATCTCGGGCATGACGCACGTGCGCACCTCGCCGTTTTACCCGCAGTCGAATGGAAAGCTGGAAAGGTGGCACAAAACGCTTAAAACAGAATGCATCCGGCCACTTACTCCGCTAACCCTGGACGACGCGCGTCGCTTGATTCAAAGCTATGTGGACCACTACAACACGGTGCGACTGCACAGCGCCATCGGTTATGTGACGCCGCAGGACAGGCTCGCCGGACGCCAGGCCGAGATCCACGCGGCTCGCGATCGCAAGTTAGAACAAGCTCGTAGCCAGCGCCAACTTCGTCGGCAACAGGCAGTGTCTTCACCGTCACGTCAGGCGCAGCTACAATGACTTCGCCGGGTCAAACGGAAGCAGGCACCGCAGGGATGCAACCATGCCTAAGGGATAACCTGGTAGGGCTCATCGAGCCGATGCTCAGCAGCGCGGGAGCCCATCCTCTCGCGGCGCTGTGCACTGAATGGAAACAGTCATCGGACGATAGACCCCCATGCCTCGAAATCCCCGCCCCGCAGGGGCGGAATCTACACTAACGGAGAACGCCGCTTCTCCATTTCACGCTGAGCCAAGACAGCTCGCGTTCGGGAACAACGACGGGCGGAGGTGGAGGCTCAGGAGTCGGCCCTCGATTGGAACAGGGGCTGGACTGCTCTTCTTTGCCTTCATCACTGGCCGACGTCCGCTCCTCCACTGCGGCCCTGGGACAAGACCATCCCTCCCAGCTTTGGCGCTTCATTCGCCGGATCGCGCTCGTCTCTACTGTCGCTGCGGCTCATCGTTTCCCTCATTCCTCACTAAACGGCGGCTCAGCTCTTCCGAAAAATGCTTTCCCCTGTCCGTAATCCTGCTTCTCGATGCGAGCCAGCTTGCGACCAGTATCTTTTAGAAGCAACTTCCGTGCAGCGACGTACACACCGGCAAACACATTCAAAAAGACGGCGACTGCGTAAAGCGCGATTTGGGAACCGTACTTTTCGAGCAAGAGTCCGCGATAGGGAATCCTCAATGGGACGGAAACGGCGAAATCATAAACACGCGGAAGCCTAACCGCCGCCGTAAGCATTCAGGGTGGCGTAACCTTTCCACCGGGCTCGACATGGATCAGAAAGCCGCGAGGCTCTGGTCTGCAGGCAGGTTGGAACTTTTCCGATCAAGGCAAAAGAAGAAGAATCGGCACCAAAACAAAGAGCTTGCTAGCGGCACGATGCGTCAGCATGCGATTCCAGCTCGTTAAACCCGTTTTAAGTAGTCCAGAACCCTCCCTGTTCTCGTATTTGCAAAATAGTGACCATTTAGGCATATGTCCGGTTGAGCGCTATATTGCCAAGCTTAGTGAAGCGATGAGCGAAAGCCACATGGAACATTTCTCCGAATTCCTCCTCATCGTCTGCCGGTGTGCTACTTTCAATGAGCGAGAAGTGAATGTAATCGTAGATGTCAATGTCCTCTACTCTGACTAGCAAGCCCGTTGGGTCTTCGCAGATATCACTATTTCGAGTGAGATACATACATCATTAGTCTTAAACCTCCAGATTCTCGTGGAAATTTAAATACCCAAGGCTCTCACGGCCCATTACCGCTAGCGAAGAAGAGCTGGAACCCCCGTACTTCTTGGGCTCCAGCACGTTTAGTCAGGATGTTTCAAGCTGACATCGCTCGACGCTGCGTACGACTCTCGCGAATCGAGGCAACACCCCGGCGGATGTTCAGCGACCGTTTTCCTGAAAGAGATGGAAAAAAGGTCATAGCTGTAGGGAACCCGCCGGTGACTGCATCCTTCTTTTCCTTGATCATCGGTAACGGAGAAGGCAACCTGCACTGGTTCATCGGGCCGGTTTCGCTTGGTGAGTGGGAACAGTTTTCACGTCTAGGGTTGCTTGTTCTTGAGTTTGATTTATAGGCATTGTTTTTCCCTCGTCCCTAGTTGGGCACCGAGTTGTTCACCCTAAAAAACAATGAAATACAAGTCTAAGCCGACCACGCCACATTTTTGGGTAAAATTGTTTCCACCGGGCACAATTTGCATAGCGACGCACTGAGATTAGGAACAAGGACATACGAAGGGTCTGTCCCTTGAACATGTTGCCTCCCGTCTTTTCGTGAATCCGTTGAATGAGTAGAGTGCGTCCTTACAAAACAGAGACGAAGTGAGCCACTGGATTCTGCTTCACTGTTAGAGTTGCAACAGAACCGACATCGAGCAAGCGGATCGCATACAGTGTTCTGCGTAGCTCTACCGAGATTCATCGATCCTGACATCCACGCTGTGACCTGCCCCCTGCTTTCGTTCACGTAAGAATACGACAACTTTTTTCTGTGACAATACGCCCCTAGCCGATGGTTCGAAAAAGAAGATCAGGGACCTGATGCATCTTCTGTACGAGCACGCAGTCCGCTATGAATGGACAGACCGCAATCCCATTACGTCTGTTCGGCAGAGCGGCGTGCGCCAGGCAACACCCACCCGCCTCGGCGTTGACCAGCTTTCCCAACTTATCTACGGTGAGCTGAAACAACGTGAGCGAGTGATGGTGTTGCTGGATTTCGGAACCGGACTGCGAAGGGGTGAACTGAGCGGCGTCCGCTGGGAAGACATCTGCTTCGACGACAAGGTCTTGATCCCAAAGCGCTCCATCGTGAAACAGCGCATAGGTAAGGTCAAGACGGAAGCTTCGAAAAAGAGCATTCCACTGGATGATGTGCTGATCGAAGAATTGCTGGCTTGGCGTCGGGAGACTCCTTATGCCGAAGACAGCGATTACGTCTTTGCCAGCGCAAAGATGAGAGGCAAGCAGCCGTACTGGATGAGTCGGATCATGCAGCATCACATCAAGCCCGTCGCCGCGAAAACAGGGATCGAAATTAAGGGATGGCACACATTACGCCACTCCTACACGACCCTGCTGCGGCAGAACAACAACAACCCCAAAGTAGTGCAAGGCCTGTTGCGACATGCCTCGTACTCGATCACGATGAATGTCTACGATGAAGCAATGTCGGAAGAGAAGCGCAGCGCCCATCGTGGAGTGATTCAGCAGCTAAACCGTAGCGTAACCCGTAGTGCGCCAAAACCGGCAATTCCGCAAGTTGTTGAGAAGGTTGGCGTCCCCGACGGGATTTGAACCCGTGTTACCGCCGTGAAAGGGCGATGTCCTAGGCCAGGCTAGACGACGGGGACCACACTTCTAAGGCGGGAGCCTGCGGATTAATATTCGATGTTAACAGCGCATCGGAGCAGTGTCAAAAGAACGGGTTGATGTTGGCACCTTCAAGCTGATCGATCTACCGCGCGTTTGCTGAGTTCGGTCAGAGTCGCTCGGTGGCGGACTCAAACACGCGCGCAGCCAGCAGGTTAGAATGGAACTGGCGCCTAGGTGATCGGTATGCGCCGCGTTCGAATGGCTGATCCTCTCTATTTGAGTCTCTGGTTTTCCAGTTTTGAGGCCGACGAAATGTTGCCTCATGCGCTGGCTGTGTTGCGGCAATTCTCGTTTTCGGTCC
Source organism: Terriglobia bacterium (assembly GCA_963801545.1). GTDB lineage: Bacteria > Acidobacteriota > Terriglobia > Terriglobales > Acidobacteriaceae > JAIQFF01. Next base: position 165,495 of record CAWDFF010000011.1, on the reverse strand, counting down.
AGCAACCGGGAGTCACTTATCTGGCGCTTCATCCCGTCTCCTGGGATGAACCGACCATCCTCGAACGGCGCTTCCGGCCAGGCATCTCCGCCGAAGCAGCGATACTTATTGCGTCCGACCTGCTCCATGAAGACTACGCCTACCTGTTTGAGGCATTCTGGGATCTCTGGATCGTTGCCGAAAATGGCGAATGGACTCAGCAACCGTCGCAAGTGAAATTCCTTGTGCACGGAACTGAGTTTGACGACCGAGTGTATGAACGCGAAGGCCACATTCAGGTGGACCTGGGCCTGGACTCGTTCTTTCTTCAGGACGAAGTCCCACTGACCATCGAGGCTGCGGCGAGAGTACGGGCGAATGTACAAAAACTGGTGGAGTTTACCGGCAAAATCGAAAAGAACTCCGGTGCCAGCGCTCGATTGCTCTGGTCAGAGTCGGACGAGAACTTTGCGCAGAAATTGATCGCAAGACTACAGAGAATGCAATAGCACGGGCAAACCTGCACTCACCGCCCGCTAGATTCTTCAGCCGCTTCCCGCCAACGGGGAATTCGCCGTATCGCTACTCACTTTTGCGAGTTACTTACTTCGTCCTCCCGCCTTCAACTTTCAGCTTGTCGCTAGCCGCAGCCTGGGCCGCTGCCAGGCGAGCCGTCAGGACACGGAATGGCGAGCACGACACGTAGTTCAGTCCTACCTGGTGGCAGAACTCTACCGATGACGGTTCGCCGCCGTGCTCGCCGCAGATTCCGACTTTGAGACCGGGGCGGGTTTTTCGCCCGCGCTCGGTTGCCATCTTGATTAGTTGGCCGACACCTTCGCGGTCGAGCACAGCAAACGGATCCTGCTTGAGGATGCCTTCTGCCAGATAGGTCGGCAACACTTTGTTGATGTCGTCGCGGGAAAAACCAAACGTGGTCTGGGTCAGGTCATTGGTGCCAAAGGAAAAGAACTGGGCTTCCTTCGCGATTTCGTCGGCTACCAGCGCAGCTCGCGGCAACTCGATCATGGTGCCCACCAGGTAGTCGACGGTTTTTTCTTTTTCTTTGAAGACTTCCTGGGCCACGCGGTGGACGATTGCCGCCTGGTTCGCCATTTCTTTCAGGGTGGCAGTGAGCGGAATCATGACTTCCGGAAAAACCTTCACCCCATCCTTGGCGACCGCCACTGCGGCTTCGAAGATGGCGCGCGCCTGCATTTCGGTGATCTCGGGATAGGTGATTCCCAAACGGCAGCCGCGATGTCCGAGCATGGGATTGAATTCGTGCAACTCTTCCACCCGGCGGAGGAGGGTCTTGAGTCCCTTGAGTTTGGGGGATTTCGGTTTGGTGGCTTCGAGCACGGCGATCTCGACCATCAGATCTTCGCGTCGCGGCAGGAACTCGTGCAATGGCGGATCGAGCGTACGGATGGTGACCGGAAAACCATCCATGGCGCGAAAAACCCCGACGAAGTCCGCGCGCTGCAGCGGGAGCAATTTCTTGAGCGCGGCGCGGCGGTCTTTTTCGCTGTTGGCCAGAATCATGGCACGCATGTGGGGGAGTTTCTTTTCGCCGAAGAACATGTGTTCGGTGCGGCAAAGGCCGATGCCTTCTGCGCCGAATGCGCGTGCTTGAATGGCATCACGCGGGATGTCGGCATTGGCTCGCACGCCCAACTTACGGAACGGTTCCGCCCAGCCCATGAGCTTCATCAACTCAGGATCGTCGGGCCTTGCGGCCATGGTGCCGAGCTTGCCCTTGATGACGCGCCCGGTGGTGCCGTCGAGCGAGATCCAGTCTCCCGCCTTGAACACCTGCCCTTTCGCCCGCATCTCGTGCGCCTTTTCGTCTACCTCGACATCCCCTGCGCCAGCCACACAGCACTTGCCCATGCCGCGCGTGACCACGGCGGCGTGACTGGTCATACCTCCGCGTGAAGTCAGAATTCCAGCCGCCACTTCCATGCCGTGAATGTCTTCCGGCGTGGTTTCCGCGCGCACCAGGATGACGGGATTCTTGTGGGCGCCGTGACCAGCTTTCTCCACCGCTTCGTCGGCGGTGAACACAATCTGCCCGACCGCTGCACCGGGCGATGCCGGAAGGCCGGTGGCCAGCACTTCCACCTTGGCGCTTTTCTCATCCAGCCGCGGCAACAGGAACTCGTAAACCTGGTTGGGGTCGACGCGGAAGATTGCTTCTTCCTTGGTGATCAAGCCTTCATCCACCATCTGGATGGCAACGCGGACGGCCGCTGGCCCGGTGCGTTTGCCATTGCGGGTCTGCAGCATGTAGAGCTTGCCTTCCTGGATGGTGAATTCGAAATCCTGCATGTCTTTGTAATGCTTTTCCAGACGCGTAGTGATCTCGCGCAGCTGGTCGTAGACGGCAGGCATTACCTTCTGCAATTCGAGGATCGGCACCGGGGTGCGGATGCCGGCGACCACGTCTTCGCCCTGCGCGTTCATCAGGAATTCGCCGTAAAACTCTTTCGCTCCAGTGGCAGGATTTCGGGTGAAGCCCACGCCCGTGCCGCTGGTGTCGCCGAGATTGCCGAAGACCATGGCCTGCACGTTAACCGCAGTGCCCAGCATGTCGTCAATGTTGTTGATGCGACGGTAGTGCTTGGCGCGATCGTTTTGCCACGACCGGAACACGGCGTCACGGGCCATGACAAGCTGCTGGTGCGGGTCCTGCGGGAAGTCGTGCTTCGTGTGTTTCTTGACTACCTTTTTATACTCTTCGATTACTTCCTTCAGCGCTTTGGCGTCGAGATCGGTATCGAGCCTGGCTTTTTTGTGCTTCTTTTTCGCATCGAATACTTCGTCGAAGGCGGGCTTGGGGATATCCAGCACCACGTTGCCGAACATCTGGATCAGGCGGCGATAAGAGTCGGCGGCGAAGCGCGGATTATTGCTGCGTTTCGCCAGCGCCTCGACACTTTGATCATTGAGGCCAAGGTTGAGGATTGTGTCCATCATGCCGGGCATGGAGAACTTCGCGCCAGAACGCACGCTCACCAGCAGCGGGTTCTCGCCCTTGCCGAGTTTCTGGCTTTGCAACTCCTCGAGACGTTTAAGCGCGGCGTCCATCTGGCGGTCGACTTCGGCCGAGACGCCATTCGTGCGCATGTATTCCCGGCAAGCTTCGGTCTGGATGGTGAAGCCCGGAGGCACGGGGAGGCCCGCGTTGGTCATCTCGGCGAGACCTGCGCCTTTGCCCCCCAGGTCGTCCTTCATTTTGCCGTTGCCATCGGCTTTGCCGCCGCCGAAGAAGTAGACGTATTTGGTGGCAGGACTTTTTTCTGTGGTCCCAAGGCTGGTTTCGGGGAGAGTTTGCGTCGCCATAATAGATGTGATCCTTTATTGTTTCGAAGATTCCTTGGTGCCTTCAGTTACGATCTCGGAAAAATCGGCGATGGTCGAGAATTCTCTTAATAGTGTCTGCAGCAACGCCAGGCGGTTGGCCCGTACGCGCTCGTCTTCGACCATGACCATCACCTTGTCAAAAAATGTGTCTACCGGCTCCCTGGCAGTCGCCAGTGAAAGCAGGGCTTCACGATACTCTTTCTTTCGCCGGTGACCCTCGATTTCTGCAGTATGGGTGTCCAGGTACGCGGCTAGCGCCTTCTCTTCATCGGGAGAATCGGGCAAGTTTTCGAATATTGCCGCCGGGCGGATTCCCTTCTCCTTCGCCTGCTTCAGGATGTTCCGCATGCGCTTGCAAGCAGCCGCTATGGCAAGAAACTCAGGCATATGCAAAACGCTCTTCACCGCTTCTGCTCGCGCGGCCGCATCGACGACGTCATCGGAGTCAGCAGCCAGCACGGCTTTCACCACGTCGTACTTGAAGCCGAGCACATCGCGCAGGTAGAACTCCAGGCGCTCGCGCAGGAAATGGTTCACCGCGCTGTCACAATCTACCGCGCTTGAAAACTTCTTTTCCGCCGCCGAGCCCCGGTAGGTTTCACGCGCATCTTTGAACAGTTGAGTCAGACTTAGCGGCAGCTTATGTTCTGCGATCGTCTTGACGATGCCATTGGCCTGGCGGCGGAGTGCGAACGGATCCTTTGATCCGGTAGGCTGAAGCCCAAGCGCAAACATGCCGGCGATGCTGTCCGCTTTGTCGGCGATAGAGAGCACGGCGCCTTCGGTGGTCCGCGGAACCGAATCTTCCATCGATTCCGGCTTGTAGTGATCGTAAATTGCGGTCGCAACCGCCTCGCGGGCGTCGGCCTTCATGTCGGGATCGAGCTCCTGTACTCTCGCATACAATCCGCCGACAATGCCTTGCAACTCAGTAAACTCCTTCACCAGTTCCGTAGTCAGATCGGCCTTCGCCAGTAACGCCGCCTTGTGGATAACGCCGGGTCGAATCGCAACCCCAGCCTTGCGAATGATTTCGCACAGCCAGCTGCACAACCGCTGCACTCGCAGGACTTTGTCAAAGTAGCTGCCCAGGTCTTTCTGGAAGGTAACGTTCTTCAGCCAGCCGGCGCGCTCCCGCAGGGTATGTTTCTGGTCGGTCTGCCAGAAGAAGCGCGCGTCGTTGAAGCGGGCCCGCAGCACGCGTTCGTGCCCGTGGCGGATGACGCCGTCGCGGTCGCCATCGGTGTTGATCACGGCCAGAAAATGGGGCGAAAGGCTGCCCCGTGAATCTTCAACGGCGAAATATTTTTGATGGTCGCGCATGACCGTGACCAGAACTTCCTCGGGCAGATCCAGAAATTCAGGATCGAAGCCACCCAGAATCGCGGAAGGCCACTCAGTGAGATTGACCACTGTGTCAAGCAGCGATTTGTCTTCACGCCAGCGCGCGCCCGCAATGGTGCGAGTGGCGGCGTCGAGGGTCTTGCGAATCTGCTTTTCTCTTGCGTCACGGTTGAGGACCTTCGCCGCTTGCAAAGCCTCGATGTAGGCCGAGCCCGCGCGGGCAACCGGAACCGGTTCGTCGGCCAGAATTCGATGTCCACGCGACTGGTTCCCGGCACGCACACCATCGAACTCCAGCGGGATGACGTCAGCGTCCAGCAGAGCGACGAGCCAACGCACCGGGCGCACAAAGCGCTCGTTCGGCTTGCGCCAATACATGCTCTTGGGCCAGTAGACGGAAGCGATCTCCCTGGGCAGAGCTTCGGCCAGAATTTCCGCCGCGGCGCGTCCGGGCTTCGTCACCTTCGCCGAGAGGTAATCGCCCTTCGGAGTTGAAGTAGTTTGTAGTTGCGAAACATCCACGCCTGCCTTTTTGGCGAAAGCATGTGCCGCGGGAGTGGGCTGCCCGTCTTTGAAGGCCACGCTTGCCGACGGCCCAGTCACCTGCTCGGTGACGTCCGGCTGGGAGGCAGGAATGTTCGCCGCGAGAACCGCCAGGCGGCGCGGGGTGTCAAGTGAGTCGATGGATCCGCTGGGCAGAAGGCGTTCCCGGTCCAATAACTTTGTGCACACGCTCGCGCAGTTCCTGCGACGCAGCGTCAATCATCCGCGCCGGGATTTCTTCGCAACCGATCTCAAGCAGAAAATCAGGCATTTCTCGAACTTCTGTTCACACAGACATCGGAAATCAGCACATTTCGCTCTGTCATCCTGAGCGGAGTTTAGTTCGCTCGCTGGCGAGCGAACTAGCGGAGTCGAAGGACCCCTAGAATTCACGCGACTGTCTCGGTATAGGGGTCCTTCGACTGCGCGGAAACTTCGCTACGCGAAGGTTCCACTCCGCTCAGGATGACAAGGTTACACGGTCGTGGGTGCTGCTTCCACGCCCCTCTTTAATTCTTTTTCCCGCCGCAGGTTTCCCATCTACTTCCACCCGGGCATCGTCGCGCTGCTGGTCCACATATGCTTTGGCAATCCCGACAGCCAGCGCGCGGACTCGCGCAATAACTCCCACACGTTCAGTCACCGAAATTGCACCGCGCGCGTCCAGAATGTTAAACAGATGCGAACACTTCAGGCAGAGGTCGTAGGCACCGAGCAAAGGAAATCGTTTCTTGTCGCGCCCAAGGCCATCGGTCTTCTCTTTCTCTTTATCTTTATCTTTATCTTTGTCTCTGCTCAGTGCTGCATATTTCTCGAGCAGCGCTTTACACTCACTCTCGCACAGCTCAAAATGCTTCCACGCTTTTTCGACATCCGCCCCTTCGAAATTGTAAACCGAAAACTGCACCTCATCCGCGAGCCGTACATCGCCATAGGTCGTCGCGCGCCCGCTTTCCGGATCGCGTGCCCACACGATATCGTAGATGGAATCTACATCCTGCAGGAAGGCCGCGATGCGTTCCAGGCCGTAGGTCAGCTCGGCGGAAATCGGATCGAGGTCCACGCCGCCGCATTGCTGGAAGTAGGTAAACTGCGTGATCTCCAGACCGTCGAGCATGACTTGCCAGCCGATTCCCCACGCGCCCAGGGTGGGCGATTCCCAGTTGTCCTCTTCGAACTTGATGTCGTGCTGGCGCAGATCAATGCCCATCGCGCCCAGAGATTCGAGATAAAGCTCCTGCACATCTTCCGGCGGCGGTTTCAGGATGACCTGCAACTGCATGTGTTTGAAAAGCCGGTTGGGATTTTCTCCATAACGTCCGTCTGCCGGACGGCGCGACGGCTGCACGTAGGCAACTTTGTACGGCTTCGGCCCCAAAACGCGCAGAAAAGTTTCAGGCGCCATGGTACCGGCACCGACTTCGACGTCGTACGGTTGCTGCAAAACGCAGCCGCGCTCAGCCCAGAAAGTCTGCAGGCGCAGAATGAGTTCCTGGAAAGTGAGCGGGTTGGGTTTGGGGAGTGGCACGTTTCTTGTTCGTGATTTTCAGTTCTTAGTTTCTGGTTCTCAGTTCCTAGTTAATTTTCTCCAGCATGGCAGCGGTTACCAGTTTCTTCTCAATGTGCCGCTGCAGGATCTGGATTAGAAATTTCCGCAGATCGCTTCCCTGCTTCCTGGGCCACGGCGTTCCTGCAAAGCTTTCCAGCGGCGCCCGAAACATCTGGGCTGCCAGGGTCCGCGAGCTGGGCGATATTTCCGACGACGCGAGGCGCTTGTCGTCGGCGCACATCAAGCCATCGGCCAGAGCATGAAAAAACGCCCGGCTGCCGTTCAGAGTGCGGCCGCAAGCGATGCACTCTGAAAGCTCGGGGAGATAGCCCATCAGCCGGGTCATCCATAGCTCAAAATAAGTGACGGGCATCCAGATCGCTGACCCGCGCAATCCGGCCAACACCGAAAGCGCCAGCCGGAACACAGCGTCGTTGGCCTCGCGATCCGGCAACAACTCGTCGAGCAGCTCCGCCACGTGCGCCAGGGCCACAGCCCGCGGATAGCCCACTTCCGTCGCCAGCGGCGATTCCAGCACCTCGCAGGAATCCAGACGGGTCAACTCCTGTCGCTCTCGATCTTCGTAGGAAGCCCGAACGTAGGTGAGCGGCTCCAGCGCTCCGCCAAACCGCCGCCTGGACTTCTTGGCGGACCGCGCCACGCCGCGAACTTTTCCTTCCGTCCGGGTGAACAGCGTGACCAGCAGGTCAGCCTCGCGCAAAGGATAGGTGCGCAGTACGATCGCTTCCGACTCCTTCAGTGCCATGGAAGCCTAGCATTTGAAGCCCGGCAAGTTAATGCTCGATTGTAATGGAGAGGTGGGGAGATGGGAAGACGGCGCCGGGCGTTCAGACTTCGAACCTCAGGTGTCGACTGCGATGTGCCGAGGTCTGACGTCCGACACCCGAGCAACTACCGTCCGAAATACTTCGCATTGCGCTCGGTGAACGACGCCCATTTCTCGGGGAGATCGTCCAGCGCGAAAATCGCCGACACCGGGCACACGGGCACGCAAGCGCCGCAGTCGATGCACTCCACGGGGTCGATGTAGAGCATTTCTTCCTCGGCGTAGGCCGGTGAATCTTTTTTGGGATGAATGCAATCGACCGGGCAAGCATCCACGCAGGCGGTGTCTTTGGTGCCGATGCATGGTTCTGCGATCACGTAAGTCATGAGTTCTTGTCTCCCTGGTGTGCCGAACTCTACTGAACCGATTATATTAGCAAGAATGTGAGTGGCGGGTACAATTTTGGATTCGGTTTAATGGAGGGCGAGCGTCCCCGTCCGTCTCGCGCAGACACGGGCGAGAGCTTCCCCTGAGCGAAGTCGAAGGGACGCCCGGGCCGCACTATCCCCAGGCCAAACTTGCTAATCCTGCTAAATTCTGCAAAAATAATGGTTTGTCTCAGCCTGCCTGAAGCAACTAGGAAAGGAACAAAGTTCTGTGTTAATGATTCGTCTGTCGCGCACGGGTGCGCGTAAGCAACCGCAGTATCGTGTGGTGGTCATCGAAAAGGAACGCGCGCGCAACGGCCGTCCGGTCGAGATCGTGGGAACCTATAATCCTCGCACCAGCCCGGCCAGCATTGAACTCAAGCGCGAGCGCATCGACTACTGGGTCTCCAAAGGCGCCAGGATGTCGGACCGGGTGAGCAAGATTGTGTCCAAACCGGTTCCGGCCAGTACTCCGTCGGTTGCCTGATCGCATTGCGCGTGGCACCGCGAATTCCATCCACTAAGCAGGAGCCTGCTTTGAGCGAACAGCCTTGAGCGAACAAAAGACCAGCGAGCCAACCGGGGACCTCCGGGTCCTGATCGAACACATCGCCAAGGCACTGGTCGATGACCCGGCGCAGGTCTCGGTCAACCAGGTCGAGGAAGATGGCGACTCTGTGCTCGAACTCACCGTCGGCGCAAATGATCTGGGACGCGTCATCGGCAAACAGGGGCGCACGGCACGGGCCATGCGAAATCTGCTGGGGGCGGCCAGCATCAGGTTTAATAAGCGTTTCACGCTGGAGATTCTGGAATAGCCGACGAGTTCATTACTCTCGCGCGCGTTCTGAAGACGCAAGGACGGCGGGGCGAAGTTGCAACCGAGGTACACAGCGACGTCCCGGACCGGTTCCAGCCCGGGATGCGGCTGTGGGCGCTGCCCAGCGATGGACCACGCCGGGAGTTGGAAATTGAGGAATTGTGGCCGCACAAGGGCCACCTGGTCGTGAAGTTCGCGGGTGTCGATTCGATCTCCGACGCCGAGGCCCTAATCGGTTGCGAGTTGCAGGTCCCTGGCCGGGAGCGATCGGAGCTTGACCCGGGATGGGTTTACGTCAGCGATCTTGTGGGATGCGCAGTCTTCGACGGGGATTGCGAGATTGGACAGGTCCAGGACGTACAGTTTGGAGCCGGTGAAGCACCGCTGCTGATCGTGAATGCGGGATCGAAAGCGTACGAGATTCCTTACGCGGAGGCGTATCTGGCGAGCACCGATATTGAGCAAAAAAAGATTTGCATGAGGCTGCCGGAAGGCATGCTGGAAGTGAATGCTCCGCTGAGTGCGGAAGAGAAAGAGCAGCAAAGGATCAGTAATAAGAAACTGTCATCCTGAGCGAAGCCGCTTCTTCGCTTGCGAAGAAGCGGAGAGTCGAAGGACCCCTATTCGTATAACCGACTGATGGGTGTAGGGGTGCTTCGATTCCCTCGCCGCGCAAGCGTGGGTTGCTCGCTCAGCATGACCGGGATTTGAAGCAGGGTTTACGCAACAAGATTCCCGCGATGAAGATCGACATTTTGACGATCTTTCCTGATTTCTTTCGCGGACCACTGGATTACGGCATTATTCGCCGGGCGAGAGAAGCGGGCCTGGCGGCAATCGAAGTCCACGACCTGCGGGCATTCGCGCACGACCGGCACCGCACCGTGGATGACCGCCCGTTCGGCGGTGGCGAAGGCATGGTGCTGAAGCCGGAACCGATCTTTGAATGTATTGAGGGACTGAAGATCCAGCCCCTAGCGGAGCGGATTGCGGGCGTCGCGAAACCGGTTGCTGCAAAACAAAGTGTCGTATTGCTGTCGGCACAGGGCGCGCGTTTCAACCAGGGCGTGGCGGAAGAACTCGCCGCGCTTGAACAGATTGTCCTGATCTGCGGCCGGTACGAAGGCGTGGACGAACGGGTGGGGCAGCACTTGGCCGACCGCGAGCTGTCGATCGGAGATTACGTGCTGAGCGGCGGCGAGTTGGGCGCAGCGGTGATCGTGGACGCAGCCACGCGGCTGATTCCCGGAGCGCTGGGCAACGAGGCTTCAACCCGGCAGGAGTCGTTTACGGTGTCCGCGGAACCGGGAACTGGCGATGGTCCCAACTCCACCTGCGCATCGGGTGGATTGCTGGACTATCCGCATTACACGCGGCCTGCGGATTTTCGTGGATGGCAGGTGCCGGAGGTGCTGGTGTCCGGCAACCACGAGGAAATACGCCGCTGGCGCCGGCGCACCGCGCTGGAGAAAACGCTGCGCAACCGGCCCGATCTGCTGGATCGCGCCGTGCTGGGTGACGAAGACAAAGAATTGCTGGCCCGCATCACGGGCAAGGAAACGTAGCACCAAGGCAAAATTTTCTAGAGCGAAGGGGCAAGACCATGACCAACCTGATCATCGAAAAACTTCTGGCCAAGACCAAGCGCACCGACATTCCTGAGTTCGTTCCGGGCGACAGCGTGCGCGTGCACGTAAAGATCAAGGAAGGCGACAAGGAGCGCTTGCAGGCTTTTGAAGGCGTGGTGATTTCCCGAAGCCGCGGGCCGCAGGCCAGCTTTACAGTGCGCAAGATCAGCTTCGGCCATGGTGTCGAGCGCATTTTCCCGCTCCACTCCAAAGTGATCGACAAGGTGGAGTTGTTGCGCTCTTCGAAGGTCCGACGGGCCAAGCTTTACTATCTGCGTAGTCTCAAAGGCAAGGCTGCCCGGCTGAAGGATGTGGAACGCGAACACGCAGTGGCAGAAGTGGCCGCGAAGTGATCGCGCGCTTTGACGCCGGTTGTAGGTAGAGGCCGGGCTACGGATGGACTTCGAACTGCAAGCTATCTTCCAGGTGTTTTTCCGCCAACTTGCGCATCAGGAACTGCAGGATCTGGCGCTCACCCTTGCGAATCTCACGGAATTCAATGCCTAGTCCTGCGTGTTGATCGCCATGTCGAACCTGACCTTTGAGCGCCAAATCATAGGCGCCGAGGCTCAGCGTCAGTTTCAACTCCGTGCCAGGAAGCAGGATCTGCTTCGTCGAAACCAGGCAACCGATCTCTGACATGTTCTTCAGAATTGCGGTGGCGCGAGTACTGTTCGGCCCCAGCCTGATCAGCTCAGCGACCCCCTCCAGAGCAAAGCGTTCACGTCGGCGGCGACGCTCGTGTGGGGTGTACGTACCAGCCCGCTTGAGACCGCCATCCACGAGGATCGGCTCATAGGCCTCTTCCATGTCGCGCAGTTCGGCCTCCCATAGGGTGCGATCCTCTTCCACACACTGGATGCCGATCTGACCGCGTAACTCGGAATTTGGTTCGCCAATCCACACCACCCGGCAAAACGCCTTGTTGCGGCCCCGCTCGATGGCGATGATTTCTCCTGTCGCTTTCACACAGCGCAGGCCGGTGACCCGCGCCCCGCGCTCGGAAATGTCATAGGTGCAGCCGATTTCAAGGGCGGGCTTATTTTCGCTGTCCCAGTAGGTGACACGAATAGGCAGGGCGGCGTGAATGCGCTTGTTCTGGCGCTCAGGCGATGGATTGGAAATCTCTTCAATCACAATGAGTCCGCTGCAGGGGACAACTCTCTCAATTGAAAGTAGCAAGTGGGTGGAAGGTGGTCAATTTACCCCCGTAATGGCACCTTTTGGTTACCATCGGGCCCATGAATCCACGGGAGTTGCGACGCCAAAAGTCACCGTCTAAGACGCCATCCTGAAGCCGCCTTCTATTGTTGGTGAAATGGCGATGGTACGACAGTGATCGCATCGGCCTCCCAATCGGTTTGCGAGGCTAGTGCGTTATGGTGTCTATATCTGAGAGGCACAACGATGAATGGTCACACGGAAAGGCCGAAAGTACGGGGTTTCGTGGAGGTCCTATTCTCCATCAATACCGGATTTGCGTCGATGTCGATACTATTCTGCGCAAGTTCCTCCGCCTCGCTCCCATTCATACACTTGGAGGTTTATCTCAACCATCTATTAGGCATCAGGCAGACGGACTACATTCGAGGCTATTTCACAATTTGGATTCCGTCGCTCGTCTTGGCAGCCTGCATTTGGAGTCTGTTGCGAGTTCTTATCCGACTACGCCTCACTCAAAGCTTCTTGCGGTCTGTAGCTGGCATGATGATCCTTCTCGGTCCAACCGCAATTTGGACTTGTGGATACGAGCGAAACGGATGGTCACTCCAATGGCCATACAAGACGGTTTGGGGTGAAGCTGCGCTGGCTACGATCTTTTTCTTTCTATTCCTGAAGGGGCCTTTGGCGACTTCGCGGAGGATAGGTGCGTTAGGGTTTCTTGGTCACTGCATTTTCTGGTACTGGTTCACGAGTGATGGGTTTCAGCCGCTCAACTGGGGAATGCCCGGCTACGGCGGTCCGGTTGGAATGGTGTTTGGCTTCTGCGCATTGCTGATCTGGGGGCTCTACGTCTATGGGTCGAGGGAGCTTTCACTCGGAATTGCTCCGCAGTGAGCAACCCTCCCCGGCAACCTTCCCCCAGGGCAACTTTACTGCTAACTGTTGAAATCACGATTACATCGACTACTGTTGCTCGGCCAGCACAGTTGGGTCGCGCTCCCGCCTGCAAATCCGACGGCGCACACTCTGGCGAGCAATTTTCCACATTGCACCACAAGCGCCGACTGCGCGAAGATGGTCTTAGTATCACTTCCGTGCCGCAAAAACTCACTTCCGCGCCAACGAAACCGCTCTCTGCCTCAGCCGCCAAGCTGCGTCTGCTCAAGAGGCTGCATTGCACGCTCAGGTTCGAGAAGAAAGTGTGGCAACTGGGCGCTCGCATGGTGGCCGGCGTAGATGAAGTGGGACGCGGCTCACTGTTCGGGCCGGTCGTCGCTGCGGCCGTGATCCTGAATCCTGCGTACCGTATTCGAGGTCTGCGCGATTCCAAGCTGTTGCTGGCGGAGCGCCGTGAAGTTCTCGCGGAGCGGATCCGGGAGCATGCACTCGCGTGGTCTATCGCGGCGGTCGACGCGGCACGCATCGATCAGATCAACATTTACCAGGCCTCCCGCCTGGCCATGCGGGAAGCAGTGTCACGCCTCGATCCTGGTCCCGACCACTTGCTGGTAGACGCGCTACGCCTGGACTGTGATCTGCCGCAGCAGCCTATCATTCACGGCGACGCCCTCTCCGCCTCCATCGCCGCCGCGTCGATCATCGCGAAAGTGGAACGGGACCGCATGATCGTGGAGTGGGACCCGGTCTTTCCGGTGTACGGGCTGGCCTCGAACAAGGGCTACAGTACGCCTCGCCATCTGGCAGCTTTGCGCGAACACGGGCCGTGCCCTTTGCATCGCCAGTCTTTTGCGCCAGTGTGGAATGCGCCGGTACCACAGGATGTGCTGGCGTTCATGCTGGAGGAAGACGTGGGAGAAGCCGAGAGTTTAGAGTCCGCGTAGGGGTTGGTAGCGCCGGCGTCCCGCCGGCTGTCTGGTGGGCGTCCCGCCCACCTACCGGGCCGGAGGGCCTGTCCTGAGCGAAGTCGAAGGAACGCCGGCGCTACGGGGCTTTCCGTCGAACAGATTACAATTCCCTTCATGCTGCGCATGATGGTTGTGACCGCTCATCCGGATGACGAAGCCAGCAGCTTCGGCGGATCGCTGTGCGTTTACCGGAAGCGCGGAGTGGAAACCTGCGTCATTTGCCTGACCCCGGGGCAAGCTGCCACCTACCGAGGTGGCGCGCACAACGATCAGGAACTGGGCGACTTGCGCCGCAAGGAATTCGCTGCCGCCTGCGAAATACTGAAAGTCTCACGCGGGATTGTATTGGACTATCCCGACGGCCAGTTGCATCGGTTGGAGATGCAGCGGGTGGTCTCCGATCTCGTTCTGCGCATTCGGGAGTTTCGTCCCCAGGTCGTGCTCACGTTTGATCCGGCGGGCGGGGTGACGGGCCACACCGATCATTCCATGGCTTCGGTCTTCGCCACGCTGGCCTTCCACTGGGCGGGGCGGAGCAATCGCTTTCCGGACCAGCTCAGCGACTCCATCGTCCCCTATCGCGTGCAGAAGCTCTACTACAGTACCGCCGACTTCGTTCTTCCGGGACGGCAGCCGGTGGCCCTCGCTCCAATCACGACTGTCATTGAGGTTGGCGACTACCTGGAAACCAAGATTGAAGCTTTCCGTGCCCATGTCAGCCAGCAACCGCTGTGGCCGTTGTTCGAAGAATATGCCCGGAAGCGCGGCCGCCGGGAAATATTCCACCTGGTGGCTGCGGCTGAAGCTGGGGACCTCGAGCAGGAGACGGATTTGTTCGCGGGCGTGAGCGAGGAAAGCCTTTAACCGCAAAGTTCGCGAAGAAAGAACGCAAAGAACGCGAAGAAAATCATCCCAGGTTTTTTTGCGGTCTTTGCGGTCTTCCTCTGCGAACTTTGCGGTTAAAAGCTTTATTTTGCCTTGATGATCTCGCTCAGCAAGTCGGGCTTGGTTTCATCCCGCACCAGGTGAGGATATTTCTCTCCACCGTGATAGTCGAGTTTGAAGGTTCGGTAGTACTCCGTGTTTTCGACCAGCAAGTCCAGGGTATCTGAGCTGGTACGCCCCTTCTGCAACGCGTCCCGCAGGACTTGCGGCGAGAATTTTCTGCCGTTGACCGCGACCAAGCTCATACCCGGACCGATTCCCGCTTGTGGCGCCGGCATGCCTTCGACTGTATCTGTGATCGATCCATCGACTTTCAGCCACAAGCCGATCGAGTATGCCGCGTTCACGATATTTCGGTCGCCTTCATGGGCCTTCACTTGTTCCGAGCGCACATCGTCATAAACCAGTTTCCACCCACTGCCCTCGATGCCTCCCAGCGGCGCTCCCGGCCCGTGGTTGCCCAGCCGCTCGACCCAGAACCCGCGCCAGTCGTACGGCACTACTTGATTCAGCGTATTGAGGACGTCTTCGAAGGTGTAAGTCTTCACCTGCGGCGGGCCACTGGCACCTCCGTGAAAAATCCGGCAAAAATCGTCCATGGACTTCTGGCCATGAGTCTGCTGCCGTATGATGGTATCCACCCAAAGCCAGTTGAGTTCGTCCTCTTCGTAATAGTCCAGCGGGCGACGCCAGGATTCCCACTGGTGCGGCGCGTCCTGCATCGAGGGCACGCCGTCGGCGGTGTCCTGCAGGTTGCGCCAGGTGCGTCCCGAACGGTGGTCCAGATCGGCGGCGATGTAGGCCAGTTCGTCGCGGAATCCTTCCGGCGTTCGCAGTCCACTGCGCCCAGTGAGGATCTCGCCCAGATAGTCCGTCAGACCCTCGTATACCCAGAGCAGGTCGGTTTGCATGGGTTTCTCGTAGTCGGGAGTCGCCAGATCGGCCGGGCGCCGGTACTTTCCGTTCCACGAATGCACGTATTCGTGAGACAACAGTCCCGAACTAAGGAGGCGCTTTCCGGGTTCGACCAGGGCACGCTCTTCGGATCGGCTGTCATTGGACTCGTGATGCTCCAGGCCGAAATGCGCCACGTGGTCACTCAGGCTGTAAAGAAAGTGGTAGTCGCGGTAGTGGCGCGCCCCAAATAAAGCGCCCGCCTGCGTCACCAGGTTCTTGTAGCTCTCCCAGACATCGGCGGGAGCATCGAGCGCGGCGGCGCTATCGGCGGCGATGTCCATCTCTACCGGTGCCGTCTGCCCCGGATTTAGCGGAACGACTCTCAGGTATTGTCCGGTGATGACAGGAGCGTCGACCAGCATGGTGAGAGAGATGGGAGCGAACTTGATTTCAGCCCCCGACTGCGATGCTATTGGCAGCGAGGTACCGAATTTCCATCCTGCCGGCAGACGCAGGCTGGCATCGTAGGTTAGTTCATCCGAAGTCCAGCCTTCGGGATAAAGCAGCACCGCATTCCAGTTGAGTACCGCCATTCGGTCAGTGGCGGTAGCGCCGCCCGTGTAAATTCCTTCCGGGCCCGCGGGGGAAATGAAATCCAGCGATGCCTCGACGCTGGCAGCGCCAGCCGGCACCTCGACATGGAAGGTCCAGCCATCCAGCAGATCGCGACGCCATGGAAGCTCTTGGCCCTTCGCGGTGAAGTGCAGTCCGGCAAGGTCCTGAATCGGCCCGGTAGGCCCGTGCTCGCCGGGAATCCACTTGGGATAGTAGACAGTGAGGCTGCCCGGTTTGGCGGGGATCGTCATCCTGGCGTGAAATATTTTACGAGGGGCATCAGTGGCGTCCACGAAAATGCTGATATGGGGAGCGGGGCTGCCAGCGGCAAAAAGCGGCGAGACAAAAACCATTGCCAGCAACATGCCACTGCAAATCCTACCGGGGAAAGTAGACACGAACACACTCCTTGGCGGTATTACTCGTTCTAAAACAGATGAATATAACAGTGACTGTCAGGATGGGTCACTCTGTGTTTTCGCGCGAAGCACTATTCAGGTGACCCGGAGTCGCAGTCAGTTTGTCCAAAGCAGGCATTGAAGTGCGGGCCAAATGCCAAGTGCCAAAGTCCAGGTGCTCATTTATCATTTCTGCGTGCCCTCGCACTCGCATCGCGGCAGGTTCATCACATTCGAAGGACTGGACGGCTGCGGCAAGAGCACGCAACTGGAGAAACTGGCACGTATTTTCTGTGCTCAGGGCCTGTCGGTCGTGGTGACACGCGAACCAGGTGGGACCGCCACTGGGGAGAAAATCCGGCGGCTGCTGCTCGATACCGCGACCGCGGACCTTTCTCCGCTGGCGGAGCTGGCCCTGATGTTCGCCTCGCGCGCTCAACACATAAAGGAAGTCATTCAGCCCGCGCTGGCCGAAGGCAGCATTGTGCTTTGCGACCGCTTCACCGATTCCAGCGAAGCGTACCAGGGTGGAGGCCGCAAGCTGGGCAGCGAGCCGGTGCTGGAGCTGCATCACATTTTGTGCCACGATTTGCAGCCTGACCTCACCATCCTGATGGACTCCGACGTTGCAGCCAGCGTGGAGCGTGCCCGCCGACGCAATCGGGCGCACGCCGGCAGAAATGGGCGGGGCAAAAGCGATGAGAACCGCTTCGAGCAGGAGAGCCGGGCTTTTTTCGGGCGCGTACGCAGCACCTATCTGGCTATCGCGGCCCGGGAAACGCAGAGGGTTGTGTTAGTGGACGCCCGCGGAACGGCGGCGGCAACTCATGCACGAATCGTGGAGATTGTCAGGCGGAAGGTGAGGTTGGCGGCGCGGGCAGGATAGCGGGTATCTCTTTTTATGATGTGATGACCGTTCACATGACAGACGAACTCTTGCTCGAGCGCTTTGTCGCCAGCTTCGAAAAGTTGGATGAGCTTACCGCTTGGGAGTCTGATCCAATCGCGCAGCAGCTTGCCGTGGGGAATCCAGATCAATTCGGTTTTAGGCAGTGGCGGCCGATCCCCGTAGTCACTCCGCCATCCCTACTCGAGCCGCTCTACGCAAAATTACCGGCTCGTTTTCCTAAGCTTTTCGAACGCCTTGTACTCTCCTATCGCTGGGCTGAGGTGGATTTGAGCTCGTGCCGATTGCTGGCAAACGCTCCAGGCGCCGACCTTACAGGTTTGCTCCAGCAGATGTCACGAGATCCGGCGCTCTGGGGTTCCTTGTTGCCAGCAGGCTATATCCAATTTGGAAGGGGGCCTGATATGGACTACGATCCGGTCTGTTTCGACATCAAATCCAGGAAGAAAAATGGAGAGTATAGGATCGTTAAGATCGATCACGAAGAGATTCTTTGTAACAATCGCGTTAAACTTGTCACAGAACTAGCCCCCAGCTTCAGAGAACTCGTATTGCGAACGATCGATCAAGCATGAGTTTTAGTGATTTTCACGGCAATTCCGACGTTGTCCGTCGCCTGCGCGACATGCTGGCGCGCAATCACTTCCCCCAGGCGGTGATTCTGGCCGGCCCCGCGGGTTCGGGCAAATATACGCTTGCGCTCATGCTGGCGAAAGCAATCAACTGCCTTTCACCCGTGATTACGGATGGCTTGCCCGATTTCTGCGGCAAGTGCTCCAACTGCGTGCGCATTGCGCAGTCGGAGGATCTCGATGCCAGCTTTGCAGAGGCGGTCGAAGCTCGCGACAACTTGCGTGAGACGGACAAGAAAGAAACGCGCCTGTTTGTCCAGACCCACCCTGACGTGCTGGTCATCCCGCCCGATCCGCCTCAGATGATGATCAAGGTAGACCAGGTGCGCCGTGTCATCGAGACCATTTACTACCGGCCGGGCGAGGCGCGGGAACGGGTCTACATCTTCACCGAGTCCGCTTTCATGAAAGAAGCGGCCAACTCGCTTCTAAAAGTGCTGGAAGAGCCACCTGAGTTTGCGACGATTTTTCTGCTGACGGAAAATGCGGGAGAACTGCTGCCCACTATCCGTTCACGTTCCATGATCGTCACGCTGGCTGCCCTGTCCGCGGAAGAAGTCGAGCAAGACCTGGCCAGTCAGCGACCGGAATGGACAGCGAAGCAGCGGGGTCTGGCGGCCCGGCTGTCCAACGGCGCAGTCGGAGCGGCGCGCAGCTTCGATCTCGCTGGCTATACCGCTGCCCGGGCGCAGGCGTTGACCATCCTTAATACTGCGCTACGCGGGACGGATCACAGCGAGCTGTTCAAAGTCACGGAGACTTTCCGTGCGGGAGCGGATGGGCGCGAGAAGATCGAAACGCTGCTGCGCACGCTGTATAGCCTGTTGCAAGACCTGACCTTTCTCAACTCAAGAACCCCGGAGTTGGTCCGAAATACCGATATTCAGGCCGAGCTGAAGAGGTTGGCAGAAGTTGCCGACTTCGCCTGGATTGCCGCCGCCGCCGATCGCCTCAACGAAGTCGAACGAGGAATGCGCCGCAACCTGTTGCGATCATTGTCTCTGGACGCATTCGCGACAGCACTGGAGCGTGCATAAACGAGGCCTGGAGGGCGCGGCTCCCAGCCGTGCCGTTTAAAGCCCGCACGGATTGACGACACGGCTGAAAGGCGCTCCCTCCGGCGAATTTCCCCGAACACGCTGAATTGCTAAGTGCTTTCTCCCCCGCCACTTGAGCATTGTCAGACTTGCGGTTGCTGTGCTAGGTTAGGAGCAACTCACGCCTTCAGTACCCACAATCACAGCAGCGTGTGTGTTGTGGTCCTCAAAAAAGCGTGTCTAACGGGTGGCGCCATGAAAGATGCAATCGATTCACTTCCAGCTGATCGGACCGCGGAAGCGGAGGGCTTCGCAAACCGTAAGTTGATTCGCCCTTCCTTGAACCGCACCGACCACAATCATGCGCAGGCCCCCGCGGGAGAACATCGAGAGCGCTCCGAGCGGTCCGAGCGCCCCGAACGAAATGACCGGCCCAGCAGTGGCGGGCGGAAACCCGCGCCACCCGAGCAGACGAACGCGGAAAACTTCTACTACCAGAAGCAGATGCAGTCGAAAACTCCCATGGTGATCGTACTGCGCGACGGCGAGGAAATTCACGGCATGATCGAGTGGTACGACAAGAGCTGCCTCAAAGTCACCCGAAATAGCCAGACCAATCTGCTGATCTACAAACCTGCGATCAAGTACATGTACAAAGAGGGTGAAAACAGCAGGAAATAGCCATCAGCTTTCGGCCGTCAGCTCTCAGCACGGCCGACTCTCTCGGATGGGTCCCGCCACAATTTGGCCGAAAAATAGACGGCAGAACCGAAACCCCAAAGGAACTGTGCAGCAGTCGTCAATTCCCGACCGAGCGAGACCCGTCGCGCAGATGGGTTCATAAGAACGCGCCAGACGAAATCGAGCTCCGCGTGAGATGCAGCAGCCGCGACCCCTCCCAGGTAAATGAGAGCGCCAAAAGCAGGCCACGAAAATACAGCGGAAGACGCAGCCACTTTTTTCGTATGATCGGGTCCCGAATTCCCGAAAGCCGCCGCTCCAACAAGAATCCGAACCAAGCCCAGAAAAGGGCGACGCCGAGGAGCCGAGCTGGCAACTTCGCTACAACCAGCGGTGACGGTCCAAGCAGCAGCGCGGCCAAACCCTGGGCCGTGGTGACCGGCAAGTCGTCCCACAGGCCGGCTCCTTTTAACCACAACTGGTCCAAATTAAGACAGCGCGACGGTCACGGCAAGCGCGATTGTTGGCAGAATGAGCGTCCAGTGAAGTTTTCTTACGGGAGTGGACGCGCTATTCACACTATGGGATGACACCGCGTGCAGGGTGTTTGTTCCACCATTCAGATCGTGGGCGGTACGAACGTTCGCGAAGTCCGAGGTCTGAAGTCCGACGCCCGAAGTCAGAGTTTCGGTAGCACAATTCCCTTCTGGGACTGGTACTTGCCTTTGCGATCGGCGTAACTGACTTCGCACACTTCATCGCCCTGAAAGAAAAGGATCTGGCACAAACCTTCGTTGGCGTAGATCTTCGCGGGCAGAGGAGTAGTGTTGGAAATTTCCAGGGTGACGAAGCCTTCCCACTCCGGCTCGAACGGGGTAACGTTCACAATAATGCCGCAGCGCGCGTAGGTGGACTTGCCTACGCAGATGGTCAGCACATCGCGGGGAATCTTGAAGTATTCGACCGAGCGCGCCAGGGCAAAGGAATTCGGCGGAACGATGGCACATTCTGAACTTACCGTAACGAACGAACGCTCGTCGAAATTCTTGGGATCAACTACGGTGCAATTGACGTTGGTGAAAATCTTGAACTCGTCGGCCACACGCAAGTCATAGCCATAGGAAGACAAACCGTAGGAGATCACGCCCTCCCGCACCTGCTTCTCGGAAAAGGGGTTAATCATGTCGTGTTCCTTGGCCATCTTGCGGATCCAGCGGTCGCTCTTCAGCATGCAACTCCTTTGGGGAAATTGAGTAATTGGGGAATTTCGTAATCTGGTAATTGGAAAAATCATGCTTGTCGGGTTTTGGGTTCAAATTGCCCAATTACCCGATTACCAAATTACAAAATGCTGCTCGGCTGAGTGCCGTCATCTTACGGTACCGAAGCTGCCGTTGACAATCTCTCTTATGTCCCTTAGCATCAAGCACTTGGTGGGTTATTCTCAACCCGCCGGCAGGGAGCCTCCGGTGATCAAGCTCGACATCATCAATGAAGTGGTGAACAAGACCGGTATTACCAAGACCAAGGCCGAGCTCGCCGTGGAAACGGTATTCGAGAGCATGAGGCGGTCGCTGGCCAAGGGCGATCGCATTGAGCTGCGGGGCTTTGGCGTGTTCAACGTGCGGCCACGCAAGACTGGCATCGGACGCAACCCGCGCACCGGTGCCGAGGTATCGATTCCTCCCGGCAAGGCGGTGCGCTTCAAACCGGGCAAGGAGTTGCAGTCGATCGATTAGGTCGGCACCGATGCCGCGCGTGGAGCTCCGGCCAGGAGTTACGACGCGACAGGCACCGGTACACGTCTCCGCAGTGACATCGCAGCATCAATGTTTTCATGTCCGACCCGGTTTTCATGTCTGACCTCAATCCTCCATTCCCCGGCCCCGCCGCTGAGTATCTGCCCCCGGAAGTGCACGTCATTTCGCCTCCGCGTCCGCGCTATGCGCTGCACATCCTGCTGTTTGCAGCCACGATTTTCACCACGCTGGTGGTGGGCGCGAAAATGCAATTTGATTTCCTGCACAACTTGCCGCCATTCGTCCACGGCGACGAAACCCTGCCCCTGTTTCCGGTCGGCTGGGCGCTTCACGAGCCTTCGCGATTGCTACTCGGGATTCCTTTTTCGGCTACGTTGCTGCTCATCCTTCTCGCGCACGAGATGGGGCACTATCTGTACTGCCGCTATTACGGTGTGTATGCCACTCTTCCCTTCTTTATCCCTGCGCCGACATTAATCGGAACCCTGGGAGCAGTCATTCGGATACGCTCTCCGATCCGCTCCCGCTGCGCACTATTCGATATTGGAATCGCAGGTCCCATCGCCGGATTTGTGGTGGCGCTGACCGTGCTGGTCATCGCGATGCCGCACTCCAAGGTAATGCCCGGTGCGATGGCGGAATCGGATATTCAAATGGGATATCCGCTGATCTTTCGCATCGTCTGGGCTGTGCTTCCGCTGGCCGACATGCACGGCGGCTCTTCGCCCATGCAGGATATTTATTTTCATCCTACGGCGATTGCCGCGTGGGTAGGAATGTTCGCAACCGCGCTGAATCTCTTGCCCGGCGGCCAGCTCGATGGTGGACATATCGTGTTCGCACTCAGTCCGCGAGCTCACCGGCCAGTGTCGAGGCTGACCATTCTGGCCCTGATTCCGATGGCGTTTTACTTCTGGGTTGGCTGGCTGATCTGGGCGATCCTGCTGCGCATCAGCGGCATGCGGCATCCCATGGTGGAAGAATGGCCGGGAGTGACCGGGGGACGCCGCTGGCTGGCGGCTTTCGGCTTGCTCATGATGATTCTGACTCTGACGCCGGCACCGTTCGCACACAGTTCGTTGCGGCAAGTGGTGCAGGAGTTTCGTTCCAGCCGTTGAAACTCAGCCGCTGAAACCCAGCCGTTGAAACCCAGCCGTTGAAACCGAAGACCGGCGCCTTTAGGTGACTGGCTTCCTGCGAAAGATACGTCCCTGGAAAAACGCAGGCAAAAAGCCTAATCGTATGAGGGCGGTGATTTCAAGCGGGGCGGTGATTTCGGGTGAGGTTCAAAAACACCACCGCAAAGTTTGCAAAGAATATCCGCAAAGACGACAAAGCAATTCAGCTTTAGTCTTCCACTACTCTCGCTGTCATTTCGACCGACGGCTCGCCGCCAGCGACTTCCTGGGCCACGATCAGGCGGCGAGCTTCGATCCGGATTTTGGGCAGGTGGAAGAAGAACAGGGCCGCCGCCCCGACACAGGCCACCGCGCCGATAGAGACCGTGAAGGGAGCTCCCAGTCTGTCCGCCAGTGCGCCAGCGAACAACGATCCGAAAGGAGCCATGCCCATGAACATCATGGTGTACATCGCCATCACGCGGCCGCGCAGGTGATCGGGCACCATGGCCTGAATCAGGGTGTTGGAGGACGACATTTGCAGCATCATGCAAAATCCCACCGGCAGCAGAAGAATGGCGGAGAGCCAGAAATTGCGCGAGAAAGAAAACAGCACCAGGCTGACGCCGAACCCGCAACAGGAGATCGCGATCCAACGGCCCAGTCCGGTCACGCCGGCGCGGGTTGCCAGAGTGAGGGCTCCGATCAGTGCGCCCACGCCGGTCGCACCCATCAGAATTCCCAGACCGCGGGCTCCGCCGTGCAGAACTTTGTCGGCGAATACCGGCATGAGCACGGTGTAAGGCATCGCCACCAGGCTCACCAGTCCAAGCAGAAGGAGAAGCGCACGAATTGGTGCCGTGTGGCGGGCGAAGCGGAAGCCTTCGATGATGTGCGCCAGAGCAGGACCGGAAGGTGCCAGGCGCAAAGGTCGCGTCACCCTCATCATCAACAGGCCAATGATCACCGCAATGTAGCTCACTGCGTTGACGAAGAAACACCATCCTTCGCCGATTTTCGCTACCAGGATTCCCGCGATGGCCGGGCCAATGATGCGCGCGCCGTTGAACATGGAAGAGTTCAACGCGATGGCATTCATCAGATCTTCCTTGCCCACCATGTCCACCAGAAAGGATTGCCGCGCGGGGATGTCAACCGCATTCACCACCCCCAGAAGTGCGGCCAGTACGAATACGTGCCAGACCTGCACGGTGTGGGTAAGAGTCAGGGCGGCCAAAATAAATGCCAGAATCATGGATGAAACCTGGGTGCCGATGACCACACGCTGACGGTTGAGTCGATCGGCGGCGATCCCACCCAGAGGCGCGACCAAAAATACGGGGATCTGGCTGGCGAACCCCACCGCTCCGAGTTGCAAGGAAGACCCGGTCAGACGATAGACCAGCCAGGACTGTGCAACACTTTGCATCCAGGTGCCGATCAGGGAGATGAGTTGACCGGCGAAGAAAAGCTGGAAGTTACGGTGGCGCAAGGCTCTGAGAGTAGCCGGAAGCCAGCCGGTCTTCGCGATCATTCGGTCGGAAATACCTGAATCGGTCACGTTCAGCCAGTTGTTTTTGACATGGTCACTGTTCCATGGTCTTCATTGCCGCCCAAAACCGGAACCTCAATTTGCCGGCAGAAAACTTCTGGCTTCCGCACTGCCACAAGCTGGAGTAGAGTATTCGATGTTCGAAGTCGGACGGGCGGAGTTTCCGGCATGTTTTCCAGTATAGAGGCAAGGCACCTGACTCCGTAATTTCCTGCGATTCTGCAAAAAGGTCCTGCGGTTGGAACGTCTGCTATCGGAGAAACCATGGACACGGATCAGGTTCACCATGAACGCCGGTCATC
This sequence comes from Terriglobia bacterium, assembly GCA_963801545.1. Taxonomy (GTDB): domain Bacteria; phylum Acidobacteriota; class Terriglobia; order Terriglobales; family Acidobacteriaceae; genus JAIQFF01. Next base: position 141,178 of record CAWDFF010000011.1, on the reverse strand, counting down.
GCAACGCTTCGATTTCCACCTTCCGGTTACAGTTCGTCTGGCGGGCACCGACCGTGAAGGCTGCGGTTTTACTCAGGACCTGAGCGGACGCGGCGCATTTTTCTACACTGATTTTCAAGTCACCGAAGGGGACGAGGTGGAACTGACCCTGGTAATGCCGTTCGAAATTACCTTGAGCGAAAATATGCGCGTCCGTTGCCGGGGCAAAGTCCTGCGAGTGCTGACCGTCGAAAGCAAGTACGCCGTTGCAGTGCATCTGCAAGGTTACGAATTTCTGCCCAAGGCCGAGACTGCGGCTCAGGTTTCCGCCAACTTCCCCAGGATTTCGGGTGCGCACGATTCCGTGCCAGCGGAAAAGAATGCGCCGATTCCGGGTTCGAGCAGCATCGCCGTGGAGGCACCGGAAAGTGGACAGGTGGGCAACCGCTAACCCAGGCTCTTCGGACCAGCTAAAAGAGCCCAACCGGAGTGCTTTTCCCCTTCCCAATAGGCACATGCCCCTCGTGGCACGGATTTTGCCCGGTTTTCCTCCTTCCCAATCTGCTTCATTTTGCATAAAATGGTTACCAGCGACGGTAACTAGGTTTCGAGTTCCTCTTGTGCGTTTGTCCCCCAGCTTTCACTGCAGGCGCGCGATTTCGTTCTGGCAATGAGAATTAGTTCAGGCATATGCAGGAGTTACGGAAGTCATTTGGCGTAACCCTTACTTCTTCAATAACATGCTGATTCAAGAGATAGAGTGAGGTCCTGGGGATGCAGGGCGTAGCGGTAACTCTTTTGACCGAAGACAGAGAACGGCTGTCGGTACTCCAGCACCGTCTGGAGGGGACCGGGATGGGACGGAACGTCTTCAGCCACGTTGGGTTCCCCACCAGCCCGACGGACCCAGTGCTGCGTCAAATGCAGGATGTTCGCACCGAGGTAGTCCTGGTCGATATTGACGCGCACAGTGCGGCACGAGCCATCACCACCATCGAACTGATTCAGGCCAACACCAGCGAGATTGCGATTTTTGCGATTGGTGAAATGAGCCATCCGCCCACGATCGTGGCCGCGATGCGCGCCGGGGCGAGCGAATTCCTGGAACGCGAAGCGACCTCAGAAGCCCTGATCGAAGCATTTACCCGCTTTGCGGTAACCAGAGGCAAGGGCCGCACCGCGGCCGGCCGCGCGCGAATCTTCACCGTAATGAATTCCAAGGGAGGAGCCGGCGGCACGACGGTTGCGGTGAACACCGCCATTGCGCTGCAGGAATCCCAGGGTGGAGTTCTGCTGGTGGATTTTGCACCTCTGGGGCACGCCGCTCTCCATCTCAATGTGCGGCCCACGTTCGGAGTGGTGGACGCGCTGCAAAACCTGCACCGCCTGGACGCTTCGCTGCTGGAAGGCCTGATGACCCAGTGCAAAGGCGGCTTGCAGTTGCTCGCCGGACCACAGCAACCGCGCAGCCTCACCCCGACCGCAGCGGAACTGGCTCGCTTGTTTGATCTGCTGGTGACGCACTTCCGCTATGTAGTGGTGGACTGCTCCGGACGCGTCGATCAGACAGCAAAGCTGCTTTGCGATCTTTCGAATGCAGTCCTGCTGGTGGCACAAGCGGATGTGGTTTCGCTGTGGAGCGCCAGCCGCATACGCTCGTTTCTGGAAGATGGCGCCACCCGGGACCGGGTGCGAATCGTACTGAATCGCTACAAAAAGATTCCCGGATTCACCGACGAAGACGTGGAGAAAGCCACCACCTGCAAGCTGCTGTGGAAGATTCCAAATAACTTCCAGGCCATCGCGCCGGCCATCGACAAAGGTGCTCCCGTGGCGATGGAGAACAGCGATATCGGCCGTTCGTTCCAGTCACTAGCCGCGGCCCTGGCGCACGCTTCCCCAACCAGCGAAGGCTCCCTGGATCTGGACTATAAGACTGACAAGGCCGATCTTGCCAAGAAGGCGACGGGCCGGCTCCTGATTTCACCTCTGCGGGCGAACCAGTAGGCTTCGACTTATTTGCTGCCGGTCATATCGGTCAGGGCTTCGACCTTTTCTATCACCAGCGCGTTTGATCCTCCACGTTGGAAGACCTTGCCGGTAGCCGTGACCTTCTCGCCGGCGAATGGCATGAGTTTGTCGTTTTGCCCGCTGGAGGGCGTGGTGTCGGCAATGGGCCAGTAGATGGTGCCGTCCGCGGCGAGAATCACCAGCGGCGACCCTGCTTTCGCGCAGGCACGGGCACAGTCCGCGCTGATGGGTTTGGCGAGACCCTTGGTGAAGGCACACGCCGAATCCAGAACGTAACCGTTCACCGTAACGGTCTTGGCTGCGGAGTATGCGACCGCGACATATACGACAATGAGCACCGCACCACCCAGAAACACCCGAAGCGATTTCATGGTTTGCCCTCGAGCAAAATTGATAATCTCTAGAAACTTAAATAAAAAAACAGAGGTAGGCTGCCTGGCCTACCTCTTCGTGGGGTGAACTCCTCAAGACTGCGGAGGGTAGCCGCATATGAGGATATGAAGTTGCCCTCAAATTAGCTCCTGAGATGGTGAAGCACAATACTGAAAAAGCACTAGAATGTCAGGGGCCAAGAACCCTTGATAATTGTTGCGGTGTCTCTGAACTGTTCCCGCCCGCGTTATTCGGTTGAAGCAATCTCCGCGTCACTCGTGACTGAGGTTGTGAGTGTAATCGGAAGCACTGGTGGCACGTCCTGCTTGCGATCCTCGTGCGTATGAGAGTGCGGCAAGTTTCGGGCCGGCTGACTCTCCTGTAGTGGATGTCATTCCAATTCGTAGTGGATCGAGACTGTGCTAAGGCTGGTCTTTTGCTTCCAATCGGCGGTCGCGGTGCGGATTGGTTCGCGATAGGCCAGTGACAAGTTCGCACTTCTCCCCCGGAGCCGCTCCACAAGTCGGACAGCGAACAGCGAGTACCTGGTCCGGGCTGAGTTCTTTTGTCACACAAACCTCCATTTACTAAAGCTGCTCAACTAGACCAGTCCCCCATGTGGACGGTCTACGTTTTCGTGACAACGGACATGGGCCGACTTTGTAGAAAGCTGCTGATAAGTACGCTATTTATTTGCAAGCCGCCGTTGTACTGGACAAAACCCTTCTTCTTGAACGCACCCATGAATTTGCTTACCCTGGCGCGGGTTGTACCAACCATCTCCGCGAGGGTTGCCTGGCTCACCTTCAGGGGGTGCTCCGGTTTGGATTCCTTGATTATTTCCCCAAACAGCAACAAGACCCGCGCCAGTCGCTTTTCGCTGAAATTGAAGAATTGATCTACCAAGTCTTCCTCGACCCGGATGACGCGGGAAAGAAGATATGCAACAAACAGCATTGCAAACTGCGGGTCTCGCTTGAGCGTGCGAACCATGCTCTCCTTCCGCAGGCGGGTGATATTGGAGGGCCCAATTGATCTCGCCGTGTAAATCCGCAGAGATTGCCCTCCCAGACAGCCCTCGCCAAAAAAGGAGCCACGCAGCAGGACAGCAACTATAGCTTTTTTTTGACGCGTGGCGGCCACCGTGAGCTTCACCGTGCCGCTCTGGATGTAGAACACTGCATCAGCCGTATCCCCTTGCGAAAAGATGACCTCGTTGTCCCGGTAGGTCCGCACAGTCATCCCAGCACGGAACTTTTTGCGGAAATCTGCGGCACTGAAACCGAGAGTATGTTTATTCGCCATCTGTCTTCTTGGCCCGATCAATTCACGTGGAAATGCCGTTCTCCACTCTCGAAAAAGAGGCTAAATCATACGGCTTAGGGATTTGGTTCGGATGGTCAATATAGGTCATGCACAATTGCACACAGTATCTGGGTGGTAATCTCGGGCAAAACTAATATGCACGCCGAGACTCTGCACGCCACTCTGTGCTCGGCGAATCGTGCTGGCGTGGTGACAGCGCGTTGCTCCAACCCCTGCTGCAACTGGCGGAGTCCTGCAAGGATTTGATTCCTGAAATCGGAACATTCTCTGCTAGCCTGCTAGACCGTCGCACTGCAGCTATTGTGGACGGATTACGCAAGTTTCTTCAGGAGAAGCAAGGCATGATCTGCAAGCTGGCGGGTGAAGATGAATAGAGCATCAATGAGCCGAAGCTAGAACGTAGGAGGGCCTTCAGGCAGTTGGTGATGAAACGGCGGACCATTCCGTGCAGGTGGCGGAAAAGGCGACTAATTATGTGCCGTGGCGTCGGGAACGAAAGTAGATCTGAGGTATGTAACTGAACAATTGCCATTACACTCATTAACCGGTGGTTTTGGCGAACAAACGGCGCAAGCTTGTGCTAACGCCTGTTCTATAAGAGGGGATGTCAAGAGCATTTTTCTACCTCCGCCGGAAGCGCGGGTTATGGTTCGCGGCATCCAGTCCCTTGTCAGATAGGAGTGACGCTTGAGTCTTGTGTCTTGTCCTGTGGTTTCGGGTTTTGCTTTGCTCCATCTCAGCAACTGCATGTTCATTAGTAGCGACAACGCCGATCGGTTTCTGGAACTGGCAAGCACTCGTGGTTGTACGGTGTCAACCATGGTTCTATCTGCGACTCGAGGCCTAGTGCTTTTTCGGGTTATCCGAGAGGGCATAGGGTTAACACAGAGGCTCACTGCCACCGGGCACTGTGCGCCTACAGGCGATAAGGATGCTCACCCTCGAACCCGAGCGTCTCAAGAACCAACTGGCCACCACCAGAAAAGATCACCGGAGATGGAGGGGGCTCTTCCCTCGAGACGCTCAAGCGGCTTGCGATTTCAGTTTGTCAGCGTCGAAGTTTTCTCCCTTCTTCCATAGAGTTAGCGTGATGGCTGCAATCTTGCGCGCCAGCGTGAGACGCGCCATGGTTGGCTTGATACCTTTGGCCAGTGATGTCTGGTAGAAATCCTGGAACGGGCCGGGCAGTACACTGGCCCTGGTGGCCGCACCTTTGAACAAGCCTTTCAGATCATGATTGTGGTCCTTGTTCAGACCGCGAATGGAGATCTGTTTCTTAGAATGTCGCAGTCCGCCTTTGACATAGCAATATTCCGCACTGGTGCGGGTTTCTAAAGCAAGTCCGCTGTAAGCCCAAAGCTGTCGCTTAGTGCGGAAACGATGCGGGGTCTGGATCAGCGCCACCGCCAAGGCGGAGCGAATCGGTCCCAGTGAGGGAATCTGCCGTAGTTTGACGGTGATGGCATGCTTGCGACTCTCCGCCAACAGCTCGCGGCGCGCTTGCTGGCGCAAGTACTGCAGCATGTCCAGTTGCTGGTAGAGTCGTTCGGCGCGGCGACGGACGCCGGCTTCCTGGATCTTGCCCAGCCACTGGGCTCGATGACGGGTATAGTAGACGTCCCGGCCGGCACAGGGGATCGCCCAGCTGCGATAGACCGCTTTCAACCGACACATGACTCGGGTCAGATCTTTGGTGATGGTTAGGTAGCTCCGGGCTAGCTCGCGCAGCATGCGCACGCCCGTCTCGCCATGGTAGACCGAGCTGAGCTTGTTCAGGTACAACAGTTCGGCCAACTTGTGGGCGTCGATACGATCACTTTTGTTTCCGTCTTTGAGCAGAGCATTTTTTCGCGGATTGCACACCACCAGCTTGGCCACATGCGGCTTCAGTAAATCGTGCAGCCACGCGGCCCAAGTTCCTTCTTCGAAGGTGACCGACAAAGTTCCGCGCAACCCCGCAAAGAACTCCAGAATGGTCGCGGCTTTTGTTTCCAGGATGGATTCCATGACTAACTTGCCAGTGGAATCCAACACTGCCACCGAGATGGTTGCTTGATGAACGTCGAGCCCAATATACTTTTCGCTATTCATGGAGGGTGTTCCTTTCGTAGGGAATGATGCTTGCGCTCATAACCTACTCCTAAAGGGACGCCCTCTTATAATGCGTTAACAACAACTGACAAATCACTAATACGATTCTGCTCATGTTCGCGCCAATGGGCTGGCACTAAGCGGACCTTCCGTAAGCGTTTAAATTCGCACCTCACCCGGGCCGAGAGCGCTAGATTAAACTTATGATGACGCCCGAGATCTGGATCGATGTAGTGACTACCGTTTTGCCTTCAGGAAAACGCCGAGGGCAAAAGCTGATTGGAGAACACTGGTTGACTACGAGACTGGACTTACTTCTGCGATCAACGTTGTGCTTTCTTGCAATCTCGTATTCCCTATTCTTTGCCGGTGGATCGTCTGCTTGGGGCGAACCTTCGGCGCCGTCAAAGGATAAGGGAAGAGCATCGTTTCATATTGAAGTGCAAGATGCGCAAGGGACGCGAATCGCAGGCTCCGACGTCAAGACCACGTCGGTGACAAAAAATTCGGCTGCCCTTGTCTTCAACCACAAGTACCAACCTGGCGATCGCATCATTTTCGGCGGATCGCAACGACTGGCAGTGCGACTGGACGAGAATATGCCTGAATGCGTCGTCTATCTGCCTAACTCCGATCGGCAAAACGCTTCGTACGAGATTCCCTACGGCCGCGAGGAGAAGCAGACCGGTAGCGCCTACGCGCCAGAAAGTTTTGCTGGCGAATTCCATCGGGTGGTAGTTCGCGCCTTGAACAAGCATGAACTGGCCGGCCGTCATAACCTCGCGTTGAATCCGTGCGATCTTCGGCAAGTGGAGGAGGCAACGATCCAACTCTTCCCCCATGCCAGCACAAACAGCGTCTCACGAAGCTTGTTCGATTTCGAGGCGCGAAATGCTATTGACGGTATTACCAAGAATGGCCATCACGGAGTATGGCCCTTTCAGTCCTGGGGACCGCAGCTACGCACAGACGTTTGGTGGAAGGTGGACTTTGGCCGGTCTGTTGAGTTGAACAAGATCCGCTTGATGGTCCGCGCAGACTTTCCACACGACAGTTACTGGAAGAGCGCATATGTTGAGTTTTCCGACGGAAGCCACGTATCCATCCAGATAGGACCCACCGCCGTTTTCCAGGATTTTTCCTTTAAGAAACGCCGAGTTTCATGGTTTCGGGTAGCCAACCTCGTGCCTGCGGACTCGAGCAGGTGGTGCAGCTTTATCGAAGTGGAGGCGTGGGGCCGCGAGAGACCATAGCTAGTGCCCCACCGAACATGCCCCTGTCCGGGGCCCCGAACGGCTGGACTATTGCCCTGCCGGATGATTCTCTGGACATTTCGGCTTGTCATGCATTCTTGCGCTGTTTGGCGGTGAGCGTCGGCGCGCCGAAAGACGAACTGAGCGAGTAAACAGTATTAACAGATCAGTACTGACCATCGACGAGCGGCCGGCGGGCGGGGTTAATGAGTGTAATCGCCTTCCATGAGAAGGCCGGTCGGAGTCAAGGGGATTCGTTTTGGCATTGTTTGGCCACGCTGTTTCTTTCCGGCCGAGTCGCCACTGTCGCCACCCTTCCATCCGCACTCTTCGATGAGCGCTTTGCTTCGCTCGGTGCAAGTTGGGTGTTCTCGTTTCAGCCGGTGCTGCGACCTGTTTATCGACCTCGGTTCCATCTCCAGGATGAAAGCTGGGCCAGGCGATTAACGCAGTCACCGGAACTCGGCTTTAGGCTTGGGCTTTTCCTTTCGCAGAGCGTTTTTGGTTTTATGCAGCCGCCGGCATCGCTCTTAACTTGCTAAGGCGCAACGGTTGGTAAACCTCTCCGCTCACCCACAAGTGATGCAGCAAAACAGCCAGCTTTCGCGCCACGGCAATAATGGCTCGTTTCTTTCCGCTCTTGCCGCCGCGCTCGGCCAGCTTCAAACCCCAGCGGCGCAGATCGCTGTCCGCTCCAAACGGCCCCAGGATGTGGTGCGCGCCCTGCACCAGCAGGGTTCGCAGATAGGGATCGCCTTCCTTGCTGATGTGCATCTGCGGCTCGCTCTGGCCCGAGTTTCTTCGTCCCGGCTGCAGCCCCAGGTAGCAGCCCACGTCTCGGCTCTTGCGAAAACGGTGCGCGTCTTCCAGCGTCAGCAAGAAGGTCAGCGCGATCAGCGTGCCTACCCCCTTCACCTGCTTCAGTTGCGCCACTTGCGGATAGCTTTCCCGTGCCAGTTGCTCGATCCCTTCGTTGCATTCCCGGATGCGTTCACTCAGCGACTCGATTCCCCCCAGCAACGGCTCCAGTGCAGTTCGCAGTTCCGGACTCAGCCCCTGGGCTTTCTCCGCATTCATGTTGCGCACGTTGCACCCGCGCAGCCGCTCGCCATAAGACTTGGCCAGTCCGCGGGCCGTGTTCACCAGCGCCGTTCGGGCCCGCACCAACCCGGCTCGCGCCCGGATCACAGTCAGATCCGCCTGTGCCTTCGCGCTGCGATGCTTCACCGGACATAACAACTTGGGATCGATTCGGGCCAGCCGTGCCAGTGTCTGCGCATCCAGCCGATCGTCCTTCTTTCGGCTCTCTCCAATCAAGCGCACATTGCGGGCATGGGCCACGATCACTTCGTGCCCCAACTCGCTCAACAACCGGCTTACCCAGGGCGAATGCATGCCTGTTTCCAGAGCGATCCGGCTGCGCGGTATCGCCTCCGAACACTTCCCTCATGGCCTTCGGGCGTTGTGCTCAGCCGTTGTTCCAGCAGGATGGCCCCTGCTTCGTCCAGCACGCAATACCAGCTCGAGCGATCGCCCAGGTCCAGTCCGACGGTTAACTTCTGCTCTGAGATTTTTCTGCTTTGCTTTGCCGCTTCGGTGCTAACCTTCTTCATTGCCGGTCTCCTTTTTATCGTGCTTCGAGCACGTCGATAACTTGGGAGCGTACAGCATCCCGTCCGGAGACCGGCCTTCTCATCCCATCTGTTAACATCAACTATCCGTGCTCTAGCGAAGAATTTGTACTGCTTTCCTACCGGCTTGTGACACGGATACTAAGGACCAAGTTCCTTTTGAGAGGAGAAGAGCAGATGACTATTCAACGCCTGGGAACAACCGAAGGCATGAGTGTTCCGGGTATGAAAACAGTCCCGATTATTAGCTATGCCCTCGTGCATAACGACGTCGTTAGTCTCTGCGGTATTCCTGGTGACCCAGTCGGCGATATCAAGGCGCAGACCAGACAGGTCCTAGAGCGTATCGACCAGCTCTTACAAATGGCTGGTACCGACAAGTCGAAGCTCTTGGTGGCCCAGGTCTGGCTGGCGGATATGAGTGATTTTGACGATCACAACGCAGTCTGGAACGACTGGGTCGATCGGCAAAATCCTCCTGTGCGTGCTTGTGTTGGAGCGCCGCTCTGGCACGCAGGCGTTCGCGTTGAAATCATGGTAACGGCTGCGAAATAGCTATGCTCAAGTACGGCCAGGCTTGCCACTATCCGATTGGACATCCCGATAGTTGGCACAAAATCGCGGTTACACTCACGACTCGACGGTTCTGTGATCCTCGTCACATCGGGTCGGGCAGATCGCGACTATCATTTCAGACGACATGAAAGCCGCCGTCTACACCAAGGCCAAATCGGGAAAGGTCCTCGAAATGAGGGACCTCGAACAGCCGGTTCCGAAGAACAACGAAGTGGTCATACGGGTTTGCGCCGCTTCCGTCAATCCGCTGGACTGGCGCATGAAGGGCCAACGGCCCGGCGTGGATGTCGCTGGCCAGGTAGTAGGGGTCGGGAAAACGGTGACGCTGTTCAAGCCAGGAGAAGCCGTGTTCGGCACTTGCAAAGGCGCCTTTGCCGAATACGCGTGTGCTCCCGAAGCCAGATTGGTCCCGAAACCGGAAAGCGTGAGCTTCGACCAAGCGGCGGCGGTGCCGATTGCGGGGCTTACTGCCTTGCAGGGGCTGCGCGACAAAGGACACCTTCAGCCGGGACAGAAGGTCTTGATTAACGGCGCGGCGGGAGGGATCGGCACCTTTGCCGTGCAGATCGCGAAGTCATTTGGGGCTAACGTAACCGGCGTTTGCAGCACGAAGAATGTTGAATTGGTACGCTCCCTCGGTGCCGACCGGGTCATTGACTACACACGCGATGATTTCACTCAGGACAGCCAACGTTACGACCTGCTTCTCGATAACGTGGGAAACCGCACCTTATCAGCGATGAGGCGCGTCCTGAGTCCGAATGGCAGGTGTGTCATGGCCGGAGCGCCTAAGGAACTCTGGGCGGTGTTTACCCGAGTGTTCAAAGCATTCGCGTGGTCACTGTTCATAAGGCAGAAATTCACATTCTTCATTGCGAAACTGAATAGAGACGACCTGACGACCCTCTGCGGACTTATCAAGGCCGGAAAAGTAACCCCCGTGATCGACAGACGCTACCCGCTGACTGAAACCGCCGGAGCCCTCGCTTACGTAGAAAAAGGGCACGCCCCGGCGAAAGTCGTCATCACATTCCAATAGGCCGGGAGGCGCTGCCAGCCTCTCCTTCGTTTTCAAGCCGGTCTGTCAGCCCAAACCTGGTGAACAATCGCCATCTCTAACAATGTCGGCGGTGTCAAGCAGTCTCCGAACGCACGACTGCCTCCACTCGGAGAAGAGCGCCATTTCGCTCTCGTTGCTGGTTTGCGCGTTCCAACCTGGGGCTCGCTCTTAATCGTTAGAGTCAGGAACTCAGTCCGACCCATCCATCTCTTCGATCACAACCGCGATCATGATTACTTCTTCGAACTCCCCTCTGCAGGGGAGCGGGATGCCCAATCATTACGGCGGTGACTTACTGCGCACCATGGCGATGTCCGGGCGCTCCCGCGTGCGAACCGAGCTTTTCGAACTGACCGTAGTCCCAACCTTGGCGCCACATCCAGTACAGACGCACCGCCAGCTTTCGGGCCATCGCTACCTTCGCGATCTTTCGTCCTCGGCGCATGGCGAGGTGGAAGAACTTGCTGCGCCACTGCGGGTGGCTGCGCACCGTGACCTGGGCCGCTTCCACCAGCAGATAGCGAAGCAGTGAGTTGCCTTGTTTGCTGATATGTCCGAGTCGGCGGCGATCGCCGCTGGATTCTTCCGACGGAACCAGACCCACGTAGCTGGCGATTTGCTTGCCGCAGTGAAAGCGCTCGGGAGTTCCAATCACCAACTCGAAAGCTAAGGCCGTCAGCGGGCCCACGCCGGGATGCGTCATCAGCCGCCGCGTCACGGGGCGCTTTTCCACCTCCTCTTCCAGCGCTCGGGTCAGTTCCTGGATCTTCGGAGTGAGTTGGTCGAATAAGTCGAGCAGGTCCTGGCGTCGTCGACTGGCCCAGGGAGCCAGGATCAACGACTCCAGTTCGTTCCGACCTGCAGGACGCCACAGCGCCTTCTTCCGCCGCAGACCTTCGTTCAGCGCTACCACATGCAACTGATTCATCACGCGAGTGCGCATCTGCACTAGCCGGTGCCGATGCCACAGCAACTGCCGCAGATCCCGATTCTCTGCGTCCGCTACCCAAATCCTCGGGAAACGGTCTTCCACCATGAGCCGCAGCAAGAGCTGCGCATCCTGACGATCGGTCTTCTGCTTGCGTACACGCTTCGTGCGGATCTCCGCTGCATCCCCGATCCACAACTCAAATTGCAGGTCCCTTAGCAAACGCTCAAACCAGCGTGCGTGTCCGCTGGCTTCCATTCCCACACGCACCCTCCGCTCCTTCAGCGTGCCGTAAAACTGCTCGGCTTCTTCGCGGTGAGCTAGTCGCCGTTCCCCGAACTCACCTGTTTCTGTGTCCACCCATGCAATTTGCTGGAAGCCCGGATGATAGAGAATCTATAATCAGCATGTTCGGCTCCTTTCCTCCGAGCCTTTGGTTGGTTTGCGCCACCAGAGTTTACTCGGGCCTAGGAGCCGACATTGTTATGGAATCATTACACCAACAATCGGGTGAACCGCCCCCCGAGTCCCGCCGATCATTCCGGCGGTTGTAGCCCTTTTCCTAAAACCATTTCCGAGAGCAGTTTTAGTAGCCAGGGAGCGGTTTGATGCCCTTGCCTTCCGCACAGTCGTACGCTCGGCCAGTCTTAAGGTCCTTGTATTCCTCTGTTCCGCCGCTTGGCCAATCGATCACCACCCGGTCGATCATGTCGCGCTTTCCTACACCCAAAGTGACGGGCAGTTCCGATTGCGACAGGTAGCTCGATCCACCTTTCACAAGACGCGACTGACTTGATCCTCCGTGAAAGATACGTACTCTGGCGCCAATCGCGTCTCGGTTCGATTTCGTACCGATCAGCCGAAATCTTACGCTGCGGTTTCCATCCAGTTGGTCATTGCGATAAAGGTAGGCGGGGCCGTTGTTAGTAGTCAGCAGCAGGTCGAGATCGCCGTCGCGGTCAAAATCACCGTAGGCCAGTCCTCGCCCGACCTTGGGTTGACTGAAGCCACCGCCAACGTCGTCGGCCACATCGTGAAATTTCCCCTGACCGTTGTTGAGAAATAATTGCGGCGGCTGCGCGTAGCCGACTCCGCGAACATTGCGGACCGTATCATCGATATGCCCGTTCACCACCGCCAGGTCGAGCCAGCCATCGAGGTTGGCGTCCAGAAACACGCAGCCGAATCCCAATCTATCTTTCGAGGCCAGACCGACTCCGCTCGGGGTGGCCACGTCGGCATAATTTCCGCCACTGGCCAGATACAGTCCGATCATTTCGTTGTCGAAATTGGTGATGGCCACGCCCGAGGTTCCCGAGTTGTTGAAGTCAGCGACGTCGACGCCCATGCCGGCGCGCGCCTTGCCCTCGACGCTGAAAGCGATGCCGGCATCTACGGCAACATCCTTGAAGGTCCCGTTGCGCTGGTTGCGGTAAAGCTTGTTGGGCTGGGTGTCGTTGGCCACCAGCAGATCGGGCCAGCCATCCTGATCGTAGTCGAGCATGGCGACGCCCAGGGACTTGGAGCTGCTGTCGAAGATTCCGCTGGTGGGTGTGACGTCCTCAAATTTTCCATTGCCCAGGTTACGAAAGAGCCAGCAGGTTTCCCCTCGATAGGCTTCAGGAGTGCAATACGACTTATGTTTTCCATCCAGGCTGCAAAACACATCGTGCTCGGGAGACCACTTCACATAGTTGCAGACGAATAGATCCAGCAATCCGTCGCGATCGAAATCGAACCACAAAGCGGAGGTACTGAAGGCCTGCCGGCTGCCCAGTCCGCTGGCGGCGGTGACGTCGAGGAACGTGCCCTTACCGGTGTTTCTGAACAAATGGTTTTGTCCCACACAAGTGACCAGGATGTCGGGATACCCGTCGTTGTTGTAATCACCGATGGCGACGCCCATTCCGTACATTTCGACGTCAAGCCCGGCGCTACGGGTAACGTCCGAGAATGTGCCGTTACGATTGTTGCGATAGAGCTTCAGCGTGCTGCGTTCCCTGCGGTGTCCCGGCCAGTCCATGCCATTGATCAGAATAATGTCCTGCCATCCGTCTCCGTCATAGTCGAAAAACGCGCAGCCCGCGCCGAGAGTCTCGGGAAGCAGCTTTCCGCCTTGGGCGCCGCTGTTGTGGCGGAATTGCAGCCCGGCAATCGCGGTCACGTCGACAAGTTTGAAGTCAGCAGAGGACGGCGGAGCAGCGAAGGCATCCCGCAGCAAAGCTGAGGAGGAAGCAAGACCCGCCATTCCACACAGAAAGTGACGCCGGTTCACGGAAGATTTACCAGCCCGTTGCGGATGGCGTAAACCACCAGTTCGGCGGTTTTGTGGATTCCCAGGGCGTCCATGATATTGGCACGATGGACGGCGACGGTGTTCGCGCTCAGTTCGAGCACGGTCGCAATTTCCTTATTGGATTTCCCGTCCACGATCATTTGCAGGATTTCGAGTTCGCGCGGAGTGAGATGTTCGTCCCGATCGCCCTTAAGCGTGGCCGGGCGCCGAAGCTGCGAATCCAGCACGGTTTCTCCGGCTACCACTCGCCGGATCGCGGCTCCTAATTCCAGGTCCACGGCATTCTTGAGAACGTATCCGCGCGCGCCCGCATCCAGGGCCTGGCGCACCAGGGTCTCCTCCGGATGCATGCTGAGCATCAGGACCAGAGTTTGGGGCTGCTTGTCGAGAATCTGCCGCGTGGCTTCGAGACCGTTCATTTTCGGCATCGCGCAGTCCATCACCACTACCTGCGGGTGAAGCTCCTGCGCCAGCCTAACGGCCTCGGCGCCGTCGCTGGCCTCACCCGTCACAGCAATGTCCGGTTCGTCTTCCAGGATGCGGCGGAATCCCCGCCGCACCAGGCTATGGTCGTCCACCAGCAAGACAGAAATCTTATCCGCCATGTGTATCCAGTTTTTCTCCTAAATTTTCCCTGGGAACGGTCAATCGAACCAGGGTGCCGCCCTGCGCGGGCCTGGCAAATGCTATGGCACCACCCAACAACTCGGCGCGTTCCCGCATCGCCACCAGCCCGATTCCCTGCTTCCCTGCCTGCGGCGTGAACCCGCTGCCGTGATCTTCTACTTCCAGCTCCAGGGTCCGAGACAAAAATCGTAATCGCACCCAGGCTTCCTTTCCTCCCGAATGGCGGGTCATATTGTTGAGCGCTTCCTGCAGCACGCGATACACATGAATCGCGGCATTGCCGTCTACCGGAAAGGCCGCTCCGCGATTTCTCATAGGATATGTGAATGCCCGCCTGACGTTCCACTACCGGCAGGTACCAGTCGAGAGTACTCTCCAGGCCGGACTCGTCAAGCATCACCGGATGCAGCGCCTGGGAAAGGCTGCGAACCTTGTCGAGGGTGCTCTGTGCGATTTCGGCAACTTCGCGCAACTCGGCGCGCAACGGCGAACCCTCCGGCGCCTGGTTTCCGGCGCGGGCCAGCATGGCGCCGACCGCGGTCAGAATCTGTCCGAACTCGTCGTGCAGCTCCCGGGAAATGTGGCGCAGCGTGGACTCCTGGGTCGAGATCAGTTTCTGGGCCAGGTCGCTGCGTTGTGCAGAAAGCGCTGCCAGTTGCGCGAACAAGAGGCGGTTGGAGCGGATGGAATACAGGCCAGTCAGCAGGATCGCGACCAGGGTGAGAGCAAGAAACAGGTATACCTGCCGCTGCACCCGGTCATAAATTTGACCGATGCGCAACGCCGCCTGCTCTTCACTTTCATTGTTCTGCACCAGCAGACGTGCCACGGCCGTGCTCAGCGCCGCCTGGCGGGCTTGCAACGAGAGTTGAATCTGGCTGCGGGCTTCGTCCGGCTTGCCGTTCGCGGCCAGCGCAAAGGTGCGATCGACCGCGTCCCAGAATTGGGCCATCGAGTTGCCCAGATACTGGCGTTGCTCGGGAGTGCGGTCGGCGACGGCCACCTGCTCTTCCTTGCGCAAGGCGTCGTCCAGATCAGCGCGGATCCGCTGGAACTGTGCCGACCAGGCAGTCAGTGGATAGGGCTCGTTGTTATCCAGCATGTCGCGCATGGCCAGCGCCAGGCTGTTGAGATCGTTTTGAATGCGCAGCAGCTGCAGGGAATCTTTGCGGTTCCGGTCCACCAGGTTGTTCTGCAACTCGCGCAGCCCGGAGATCTGCCAGGTGATGTATCCGGAGCAGGCCACGACGGCAGCCAATGTAATGATCAGCCCCAAGAAGAGTCCCGGAGTCGGAGACCGATGAGGCACATGCGAGCGCGGCACGCCCCGAGGATACAACGCGATGGCCGCAACTTCCAAAGTCCCGGTGTCATCCTGAGCGGAAGCCATCCATTCGCTCGCGAATGGATGGCTGGAGTCGAAGGACCCCTACCTTGCGCAATGACCTCCTTTCGGGCGTGTGGGAAAAAGCCCCGAGGGACGAAGGCCCTGCTGCTGTAGGGGTCCTTCGACTCACCAACTCCTTCGCCAGCGAAGGAGTTGGATCGCTCAGGATGACAGAAAGTGGACGCCACCGCCGCGCATTTATACTTTGGAACGCAGTCAGGAGATCCGATGAAAAAGTTCCCGATGATCACCGGCTTGCTGGTATGTCTGGCTTCAACCAACGCCCTCGCAATGAACTCCGCCTCTGATGCGGTGGCTGCCGCTGAAAACACCTACGCTGACGTTCTGGATTCGTATGGCGCGTTCAGTACCATCGATTCCGGTCTTATGAAGACTTACGAGGGGAAGGACCGCGCGGCATGGGAACGGACTTACCGGGAAAAACGCAAAACATTTGTCGCGCAGCTGTCGAAGCTGCCTGAGAACGGGCTCTCGAAAAGCGATGCCCGCGCGGTCAAGCTCATGCGTGCCAGCCTGTCGGATTTTCCGGAAGATGCCTCCACACTTTCTCCCACCCACAAATGCAAGGACGCCCAGCGGACAGATCTCGATTACGCCGCGCTGCACGCTGCCCTATATGCCTGTTTCGATGAGTTGGGGAACAATCTGCAGTTTGAGGGCACCACCGTTAATCGCGTGTCCGCATTCAGTTTGCTGGAACAGATCAAGGAGCCGGAGCGACGGAAGAACCTGTTTCTTGCCTTCAGTCCTTTGTGGGAAGCCGTGAACTCGACGAATCAACCGGACAGCCCGTACCGGCGTTTGATCAGGATGGCCGCGGCAGAGTCCGCAAGGAAGCACAGCTCAGCAATCACCGAGGCGTCCGACAGCCTGGGGGTTCAGCCGGGGGACGTCGAAAACTGGCTCGAACAAATTCTCGACACCTGGCGCCAGGTTAGTGGCGATACTCTCGTCGAGCCTTGGGACTATCAATATGTCGCAGGCGAGGCAGGCCGCCTGCTGGATCAGGCGATTCCGCGCGAGTCACTGCAGATAATCAGCCAGCGTTACTACCACGATCTGGGCGCCGATCTTGAAGGTCTTGGAGTCCTGTATGATCTCGATCCTCGCTCCGGCAAGGCGCCTGTCGCCTACACCGATTTGCTCAGAGGTGGGCGGATGGTCAACGGAGTGTGGCGGCCGGCGATCGCACGGATTTCGGCGAGCTACGGACGTGGCGGACTCTCCAATATGCTTGAACTGGTGCATGAAGAAGGCCACGCCGTTCATTTTGTTGCGGTCAGGGCCCGTCCCGCCTTCACTTACAACGACAGCCTTCTATTCATCGAGGCCTTCGCCGATGTTCCCTCGTGGAGCGTCTATGCGCCTGCCTGGCAGCAACGCTATTTGGGAACTTCGGCGCCAGAATCCGCCTCGGCGCGCAATCTTTATTCGGGGGTGATGCTCGACGTTGCGTGGGCGCTGTTTGAAATCAGAATGCTGCACAATCCAGCGGGGGATCCCAACGCGGTGTGGACCGACATCACCAGTCGCTACCTGCACGTTGTTCCGCATCCCGAGTATTCGTGGTGGGCGGTGCGGGTGCAGCTGGTGGATTCTCCCGGCTACATGGTGAATTATGGTTTGGGTTCCGTGATTACGGCTGACATTCGACAGCGTATCCACCAGTCGCTCGGGCCATTTGAGGCCGGTGATCCCCGCTGGTATCCCTGGATTTCGCAGCACCTGCTCAAGGTCGGTGGAGAATTAGAGACTGCAGAGCTTCTGCGCCAGTTCCTCGGGCGGTCCGTATCGCCGCAAGCCTTGATCGACGATATGCGCAGGCTTGCTCCCCCGGAAAAGATCAAGGGAGCGGTGCTATCGTCGCAATGATCGATGTGGTGATCAGTTTTGCTTCTCGGGTCCCGTTCCTAGATCCTGCGGGAACGACTTGAAGGCCACTTCACGCGATTTCGCCAGGTTCTTCTTGTCCGCATCTGTGCTGTGCTGGATCAGCGTGCCCTTCAGCAGGTAGTAAGCCTCGTCTCCTGGATTTTTCCCTGGTCCCCGCTCGATTGTGCCAGTGAATTCGTACCACACGCCATGCACAGTCTCAGTAGTGAAGGTCAATTTCTTGCCGTCGAGTTTTCCCGGTTTGAAGAAATGATCGAGAAAGGCTCCACGATCGCTTTCGAGATCGCCGTAGCGCGAGATAAATCCGGTCACGCGGCCGGCATCTTCGATGGTTAGCTGCACGAATTCGCCATCCTGCAAGAAGGAGTACATGCCGGAGTAGTCCTCGACCGGCTTCGCGGACGGATTTGGAGTTGCACTCTGCGCAAGTGAGAGCGTACACGCCAGCAGCAGCATGGCGGGAAGCATCCTGTCGAGTCTGCCCATAGGGGTATTAAAACATGGAGGGTATAGACCTGAAATGACCATGTAGTGGCGGGTGTCCCCACCCGCCGGGCGGAGCAAAAGCTCCGCAGGCTCTGGCACGTGTTTTGAACCCGGACAATCGTTTCTAGTTTCTGGTTTCTAGTCTTCTGGAAGCTGTACTTCCCCTGAGAACTACCAACTGGAAACTGGAAACTAGAAACTGCCAGCTTGATGTCTAGGGCTATAATTAAGGTCCTGGCCGCTGTGGCTTAATTGATGAAACCAGTTTCTGTGCTTTTGGAATCTACCTCAGAACCAGCGCCAGGAGCGGCGCCTGCGCCGGTGTTCCTGATAAGCTTGCCGGCCTGGCATACGGTCTTTTTCCACAATCTGCTGGACCTGTTCCGACCGCGCGCGAGCTCATCTTCTTCATTGTTTCAGCCGTCCTCCCGGCCGGGCTCGTTTTGGTCCGACGTTTTTGTCAAGTCAGGTTTGCCCTGGAGCCGGTTTGCACAGTCGGCGGTCTGTCATTTCGCGGTGCTCGCAGTTATTTTGGGATCATCTCGGCTTTGGCCTCAAAAGCCTGAGGTTTTGGAGAGACCCACTTTTAATCGTGCCGACGTGATTTACTACGCTCCCTCAGAATATCTGCCGCCGCTCGATACTGGGGGAACGCGCAAGCCGCTGCCGCAAAAAGGAGAGCCGGAATACGCTCCGCAACCTATCATTTCGGTGCCGCCGGAGGCGGACAATCGCAGCCAGACAATTGTCACGCCGTCCGACGTGAAGCTGAATCATGACGTTCCGCTACCGAATATCGTAGCGTGGTCGCAGACCCAGCCGGCGGTTCCGCTTGCTTCCACCGCGGCGACGGAGAAAATACGATTGCCATCGCTTCCCGTCTCAGCAGTCGCGCCCGCGCCGGAGACTATGCCCGCCAACCGCCAACTGGCGCCGACAATTTCCCAGGCAGTGGTGGCGCCGGCTCCGGAACTGAACACGGAATCTTCCACGCGCAGTCTCCACGCGCCCCAAGCCGCAGTCATCGAACCTCCTCCCCGAATGGACAGCGCTTCACCGCGCAGGCTGGGAGATATCAATATTGGTCACACCGAAGTGGTAGCGCCGGCTCCGGAACTGGCCGTGTCTGAGCAGCGCGCACTGGGTGGCGGCGCCCCGGCAGCGCTCGGCGCTGCCAGACCTGCGGTCGTGCCGCCACCGCCCTCGATTCAGGGCAATACCGGTTCAAGCTCGGGTGGAAGGCTCATCTCGCTCGGGGTTCATCCCGCGGCGATGCGCGAGCCGATGGAAACGCCAAATGGAAACCGCCGTGGCACTTTTGCCGCCACTCCCGCCGGGAAGACGGGCGCAGCCGGCACTCCCGACATTTCGACGAACGACCCGGGCAGCGGAAGTTCATCCGCGAGCAAGAACAGTAACGGGATTCCTTCGGGCCTCATGGTCGGCGCTGCCCCCAATGCTCAAAACAGTTCTACCGTCGCGGGACAGGGACAGGGAAATGGAACTGGCGGCGGATCAGCGGCGCCTCAGAACGCCGACAACTCCAGATTGATCGCGGATGCCACTCCGCCGCGGGTTAGTGCGACACCGCCCCATCCCGCTTCCGAAGTGTCTGAAGAAAAGACCACCGATGTCGATCACTGGATCTTCGGCGACCGGAAGTTTTATGCCATGACGTTGAACATGCCGAACCTGAATTCGGCCGGCGGAAGCTGGGTGATTCGCTTCGCTGAACTTAACGGGAATGAAAGCAAGGGTGAGCTGACGGCGCCGGTGGCGACGCAGAAAGTTGATCCGGCGTATCCGCTGGAGATGATGCGCCGCAACGTGCACGGGACGGTCACGCTCTACGCCGTGATCCGCAATGACGGTTCGGTGACCGATGTCCGCGTGTTGCGCGGTGTGGACGACCAGCTCGACCAGTACGCACGCGCCGCACTGTCCCATTGGCGCTTTCGCCCGGCAACGAAGAACGGCGCTGCCGTGGATCTGGAAGCGGTCGTGATGATTCCGTTCAGGCCAGTGAGAAGCAAGTCGAGTTTCTAGATCTGGGTTTCTAGTTTCCGGTTTTTAGCCGTTTACGCTTCCGCCGGCACAACATCACCTAGAAACCAGACACTGGAAACTGCTTACTTCCCTGCCCCCGCCTTACCTTCCAGCATGGCGTAAATTGCGGGGTTGGAGCATACCTCGTAGTAGTCTTGCCCGGTCCAGTGCTGCAGGGAAAATTTCTGAGGATCAATTTGCGGAATCTGGCTGGAGCGCACCAGGATTTTCTTGAAAATGTCATTGCCGACGGGCACCAGGCCGCTGTGGAGTTGAAAGACCTCGCTGCCCCAAAGCGCCGGCAAATCGAGTTGGCACGGTTCGATTGAGATTTCCTGCTGCAGCCGCTGGAAAGCTGCAGGGCTGATGCGAATTCCGTTGATATTGTATTTCAGGATGAAATCGTCCGGGCTATCGACGCCGTCGCCGTCGTTCACGGTCTGAAAGGCATACACATTGAACGGCACCTTCACGCCCTGGATGGCCTTGCGCACGCGCTTGCTGCAGGAGGACAGACGGTCACTCTCATTCAGGGCCTCGGAAATCATGATCTGATGTTCGCCGTCCATCAGGTACATGGGCGCGGAATCCTGAAACGAAATGCCCGTTCCCAATTCCAGAGCAGGGAGTCCTGCCCGCTCCAGAAGATGGTTGTAGCCGCGCACGATCTCGATCATCTCCCGCGCCAGCACGCAAGCCCGAGCGACCGCGAGAGGAGGTTCGCCTTCGCGCTCCAGCATGGCGACGATGATGGCATCGCCTTCGACGAACACTTTGCTGGCGCCGTACTTGGCCAGCAACTTGTTGACGGGATCGTAGAAATTCAGACTGAAGTAGGAAGCCGGATTCATTCCCTGTTCCAGCAAAGACCGGGTAAGCCGGGAAGAGTCGCGAATATCCGCCTTGAGAATCACATGACGCAGGACTTTGTCTTCGGAAGGCTTCTGCTCTTCGGGCAGCAGGAACTCATAGAGCGTGCCATTCATGGCGGAGAGATCCCGCATCTTCGGATTGCCGATCAGATTGCCGCTATCCAGGGCGGAATTCAGGGTTTCGAGTCGTCGCAAATCGCGGTGATAGCGCAGGAAATCACGCAGAAAACGCGCCGCCATTTTCGCCCGTTCCGCCCCGCGGCACCCCGCGACTCGGGCCATCGCCGAGTACAGGCTTTCGACCGACAGTTTGCCGTGCTCTTCGATCAGTTTCTCCACCCGGTCGCGCTCCTCTCGCGAGATCAGGCCATTCTTCAATTGCTGGGCGTTGATGCGCGGCGAGTATTCGGAGAGCAACGGCACCACCTCATAGGACGCGATCACGTAGTCCATGAGTTTTTCGCGCTCCAGCAATTGCACCCAGGACTCCAGGCGCGCCTTCTGGCCGCGGCCCTCGCGCGTGCTCTCGTCGGGCTGGCCCGAACCTACCAGCTCATGGGCATTTTCCGGGACGTTCAGCCAGCCGTCGACTACGCTGTCGTCCTCCGCTTTCGGACCCAGATTCAGTGACAGCAGAAATTCGCGAGCCACCCGGCGCACATTGGAAAATCGGTCGGGGTCGCGATCGAAGTTGCCCAGCATGACATAGTGCTCGGCGTTGAGGTACGTATCACAGCCGTCTTCGGTGAATACCAGCGGGTTGAGGAACAGCTTGTATTCCGCCTCGGCGCCGCTGCCGAAAAGCGATCGCCGCATGCGGGCCAGCGTCTCTTTCTCAATCTCGCGCAGGATGCGGAACAATTCCTGTCCTGTCTTGCGCAGGATGATTTTTTTGGCGACCTGGAAACTGGCAACTCTTTCGCGATACTCCAACGCTTTCTGCTGGCGCACGCCTTCGTAGCTCTTGAGCATCATGCGGCCGCGTTCCAGGAGTTGCGCAAACTGCGAGTTCAACTCGATGCGCAGGAATTTAATGATCGCCGCCCGGCCCAGCACATCGACGGAGAGGTTTTCCGCCGCCTTGGCGCGATTCAGCGTCGATACGTGGAGGTCGGCGAGCAGCGGTTTGAGTTCCGACGGGCTGGCCTTGGGATGTTGAACCCTCAACGACGCCATGGACCCTGCAAAATGATGGCCTGCCGTTCTCTCCTGCGTCTCGGCTGCCAGCAGTCCGTCCATGTCACCGTGGCGCACGATCAGGCTTGCGATCCGGGGCCGTGCCTGCTCCACAAATCGTGGGCTCAAATGGACGTCGTGCCGAAGATTGTCCACACCCAGTTGCAGATTTTCCAGAGTAAGTTTCGGCGTGTAACTGCTCAGGTGGGGTGGTTCGATCTCCTCGGGGGAGCGTCCGAGTTTGAAGATGGGAATGCGAGGCATGGTTGGCGGTCTCTTTTTTCCTCTACGGCCGCCGCGCTGGGCGAACCATGCTGGCGCGAAATTGCGTCACAGTGGAATTCTGCTTCATCTCTGGATTCAGCGTGAACAGGAATCAGCCCACGTGGTCAACTTCCTCTCCTCGCAAGCTGCTGATATTCCTACCTATTCGCGAGCCTAGCATGCGTGCGGACCTCGGCCAACGTTACCCAAGTTTACGGTCTGACCGGAGGCTGGGCAGCGGCCGAAAAAATCCCGCCGCATGTGCATTCCAGTTACTTCGGTCACCGTGCTGATGACCAAGTGTCAAGGTATGATTTGTCGAACCGTGACCTCCATGAAGAAGCTAAAATTCCTGGTTTCGCTGACCACCGACGACAACGACTATCAGACGGAGCAAGCAGCCGCTGCCGAAGAGGCGGCCCGTCGTCTGGGCGTGGAAATTCAAATCACATACGCCGGCAACGACTCCATCACCCAGAGTCAGCAGATTCTGAACGCGATTCAGTCGCGATCAGACTCCCAGCCTGATGGGATCATCTTCGAGCCCGTGGGTGGGACCGCTCTGCCGCAGGTGGCTCGTGCCGCGGTGGCCGCGGGTATTGCCTGGGTCGTCCTGAATCGGAGCGTCGAGTACATTGCTGAGATCCGCAAGACGTCCAAAGTTCCGATCTTTGTGGTCAGCTCGGACCACGAGCAGATTGGCCGCATCCAGGGACACCAGTTTGCGGCGCTTCTGCCCAAGGGCGGATCGGTGTTGTATGTTCAAGGTCCGGCTGACAGTCTGGCCGCCAAGCAGCGCACCAGCGGCATGTACGAGACCAAGCCCGCAGAAGTCCAGGTGAAAGTCATGAGAGCGCAGTGGACCGAAGCCAGCTCCTATCGAGCCGTAAGTTCCTGGTTGCGTTTGTCTACCTCTCACCAGACCCGGATCGATTTGATTGCGGCCCAGGACGATGGCATGGCGCTGGGCGCCAGAAAAGCCTTTCAGGAACTGCCCGACAATGAAGCCAAGCAGCGCTGGTTAAGCCTGCCGTTTATCGGATGCGACGGCCTGCCCAAGACCGGTCAGGCGTGGGTGAAGAGAGGATTGCTGACGGCTACCATCTTCGCGCCGCCCAACACGGGTCAAGCGCTGGACATGCTGGCCAGTGCCTTTCAGACAGGGACCGTGCCGCCGGAACTCACCTTGACTGCACCGGTGTCAGTGCCTGCGCTCGACGCTCTGGCCACGACCCACGCAGAAAAAGTGCGGTTGCTGTCGGTATAGGCGATTCAAACTCGCTTTCTCGTTCCCGGCTCCCTTTAGCTCATTTTCCTGCGAGCGTTGAGAGCTTTTAACCGCAAAGAGCGCAAAGAAATTTCGCGAAGGCCGCAAAGAAAAGCAAACCGACTGTGGCTTTCGCACTCCTGACCCATCTTGGTACATTATTCGTTTCTTATCGTTTACGTACCTAAGGAGAAGCCATGCCCACTCTGGTCGCCCAGCCCACACGCATCCGCGCCGCCGGCACAAAACCGAAATTGATTGACGAGTTCATCGGCCGAGTCAACACCAAGACCTCAGGAGTGAGCGTGGCCCACATGCACAGTCCGCAGGGCTGGGAAGAACCGGGACAGACTCCCGAATTCGACGAGTTCACCCTGGTGCTCAAGGGAGTTCTGCGGGTGAGGTACAAGGGCGGCGAGATGGACGTCCCCGCCGGTCAGGCGGTGATCGCCCACCGTGGCGAGTGGGTGCAATATTCCACGCCCGGCGAAGGTGAAACCGAATACATCGCCGTGTGCCTGCCGGCATTCGCGATGGAGACGGTGCACCGGGACGCGTGAGGCGGTCGGACCCTTATTCCTCTCGTCGCGCCCCGCGTAGTGGACTCTTAAAAGTTAAGGATCGCCAACGGCCCCACTTTTCGCCAAAGACGTGAAAAATGGGGCACCCGCTGACTCCGATTCGGATTTTGAATCCCGCCGCCTTCCATCATGGGTCATAATGCGTGAGCCGTCGATGCGTCTTTCCCCGGCTGGGAGGATCCGGCAATTCCATGTTGATCCGTCTGGGATATGACATCCAATTCGAGATTCCCGCGGCCGTCGCCATGGTGGGGATGTTGTATGTGCATCCTTCCAGAGTTGCAGACCTGCGCGAAGCGGATGAGGTAAACATTGATCCTGCGCTTCGAGTGGAGAGCTACATAGATAGTTACGGCAATCGCTGTGCCCGATGGTTAGCGCCCGCAGGAGCGCTCCATTTGAGCGGTTCCACTTTGATCGAGGACCCGGGAACACCGGATAAAGCTAATCCCGACGCAGAGGAGCATCCGGTGAATGAATTACCGCCGGAGACGCTGCGCTATCTGCTTAACAGCCGGTACTGTGAGGTGGACCGGCTGTCGAATATTGCAGTCGAGTTGTTCGGTCATCTGAAGCCGGGATGGAGCCGGGTACAGGCAATCTGCGGCTGGGTGAACTGGAAAGTGGCGTTCGGCTATCATCATGCGCGATCTTCAAAAACTGCTCTGGATGTGTTCACCGAGCGCACCGGGGTCTGCCGCGACTTCCAGCACCTGGCGGTCACCTTCTGCCGCGCGCTGAATATTCCAGCCCGCTACGCGACAGGTTACCTGGGCGATATCGGTGTTCCGCCAGAGCCGACCCCAATGGATTTCAGCGCCTGGTTCGAAGTCTATCTGCAAAATCGCTGGTGGACGTTTGACGCACGCCATGTTCAGCCGCGAATCGGGCGTGTGCTCATGGCCACCGGACGCGACGCCTCCGACGTCGCGATCACGACCTCGTTCGGGATTGCGAATCTGACCGGGTTCAGTGTGGTGACGGAAGAGGTGACGGAGTGATTCGGGTTTCTAGTTTCCGGATTTCGGGCGCGTAATATCACGCCTCCGAACCGGGCGATTGTTTTCGCATTCCCTTCCAGCAAGCTTGCAATGTGTTCGAGACGCTGGCTGGTGAGTCGTGTCGACAGCGCGTTCTTCTGGGCCATCAGAATCAGTTTTACCGAGACCAGGAAGACGCCAGCCTCGAGGAGCAGTTCGTGGGTAAATCCTTTAACGACTATGGACACGAGAAAAAGCACCAGGGTCAGAGCAATTACAACTGCCGGCCAGGGGTCGAATTGCTGCAGTTCTTCCTTCGACATAGCCCCCCTCCATGGTTATTCAGCGCGGTCACAAGCCGGTGCTGAGGACTGACGACCGACGGCGACTGGCTTACGGTGCTTCGATCAGTTCCATCTTGCCATCGCGGGTGCGATGCAGGACCATCACTTTTCCTTTGGGATCACGGAAGACGAATACGTCGCGGTCGCGGAAGTGTGCTTCCTTGATGGCTTCCTCGAGAGTCATGGGGTGCCGGGCGACGGCATCTTCGGAACGTACCAGGTGGACCTCGGTGGATTTTGCGACGGCGGGGAATTTGTGCACCACCAGTGAAATCTCGGTGGTTTCTGCGAGTCCGATCGCAGCCGGCAGGGTCTCCTGCGCGGCTTTTCCATTCCATTTCTGGTTTTGGCTTTCGTGCTGATGACGTTTCTTGCTCCGCCAGCGGGTCTTGTATTTCACCGCCTGCTTTTCCAGGTGATCGATCGCCTGGCTGATAGCGGACTTCATGTCGCCGGCCTGAGCCACGCCGACCAGCGGTCCGTTGCGCGGGCTGATGGTGATTTCCGCCTTGTGGCGGTGTTTTTCGATGGCCAGGGTTACTTTGCTGTCGAATTTGTCGCCCAGGATCTTGCGGATCTTGGCCAGGCCGGTTTCGACTGACTTGCGGAGGGTGGGAGTGATCTCGCACTTTCTGCCGGTAAACTCTACATTCATGAGCGCCCCTTTCTATCTATCTGGGCCCCGACTTGCGGCACGGCTAAAGCCATGCCCTTCCCGCAGTTATTTTTTCACTCTGCGCTGGTGGGTGCTGGGAATGCGCATGTCTTCCCGGTACTTTGCGACTGTGCGGCGCGTGACCTGTATGCCTTGCGATTGAAGAATTCTGGTGATCTGCTCGTCGGTCAAAGGACGGCTGGGATCTTCTTCCTCGATGAGCTTTTTAACTCGGCGCTTGAGGATGAGCAGCGAAGTGTTGCCGCCCTGGGGACCATTCACGCTCTCGCTGAAGAAGTAACGCAATTCGAATACGCCCTGGGGAGTGTGGGCATACTTGTTGGCTACGGCCCGGCTGACCGTGGAAGGATGCACCCCGATTTCTTCCGCCACCTCTTTGATCATCATGGGTTTGAGCTGGTCGATGCCTTTTTCCAGGAAATCCTGCTGCCGGGTCACGATCGAATAGCAGACTTTGGTGATCGTTTGCTTCCGCTGCTCGATGTTCTTGATGAGCTGGATGGCGCTCTTGTAACGCTCCTTGACGTAGTTGCGCGTGTCCTTGTCATTGGTATCGCGGGTCAGCAGGCGCTTGTAGGCCGGATTCAGCCGCAGCACCGGAACGTCATCTTCATTCATCATCACCAGCCACTCGTCGCCGTGCTTGATGAAAGCAACGTCGGGCTCGATCAGCCGCGGCTGGCTCTTGTTGTAACGCAGGCCAGGGCGGGGATCGAGTGTCCGGATGTATTCGAGGGCTTCCTGTACAGCTTCCGGTGAGCGGTTGATGGCGCGGGCAATTTCTTTGTACTGCTTGTTTTGCAGGGCGCGCAGATGCTGGTCCACGATGGCCACCGCATCGGAAAGAACCTGTGCCGTGGCCTCACCGTTGCCATTTTTGTGCGTGGCAAGCTGGTGCTGGTGATAGCGCAACTGATACAGCAGACAATCGCGCAGGTCGCGGCAGGCGACTCCGGGCGGATCCATCTGACGCACCAGGTCCAGGGCTTCGTGCAGATCTTTGAGGTTGAAGGTGGGCTGATATACCGGCTGCGCCGCCTTTCGCTGTGGGGCCGGGTCGGGCGTTGCCGCTGGCGCTGGCGGCGGGATCTCAGGCGCAGCCACATCAGGCGCGGGGGCAGTCGCGGTTCCGTACGCGTTTGGGGAGGCGCTTACTGAAGAATGCAGAGCGGGATCGTCGGCACTGCTCCATTCGGACAGCGGCGCCTGATCGATGTCATCGACTGACGCATCCAGGCCCAAAGTCCCGGCATCCGGCGAATCGAGTTCGTCCACCTCCGTGGCCAGCCCGAGCGCGGCAGCTTCCTTCACCACGTTAGCCGCAATCGTGGCGTCCACTTCGGGCGCAGCGGGCGGGGCCGTACCCAGCAGTTCCTCGTCACTGGCGATCAGATAGCCATCTTCACTCAGGTTGCCGATGATGATTTCGGCGGCTTCGCGCACTTCCGGACTAACCGACAAAGCGCCAAGCTGCCAGGTCAGGTGGTCGGTGAGAGTGGTGGGCTTGGAAAGAAAATTTTCAAAGGATGGCCGCTCAATCTCTTCCATTTCGCCCCGGCTGCGATAGCCGGGATCGAGATATTCCTGGAAAAATGAGCCGAAATCGATTTCTTCGAAAGGATCCTTCTTTTCGACCGCCGCAACGGTATTTTCTTCCGGGGCGACCCGTTCACGATCTTCTTCACGGCGAGCGGCATCATCCAGGAGGGGAACCGTGTCTTCCAGTTCCTCCAGAACAGGATTCTCCACCATCTCGGCGGTGATCATGTCGCGCAACTCAAGCTTGTTGAGTGCCAACACGCTCACCATCTGCACGAGGCCAGGAGTGAGTATCTGCCTCTGCGAGACTCTCAGATGGAGCTTGGGCTGGAGCAGCACCATAGTTAGTCGCCAATCGTCGGTCTTCAGTCGTCAGGAAGACAGTTGCCAGTTTTCGTTCTTCAAGAAAACAGTTATCAGTTTTCGGTTGTCAGTTATCAGCAAAATCGGCGGTTTTGCCGACGACTGAAGACTGACGACTGTCGTCTCACACCAGCGAAAAGCTCTCTCCCAGGTAAACTTTCCGGACCTGGGGATCGCTGGCTAACTGCTCGGGCATTCCCGAGGCTAAAATTCTTCCGCCGTCGATGATGTACGCTCGATCCGTCACCGCCAGCGTTTCGCGTACATTGTGGTCGGTGATCAACACTCCGATTCCGCTGGTCTTCAGATCGCTGATGATCTTCTGCAAATCCAGAACGGCAATCGGGTCAATTCCGGAAAATGGCTCGTCGAGCAAAATAAACGTCGGGTTAATGCACAAAGCGCGGGCAATTTCCACGCGCCGCCGCTCGCCCCCGGAGAGAGCATAGCCTCGGTTCTGCCGGATATGCTCCAGGCCCAGCTGGTCGATCAGCTCCTCCATTTTTTCCCGGCGCTCGTGCCAGGAAATGGGTTGGGCTTCCAACACAGCCAGAATGTTTTCCTCAACGGTAAGCTTGCGGAAAACCGAGGCTTCCTGAGGGAGGTAGCTGATGCCATACTGGCGTGCCCGCAGGTACATAGGCACGTCGGTGATCTCTTCCTCGTCGATCAGTACCCGGCCGCTATCGGGGGGGATCAGACCGACGATGGTATAGAAGGTCGTCGTCTTGCCGGCGCCGTTAGGTCCAAGCAAACCAACAACTTCACCCTGCCCTACACGTATGCTGACCCCATTTACAACCCGGCGACCGCGGTAGGACTTGCCGATTTCGTCAGTGGCCAGAGTACGCATTTAACGTGCCACTCGCGTCTGGGTGACAGTAGGGGATTTGGTGCTGCCTTCAACCAGCACCCTACCATCGTGTCTAAATAAAGTCAACGAAACCCCGGTAATCTTGCCCTGTTCGGCATCAAAAATGCTAGGCGGTCCACCGGTCAGGACGAACTTATCCTCCGAAGAGGTGTAGACCAGCCGATCCCCAGTCGCAGTTCGAGTCTGCTGAGTAATGACCACGTGGTCACTGGCAATGATGCGATCGATCTTCCCGGTCCCCGCAAGTACCTGATTCGGAGTCCCTTGATCTTGAGGATACAAAAATACATCCATCACACTTGCGGCAATCATGAGATCTGATCCTTTGGCTTGTACCGCTCCTTCAAAATGCGCTTTGCGTTCCTCGTCGGTGTAAGTGAGCCGCGCCGAGGTGATCTTGACCGGCGTGACCTTTCCATTCTTTTCAGTCTGTGCTTTTTCCGTTTGGACCAGCACGGTCGAGACGGCATGGGCAACCGTTCCACGAGCCACCACGGAGCGGTGATTACGGTCGAATTCGATCGAGGGAGCCTCGATTACGTTAGCGTCCTGCCAGAGGCGAGCATCGCCGGTGTACAGGGCAACTGCGGGGCTGCTGTGCGCCGTCATGGTGCGGGCAGTGACGTGAATAGGATCCGACGAGGCGAGCAGAGCGCCGCCAGGCTGCGCTTTCAGATCACTGTAGGTGCTCTTGACTTCACCGTCGGCGAAGGCGTCCCCGGTGGTGCGGTTCAGACGCATGGTTCGAGCGGTACTGGTCATGCCGCCATCAACCACACGGGGCGAACCGGTGAGGACCAGCATCTGGTCGGCGGGAGTGTATCTGCCGAGGTCCGCCCAGGCGCGGCGATCGCCATCCTTATAGGCAACGCTGCCCTGCTGCACGATGGAATCCACGCCGCTGCTGGGACGAAACGACGCATCGAGCGCGTTGCTGGTACTGACCCGGTCCGGCTGGCCCGGTGTCTGCGAAGTTATGCGAGCGTCCGGAGCGCCGTGAACTGAGATCAGTTGTCCCAGGTCGTCGAAACGCGCCTGGAATTTGCCAGCGGTGACCAGTGTTTGGCCTGCGTCGGGCGTAGCTGGCCGCAGAGCAATCTGTGAAGCCCCGGAAGTGTCGGCACGCTCGAGATGGCTGCCATTGGCTACTTTGAAGTCTATGACCGACGCGGTGACCTCGATCTCCTGAGCACCGGCGGATCCAGTGGTGGGCTTCTGAGGCTGCACCAGCCTGACGTTTTCCTGGCTGTGAACCGTAGTCAGCACATTCGCACCGGCAAAATTCAGGACGATCCGACCCGCACTTCCTTGCATGGGCTGCGTTCCAGAATCCTCTATCCGAACATCCCCGGAAAAGGTGGCCGTACGGAGCGTGTCCTGCCGGTCCTCCATGAGCAATTCCAACTGGTTGGACTGAACCTTGCCGGACCTTTGGCCTTCCGACTCGACGAGTACGTTGCCGCTGGCCAGAATGCTTTGCAAGGTGTTGTCCGCACGCAGAAATAGCGTGCCCTTGTCGGCAGAAGCTCGGCGGGAGGCGCTCTGCAGCCGGGGAAGATACAGGGCAACCAACCGCGGATTCTTGGAAATCGTCCCCCGAACCGCAGTCATCCGGACGGGAGTAGCACCGTGGAAGTCGAGGTCGACCTGCGATTCCAGGGTAAGGACGGTGGTATTGGCCTGATAACTCAGGCCCACGGCCGACCCGCTGGCCTGAGGGATGCTGAACTCCACTTTTTCCTGCGTCGAGGCGTTTCCTGTCTTCTGGTTAAAGAGCAGATTCGTGGTCGTGAGGTGGATGGGATTTTTCAATTCTCTGGGGGTCGCCTGGTCGGGATGAAGCAAGCCTTCCGGATTGGCTTCAAGGTCCATCTGGACCTGACCCTTGCCTACGACGTCGCCGGACTGCGGATCGTACTCAAAGTCCGCGCCGTAAATCTGGTCGAAGCGTGCGGAATCGCGCCCGTATAGTGTGATGGTGACGTCGTGCAATTCAGTACGTCCACCCTCCTTGAACTGCACCGCCTTGCTGGCCTGGACTTTAAATAGAGTGTGACCCTGTTCGGAACGGGAGACGGTGAAACCCTGCGCGCTCTGCTGCACCTCAAGGCCAATTTTCCCTGGAACATCCTTGAGCGCATTCTGCGCCTGGTGGCGGGCATAGAAATACACCGCCGCCACTATGAGGAGCAGGCCGAAGGCGCCTGCCGCAAACCAGCGACGAAGGCGAGAAACAGACAGAGGCATCTGAAGACAGTGTAATTCAGGCCAGGCGCATGGGCGTGGGGGCTTCTACTGGAACCCCTTGGCGTTGGGAGACGGTCTTCTTTAAAACCAGTTGCCGGTTTTCAGTTCCCGGTTCTCGGAGACTGGATGACATCGTCTAAACTCAGAGCACGATGAAGACGCCCAAGCCGGCTTTACTCGATTTGCAGAATGTCACAGTTATGCGGGGAGAGAAAATCGTTCTGGAAAATTTCAGCCTCCGCATTCGCAATGACGAGCATGTGGCGATTCTGGGACCGAACGGCTGCGGTAAATCCACGCTGATCAAAACCATCACGCGTGAATGTTATCCCGTCGCGCAGGAAGGTTCCTCGATGACAATTCTGGGACAGGAGCGCTGGGATGTTTTCGAGCTGCGCTCCATGTTGGGCATTGTCTCGAATGACCTTATGTCCATGTGCACCGGCAATGCTTGTGGACGCGACGTTGTTCTGTCCGGGTTTTTCAGCAGCACTCGCATTTTTCCGCATCACACAGTCGATCCCAGACACCGGGAACTGGCTCATGCCGCCCTCGATCGCCTGCAAATATCGCACCTTGCCGATCACCCCGTCGCCGAAATGTCCTCGGGAGAAGCTCGCCGTGTACTGATCGCCCGTGCCCTGGTCCACAAGCCGCGAGCGTTGTTGTTCGATGAACCGACCAACTCTCTGGATGTCTTCGCCCGCCACAGCCTTCGCGAGACCATGAGGTCACTGGCGAAAGCGGGAGTTGGAATCATTCTGGTGACGCACGATCTCTCCGACGTGATCCCGGAAATCGAGCGCGTGCTCTTGATGGCGAATGGACGGGTCGTCGCCGAAGGACCGAAAGATCAGATGATCAGACCGGAACGTTTGGAGGGCTTGTTTGGAATCAAGGTGGAATTGGCCCGCCACGACGGTTACTACCATCTATGGTGAGGCCGCGGAAACCGCTTTCGTGGTTTCTGAAGGCTGACCAGACTTGGCTTCGCTCTTGAAGTCGCGGAGCGAGAGTTCCAGCCCGCCGTAATCCGGATGATCATTGTGATCGATTGTGAAGGCGATATCTAGACTGTCGCCCAGGACCAAGCCAGCCTGCTGGCAGCGCTCGGCCATATGCCAGCCGAGAGCGTTGAAGGTGATGGTGCTTTGACGGTTGTCCGTAAGTTCTCTGCGGTCGCTGCGACGAATCGTTGACGAATCGGGATCGCATCGAGGCGTCGTCAAGACAGCCATGTTTGCCTCGTTGGATTTGGAGCCCAGCTTCAACTTGACGTGTTTGTCCTTGAGTACGCGGGGAGGCACCATCAGGCGGACCTCACGAGCAGTAAACACCGGTTGAGGATTTCCCACACCGAAGGGTTGCAGGCGTTGGAGCGCCTGAAAGAGTTCGGGAGTCACCTGATCAAGAGAAAGGTCAGCATCGTAATTGAGCATGGGCTCGAAGTCGGCCAGGGTCAGGCGCGCGCGGGCGTAGGCATCGAGATGAGCGCGCAGTTCTGGCAGGTGCGCAACCGGCAACGAGAAGCCGACAGCGTGAGAGTGCCCGCCGAAACGGGTGAACAATCCGGCGCAGGACTCCAGCGCATTCAGCAGATGGAATGAAGAGATGGAGCGCCCCGAGCCGTGGGCCTGCTCGCCGTCGCGCGAAATCACAAGCGCCGGCCGGCCATAGCGCTCTACTAGCCGTGTGGCGGTGATGCCGATCACTCCGCGGTGCCAGCCCTCGCCATCGATCACAATGCAAAAGGCATCGTGCAGCGCCGGGTCCTCTTCGAAGCGTGACCCGATGGATTTCAGGATGCTGCGCTCCTCCTCCTGACGATGACCGTTGAGCTGGTCGAGCCGATTAGCGATTTCGCGAGCGCGAACCGGATCTTTCACGCTGAAGAGTTCTATGACGTCGCGGGCAACATCCATGCGGCCAGCGGCGTTGATGCGAGGCGCCACCCGAAAAGCGACCTCTCCGGCAGTAAGGGCCCGGCCACTGAGCTGAGCCACTTCCAGCAGCGCCTTGAGGCCGGGATTGACCGGCGATCGCAGGCCTTCCAACCCCAGCTTGGCAAAAACGCGATTCTCTCCGGTGAGCGGCACCGCGTCGGCGATGGTCGCAATCGCAACCACTTTCATGAACGACTTCAACAGGCGGCTTCGATCGTTCTCTGGAGTTCGCCGTTCGATCAGACCCTGGGCGACTTTGAAGGCCACGCCCGCACCGCACAATGCCTTGCATGGATACTCACAGCCCGGCTGATTGGGGTTGACCACAGCCAGCGCAGCCGGAATTCCCTGCGGGCCCGGAAGGTGATGGTCGGTGACGATCAAGTCCACGCCCAGCCGGCGAGCGGTCTCCGCCGGAGCAAAGGCGCGGATACCCATGTCCACACTGATGATCAGCTTGATGCCGGCCGCGGCAGCGCGCTCGATGACGTCGTCGCGCATGTCGTAGCCGTCGCGGATACGGTGGGGCACGTGGAAATCGGCTGTGCCGCCGCACAGCTCAATCGCGGTCTTTAGGATGACGATCGCGGTCGTACCATCCACGTCGTAGTCGCCGTAAATCAGAATGGATTCTTTGTTCTCGATGGCAGCTTCGATCCGGTCAACCGCCGCCTTCATGCCTGTCATCAAACACGGCGAATGCAAGTGAGCGAGCGAAGGTGCGAGAAAGCGTTGCGCCGCTTCGGCTTCGCAGATTGCGCGCATCACCAGCAGCCGACTGATTGTGGCGACGAGTTGAGGGTTTTTCAGTCCAAGAGAAGGTTGAGCACCTAACTCCGCGGCGAGACGGTCAACAACAGACGAGTCGGCGGACTTTGGGACCCAGCGCATTAGCTAAGAAAGTTTAGGAAGATCCGTGTGGCGCCGGCGCCCCCGCCCGCGGCCTTTGACTTTGATTTTCAGACTTTGATTTTCAGACTCTGATTTTCAGACCTCGATATTCACACCTCGCGGGCGAGGGCGCCCGCGCCACACAAGTGTTCAGATTTCTTCGTCGGGGCCGGGACCGTCAATCGGAATGCCGCCGAAGTCTTCGGACAGCTCCAGCAAGCGCTGATAATGATCGTACCAGTCGGTGGAGGCTTCGTAGATCATCATGATGCCCTGGTGGGCGAAACCCAACTGCACAAAACCGGTCTTGCCCACATAGGTTCGCAGCCAGCGGGCCTCTTCCACATCTTCGTCGTTGGTGAACTCGAGGTTACCCAAACGCTCGACCATCTGGTCGAGTTCTTCGCGGCGCAGCGTCCAGGCGTCCATGGTCAGAAAAGGCGCGGCCGCCGCCTTGGCCAGTTCCACAAAATCCTTCCAGCTGTCGGGATTGTCCTCTGTTTTCCAGATTACGCTCTGCACTTCTTCATAATCCACGTAGCCATGGAAACGACGCATGCCATGGCCTTCGATGAAGGCAACCATGTCGTCTTTAAGGCCTGCCAGGTTGTCGGGCGCGGGAGACATAAAGAGTTGGTTATTTGTGCATTGTATGCCTGAATTTGGTCGTTTGTCGTTGGTCGTTCGTCGTTGGCTCTTGCAATATCGGGTGCGGGTAGTGTGGGGATTTGGGCACCGGCCGTCGACCAACGGCCAACGACCAAATCCCTGTGCTACACTACCTGTTTCACAAGCCACTTCGATCCGCACTATGCTGCTTTCCAAAGAATATGTGGGCTACTTGGCCCGCGAAGTCACCAAAAAGCTGATTGCTGGCGGACAGATTGAGACCAAGTCTGTGCCCGCGGTCACGGAGAAGGTGCACGCCTCGATGCTGGAAGAGTTGTCGCTCGAAGACCGCATCAACGATGAAGTCCGGGTCATCCTGGAGGCGTATTCCGAGGAAATGCGCCGCACCGGCGCCAATTATCAGGAGATGTTCCGCAAGGTGAAGAGCGAACTGACGCGTAAGTACAAGGCGGTGCTGTGAGAATCAGCCGGGACAAGGTGAACAAGGTTGCCCACGTGGTCACGGACGCGCTGGCGGAACTGGACGCAGTGGATTTCATCGAAGACCGAAACACCATCCGGCTCGCGGTCCGCAAGATTCTGGAAGACCTGCTGAACCAGGAAGCGAAAATCGACCAGGCCGCGCGCCAGAAGATCGAAAGCCAGAAGCGCACGATTCTGGAAGGCAGCCAGGAGTGGGACATCCTGTACCGTAAGTACTACAACGAAGAAGTGAAAAAGCTGGGAGTATAGTCGTCGGTCTTCAGCAAACTTGCTCATACACCTTTCCCCTCTTCGCGTTCGTCACCCGCTTCCTGCAACAAAAAAGCCCCGCGCCGGCGGGGCTGGTTAGAAAATTAGCCAAGAGATTTTAAGCTGCGACCAGTCGGGCGCTCATGTGTTCGACCCGCTCACGGTATTGCTCTGCGCGGACCGTGATTTCCTTATGAGGCCGGCTGGTCAGCCATTGATAACGGGGCGTGGCGCGGCGCTCGCGACGGGTGCCGACGTTGCCCCGGCTCATCAGGCTGGCGGGACGTTTTTCGGCGGTCACCTGGTGCCATCCGCTGCCGGAGGTCACGTCGAAGGCGCCGATGTATCCGCCCGAAAGCAATTGCAAGGGCGACTGGATGTGGTTGAGCTGGTCAAATTGGGTGGATCCTTTGGTGCGGAAATCCTCGAACCATGAGGGGAAAACGAAATCTGAGACGCGCACGATGCCGATTTCATAGCCATCGCCGTCCGACTCGCAGGCATCGCACACTTCGTATGCGTAGAGGGTGCCGGCGTTTGCAGCGGTTTGCACCAGCACCGACAGGTTAATGTTGGGATCAGCCAGCATTTCGAGAAGTTCGTGGCTCGCCGTGACTGACCAGGTAAGCCCATACTTCAGATCGGTCCCGGCAAAGACCTTCCCAATGGGCAGACCGTCGGGAGTGAGATCGTGGTAACCGAGCGCGCCCGCCTGATCGGAATCGTCGAGGATGACGAGCCACCAGGTTCCCTCGGGCGGACTTACGGTTCCCGGGACAAAGTTAAGTTTGGCGTCGATTCCCCAGACTGGCCGGAAATCGTTGCTCACCTGTTTCTGCAAGGCTTCGACGACGGGACGGATCTCGCTGTCGTTAAGTACGGTAGTAGCGTTGATAATGGAGATATTAACGGGTGTGATCTGAGACATGGCCTTCTCCTTTAGTAAAAGATTCGGAGAACGCGCAGGGAACTTGCGTGACTCTGTGTTTGCGAAATTAATCTTCGGGTGCCTGGGACGCAAGGTTCCGGATCAAAAAAAAAGCATGGCTTCCCATAGTGGGAGATGGGCTGCGGCAAAATTGCGTCGATCAAAAGAAACGGGATGTCTGTGAATCAGAACCGTCAAATTACGAGCTTGGTGAAACAGGCCGCCCGCGATGCGGGCTTCGAGCTGGCGGGGGTTGCGCCGGTACAGGAATTCGACGAACTGGATCGCTTTCGGGAGTGGATTGCGGCCGGGCGCGCGGGCGAGATGAAGTACATGGAGGCCCGCGATGATTCGGGTTCTCTCAAGCGCGCCTCGCTGCGCTCGACGCTGCCCTGGGTTCGCAGCGTAATCGTCTGTGCGATCAACTACAACACCACCCACCCCTATTCAACCCAGATTGAGGATCCGGAGCACGGATGGATTGCCCGCTACGCATGGGGACATGAGGATTATCACCAAGTGGTGATGAGCAGGCTGCGTGTCGTAGAAAACAAACTGCGCCAGGCCGTTTCTGAATCAGAAACGCCGCTGCAGACGCGTTGCTATGTGGATACCGGCCCGATCGTTGAGCGTGTCTACGCCAAGTATGCGGGCGTCGGCTGGATCGGCAAGAATACCTGCATCCTGAACCAGAAGCTGGGATCATGGCTTTTCCTGGGTGTAATCCTGACTTCGCTCGAACTCGAACCCGATCTACCTGCGCCGGATCGGTGCGGCACATGCACCCGCTGTATCGATGCCTGTCCCACCGACGCGCTGATTGCACCCTATCAACTGGATTCGAATCTTTGCATCTCCTATCTCACCATTGAAAAACGTGGCGCGATTCCGGAAGATCTGCGTGCGGGGATGGGCCGCCACGTTTTTGGCTGCGATATCTGCCAGGATGTTTGTCCCTGGAACCGCAAGGCTCCAGCCACGGCCGCTGCGGAATTTCAGCCACGCCCAGGACTGGTCAATCCCGCACTGGAATGGTTGGCCGAAATGACGGCCGAAGAATTCCGGGAAAAATTCCGCGGATCGCCGGTGCGCCGCGCCAAACGCAGCGGCTTGAGGCGGAACGCGGTGATCGCCATGGGCAACAGCGGCGACCGTCGCTTCAGACCTTTGCTGGAAAAACTGAGAGGCGACGAAGACGAGATTGTCGCGGAGAGCGCGAAGTGGGCGGCGGGCGAACTGAAACGTGATCCATAGCACGTTTTCAGTTATTCGTTTTCTATTTCGGTTTTCAGACAACAGCGGTGAATCCGACGCGCACAACGGTCGAGGCCTAGCCACCGTGATAGCATCGTTCCAATCGGCCTTGCTTGCCTGATCCATGCCTTGCATCCGCCTCACTTCGCGACTCCTCCTCTTAGCCCTGTTCTGCGCAAGCAGCCTTTCGTCGGCGCTCTCTGGACATCCGGCCGAACCCAAGTGGATCAGGGTGAGTTCCGCTCATTTTTCTGTGCTCACCGATGCAGGGGAAAAGAAGGGCCGAGAAGTGGCCTTGCGCCTGGAGCAAATGCGAGACATCTTCGCGCAGCTCTTCGTGAAGACCAAGCTGCGGCTGCCGGAGCCGCTCGACGTCATCGCGCTCGCTTCGGACGAAGAGTACATCCGCGTCGCACCGGTCAGCCACGGCCGGCCCATTTCCGCGCCAGGATTTTTTTTGCCCGGCGACGATCGCAACTTCATCGTGCTCGATGTTTCTGCGGAAGACAGCTGGCGGGCAGTATCGCGCGAGTTTGCCCGCCTGCTGCTGAATTTCAACTATCCCCCCACCCAGGATTGGTTTGACGAAGGCTTTGCGCAATATTTCTCCAGCCTGCGCCTGGGGGACGACCAGGCACAGATTGGAGGCGACCCTGCGCAGAATCGCCCCTGGGACCACGGCCTCCCCGGCCAATCATCCGCTGCCTCGAACCAGCCCGGGTCGCTGGTGGAATTGTTAAATGGTCCCTGGCTGACGATTCCAGAGTTGTTCGCGATGCGCCGGGGTCCATCGGGCTATCCCGCCATGTTCTACGCGCAGTCCTGGATCGTAATGCATTACTTGCTGAACAAGAACAAGCTGTCCGATTCTGGGTCTTATTTCGGTTTGGTGGAAATAAAAAAGCTCCCGGTGGAACAAGCTATCCAGCAGGCCTTCGGAATGAGCGCGGTGGAGTTCGAATCGGCGGTGAAGGAATACTTCCACTCGCTTCCCTGGTCGCAAACACCAGGGAATGGCAAGCCGCCCGATGCGACGGTTGTGCAGGCTTACCAGTCCCTGCATCCGCTCGCAGCCGGCAACGTGGGGAGCAGCTTGAAAGACGTTCCGGTCGCGGAGGCACGGGCGCAGGTCGCGGAAGTAGCAGTGCGTCTTCCTGAACATCGGGAGCAGGCGGAGCAGGATCTCCGGGCAATCATCGCCGACCCAAATCCTAAAATGGACAACGCGATCGCTCACCGCGCTCTGGGCTGGTCGCGGATGGAGAGCAAGGAATTCGACCAGGCGGGGGAAGAACTGGCCCGAGCCTCGGAGCTCGACCCGCGCGATATGTGGGTGCACTTCTACCTGGCGCTGGTAAAATACCGCGCCGCCCAGTCGAGTCACCAACCCATTCTCGGCGTCTCCAACATGATTCAGGACCTGGTGGCGGTGGTTGACTTTGATCCCAACTTTGCCGAGGCCCATCACATGGTCGCGGTGGCGCGACTCCAGGGAGGCGGAGTGCATTCGGCGATGGAGTCGATCCGGGTGGCGATCCAGCTCAGTCCGCGCAACGAGCAGTATCTTCTGGACCTGGCCCGGATTGAGCTGGCCGGCAAGCAGTGGGACGAGGCGACGGTGCTGCTCGATCGCCTCAAGAACAGCCGGAATCCGGAAATCGCGCAAGCCGCGCGCAAGCATCTCAACGATCTGCCCACTTTGAAGAAGTATGGCGTCCTGCCGCAGGAGAGTGCTGAATCCAAGTCTGGCCCAGCGGTTGTGTACCAGAATGCGGGAGAGGCGTCGGAGTCCGATCAGGCCGCAGCAGCCCCGGCAGAGCCAGCGGTGGACAACCGCAAAGTCCAATTCCTGAAAGGGAAGCTGGTGAGCGTGGACTGCAGCCATGGGCCGGCGGCAACTTTGACAATCAGAGCGGGTGCCAGGACCATGAAATTGCGCACTGATGATTACAAGTCATTGCTGATGGTCGGAGACGAATTTTCCTGCGAATGGAGAGATCGTACTGTAGTGGTGAACTTCAAAGCTGGCGGAAAGGCGGACGGCGATCTGGTGTCGGTGGAAGTTCAGTGAGCTCTCGACGAACAGGTGTTTGCGAAATTCGCCGGAAATAACAAACCCTCCCAGGGGAAGCTGAGAGGGCTCGCAGTGGTTGAAACCGACCTTTTTATTGGACTCGGACCACGTTACCTGCCTGAAAGCCTTTCGGGCCCTTGAGCAGATCGAATTCCACCGTCTCGCCTTCGTTCAGCGTGCGATAACCATTCTCCTGGATGGCGGAGAAATGAACGAACACGTCCTCCCCGGTAGAGCGCTGGATGAACCCGTATCCCTTCGCCCCGTTGAACCACTTTACTGTGCCCTTCTCTCTCACAAAGAACTCCTTTCACCTCTACTCTGTAATTTAACTTTCGCTTCCTCCGTGAAGCTCGTGCTCCTCTACTAACCCCCTCCAAAGGAAAACGAAAGCACTGCCGGTTCGTGTTTCTGCTACCCGGGCCAACAAGAAAGCTCCGACAGCTTTGGCCGTGGGAAAAACACGAACAAAACTCCGGAGCAATCGCAATGGCACAAGTTGTGACTCCAGGACACAAACCGTTAAACCCCAGCAAGGCCCTCGCAGCCCCAAATTGCGGGCGGTGAGCAGAAGATAATATTCATGAACTCCTTTTCTGGCAAGTGAAGAAATGCAGGTGTAAAACGATTCAGCGCGGGGTTTTGCGCGCAGAACCCAGGGTAGCGCAGCGCACGCGGTTCGAGGTCCGCGGGCAGCGGCAGCGCAACTCTCTGATAGGATTAGACAAAATGCTTCATGACCAGGAGTCAAGTTTGATCGATTCGAGGCCCTCCGCTGCCGGCTCAGCCTCGGCGCGGAGTGAAGATTCCTACTCCGGCGTGGTTCGTTCCACACTGAAATATCTGTTACGCACCGAGGTACACACGTTTGCGTTTTCCGTAGCGGCCAATGCTCTGCTCTCTTTCTTTCCTTTCGTACTGCTGCTGATGACTTTGATCCGGCGAGTGTTTCGTTCTCCGGTGATGTACGACGTGGTGGTGCAACTGTTGCGCGACTTTCTGCCAGCCGGGCAGGATTTCGTGATTCGCAATCTGAATGCGCTGGTCGGCGCCCGCGATCGCGCCCAACTGGCTTCGCTGCTGATTCTTCTGGTGACTTCGACCGGAATCTTCATGCCGTTGGAAGTGGCACTGAATCGTATTTGGGGGTTTCCCAACAATCGCTCTTACTTCGGCAATCAACTGATCTCTCTTGGCCTGGCGTTCAGCTGCGGCGTGCTGGCCCTGCTATCGATTGCATGCACCGCAGGAAACGTCGCGCTGCTGGGCAATCTGCTGCGGAGTCGTGGGCCGTTTGTGGTGCGGCTGGGTGGTTTCCTCATGATGAAGGGCTTCGCCATCGCTGCCAGCATTGCCATCTTTTTCCTCATCTACTGGCTGCTGCCTAACGGCAAGATTTCCGTCCGTGCGGTGCTGCCCACCGCGGTAATCATGGGATTGCTGTCGGAGACCTTGAAATATGCCTACATCCTGGCCCTGCCCTGGCTGAATTTCCAGGAAGTTTATGGACCTTTTGCCTTGTCGGTAAGCCTGATGTTCTGGGCTTTTCTTTCCGGATTGCTGATGCTGACAGGAGCTCACTTATCTGCGCGAGGGTACCGGGGGCGGAGAGTGTGACCCGAAGCAGCGTCTTCGGCGTTGCATTGTGGGGTTGGACCGCGGCATCGAACATTGGTTGTACGTCACACGTCTTCGTGATGGCTGGCACATCGCGCTGCTTCTCTTACCTCTAGCATTGGTTTATTCCCCGTCCCATCTGGTCTCGTTTCAAACGAGGCTTGGTCATGCCATTTTCGTTGCGGCCCATGATGCTCGGGCTGGCATTGTTTTTTGTGCCTCAATTCCTGCTCTCTGCCGGGGCACAGAACCTGGTCGTCAATCGCATCCCTCCTTCGTTCTCAAATCTGCGCCAGTTGAACCGGGATTCGGGTTTTATATTCGACGGAACTGTGCTGTCGGCAGGACGAGTCACCGAGTCTGGATCAGACACCGTACCCACGGTGCAGATCACCTTTCGTGTGGAACGAGCCATTCGCGGGACCCGCAACGGACAAGTGCTGACCATCCGGGAGTGGGGCGGTTTGTGGAATTCCGGGGAGCGCTATCGCACGGGTGAACGTCTCTTGTTGTTCCTGTACAACCCCAGCAAGCTCGGCCTGACCAGCCCTGTTGGAGGCCCACTCGGCCGCTTCGTTGTGGACTCCGGGGGCAACGTGAGTCTGGAAAATGGATGGCTTGCTGCCCTCTCGCTCGATCCGGTTTCACAGCGACCGTTGCGCGGAAGGGCCCTGGTCAACAGCCGCGCTTTTGCCCTGGCGATCGAGCGCTCGGCCACCCCGCGTTCAGCGACCCCACGTGCTGCCACTCAACGTACGGCTGCCCCGAACCTGGCCGTGGAGTAAATCATGGCACGAGCGTTCTACGCGCTGGCGTCAGGGATCGCACTCCTCATCGTGCTTCCGCAAGCGGTGCGGGCGGGCGGTCCGCGAGACGTTGCAGGAGCCAGTTACTTCGATGCCGCAAGCAAAGGTGTTCCGCTTACATGGGCGGGCGGCGTGATCAGCTACTACACCGACCGGGGGAATCTGAGTCCGGTCCTTCCCGGAGCCACAGCGGACGCGTTCGTGGCTGACGCCTTCAGCCGCTGGACATCCATCCCGACGGCGGCGATCTCGGCGGTGCGAGCGGGGCAACTCGGTGAAGACGTCAGCGGGGCCAACGTCAGCGTCAGTGGCGGAGCCCTGATGCTGCCTGCCGACATCCTGCCTTCCGCGGTCAACCTGCCGGTGGCCATCGTCTACGACGCGGACGGGGCTGTAACCGACGCGTTGCTTGGCCAGGGCGCGGGAAGCGCCAGCGCCTGCTTCGACAACGCTGCGTACGGTGGAGTGGACAGCTTCAGCACAGACGCGCATCTGCTGCACGCGCTGGTCATCCTGAACGGGATGTGCGCGCAGACCTCGCAGCAGTTGCCGGATATGGAGTATCGACTGATCCGGGTGCTGGGGCGGGTTCTGGGACTCGACTGGTCGCAGGTAAACGTCAATATTTTCACCCGAAGTCCACCACCCACATCCGCTGACTATCCCGGCCTGACCATCATGCACGCCATGGACCCGATCAATTGCGTGCCCATTTCTCTGTGCTATCCCAACGCGACCCAGCCCAAGATGGACGACCGCGCAGCGCTCTCACGCCTGTACCCGGTTACCGCACTGAACCTCGCGAGCTTCCCGGGAAAACAACTGTTTTTCGAAAACACGGTGCGCATCCATGGCGCGGTGCGCTTTGCGGATTCCAGCGGCCAGCCAGCGCAACCCATGCAAGGGGTGAACGTTGTAGCGCGCTGGATCGATACCGCGACCGGTCAGCCTTCCCGCACGTAGGTCGCGGCCTCCGTTTCCGGGTTTCTGTTTTGCGGCAACGCGGGTAATCCCGCGACCGGGTTCAATGACAGCACAGGACAGACGTTCAACCGCTTCGGTTCCGATGATCCAGCGGTAGAGGGTCTCTTCGATCTTGCCGGGTTGGAGATTCCGGATGGTACGAGCGGCGCACAGTACCAACTAAGCGTAGAGCCTCTCGACCCTTTGTGGTCCCAGACCATGGGCCCGTACGGACCCTGGCAGGTGCAGCCTTCGGGCGCGGCGCAACCGGTGGTCGTCACCGCAAGTAAAGGTGGCGATGTGCAGCAAGACATCGTAATGCAGGGGAGCGCGATCCAGGTCGAGGACCCGTTTGAACCAACGACCTTTGCTGCGCCCGCGGCTATCCCTGCCTCGGGAGACTGGGCGGGGGCGCTCAGCGGTTTGGGAAACTTCGACTATTTCTGGTTCAGCGGGCAAACCAATCGCACCCTGTCAGTGGAAGTTACCGCGCTGGACGAATCCAAAGCCGCTTCTGAAGTCAAGGCACAGCCGGTTATCGGTATGTGGGCATTGGCCGACCCCGGAACCTCTCCAGCACCCGCAAGCACACATCTGGCGTTTAATACCTCGAGTTTCGGCGTGACCCGGCTGGACGCTACCTTGCAGGCGAATGCAGGTTTTCGAGTGGGCGTGTTCGACTACAGGGGCGACGGGCGTCCCGACTATCGCTATCACGCACGCGTTTTTTATGCCGACAGCGCCAGCCCGGCGCGGGCGCGGGTGGACGGAGGCACCACGATCGCAGTGCAAGGCTTGGGCTTTCACCCGAATACGGCCGCCACCGTCGCGGCCGCGAAGATTCCGGTGCTGGCGGTTTCCGCAAACCAGTTGCTCGCGGCCACACCAGCGATGGCGGATGGGCTGCAGAGCGTTACCTTGAGCGACCCTGCCACCGGCGCTTCCTCAGCGATGACCAACGCCCTCACCTACGGCGCTGGACCGACAGACACCATCAGATTGATTCAGGGATCGAATCCAGCCACGCCGGTGGGCGGACAGGCACCCAACCCTGTCCGGATACAGGTCCTGGCACCCGACGGAGTGACCCCGGTGAGCGGCGCCAGCGTTTTCTTCACCGCAACGCCCGCAGCTTCTTTCCTGGCGTGCGGTGGCGCAGGCAGTTGCACTCTGCTGACCGACGAGAGCGGTCAGGCCCTATCTCGGGTCACGGTGCTGCAGGCCGCTGTCATCAACATCAACGTCCTGCTGGCACCCGCGTCTTACAAAACCCCGAAATCGGTTCAGGCAACGCTGCTCGGAA
Organism: Terriglobia bacterium; assembly: GCA_963801545.1. GTDB lineage: Bacteria > Acidobacteriota > Terriglobia > Terriglobales > Acidobacteriaceae > JAIQFF01. The sequence goes on along the minus strand of CAWDFF010000011.1, from coordinate 96,851 downwards.
CGTCGTCTGCCTTGGACATTTCGCTGGTTTCGGCGTTTGCCTGGATCGCTCAGGGCGCGACCGTCGACGTTGCTCTCGCCGCCCGCCTGCTGGCCAACGGCGTGCCCGTGGCCGGTAGCACGGTGAATTATCAAGTGGTTAAAGGATCGGGTACGCTCAGCTCCGCCAGCCCTCTCAGCGACGCGAATGGGTTCGCCAACAGCACACTGCACCTGGCGGCGCTGGGCGGAGACGTGCTGGTGAGTGCGTGTGTGGCTCCAGGAAACAAACCCTGCCAGATTTTCTCCGTGACAGCCGTGCCCGCGTCCGCGCTCCAACTGCAGCCGGTGGGGGGGAGCACCCAGATTCTTGCCCTCGGTCAGAGTTTCAAGCCGGTGATGGTGCGGGTCACGGATTCAGCGACGCCGGCCCACCCGGTGCTTGGTGCAAACGTAACCTTCCAGGTGGTAGTGTCTCGTCCGGCGGCCACTCCGCCGCCGGTTACGATCGGCGGAATTATCATTACTCGAAGTCCTGCTCCGGTCATCGTCTCATCGTCACGGCTGGCGATGCTTTCCGATACGGCCGGGCAGGCCACTCTTCAGCCCTCCACCGGGGGAGCGCAGGGAGCGGTCCTGATTCAAGGCACGGCTGCGGCCGGAATCAGCGTTCTTCCCTTCCAATTGCAGTCACTCTCGCCCCCTGCGTCCCCCGGGCCCGCATCTGGGGTTCAATCTCAGTTTTCCGGCAACTCGTCGCGCCGCGTGGCATCTAACTGATTGAAGAAAACTGCAGCTCTCCTGTGTTCGCCCCTCTGAGCGGAGGGGGTGCGAACACGGGAGGAGCCGCGGTGAAACGGGCAGCGTTCCCTTTCAGATTTCGCTACACTATCACTATGAGATTCATGCTGCGCTTCGCAGTGCTGTTGGCCGCATTAGTTGCCGGTTTGTTGGCGCTCCAGAGCCTCGCCGAGGAAGGCCCACTCGATCCTGCCCCGCCCAAAGGAACCACGACGGAGGAAATCATTCGGCATTTCGCGGCCAAGGAGAAGGAATTCCAGCAGGCGCGCGACCAGTACACCTATCGCCAGGACGTCAAAGTGCAGACGCCGGAAGACGATGGCGAGTATCACGAAGTCTTCGACGTGCTCTTTGATGACCAGGGTAAGCGTTTAGAGAACGTGGTGTACGCGCCTCAGTCATCGCTGGTTCGGATCTCGATGTCCCCCGAGGACGTCGACGATATCCGGCACCGGCTGCCCTTCGTGCTGACCAGCGACGAAATTCCCGAGTATCAGATTGTCTATGTCGGACAGCAGCAGGAGGACGAACTGCACTGCTATGTTTTCGACATTGCTCCCAAGGAAATTGTCGGCAAGAAGCGATATTTCCAGGGCCGCCTCTGGGTCGATGACCGCGATTTTCAGATCGTGAAGACATATGGCAAGACTGTCCCTGATATTCGCAAGAAGAGGGGTCAGGAAAATCTCTTCCCGAAGTTCACCACCTGGCGCGAACAGATCGACGGCAAGTACTGGTTCCCCACGTACACGAAAGCCGACGATGAGCTGCACTTTTCCACGGGCGACATACGGATCCGCGAAATCGTGAAGTACAGCGATTACAAGCGCTTCGGATCAAACGTGAAGATCACGTATGATGGACAGGAAGTGCAGAAAGCGCCAGGATCGGAGAAGGACAAGTCTCAAGCGCAGACGCCGGATAAGCCGCAGAAATAGCCGTCAGCATTCAGCTGTCAGCTTTCAGTCATTTCAAGGTTGGCGCTTGAGGCATCCAATCGCTATTGATTGGTGAAATTCCATGCGACTCAGCCGCGGAGCAGCGCAAGAATGAAGCCCACGGCGTAAGCCGTGGGTGAGGTCAGCAAATTGACCAGCCCCGAAGGGGCGAAAGAAAAAAGGAACACATCCCACCTAGTACTTGCACTATTCACCCAATAGCTGACGGCTGAAACTAGTAAAAAAGATACTTCCGCCACTTATCATCCGAGCGGCCCATCAGGCGCATGATGTGTCGGCTGGTGTGGAGGTTGAAGGCGCGGGGCTCGCGCATCAGTTTCATATCCGCTTCGGTGGGAAACTGGTTACCCTTTTGGCGGTTGCAAGGATGGCAGCAAGCCACCAGGTTTTCCCACGTAGAAGCTCCGCCCCGTGAACGCGGCACCACGTGGTCAAGCGTTAGTTCGCCGGAAGGCAATACTTCGCCGCAGTACTGGCAGGTATTCCGGTCGCGCAGCAGGATATTCTTGCGCGAGAGAGCGCGGGTCTGATGCGGGATACGCCGGTATTCGAGCAAGCGAATCACCGACGGCACACGAATGGCCAGGCGGGCGGCGTGAAGGAAGTGTCCATTCTCTTCTTCCGTCATAGCAACCCCCTTCAGCACCAGGACGATGGCCCGTCGCGCCGCACAGACGTTGATCGGTTCGTAGGATGCGTTCAGCACCAGCACTGGTGCGTGCAAGGCGTGACCGTTGCCGTCGCGATGAACCCCTTCGCGGTGAATTCCGTCGCGGTGAACTCCAAAAACGGCCGGCGCAGGCGCATGGCCCCGCATCGAGCCGCTCATCGAATTGTTCCACTTCCCCGACATGCTGAACTTTCAACTGCAGCCGCGACAACTTCCGCCTACCGCGCTGCCGCCATCACATGTTCTTCTTCCGACCAGGCCTGCGGCAGGAGCGCGCCCTTCGCATCTGCTTTCAGGGTCCGAGCCACAGTCGCCACAAATACTTTAGATGCGCCCGCCCGTCGCAGAACCCGGGCGCACTCCGAAACTGTGGTGCCGGTGGTGAACACGTCGTCGATCAGCAACACCTCGCAGCCGTTGATTTGCTCTGGCCGGGCCACGGTAAACGCACCGCGAATGTTTTCCCGCCGCTGATGCCGCGTCAGCCCAGTCTGCGATTGGGTCTCGCGACATCGCTCGAGAACCCCGGTAGCTAGCCCGAGCCGGCCGCTTCCAGACCACAGCTTCAAGGCATGCCGAACGATCAACTCCGACTGGTTAAAGCCGCGCTGACGAAGTTTCCGCGCATGCAATGGCACCGGAACAACCACGACCGGTTGCTGGGCCCAGGAAGATCCCAGTTCATTCATAGCTTCAGCCAGCATGCGTCCCAGCACCCGAGCGGCGGGATGCACCTGCTCGTATTTAAGCAGATGTATCAGTTCGCGCAACCCACCTTCGTAACTGCCGTAAGCTACCGCCCGGGCAAATGGCGGCTCCAGCCTCCGGCACAGCCCGCAGCGCGGTTCGTCCGGCGTACCGGCAAAAGCATAAGGACTAAGCAGCCGCTCGCCGCAGACGAAGCAGACCCCGCCCTCGATTGAGCGCATGTCGGAAAGGCATGCCTGGCAGATCGGCAGGCGGGAAATGTTGATCAAGGGGGCGCCGCAAAGACGGCAATCGGAGGGGAAGAGGGTAGCGAAGAGACTTTCAGCAACACCGTTCATGGAGGAGACCAGGATAGAGACCAGCGAAGTGTCCCGTGTCCCAACCTTGGTTCCGGAAGCTCGGATTGAGTCCTCGCTACTGCTGAAGACGAACCTCCCACGCCGGTTCGGTGCCGCAGAAAGTTACGGCCAGCGAACCCACCTCAGTATAGCGGGCTGCGATCTCCCAGGCAACGATTCAACAGTTAGGCAACTGCGCGGCGGGCCGATTTGGAATCACGACGTTCGCGCACCGGGACAAACACCAGCTGGTACGAACGCCTGAAGCAATCGCCGCAACGCACCGGTCGATGCAGCACCAGGGGCAGCAGAAATTTTTCCGTCAGACTTCTTGGACGTGAGCGGTATCCGTTAAAACCGCCGCAGTCCCGACATTGGAACAATCCGGAGAGCATGGCTACCTCGGGAGGGCCAGAGAAAAAGTGGCTGCAATGATAGCAGAACTAGCCGTCGGTAAGGAATTTAGGTAGGGGATTGGGCCGATCGTGATTTTGGGAAGAGCAGCGCTTTAGCGCTGCGATAAGGTGGCTTACTGCGTACGGCATCAGCCGCAGAGGTACCTCAGGGGCTGAAGCCCACTGCAAGACGGCAGTGGTTATGCAGGCCTAAAGGCCTGCTCCACCCCTTGGCAAACGGTCGGGGAACGGCGCCGGGCACTTGTAAAACCAGCGGCATGCATGTTAACGTGCGCCGTCTCATATCTTTAATCTCTTTATCAGAATCTCTTTATCAGCCAAGCCAAAGCGTTGCCTGTGGTTCAGGATCCCAGATCATGAGTTCTCAAAACCCCGAAAATACCAGTCCAAAGACATTCAAACCTTACGTCCCGGAAAACATGGAAATGCGGGAGTTTACCCCGCGCGCAGTGTTGCTGGGGCTAGCAATGACAGTGGTTCTGGGCGCGGCCAATGCCTATCTGGGCCTTCGCGCCGGCATTACGATCGCGGCCACGTATCCCGCCGCGGTCATTGGCATGGCCGTGTTACGGGCGTGGAAAGGGACTCTGCTGGAAGAGAACATCGCTCGTACGGCCGGCTCGATCGGAGAGGGCATTGCGGCAGGCGCTATTTTCACCATTCCGGCGTTCGTAATCGCCAGAGCCTGGCCCTCTTTCCGGCCGGCCGACGCGTACTGGAAATCCACGGCCTTGATCATGGTGGGCAGCATTCTCGGGGTCCTGTTTATTTCCCTGGTGCGGCGGGTCATGGTGGAAGATCCGGAACTGCCCTTTCCCGAGTCGGTTGCCGCGTCGGAGATTCACAAGGCAGGCCAGCGGGGCGCCCAGGCCGCGAAATATCTCTTCTGGAACATCGGTGTAGGCGGCGTGGTTTACATACTCGGCAAATTCGGGTTATTTGCCGCAGACCAGGATTTTCACTTTGGCGTGGGCAGTCTGGGCCATAGTCAGGTCCGTCTTGGGACCCTTGGCAGCACCAAGGTGGTGCCCACCGGAGGCACCAGCGTGTTTGCGGCTCCCAGCGTAAGCCCGGCTTATCTGGGCGTGGGTTACATCATCGGAGTCAGGCTGGCTTCCATCCAGTTTGCCGGCAGCGTTCTGGCGTGGGGGCTGCTGGTTCCAATGATGATTTATTTTCTTGGTCCCCAGCTCCGACAATACCTGCCAGCCGGGACCCCCAACGATTGGGCGGGCATGGCGGATTCGGTGTGGCGATACATCGTGCGGCCCATCGCGGTTGGCGGAATGCTGGTGGGCGCTGCATACACCCTGTTCAAGATGCGGAAGAGTTTAACCTCTGGCTTTGGCAAAGCGCTTGCTGACCTGCGCCAGACCGCGGACCAGAGAGCCAAGCTGACACGCACCGAACGCTACATGAGTTTCAAGACTGTCTTTGGCATGATCGCCGTCGTGTTTGTACTGATGTGTTTTCTCTACATCCATATTTCGGGACTGGTGTGGCCGGCAATCCTCGCTGCAGTGGTGATGCTGGTGGTCGGATTCTTCTTTGCCACGGTCTCGGGAAACCTGGTGGGATTCATTGGCTCGTCGAACAATCCGGTATCGGGTTTGACGCTTTCGACCTTGCTGATTGCAGCCCTGCTTATGGTTTCGATGGGAGTCTCCGGGACCTCGGGGGTCGCGGCGGTGCTGGGCGTGGCGGCGGTGGTCTGTGTCTCTTCGTCGGTAGCTGGAGAATTGCTGCAGGACTTCAAGGTCGGCTACATCCTGGGCGGCACACCGCAAAAGATTCAGATCGCAGAGCTGATCGCCGTGGTGGTGGCGAGTCTGGTGATGTACTGGCCGCTCATGTTGCTACACGAAGGCAGCATCAGAGCCGGCGGCATCGGATTTGGCGGCGCTGATCTCCCCGCGCCGCAAGCCGGGCTTATGGCTACGCTGGCTCAGGGCATCGTGGGTGGCGATATGCCATGGCCGCTGGTCGGAGTCGGCATCCTGTTCGGCATCTCGATGATCATGATGCAGGTGAAAAGCCCGATGCTGGTGGCGGTCGGGATGTACCTGCCTTTCGGAACCACCTTCGCGATTTTTGTAGGTGGAGTCTTCCGCGAAGCCGGAGACTGGCTGGCCAAGCGCCGCGGCTTGAACGAGGCACAGAGGGCGCGGGTGGAGAATGCCGGAGTTCTCACCGCATCGGGCCTGATCGCTGGTGAAGCCATGCTGGGGCTGGTTTGGGCGGGACTGCAGTTCGCCCCGGCATTGGGCAAGGCCGCAAATTTTCCGAAACCCCTCGTATCTGGTAGGCGGCATGATTGTACTGGTTGCTTTGGCAGCTTTGATGATCCGGCTGCCCCTGACAAGCGCCGGCGATCCGAACGAGCCCGCGCCGCCGACCGCAATGATGTGAGCGGTAATGTGGCGCTGGCGACCACGGCCCGCGAAGAGCCGGGCGTCAGGCGTCAGACCCCGGGCATCGGACTTCGGACTAAGAGCGTTATGCCTCGAAACATCGGGCGTCATACCGCCGATCTCGGATGGTCGTCGAGGCTCAAGAAGCACAGCGAAACTCGCACGGACGCAAACTGAGGTCCGAGGTCCGACGCCCCTTCTTAATGTCCATCCCGGAAAATGTCGTTCGAGTACGCGAGCGGATCGCGGCTGCTGCGCGCCGTGCTGGACGGAATTCTGAAGAAGTCACGCTTATGGCGGTGAGCAAGACTTTCGCTGTGGAGCAGGTCCGCGAAGCTTTCCGGGCTGGACTTCGGGTGTTCGGCGAGAATCGCGTGCAGGAATTCGCCGGCAAAGCCGTGGCTCTAGCTGGCTTGGAAGACGCCGAGTGGCACATGATTGGCCACTTGCAGACGAACAAGGCATTGAGGGCGGTAGAACTTTTTACCGCAATCGACTCTGTGGACTCGCTGCGCCTGGCGGAGAAACTCAATTCCTCGGCCGGGCAATTGGGGAAGAAGCTTCCGGTTTTGATCGAGGTCAACGTTGGTGGGGAGGCGGCCAAGAGCGGTATGCCTTTGGAATCGCCCGAACTGGACAAGCTTCTTCTCGCCGCACCGCAGTTGGAATACCTGGAGTTTCGCGGCTTGATGACCATCCCGCCGTTCAGCGATGATCCGCAGCAGGCGCGGCCTTATTTTCGTAACCTGCGCGAATTGCGTGACCAGATCGCCGCGCGCAGGCTGGCGAACGTAAGTATGGAATGTACTGTCCATGGGTATGTCGCACGACTTCGAGATTGCGATCGAAGAAGGCTCGACCTGTGTGCGAGTGGGAACGGCGATCTTTGGAGAAAGGGCAAGAGCCTAACCACGGAGGCAACAGAGGAAATCCGAGAAGGCATCTGTCGTAAGTTCGCTCTGCTCGCCTTCGAAACTTCTGTGGTAAATCGGTCGTCATGGTGTCCGTTCGCGAGGCGGTCTCCGGTGCGAGCTTTGCGGTCAAGGTTCATCCCCGCGCGAGGAAGAATGCCATCACCGGCGAGATCGGCGACGCGCTGAAACTATCTTTGACCGTTCCGCCGGTGGAGGGACGGGCCAATGAAGCCTGCATTGAATTCTTCGCAAATCTTTTGAAGGTTGCCAGATCCTCCGTTACCATAGCGTCCGGCCAGACCAGCCGGAGCAAGATCATTCGTGTCACGGGAATTTCCGCGGAGGAAGTCAGGCGGAGACTCTCGATCTGATCCGACAACAGGCCACCAGGAGTCGTTTCTGACTTTTTCCGAACGCTTGCAAGAGATTCGCACCGGGTTCGAGCGTCCGTTCTGGGTCGCCAATATCAGCGAACTTTTTGAGCGACTTTCCTACTATGCCGCGTTCGCATCGCTGGCGCGCTATCTTCACGAGACCTTGAATTTTCGAGTGGAACAGGCAAGCAGCCTGACTGGACTGTTCGGAGGCCTGGTCTGGTTTCTGGCAGTATTCGGCGGAACCGTGGCTGATCGCCTGGGCTTCCGCCGGTCACTTTCGTTGGCCTACCTGATTCTGAGTTGTTCTTACTTCCTGCTGGGATCGATCGGCGCGCCCTGGCTTGCTCCGGTGCGCAACGCCATGCCGCTGGGCGTGCTGGTGACGCTGGTTCTGATGCTGCCGGCGTTGGGCGTCGCGCTGGTTAAACCATGCGTGGTCGGAACCACGGCACGCGCTTCCAAAGAGAGTGTCCGCTCCATCGGCTATTCGATTTACTACACGCTGGTAAATATCGGCGGGGCTGCCGGACCCTACATTGCCTCCTGGGTACATCAGCACATGCGAGTGGAGAATGTCTTCCGGGTGGCGGCATTGAGCGTGTTTGCCATGTTTTTCGCCGTGCTGCTGCTGTTCAAAGAGCCGCGTCGCTCTGGCGATGCTGCCACCGCGAGCCTGGCCCAGTCGGCAAAGAACTTTGTCACCGTCATCTCCAATCCGCGCTTCATGTTGTTCCTGTTGATCTTCTCCGGCTACTGGGTGGTTTACTGGCAGGAATTCATTATTCTGCCGCTTTATGTCCACGACTACATTGATCCCAAGGCCAACACTGAACTGCTGCTCGTAACTGGACCGCTGACGGTAATCACTCTGCAGCTGCTGGTCAGCATTCTCACGCAGAAGATGCCCGCATTCCGCGCCATCACGCTCGGAACACTTATTTCCGGCGTTGCGTGGCTCATTCTGATCGCGCGTCCTACGGTTCTTATGGCCGTGCTTACGCTGTTTGCGGTTTCGATTGGCGAGATCACACAGTCCCCCCGCTACTACGAATATATTTCGCGGCTGGCGCCACCGGGCCAACAGGGCACATACATGGGCTTTGCCTTTCTGCCTATCGGGATTGGCTCGCTGGTCGGCGGCTGGTTCGGAGGGAAATTGATCCACCACTTTGGAGAAGTCACTCATCAGCCCGGCCGCATCTGGTGGGCGGTCACCGCTGTCGGCGTTGCCACTGCGGCGCTGTTGTGGATTTATGACAAGACTCTGAAACCCGCCAGCGTTGCCCCGGTGAAATAGATGGCGCAACGAAAGGTAACGCCCGCCTCAGTTGCCAATCAGATCCGTCGCACATTGAAGGCGGGCGGCTCGGTCGAGCGGGCATCCAGCGTGCAGCGGTTCTTCAAGGAAGAAATCCAATCCCACGGCTGGCGTACGGCGGACGTCCGCCGGGCTTCAATTCGATGGCGGCGGGAGATCCTGCAAAAGTCCGACCTCAAGTCTCTTCTGCGGGTAGCGGACAATCTGTTCACGGGGACGGTCAACGAAGAAAAGAATGTGGCGGTGTTCCTGCTGGAAAATATTACCGCCGGGTTTGGCGATGAGGAGTTTCGACTCCTCGAGTCCTGGCTGCCGCGAATCAGCAACTGGTCCGACCACGACGCGTTAGTGCACTATCTGATCGGGCCGATGATTGTGGCCAAACCGGTGCGAGCAAGGAAGGTATTTCGCTGGGCGAAGTCGGAGAATCGCTGGTATCGCCGGGCCGCCTGTGTAGCTTTGATCCAGGGTGCACGGCGAAAAATGTTCTTTTCTGAGATCACGAAGCTGAGCGAACTCCTCCTCTCGGACGAGGACGACATGGTGCAGAAGGGCCTTGGTTGGCTGTTGCGGGAAAGCGCGAAGGCCGATGCACGGCGCACGGTGCCGTACCTGACGAGTATTCGTGAGCGAGCATCGCGACTGGTTTTGCGGACAGCTTGTGAAACCCTTCCGGCCGGGATTCGGAAGAGAGTTTTGACGGCTCCGTGAACTTTTCGAATCGGCCGACGAAAGCTGCCGAGCTGTCGCTCGGCCTGACCGGGTCTGAGACCCGGCCCCACACAGGCGGGAATGATGTTAGGGTCGGTACTTTCATCCGGTGGCGCAGCACTGTTTTTTCGCAGCCTGTTAGAATAGTTGTTTGCCCATGGATCTTCCCGCTATACAAGCCGCGCTCCGCGAGCGAAACATCGATGCCTGGCTTTTTTACGATCACCATCATCGCGATCCGATCGCATACAGCGTGCTGGGATTGCCCGCCGGACAAATGGTCACCCGGCGATGGTTCTATCTGATTCCCGCAGACGGCGAACCGGTAAAGCTGGTGCATAAGATTGAGCCCGGCCACCTCGACACCCTTCCCGGGGCAGAAAAAGCAATATTCCGGCTGGCAGGAACTGTTCGACCAGGTCAAGGCGATGCTCACCAATTCTCGTGACATTGCCATGCAATATTCGCCCAACAACCTGGTCTTCACCATTTCGTTGGTGGATGGCGGCACCCTCGACCTGATTCGCGGTTTGGGCAAGAACGTGGTCAGTTCTGCCGACCTGGTGGCACAGTTCCAGGCAACCTGGAGCGAGGAACAGATCAAATCTCACTTCGCGGCCCGCGATGCGATTGACGGAATTACCACCGCGGCATTCCAGGAAATCGGACGGCGCGCACGGAACGGCGGCACCAACGAACATCAGATGCAGCAGTGGATCCTGGAGGCTTTTCGCCGCGAAAACCTTGTGGCTGACGATTTGCCCGTAGTCGCGGTGAACGCCAACAGTGGCAATCCGCACTACGCTCCGGAGCCCGAACATTCAAGACCAATTCGCCCGGGAGATTTTGTCCTGCTCGATATCTGGGCCAAAAAGAACACTCCCGAGGCCGTATACTACGACATCACATGGACTGGTTTTGTGGGCGAGTCTCCTTCCGATCGCATGCGGGAGGTCTTCAACATCGTCCGCCAGGCACGCGACGTCGGAGTGAAGACGGTGTGTGCAGCGGTGGCTGCTGGCAGACCCATCGCGGGATGGGAAGTTGACCGCGCGGTTCGGAGTTTCATCCGGGACGCCGGCTTCGAGCGGTATTTTATTCATCGCACGGGACATTCCATCGGCACCGATGTTCACGCCAACGGCGCCAACATGGATGACCTGGAAATTCACGACGAGCGCCGCATCCTGCCCAACTCGTGCTTCTCCATCGAGCCTGGCATCTATTTGCCGGAGTTCGGAGTGCGCAGTGAGGTGAACGTGCTGGTAAGGCCGAAGGCGGCGGAAGTTACGGGCAAAATTCAAAGCGAAATCGTGACCATCTGAATGGCAAATTCAACGAAACCAGCTCCGGATTCGCAGAAGACACCAGCTACGCCGGCATCTCCCGGGATGGCGGTCATCGCCCCGGCTGTGGGATGGCTCATTCCGGGCGCAGGGCACCTGATCCAGAAGCGCTGGATTCGCGGCCTGTTGCTCATGGCCTCCATCAGCACCATGTTCATTCTCGGACTCATGATGCAGGGGCGGGTCTATCTGCTCAACGGTGGCGACATTCTGGACATTCTGGGATTCGTTGGGGACGTTGGAGCGGGCGGGCTCTACATTGTGACCCGCACGCAAGGTTGGGGACACGGCGCCATCGCCCACGCCACAGCGGATTACGGCACCAAGTATCTGATCGTCGCCGGCTTGTTGAATTTCATCAGCGTGGCCGACGCCTACCACATCGCCATCGGGAAAAAGCCGTGATCGGAAAAACAGAATGACCCTGGAACTCTCCCATTTCAGCGCCGCCGTGCTGTTCTCGGTGTTCGCCTCCGTAGTTTTCGGAATCACCCAGCGCAATAACCCCAGCGAGCAGATTCGCTACGGCTTGTATTGCTTCGTAATGTTTGCGGGTGGAGTGTTTCTGGCGGGGTGGGTGATGTGGCTGTTAAGACATTAGAGCCGCTTCTGGCTTCTAGCTTCTGGCTGAAGCTAAGAATTGGCAACTAGTGGCCAGCAGCTAGAAGCCAGGAGCTAGAAGCTGCTTCACCCTTCCCAGACGAACGCATCGAACACTCGCCGTGTTTCAAATCCGAGGCGCTGGTAGAGGGTCACGGCGCGGGCATTCGCCTCGGTCACGGTGAGGGAGAGCAGCGAGAAATTGCGCTGGCGAAGATTCCCCGCGGTGGCGGCGATCAACAATTCGCCGAGCCCATGCGATCGGTATTCCGGCAGCACGCAGACCTGGGTCACGTGTCCAACATCGTGGCGCACCCGGGAACACAGGATCAGCCCGACCAGGCTGCGCGCCCGTTTGTGGACAGCCACAAATGATCCTTCAGGATCGAACGTGCCGCACCCCGGAAATCTCACGATGTTGTTCAGAAAACGCAGGGACCCGCTCAGAGTGCGGTACTGATCGTTGATCTCGGAGTCCACGTGGCCACGGTACGCAGTCGTGATTACCGCGGCGGCCGGCTGGTAGTCCTGCTCCAACCAGCGCCGGATTTCAATTTCAGGGTCCGCCTGCGGTGGTGGTTTTACTGCGTCACTCAGGGGCAGCACCATGAAGAGCCGTGGGTGCCTTTGAAATCCCTGCTCAACAAACGGCCTCGCGACCAGGCCGGCCTCGTGTACCAGCAATTGCGCCTCAACCCGATGAATGCCGGGCGACTGCTGCAGAGTTTCGATCACATGCAGCAGCAGGCGCGACTCCACTTCGTGCGGATCGGGCAGCCTGCCACCGTTGGCGACAAAAAGATCTCCGATTACGCCTTTGCTGCCTTCGTAGACAAAAAAGGCGTATCCAACAATTCGTCCACGTTCGATGGCGGCATAGCCCGGCAGGATCTTGGCATCCACGTAGCGCAGGATCATCTCCGCGGAGCCGCTGTAATCCCAGGAGAGCACACGCGCCCATTCCCGAACCTCGTCCTCCAGCAAAGGACGCAGGTCGACGGACGAGAAATGCCTGAGGTCGAGTATCTCCACCTGGAGGCTCCTGGAGGGTTCCGGCTTGCTAAGCGCGCTCATGGCGGGCTGCGAACAGCGAGTGTAGTGCTTCGTCAGGCAGGAGGCAAACGGGGGGATACGGGTTGGCAATAGCTGGCTTCTGGCTCTGGCGTTTCGCAATCAGCAATCAGCATTCAGCATTCAGCGAACAAAGAGTTTGTGCCACGATTAACCTGGCTTTGAGTATTTCATTCCACCGGACAGCCTCGTCCGACAATTCTTGGCTGAGTGCTCAATGCTGAGTGCTGAATGCCAAATGCTAATTGCCGCCGTTCCCCGCCACCCAGTAGTAATCGAGGCCCTGTGGCGCAAAACTTCCCAGATATGTGACACGCCGGGACGTTGTCCACTTTGCGAGCTTTTCGCGCTGTCCTTCTCGCGCGATCAACAGATGTTCGCCGTTCGGGATTTGTCCCAGTTCGTAGCGCACAATGCTCTGATTGCGATAGAACTGCAGGCCATATTCGGTCTCTCGTGGAAGCTGCAGAATCGCCAGGGGCAGAGATCTGTTATCCACGCGGCTGACTTCCTGTGACAACGGACGAGCGGAAAGCGTGGCATCGAGCGCCGGAGCGCCCAGGCGCAGCACTGCAGCTACGGCCAATACCACTGGCACCAAGGTCACGAAGCGCAACACTCGAAGGCCAAGTCGGCCTCGCAAGGTTAGTGCGATACCGACGGCCAGCACCGCCGCGAACACCACCGCGATCGCCGCCGCCCGCCCCCACGGCAACCTGTGCTGAAACACGATGTACTGCATCATCAGGGAAGCGACTATGGGTAGCGATGCGACAATTGAGTGCAGGAGAATCAGCGGAAGGCCCGGACGATCCTGATCCGCTACATGTCTGCGCACGTATTCCGCCAGCAGAAGTGTGCCGGCAGGCAAGGCCGGCAGAATGTAGCCCGGCAGCTTCGACGCGGAAAATGAAAAGAACACAAGCGGGACCAGCAACCAAATGACAAGAAATGCGGGCAAGGCGTCTTCGGACTGAAACATATTTCTCTTTTCTGTCCACCAGACCCGAAGACTCTCGACTACCGCGGCGATCACAAACACTGTCCACGGGACAAGGGCAAGCAGGACGACCGGTAAGTAATACCAGAACGGCTGCGTATGATGATAAAGGTCTCTGCCAAAGCGTTGCAGATTGTGCTCCAGAATAAACACGCGAAAGAATTCCGGATTATTGAGCTGAACCGCGACGTACCAGGGAAGCGCAACCATCACGAACAACGCGATGCCCGGAATCCAAAGTGTGCGCCCGATGAGCCGATAGTCGCCTTTGGCGGCTGCGAAGATGGTCACGATGACGGCAGCGAGAAATGGCGCGACCGGACCCTTGGCGAGAGTGGCAAGCCCGAGGAAGAGGTAAAACAGCGCGAGGGAGCGCCGGTTCTCGCGTTCATACCAGGTATACCAGGCCAGCATGGCGATGCTAAACGTGGCCGCGAGCGGCATGTCCGTCGACGCCGCTCGGGCAAATCCGATCACACCGCTGGCCGCGGCCGTCATCAGCGCACCATCAAGTGGAAAGCCGATAAAAGGAAATCCTGGGCGAAAGCGTCGCAGGAAGAGATAGACAGCAAGCACCATTAGCGTGGCGTCCACCGCCGAAAACAGGCGCGCCGCCCAGTCGCTGACGCCGAAGAGGCTGTAGGCGAGCATGGTTTGCCAGTAATACAACGCCGGTTTCTCCAGCCAGGGCTTGCCGCCAAGCGTGGGCGTAACCCAGTCGTGACGGGCGAGCATTTCCCGCGCCACCTGCGCGTAACGAGGCTCGTCCGCACCGACGAGACCAAAATATGAGAGCCCGAAGAAAAACAGGAAACCGCAGAAGCCGGCCAGGAGCAGCCACTCTGAACCTATTTTCGTACCCACAGGATTTGCGCCGCTGGGACCGGCAGGATCCGGTTTCAATGGCGAGTTTGAGGAAGACGGCACCAGTCGATTTTCCTGGAGATCTATTGCAAGGAGGAACCAAGGCGCAATTCCCCCCGAATTCGTTCGGTCGCGACCGACAAGGGTCCATCAAGCGCGCACCCACTGGCGCATTGATGTCCACCGCCGCCAAAATGCTCAGCCACCGCCGCTACGTCCACTTTTCCTTTGCTGCGCAAACTTACGCGAAATCGTCCATCAGGAAGTTGGCGGAAGAATAATGCCACCTCAACACCTTGCATGGAAAGCGCGTAATTCACCAGCCCTTCGCAATCTTCTTCTTTCGCGTGGCAGCGTTGCATCTGCTCCTGGGACACCGAGATCCACGCCAGCGGTCCTTCCCGGTGGAGGTTGGAGAGGGCCGCGCCCAACAGCCGCATCTTGGCTGTGGAATGCCCGAAATAAATGTTGCGGGCGCAATGTGCCGGATCCGCGCCGGCCAGCACCAGTTCACGCGCCAACGCAAAAGTATGTTCGTTCGTGCCTTCGAACATAAAAGAACCGGTGTCGGTGAGAACCGCGGTGTAGAGGCAGGTAGCGATCTCGGGAGAAATCCTCACCCCGGCCTCGCGCCCCAGGCGGTACACCATTTCCGCTGTGGCCACCGCGTGGGGATCAATCCAGTTGACGTCCGCGAAAGGCTTGCCGCTGACATGGTGATCGATACTGATCAGGAAGCGGTCTTCAAGTCCTTCAAGGCGGGTACGCTGGATGCTGTCACATTCCAATATGATCGCGGCTTCGTAGTCGCCATTCACGCGATCGGCCTGAACCACGGTTTCCGCAAAGGGCAGGGGCTGATAAATCCGGGGCACACCGTCGTGGAGAACGACATCCGCTTCTTTACCCATCAGCCGCAAGATCTGACGACAGGCCAAGGCGGAACCGATCGCGTCCCCGTCTGGCCGCGCGTGCGAGGTCAGCAGGAAGCGGTTGCGCTGTTCGATATGCTTGAGAACTTCGGTCAACATATCAGTCGTCAGTCATCAGTCGTCAGCAATACTTGCTGAAAATCAGTTGTCAGTAATCGGTTGCCAGTTGCCAGCCTTGCTGACGACTGAAGACTGATGACTGGTGACTATCTCTTCTTTTTCCTCGTCCGGCCTAGTAACTCATCGATTCTGGCGCCGTATTTGTCAGAGCGGTCCAGGTGGAAATAGAGTTCGGGTGGACGGCGAAGGTGCAAATTCTCCGCTACCTCGCGGCGGATATATCCAACCGCTGCCGTGAGGCCTTCCAGCGAGCGTGCGGCTTCCTCGTCATCTCCATCGAGCGACACGAAGACTTGCGCCGAGCGCGAATCTTCCGCCAACACCACGCTGGTGACACTCACCAGGCCGATGCGCGGGTCGCCGAGTTCGCCTTCCACGATCGTCTCAATCTCCTCCCGCAAGGCCTCTCCCAGGCGCTCCCGATGATATTTCGCGCCGCGCTTCTCCACATGCACCTCTTGAGTAAAACGGATGAGAATATCAGAAAACCAGCCCGTGGTCTCGTGATGGCGGGCCCTTTCAGGCGACCCGCACCCACCTGCGGAAGTGCAGACGCCAGAACCGATTACGATCGGGGACTGTCAGAGATATTCGAGAAAGGAATCGGCAATATCAGCGCCACCGTTGTTGGCGATGCTTGTCGCCTTGCGTTCCACATTTTTCATAAGTCCGTCGAGATAGTCGCGCGAATCTGAAATGCCGACCACACCAACCGTAGCCCGGTTCCACAAGCCGCTAGGGTCGAGTTCCGCCACGGCCACGTTGAAGTGGGCGCGCAGCCTGTCTTTCAGGCTGCGTACCACCTGCCGCTTGTCTTTAAGGGACTGCGCCGCTTCGATGTGCAGTTCGAGGATGAGAAAGGCGATCAAGGCAGTCGTTGGTCCTTGGTCGTTGGCCTTTGGCTATAACCAGGTTTTGAGCCAACGGCCAATGACGAACGACCAACGACCGCTCTTAAGCCATGGCTTCGGCTGCGACCTTCTCGGTCACGAAGGCTTCGATCACGTCGCCCACCTTGATGTCGCCGTAGTTCGAGATCGAGATGCCGCACTCCATGCCGTTGCGCACCTCGCTGGCATCATCTTTGAAGCGGCGCAGTGATCCGACTTTGCCCGTGAACACGACGTTGTTATCGCGCAGCAGGCGCACTTCGGAGTCGCGCTTGATGAAGCCGTCGGTCACAGAGCATCCCGCAATCGTACCCACCTTCGGAATGCGGAAGGTCTCCTTCACCTGGGCGCGGCCCTGGTAGGTTTCCTTGATCGTGGGCTCAAGCAGACCGGTCATGGCGCGTTTGATCTCATCCTGCAACTCGTAAATGATCGAGTGCAACCGGATATCGACCTTCTCCTGCTCCGCCAGTTCCTGCGCCTTGCGCTCCGGACGCACGCTGAAGCCGATGATAATGGCGTTCGAAGCCGAAGCCAGCAGCACATCGGACTCGGTGATGGCGCCTACGCCAGAGCGCAGAACTTTCAGCCGCACCTTGTCGTTCGACAGCTTCGAAAGCAAGTCACTCAGCACTTCCACCGATCCACCCACGTCGGCTTTGAGGATGATATTCAGTTCCTTGGTGCCGGCCGTTTTCAACTGTTCCGCCAGGCCTTCCAGGGACACACGGGAACTCTTTGCCAGTGTCGCCTCGCGGGCTTTCTGCTCGCGATACTCGGAAACGCCCCGGGCTTTGTCACGATCCGCCACTACAACGAACTGATCGCCCGCCTGCGGCAGCCCTTCCATACCCAGAATCTCGACTGGAGTGGAAGGCGGAGCGGTCTCAAGCTGTGCGCCGCGATCGTCAAACATGGCGCGCACTTTACCGTACACATTGCCGACGACAAAATTATCTCCTGCGCGCAAGGTACCGTTTTGTACCAGCACAGTGGCCACAGGTCCGCGTCCGCGGTCCAGCTTGGCCTCCAGAACTACGCCGCTGGCGGGACGATCCGGTGTGGCCTTGAGTTCCTGCAGGTCAGCCACCAGGCAGATCATTTCCATGAGCAGGTTCAGATTCGTCTTCTGCTTGGCAGAAACATCCACGAACACCGTGGTCCCACCCCAGTCTTCCGGCACCAGGCCGCGGTCGGCTAGCTGCTTCTTCACCCGGTCTGGCAAGGCGTCGGGCTTGTCGATCTTGTTCACCGCGACGATGATGGGCACTTCTGCGGCGTGGGCGTGGTCAATCGCTTCCAGCGTCTGCGGCATAACACCGTCGTCCGCTGCCACCACCAGCACAACGATATCGGTAGCTTTGGCTCCACGTGCTCGCATCCGGGTAAATGCTTCGTGACCCGGTGTGTCGAGGAATACGATCTGGCGGCCGAATGCCGGAGACTCCTTGTCCTGAATCGTTACCTTGTAAGCGCCGATGTGCTGCGTGATGCCGCCAGCCTCGCCTCCAGCTACGTTGGTCAGCCGGATGGAGTCGAGCAGCGTAGTCTTGCCATGATCGACGTGGCCCATGATGGTGACCACCGGCGGACGCGGCACACCTTCGGTCGGGGTGCCTTCCTCTCCTGCGGCGGCCTCGGAAACTTCCTTCGCGGCCTGTTCTTCGAAAGTGATCACGTTGGTGTCGGCTCCGAAGAAGCGCGCCATCTCGCTGGCCAGTTCGGTATCCAGCGTCTGGTTGATGGTGGCGAATACACCGCGGGCCAGCAGGCGGGCAATGAGATCCTTGGCGCGGATTCCCAGCTTCTCCGCCAGATCCTTGACGCTGATACCTTCTGTGATGGTGATGCTGCGCGTGATCGGCTGCGGCTCGTTTGACAGCGACAGTCGCGGCGGCGGCGTGTAGCCCTTCATCGGGCCTTCTTTTGTTCCACGCGGCACATAGCGCTGTCCCGGCCTGCGCGATGGCGCTCCGGGGCGGCTGCCGGGCCGTGTCGTCGGCCCCGGAGGCAAAGCCCCCGGCCCTACTCCCAGCGGACGAGTCCCAGTCGGAGACTGGCGCGTGGGGTGCATCGGCCTGCGCTCGCCCGGACGCAGTGGCGGCCGGTTGGACGGCGCGCCCGGGCGCGGCCGCTGAAAAATCGGTTGTCCTGGTACCGGACGTCCCGGCGCAGGACGCGCCGTTCCGCCTACCGGAGCCCCTGCAGCGCTGGCGGGTGGAGCCGGTCTCAAAGGCGCTTTGTATACCGGACGCGGTCCGGTCTGGGGCACGATCATTCTCGGCGGCGGCGCCTGGGGTGGTCCGGGCGCAACCGGTGCTGCCGGCCGCGCAACCATGGTCGGGGCGTTTGGCTGAGACACAGAGGGCCGCAGAGGCGTCGCTGCCGGAGCTGCTGGCGTCGCACTCGCGATTGGTGCAACGGGTGCAACCGCTGCCGGTCGCGGGGCCAGGGGAGCCGACGAAGCGGCTGGCGGTACCGGAGGTGCGGACGGCGGTGGAGTCGGTGGCGGCGGAGCTGTAAAGGTTGGCCTTGGCGTCGAAGTCGGAACCACAAACTTCGGTGGAGCTGCTGCTGGCGGAGGCGGACTCGGCGGCTTCGGAAGTGGAGCTCTGATAGCTGGCGGCACGGCCGCGAAAGCTGGCTTGGTCTCTACCTGCGCGGTTGCAGTGGCCGGCGGAGCAGCCGCCGCAACGGGAGTCTGTTGCTTGCTGATGATGGCTTTTAGAGCGTCGCCGGGCTTCGAAATATGCGAGAGATCGATCTTGGTCTTGATTTCATCGGCGTCAGCACGGCCCGGTCGAGAGGACCGGCTGGAAGTCTGCGCCTGGCTGGCGGCGCGGAATTGTGCGCGCACTTTTTCCGCTTCATGGTCTTCGAGAGAACTGGAATGGCTCTTCTTCTCGGTGACTCCAATCTCCGGAAGTACATCGAGAATCGATTTGCTTTTAACTTCCAGCTCCCTTGCCAGATCGTTGATTCGAATCTTGCTCATCCGCCCTTTCCGTCCTACGGACTGTCCCCGCTAAGTCTTCATATCAACCTCACGGCGTCAGCTTTGGGTTCTGCGCGGTCGCTTGCGCCAGCGCGAGAGAATTGCACTTACTGCTTGTCCTCGGAAGCTGCAGGCTCCTCCGCGGACTCAGCCGGTTCAGCTTCCCCGGCGTTTTCGCTGTTGATCACTTCCACGTTGCTTGCTTCCACCGGGCCCGAAGCTTCGGTCGTGCTTTCGATCATCTCGGCTGGAGCTGCCGCTTCGGCTTCAGGGCTCGCGGCTGATTCCTCGGCACCGGCTTCCACCGCAGTCGCTTCGCCTTCCGCCGGGGTGGCAAGAGCCTCACCCGCCTCGCCTGAGTCCAGGCTGGCAAAATAATTATTGACCGCCAGGCTGATTTTTTCCACCGTCTTGGGGCCAATTCCCTCGATAGCCTCCAGTTGCTCGGGAGTCATGTCCGCCAGGGATTCGACCGTGGTGACACCTGCGGCGCTCAGTTTCTCGATCAGCCCCTCACCCAGACCAGGCACATTCTCCAGCGGGGTAGAGGCAGAACCCACCAGCGCCGACATTTGCTGTTCCACTTCCTGCCGCTTCTCTTCCTCACTTTTGATGTCAATCTTCCAGCCCAGCAGCTTCGCCGCCAGCCGGACATTCTGTCCCTTCTTGCCGATGGCAAGCGAAAGCTGACTGTCGTCGACCACAACTTCCAGATGCTTGTCCGCCGAATCGACCACCGTCACGCGGCTTACCTTGGCAGGCTGCAACGCCTTCTCCGCGAAGGTCACCGCATCTTCGTGATACTCGATAATGTCGATCTTCTCGCCGCGCAACTCGCGGATGATGGATTGCACCCGCATACCCTTCATGCCCACGCAGGCGCCCACCGCGTCCACGTCCTTGTCCTTCGACATGACTGCAATCTTGGTGCGCTCCCCGGCCTCGCGCGCGATGGCACGGATCACAACCGTTCCGTCGTAGATTTCCGGAACTTCGGTCTGGAACAAATGTTGAACCAGTTCCGGCGCCGCCCGCGAAACCACGACCGCCGGCCCTTTCGAGGCCCTTTCGACTCTGGCGATCACAGCCCGCACGCGTTCGCCCATGGCGAAAGATTCCAGGCGCGACTGCTCTTTACGCGGCATGCGCGCTTCCGCTTTGCCGATGTCGAAGATCACGTCCGGACCCTCGATGCGCTTCACGGTGGCGTTGACGATCTCGCCCACCCGCCCGATGTACTCGTTGTATACGGTGTCGCGTTCCGCTTCCCGCACTTTCTGGAAGATCACCTGCTTCGCGAGCTGTGCCGCTATGCGTCCAAGGATTCCTTCGGTCTGCTTGTTGATCTGAAGCTCTCCTCCAAGCTCGACATTAGGATTGATCTTGCGAGCATCGTCCAGCGTGACTTGCAGAACAGGATCCTCCACCTGCTCGGGAGTCTCAACGATGGTCTTGACCGCAAAGGCGCGGATCTTGCCGGTCTCTTTGTCCAGTTCGGCGCGCAGGTTTTCCTGCGTCTTGTAATACTTGCGCGTTGCGACCACGATGGCATCTTCCACCGCGCTCACCACAATCTGCGGATCAATGCCTTTTTCTCGGCTCAACGCGTCGATCGTGTTATAGAGCTCACTTGCCATAGATAATTCCAGTCGGGACAAACGGGAACTCTGCAATTGAATAATTTTGTAATCGGGTAATTTTGTAATTTGAAACCCCACCAAGGAACCCAGGGTTTTGAAATTACAAAATTACTCAATTCCCCAATTACCCAATGCCTCTAGATCTCCGGCACCAGGTTGGCCTTCTCTACGTTAGCCAACTCGATTTCCAACTTCTCGGCAGCGTCTGGCTCCGGACGGCGTTTCTTTTTGACCGCACTCAAGTCCAGCGTCAGATGCCCGTGCTGAAAGCTTTCCAGCCGCCCCTCGAAATGGCGGTTACCGTTTACCGGCCGCAGAGTCGTCAGCTTCACGCGGCTTCCCGCGAAGCGCTCATAATCGGCCGGACGAGTCAATTTTCGATCCAGCCCCGGAGAAGAAACCTCCAGCGTGTACGAACCACCGGGAATCGCGTCCTCCACATCGAGGATGGTGCCGACTTCCCGGCTCAGATTCGCGCAATCTTCGTGCGTAACCCCGGAAGGCTTGTCAATAACGATACGGAGCATGCGCGCCTTACCTCCGCCGCGCAACTCCACTTCCACGACCTCCAATCCACTAGAGGTCGCAACTCGCTCCGCGATCTCGCGCACTTTGTCAATCTCAAGTGCCATGAAACTAATAACTTACAGCCGAACTCGCCGTCCTAAAATGGGCCGAAACTAAAAAGTGGGCTTGCGCCCACTGGTGTGTCTCGCCACGTGCTGGTAACTACACAACAGTTCCAGATATCAATATACGCTGCCCTCTGCCAAAAAACAAACCACCACGGCAGTGTCTCCTGATGGAGGCTCCTGGGGATGATGGGGTCCTTCTTGGCGCTCTTTGCGACTCCTTTGCGCCCTTTGCGGTTTAAGATTTTGACGGCAAGTTCGCTAAGGCCGCAAAGAAAAAGTTAAAGTGGCGCCGTGAGCGTCCCGGTGTTGCCGGTGCGGTTATCTCTAACCGCCATCCGCAACTCGTTTTTGCCCGGAGGCAGGTTCAGATCCATGTGCAGCAGCATGCCCTTTCCAACGATCTGCTGGTAGGTTGCGACATCGAACGCCTGGTCTACTCTGAGGCTTTGGCTTCCCAGCATTTTTCCGTCAGGGGCAAAAATCGCGGCGTATAAGACCACGTTGAATTTCTTGTTTCCGCCCGACACGTCTTCAACGGAGAGAGTGCGCGCATCCACGAGAAAATCTACGCCCAGCTTGCCGCTGGCCGCGGGTTTCACCTGAGCGCTAAAGGTTACGAGGGTGTCAGGGGCGTTGTCCTGCAATGCTTCTACCGCGCCCTGCTCGGGATTGGTCTTCAAAGATGTCGGGTCGATGGCGAAGTACCCGCGTCGATAGCGAGTCTCAAGACCATCCCGGTTCAGTTTCACTTTGACTAGAGCGATACTTGCCATCCCACTTTTTATCCTCAGGGTAATAGCCAAGGGTGTAGGAGTTGGCCGAGTCCGCCATGGCCACCACGATGCCCTCTTTGATCTCGTTCTGATTGATGTAGGCGATTCCGCCGGTCTCGCGCGCGATCTCCCGCATGGTCTCCTGGCTGGCCGTTACATCCGACATGCGGAGTTGGGCCGCGTCTGTCATCGCATCCACTTGCCTGGCGGCAACGTCGTCGATGGTCGCTTCCATGCCACTCATCAGCCCGCGGGCATCGACCGGGTAAATCGCGACCTGGGCGCTGGCCAGTTGTGCCGAGGCTTCGCGGATCTCCTGCGCATGTCCTTGACGTTCGACTCCCGCTATCGCGCCTCCGGCCCGGGTGCTCAGGCCAAGCTGATTCACGCTGGGAAGAGACTCGGCCAGTTCCTCCGAGCTGACGTCGCGGTTCTCGGGGATGAGGCTGAAAGGAAAGGCTGCCGTTACCCAGATCACGCTCTTACGACCGGGGATGCCTCCCAGAATTCTTGCCAACGCCCGCATGGCCGAGACCGTGGTCGCGACCCGGCGATCCAGTACGTAAGCCAGTTGAATATTCTGAAAATCTTTCATCCGGTCTACGGCTGCCGCCGCAGCCGCCTGTGCCCCCGCTCCTCCATCTGAACTCGTGCTGGGCGGCCGTGGCGCGGCGCCATTCGCCATTTCCTGGGCAAGAGGCTGATAGCTTTGTAGGGCCTTTAACAGTACCGCGGGATCCGCAGTGAAATCCTGCAACACTCCCAATGAATTGGTCAGAGTGAAGACGGCGATGCGCTGGCCCGGCTTGTACTCTTCTTTCACGAATTTAAGCATCTGCTGGCGAGCATAGGCCTGATCTTTGAATGGCGTGTTAGCCGCGTCCAGCAACAAAATCACAAGCGGACCGCCCGGTGAGCGGTATTCGGGCTTGTTGGAATAAATTCCCGGTGGAAGAACAGGGGGAGGCTGGTTTTGCGATCCACCCGGCGCGGTAAAGAAGGCGACCTTCTGGTTCTTACCCTTTTCCTGTACCACGAAATCTTCCTGACGCAGTCCGGTGACCGGCTTCCCTTGTTTGTCCGTGACCACAACATCGACCAGGACCAGATGGGTGCTGACCCGAATGGTGGGCGCGGGAACCTCCGAAGTAGAAGGCGCAGCCTGAAACCAGCCGCCCACCGCCACCACGATCGCGATGATGCCGGCCAGACGGGCCCCGCGCGATTGCCAACCGATTTTTCTCATACGCCTGTCTCCCTTAAAGGCCCGATTCGCCGACTAAGCTAGTATGTTTCGCTTGCGGTTGCAAGGGATACGGATGTGCGGTAATGGGTCCGGTTGGCACTCTTGCACAGTTAGACGAGCGCTTCCCGGAAATGGGAGCCTGGAGGTGCCACGATCCACGTTGGGGCGGTCGCCCGCGCCCAGCCGTGTAGAGCCCGGCCAGTCTCAATCGCCACCCAAATCCGGCGCGCTACGCTCGCCCACCCCGACGGGGTGTCCGGGTCTAGGTGGGCGGTCTAGATGACAAACTGTCCTGCACACATAAGCTTGCGGCCCCTGCGGTTCAAAACGCACCTGCTGCCCGGATTTGCCACGGCCTGACCGCATCTCTAGAATAAAGGTTTACCCCTGAACATCCGAGAGTCCCCATGATCCATTTTCCTGTCCCCGAGGCACTTACCTTCGACGACGTGTTACTGCTTCCCGCTCGCTCCGACGTCGTGCCGGCTCAAGCCAACACCCAGACCCAGCTCACGCGCAATATTCGCCTCAATATCCCCGTCATCAGTGCTGCCATGGACACGGTCACGGAATCGCACATGGCGATCGCGCTGGCCCAGCAGGGCGGCATCGGAATCATTCATCGCAACCTGACGCCGGAACAGCAGGCCAACGAAGTGGATAAGGTGAAGCGCTCGGAAAGCGGCATGATTGTGGATCCAGTCACCATGTCGCCGGACGCCAAGGTTTCGGATGCGCTCGAGGTCATGCGCAAGTACAAGATCTCGGGCGTACCCATCACCAAAAATGGAAAACTGGTGGGCATTCTCACCAATCGTGATCTGCGCTTTGAAACCCGCTTCGACATTCCAATCGCCAAAGTGATGACCAAGGAAAACCTCATCACTGTGCCGGTAGGTACCACGCTGGAGGAAGCAGAGAATATCCTGCACGAACACCGCGTGGAAAAACTGCTGGTGGTCGATGACAACTACAACCTCAAAGGCCTGATCACGGTCAAAGACATCCAGAAAAAGTTGAAGTATCCCAACGCAGCCAAGGATTCGCAGGGCCGGCTGCGCGTGGGTGCGGCGATCGGCGCCACCGGCGACTTTCTGGAGCGGGCGCAGGAAATGGTGAAGTGCAAGGTGGACCTGCTGGCCATCGATAGCGCACACGGACATTCCACGCGCGTGCTTGACGCGATCAAGCTGGTGAAGTCGAAGCTGCCGGACGTGGACCTGATTGCCGGCAACGTCGGAACCTTCGACGGGGCATGCGAACTGGCGCGCGCTGGAGCCGATGCCGTCAAAGTCGGAATCGGCCCGGGTTCCATCTGCACCACTCGCGTCGTGACCGGCGCAGGCATGCCGCAGATCACCGCCATTGCGGAAGCATACCGCGCCACCAAGGATGCCGGCATTCCGGTGGTCGCCGACGGAGGCATCAAATACTCCGGCGATATTACGAAGGCTTTGGCGGCGGGCGCTTCAGGGGTAATGATCGGGTCGTTATTCGCCGGAACCGATGAAAGTCCGGGCGAGTTGATTCTCTATCAAGGCCGTTCCTTCAAATCCTATCGCGGCATGGGCTCGCTGGGAGCCATGGCTTCGGGTTCAAGCGAACGCTATTTCCAGAGCGCCGATGGAGACGCTTCGACCGCAATGTCGGGCGGGACGGAAGACGCCAATCGCCTTGGCAAACTTGTCCCCGAAGGTATCGAGGGACGCGTTCCCTACCGTGGTTCCGTTGCTATGATCGTGCACCAGATGGTCGGCGGATTGAAGTCAGGCATGGGCTATTGCGGGTGCGCAACAATTCCGGAACTGCTGCAGAAGACGCGCTTTGTACGCATCAGCGGAGCGGGACTGCGCGAGAGTCACGTGCACGATGTGATGATCACGCGCGAGGCGCCAAACTATGCTGTCGAGTAAAAGCGGGAAAGCTCGCGCTTGAACTCTGCCCAAAAACATTTGCTGAAAACGTGGATCGCGGCAATTCTCTGGCTTGGGCTTATCGTGGCCGAGTCCACTAGTTTTGCTTCGGCCGAGAATACCAGCCGACTTCTTTACCCATTGCTGCATTTCCTGTTTGGAGTAGGCCCCGATAGTTTTTCGGTGTGGCACTTTTTCATACGAAAGACCGGCCACTTCGTAGGCTATTTCACACTGAGCTGGCTGTTATTCCGCGCCTGGCGGGACACGTTCCCGTTCCCTGGCATGAGCTGGGCCATCCAATGGGCAAGAATTTCTTTCTTCATGACCGCCCTGGTAGCCTGCCTGGACGAGTGGCATCAAACCTATCTTCCGAAGCGCACCGGAAGTCTGCACGATGTGTTACTCGACAGCACGGCAGCGCTGGTGGCACAAGTAGTCCTGTATCTGATTCTGCGGTGACGTTCCAGAAAGCTCATCTACTCGTAAATACAGGCCCAGTGAACAGGGATGAGGTCCTGAAGACTGACGACTGCTTCAATACATGGAGTCGTACTTGGTTACAACCCATTCGCCGTCTTTCTTCTCCAGGGTTACGGAGAAGAGCTCCTTGTACGTACCTTTTTGATCGGGACCGTTGCGGCGTTTGCCGCGGTAGCGCAGGAGGCGCAACGGCGGCGTGTCCTCCCAGTCGACCACTTCCCAGGAAACCAGGGGGTGCTGGGCCTCAGAATCGCAAAGGAAAGCGGCGTATTTCTTGCGATAATCCTTCGCCCAATCGGCAAGCTCTTCCTTGCAGTTTCCGTCGCGCATGCTGCGGATGAACTTGGCCGCCTCCCGCTCGGAAGTGCGGTCACGCAGAGGATTCAGAGAAATGGAATTTGGCACCCCCGACAGCGGGTCGCGCTCCTCCGAACGGTCCAACACCGGACCTTGACCGTTCAGGTGCATGAGATAGCCGAAGAAAATCAGCAGCAGAAGTGCGCCTGCACCCGCGGCGATGCCGATTTGATTGCGTGAAAACTCCATGGCCCTCACATCAGTCTAGCGTGAGGTTCGGCGAGCGCAAGATTACGGCGGATAGACGCCGGGGGACATGTACGGTTGGGTGGGCAGCTATCAGCTCTCAGCCGTCAGCTTTCAGCTAGAAACGAAAAAGGGACGGGCGTGAAGCCCGTCCCTTTGGATCAGTACTGCCTTCCTTACTTTTACTCTTTGTCCTTCACCTTTTCCTCGCCTTCGGCGTGGTCGGCGGGATGCTCCACGCCTTGCTGGGCCTCGGCTTCTTCCATGGCCTTCTTGGCCTCTTCGGCGCGCTTGGAACGGACGGCCGCGCGCTTCTCGCGCTTTTCCTCCTGCAACTTCTCGCTGCCCAGCAGCTCGACGAACGCCGTGTCAGCACCGTCGCCCTTGCGCCACCCGGCACGGACGATGCGCAGGTAACCACCTTCGCGGTCCCCGAAGCGCGGAGCGACAGTGTCGAAAAGGCGGGTGACGGCTGCCTTGGTCATCAGGTAGGCGCCGGCCTGGCGGCGAGCGGAAAGGTCTCCGCGCTTGCCCAGCGTAATCATCTTTTCCACGATTGGCCGCATGGCTTTCGCCTTGGGCACGGTGGTTTCGATGCGCTCCTCGATGATGAGCGAAGTCACCAGGTTCCGCAGCAACGAGCGGCGGTGACTGGTGTTACGTCCCAGTTTCCATCCTGCTACTTTGTGACGCATTGTGGACCCTCTAGGGCGAAAGTCTAAGTTCTGGTTTCCGGTTTCTGGTTTCATTCGGCGAGCAACGAGCGCCCACAACTAGACACTGGAAACTAGAAACCGGGTGGCGCAAGCGCCACCCGAAACTGCTTTACAGATCGTTGTCCGGACCGTACGCCGATGCCGGCAGCACCTGGTTCGAAGTCGGGCCGGGCACGGCATTGCCGTGCTCGTCGATCTTCATGCCCAGGCTCAATCCCATCGACGAAAGAATTTCCTTGATCTCGTTCAGCGACTTGCGGCCGAAGTTCTTGGTCTTCAGCATTTCGGCTTCGGTCTTCTGCACCAGTTCTCCGATGGTCTGGATGTTGGCGTTCTTCAGGCAGTTGTAGCTGCGCACCGAGAGTTCCAGCTCCTCGACCGAGCGGTTCAGGTTCTCGTTCTTGATTTCCGGCTTTCGGTCTTCGGTGGAAGTGGAGGTCTCGATGTCCTCTTCGAAGTTGATGAAGATATTCATGTGGTCCTTCAGCAGCTTCGCCGCCAGGCCGATGGAATCCGCCGGGGTGATGGAGCCGTTGGTCCACACTTCGAGAGTCAGCTTGTCGTAGTCGGTGATCTGCCCCAGCCGCGCGGCTTCCACGGTGTAGTTGCACTTGCGCACCGGAGAGTGCACGGAGTCGATGGGGATGAAACCGATGCCCAGATCTTCGTCGAAGTTCTTGTCGGCCGCAACGTAGCCGCGGCCGCGCTTGAGGCGCATCTCCATATCGAGCTTGCCGCCTTCGCTGACGGTCGCGATGTAAACGTCCTTGTCGAGCACTTCGACGTCGGCGTCGGCTTCGATCATGCCCGAGGTGACTACGCCCGGCTGGTCGGCCCGCAGATAGATGGCCTTGGGCGCGTCGCCCGCCAGCTTGAACGGAATCTGCTTCAGGTTGAGGATGATGTCAGTGGCGTCCTCAACCACTCCGGGAATCGACTGGAACTCGTGCAGCACGCCTTCGATCTTGACCGCGGTTACCGCCGCTCCTTCGATCGAAGACAGCATGACGCGCCGCAGAGCGTTGCCAATGGTGGTCCCGAAGCCGCGTTCAAAGGGCTGGGCCCAGAAGATGCCGTACTTGTCGGTTAGGGTTGAAGTATCGACGGCGAGACGTTTGGGTTTTTGAAATCCCTTCCAAAGCATTACGTTGTTTCTCCTTCGGCCGTTTGGCTCAGTCCTGACATCCCTGAACTGGTCCGAGTTTCATTTCAGGTCAAGCGTCAGAGACAGGCTGATCTGGCTCGAATTGTTGGGACCGGTCGTCGATCATCAGTCGTCAGCCAAAGAATTTTGCTGACGACCGAAGACCGACGACTGATGACTACTTACTGTACAACTCTACAATCAACTGCTCGTTCACCGGCAGGTTGATATCTTCGCGCTTGGGCAAAGCCAGAACCTTGCCTTTGTAATTGTCGCGATCGATCTCCAGCCAGTTCGGCGCATTCTGGTGGCTGGCAAATTCCTTGGCCGGCTCCAGGATGGGCAGCTTTTTGCTGCCTTCGCGAATGGCAATCTCCTCGCCCACACTCACCTGGTACGAAGGAATGTTCACCTTGCGGCCGTTCACCTGGATGTGGCCGTGACGCACAAGCTGGCGCGCCTGGCGGCGGGACATGCCGAAACCAAGGCGGTAGACCACGTTGTCCAGACGCCGCTCCAGTTGTTGCAGAAGCATCTCGCCGGTGACGCCGCGAGTCCGGGCGGCCTTCTCGAAATAATTTCGGAACTGGCCTTCCTGGGTAAAGTAAATGCGCTTGGCTTTCTGCTTTTCGCGCAGTTGCAGGCCGTAGCCAACAATTTTGGCCTTGCGGTCCTTACCATGCTGGCCGGGAGCAAAATTCCGCTTCTCGATGGGACACTTATCGCTGAAGCACTTGGTGCCTTTGAGGAACAGCTTCATGCCCTCGCGGCGGCAGAGACGGCAGACGGGATCGGTATAACGTGCCAAGTTGTTTTCTCCTTGTTAGATGACCGGTTTACAGGTTTGGCTTCACCCTTCGTCCCGGACGAAAATTCAGTCGTTTGGTCTCTGGTCGTAGGCCGTTGGCAAAACTGAAATCGCGAAGTAACTCGACTCTGCCAACGAGCCAAAGGCCAAGGACCAACGACGGTTTCTTAAACTCTTCTCCGCTTCGGCGGACGGCAACCGTTGTGCGGAATCGGCGTAGCGTCTTTAATGTTGCGTACTTCGATACCCGCCGCAGCCAGGGCGCGGATCGCCGATTCACGTCCGGAACCGGGACCGCTAACCCGCACTTCCACGCTACGCACACCGTGATCGCGCGCCATGTTGGCGGCGTTCTGGGCGGCCTGCTGAGCGGCAAAGGGCGTCCCTTTGCGCGATCCGCGAAAGCCCAGCGAACCGGAACTCTTCCAGGCCAGAACATTCCCCGCCTGATCGGCGATGGTGACAATTGTGTTGTTGAACGAAGCCTGGATGTGGGCAATGCCGTGCGGAACGTGCTTCCGCTCTTTCTTCTTGAAGGTCTTCTTCTTGCCCTTTTTATCCGGTGCCGCCGCTCCGGTCGCTCCCGCTGCCGCTGGTGCTGGTGTCTTTGCCATATTAGCTTCTAGCTCCTAGCTTTTAGCTTCTAGCCAGGAGCTAGAAGCTAGCAGCTGATTTTCTAAGTCTTTGCCGTCGCCTTCTTCTTCTGCGCGACTGTGCCCTTGCGCGGGCCCTTGCGGGTGCGCGCGTTGGTATGGGTCCGTTGCCCGCGGACGGGCAGGTTACGGCGATGGCGATAGCCGCGATAGGAACCGATTTCGATGAGCCGCTTGATGTTCATCGAAACTTCCTTGCGCAAATCGCCTTCCACCAGTCCTTCGTTTTCGATCACCTGGCGGATGCGGTTGACTTCGTCTTCGCCCAGATCCTGGACCTTTTTCATCGGATCCACCTTGGCCGCGTCCAGAATGCGCGCCGCGCGCGGGTTGCCGATGCCGTAGATGTAGGTCAGCGCGATGTTCGCCCGCTTGTTGCGCGGAAGATCGACGCCTGCAATGCGTGCCATAGTGCTCCCTTATCCTTGACGCTGCTTGTGCTTGGAGATGACGCAGATCACCCGCACCACACCCTTGCGGTGGATGACCTTGCACTTGTCGCAAATCTTCTTAACCGATGCTCGTACTTTCATAAATTAGCCTTCAGCCGTCAGCTCTCAGCCGTCAGCAAGACTCGGCCAAGAGATGAAGACGGCATTCATTTATAGCGATACACAATGCGGCCCCGGTTCAGGTCGTAGGGCGAAAGCTCGACTGCGACCTTGTCGCCGGGCAGGATGCGAATGAAATTCTTGCGCATTTTTCCCGAGACGTGGGCCAGCACCTGGTGCTTGTTTTCCAGTTCCACCCGGAACATGGCATTGGGCAGCGGTTCGACTACCGTCGCCATGACTTCAATCGCGTCCTCTTTGCTCATGCACTCCTTAGCGCTCAGTATCCACGAGATCCCTCACTCCGTTCGGGATTTCGGCAGCGGGCTCCCGCTTCGCTCACGCCCGCTAGACGCCTCAACTTCAATCGCGTCCTCTTTGCTCATCGACTCCTTAAGATCGCTTCTGGCTACTAGCTACTAGCTTCTAGCTAAATCACTGGGCTCCCAGTTCAAGCTAGCAGCTAGAAGCCAGGAGCTAGAAGCCTCTCTATTGCGTCAAAATCATCGGGCCATCCTTCATGATCGCGACGCAATGCTCGAAGTGGGCGCTATAGCTGCCGTCGGCAGTTACGGCGGTCCACTTGTCATCGAGAACGCGAGTTCCGGGATTGCCAGAATTCACCATGGGCTCGATGGCCAGCACCATGCCTTCGCGTAAACGGGCCCCGTGTCCGCGGGTACCGTAGTTTGGTACCTGCGGTTCTTCGTGCAGGCGGGTTCCGATGCCGTGTCCCACAAATTCGCGAACCACGCTGAAGCCGTTGGCCTCCACGAACTCCTGTACCGACGCCCCAACATCTCCAACTGCGTTGCCGATTCTGGCCGCCTC
Organism: Terriglobia bacterium; assembly: GCA_963801545.1. Classification (GTDB taxonomy): domain Bacteria; phylum Acidobacteriota; class Terriglobia; order Terriglobales; family Acidobacteriaceae; genus JAIQFF01. The sequence goes on along the minus strand of CAWDFF010000011.1, from coordinate 65,496 downwards.
GATGCCGCGGTACAACGACGCCTCGGTGACCTCGAGCAGTTTGGACAGCTCCGGCGTAATCGATCCATCCACCGGGACGGTGACGGCAGCGTCGCCGTAATAGCCGTCCAGCACCACGCCGCAATCGATGGAAACGATGTCGCCCGCTTTCAGCACCCTCTTCTCCGAGGGAATGCCGTGCACGATTTCTTCGTTGATCGAGGTACAAAGCACGCAGGGATAATCGTAGTATCCCTTGAACGCGGGCTTCACACCCAGATCCTTGATCTTCTGTTCGGCAGCGCGCTCCAGGTCCATGGTGGTCGCGCCCGGCACCACCAGGCCGCGAACATGGTTCAGAACCTCGCGGACGATGCCGCCGCTGCGCCGCATCTTCTCAATCTCTGCCGCCGATTTACAGACAATCGCCATGTGCCAGTTCTTGACTTCGTCGTTCAGTTGTTGCTGGGAGCCACGGCGCGATGGCTCTCGATCACTTGAAAAATCTGCTCCGTAACCTGATCGATCGGCAGATCGCCATCCACGGAAACCAGCCGCCCTTTGCGCTCGTAGTATTCGGCGACCGGCTTGGTCTGCAGTTCGTAGGCCGCCAGTCGTTCCCGGATGACTTCTTCACGATCATCTTCGCGGGTCACCAGCGTAGAACCATCAACATCGCATCGATCAGCGACACGGGGTGGCTGGGAGTAGACGTTGTAGATCCGTCCACAGACGGGACAAGAACGGCGTCCGGTAATCCGACGCAACAATTTATTATAGTCCACGTTAATTCGGATCACAATGGGCAGACACGTGCCGCGCTGCGTATTGTCAAAGAACTCGTGCTCCAGAAACGCATCCAGCCATCCGGCCTGGGCCGGATTGCGGGGAAAACCATCCAGAATGAAGCCACGCTCGCAGTCCGCCTGGCGCAAGCGCAGGGCGACCATGTCATAGACCAGGTCATCGGGCACCAGTTCGCCCCGCGCCATCACGTCCTTGGCCGCCACTCCCAAAGGAGTACCGCGCTGCACATTTTCACGGAGAAGATCGCCCGTGGAAATCTGCGGAATGCTGTAGTGCTCGACGATCTGCTTGGCCTGGGTCCCCTTACCCGCGCCCGGCGAGCCGAGCAGGATGACAGGTCCGATGCCGCGTGAGGTTGCCTCCGCCATCGAACTGGTCCTCCAGCCTCCCGATTCCAATTTCGTTCAACCCGCCCGACGAGCCGGTTTCAACACCCTGTGTTTACTCTTAACTCTTTAACACGAACTCCGAGGCTACGCCCGGCTCAAGACCAGGTGCGGCGCCCGCGAATGCGTCCGCTGCGCGGCGTAAAGCCGTCGTAGTGCCGCATCACCAGTTGGGCTTCGATCTGAGTCACTGTGTCCATGGCCACGCCCACCACAATCAGCAGCGAGGTGCCGCCAAAATAAAAATTTACCCCCAACCCGTTCGTGACCCATGTGGGCAACCGCTCGAAAAACGCGCCAATCGGCCCGTACAAATGGTTCAGGTGAATACCGGTAATCATCCACTCCGGAATGAAGGAGATGATGATCAGATACAGCGCCCCCACCAGGGTGATCCGGGTCAGGATCTCGTTGATGTGGTCAGCCGTACGCTTGCCCGGACGAATGCCGGGAATGAACCCGCCATACTTTCGCATATTGTCGGCAACTTCGTTCGGATTGAAGACAATCGATACGTAGAAGTACGCAAAGAAGATGATCCCGACGGCATACAGAAACGTGTACAGCGGCTCGCCCCATCCCAGGTTACGGATCAACTCTCCAAAATAGCGGTTGTTGCGCAGGCTGTAGCCCACGGTCTGGGGCAGGGTCAGGATCGACGATGCGAAAATTACCGGCATGACGCCGCCGGAGTTTACCCGCAACGGCAAGTGGGTAGACTGCCCACCCATCACCTTGCGGCCCACTACGCGTTTGGCGTATTGCACCGGAATGCGGCGCTCACAACGTTCCACGTAAACGATGAAACCCACGATCAGCACCATCACCGCGATCAGCATGATCATGGCCGGCGCGGTAAAGGCGCCCCAGGCATCGGTGCGAACCTTGTCGAAGAGATCGATGACGCCACGCGGCAAGCCCACCACGATGCCGGCAAAGATCAGCAGCGACATGCCGTTGCCCACGCCACGTTCAGTGATCTGCTCGCCCAGCCACATGATGAATGCGCTCCCCGTGGTCAGGGTCAGCATGGTCATCAGGATGAAAGCCGGACCGGGATGGACCACGAAGTCTCCGCTGCGCTGCAACTGCCAGGCAATGCCAAAAGACTGCACCGAGGCCAGGATCACCGTCAGGTAACGCGTCCACTGCGTGATCTTCTTGCGTCCCAGTTCGCCTTCCTTCTGCAGCTTGGCCAGGGGCTCGTAGACCACGGTCAGCAACTGCAAAATGATCGACGCAGTGATGTAGGGCATGATGCCCAGGGCGAATATGGTCAAACGGCGGAGCTGGCCACCGGAAAAAAGATCGACGAAGCCCAGCAGACTGCCCTTGTTCTGCTCAAAAAACTGTTGCAGCTTGTCCGCATTCACGCCCGGCGTAGGGATATGGCCGCCCAGGCGGTAGACCGCCAGCAGCGCCAGAGTAAACAGAATGCGCTTGCGCAGGTCCGGAATGCGAAAGACGTTGGCTAGTTTTTCCAGCATGGGGCTACAACACCTCGAACTTGCCGCCGGCCTTGGTGATCTTCTCCTGGGCCGACTTGGAAAACTTGTGAGCGTGCACGGTGAGAGCAATGGTGAGTTCGCCGTCGCCCAGCACCTTCAACCGGCTCTTGCCCTTGATCACGCCCGCCTTGCGTAATACGTCCGGGGTGATGGTGGTCTCGCCCAGCGCTGCCAGCTTTTCCAGATTCACGATGTTGAATTCCTGGCGGAAGATGTTGGTGAATCCGCGTTTGGGCATGCGGCGATGCAAAGGCATCTGGCCGCCTTCAAAACCGCGCATCATGCGCGAGCCACTGCGCGACCGCTGGCCCTTGTGCCCGCGAGTGGACGTCTTGCCCATGCCCGAACCCATGCCGCGGCCGACGCGCTTCTTGTTCGCTGTCGCCTTCTTTGGTGCGTGAATATTAGAAAGATTCATAGAAATAAGCTCTCAGCTGTCAGCTCTCGGCCTTCAGTGCTCTGCATTTACTGAGAGCTGACAGCTGACAGCTCTTGTCGGTTCACAATCTCCACCAGATGCGGCACCTTGGCCACCATGCCGCGGATAGCCGGGTTGTCGGGCCGCTCGATCACCTGGTTCAGCCGGGTAAAGCCCAGACCCTTCACCACCAGTTTCTGCTTTATCGGGGCACAAATGGCGGAACGCACCCACTTCAACTGGATCTTGGCGCCGCCGCCCGCATACGTTTTCTTGGCCAATTTATTGGGCATGATTACAATTCCTCAGCCGTTTTACCGCGCATGGCGGCAACGTCACTCCGGTTCTTCAAATGTTTGAGCGCATCAAACGTCGCCTTGATCACGTTGTGCGGGTTGGTGGTGCCGATGGATTTGGTGAGCACGTTCTGCACTCCCACCGAGGTCATGACCGCGCGCACCGCGCCGCCGGCAATGACTCCGGTGCCTTCCGGAGCAGGCTTCAGCAGCACCCGACCGGAACCGAAACGTCCCAGCACCAGGTGTGGAATGCTGGTCTGGGTAAGGTTGACTCGCATCAGGTTCTTCTTCGCCGACTCAATCCCCTTGCGGATGGCCTGAGGAACTTCCTTGGCCTTCCCCGAGCCGTAGCCTACGACCGCAGCGCTGGGATCTCCCACCACCACCAGGGCCGCGAAGGAGAGGTTCTTGCCTCCCTTGACTACTTTCGTGACGCGATTGATCGCGACCACCTGGTCTTTCAGCTGGTAAGAATTCGCATCAAGCTTTTTAATGACTGTTGGCATCGATTCTCATTTCAACATTTTGTAATTGGGTAATTTGTAATTGAGTAATTTGAAAACCAATTGCCCGATTTCCAATTGCCGATTTTAAAATTACCCAATTTCTCAATTACTAAATTTCTCAATTCTTCTAGAACTGCAGTCCGGCTTCACGCGCCGAATCGGCCAGGGCCTTGACCCGCCCGTGATAAATGTAGCCGCCACGGTCGAATACGACTTTGCTGATCCCCTTGGCCTTGGCCCGCTCGGCGATGTTCTTGCCGACGGTCTTGGCCGCGGCCAGGTTTCCCCCGGTGCGCCGCTCGCCCTTCTTGCCTTCGGCCGAGTTCGCGGACACCAGAGTCGCGCCGTGCAAGTCGTCAATCAACTGAACGTAAATGTGATTCAGCGAGCGATACACGTTCAGCCGCGGCCGCTCGGCGGTGCCGAGAATCTTTTTGCGGATGCGTTCATGAACGTGCCGCCGGTTCTGGTTCTTGGATGTTTGCGTAAGCATTTTTTCCAGTCCTCAGTCGTCAGTCGCCGGTCTTCAGCCAAACCACTCGCTGCTGAAGACTGCTTTCCCGGACGACTCTTTGCCTCAGTCATCAGCTCAATCCCAATCGTCCTCCGACTTGCTGACGACTGAAGACTGACGACCGACGACTATTTTGCCCCTGTCTTTCCCACCTTCTTCTTCAAGCGCTCGCCCGCATAGCGCACGCCCTTGTTCTTGTACGGATCGGGAGGCCGCAGGCTGCGCATTTCGGCGGCAACCTGGCCCACCTTCTGACGGTCGATGCCGGTGACGCTGAGCTTGGTCTGCTTGGGATCGACAGTCGCTTCGATGCCGACCGGCAGCGGGTACTCGATGGGATGGGAATATCCCAGACTGAATACCACCGTGCCCTTTCCCTTCAACTCGGCACGATAACCGATGCCGACAATTTCCAACTCCCGGGTCCAGCCCTTGGTGACCCCTTCGACCGCGTTGTTGACCAGGGCCCGGGCCAGTCCGTGGACCGCCGCCTGCGAATCGTTCTCGCGAATGGCCACCAGGTTGCCGTCCTGCTGCTCCACCCGGATGCCGCGGGGCAGTTGGGTATCCAGTTTGCCCTTGGGCCCCTGTACGGCGACCACGTTGCCTTCAATCTTGACCGCTACACCCTTGGGCAGCGGGATCGGCTTTCTTCCAATTCTTGACATAAGCTTTCAGCTCTCAGCTCTCAGCTTTCAGCTCGGATCGCCGTCACGACTGATCGCTGACGGCTGATAGCTGATAGCTGGTTCTCTACCAAATCTCGCACAACACTTCGCCGCCCACGCCCTGCTTGCGGGCCTGGCGTCCGGTCATGACCCCGCGGGGGGTGGTCAGGATATTGATGCCCAAGCCGCCCAGCACGCGCGGGATTTCGCTGCGCCGCACATAGACCCGGCAACCCGGCCGGGAGACGCGCTCCACGTTCGAGATCGCGGCTTCGTTATTGTTGCCATACTTCAGATAGATTCGCAGGACCTTGTGGCCTTCCTCTTCCGCGGGCTTGAAATTGGAGATGTAGCCTTCCTCTTTGAGGATGCGGGCAATCTCCAGCTTCAGCTTGGAAGCGGGAACGTCTACCTTCTGATGGCGGGCGCGAATCGCATTGCGAATGCGCGCCAGCATGTCTGCGACCGGATCGGTCAACCTCATCGTTTGCCTCTCCTCCGCCGCCCGTTTGCTTCGGTCATCACTGCCTGGCCCCGAAGAACCCGCGACGACGTGCTTTCAACCCGGACTGGGTGTCCAGACTCGGGTGCCCCACTCTTGCGCGTCTTGGGCGCAAGGGTGAGAGATTGATCACTCATTCCCTACCACGACGACTTCGAAACTCCGGGAATCTCTCCCCTTAACGCCAGCCCCCGGAAACACAGGCGGCAGATGCCGAACTTGCGCAGATAAGCCCGCGGGCGTCCGCACAGTTTGCAGCGGTTATGCCGGCGCGAGGAAAATTTCAGCTTCGGTTCCTTGCCGCGCGCCTTGTCAAACTTCTCCTGGATCTTTGCGTCCTTGACTCGCTTTGCTGTGGTCAATTTACCTTTTGCTCCTAGCTTCTGGCTGCTAGCTCTCAGCTTGCACCGTCAGCTCTCAGTTAAGACTTCATCCAAATCTCTGGCACTCGATTTCTAATCTACGGACTTCTAATCTATGGACGAAACGGCATGCCCAGATGTTTCAACAGCAGGCGCGCCTGATCGTCGTTCCCCGCGGTGGTCACGATGGTGACGTTCATCCCTTTGGTCTTGTCTACCCGGGAATAGTCGATCTCGGGAAAAATCAGCTGGTCGTGCAAGCCCAGCGTATAGTTCCCGCGCCCGTCGAACGACTTGGTCGAGACTCCCTTGAAGTCGCGCACCCGGGGCAGCGCCACGTTTACCAGCCGATCGAAGAACTCGTACATGCGGTCCCCGCGCAGCGTGACCATGGCGCCGATGGCCTGGCCTTCGCGCACCTTGAAGGCCGCAATCGATTTCTTGGCCTTGGTGGTCACCGGCTTCTGGCCCGCGATCTGGCCCAGTTCGTTGACCGCAGGATCGAGAATCTTCGCGTTCTGGGTGGCTTCGCCCACGCCCATGTTGACCACGATCTTGTGCAGGTGGGGCACCGCCATCGGGTTTTTCAGGTCGAATTCCTTCATCAACGCGGGCGCAACTTCGGCTTTGAACCGGCTCTTGAGCCGCGGCGTCTCCTTCGCGCTGTGATGCGCCTGCGCCGGCTTCGCCTCCTGCTGCTGCTTCTCGCCCTGCTTCTCTCTTTTTTCTTTTGCCATTGCTTCCTCTGTAACTCAGCTTCTAGCTACTGGCTTCTAGCTCCAAACCCCGGGCCTCTTTCCCTTTAGCTGGCAGCCAGGAGCCAGCAGCCAGAAGCTTTTGCTACTTGTCCAGCGTGGCGCCGCACTTGCGGCACACCCGCACTTTGCGCTCTCCCTGATACTCGTGCCCGATGCGCACCGGGCGCTTGCAGCTGGTACACATCAAGGCCACGTTGGAGATCGCGATCCGGCTCTCCTGCTCGGCGATCCCGCCCTTCACGTTGCGCTGCGGATTGGGGCGGACATGCTTCTTGACCAGCATCACGTGCTCGACCAGGATCTTGGCGTCGTTGGGAAAAACCCGAAGCACGCGGCCTTCTTTTCCCTTGTCGCGGCCGGTAATCACTTTCACCGTATCGTTGCGGCGAAGGTCGACTCGTTTGTGTTCTGTCGCTACTATCTTCATAATCGAACCTACAATCGAACCCTTAACAGAATTTAGTAATTGGGTAATTTGGTAATTTTGTAATTGGAGAACCTGTTCCCAAGTCAGCGGGGTTCAATTACCAAATTACACAATTGCGCAATTACCAATGCTTTACAAAACTTCAGGCGCCAGCGAAACAATCTTCAAAAATTTCTTCTCGCGCAGTTCGCGAGCCACCGGCCCGAATACGCGGGTGCCCACTGGCTCGCCGGCGTCGTTGATCAACACCGCGGCATTCTGGTCGAAGCGGATATAGGTGCCGTCGCGGCGCCGGTGCTCCTTGCGGGTGCGCACGATCACCGCCTTGACTACCGTCCCTTTCTTGGTCTGACCTTCCGGGGCGGCCTCTTTCACGCTGGCGGTGATGACATCGCCCAGTCCCGCGTTCAAACCGGTCGAACCGCCCAGCGGCAGAATCATCTGCAGCTTGCGGGCGCCGGAGTTGTCGGCGACCTCGAGCATCGATCTCATCATTACAGCCATAATCTTGATCCCCCTCAGCGTTCCAAATCAGCATTCCTGGGAACAGCGCGCGGCTAGCTGACTTCCGCCACCGTGGTTTCCGGCAACAACGCGGCCTTGCGGACGACTTCCTTCAGGCGCCAGCGCTTCAGCTTGGACAGAGGACGCGTCTCTTCCAGTCGCACCACGTCGCCCACATGAGCCACGTTCTTTTCGTCATGGGCATAAAATTTCTTGGCCTTTGAGACCACCCGCTTGTAGAAGGGATGCGCCTTTTTGCGCACCACCTGCACCACGATGGTCTTGTGCATGCGGCTGGAGACGACTTCGCCGACCACTTCCTTGCGCCGTCCCGCCGCCTGCTGTACTGCCGCTCCGGGTTGTGGATTGGTTTCGGGCATGCTACTTCTTCTCCGTTCCGCCGGCCGATGCCAGTTCGCGCTCACGGGCGATGGTCTTTACCCGCGCGATGTCCTTGCGCAGGCCGCGAATCTTCTTCAGGCTCTCGGTCTGTCCCATGTTGAGCTGGAATTTGAGCTTGAACAGCTGATCGCTCAACTCATGCTCCTGCTGGCGAAGTTCTTCGGCAGTCAGATTACGTACTTTCTCGGATTTCATAATCAGTTCTCAGTTCTTTGTTAGCAGTTCCCGGTTCTAGTGTGCGCCCTCGCGCTTCACAAACACGGTGCGCAGCGGCAATTTGTGCGAGGCCAGACGCATGGCCTCGGTCGCATCCGTCTGCGAAACCCCTTCCATTTCGAACAGGATCTTGCCCGGCCGCACCACCGCCACCCAGTGATCAGGCGCTCCCTTGCCCTTGCCCATACGGGTTTCGGCCGGCTTCTTGGTTACAGGCTTGTCCGGAAACAAACGGATCTGGATTTTGCCGCCGCGCTTGATGAAACGGGTCATGGCCACCCGCGCCGCTTCGATCTGGCGATCGGTGATCCAGCCCGGCTCCAGTACTTTCAACCCGAAATTGCCGAACGCCAACTGGCTTCCGCGCCAGGCCTTTCCGGTCATGCGCCCGCGCTGCTGCTTGCGGTACTTCACTTTCTTTGGCATCAACATAAGAATCAGCTCTTAGCTTCTAGCCAAACCTTAGAACGCGCCTGCTTGCTGCGGCTCGCGCTTTTTGGCCGGCAGAATTTCGCCTTTGTAAACCCAGCACTTCACCCCGATCACGCCATAGGTGGTACGTGCTTCGGTAAAACCATAGTCGATGTCGGCGCGCAGGGTGTGCAGCGGCAGACGGCCCTGCAGGTACCACTCCGAACGCGCGATTTCGTTGCCGTTCAGACGTCCGCTGACCCGCACCTTGATTCCCTTGCAGCCGAAACGCAGCGCCGAGTCTACGGCTTTGCGCATGGCGCGGCGAAAACCGACGCGTTTCTCTAGTTGCAGCGCGATCGACTCCGACACCAGTTGCGCGTCCAGCTCCGGCTTGTGCACTTCCTGGATATCGATGTAGACCTCGCGCGCGGTGCGCTTCTGCATATCCTGTTTCAGCTTGTCGATTTCCGCGCCCTTGCGGCCGATGATGATGCCGGGACGCGCCGTCTTGATGATGACCCGCAGCTTGTTGCCCGGACGCTCGATCTCAATCGAGCTCACGCCCGCAGACTTGAGCTTGTCCTTCAGCTCGTTGCGCAGCTTGACGTCCTCGAGCAACAGCTTGTCGTAATCGCGCTCCACAAACCAGCGCGACTTCCAGGGCTTGGTGTAGCCCAGGCGAAACCCGTAGGGATGAACTTTTTGTCCCATTATCTGGCTCCTACTTTCTTCTTGCCGGCCGGCGCCTTGGCTTTCCCTTTGGCTCCGGCTTTGGCTCGGGCAGGACTCTTTGTCTTTGCCGCCCCTGTTTCTTCCCCTACCACGGTGGCCAGCGATTCTCCGCTTTTGCCCCGCTCCGCCAGTACGATCTCGATGTGCGCGATGCGCCGCACGTAGCGAAACGCCCGGCCCATGGGCGCGGGACGGATGCGCTTCATGCGCGGCCCGTCGTTGGCCACGGCGCTTTTCACGTACAGCTTGTCCACATCGACGTCGATACCCTTCTCGCTGCTCAGGTAGTTGGCATTCTCCAGCGCCGAGCGCAGCAGCTTCTCCACCGTGGCCGCCACCCGCTTCTTGGTGAAGATTAGGGTATTGAGCGCGTCTTCTACCTTGCGGCCTTTGATCAAATCCAGCACCAGCCGCGCCTTCTGCGGCGAGACCCGAGTGAAGCGGACTTGAGCTCGAAATTCCATGTTTTATCTCCTACGCCTTGGGCGCCGGCGCTGCCGGAGCCGCTCCCGCCGCCGGAGTGATCGCTCCCGGACCGCCGGGCACGCCCGCCGGCCGCGCTGCCGTTTCCGTGGCCGCCCGCATGGAGTGGCCTTTGAACTGGCGGGTGAAGCTGAATTCGCCCAGCTTGTGGCCCACCATGTTCTCCGTGATGTACACCGGAATAAATTTCTTGCCGTTATGCACCGCGATGGTGTGGCCCACCATTTCCGGAATGATGGTGGAGCGCCGCGACCAGGTGCGCAGCACCTTCTTCTCGTTGCGCGAGTTCATGCCGTCCACCCGCGCCTGCAGGTAGCCATCGACGAACGGACCCTTCTTGGTTGAACGTGCCATAAATTCAGCTCTCAGCTTTCAGCCGTCAGCTCTCAGCCAACAGCCCTCAAATCTTTGGTGACTCGCGATCTTGCCGACGACTGACGACCGATCTTCTACTTCTTGCCTCTCCGGTTCACAATGAACGCATCGGTACGTTTGTTATTCCGCGTCTTATAGCCGCGTGTGGGCTGGCCCCAAGGCGTCACCGGATGCCTGCCGCCGGAAGTCTTGCCTTCACCGCCGCCGTGCGGATGATCGACCGGGTTCATCGAAACCCCGCGGTTTACCGGACGCCGCCCCAGCCAGCGCATGCGCCCAGCTTTGCCGATGGTGATGTTTTCATGGTCCAGATTTCCGACCTGGCCAATCGTGGCCATGCAATCCTGCGCCACTTTCCGGGTCTCGCCGGAAGGCAGCTTGACCAGCGCGTATTCGCCTTCTTTCGCCACCAGCTGCGCCGATCCCCCGGCCGAGCGCACCATCTGCGCGCCCTTGCCGGGCTTCAACTCGATGTTATGGATGGTCGTGCCCGGGGGAATATTTTTCAGCGGCAACGCATTGCCCACCAGAATGTCCGCCTCCGGACCGCTCACTACTTTCTGTCCGACCTTCAGCCCGTCGGGCTGCAGAATGTAGCGCTTTTCGCCGTCGGCGTAGCTGAGCAGCGCGATTCGCGCCGAGCGGTTGGGATCGTATTCGATCGAAGCCACAGTCGCCGGAATGCCGTTCTTGTCACGCTTGAAATCAATCAGGCGCAGCTTGCGCTTGTGTCCGCCGCCGCGATGCCACATGGTGGTGTCGCCACTGTTGCGGCGCCCGCCGCTGCGCTGCTTGGGCTCGACCAGCGGCTTGTGCGGATGCCGGGTCGTAATATCGTCGTTGACCAGCGTAGTGCGGTAGCGCAACGTCTGCGTAGTCGGTCTGTAGGTCTTGATTGGCATAAAAATTCAGCTCTTGGTCGTCAGTCTTCAGCAAAATCCCTTGGTTCCGCCGGCCTTGCTGACGACTGAAGACCGACGACTGACGACTATAAATTCTGCGCGTACTCCGGCATCTTTTCGCCCGACTTCAGCCGCACGAAGGCCTTTTTCCAGTCGGGACGGTAGCCGGCGAATTTTCCCCGGCGGCGCTCCTTGCCGGGATAGAGCGCGGTGCGCACCGAATGCACCTTCACCTTGAAAATCGACTGCACCGCTTCCCGGATCTCGGTCTTGGTCGCGGCTTTCGCCACCTGGAACACCAGCGTGTTCTGGTTTTCCTTGATGGCCAAACCTTTTTCCGTAATCACTGGACGACGAATGATCTGATATGCGGATTTCATCAGGCGACCTCCGCCGCTTTGTCATGGCGCACGCGCCGTCGGGGAGATCCCAAGGCCTTCTTTGCTTTTGCTTTTGCTTTTGCTTTTGCGCCTTCTTTGTCGTCCGCCTTGTGATGCCGTTTCGCCGCCGCGTTCTTCAGCGAAAGCTGCAACGCTTCGATGGCCGGCTGCGAAAAAATCGCCCGATCGTAGCGCAGCAGATGATACGGATGAACCTCGTTGCCATGCACCAGTTCAACACCCTCAAGGTTGCGCGAGCCCAGAGTAAGGTTGCGATTCCCGTGGCGCGGCACTTCCACCAACAGGCAGGTGGTCTCCACGTTCAGTGCGTCCAGGGCCTGGCGGAACTGCTTGGTCTTGGGCTCTTTCACGTCAAAGGCATTGACCACGATCAGCTTGCCGTCGGCAAACTTCGAGGCCAGCGCCGAACGCAACGCCCCCAGCAGCTTCTTGCGGGGAAACGCGTAGTCGTAAGAACGAGGTTGCGGTCCGTGCACCGTGCCGCCATGCCGCCACAGTGGTGAACGGATGGAACCAACACGGGCGCGCCCCGTACCCTTCTGTTTCCACAGTTTCTTTCCCGCGCCGGAGACCAGTTTCTTGTTCTTGGTGGCGTGGGTGCCGGCGTGCCGCGCGGCGCGGTAATGCTTCACCGCTTCCCACAGCAGGTCTTCGTTGATCGCGCCAAATACTTCATCCGCGAGATCGAGCGTCCCGACCTTCTCCCCGCTCAGATTATGAATGTCGATAGTTGCCATATGTCTCTTCCGTACTCGCAATCGCAGTCTTGGCTGAAGGCTGAAGACCGACGACTGCCTCTAAGCCTTCTTTGCCGCCCGCTTCGCTGCCTTCAACGGATCCACCGTGGCCGCGCCACCAAATCCGCGCCGTTCTCGGGGTGGCTTCTTGGCCTTGGTAATCACCAGATACCCGCCATTGGGGCCGGGGACACTGCCTTCAACCACCAGCAGGTTCTCATCTTTGTCGACGCCCAGCACGCGCAGGTTGCGCTGGGTCACCCGGTCCACACCCATGTGTCCCGACATGCGCATGCCTTTGAACACGCGTGAAGGAAACGCAGAGGAACCGATCGAACCCGTGATCTGGAACATCGAACCGTGCGACTTGGGACCGCCGGCAAAGTGATGCCGCCGGACTACGCCGGCAAAGCCACGTCCCTTGCTGATGCCGACAACGTCCACAAACTTCTCGCCTTCGAAAATATCAACCAGCACGCGATCGCCGGCCTTCACCGCGACTGCTTCTTCCGCCTTTTCAACCTCGATCGGCACTTCGCGCAGAAATTTCACCGGCGGCAGGTTGTGCTTTCCCAGATGCCCCTTCATGGGCTGGGTCAGGCGCGACTCCTTCATGAACTCGACCAGACCGATCTGAGCCGCGTCGTATCCGTCGCGGGTCTGGGTCTTGTGCTGCGTAATCACGCAGGGACCGGCCTGCAGAACGGTCGCGGGATGCACGTCGCCCTTGTCATCGAAGAGCTGCGTCATGCCGACTTTCTTGCCTAAGATTCCGGTTACTTTTGCCATTTCAATTCTTCTCCGCAAGCTGAATCAGCTCAAGCTGACAGCTGATCACTAAAGCTGACGGCTATTTGTGTTCCTTGCCAAAAGCCTTGATCTCGACGTCGACGCCCGCAGGCAGATCAAGTTTCATCAAAGCGTCGACCGTTTGCTGCGTGGGCTCGAGAATATCGAGCAAACGCTTGTGAGTGCGGATCTCAAACTGCTCGCGCGACTTCTTGTCCACGTGCGGAGACCGCAGAACGCAGTACTTGTTCTTCATCGTGGGCAAAGGAATCGGGCCAGCGATTTGCGCGCCGGTGCGCCGAGCCGTGTCGACAATCTCACCCGTCGACTGGTCCAGGATGCGGTAGTCATACGCCTTCAGCCGGATGCGAATTCTTTCTTTTCCAATCATGCTTTACTCTCTATCCCCTCCCGGCTCACCGGGAGGAAAGAACTGGCGGCTGGTTGCAAGCCGCTTAACGGCAGCTTCTAGCTATTAGCTATTAGCTTCTAGCTCAGACCCATCTGAGAACCGAGAACCAACAAACTGATTACTGGTTCTCTTTTCAAGAAACCCACCGCACTATTTGCTCAAGTGGTCGCGGCCGACTCGCCCGCGAAACTGCGGAGCTGCGCTCCGCGTGGACGGGTCAGAGACCCGTCCCCACACAATCTTTACTACTGAATAATCTCGCTGATCGTGCCCGCGCCGACCGTGTGCCCGCCTTCGCGAATGGCAAAGCGCAAGCCCTTTTCCATCGCCACCGGCGTAATCAGCTCGATCACCAGTTGCACGTTGTCGCCCGGCATCACCATCTCCGTCGCCGCCGGCAACTCCGCCACTCCGGTCACATCCGTCGTCCGCAGATAAAACTGCGGCCGGTAGCCTTTGAAGAACGGCGTGTGCCGCCCGCCTTCCTCCTTGGTCAGAATGTAGACCTCGGCTTTGAACTTGGTGTGCGGCGTAATCGACCCACCTTTCGCCAGCACCATGCCGCGCTCGACATCTTCTTTCGCGATGCCGCGCAGCAGCAGTCCGGCGTTATCGCCCGCCAGACCTTCGTCCAGTTGCTTCTTGAACATTTCGACGCCCGTGACCACCGTCTTGCGGGTGTCGCGGAAGCCTACAATCTCCACTTCCTCGCCCACCTTCACCTTGCCGCGCTCGATTCGTCCCGTGACCACTGTGCCACGCCCCGAGATCGAGAAAATATCTTCAATCGGCATCAGGAACGGCTTGTCCAGCTCGCGCGCCGGCTGCGGTATGTACTTGTCCACCGCCGCCATCAGCTCGTCAATCTGCTTCTCCCACTTGGCTTCCCCGTTCAGCGCGCCCAGCGCCGACAGCCGCACCACCGGCACATCGTCGCCCGGGAACTGGTAGCTCTTCAGCAACTCGCGTACTTCCAGTTCGACCAGGTCGAGCAGTTCGGCGTCATCGACCGCGTCGCACTTGTTCAGTGCCACCACGATGTAGGGCACGCCCACCTGGCGAGCCAGCAGCACGTGCTCGCGGGTTTGCGGCATCGGACCGTCAGTAGCGGCGACCACCAAGATCGCGCCATCCATCTGGGCCGCGCCCGTGATCATGTTCTTGATGTAGTCCGCGTGCCCCGGGCAATCCACGTGCGCGTAGTGCCGGTTCGCGGTCTCATACTCCACGTGCGCGGTCGCGATAGTGATGCCGCGGGCTTTTTCTTCCGGCGCGTTATCAATGCTGTCGAACGACCGGAACACGATCTTCGGGTTGTGCTTCTGCAACACCTTGGTGATGGCCGCCGTCAACGTGGTCTTGCCATGGTCAATGTGACCAATCGTCCCTACGTTGCAGTGCGGCTTATTTCGCTCGAATTTCTCTTTCGCCATATCCTAGCTCCGTCTTGTGTGGCGCGGGCACCCTCGCCCGCGGCTTTGCGTCTACCGCTTGGGTCCCTGTGAACGCCCGATGATCTCGTCCGCCGCGCTGCGCGGCACTTCTTCATAGCGCGCAAAGTGCATCGAGTACTCGGCGCGGCCCTGGGTGCTGGACCGCATGTGGGTGGCGTACCCGAACATTTCCGCCAGCGGCACGATGGCCTTGATCACCTGCGAACCGGCGCGATGCTCCATGCCTTCAATCCGTCCGCGGCGCGAACTCAGGTCGCCCATGATGACTCCGGCGTAATCTTCCGGGGTCACCACTTCCACCGCCATCACCGGCTCCAGCAGCACCGGCGAGGCTTTGCGGGCAGCTTCCTTAAACGCCATCGAACCGGCGATCTTGAATGCCATTTCGTTCGAATCAACATCGTGATAGCTGCCGTCGTAAAGCTCCACTTTTACGTCGACCATCGGATAGCCAGCCAGGATTCCGCCCTCGAGCGCCTCCTGAATGCCCTGATCGATGGGCTTGATGTATTCCTTGGGCACCGATCCGCCCACAACTTCGTTGATGAATTCGTAGCCCTTGCCCGGCTCGTTGGGCTCAATGCGAATCTTGGCGTGTCCATACTGGCCGCGGCCGCCGGTCTGGCGGATGTACTTGCCTTCCGCTTCCGATTTCCGGCGAATGGTTTCGCGATACGCCACCTGCGGCTTGCCGACGTTCGCCTCGACTTTGTACTCGCGCATCATGCGATCGACGATGATTTCGAGATGCAACTCGCCCATGCCGCTGATGATGGTCTGTCCGCTGTCGGGGTCGGTGTGAACCTTGAAGGTGGGATCTTCCTGGGCCAGCTTGGAAAGCGCCATGCCCATCTTTTCCTGGTCAGCTTTGGTTTTGGGCTCGACGGCGACCGAGATCACGGGAACGGCGAAGGTAATATTTTCGAGAGCGATGGGATGCTTCTCGTCGCAAATGGTGTCGCCGGTGGAAACGTTCTTCAGGCCAACCGCAGCGCAGATATCGCCCGCCAGAATCTCGTTGATGTCTTCACGTTTGTTGGCGTGCATCTTGAGCAGACGGCCAATACGCTCGCTGCGACCACGGCCGGCGTTGAGCACCGAGTCGCCCGATTTGAGCTGGCCGGAGTAGACGCGGATAAAAGTCAGCTGGCCGACAAACGGGTCCGCCATGATCTTGAAGGCCAGCGCGGAAAACGGCTCGCTGTCGGCCGGTTGGCGGGTGATCACTTCACCGTTGTCCGGGTTTATGCCTTTGACCTCTCCCGCGTCGATTGGCGATGGCAGATAATCCACGACTGCATCGAGCAGCGGCTGCACGCCTTTGTTCTTGAAAGCGGTGCCGACAACGACCGGAAATACCTTCAACGCAATGGTTGATTTGCGCAGCGAGGCCCGCAGTTCCGCGGCGGAAATAGTCTCGCCTTCCAGGAACTTGTGCAGCATCTCGTCGTCATTTTCGGCAACGGTTTCGACCAGCGCGGTGTGGAACGCTTCCGCTTTTTTCTGCAGCTCGGCGGGAATTTCGCCGGTGATGTACTCGGCGCCAATGGTGTCATCCTGCCAGACGATGGACTTCATCTCGATGAGGTCGACTACGCCTTTGAACTTGTCTTCTTGTCCGATTGGAATCTGGATCGCGACGGGCTTGGCATTGAGGCGTTTGCGGAGGGTATCGACGGCGTGCTCGAAATCGGCGCCCATCTTGTCAATTTTGTTGATAAAACAAATTCTCGGGACCCCGTATTTATCAGCCTGACGCCAGACTTTTTCCGATTGCGGCTGCACCCCGTGGACCGCGTCAAATACGGCGACAGCGCCATCGAGCACACGCAAAGACCGTTCCACTTCGGCGGTGAAATCCACGTGGCCGGGAGTGTCGATGATATTGATGCGAATGTCGCGCCAGGTACAGGTGGTGGCGGCGGAGGTGATGGTGATGCCGCGCTCCTGCTCCTGCTCCATCCAGTCCATGGTGGCCGTGCCTTCGTGGACCTCTCCGATGCGGTGCGTCTTTCCGGTATAGAAACAGAATGCGCTCGGTCGTAGTGGTCTTGCCGGCATCGATGTGGGCCATAATGCCGATGTTCCTGCACCGTTCTAATGGGACTGTTCTGGACACAGCTTTTTTCTTCTCTTCCTTGCGAACATCCTGTTCGCCGAGCGACGTTGGACCGGAGTACTCATATTTGCTTCTAGCTTCTAGCTCCTAGCTAATGCCGCCGGCTCGTTTGCTAGCAGCCAGAAGCTAGAAGCGAGACCTTACCACCGATAATGCGCGAAAGCCTTGTTGGCTTCCGCCATGCGGTGCACATCTTCCTTCTTCTTGATCGCAGCCCCGCGATTGTTGCTGGCATCGAGCAATTCATTGCTGAGCTTGTCGACCATGCCCTTCTCGGCACGACCGCGGGAGTAGGTGATCAGCCAGCGGATGGCCAGCGAGGTGCGCCGGTCAGCATTCACTTCCACCGGGACCTGGTAGTTGGCGCCACCCACGCGGCGGCTCTTGACTTCGAGCAACGGTTTGGCGTTCTCCACCGCTTTCTTGAACAGCTTCAGGGGCTCATCACCGCCCTTTTGCTGGAGCTTGGTCAAGGCTTCATAAAAGATGCCTTCCGCCGTGCTCTTCTTACCCTGCCACATCATGGAGTTGACGAACTTCGTCACCAGGTCCGACCCGTACACCGGATCGGGCTCCACTTTCCGCTTGGCGATATATCCTTTTCGAGGCATTTAAGCTTCTAGCTCCTGGCTCTTAGCTTCTAGCTTTGAGCTGCCGGGCGAAACGTTCTTGCTCGCCCCTAAATTCTCTTTTTGCCGACGACTGAAGACTGATGACCGACGACTGCTCTTACGCCTTCGGCCGCTTGGCTCCGTACTTCGAACGGCTTTGCTTGCGGCCGGCGACGCCTACCGCGTCCAGCGTGCCGCGAATCACGTGATAACGGACGCCTGGGCAGATCCTTTACCCTGCCACCGCGAATCAACACGATCGAGTGTTCCTGCAGATTGTGCCCAACGCCTGGAATGTAGGTTGTAACCTCAATCCCATTGGTCAAGCGGACGCGAGCGACTTTACGCAGGGCCGAGTTCGGCTTCTTGGGCGTCTGCGTGTAGACGCGGGTGCAAACACCGCGCTTTTGCGGACATCCCTGCAAGGCCGGGCTGGCCGTCTTATACCGCGGCCGCTTGCGGCCGCTTCGCACCAATTGATTAAAAGTAGGCATGCTTTTTCCTGGTGCTCCTCAGTCGTGGTTCCCCACGCGTGGCCCACACAGGCGCACACCCGCGGAAAAACGCCGCTTTATGCTTTCCCCGCATTCAGGGGCTGGATGGCGGAGTCGCCAGCCATGATTCCCGCCGCACAACACCGGCGAGAGATTTCGGTTTCCCGTTCAGACTAACGCTGCCGACGGTGGCACCAGGCCTGAACTCTCGAGTCCAGGAGTTGCTCCGTTTCGTCAGCACTGCCCGGCATAGCCTTTCAACGGGTGAAAGGTGTTCGCAGGGCGTTTCAGCGAGGGTGTCTCCGGAACGATGTAAATTCCCGGCGACGTGCACAGCTAAAGCTCAACTGCATTTTTCGGGGTCTTTCCACACACGCACAAGCGCAGCGGACAGAAACCACCGCTCACAGGTAAGCCAGACTTACTCGCGGAACTCTACAAATATAGCAACTTGCGGCGCACATCGTCAATGCCTGTGGGTTGCATCAGATGAGGAATGACGAGTGGGCGTGAAACTGATCAATTGCAGGATGGGAGTTGCCGGAATTTCGGGTGCTGGAGCCCTTAGTTTCGAAATTCGAAAGTTTTGGTTCATAGCTTGCCCTGAGCAACGGAGCAGAGCGAGGTTGTGGAATGCCGCGCAAGCGCCTCAAAATCAAGAGATCCCTCGCTGTGCTCGGGATTTCGGTGCGCGGCTCAGACGCCGCGCAAGCGCCTCAACTTGCTGAAAAAAATTCTAGCCTCTACACTTGGGTTTTTCCAGGAGCCAACAGTCTCGCCCCATGGCTCACGTGGGGCGGGGAGGGTGCATGGGTAGGTGGTTTGTCTTAGTCCGGGTTGTGTTTGTCCTTATCAGCGTTGGTTTGATCGTTACCCTGAGCGGTTGCAGCAGCGGTAGTCCGACCAATGCTACTTCCTTCCCGGTTCCGGCAAACATCGGTCTGGCCCCGGCTACCGCTGTTTCTCTGGACACCGGTAGTACTACTCAGACCTTTACTGCAACTCCCCGGGACGAAAAGAACGCGGCCGTCACCACTCCCGTGACCTTCCTTTCCAGCAATACGGCAGTCTTAACCGTGGCCACCAACGGCAATGCCTGCGCCGGCACGTGGGATTCGCTGACCACTCCCCAAATCTGTACGCCGGGTCCGGTAGGAGTGGCCCAAGTGACTGCCACGGCCGGTGGGGTGAGCAGCCCACCCACCACGGTGTACGTGCATCAGCACATCGACAAAATTGTGGTAAGCGCGATTCCAGGCCAGACCCCGCCACTCGGCCCCTGTTTTTCCAAGGGCCAAATATTCAACTATCAGGCGACCGCTCTCAGCCGCGGCCTGGACATCACTGCCAGCGTCGGGCCCTTCGCCTGGCAGGTAATTCCGTCCGACGTGGCAACGGTCTCGGCTGCGACTGCGACCACGCCGGTGACCGGACTTCTGATTGGGCAAGCGCAGATATTGGCCCACACCCCGGGAGTGGCGTCTATATTCGCCGGCGCCAGCAATGTGACCAGCCAGCCTCTGGGTTTCAGCACCTGCGCCGTCCAATCGATTACGCTCGCCGTAACAGGAAGTACCAGCAATTCCATCAGCGTACTTTCGGGGACCGGTAAGACGGTCACGCCAACCGTGCTGGACACTCAGGGAAACACAATCACCGAGATTCCTTTGACTTGGAGCTCATCGAATCCCTCAACCGTAACTGTGAGCACCACCGGCGTAGTTAGCACTACCAAGGCCGGGGGCTCAACCGTAATCGCGTCTTGCACGCCACCGACCTGCAATATCGGAATTAAGCCGCTATTGCCCATCTATCCCGAAAGCGCGGTCGACCTGGTGGTCACCCCTTCGAGTTCGACAACCACCACGACCACTGACACGATCTACGTGTCCAGCACCGGGGTTTCTGCTGCCGGCAACTGTGCCACTACGGATGGTTGCGTCAGCAGCCTGATTCCGATCACAACTCCGAACAACACCGTGGGCGCAACGGTCAGCCTGCCGGCCACGCCGAATTCTCTGGTCTTTGACCGTCAGGGTGCCAAGGCTTATATGGGAACGGATTTTGGATTTTTAGGAAGCCGGGGGCTGATGGAGATTACGGTCGCAACCCCGCCCACAGTTTCCGAATTCAAATCGGTCACCGGGAAGGTGTTGACGGTTTCTCCGGACGGCAAGAAAGTGATTGTTTCCGACACGGTCTCGACTCCCAATCAGGTCTTTGTTTTTGACACCACCACCAGTACCTCGGTGATTTTGCCGATTGCGGGGGCGACGGCTGCCGACTACTCGCCTGACAATCTGAAGGCTTATATCGTGGCGGGAAGCACTCTGTACGTATATTCCACAGTGGAGGCCCTGAAGTCGGTGGCGCTGGGCGCGCCGGCAGTGGACGTATCGTTTCTCGCCAATGGTGCTTTCGCCTACCTGGCCGGCGGCATTCCGTCGGGGGTTGTGGTGCACACCACTTGCACCAATACGCAGGCCATCACGGTCAGCACTCCGGCTACGCCGGCCTTCGTCAAGACCTTGCCCAGTGCCACTCAGGTTTTGGCGGTGGACTCGCCCGGTGTCGATGTAATTAATGTGAATACCACACCGATCGGCTGTTCGCCTCCGATCAGTAATACGGTGCAGTCGTTTAATCTGGGTCAGGGCAGCTTTGTTCCCAGGCAGTTGATCATTTCGCAAGACGGCAGTCGGGCCTACATCCTGGCCAACAATCTGGGCAGCGTGCTGGTGTTCAACGTTGGCAACCAGACTTCTTCCGCCATTCCCCTGTCCGGAAACGCGGTTCCGCTCCAGGCTTCGCTCACAGCGGAGGGAAATTTTCTCTACATCGCGGCCGGCGACGGCCAGGTGCATATCCTGGACACGCAGAGCGGTGGCGACATCCAGCAAATCTCGTTCCCCCCGAACACCACGACCCTGGAAAATGGCCTTTGTTCGGGGACGACCTTCGCGTGTAATCCGGATTTGATCGCGGTTAAACCGTAAGACGGTCGTTGGTCCTTGGCCTTCGGTCGTTGGCCTGCCAAGCTAGCCAAAAACTGCTTCGGGAGGCGCACCCCTTCAGCCGTGCCGACTGGAGCCACTAGGGACAAGGGCTTTAGCCCCGGCGGTCAGGCGTTTGCCTTTTCCAATTCCTTGCCAACGCTGTCCAACACGCCGTTGATGAATTGCACCGACTCCGGGCTGGAGAACTTGCGCGCGATTTCCAGGGCTTCATTGATAACTACGGCGCGGGGCGTAGCGGGGAAAGCCAGCAACTCCGCGACCGATGCGCGCAACAGGTTGCGGTCAACGGCGGCCATGCGTTCCATGCGCCAGTGCTCGGCGTGACCTTCAATCAGGCCATCAATTTCGGTAGCGCGGCCGGTCGCTACCCGGAACAGATCGTTGGCAAAGCCTTGCACATCGGCACCCACATCACCGCGCTCCCGCCAAAATGTTTGCCTCACCTCCTCGGGAGTCTGCTTTCCCATATCAGCCTGGAAAAGCATCTGCAAGGCGAGTTCACGAGATTTGCGGCGGGTACCCATGGGTACCTCAGACGTCAGCTCGGCCTCAGCGTCGGACTTCAGTGTACAACCGATGAAGTGGCTGTTTGGATCGCGTCTCGCAGGACGAGCACTCGGTTTGGCGTTTTGCTTTTTGCTGAGAGCTGACAGCTTGCGAGTTCTGACCTTTGCTGAGGTCTGCCGTCCGACGTCCGAGGTCCGTTTTCAAATTCGCCATTTCCACTGCGGCCAGCGCCGCCTCGAACCCCTTGTTGCCCATCTTCAGACCGGCACGATCGATGGCCTGCTCCAGGTTTTCGCAAGTGAGGACGCCGAAGGCGTGCGGCACGCCCGTCTCCTGCGCCGATTGCCCGATGCCGCGGGCTACTTCGTTAACGATGACGTCATAGTGGGCAGTGTCGCCGCGCAGCAGGCATCCGAGGCAGATGATGGCGTCGTATTTCTTGGTTTCGGCGAGAGTGCGGGCGGCGGTGGGAATCTCAAAAGCGCCGGGTACGCGGATGATTTCGATGTCCTTGTAGAGCTTGGCTCCGCACCTCAACAGCCCGTCCATGGTTCCAGCCAGCAGTCGTTCGGTTATGAAGGAATTGAACCGACTCACCACAATCGCGAAGTGCTTACCCGCAGCATTGAGCCCGCCCTCGAGAGCAAGATGATCGGTATCCACCACGTTCTCCGCTACGCGAGGACCAACTACCATCATACGAGTCCCGCCTGGCAATCGCACAGTAAAGTCTCGGACAATGTGCGATGGATCTGGGCCCGAGTAATCGTCCACAATGGTCAGGCCTCGACCTTGTACCAACTCGAAAGCCGTGTCCGGATCTGACACTGTTAGAGTCAAATCGACATCCGCGTCGCACTCTTGCTTTCTCTGGATGAGATCGAGTTTGAGTTGCGGAGGGAAAAATTCGGTCGAGCGTGTGATTTCATTTTCGCCCTCGAAGCCCTGACGCAATCCAAGAGAAACCAGGAGTTTCACCAGAGGCTCAAAGTCTTGAGGGGACTTCACGAGCATCGCGACTTGCACCCACTTGATCATCGAATCCTAGTCTCTGTCCCTATTTATAGACACTGTCATCCTGAGCGCAGCGAAGGATGACAAATCAAAAAAATAATCCGCGTTGATCTGCGCAAATCCGTGGCCAGAATTTTACAACCGGTTCGGCTTCGGATTCGCCGGGTCTGAATAATCGTAAAATCCCCTGCCCGACTTCCGCCCGTACCAGCCTGCCATCACCAGCCTTTTCAGCAGCGGTGGCGAGGCGAAGCGGCGTTCCTTGAACTCGTCATACATCACATGCGTGATGTAGTAGGTCGTGTCGAGGCCAACAAAATCCAGCAACGTGAACGGCCCCATGGGATAGCCGCAACCCAGTTTCATCGCGTTATCGATGTCGTCGATCGAGCCTACGCCTTCTTCGTAGGCGCGAATGGCATCGAGCATATACGGCACCAGCAGCCGGTTTACGATGAAGCCGGTCTTGTCGCTGGTGCGGACCGGAACTTTGCCCAGCTTCTGGCCGAACTCGTAAGCCGTCTCATAAACCTCGCTGGAAGTGGCGATGGTACGCACCACTTCGACCAGTTTCATCAGCGGTACAGGATTGAAAAAGTGCAGACCGATGAAGCGCTCCGGACGTTTCGTGGAAGTCAGCAGTTCGGTAATCGAAATAGACGATGTGTTGGAGGCGAAGATGGCGTCTTTTTTCACGATGCCGTCCAGCGCGGCGTACATCTTTTTCTTTTCGTCGAGATTTTCGATCACCGCCTCGATGACGATGTCGCAGTCTGCCAGGTCTTTCTGGTTGGTGGTGCCCTTCAGGCGCGCGCGGATGGCCTGCGGCGTCTCCTTGATCGTGCCTTTTTCGGCAAATTTAGTCAGCGACTTCTCGATGCCGGCAAAGCCTTTGTCGAGATATTTCTGTTCGACTTCGAGCACGGTGACGTCAAAGCCGGCCGTCGCCGCCACTTGCGCAATGCCGGAGCCCATCAGGCCGCAGCCCAGCACGCCAACCTTTTTGATTTCCATAAGGCTTGTGAGTTTATCAGCGGGAAAGGAGTCTTTGCCATACTCGGTCGTTGCTCTTCTTTGCGTTCTTCGCGTTCTTTGCGGTTCAAGGTTCAAAAGCTTTTAACCGCAAAGGACGCAAAGAAAATCGGCAGAGAACGCCAAGAAAAGGAGGAAAGGCTAACTAGTTATGCGACTGCGGCCGCCGCGATTGACGGAGCCAGGCTGACGATCCGGCCCATACCCTGGCCGACCGCCGCATCCAGCGCCATGTCGGCACGATTGATGACCTCAGTGACGATGTCTGCGGGATCGAACTGCTGGCGCACGACCGCTTCCGCCAGCCCAGCGCTAAAGGGGAGAATCTCATCGGAGAGTTTCACTTCGGCGAGCAGTTTGCGCAGCTTCTCCACCGCCATCAGGGCTTCTTTCTCCTGTGTCTCTCCCAGAACCAGCGCGATCGTGGTCATCTCGTAGCGGAAGGCAAGGTCGTTCTGGCGGATGTTGGCCGCAAAGAGCTGTCCGATTTTCTGCATCGCGGCCTCGACGGCCTTTTCTCCGTGCTCTTTCGCCATCGCCGAGCTCTTGCCGAATTGCATCAGGGCAACAGTCACTGGGGTGCTCTGCTGGACGGCGCGCCGGGTTTCGGCCATCAACAGATCCAGATAGGAAGCGCGCTTGAGCAGTCCTGACTGCTCGTCGGTGACTGACAAGCTCTTGACCAGGCGGCGCAGGCCGGCATTGTTCAGTGCGATTACGATCTGCTCGCCGATGGTCTTGAGCACGATGATGTCGCCGGAATGCCAGCCGCGGGCTGTGTTCTGTATCAGCAGGAGCACTCCCATCTGATCCTGGCCGTCGCTCAGCGGCAGCGCCAACAGCGATGTGATGCCCAGCTCGGCCACCACTTCGCGAATTTCATGCAGTTCGGGCGCGGCGGGGGCGTCGGTGATGGTCAAGGTTCCAAGGCTGATCACGATGTCCTGCACCGCAATCACCAGCTTGCTCAGAGTTTTGGGTTCGCCGCTCTTTATGTTTTCGCCAAGAAATTCCTTGATGCCATTGGGCACCATTCCCGGCTTGCGCATGGCGACAATGCAGCGGCTCAGCTTCCATTGCGCTCCGATTTCGTTGACCGCGGTGGACATGACCGCGTCGGCATTGGTCTGACGGTAAAGTTTGCGGGTGATTTCGGCGACTTTGGTGAAGCTATTGACGTCGGCGGAGTCAGAGGCATGCGTCCGGGCAGGAACCGGCGGAGCGGGTGCCGGAGGTTTTGACCCAGCGCTGGATGGTGGGGGCGGGAGGGGCGCAGAGTCCGCATAGTGCGGATTCATGCCCGCGGCCAGATACAGCTGCTGCAGATCCTGATTGCGTTCCTCCTCCCGGGGAAACAGCTCCTGGATTCGCTGCAGGCGCTCGATCGCCTTGGAGCGCATCCCGTACTGCACCAGGATCTCGGCTTGCAACATCAGATCCTGCAGGGCGGCAGCACCCAGGGTGGGACCGGTTTTCGCCGGCTCGGCAACCTTCGCCATGCTGGTGAAGCGCGAGGCAATTACGCGGAAGCGGTTCTCGTCGATCTTTCCGCGCAGCATTTCGAGACGCTTCTGATGGCCGGGCTCATAGGCATCGACATCGGCGGCCCGGTCCAGGCACTCGGCGGCCTTGGCATAGTTCCCCATGCCGCAGTGCAGATCGAAGAGCTTGAGCAGAGTCTGACAATAGTCGCCTTCCCGGTTGGAAGCATTGAACAGCTCGCTCATGAACTCCAGAAGATCAGGCGAACTGCGATGTTTGGCGGCAACATCCTGCATCATCGCGACGAAGGCGCGGCGGTCTCCGCGATTGCGCTGGAATTGCTCGAGCTTGCGCGCCAACGCCACCGCGTCCGCGTCCTGCTGCGCATCCACTAACAGTCCGATCAGGTCCGCGACCTGTTGTTGGCGTGACGGATTCTGCTGAAACAATTGCCAGACCAGAGGTTCCGCATCGTTCAGCCGATTCGCGGACAAGAGCGCCTTCACGTAAGTCTCGCGCGTCTCCAGGGTCGCGCCTTCCGCTTTGGCCAGCGGTTCCAGGACAAATATGGCCGCTCCCACCTGACCTTGCGCAATCAGGCTTTTGCCGTACCCGAGGGCAATTGTCATATCGCTGGGATCTTCGGCATAAGCGCGCTCAAACCACTGTGCGGCGTTGCCACCGGACGCCTCTGTCATCTCGGCTAACTTGAGAAAGGCTGCCGCCGCTCCCTGCTTGTCGCCCGCCTTGGACGAGATCTCTCCCAGCCTCAGAACGTTCTTTTCTCCGGGATCGAGCGCCACCATGCGCTTGAGCACGCCTACACAATCCTGCGGACGACCATTCTTGGTCAGATCTTCCAGAGCGCTCTCATAGGTTTCGAGCGCGAGTTTCCGGTTCGAGCTCTCCAGGATTTGCCCGAAGCGGACTCTTTGGATGCTGGTCGGCGTAATGTAACGGGCGAGCTTCTTGTAGGTGAGACTGGCGCGAGTGTTCTCTCCGGCTTCGACTTGCCGCTCGAACAACTCCCCCAGCAGCTTTACCGCCTCCGGGGTGCGCTGCAGCGAAAGGTACAGATCGGCCGCCATCTGGCGAACGTTGTCATTTTGGGGGTCTTCAGCCAAGACTTGCATGTACTCATCCAGGGCGTCAACCGTCTTGCCTTTCTGCAAAAGCTTTTCGGCGCGTTCCACGCGGCGGGCAATCTCGGCTCGGTCCATTCGCTTCGTCGGGTCTGGCATGAGACACGGGTAGTGTGCGGAGTAACCCAGGTGAGATTTTAGAAGCCGGTTCCCGCAGCGGCAACGAAGTCAGGGACAGCAGAGGTTACCAAGGTCACAATCAGAATAGATCTTTGGCGGGAAAGGAGTTTCTGGTATAGCTGCCGAATGTCGGCAGCGAACGAAGTAGACCAGGAACGGGGGCTACGCCACCAGTTGGGCGCCGGCCAGATGGCCATGGTCGCCGTCGGCGGCTCGATCGGAACCGGCCTGTTGTTGGGGTCGGCGGCGGCTCTCGAAATTGCGGGGCCGGGAGTGATCCTGAGTTTTATCCTGGCCGCATCCATCAGCTTTACCGTGGCCATGGCCTTGGGCGAGCTATGCAGCACGCATCCGGCTGCAGGCTCCTTCGGAGTGTACGGCGACCTCTACCTGAACGAGTGGGCCGGATTTATCGCCCGCGCCGGCTATTGGGCGGCGATCTCCATCTCCATCGGAGCGGAGTTGGTGGCCTCCGCCACCTACCTCGCCTACTGGTTCCCTTCCGTGCCCGCACTGGTTTGGGTTATCGGCTTCTCGGCTTTGCTGTTGCTGATTAACTTGCGCAGCGTTGGGAATTACGCCCGCTTTGAATACTGGTTTGCCATGATCAAGGTTGCAACCATCCTGGCATTCATTGTGCTGGGAGCGGGGCTGTTGTTGAGTGGCCGGGTGGCGCCTCAATACACGACGCACGGCGGATTCTTGCCCAATGGAGCACTGGCGCCCTTGCTTGCCATGGGTTTCGCTATTTACACGTTTGGAGGGGTCGAGTTCGTGGCTATCACCACCGGAGAGTCGCGCTCGGCCAGGGAAATCCCGCGCGCCATTAAACTGACTTTCGCAGTGCTGACGTCCGTTTACCTGGGCGCGATCATCGTTCTCGTAGGCGTAATGCCGTGGAATCGCGCCGGGGTCACGGAGAGTCCGTTTGTCACGGTATTCCGCCATGCTCATGTTCCCGCCGCGCCCCACATCATGACCTTCGTGATCCTGACTGCGGCGCTGTCCGGAGCGAATGCAGCGCTTTATGCTGCTTCGCGTGTTCTATTTTCGCTGGCACGCACGGGATGGGCACCAGCCGCTCTCGGCCAGCTCAACGCGGCAGGATCACCGCGGCTTGCCCTTCTGGCTTCCTCATACGGTATTGTGCTCGCGCTGGTGCTGGAGAAATGGGCGCCGAAGAATGCCTTCGTCTCAATTCTGGGTGCGGCGTTGACGGGAATGCTGCTGGCCTGGCTGGTCTCCCTGGCAGCGCATGTCAGGTTCCGCCAGCAGTTGTCAGACAGCCAACTCGCCGCCTTGCCCATGCGCTCACCCCTCGGGGCGTGGGGTTCGGCGCTCGGTTTCGTGCTCATTATTCTGGCGTTTCTGGAGACGGGCTGGCACTCTCACCTAACGCTGATCAGCGGAGCCGTGTACATGGTGGTGCTGACAGTGGCTTATTTCCTGCTGAAGAATAGGATCCCCCAGGGAGGACAGAATGTGTAGCGTCCCGCCAACCAGGTAGGGTCCCGGAGGGACGCCTGATGGTAGCCCGGCGTTTCAACGCCGGGTAGTCGGGCAAAATGATTCCCGTCCCGTAGGGACGGCGGAAACGTCACTGGTGGCGGTTGGATTAGTTTCAGGCGTGCCGACGGCACGTGCGTCTTTTGGAACTCGCGTCCCGCCAGGTGGCGCGTGACCAGGACCGCAACTCCACACTTCCGTCCAGGTTGCTTACATGGTGCTGATTCGTATGTACCGGCGAACGTCCTTCATACTCCCGATGAGGATATATCCAGCGTAGAGCAGTCCTGCTGTGCCCAGAATACTTGTGATGATTTTCATGTTTCTCATTTCGCTCCTGTTCAAACCTGCGTGGCACATGCTGCCAGGCGTTCGAGGCTTGGATGTATTACGGAGTCATAGAGTTGTCGGATCAAATTTTTGGGACTAATTTTCTGCATGGCGGGCCCTGACTTTACAAGCCCGAAGCCGCAGTACAATGCTTCGTATGGCTGACGAGCTCTTACGCTATCGTTCCAGTTTCCCCATTCTGGAACGAACCACCTACCTGATCAGCAATTCCCTGGGAGCAATGCCACTGGGCGTGTACGACGCTTTGAAAGGCTACGCCGACATCTGGGCCACTCGCGGCGTTCGAGCCTGGGAAGAACGATGGTGGATGCTGGCCGCGCAGGTCGGCGACGAAATTGGCGCGCTTATGAATGCGCCGTCGAGTTCAGTTTCGACCCATCAGAATGTAACCACCTGCCAGGCCGTGGTGGCGTCGTGCTTCGACTTCTCGGGCAAGCGCAACAAAATCGTTTACAGCGATCTGAACTTTCCCTCTGTGATGTATTTCTGGGAGGCGCAGCGAGCCTACGGAGCGCGGGTGAGCATGGTGAAGACCGACGACGGCATCACCGTTCCCCTCGATCGACTGCTGGACGCGATTGACGAACAAACTATGCTCGTCCCCATCTCACATGTGATCTTTCGCAGTGCGTACATCCAGGACGCGAAGGCGATTATCGAGAAAGCACACAATGTCGGCGCACACGTGGTGTTGGATACTTTCCAGTCGCTGGGCACGGTGCCTGTAGACGTGCAAGCGCTGGATGTGGATTTCGCGTGTGGCGGCGTTTTGAAGTGGCTTTGTGGTGGTCCGGGCGTGGGCTATCTGTATGTTCGTCCCGACCTGGGCAAGAAGACTGCAGCCCAAGTTCACCGGATGGTTCGCCCATCAGAATCCGTTCGGGTTCGAGGTTGGGCCCACGCGTTACACCGACCCGCCATTTCGCTTTATGAACGGCACTTCCCACATCCCGGCGTTGGAGGCGGCGCGTCCCGGGCTGAAAATTATCACTGAAGTGGGCATTGAGCGAATTCGAGAAAAATCGAAACGCCAGACGGCACGATTGATCGAACTGGCGGAGCAGCGGGGATGGCGAGTGAATTCGCCCCGCAACGCCGAGCATCGCGGCGGAACCGTCTCCATCGACATGCCCGATGCGGAAGAGGTTTGCCGTGAATTGCTCAAGCGGGACATCTTGGTGGACTATCGTCCCAAAGCCGGAGTGCGCATGTCTCCTCACTTCTACAACAAGGATGAAGAGTTGGAGACGGCGGTCGCCGCCGTCGATGAAATCTTGAGCGGATGTGGGGCGGGCGCGCACGCCCGCCTGCCGTGAGCAACGCTGGAACTGGTATCCAACCGAGGGCACCAGCATTCTCACCTCCTGCGCCTCGCGGGAATGAACTTCTCCATTAAAATGACTCAGTGAGCGATCCCGTCCGCATTGGAATTCTGGGTGACTATGATGCCAAGTCGCCGACCCTTCCCGCTGTCGAGAAGTCGCTGCAGCACGCCGCAGCGCAGTTGAATTTCGCAGTCGAAGGGGAATGGATCGCGACTCCTGCCCTGGTGGGAGCGGATGCGAAGAAGAGACTGGAAAGCTTTGACGGCATTTGGGCAGCGCCGGGCAGCCCGTACAGAAGCTTTGACGGCATGCTGCAAGGCATCGAATTCGCTCGCCGGCGCGACTGGCCGTTTCTGGGAACCTGTGGTGGGTTTCAGTACGCGCTGATCGAGTGCGTTCGCAACGTACTGGGAATCAAGGACGCGGATACCGCCGAGAACAATTCCGGCTCGAAGAACATCGTGATCTATCCCGTGGCTTGCGCCGTGCCCGATCGCGCCAAAGGTGCGCCGAAGCTCTCCGGCTCAATCCCGGAGATCCGCCTGCGCCCCGGCTCTTACCTGCAGTCGTTCTATTCGCAGGACACGGTGGCCGAAGAATTCTTCTGCAACTTTGAAGTCAACCCCGAATACGAATGGGCCGCCATGGA
Organism: Terriglobia bacterium; assembly: GCA_963801545.1. Classification (GTDB taxonomy): domain Bacteria; phylum Acidobacteriota; class Terriglobia; order Terriglobales; family Acidobacteriaceae; genus JAIQFF01. The sequence continues at coordinate 35,172 of CAWDFF010000011.1, read as the reverse complement.
AGCGGGATTCCCGGTAGTGGCCCGCGGCCCCCAAGGTGAGATTCGCGCCATCGAATCGCCGACGCACCGCTTCTACATTGCTACGCTGTTCCAGCCGCAACTCTCATCCCAACCCGGCAAGCCTCATCCCCTGGTGCTGGCTTTTGTCCAGGCTGCGGCCGACTGGGGAAGAAAAAAGCTCGACGACAGCGTGCTGGAGTAGAAAAGTGGACGCCGGACCTCGGACGTCAGACCTCGGCAAGGCCCGTGTAGGGACGGGTCTCTGACCCGTCCAGGTCGAGCGAAGCTCGACTGGGTTCCATCACACCGGAATCAGTTCAAACGCAGGGTAACTATGCACTAATTCCCGAAAGGCCTCCCCGGGCGACCCCGCAGGCACAGGAAAGTACCTTTGCACTTCCTTTTTGAACTGATCCAGATAAGCTTTCAATATCTCCGGCTTCTCCTGATCAGACAGGGCTCGAAGCCTGAACTTCTGCCGCAGCTTTCCCTTTTTCAGCGTGATTTCTCCCGCTGATTCCGCGTTGCGCACCCACTGCGTCTGGCCGCGGGGAGCCACCAGATATCGTTTTCCATTCCGCTCCAGAAGATCGATTGGCGTGGAGTAAAGCTTGCCGCTCTTGCGTCCGCGGACTTGCAGCAAATAGTTGTAGGAAAAACCCCAACCCAGGCCCACTACGAACCCGAATATCCGGTTGAACACGCGCTCTACCGCGCTGGGCGCGCGAAACGTGGGAAGAGTCAGGAATTCATAAACTTTCCCGGCACAATTTGGAAGCTACGTCTGCTTCACAAACCTGAGAGATGCCGAATTCATACAATATCGCAAACCGGTCGGCTGCGGGCCATCGTCAAAGACGTGTCCCAGATGCGCATCGCACTCGGTGCAGGCGACCGCGTCCCGGACCGTGCCGAAACTTGTGTCCCGGATCGTCCGCACATTTTCCGCCGCAATCGGTTCCCAGAAGCTGGGCCAGCCGGTTCCTGACTCGAACTTGGTGGCCGAGCTGAACAGTGCGTTGTCGCAGCAGATGCAGCGGTACAGGCCCTTGTCGTGCAGGTCCCAGTACTTTCCGCTAAATGCAATTTCGGTGTCCGCGTGCCGCGTGATGTCGAACACACCCGGGGACAATTGCTTGCGCCACTCGTCGTCGCTCTTCACGACTTTCGGCACCCGGACTTTTTGCAGTCGTTGTCCGGAATCGGAAAACTGCACGATCGTGACTTCCTCGGCAGGACCCTTCGGCGTTGCTGCTTCAATCAGCCTTGGCTTGCGCAACGACCACAAGGCAGCTCCGGCAATCGCTGAGATGGAAATTCCCAGGAAAGCGCGGCGCCTCAGGTTGACCGACGAAGGATCGCGATCTAGCTCAGAGTCGAACATATCTCACTCTCTGTTTACATACAGAATTTCTGGAGCGCGTGCGGAGTCGCCGACGGCCACACAACTACTTCCCGGTGTAAAGATCCGGAAACTGCTGACGAAGATGCGCAACTTTCGGTGCGTCGTTATAAACGATGTAGGGCTGGTCAGGATGACGCGTCGCATAGTCCTGATGATAGGCCTCCGCCGGATAAAACGCTTTCAGTGGCACAACCTGGGTCACGATCGCACGCGGAAACACTTTGGCCCGGTTGAGCTGCGCGATATACGCTTCGGCAATCTTTTTCTGCTCGTCGCTCCCATAGAAGATAACCGACCGGTACTGCGTTCCCTCGTCCGGCCCTTGCCGGTTCAGCTCCGTGGGATCATGCGCCACCGAGAAAAACACCCGCAGCAATTCGCCATACGTAATCTGCGACGGATCGTAGGTAATCTTCACCGACTCCGCATGCCCGGTCTCGCCGGTGCTGACCACTTCATACTCCGCGGTCTTCGCTTCCCCGCCCGAATATCCGGAGGTTGCGCTAACTACACCTTTTACGTGCTGGAAGACGGCTTGGATTCCCCAGAAACAGCCTCCTGCAACTACCGCAGTTTGTTCACTAGAACTCGCCTTCGAGGCGTCAACGGCCGGGCCAGGAATGGCAACTGGGGAAGCGTTGCCCGCAGTACACGCCACCGTGCCCACAAACAAGGCCATGAATAATAAGAAGATAGAAGAAGAAAGTCGGAACACAGACACACCTCCGGGGCCAGTTCTGCTGGCTCGCCAGTTATATAGAGTGATGAGAAAGGCAAAAGTTTCAAAGCGCAGTTGTCTGAAATGCAGTCCGCAGTCGTCAGTCTTCGGCATCCAGCCTTCAGTCATTTCTGACGACTGGCGACCGATGACTGACGACTGGATTCGTATCCGGCGCAGGAAAGCACCGGCAGCCGGGGATATTTCTTGAAGCGGCTATCGGTCAGGGCAAGCTGGCAGAGAAAAAAGACCGAGCCCCGGTCGGACTCAATGCGCCGGGCGTGAACGCACTCCTCGCAAAGCCCAGGCCGCGGCTGAGTTTTCAAATTTGTCGGCACGGTCATTTCAAATCGTCATTTCAAATTAAGGATAACAGCAGGGCCCTGACTGGCTTGCAGCGCGAGCAATCCTGCTGTTAGATTTGGAGGCCCGAGAACCGGCCCATTTCCCAGGAGACCACGGTTGAAAATCCGCATATCGTGTTTGTTTTCCGCTCTTCGGTTCGCACTCTTCATCACACTCTTTTGTTCTTACTCACAGTCGCAAATTGACGACTCGACCAAACAGCTTTCGCACGATCTCTTCAAACAGTTGGTCGAAATCAACACCACGGATTCGGTCGGCAATGTCACAACGGCATCCGAAGCCATGGCGCAGCGTTTCCGCGATGCCGGGTTTCCCGAGAGTGATCTTCGCATCCTCGGGCCGAATGATCGCAAGAAAAATCTGGTGGTGCGTTTTCACGGCAGCGGCAAGCACAAACCGGTACTGCTGATCGGTCATCTTGATGTCGTCGAGGCACGGCGCGAAGACTGGACCACCGATCCGTTTCAGTTCGTGGAGAAAGACGGCTACTACTACGGGCGCGGGACGCAGGACATGAAAGATGGCGACGCCATCATGGTGACCACGCTGATCCGGTTCAAGAAAGAAGGTTTCGTGCCCGACCGCGACATCATCCTGGCGTTGACCGCCGATGAAGAAGGCGGCACCTCGAACGGCGTGGACTGGCTGATCCGGAATCAGCGAGAGCTGATCGACGCGGAAATCGTGCTCAACCACGACGGCGGCGGAATTTTCGCCCTGCATGGCAAGCCGCAGATGATGGTGGTGGATGCGTCGGAGAAGCTGTACTCGGATTACCAACTCACCGTGACCAATCCCGGCGGGCACAGTTCGCTACCCATCCCTGACAACGCGATCTACCATCTCGCGAACGGGTTGGCCCGGCTTGAGCGTTACCAGTTTCCTTTTGAACTGACCAACATCACGCGCGCTTATTACGAGCGCATGTCGAAGGTGGCTACCGGCCAGCGGGCCGCGGACATGCAGGCAATTCTGAAAAACCCTCCAGACATGGCAGCGGTGGCACGTTTGTCGCAGGATCCCATCGATAATTCGACCATGCATACCACCTGCGTGGCCACCCGCCTGAATGCCGGGCACGCCAACAACGCGCTGCCGCAAACCGCGCAGGCCAACGTGAACTGCCGCATCGTGCCCGGACATTCGACTGAAGAGATCAGACAAGAACTGGAAAAGGTTATCGCCGATCCCAAGATTTCGGTGCGCGAAGTGGGCGGGATCGGTGGCGTGACCAACCGGAAGTCCTATGCGCCGCCGCCGCTGCGTCCGGACGTATTTCAGCCACTGGAAAAGGTTGTCGACAGCATGTGGCCGGGCTTACCGGTGATTCCCGACATGGCGACCGGAGCCTCCGACGGCGTTTACACGAACGCCGCTGGTATGCCGACGTATTGCGTCTCGGGCGAAGCCGTTGACCGCGACGATATCCGTGCCCATGGCAAGGACGAGCGCATCCGGGTGGAATCGTTTTATCGCGCGGTGGATTTTTACTACCGCTACCTGAAAGCGGTCACGTCGCAATAATTATTCCGTGATTTTCCAGCTGAAGTTTTCTTTGCGTCTTGGCGACCTTTTCTTGGCGTTCTTTTGCGGTTCAAAGCTTTTTTGACCGCAAAGAACGCAAAGGTCACGAAGAAGATTTCGGCCCAAGTCACTTCCTTCTTGACATTTCGCCTTCTATTCGCCCAAAATCAGGCTATGGCGATCACCAGACGGCAACGGCAGGTGTATGACTTCATCTCTGAGTTCGTCCAGAAGAATGGCTACTCTCCTTCCTTCGAGGAGATTGGCCAGGGTCTAGAACTCAGCTCGCTGGCCACGGTGCACAAACACATCTCCAACCTGGAAAAAAAGGGGCTGCTGACGCGCGACTACAACCGCAGCCGCTCCATCGACCTTCTGCCGCCTAAGGGAAGGCTTAAGCAAGCCATGGCCGTGAACACCACGATGGTGCTGCCGCTGGTGGGACGCATCGCCGCTGGCCAGCCCATCGAGGCGGTGCAAAGCAACGAGACCATTTCCCTGGCCGATTTCGTGCGCTCGAAAGAAGTGTTCGTGCTGGAAGTTCGCGGCGATTCCATGCAGGACGAAGCTATCCTCAACGGCGACTACGTGATGGTGGAGAAGAGCCGGACGGCGCACAACGGAGACATTGTGGTTGCCCTGGTCGAAGGCACGGATGCCACGCTCAAGCGCTTCTACCGCGAGGGCGAAAATATCAGGCTGCAGCCATCCAACGCCAGCATGAAGCCCATCATTGTGCCGGCGTCTTCGGTCGAGGTGCAGGGCAAGGTGATTGGAGTGTTGAGGAAGTATTGAGCTAGCTGCCAGCCTCACCATCAGTTTTCAGCCAGAGAAATCAACCCCAAAAATAATAACGCCCGGGCGATCAACCCGGGCGTTTGAAGTCTTGGCCGACGACGGACGACTGACTTAGACGTGCTTATCAATCGCCTTCTGAATCGTCTCTTTGGGCACGTAGCCTACGATCTGTTCTTTCACCTCTCCGCCCTTGAAGACCAGAAGCGTCGGGATACCGCGGACGCCGTAGCGCATGGGCGTAGCGCTGTTGCTGTCCACATCCATCTTGCCGACTTTGATTTTGCCGGTGTAGTCCTTGGCCAGTTCATCCACGATGGGGGCGAGGGCGCGGCACGGTCCGCACCAGGCCGCCCAGAAATCCACCAAAACGGGCTGATCTGACTTCAGAACATCCTGGTCAAAATTTGCGTCTGTTACTTCCAAAATTCCATTACCTGCCATTTCTCCTCCGGTTACGCCGCCCGCCGCGAATGCAGGTTCGGGAACGCGCGATCAGCCAATCTGGCTGCCTGTATCGTAACACCCTATTGGATGCATCGCAGCCAGAGAAGTCGCAAGCGTGGTTGCACGGGTCTGCCGAGGGCTGGGGATATTGAAGTCCAGTTCCTGGTTTTCAGTTCCCAGTTGCCGGTTTGGCTCAACTTTAGCAAGGTAAAAAAAAGCGTCCTGAACTTTTCAGCTCAGGACGCCCCGGCAGCCCTCCCCCAGAACTGCCAAACCACGAGATGGATACTAGGCCCACCCTGTATTGCTGTAAACGTCACTTTGGTAACACGCAAATCGGCGCCGGTCATATTGGGAAAAGTGGCGTTCGTAATGCGCCAGTAACTTCGGGGGAGCACGACATCAAGGCATTCAGAGTGAACTCAACCCACTGACAGTTATGGACAAACACTCAAGCGAGCGTTTGATTCACTTATGCCAGGTCTCTCCCGCATCGGTGGTAGTCCAGGTTTCGTGATCGGCGGTGGTCAGGCTGCCATGCTGGGCGTCGCCGAATTGAACAGTGAGGATGTCAGCGGTCAAAGGCTTGCCGTCGGCCACTGGCTTGATTTGACTCCAGTGTTCGCCGGCGTCGGAAGAATGATAGAGCGCGCCGGCCGAACCGCCGGCCCAGACGTCAGCATCATTGGCGGCAAGAGCGCGGAACACTACGTTGCCGGCCACCGGAATCGTTTGCCACGTCTTGCCGGAATCAAACGAACGCTGCACGGCACCATCGGGAGAGACCGTCCAGCTGGGCGCGATTTTAGTCAGAGTGGTCAGGTCGGAAACGTTCCGTCCGACCATCGGCAAATTCTGCTCTGCCGCGGCTGCGCTCTCAACTTGTTCGCGCGACTCTTTCTTCGACTTCTTCTTCGGCTTCTTCGCCCTGCCCACCGAGGCCCGTGAAGTCTGAACCTGCGTAGCCTCGGCCTCCACCGTTACCGTTTCTGTGACGCCTCCGAAAGCGGAACCAGGGTTTTCGCTCGGTGGCTTGGCTTGCGCTTCCTTGTCGTTAGACTTTGACTCTGCCGCTGGAGCGGGCGCCGGAGCGGAGGTGGCCATCTGCTCCACCGGCACTGTCGCAGGTTTACTGGTGGACTTCAGTTCATCGGTCCTTGTTGCGTCGGTCTTTGTTCCGTCGATCTTTGTTCCGTCGAGCTTTGTTGCGTCGGCCTGTGCCATTGCCAGCCGGTTGTTGTTCAGTTGGCCGGCCTTCGACTGCTCGTCTTTTGTTTGCTCGTTCTTCGGTTGATGTTTCAGTTGATCGATCACGCCTTGATCGATCCCCTTCTGACCTAATCGCTGCGGATTATTTTCAGCCAGTCGGTCTCCCACGCCCGCCGATTCGAAGTTCTTGCTCACCGAGGGGATGGCTGCGGATCTCGCGGCCGTGCCCTCGCGCTGTTTGGCCAGCTTGCCCGCGGTCAGTTCATCGCGATCCGACTGAAATGGTGATGGAGGCGGAATTTTTGCCGCTAATTTCTGATCGAGTTGTGGGGGAACCTGGCTTTCGAGAGCCAAGCTCTCAGGTGGCGCTGCCGGTGCCGGAGTTGATGGCGCGACCACGCGCTCCGCGCTCTCCCTTCGTTCGTAATGAAGGGTTACCGCTGCACTGACCACCACCACGCATGCCGCCAGCGCGCCCCAGCGCAGCACCGGCCAACTGAACCACTGAGTGCGCGCCGGACTGGGGAAGGGCTCGAGCATCTCCGGCATCGCCAGCGCCATAATCTGACGGCAGTCAGCGCACTGTCCCAGATGCTGCAGTACCTGGGTGCGCTCGCGCTCGGTCAACGACTTCTCGGCAAAGGCGGTCAGCAGGTCGGGATCGGGATGGACCCTGGCCGAGGCAGTTGCCTGTAGTCGTTGGTGCACGATTTTCGGAAGTTGTTCCATTTCTATTTGTCCCAGCCCTCGGGTCTTAGCCCGGAGGCCCAAGACCTGGCGCCCGAGGTCCGACGTCCGACGCCCGAATTTCCCCCTTCTTCTCAGGGAACGTCTGCGAACCCGATTCTTGCGCAATCCGATTGCGGATCTGCAATCGCAGGTCACGCACATCGACCTCCAGAGCCTCCTCAGCCTGGCGGCGGCTCATGCCTTTTCGCTCGAGAGAGGCCAGAATCTGTTTGCGCAGGGACTTGGCCAACTTATCGAGCTTGCGGCTGATCGTAGACTCATGCACCGCGAGCATGCGCGCGATCTCGGCCAGGGTACGGTCATCCAGGTAATAAGATGCCAGAATGAATCGCTCTTCTGCCGGAAGCGCGGACAAAGCTTCATCGGTTGCAGCTTCGACTCGGGGATCGACCGAGCCAGCAGGCTCAGGTTCAGTTGCAGCAAACTGCGCGCCGTCTTCGCACTCTTCGTCCAGGCTTACCAGCCGGCGCTGGCGGCGGTAGCGGTTCACGAATTCCTGCGCCATCACGGTGCGCAGCCAGCCTTCCAGTGAGCCCCGCCCGGTATACGAAGCCAGCTTGGAAATACGTTGACCGTCACGAGTGGTTGTCCCGTAGAGATCGCCATAGAGCGAGTCCGCCAGTTCACGCGCGGCGGAACTTTCTTTGGCAATGTAGGCCGCGATGTCATACAGCTTCTCGCGGTAGCGCGACATGAAAATTTCCCATGCGTGTTCCTGGCCGGCGGCACAGGCGCGAGCCAGCGCCAGTTCTTCAACGCGCAGGCTGGCGTAAAGTTCCGCGGTCTCCCGGGGAGACGCCCCGGGAGGCAGGTACTTGGCGGCGATCTGGTTGAGAATCGCGACAAACTGCTCGCGACTGAGCCCGGAATTTCCACTCTTTTCGTACAGCCCGGTAATCACGGATTCCAACTCCGAAACAGCCTCTGTGATGGGTTGGACACCGTGGATTGCCATGGTTGGCAGAGCTTTCGGAATGACCTCTCGGATGCTATCAATTTTTGTGATGCAAGAATCTGAAAATCGGTCGTTCCTCGGATAAGCGCGGGGAGGCGCTGCCGCGCGGTGGGTGGCGACGCCCACCGGTCCGCCGGCGGACACCGGCCCTGCACAGGAGGAACACCATGAAATCCAAGCTGTTAGCTTCTCTAGCAGTCTTTGCGTTGCTGGCAGGAATAGCGGTTTTTCTACCCTGTCCGGCCCCGGCGGGGGAATTGGGTTCGACATCGGGCTGACAAAGTGCTCGCGCCCATCCGGCACGGAAACCTCACCGTATTTCCGGTCGTTGCCGCCCATTCCTATGACACCCAGGAATTTCTTACCCTGGACGAAGGTTTGCGCTCGGGCGAAGTAATCGTGACCGAATCCGGCAGCGTGCAGCCGCTGATGCGACGGCGGCCGCCGCTCCCAAGTAACGGCGCACAGGTTAACCAGTTGGTGCTGGTCAACAACTCCAAGCGTCCGCTGATCCTGCTGGCCGGTGAGATCGTGACCGGCGGCAAGCAGGATCGCGTGATCGGCAAAGACCGTATCATCCCGGCGGAGAGCGATCCCATCGACCTCGGAGTATTCTGCGTGGAGCCGGGCCGCTGGGTCGGCAGCAGTGACAGATTTGGCGTGGGAGGCACCGCCACAGGCAGCCTAGCGGCGCCGATGGCGGCCCCAAGTGTTCGCGCCAAAGCCATGGCCGACAAAGACCAGCAGAAGGTGTGGGCGGAAGTGGGGAAGACCAGAGACACGATGGCGGAAACGGTGACCGTCGAGGCGGAAGCGCAGGCCATCAACACTACGAGTTCATATGCGCGTGTGATGGACAACAAAGAAGTAAAACAAAGAGTCGACTCGGTAGCGGAGCCCATCCAGCGCAACTACCAGAGCCTGATGCAGCAACTCCGCGACCAGCATGCAGTGGGTGTGGTGGTTGCGGTCAATGGCGAGATCGTCTGGGCCGACATCTTCGCCAGCACCAACCTGCTGGAGAAATACTGGCCCAAGCTGGTGCGATCCTACGCCGCGGAAGCGGTAGTCACCCGAACCAACCACCGCGAAGCTGACGAGCAGCAGGCGCAGCTGTTCCTTGATCACCTGGACGGACGCCATGAGACCGTAGACAGCGAACCCGGTCTGTACCGCCATACAGAAATTGCAGGAGACGGATTCCGCGCGTTCGAGTTGACGTCGCTGCTGCCGAAAACCGGATTCGATCTGCACGTAGCAAAGATGGCGGAATAGGGCAGGAGGCGGGTTTCTGTTTCCAGTTTCTGGTTTCTGGCAGTCGCGCCAGATCGGATGGAGCCCCAGGATCGGAAACTGAAACTGGAAACCGGAAACTCAAGGGTCAGAAACCCGTAAAACTGCCTCTCAGCTTCCGCTGGTGCTGTACCAGTTTCTCCAGCTGGAGGAATCATTTGGAAGGTTCTGTCCCGTAATATCGCGCAGCGCCTGGTAGACCCAGCCGTGAGTCTGTGCGTCCAGGGACGAATCGTCGGCATAGTCGAGCAGATGAGGAACTACACTGTGGCGCTGCTCCTGGGTCAGCATGCCTGATTGCGCCAGGCTGCAACCGGCGCGCTCCCGCACCATGGGTGACGGGTCGTCGTGAAACTCTTGCAGCAAAGGAGCGATACTCTCGTCTGTTCCCAGATAGGCCAGGCCTTCCACCGCCCAATGGCGTACTTCCGGATCAGGGTCGTGGAGTTGGCTGACCAATATTTCGTTCGCGCGCTCCGGTACGACGCCGCGATTGCCAAGCAGCCCCAGCTCCCACAGCGCCCACACGCGCTGTGACCTCGGCCCGTTCTGAGCCTGCTGGGCCAGCCGCTCCACCGTCGCGGGCGACTTGATGGCACCCATCGCCGCCAGATCCAGCTCGATCCCCGCCGCCCGCACTCGCAGATCGTTGGAATTGAGCGCGGTTGTGATCAGTGAATTGAAGCGGGGGGTAAATTTCAGCTTTCCCCACCAGCCTTCGACGCGGGTAGCGATTTGGTCGTTCGCTCCCTCATAGTGGTTCACGGCGCGTTCGAGGAGAAGCTCGGCTTGTTGCTGCGGGGTTTCGCGCTCCAAGTCCCTCGATCTCATGTTCGGAAAGCTTCGCAGGAGAGGCAGCTTCCGGCTTGCCCTGGAGCGTAAGTAATTTCGTGATCTGCTCGAATGTAGCCCTCGCATTGCCGGTGGCAAAGAAAGCGGCCAGCAGAATTCCGGCAGCCACGGCAAACAGCACGCGCCAGCTTCCAGAGTGCGGATCGATGGACTGATCCAGCTTCAGGTCTGTGCCCGGCCGTATGGTGCCATATTCCGGCACCGGCTCGGGACGCGGATCTCCCTCCCAGGAATGCATGACAGAAGTCTAGGAGTGTTTCGAGAAGCGGTAAAGTTACGGTCGGGTACTTTGGTTATTACTTTCTAATCTGAGCGGACGCCGGGGAAGAGCTTGAACCACTTACGCTTCGCGGAATGCGGGGGCACGCAGGTTACCCTGCGGCTGGTTACGTCCGGTTCGTAGTTTCCACCGCGTTACATCACCGCCGGCACGCCGATTCCCATCACCGCCAACACTCGCGTCAATTCCCGGCGGACAACCGCTACCGTCGCCAGCAGAAATTTCTTCCGACCCTCGTCGGTTTCGCTCAGGATAGGATGTCGATGATAAAAGGCATTGAAGAATTGGGCGAGCTGGAATGCGTGCTTGGCCAGGTACGCTGGCTCCGTGGTGCCGATGCACTGGTCGATAATGTAAGACGTCTTGGAAGCAGCCAGCCACAGCTCCCAAATCTCGTTGCTGCTTTCGCCGGTGAGATATCTTGCCAGTTCCTCCACAGAAATTCGGCTGGCCCGGCTAAGGCTAAACTCGTCCGGATCAAGGCCGCCCTTGCGGAAGATGTTGGCGGCGCGCACTACCGCATACTGTGCATACGGGCCGGTCTCGCCTTCGAAACTCAGCGCCTCCTTGAAGTCGAACGCGATCACAGACGACTTGGTGAACTTCAGCATGAAATAACGAAGCGCGCCGACGGCGATCTGTGTGGCAATGGTGGTGCGCTCGGCTTCGGTCAATTGGGGATGGCGGGCATCGACCTCATCTTTTGCCGAACCGATCAGCCGGTCAAGCAGATCGTCTGCCTTAACCCCAAATCCTTTGCGGCCGGAGACTTCGATGTAGGGGCGAGCCTTATCTTCGTCGGAAAGCTGATAGCCCAGTTCGGCGGCGCAGCGCGGCGTGAGCGCCACCATCTCGTAGGAAAAATGGGTGTAGTGGTCGGCCTGCTGGTTGTAGCCAAGTCCGCGCAGAGCTTCAATCACGGTGTTCTGCGCTTCTGCCTGGCGGGCGTCGATCACGTTGTAGATTTCCGCTACATCGCCGAAATGCGGATGGTCCAAAGCCCCCACCATGGTAGAAATCCAGCAATCGTGTGTGTTGGGATATCGATAAAACTTGCGATAGCCGAAATCGCGGCCGAGCAGCCCAAACTTCCAGAGGTGGTAAGCAATGTCTTTGCCCACATAGCCTACCGTCCCATTGGAACGGACAATTACTTTCTGATCTTCCTCGGCGACCTGGTCTTCATCGTCCGCCGTCTCGCCCGCGGCGGCTTTCGCGTCGTCCGCGCTCTCAGGCTTTGCAGTCCCCGCCCGACGCATCACCCAGCATCCTTTATTCTTGCCTTCAGTTTCAAATGTAAGCACCCCGCTGTCTTTCAGCTTGCCAAAGGCAGCATCCCAGAAATGCAGGTGCAGAATCTCGCTCTCGCGCGGCAGAAAATCGTATTCGATATCGAGCCGGTCCATGGTCTCGAGATGACGGCGCAAGACCGCGATCGAGATCAGATCGGCGATGGCGGAGGTTTCGTTGTTGCCTTCCTCGATGGCGTGCAGAGTTTGCTGGCGGACCTGCAGGTTTTGCTTATCCTGCGCGTACCACTGCGAAACTCGGGCATAGAGGTCCCAGCAGTAGTAATCAAAGCGCGCCTGGCCGGCCAGTTGTTCGATCTCCGCTCGCGACTTCTTTTCAATGTTCAGAAATCCCACCACCACGTCGGCGACCTGCACGCCTGTGTTGTCGATGTAGTTCTGAACATCTACTTCCCTGCCGGCGAACTTCAGCAATCGGACAAATGTGTCGCCGAGAATGGCGTTGCGCAGATGGCCGACGTGGGCGGCCTTGTTGGGATTGATGCTGGAATGCTCCACCAGAATTTTCCCGGCAGGCACTTCCGCTCGCGGCCTGTCGTCCGCGACCAGCGCTGCAGCCAGCTCCTCGCGCTTGACCCGCGCATTAATGTAGCCCGCGCCCGCCAGTTCCAATTTTTCAAAGCCCGGGATCGGACCGATCCCGTTGACGATCTCCTCGGCAATCTTGCGCGGGGCTTTGCGAAGCTTCTTCGCCAGCTCGAAAGCCAGGGGCAAGGCGTATTCGCCGAACTCCACTTTGGGTGGCTGCTCGATGACGATTCTGGGCAAATCCAGATCATAGGTGTGGCGCAGAAATTCGCGCACGTGCTGGGCGAGCCGACGTTCCAGGTGGCGATACAAGAAGTCCCCTAAGCTATTGAGGAAAAGAGTGATTGTAGCAAACTGCATGCGGGCACAAGGTTTGACGGAGGATACGAGCTTCCCTATGATGAAAACTGTCATTGGCCATTGGTTGTTGGTCGTTGGCCCTTCGCCTCTCGCAAATCATTTATTGGGGTTCTGGCCAAACACCAAGGAGCAATGACCAACGACTGACTCCTATGCGCATCGCTTACCTCGACTGCTTCTCCGGCATCAGTGGCGACATGTTTCTGGGCGCGCTGGTGGACGCGGGAGTCCCGGCGAAGCTCCTGGAAGATACGGTCGCAGCTCTGAATATCGGAGCGCGGCTGGAGATTTCGCGGGTGAATCGCAGCGGCATCACCGCAACCAAGGTGGACGTCTTCGTCCACGGGGAGAAGGAATTGCCGCGCGAAGTCTTCTTCGAGGAGCAGAGTCGGGCTCCCAGCCACGATCATGCGCGTGAACCGGGCCACAAACACTCGCCGGAACATATTGAATTGCGGGAGCACAATTACAGCCAGCCGCAGAGCGAGGGATCGCGGGCAGGGGCGCCCGCGCCACACCGCCACGAACATGAGCATGGTCGCGGGTTAAAAGAGATTCGTGAGGTAATCCGCAAGGCGGCCATCAGCGAACAAGCAAAGAACTCCGCGATTGCTATCTTCGAGGCGCTGGGCGCAGCTGAGGCCAAGATTCACAACAGCGACATCGAGACCGTCCACTTTCACGAAGTGGGTGCGGTGGATGCGATGGTAGATATTGTCTGTTCCGCGGTCGGAGCTGAGGCGCTTCGGGTGGACGAAATCGTGTGCTCACCTTTGAACGTAGGCGGCGGCACCGTGAAGTGTTCGCACGGGGTTTTTCCGGTGCCGGTTCCGGCCACGGTGGAGTTGTTGAAGGGCGCACCTGTGTATTCGTCGGGCATTCAAGTGGAGTTGGTCACGCCGACCGGAGCGGCGATTGTGAAGACCCTGGCCAAACGATTCGCATCGTTCCCCGCGATGACGATCGGGAAATCCGGTTACGGCGCGGGTACGCGTGATTTCCCAGGACATGCCAATGTCGCGCGATTGACCATCGGCGAGTCACACGCAAAATTCGCCGAGAACACTTCGCAGGAAACCATCTCCGTACTCGAAGCCAACCTCGACGACCTGAACCCGCAAGTGTTCGGCTACGTAGTTGACCGGTTGCTCGCAGAGGGGGCGCTCGATACTTTTGCCTTGCCGGTGCAGATGAAGAAAAACCGTCCGGGAATGTTGCTGACGGTGTTGGCGAAGCCGGAGGATGCGTCCCGCCTGACTCAGATTATTTTCACCGAGACCAGCACGCTGGGCGTGCGCCGTCGTGAGGAGCAACGCCAGGCGCTGGCTCGGAAGTGGATCACGGTGGTCACGCGCTGGGGAGACGTGCGCCTGAAAGTCGCGAGCATGAATGGCACGGTCACCAACTACGCGCCCGAGTATGAAGATTGCCGGAAAATCGCCGCGGAACATCACGTGCCGCTGAAGAGCGTGATGCAGGAAGCGGTGCAGGGATATTTGAAGCGTGCCAAAGAGTAGATTGCCCCTGCCGAAAGAACCCAAATGAGCGAGAAATTTTACATTACGACGCCCATCTACTATGTGAACGCGCGCCCGCACATCGGGCATGCGTATACCACGATCGCCTGTGACACTATCGCGCGGCGCCAGCGTTTGATGGGCTTTGACACCTACTTTCTTACAGGCACTGACGAACACGGGCAGAAAATCGAGCGGGCCGCGCAGGCCGCGGGAAAGACTCCACAGCAACTCACCGATGAAGTCTCCGCCGAATTCCGCGCACTGTGGGACCGGATGGGCCTGACCTACGACCAGTTCATCCGGACTACCTCCGATAAGCACAAGCAGGGCGTACAGGCGCTGTGGCGGCGCATTCGCGACAACGGCTATATCTATAAGGGAAGTTACAGCGGTCAGTATTGCGTGTTCGATGAACTCTACGTGGATGTGGTTGGGCCCGGCGCGCCCTGTCCTGAATGTGGACGACCGACCGAGACCGTGCGGGAAGAGAATTACTTTTTCAAGCTATCCGCGTTTCAGGACAAATTGCTGGAGCTGTACACCGGGCAGCCCGATTTTATCCGCCCCGAAACGCGGCGTAACGAAGTGATGTCGTTCGTGCGCTCCGGCTTGCGTGATCTTTCCGTGAGCCGCAGCACATTGTCCTGGGGCATCCCTGTGCCGGATGATCCCAAGCATGTGATCTACGTCTGGTGGGATGCACTGGCAAATTACATTACTGCGCTGGGCTACGGATCAGCGGACACCGAGAAGTACGACAAATATTGGCCGGCCGACGTACAGATGATCGGCAAGGAAATCGTGCGCTTCCACTGTGTCTACTGGCCTGCATTTCTGATGGCAGCAGGCCTTCCCGTACCACGGAAGATCATGGCGCACGGTTGGCTGCTGTTTGAAGAAAGCAAGATGTCGAAGTCGCGCGGGAATATCGTGCGCACAGAGACGATTCTTGACGTCCTGGGCTCGGACGCGCTGCGCTACTTCCTGCTGCGTGAAATCGTGTTTGGGCAGGACGGATCGTTCTCCTTCGATGCGCTGGTGCAGCGCTACAACGCCGATCTGGCCAACGGGTTGGGCAACCTCGCCAGCCGCACCCTGACCATGATCACGCGCTATTTCAAAGGCGAGGTGCCCTATCCCTCGCGCGCCGGATCGCGGGCCGCGGAAGAAAATGCCATAGCGGAAACCGCACGACGAACCATCACGGAATTTAATGCGTTGTTTGAGCAACGCCAGTTCTCGCGTGCTCTGGAAGTGGCTTGGGGTTTGGTATCGGCGGTGGACAAGTACATTGTCGAGAGCCAGCCCTGGGCTCTGGGTGAGAAGCAGGACGACGAAAGCCGGTCGCGCCTGGGAACCATTCTCTACACCAGCGCCGAGGCTCTGCGGATCGTGACTGCACTCGTGCATCCCGTGATTCCCGACGCCACGGCGAAGATCTGGGCGCAACTGGGGCTGGGGAATCTGCAAAGGTTTCCGCTATCAGATTTGCAGTGGGGACAGCTCAAGCTGGGGACAAAACTGGGCGAGGTGCAAGCCGTATTCCCGCGGGCTGACAAGAGCGCCATCGAAAGGATGCAGCAAATGGAAGAGCAGGAACGCGGGGCAGCGGCGGTCGCAGTCGCTGAAGACCAAGTGCAACAGGTTACGCCCGCACCGCCAGCAAGCGCGCCACCACCCGTTGCGGCCACAACGAACGGCAAGATCAGTATTGAAGACTTCGCCAAGGTTGAATTACGCGTAGGTCAGGTAAAGGTCGCGGAAAGAGTGAAAGGCGCCGACAAATTGCTGCGCTTAGAAGTTGATCTCGGGACCGAGGTTCGGCAAGTCGTGGCTGGAATCGCGGAAGCCTATGCGCCGGAGACTTTAGTGGGCCGCAAGGTTGTGATCGTGGTGAACCTGGCGCCGCGAAAATTGCGCGGGCTGGAGTCGAATGGAATGATTGTGGCGGCATCGCCCGAAGGCGGCAAGCCCGTACTGGCGAGCTTCCTCGAGGATGTGCCGGTGGGGACGAGGTTGAAGTAGGAACCGGTTTTCAGGTTATCCAAAGAAAAAGCCTGCCGAGCTTTGCTCGGCCTGGACGGGTCAGAGACCCGTCCCTACACAAGCAATCCTGGCGACCAACGGCCAATGACCAACGACCAACGACCGTGTTCATAGATTCCCATGCCCATCTCGAGATGGAGCAGTTCGACTCCGACCGCGAGCAGATGATTGCGCGGGCGCAGGAGAACGGCATCGAAAGGATCGTTGCCATTGGCAGTGGAACCGGGCCCGGGTCACTGGATTGCGGCATTCAGTTGGCTGCGCAGCACAAATTCATTTATGCGACTATCGGTATTCATCCTCATGAAGCCCGGCTGGCCACCGATGCCGATTTTCAAGAACTGGAACAACTGGCGAAGCGACCGAAGGTCATAGCCTGGGGTGAAATTGGACTGGACTACTTCTACGATCATTCCCCGCGTGAATTGCAGCAGCAAGTCTTTATCAGGCAGATGGAACTGGCGCACACGGCCAGGTTGCCAATCGTGATCCATTGCCGGCCTTCCGACAAAAGTGAGAACGCATGGGATGATTGTCTTGATTTGCTGGAGCAACATTGGAGATCGAGCAGCCTGGGAGGAATCCTGCACTGTTTCACTGGAAGCTGGGCACATGCCAAACGCGCGCTGGACCTGGGCTTCATGATTTCCTTCGCCGGCAACATAACTTTCCCGAAAGCCCAGCCGATCCGTGATGCCGCCAAAGAAGTTCCTCTGGAACGCATTCTGATCGAAACCGATTCGCCATTTCTGGCACCGGTGCCGCATCGCGGCAAGCGCAACGAACCGGCATTTGTAAAGGAAGTCGCAAGACAACTGGGCGAGCTCCGCGATCTTTCCACGGAAGAAGCCGGACGCCGGACAGCCGCCAACTTCTACAGCTTTTTCAAACTGCCCGAGGCCAGTGCGCGCGAGAACCTTCAGGACTAGAGCCCCTCAGAATGGCGCCAGCTAGGGAGACGTCCCAAATTCACAGACCACGAAGGACACAAGGTGCACGAAGGAACCCTCAACCGCGCCTTCGTGTAACTTCGTGTCGTTGTGGTTTATGAATTGGGACACTACCCGGCAAGAGGGACTTGTTCATCGGGACGCTTCTTCTGATAATCTCAGAGGTTGTATTTCACCTTTTCAGAGAGCGTCCGAACATGCCGGAGAACAGTTTCGATATCGTCAGCAAGATCGATCTGCAGGAAGTCTCCAACGCCATCCAGCATGCGCTGAAGGAAGTTCACACCCGCTTCGATTTGAAGGACTCCAAGTCCAACATTGAACTTGAGGGCAAGGATGCCATTGTGTTGCACTCGATCGACGAATTCAAACTGAAAGCGGTGAGCGACATTCTTCAGCAGAAACTGGCCAAGCGCGGTGTGCCGCTGAAAGGGCTGACCCACGGACCGGTGGAGTCTTCCCTGGGAGGCGCCGCCAAGCAGAAGATCACTATGCAGCAGGGCGTCCCGATGGAGAAAGCCAAAGAGATTGTGAAGCTGATCAAGAACTCCAAGAACAAGGTCCAGGCTTCGATCCAGGGAGACCTGGTGCGCGTGAGCGGGAAGGATCGTGATTCGCTGCAAGGCGTCATTGCCCTGCTGAAGCAGCATGATTTCGGGATTGACATGCAGTTTACGAATTACCGGACAAATTAGTGAGCACGCCCGCCACCATCAACGGGAAGGAATTCTTCGAGCTCCTGCGCGAAGATCTGGCCGCGATTGAGCGGGAGTTTGGGCGGGACACGGTCTCGGGCGTCGAAGCCATCACCGAGATCGGCGAATATCTGCGCGGAGGCGGCGGCAAGCGTATCCGTCCTGCGCTGCTGATACTGTCCGCAAAACTGCTCAACTATCAGGGCCGCGGCGCCGTCCGGTTGGGCGCGGTCGTGGAGATCATTCACACTGCGACACTGGTACACGACGACATCATCGACGAAGCCCGGACGCGGCGCGGCCGGCCCGCAGCCAACACACAATGGGGCAATTCGAAGTGCGTGCTGGCCGGCGACTGGCTGTACATGCAGGCCTTCAAAGTCGCAGTGCAGGAGCGCAACTTTCGCATTCTCGACACCTTGATCGAACTGACCCAGCAGATGGTTGAGGGCGAGCTGCTGCAGATGGAGAAGCTCGGCAAGCTAATCTCGCTCGACGAGCACTTTGATTTGATCTTCCGCAAGACGGCTTGCCTTTTTTCCGTATGCATGCGCATGGGTGGAATCCTGGGCGGCGCCAGTCCAGAGCAGGAAGAAAGCCTGGCACAGTATGGGCGAGATCTGGGGATGGCCTTTCAGATCGTTGACGACGTGCTTGACCTGACCGCATCGGAAAACGTGCTGGGAAAGCCAGTGGCCAGCGACCTGCGGGAAGGCAAGGTTACGATGGCCGTCATCCACGCCCTGGAACGCTGCACTCCGGAAGAACGCGCCGCCATCGAGACCGTACTGCGCGAGCGCGCTTTCGACGGCGTCACTCACAGAGAGATCATGGGGATCCTGGAGCGCTATGGTTCGCTCGAAGCGGCCAGTGCCCGCGCCGCTCAGTACGCTACACTCGCGCGCAACGCGATTTGCAGTTTTCCTGACAGCGAGATCAAGCGGGCGCTGCTGTGGGCTCCTGAGTTTGTAGTGGCAAGAGAGAAATAGCTGGTCGTTTATCGTCAGTCGTTGGTCGTTGGCTCTTGGTCGTTGGCCAAAACCGTCGTCACGAATCTGAAAATCCCTATCTGAATATCCAAAACGTCATTTGTATAGTCTTTGGCCAACGGCCAAGGATCAACGACCAACGACAACGAGCCAACGACCAGCAACTATCGCCTCACCGCAATTCCCATCATCTCAAACCGTCCACCTTTCAGCAGCGGTCCTGACCCGATGAACGCTCGCGCCGGCAATTCTTTGGAGAAACGCTTGAGGTAGGCCTGGTTAAATCGCTCCCACAGCGAGACGTCCGGCGAGAAAATTTGGACTGACACCAAGTCATCCATGGTCATCCCGGCCAGGGCAAGCACTTTCTCGAAGCCGTCAAAAAGCAACTTTACTTCCTCGTCCACGCTGGCGGGAGCTAAACCGGTGGCCGGATCGATGCCGATTCGTCCCGATAAGTAAAGCGTGTCCCCCACCAGAACGGCATCGCTGAAGGGCAAGGCCGCCTTGCGCGGGAGATTGAAGAACTTGCGGTCACGTGGGTTCTTTGCGGATGGCACTCGACCAACCTCCTGGTCAGGAATTCGCGTAGACTTGGTGGAGGGAAGGAATCCGTTTCTCCCCCTCGACCGTAAATACCACAGGCAGTTTAATCGAAACATCCAAGCCCAATTCCCTAAGGAGATCGATTTATGAAAAAGTTGTTGGTTTTTGCACTGGCTCTTTCCGTCATGTTCACCGTGGCGGGTTTCGCGCAGGACATGTCAAAAGACAGTGGCATGAGCAAAGCCCCGGCCGCACCGCTGAAGAACCTCAAAGGAACAGTCAAGGCGGACGGCGACAAGCTGACATTTGTCTCCGACAAAGACAGCAAGTCGTGGGAAATTGTCAATCCTGAGGCGGTGAAGGGGCATGAAGGCCATCATGTCGAATTGAGCGCCCACGTTTACGCCGACAAGGGACAGATCCACGTGATGAGCGTGAAGATGCTCAAGGCAGAAAAGATGGACAAAATGGACAGCATGTCGAAGTAGTTGTTCCTGAACCGGAGAACTTGTGGGGCGGCAAAGGCCGCCCCTTTTCTCTATACTAGCGCAGCGGACTTACACCGAAGGAACCACGCTCAAAGATGGCAGGATTGCTCTCATCAATCGGACGTCACGGATACCTTCTGGTATTTTTCGTTGTCCTCGCCGAATCCCTCGGAATGCCGGTTCCTGCAGCGATAGCCCTGGTGGCCGGGGGCGCAGCCGCTGCCTCCGGAGTTCTGAGCCTGACCAGGCTTCTGTCTCTGGCGGTAGCCGCGATGCTGATCGGCGATTGCCTGCTGTTC
The DNA here is from genome assembly GCA_963801545.1 of Terriglobia bacterium. Taxonomy (GTDB): domain Bacteria; phylum Acidobacteriota; class Terriglobia; order Terriglobales; family Acidobacteriaceae; genus JAIQFF01. Next base: position 14,847 of record CAWDFF010000011.1, on the reverse strand, counting down.
GTGATGGGCCGCTCCATGGGATGGAGCCTGCTCGGCTTCCTCTGCAAACTTTCAGTCAATCCCGAAACCTGCATTCTGCGATCGGCGGAATCGTTCTACAAGCGCGGCAAGATCACTCTGCTGTTCGCCAAGTTCATCCCCGGAATCAATACCATGGCGCCGCCCTTGGCCGGCAGCATGAGAATGCCGGTGCACGACTTCTTGCGGCTGGATGTCATGGGAGCATTACTCTACGCGCTTGCCTATGTGAGTCTCGGCTTTTTATTTCGAGACTTTCTGGCCTCCATGATGCGTGGTTTTCAGGCGGCAGGCCGTGCCGTCGAAGGTGTGACCGTGATCGCGCTCATCGGTTATGCCGCGTATCGGATCTGGCTCTACCGCAAACACGCTGTCTACCGCGTGGTGCCGCGGGTGCAGGTGGAAGAGTTGTCGAGCAGGCTGGCGTCGGGCGACAAAGACAAAATCCTGCTGATGGATGTACGCAGCCACGGATACTACGACGCCGGAGCGGCGCGAATTAAGGGATCAATCCGGCTGGAACCGAATAATCTGTCGGAAGAGCTCAAGACTTTGCCCAAGGACAAGGACATTTATGTCTACTGTACTTGACAGCGCGAAGCGACCAGCGCCCGGGTGGCGCATATGCTGCGGGAAAACGGCTTCAACGCGTTCGTCATCGTGGGCGGACTGGCGGCTTGGCGCAAGGCTGGAAATCCCACAGAGTCAGTGCCCAGGGACGATTTGGTAAAGCTCCCGACGTTTTCTTGAACCGGCTTCAGACTTCGGGCGTCAGCCGTCGGACCTCGGGCTTCGGCTTTAATTCTCAAATGATCGAGGTTGAAGGTCCGAGGTCTGAAGTCCGAGGTCTGAAGTCCGAGGTCTGAAGTCCGAGGTCTGAAGTCCGAGGTCCGAGGTCCGAGGTCTGACGCCGATTTTCCTATGTCCTCCAATCAGGAAACCGAGATCAAGTTTCGAGTAGACGACATTCGCAACCTTACGCCTCGACTGCGCGCGGCGGGGTTCCACCAAGTGACTCGCCGGACTCTGGAACAAAACACTTTGTATGACCTGCCCGGTAGCCCGTTGCGAAAGCGTGGAGAATTGTTGCGTCTGCGCAAGTACGGAAAGGAGTGGTTGCTGACGCACAAGGCAAAAAGCAAAGTAACCCGCTACAAGACCCGGGTCGAGACAGAAACTAAGATTTCCGAAGGCGACAAACTGGAAAAAATCTTACGGGCTCTCGGTTTCGCACCCACGTTCCGCTACGAGAAATATCGTGCAGAATGGGGAGATGGCCGGGGCCATGTGGTGGTAGACGAAACACCCATCGGTTGGTTTGGCGAAATCGAAGGGCCGGGCCGCTGGATCGATCGGACCGCGCAGGACCTCGGAATCGAACGAAGCTCATACATCACACAAAGTTACGCCGAGTTATTCTTTGCCTGGAAGCGACAAACCCGAAGCCGAGCGAACGAGATGACATTCCAGGCGGTGCGGAATTCCAAGAGTTCCGGAATTATCTCTGAGTCCTAAAAAGCTTTCAATAATTGTTAACAACCTTTTACATACTGGCACGGCGTCCGGTATGACTTCGCGTGCTCGCCTGCGTCTAACGCAGCAATACCTCGGGTGACACGGAGGCGGGCGTGCGGAGGTTGTGCAAGGGGTTCTGCTGTGCGGCGGCAATCATCGTGTTAAGCCTCCCGGGCGCACTCTTCGCCGCCCCGGCCCCGCCCACATTTGCCCAGGTCACAATTCCGCGACTGAGCAGGCCTCCCCTGCTTGAAGACTTCCTGGAAATGAAACCCAGTCCGGCCTGGGAGGGCAAGTTGGCCAAGGTCGACCAGTTTATCCAGCGCGTTCCCAGGGACGGAGAACCGGTATCACAGCGCACCGAAGCTTATCTCGGCTACGACGACAAGAACCTGTACACCATTTTCATCTGTTTCGATAACGATCCGCAGAACATTCGTGCCCGGCTTTCGCGGCGGGAAGATGTATTTGACGACGACACGGTCGAATTGCTGCTGGACACTTTCCACGACCATCGGCGCGCCTACGCTTTCTTTTCCAATGCGATGGGAGTACAAGCAGATGCATTGTGGACCGAGGGCCAGGATTTCGATATGTCCTTCGACACGGTCTTTGACACCGAAGCCAAGATCACCCCGCAAGGTTTCGTGATCAAGATGGCCATCCCGTTTCGCAGCCTGCGGTTTGCCTCCAATGATCCGCAAACCTGGGGAATCCTGCTCAACCGGAATATCCTGCGCAACAATGAAAGTTCATTCTGGCCCCGGTATTCAAGCCGAATCGAAGGCCGGTTGAACCAGGAAGGCGATGCCACGGGTCTGGAAAACATTTCTCCGGGACACAATTTCCAGCTCATCCCATACGGACTCTTTCGTTCATTCCGGGACCTCGACCTGCGTGATCTGGACCATCCGACCTTCACGCAGCGCGATGCTTTCGGGCAGATCGGTCTCGACGCCAAGGCAGTGGTGAAGGACAAGTTCGTTCTGGACGCTACTGCAAATCCGGATTTCAGCCAGATCGAATCCGATGATCCACAGGTGACAGTGAATCAGCGCTTCGAAGTGCAGTTTCCTGAGAAGCGTCCGTTCTTTCTCGAAAATTCCAATTATTTCCAGACTCCCATTCCCCTGCTTTTCACCCGCCGCATCGTCGATCCGCAGTGGGGCGTGCGCCTGACGGGAAAGGACGGGCCCTGGGCGGTAGGGATGCTGGTGGCCGATGACGCCTCGCCCGGTACCGAAGTCGCTCCCGACAATTCACTCTTCGGAAAGCATGCGTACTTCGCGGTAGGCCGGGTCAGCCGCGATCTGGGAAGCCAGTCTTCGCTGGGATTGATGTTCACGGATCGCGAGGTGGGCCCATATTTCAACCGGGTGGGCGGAATTGACGGCCGCTTCAAACTCAATTCCAACTGGGTCGCCAGCTTTCAGGGCGTACTCAGTTCCACGCTTTGCAGTGACACTCGCAACGACAGTTGCACCTTCGGGACCTATCTTGCCGGCCCTGCGGCGGAGGTCGTCCTGCAGCGCGCGGGACGAAAACTGAATTACATCATGGACTATTCCGATCGCAGCGACGGATTTCGCACCTTCACCGGCTTCGATCCCCAGCCTGACATTCACAATGTCTACCAGCGCCTGGAATACAGCTTCCGTCCGGAAGGAAAACATCTGATTTCATGGGGACCGCAGATGGAGGTCTACCACACCTTCGATCACGAGGGGAATTACCTGGGCTCTGGCTACTTCCCTGCTCTCAAGACCGAGTTTATGGGCCAGACCTTTCTCAACTTTTATTACGCGAAAGAGATGGAATTACTGCGGCCTAGAGATTTCAGCGCCTTGACCAGCAATCAGAAGTACGTTCGCCACACCACCGAAGTTGAGTTCAAGACGAGCCTCTACCGCCCCATCTCCTTGCAGATGGACTATCGCTTCGGCAGCCGGGTGAACTACGACTCGCCGGACAACGTCGCCCCATTTCTGGCGGGACGTACCAGCGTTACCACAACCCTGACGGTTCGGCCCAGCAAGTCGCTGCGAATCGATAACACTTATTTGCTGTTGCGGCTGCACAATCGGCTGGGATCGTTTGGGAGCATGAACAATCACATCATCCGTTCCAAGTGGAACTATCAATACACCAGGAAACTCTCATTCCGCTTTATCGGCGAGTACAATGCGGTTCTCGCGAATCCTGCTTTTACCTATTTGGAAACGACCAAGAACTTCAATGCGGATTTCCTGATCACGTATCTGGTGCATCCCAGCACGGCATTCTATGTCGGCTACAACAGCAACCTGGAAAACGTGCTGCTGCCGCTACGAAATGATGTCGATGGAGATCTCCTGCACGGAGGCCGGCTGAGAAACGATGGACGGGGACTTGTTCGTAAAAGCGTCGTACCTGTTCCGCTTCTGAGGCGAATTGCGTAGGCCCAGATGTCCTCATCTGGGCGGGCGAGCGAAGCTCGCCAGGGGGTTTCGAGAGGCTCGCGAACCCAGTCTTCGAACCACAACTGCGGAGCTTCGCTCCGCTGGGCAGGTGAGGACATCCTTCGACTTCGCTCAGGACAGGCTCTGCCCCCACGTGTGCATCTTCGGTACTACACGACCGGCGCGGGTTTGGGACAGAACTTATCGAAAGCGTTTTTCAGCTCGTTAGCGATGTCGGCTGCCTCACGATGCTCGATGTCGCTGCGTTGCATCATGTGGACCACCTTACCGTCGCGCAGCAGCGCGATCGAAGGTGAAGACGGCGGATAGCCTGCAAAATAGGAGCGCGCACGGTCCGTGGCCTCTTTGTCCTGACCGGCAAACACGCTGAACAACTTCTCGGGGCGGCTCGAGTGCTGCAATGCGGCGCGCACCGCGGGACGCATCCGGCCGGCGGCGCATCCGCAAATCGAGTTCACTATTACCATTGTCGTGCCGGGTTGGTTGGCTACGGCGCGATCAACCTCAGCCGGTGTTCGCAGTTCCTGAATGCCGAGGCGGGTTAGTTCCTCGCGCATCGGAATCACCATGATCTCTGGGTACATTTTTTCTCCTCGCGATGATTGCTCGCTGTCATTAGAAATGGCGCAAAATTCTCCGGTTTCGAGTCCCGCAAGTCACACCGGGATGTGTCCCGACGTACCTGCAGAGCCCCAACCTGGCCCTTCTACTCGTCGTATATATTGACAACAATCATACCATCATGATGATTCTGGAAAACCTGCCTTTGGCCCCTTTGACCACCCTTAAAGTAGGCGGCCCGGCACGTTATTTCACGGAGTCAAAAACTGCCAACGAAGTGAGTGAAGCGGTGCAGTTTGCGAGCTCCCGGAACCTTCCTCTATTTGTGCTGGGCGGCGGCAGCAACCTGGTGATCTCGGACGCAGGTTGGCCAGGCCTGGTTCTGAAAATTGCGATTTCAGGAATCGACGAGCGCAGCAGTAACGAGGACGGCAAAACGCTCTTCGAAGTGGGGGCAGGCGAGGAGTGGGACAGATTCGTAGCCCGGGCCGTGGCCAAAAATTGTGCGGGAATTGAGTGCCTGAGCGGAATTCCGGGCAGCGTGGGCGGCACACCCGTACAGAATGTGGGAGCGTACGGCCAGGAGGTAGCCGAAACCATCGACTCCGTGCTTGTGCTGGACCTGACAGACGGTCAGATTCGCGAACTCTGCGCCCAGGCCTGCGCCTTCGAATATCGCACCAGCATCTTCAACACCAGCGAGCGCGGACGCTTCATCATCCTGCGCGTAACCTATTCCCTCACCCCAGGTGGCAAACCTCGCATTGAATATCAGGATCTGAAAAGACACTTCGCTGGCTTCCAGCAGACTCCCTCTCTGACCAGCACCCGGGAAGCGGTGCGACGCATACGCGCCGCAAAGGCCATGCTGATCACCCCGGGGGACGAGGACTGTCGCAGCGCCGGATCTTTTTTCAAGAATCCCGTCCTTGCCGGCGATCAGTACGCCGAGTTGAACAAGCGGGCGGCTGCGAAGGGACTGCAGATCCCCAGCTATCCTATGCTCGATTCCCAAAGGAAGGTTTCAGCCGCCTGGCTGGTGGAGCACTCGGGCTTCAGCAAAGGGTATCGCAGCGGCCAGGTCGGGATTTCGCGCAAGCATGCACTGGCCATCGTGAACCGCGGAGAAGCAACCGCCGCAGACATCGTCGCATTGAAAGAACACATTCAGCAGCGTGTGGAAGAACTCTGGTGCATTCACCTCGAACCGGAACCGGTGTTTGTGGGCTTCTGACCACCACTTCCCCCTCACCTTGGGGCGAAGGTCCGGGAGCATATCCGCATGTCTCATGAATCTTCCGCAGGTTCGTAAGACCAGTTCCCGGGCAGTCCCCCACCGTTTATATTAATCATAGTTAATGAGTTATGGTATATTGTGGTTCACTAAAACGGGTTATTCTAGTGCTCAGGAGACTGCGAAGTGCGGAGGCAACGCTATTTGACGACATCTGCTTCAGGACTTCCTCGTGCTCCCTGGACGCCGGGACTGGTCGTGTTTTGCCTGATATCCGTCTCTCTGGTTTGCGCACAAAACAAAACCGCGAGCCAGGTTTTTGAAGGTTTGATCACGGACTCAACCGGAGCGGCAATCGCCAGTGCGCATGTAAAAGTCCGGAACCTGGATTCGTCCCTGGAAACCAGCGCGACCACAGACAAATCGGGCCGCTTCAGCTTGGAAGGTCTTCAGAGCGGCCAGTACAAGCTGCGTGTCGAAGCCGCGGGATTCCAGATCGCCGAAACCGTGGTGGCGATTTTCACAAAAAACCTGAAGCCGGTGACGATCGTTCTGCCCTTGAGCAGCGTTCATGAGAGCGTTACTGTGGAAGGATCGCGTGTCGACATCGAAGCATCCGCGAGGGCACACACCGAAATCGGCTCAGCTCTAACCGATAGTCTTCCGAACACCGCAGTCAATGGCGGGTTCAGCAACGCGCTGACGTTAGGAACCCCCGGCGTTGCGGCCGATTCTAATGGTTCATTTCATCCTCTCGGCGAGCATGCAGAGGTCTCGTTCAATGTCGATGGTCAGCCAATCTCAGACCAGCAAAGCCGCACCTTCTCAAACCAGGTGTCGCTGAATACGGTCGAGTCGGTCGATGTGATCACAGGCGCTCCCCCGGCGGAGTTTGGCGATAAAACCAGCATGACCGTCCGGGCCGTGACCCGGTCGGGGTTGAAGGCCGGCAAACCAAAGGGCGCGGTTTCGCTCGGCTACGGTTCTTTTGGCACGGGAACCGGCGGGTTTTCACTGTTGACCGGCGATTCGAGATTCGGCAATTTTTTCACGGCGGACTCCACCCGCAGCGGAAGGTTTCTTGACACTCCGGAGTTTGTGCCCCTGCACGCCACGGGCAATGCGGAGAACCTCTTCGACCGTTTCGACGTGCAACCCACTCCGGCTGACTCATTTCACCTGAACCTGTCCTATGGACGATCCTGGTTTCAGACACCGAACACTTATCTCCAGGAGACAGACCTTCAGAATCAGCGCCAGCTGATGCAAAACGAGAATGTTGCCGCTGCATACTCCCACTTTTTCGGTCCGTCCCGGCTACTGAACGCTAACGCATGGTGGCGGCAGGACCATGTCGACTACTATCCCTCTCGCAGTGTATTTTCTGACCAGCCAGCAACTTTCTCACAAGACCGCTCGTTGGTGAACTTCGGAGCGCGAATCGACCTGTCCTTTACAAAGAAGCATCACAACGTGAAGACTGGCTTCCAGGCGCAATGGACTCCGTTGAACGAATTCTTCACCACGGGATTGACGGATCCAGCTTTCAACTCACCTTGTCTCGATTCGCAAGGCGTTCCCGTACCGAATCCCGATATCAGAGCGCCCGCAGATTGCGCAATCAGGGGTGACCTGTCGAACCCGGCATTTCAAGCGAGCCTGTTGCAATACGATTTGACCCGCGGCGGAACCCTCTTTCAGTTCCGTGGCGCCGCCACCATCAGGGAGCAAAGCGCCTACGTTCAGGACACGATGAACTTTGGCCGCCTGGGAATCAACCTGGGCATCCGGGGGGATCGTTATGACGGGATATCTCATGGCAGCGCGCTGCAACCGCGGACGGGCCTGAGTTACCAACTGCCTTTACCTCGGGACCGTGGTGCGGGTCTCCTACGCCCGCGTGATGGTCACGCCGTACAACGAGAATCTCGTGCTATCGAGTTCCACCGGTCCCGGCGGCCTCGCGGGCGGCGCGCTGGGCAACGCCACCGTCGAACCGCTGGTGCCTGGCCGCCGCAATCAGTTCAACGTCGGCTTCGGCCAGGCAATCGGCAGGCGCATCACACTCGATGGCGAATATTTTTGGAAGTTCACGAATGGCGCGTTCGACTTCAATGTGATTCTCAACACGCCGCTCAATTTCCCAATCCAGTTCGCGCGTTCGAAGATCGATGGTGCGATGGCCAGGGTCACGCTTGCGCCGGTACGCGGATTTTCGGCCTTCACCATCCTCGGTCACACCCGCTCCCGTCTCTTCAGCCCCGAGGTGGGAGGGATTAACTTCGGCACCGAATACGCGCCCGTGGCTCGACCCGATCATGACCAAGGCTTTCAACAGACCACATTCGTGCACTACCAGCCCACGCCGCGTGCACCATGGTTTGGTTTCACATGGAGATTCGATAGCGGACTGGTCGCGGTCAGCGTTCCTGACTACGCGACCGCACTGACCCTGACCGGAGATGAGCAGGCCCAGATGGGTCTGTATTGCGGTGCGCTATTCGCAACGGTCAATACGCCTTTGCGATCCTGTGCATCACCGAACGCGGGAGCCACCAGGGTGCACATCGTCCCAAACGGCACTTATGATCCTGACCGCAATCCCTCGCGCATCGTCCCTCGCAATCTGTTCGACATGGCCGCCGGGCTCGATGACATCTGGCATTCAGAGCCTTGCCATCTGGACGCCAAGATCACGGTGACCAACCTCAGCAACCAGGTCGCGCTCTACAACTTCCTTTCGAGCTTCTCGGGCACTCACTTTGTTACCCCGCGGGCAATTCAAGCCGAACTCAAGCTTCGATTCTAAGAACGGCCAAGCGCGCAGCGTCTTTAAAGATGCCGGCGAACATCTGGCGTGTGAGCTTTCCCGTCTGAGTATTCTGGTTTGAAGGATGGTAAGAGGCCAGCAGCGTCTTGCCGTCCGGCATTTGGTATGCCGCGCCGTGCCGGAACACGTACGGCTTCTTGCTCTGGAGCAGGCCCCCGTGTTTCAAATAGTTGAGATAAGCTTCGAATCCGATTCTGCCCAGCGCCACCACCACTTTCACATTCTTGAGCCCATCCATTTCACGATCGAGGTAGGGTGCGCAGTTAGTCAGTTCTTGCGGCAGAGGCTTGTTATCGGGCGGCGCACAACGCACCGCCGCGGTGATGTAGAGATTCTTTAGAACAAGGCCATCCTTGCGGTCGGTGGCATTGGGCTGATTGGAAAATCCGGCCTCGTACAAGATGGGATACATAAATTTTCCCGAGGCATCACCCGTAAACGGCCGTCCGGTGCGGTTGGAGCCGTGGGCGCCAGGCGCGAGGCCGAGCACCAGCACCCGCGCATTGGGGTCGCCGAATCCGGGGACCGGTTTCCCCCAATAGTCCCAATCCAAGTAGGCGCGGCGCTTCTCGCGTGCGATTTTTTCGCGATATTCCACCAGGCGGGGACAGCGCGTGCAGGCGACGACTTCGCGATTGAGTTCAACCAGCCAGTCGGACATCATTCGATTCCTGATCATCAAGAGATTACCGCAAAGGTCGCAAAGAGAACCCTGCAAAAGATTTTCTCTGCGTTCTTGGTGGCTTTTCTCAGCGCCCTTTGCGGTTAAATGCTCTGGGCAGGCATAACCAAAGCGCCTTACAAGCCAGATCGGGCGCGATCAACCAGTCTGCGTGCTTTCGATGTCCCCCGGAGGTTACGTTTGTTACCTAGTTTCCGGCCTCGCAAGTTTGACGCTGCTCTCCCTCAGTCTTTACACTCAGAGTTGCAGCCGCTTATGTTCGACTCTGCCTTCAGTTCCAAAACGGGACGGTTGGTTCGGTCGCAGTTTGAAAGGTAAATGTGAGCCCCACTGAAACTACCAGCAGCACCCGGCGGGAGATCCAGGTTGAAATTCCCGTTGCCGAAGTCAATCGCGAGACTGAGTCCCTGATCCAGAAGTATCAGAAGCTGGCGCGCATTCCCGGCTTCCGCCGCGGACATGTCCCCGCGTCCATCATCCGCCAGCGTTTTTCCGAGGATCTTAAGAGCGATGTCGTGGAAGCGCTGGTGCCGCGCTATTTCCGCAAAGAAGCCGACAAGCAAGGGCTGATCCCGATATCGCAACCGCAGGTTACCGACCTTCACCTGAAGGACAACGAACCCCTGCGCTTTAAGGCCAGTTTTGACGTGATGCCCGAAATCAAGGTCGAGGGCTACAAGGAATTGCGCGCGGAAAAGCCTGAGATCGCGGTCACCGACGAAGAAGTTGCGCAGTCATTGAACGATCTTCGAGAGCAGCATGCCACCTTCACGACCGTGGAGGGCCGGGCGCTGGCTGACGGCGACTATGCCCAGGTGTCGCTTGACGGCCAGCCTAAAGAGAAAGATGGCGACGCCAAGCCGGTTCACATGGACGAAATCATGGTGGAAATTGCCGGCAAAAACACCATGCCCGAATTTACCGAGAACCTGCGCGGAGCTTCCGCCGGCGATGAGCGCGTGTTCGAAGTTGTGTACGCTCAGGATGCCACCGAACAACGCCTGGCGGGAAAGACCTTCACTTACACGGTGAAGGTGCACTCCATCAAGCAAAAGACCCTGCCGGAACTGGACGATCAGTTTGCCACGCAACTGGGAGAGTTCAAGAACCTGGACGAAGTGCGCCAGCGCATTCGTGAAAGCATGGAAGCCGAGCGCAAACATGCCGCCGAGCACCAGGCCAAGGACAAACTGGTGGCGGAACTGGTGAAGCGGAGCGAATTCGAAGTACCGGAAGCGCTGGTGGACCGCCAAATCGATGTGCGCCTGGAGCGCGGGTTGCGCGCGCTGGCGGCGCAAGGCATGAAAGCCGAAGACATCAAGAAAATGGATTTGAACCGGCTGCGGGTCGGACAACGGGAGCAAGCGCTTCAGGAAGTGAAGGCTTCCCTGGTGCTGGACAAGATCGCGGAGGAGGAGAAGATCGAGGTCAGCGATGCGGAGATCGACAAGGAGATCGAAGCGCTCGCCACACAGTCGAAACAAACGCCGGAAGCAATTCGCGCGCGTTTGACACGCGATGGAGCGCTCGATAGAATTCGAAATAGAATCCGCAGCGAAAAGACCCTCGATTTTCTATATCGCCAGTCCGCCTGACGCGGACATTTTCGATCCTCCCAGAAGAGCAAGTAGTCGGGAACAGGAGTGTGGACGGTGAATGTGAACGATCCAAAAATGATGCTGGTCCCCATGGTCATCGAGCAGACTGGCCGGGGAGAACGGGCTTACGACATCTATTCCCGCCTGCTGCGGGACAACATCATTTTCATCGGCACACCGATTGACGACAACATCGCCAACCTGGTGATTGCACAGATGCTGTTTCTGGCACAGGAAGATCCGGAGAAAGACATCCAGCTTTATGTCAACTCGCCGGGCGGATCCATCACCGCGGGCATGGCGATCTACGACACCATGCAATACGTGAAGAACGATGTCACAACCATCTGCATCGGTCAGGCGGCCAGCATGGCGGCGCTGTTGCTCGCCGCAGGCGAGCCCAAAAAGAGACTGGCTTTGCCGAACTCGCGCATTCTGATCCACCAGCCCTCCATGGGCGGGCTGTCGGGTCAGGCCACGGATATCGACATCCACGCTCGTGAGATTCTTCGTATGAGAGAGATTACTAACCAGTTAATGAGCAAACACACTGCCCAGAAGCTGGAAAAGGTGGAGAAAGATGTGGAGCGCGACTTCATTATGAACGCGCAGCAGGCTAAGGAATACGGAATCATAGACGATATCATCTATAAGACGAGATAAGGGTATGATCGGGTTTTCGCCCGATCAGTTCCGAGCAGTCTCGGCGTGAAACGATCTGTCCCGCCGACCGGCACAAAGGGCGATGGAGCGGGAGAGAGCGGGTTAACGAAGGAGTAAAGCCGAGTGAAAAACAGGACTGGCACCGAGGAGATGTTGCGCTGTTCGTTCTGCCACAAGTCGCAGGACGCAGTGGCCAAACTGATTTCATCCCCCAGCGATTATCCCAGGGCCTACATTTGCGACGAGTGCGTGGCGGTCTGCAATTCCATCCTGGAAGATGACCGCACCGCGACGCCTCCCACCACCACCCCCAATCAACTCCCCAAGCCGCAGGAAGTGAAGAGTTTCCTCGATGAATACGTAATCGGCCAGGAGCAGACCAAGAAAAAACTGGCGGTGGCGGTTTACAACCACTACAAGCGGATTTACATGAACCGCCAGCGCGCCGGCGACGGCGTTGAACTGACCAAATCCAACATCATGCTGATCGGCCCGACCGGGACCGGCAAGACGTTGCTGGCTCAGACTCTGGCCCGCATGCTCGATGTGCCCTTCGCCATCGTGGATGCAACCACCCTGACCGAAGCGGGTTACGTCGGCGAGGACGTGGAGAACATCATCCTCAAGCTGTTGCAAGCCGCCGACGGCGACGTCGGCCGCACCCAGACCGGAATCATCTACATCGACGAAGTGGACAAGATTGGACGCAAGGATGAGAACCCATCCATTACCCGCGATGTTTCCGGTGAGGGAGTGCAGCAGGCGCTGCTGAAAATCCTCGAAGGCACGATCGCCAACGTGCCGCCGCAGGGCGGGCGCAAGCATCCCCACCAGGAATTCACTCCGGTGGATACGACCAACATCCTGTTCATTTGCGGTGGAGCCTTCGTCGGACTGGAAAAGATCATCGGTCGGCGCGTAGGCAAAAAATCGCTCGGCTTCAAGGTGGGAGCGGAGGAAGGTGAGCCGGAAGAAACTCCAGCCGCCAACCGCAAGCGGAACTTTGAACTGCTCAGCGACATCCAACCTGAGGACCTCATCAAGTTTGGCCTGATTCCCGAGTTCGTGGGGCGCTTACCCGTGGTTGGCGTACTGGAAGACCTGGACGAGTTCGCTCTGATCGAAATTCTGACCCGGCCGAAAAACGCGATCATCAAGCAATACCAGCGCCTGTTCGAATTCGAGAATGTTCGGCTCAAGTTCAGCGACGAGGCGCTGAAAGCGATCTCGCGGCAGGCCATGGCACGCAGGGTCGGCGCCCGCGGATTGCGTATGATTCTGGAGGAGTTAATGCTCGATCTCATGTACCATTTGCCCAGCCAGAAGAAGGTGAAGGAGTTTGAAGTCACCCGGGAGATGGTGGAGAAGCGCAGCGTTACGCTCGCAATGATGGACAAGGCGGGGTAAACTAAGGCTCCCTTGGGTGGGAGCCAGGATTAAGCGTCGCGAACGCAAACCAGCGGTCGGGAGAAATAGTGAGCATAGTCAAGGAAAAATTCGAGACCAAAAAACTTCCCATGATGCCCATCCGGGACGTAGTCATCTTCCCTTACATGATGACTCCGTTTGTAGTGGGGCGGGAATCGAGCGTTCGCGCTTTGGAAGAAGCGCTGGCTGCGGACAAGAAAATCTTCCTCGCCACCCAGCACGACGCCAGCATTGATGAGCCCAAGCCCAACGAGATCTACCAGGTGGGCACCATCGTAAATATTGTCCAGAGCCTCAAGCTGCCCGACGGCAATATCAAGGTCCTGGTTGAAGGTATCGAGCGCGGCAAAGTCCTGCAGATCAGCGAGACCGAAGGCTACATGCAGGTTTCGGTCCGCGTGGCACGTTACGCGACGGAAACCAACCCGCAGATCGAAACTGGGATGCAGCGGGTTACGGCGCTTTTCGAGCAGTACGTAAAGCTGTGCCAGTCGCTCAACTACGAAACCATGATCGCGGCCGTGAGGATGGAAGATCCGGCCAAGCTGACCGACACCATCGCCGCCAACCTGCAGCTTTCCATCGAAGAAAAACAGGAACTGCTGGAAATTTTCGATCCCGCTGAGCGCCTGACCCGGATCGGTGACGTGCTCGATATCGAGATCGAAAAACTGAACATGGACCGCACCATACAGTCGCGGGTGAAGCGGCAAATGGAGCGGGCGCAGAAAGAGTACTACCTCAACGAGAAGATCAAGGCCATCCAAAAGGAACTGGGCCGGGGCGAAAAGAGCGAGTTCGACGAACTGAAAAAGAAGATCGAAGCCGCCGGCATGCCCAAGGAAGTGCGCGACAAGGCGGTACAGGAACTCAAGAAACTGGAAGCCATGCCGCCCATGTCGGCCGAGTCCACGGTCTCGCGTAATTATCTGGACTGGCTGCTGGCGGTTCCCTGGAAGAAGCGTTCCAAGGAAATCCGCAACATCACTCGCGCCGAGAAAGTCCTGAACGAAGATCATTACGGGCTGGAAAAGATCAAGGACCGCATCCTGGAATTTCTCGCAGTGCGGCAACTGGTCAAGAATCCGAAAGGTTCGATCCTTTGCTTCGTTGGGCCTCCCGGCGTCGGCAAGACTTCGCTGGGGATGTCGATTGCCAAAGCTACTGGCCGGAAGTTCGTCCGCATGTCGCTGGGCGGCGTGCGCGATGAGGCCGAGATTCGCGGCCATCGCCGTACCTACATTGGCGCCCTGCCGGGTCAGATCATCCAGATGATGAAGAAAGCCGGTACCAAGAATCCGGTCTTCATGCTGGACGAAGTCGATAAGATGTCGATGGATTTCCGCGGCGACCCGTCGGCTGCACTGCTCGAAGTTCTCGATCCCGAACAGAATTTCATGTTCGTGGATCACTACCTTGATGTCGAATACGATCTCTCACAAGTCTTCTTCATTGCTACCGCCAACGTCATGCACACCATTCCACCCGCCCTACAAGACCGGATGGAAGTGCTGCGTCTGCACGGGTACACCGAGTACGAGAAAGTCGAGATTGCAAAGCAGTTCCTGGTCAAGAAGCAGTTGCAGCAGGCCGGGTTGACCGACAAGAACCTCAAATTCACCGACGAATCCATCACCGCGCTGATTCGCTCTTACACGCGGGAAGCCGGCGTTCGCAATCTGGAGCGCGAAATCGGCAACGTTTGCCGGAAAGTGGCGCGCAGGGTTGTGAAGGAAGGCGACGGCTATAACGTCGCCATCGGCAATGACAACGTCAATGACTTCCTGGGCGTGATCAAGTTCCGTGACACGCTGGCCCACGAAAAGAGTGAAGTTGGGCTGGTCACCGGCCTGGCGTGG